>NZ_JBAFUS010000001.1:0-1947447 GCF_043193615.1 Xanthobacter aminoxidans | reverse complement strand
GCGCACGCAAGATCAAGATCCGAGATCGGCGCCGGACGATAATCTTTGTCTCGCAAGTCGATGACATATGGACGCCACGGCACGGATTCACCCCCGGGCCGCGCCCCGGAAGGCGGCCGCCAACGCTGCAAGCGCCTCGCGTGAGGGGCCGTCCTTCACCCGGCTGTGCAGCATGATCGGCTGACGGGGCAGGGGCGGAAGACCGAGCCGCCGGCTCACCTCCATCGAGCCGAAGGGGACCATCCGCGGCGACAGCGCCGCCACTCCCAGGCCCGCCATCACCGCCGCCGCCACCGCCATCACTCCGCCGCCAACAAAAATCTCCCGCCAGTTCACCCCGGCATCGTCCAGAAGCCGACAGGCCAGCGCGCGCACGCCGCACGGCTCGGCCATCGTGGCAATCGGCAGCGGCTCGTCCGGGCGGTGCTGCCAGCCAGGAGCGGCGAACCAGCCGAACTGTTCTTCGGCGATCAGGTTGCCATCGTCCCGATCGGACCTGAGGCGAATGAGCGCGCTGTCGATCTCCCGCCGGTCGAACTGCTGCAGGAGATCGGCCGACGACCCGATCCGGATCTCGATCACAAGCTGCGGATCCTGGCTGTTCATGCGCGCGATCAGGGCCGGAAGCTCGGGGCCGGCGACATGATCGCTGATTCCGATGGTGAGCCGCCGGCGCTGTTCCGAGAGGGAGGCCAGCGTCCGGTCGTGCAGTTCGAGCAAGGCGCGCGCCTGGTCGAGAAAGCTCGCGCCGCGGGGCGACAATTGGACGTAGCGCGGGGTGCGGTCGAACAGGCGGCATCCGAGGCGCCCTTCGAGCCGCTTCAGCTTGAGACTGACGGCCGCCTGGCTCGTGCCCATGGCTTCCGCTGCCCTCGTGAAGCTTTCCAGCTCCGCGATGTGAACGAAGGTCCGGACCGAATCGAGGTCGAGTGGCGGATCAATCATATCAAAATGCTATCTCAGATATGAACTGCGATAGCGTACCAAAAAGAAGCGGCCATTCCTATTGTTTCGACATCGATCAACGGGAAGGAGCCGCACATGCCTCTCACGCACATCTCCCTCAGGGCCGGCAAGCCGGAAACCTATCGCCGGGCGATCTTCGACAGTCTCGCGCGCGCAATGCAGGAGACGTTCAATGTGCCGCGCGACAACCAGTTCATGACCATCACCGAGCATTCGGCCGAGAACTTCCGGTTCGACCCTTCCTACATGGGCATCTCGCGTACTGAAGATGTGGTGTTCATCCAGATCGCCGCGAACGACACCCGCACGGTGGAGCAGAAGAAGGAGATGTTCCGGCGCATCGCCCTCTATCTCAGCGAGAGCCCCGGCCTTCGGCCCGAGGATGTCTTCGTCAACCTCATCGAGGTGAAGAAGGAGAATTGGTCGCTCGGCAACGGCGTGGCCCAGTACGCCTGAGCGTGGGTCCTGGTCCGCACCTGCCTGCAGGGCGGGTGGGGGCCGCCAGCGGTCGAACGGCGAGGTCTCCGTGCGATGCCCTTATTTACCCGGATGAAAAATCAATCTATATCATCCGGGTAAATATGGAGGCGTCATGGACAGGCAGGAGCGCAAGGCGGCCGTCGCGGCCTATCGGCAACGCAAGCCCGCATTCGGGGTCTATGCGATCATCTGCACTGCGACGGGGGAGGTGTGGGTCGGCACCAGCCCCACCGTAGACACGCACAAGAACAGGATCTGGTTCGAACTGGGCATCGGCAGGCACGCCAACGGGGCGCTGCAAGCCGCGTGGCGGGCGCATGGTGCCTCCGAATTCCGATATGAGGAACTTGACCGGCTCCGGGACGACTTCCCCGATCTCGACCGGGACGACGAACTCAAGAAGCGTCGCGCCCTCTGGCAGACGCGGTTGCGCGCCGCATCGCTCTAGCGCGGCATTCTTCAGTCCGGCAGAGCCGGGCGCTGGAGAGGCGCCACACGTGGGAAGGCCGGCGCTCGTTCCATGACAGGGGCGCTTGCTGGGCCGAGATGAAAGCAGGCGAACTACCTGCCTTCTGCCGCCATACGCGCGCCGATGATGGCCACCGGGCCGCCGCCGTCCGGTCCCTGATGTTCGGCGCCGCCGGAGACATAAATCTCCGTGTGGCCGACCACGCCGGCCAGGGCGCCGGCGACGAAGGCGCGGGCGTGGCGGGTGGAGGAGATGTCGCTGTCGTCCAGCATGGTGTGGCGCTTGCCACGGATGAGGCCGCTGCGGCTCGCCTCGGCCTTGGCGAGTACGATGGTGCCGTCTCCCGGCGCGCCTCCGAGACTGTCGATTGCTTCGCGCACCGGCGCGACATCTATGGCATCTGCCATCACGGCATGAGCGATGACGCGCGGGCCGCTCCAGCTCTTCGACATGCCGAGCACGACGATCTCGTGCCCCAGCAGTTCGATGCCGCTCGAGCAACTGGCGCGGCCGGACCACAGGCCGTAGTCGGCGCAGATGGCAGCGTCGGAAAGCGCATCCTCGGCCACCTCGCCAAGCGCCAGCGCGATGCCGAGCGCACTGGCGCCGCGCGAGAGGCCCATGGATTTCAACGTGTCGGAGGTCGCCGTGGTCGCGCCCCGCGCCTCGGCCTCGCGCACGCGGGCGGCCGTGAGAAGCGGGCACTTCACCTGTACGAAATGGACATCGCCGGCGTCTTTGATGCCGGCGGCTTCCATGGCCCGTCGCACGCCTTCGCCGACCGAGCGCACCTGCCCCATTCGACCGAGATGCTCGGAGGGAAGGTCCGGCGTATGCGCGCGGCCGACGGCGAGGGCAGGGAAGGCGTCGTTCGCATCGGCCTCGGTCACCTCGAAGACCAGCAGGTGGGGCGACATCCCGCCCTCGGTGCCGCCCGACATGACGAGGCACACCTCATCCGCCGCGCCGCCGAGATGAGAGCGCAGGAGCGCCTGCAAGGCGGAGACAGCGAAGCCGCGGGAGAAGTCGTTGACGCAGCCGTTGCCCTCGGTCTTGCCGAAGATGGCGAGGATGCCCTTGGGCGCGATGGCGCCGGAGGCGATGGCGGCGGCAAGACCGGACACGTCGTCGGGGCTCGCCGTGGGGATGCGATGGACCTTGGCAGTGGGCATGGCGCGTGTCTCAGGCGAAGTCCGCCCCGTCCTTGCGCCGCGCCCAGCCGATCACCCGCCCTTCGATGAGGGAGAAGATGGCGTAGAGGCCGACGCCCAGCAGCGCCAGCACGAGCAGCCCGGCGAAGACGAGGGGCACGTCGAAGGAGGAAGAGGCGATCATCATGAGGTTGCCGATGCCCTGGTTCGAGGCCACCGTCTCGGCGATCACCGTGCCGACGAAGGCGAGCGTCACCGATACCTTCAGGGAGGCGAAGAAATAGGGCATGGCGCGGGGCAGGCCGACATTGAACAGGATGTCGAGTTTCGTGGCCCTGAGAGCCTTCATCACGTCCTCCAGCTCCGGCTCCGTGGTGGCGAGGCCGGTGGCCACGTTCACGACGATGGGGAAGAGGCTCATGATCATGGCGGTGAGCACCGCCGGCACCGTGCCCGCCCCGAACCACAGGACGAAGATCGGGACCACCGCCACCTTCGGGATGGAGGAAAAGCCGATCAGCAGCGGATAGCCCGTGTCATAGGCGAGGCGCGAGGAGCCGATGAGCACGCCCAGCAGCACGCCGCTTACGATGCCGAGGGCGAAGCCCACCAGCGTGGTGTAGAGCGTCTGCACCGTGTGCGGCCAGATGGCGGGAGCCTGAAGCCACAGGGTGGCGAACACCTGGCTCGGCCGCGGCAGCACGATCTCCTTGATGTGGAAGATGACGCAGGCGAGTTCCCAGACGACGAAGAAGCCGATGATGACGGCAGCGGAATACAGGCGGCGGCGCAGGGCGTAGGTCATGCGGCGCTCTCCACTGCGGCGTCGGGCGCGCGGGCCGAAACGATGAGCTCCCGCAGGCGCTGGGTGAGGGAGACGAAGCCCGGTTCGTAGGTCATCTCGATGGTGCGCGGGCGGACGAAATCCACCGCGCAATCCTCGACGATCCGTCCCGGCCGGGCGCGCATGACGCAGACGCGATTGGCGAGATAGCCGGCTTCCTTGAGATCATGGGTGACGAGCAGCACGGTCGGGCGGCGCGTCAGCCACAGGTCCTGAAGGATGGCCCACAATTCCTCGCGGGTGAACTGGTCGAGGGCGCCGAACGGCTCGTCCAGCATCAGGAGCTGGGGGTCGTGGATCAGCGCGCGGCAGAGCGAGGCGCGCTGGAGCATGCCGCCGGAGAGCTGCCAGGGAAACTTGTCGCCGAAGCCTGCGAGGCCGACCTGTTCCAGCAGGGCATCGGCGCGGTCGCGGAACTCGGTCTTCTTCTTGGCGCGATACTGCTGCCGGAAGGGCGGCACGATCTTCAGCGGCAGCATCACGTTCTGCCGGATGGTGAGCCACGGCAGCAGGGTCGGGTTCTGGAAGGCCATGCCCACCCGTACCGGTTCGGCGCCGACCTCGCGCTGAGCCACGAACACCCAGCCGGCCGAGGCGGGAATGAGCCCCGTCACCAGCTTGAGGATGGTGGACTTGCCGCAGCCGGAGGGGCCGACGAGGGCGACGAAATCGCCCTTGCCGACCTTGAGATTGGTGGTGCCGAGCGCCTCCACGGTGCGCGCGCCGTGGCCGTAGGTGAGGCGCACGTCCTGGAGATGGACGAAGGGAGGGGCATCCTCGTTCATGCCGCCGCCTCCGGCCGGTCGGCGATGACGGCCGCCAGGGTTTCATCGGTGTGCAGCGGCTTCGCCTCCGGCATCTGCTGGATGGCGTGGACCGAGCGGCCGTGGCCCTTCGTGTCCGCCACCAGCGCGCGATCCTTCATCACGAAGCGCCCGCGCACCATGGTATGGCGCGGCAGGCCGACCACGCTCCGGCCGTCCCACGGGGAAATCTTGGATCGGGACTGGAGATCGGCGTCGCGCAGCGTCCAGGCGTGGTTCAGGTCCACGAAGGCGAGGTCCGCGTCGGCGCCGGGCAGGATGGCGCCCTTCTTCGGGTAGAGCCCCCACACCTTGGCCGGGTTCACCGCGCTCCAGCGCACATAGTCGCGAATGTCGTAGCGGCCGGCCGCAACCTCGGTGAGCATGAGCGGCATCTGCGTCTCGACACCCGGGAAGCCGCAATCCACGCTCCAGATGTCGGCGCGGGTCTTCTCCTCCGGCGTGTGCGGGGCGTGATCGGTGGCGATCATGTCGATGGTGCCGTCGAGAAGGCCGGCCCAGAGCGGTTCGTTGTTCACGCTCTCCCGCACCGGCGGGTTGACGCGGATGATGCCGCGGCAGCGGGCGTAATCGGCCTCGCCCAGCATGAGGTAGTGCGGGCAGGTCTCGCCGGTGATGTCGACGCCGCGTGCCTTGGCGTCGCGGAGAGGGCCGAGTTCGGCTGCGGACGAGATGTGGAGGATATGGATGCGCGCGCCGGTCCATTCGGCAAGGATGGCCGCGCGGGCCACCGCCTCAACCGCCACCACGGCGGGGCGGGAGGCGAGATGGGCGAGGGGATCGCTGCGGCCACTCTCGGTCAGGCGCTTCTGGCGCCGCTCCATCACCGAATTGGTCTCGGCATGCAGAGAGATGCGCTTGCCGGTGGGCGCCACCCTCTCGAATGCCTCCAGCATCGCCCCCGTGGAGGGCGTCGGGATGCGGCCGAAGGTGTTCCCCATGTAGCATTTGAAGCCGATGATCCCGGCCTCGATCAGCTCCGACACCTTGTCGATGGTGTCCTCGCCCAGCACCGCATAGAGGCCATAGTCCACATGCGCCTTGGAGGCGGCGATGGCGTGCTTGGCCTTCAGCGTCTCCCCATCCGCAACCGTCGGGATGGTGTTGGGCATGTCGAACACGGTGGTCACGCCGCCGAAGGCCGCGGCGGCGGTGCCGCTCTCGAAGTCTTCCTTGTGGGTGTAGCCGGGATCGCGGAAGTGCACATGCACGTCGATGGCGCCGGGCAGAATGTGAAGGCCCGTGGCGTCGAAGGTCTCCTTCGCCTCCGGCATGGCATCGGGCGCGCCGACGGCGACGATGGTCTCGCCGCGGATGGCGATGGAGGCTTCGATGACCGTCTCGCGGGAGACGATGCGCCCGCCATGGATGACGAGATCGACAGGTTCGTTCATGTCATCCTCCTCAGAGCATTGCCCAGCCGCCGTCGACCGGCATGTCGATGCCGGTGAGCTGGCGGGATACGTCGCTGGCGAGGAACAAGCAGGCGTTGGCCACGTCCTCGTCGGTGGTCACGCGGCGCAGGGCATAGTCCGCCGCGTGGCGGGCCATGGCCTCCTCCAGCGTGATGGAAAGCTTCCGCGCCATGTCGGCGCAGACCTTCTCGCGAAAGCGCGGGCCGTCCACCATGCCGGGCTCCACGCAGTTCACGTTGATGTTGTGCGGGCCCACCTCCAGCGCGAAGCTCTTGGTGATGCCGCGCAGGCCCCATTTGGAGGCCGAATAGGCCATGCGGCCGGCCCGCCCGCGCATGCCGAAGGTGCCCCCCACATTGACGATCTTGCCATAGCGGCGCTCGATCATGGTGGGCAGCACGGCGCGCATGGTGTGGAAGCAGCCGTTCATGTTGAGGGTGACGATCTCGTCGAACTCCGCGGGCGTCGTCTCCACGCCGGTCTTGCCGATGGGACCGGAGCCGCCGGCCACGTTGACGAGGATGTCCACCGTACCGAAGGCCTCGACCGTCCGCGCGGCGGCGGCATCGCAGGCATCGGCGTCGGTCAGGTCGCAGGCGATCACGAGCGCCTCGGCGCCGGCGGCGCGCACCTCGTCGGCGATCGGCGCGATGGCCGAAGTGTCACGGCCGATGAGGGCGAGGCGGCAGCCTTCGGCCGCGAAGGCGCGGGTGATGGCGGCGCCCATGCCCTTGGCGGGGCCGGTGATAAGCGCGACGCGATCCTTGAGCTTGAGATCCATGGGAGGTCCGTTGGGTAGGGGGCGGGCGCCGCTCCACTCACGGGAGCGGCGCCGGGTCGGGACGTCGGAACGTCTGGTTCAGAAGAGCTGGTTCAGAACAGCCGGTTCAGAACAGCTTCTTGGGCAGGTCCGCCACCGGCGGCAGGAAGGCTGGGTCGAAGATCTGCGAGGCCTTCGGGGTGGTGGGCAACTTGTTGGCGTCCACCAGGATGTCGATGGACTCCTGCAGGCGCTTCATGTCCACGTTGCCGAGGCCGATCTTGGCGATCTCCGGGTGGTTCATCTCCGCCTTCAGGGTGGCGTCGAGGCGCTCGGTCTCCACCGGGATCTTGATGAGGGGCTCGCGCTTGGCCACGGCGGCCACGGCCGCGTCCGGGTCCTTCAGCGTGTCGATGACGCCCTTGTTGAGGGCGCGCAGGAAGCCCTTGATGGCCTCGGGATTGTTCTTGATGAGATCGGCTGAGACGATGATGCCGTTGGAATAGAGGTCCATGCCGTAATCGCCGAAGTTGATGTAGCGCAGCTTGTCATCACCGGCGCCGATCAGCTTGGCGGAGAAGCGGATGGTGTTCACATAGCCGAACACCCCGTCCACCTGGCCCTGCATCAGCATCTGCTCGCGCAGGTTCGGCTGCATGTTGGTGATCTTGATGCCGGAGCAGTCGATCTTCGTCAGCTTGCAGAAGGCCGGGAAGAGCTTGAGCGCGCCATCATTGGCCGCGCCGCCGAGCGTCTTGCCTTCCAGATCCTTGGGCGTCTTGATGGGGCTGTCCGCCTTCACCGCGATGGTGAAGGGCGGCTGGTTGAACATGATGTAGACGGCGACGGGCGCGCCTTCCGGCTTCTTGGCGGCGAGCTCGATGAGCGCGTTCACATCGCCGAAGCCCATGTCATAGGTGCCGTTCGCCACCAGCGGCACCGCGGCGCCGGAGCCGTTGCCCTGATCGAAAGTCACGTCGAGACCCTCGGCCTTGAAGTATCCGCGGTCCTGCGCCAGGAAAAACATGCCCTGCGGGCCCTGATACTTCCAGTTGAGCACCATCTTCAGCTTGGTGTCCGCGAGCGCCGGGAGGCCGGCGGCGGCCGTGGAGGCGATGCCGAGGGCAAGGGCAAGCGCAAGTTTGCTGCGTGCGAGGCGTCGCGAGAGTATCCGGAGTGTCATTGTGATGGTCCCGTCTGGCTCTGGTTATTGTTGAGGCTGGTCTCGAAGGACGGCGAGCAGGTCGCCGCTCGAAAGCGTGACGCCGTAGAGCTGGCGCACGAGGAAGAGGATGGCTTCCGACACATAGGCCGGCGAGACGGTGGCGCAGGCGTCTTCCACCAGCAGACAGCCGTAGCCGCGGAAGCTCGCGTCGCAGAGCGTCGAGAAGACGCAGCGGTCGATGTTCACCCCTGAGAACAGCAGCGTGTCGATGCCGCGGTTGCGCAGGATGGAGTCGAGCTCGTTGTCGTGGAAGCCGGAGAGGCGATGCTTGTGCACCACGAGGTCGCCCGGCTCCGGCGCCAGCGCGTCGATGGTCGCGGCGCCCCAGTCGCCTTCCACGAGAATGCGCCCGCGCCCTTCCACCGAGGGATCGGCATAGACGGGCCGCGTGCCCGCGCCCGACGCCTTGGCGAGGAGCGGGGCCGACAGCTCCGCGCGATCCGCCCGCACCCCCCAGTTCACGAAAATGACAGGCAGGCCCGCCGCGCGGGTCGCCGCTGCCAGAGCCTGAAGGGTCGGCACGATGGCGAGGAGCGGGGAGGGATCGACACCGAAGCGGGGAAACCAGCCGTCGGGTTCGAGAAAATCGTTCTGCATGTCCACGATGACGAGCGCGCTGCGGGCGAGATCGATCTCGGCCGGCTGCGGCGCGCCGGGGATGGTCACCGGCCGGGGTGTCGGCACGGGACGGGCGAAGCGCAGCGGGGGCCGTTTCAGCGGGGGCTGGTCGGACGCGGACATAAGGAGCGTTCTCGCGACACGCCGGAGAGGAGCTCTCCTGCTGAGAGATGACATTGGCACGACGCAGTGATGCGATCCATTGCCGATTATTCCACATGCTGTAGCCTAAAAGGCTACGATGGGTGGAGACGACATGCGGCACCTCAGATTCCTGCGCTACATGGACGAGGTGGCGCGCACCGGCTCCATTCGCGGCGCCGCCGATCGGCTCAATGTGACGCCCTCCGCCCTCAACCGGCGCATCATGGATCTGGAGGAGGAACTGGGGCTGAAGCTGCTGGAGCGGCGCCCCCGCGGCGTGCGCCTCACCTCGGCCGGCGAGGTCTTCCTCACCTATGTGCGCGAGCAGCTGAACGACGCCGACCGGATGCGCTCGCAACTCGAGGATCTGCGCGGCCTGCGGCGGGGCACGGTGCGGATCGCCTGCAGCCAGGCATTGGCGCACGATTTCCTGCCGCGGCAGATCGGCGCCTTCCGCAAGCGCTATCCGCTGATGACGTTCGAGGTGATGGTGGTGGACCACGAGCGGGCCATGGGCCTGCTGGTGGATTATGTGGTGGACCTCATTCTCGTCTTCCGCCCGCCGTTTCTTGGGCGCCTGAGGCCGATCATGACCCTGCCGCAGCGGCTGGTGGCGCTGATGAACGCGGACCACCCGCTCGCCCGCAAGGCGAAGCTCCGCCTCGCCGACTGCACCGGCCATCCCCTCGCCTTGCCGGAATTCTCCACCGGCGGCCGGCAGATGATCGAGGAGCGGCTGTCCCGCGCGGGGCTGAAGCTGTCGGTGGCCGCCGAGACCAATTCCTTCGAGCTGCTGCGCGGCCTCGTTGCCCATACCGGCATGATCTCGTTCCAGATCGAGATCGGCGCCGAGCCGGATGCCATGCCGCCGGGTATCGTCGTGCGCCCGGTGGACGAGCGCGACCTGCCGAGCGCCGATCTGGTCCTGGGTCAGCTCCGCGACCGCAACCTGCCGCTGCCCAGCGCCCAGTTCGCCGAGCATCTGGCGGGCGCGCTGCGCGGGCGCATGGAGGTCCCGACGGGGTAGGGGCAATGGCCGCACGCCCCGGGGTGCAGCCGCGGTTACGATTGTCCATCGCACCACAGGACGCCATTCTGCGCGTCCGTTGCATGGAAGACGACCGACATGGAGACGACAATCAGGCTGATGCTGTTGAACGGCAGTCTCCGGCAGGGCTCGATCAATGGCGCGGTTCTCGCGACCGCCCGCGCTCTCGCGCCGGTCGGCACCCAGGCGCTGCTCTATCAGGGTATTGCAGGCCTCCCCCACTTCAATCCGGACGATGATGTGGATCCGCTCCACCCCAACGTGGTCGAGCTGCGTGAGGGAATCGGCAAGGCCGACGCCGTGCTCATCTCGACGCCGGAATATGCCGGATCGCTGCCGGGGAGCTTCAAGAATGCTCTCGACTGGACCGTGGGCGGAGCCAGCCTCTGTGAGCGGCCGGTTGGGTGGATCAATGCGTCCGCGGAAGGCCGTGCGCAGGATACCTATGCGGCGCTGAGACTCGTCCTGGAACGCGCCGGCGCCAGGATCATCGAGGCCGCTTGCCGCGACATTCCCGTGCCGAGGTCGGCCGTGGATGCCTCAGGCATCATCGCCGATCCTCACCTGCGTGCCGAGATCGGCTCGGTCGTCCGTTTGCTCGTCGCGGCAGCGAGATCGGGTCTGCCTGAGGATCAGCCCGCCGACACGGCGCATGTGCCGTAGCTGGGGGCACGGGGCCGCCTATGCGATCTCCGCTTTCATCGTCTCCGCCTCCAGGGAATTCACCACCTTGCGCAGCGAGTCCAGATAGCGCGAGGCCGCGACCGCAGTCGTCATCGCCGACGCAATGTAGACCACGCTCAGGCAGCCCAGAAGACCTTGCGCGCTGCGGATCGGAACGGCGATCCCGGCCATCTTCGGCTCTTCCGTCCAGTTCATGTGGTTGAAGCCATATCCCTGCTGCACCACGCGGGCGAGCAGGTCGTTCAGGGCCGGGCGGTCGCGGGCCAGCCGGCATTCCATTCGCGGCTGACGGGCGAGGAAATCGATGATGCGCTCGCGCTCATCCGCGGGACAGAAGGCGAGGTAGGCCGTGCCGCTGGCCGTCTGGAGCAGGGGCAGGCGCCGGCCAATCATGGAGCGATGGAACGAGAGCTTGCTGAAGCGGTGGGTGGTCTCGCGCACCACCATGGCGTCCACGTCGAAGGTGCACAGGTCCGTCGGCCAGCCCACCTCCCGCAGCAACTCGCCGAGCAGCGGCGAGGCCAGGGCCGAGATCCAGTGTTCGTCGCGAAAGCCTTCGCTGAGCTCGCGCACTCGAAGGTTCAGGCAATAGCGGTCATCGGACTCGCTGCGCCGGACATATCCCTCCGTCTGCAACGTCTCCAGAAGACGTTGCACGGTGGTGCGATGCAGCTTGGTCAGCTCGGCGAGGCGCGCGACGTTCGCGCCGCCATCCATGCGGTTGAGGACATTGAGGAGCGCGAGCCCCCGGCTGAGCCCCC
This sequence comes from Xanthobacter aminoxidans, assembly GCF_043193615.1. Lineage (NCBI taxonomy): Bacteria > Pseudomonadati > Pseudomonadota > Alphaproteobacteria > Hyphomicrobiales > Xanthobacteraceae > Xanthobacter > Xanthobacter aminoxidans. The sequence goes on along the minus strand of NZ_JBAFUS010000001.1, from coordinate 1,936,058 downwards.
GGACGTTCTTGTAGCGGCTCGCCTCCGCCATGTGGTTTCGCTCCCGACCTTTTCGCCAGCATAGACCAGGCGCGAAACGTTCGGCGCATTGCACGCGCAAAGGCCCGCCGCGCCTCGATCCTCGCCCCGCACCGATCTGCCCCCGGGCTTTCACGATGTCCCGGAATGATATTTGAAATCAATGATGTGCACTAGGTGCACATCCGAGCGGTTTGACGTTCCGTCTCCGCCGCCACCGCCCCTACAGTGCACGCATTCAAAATGAAGAACACGACCTGGAGGGGGGAGCTGGCCACGCGCTGTCGTCGGCCCGCAGCTTCCAAGGTCGAGGGAGCCAACATGACCATCATGCTCAAGTGCCTCTCGCACACGCCTTTGCGCGGGCTCAACGATCCCGCGCCCGAGGTGACTGCGGAAGTCGATGCCGTGCTGGCCCGCGCCCGCGCCGACGTGGAAGCATTCGACCCCGAGCTGATCGTGATCTTCGCGCCGGACCACTATAATGGCCTCTTCTACGACCTGATGCCGCCTTTCGTCATTGCAACGGCAGCGGAGTCGGTTGGCGATTACATGACGATGCATGGGCCGCTCTCGGTGGCGCGGGATCTCGCGCTCGACTTGACCCGCTTCGTCCTCGACCACGACGTGGACGTCTCCCTGTCCCATCGCCTCCAGGTGGACCACGGCTGCACGCAGACGCTCGAGGAGCTGACCGGCAGCCTGACCCGCTATCCTGTCATTCCCATCATCATCAATTCCGTCGCCCCGCCCTTTGCGCCCTATCGGCGCGTGCGCCGCCTCGGCGAGGTGGTGGGCCAGTTCATTGCCACCCTCGACAAGCGCGTGCTCGTGGTCGGCACGGGCGGCCTCTCCCATGAGCCGCCGGTGCCTCTGCTGGAAGGCGCGCCGGAAGCCATCGGCGAGTTTCTCATCTGCGGTCGCAATCCCACGCCCGAGGCCCGCGCGGCGCGGCAGGAGCGCACCATCGCCGCCGGCAAGATCTACGGCACGGACCTCTCCGCCCAGACGCCCCTCAACGCCGAATGGGACCAGGCCTTCATCGACCTGCTGCTCGGCGGACAGCTCGATGCCGTGGACGACTTCAGCATCGAGGACATCTCGAAGGAGGCCGGCCGCTCCACCCACGAGGTGCGCACCTGGGTGGCCGCCTTCGCGGCGCTTGCCGCTGCGCGGAACGGATACACCGCCCGCCGCGACTACTACCGCCCGATCAACGAGTGGATCGCCGGCTACGGCGTCATGAGCGCCGGGCCACGCTGACAGCGTGCACGCGACCCCAGCGAGGAACGCCAGGAGAATCAGCATGTTGGACAGATCGAGCTGCACGCCCACCGAAACCGAGATCGTCGCCCGCGCGACGGCCATGATCCCCTGGCTGCGCGAGCAAGCGGAGGCGGTGGAGAAGGCGCGCATGGTGCCGGCCGCCACCATCCAGGCCTTTCAGGATGCCGGCTTCTTCCGCATCCTCCAGCCGCGGCGCTGGGGCGGCTATGAGATGAGCCCCAACGTGCTCAACAGGGTGTTGATGGAGCTTGCCCGCGGCTGCCCCTCCAGCGCCTGGAACGTCATGGTCCTGGGCGTCCACCCGTTCGAGGTGGGCCTGCTCGATCCGCGCTGCGGCGACGAATTGTGGGGCGAGGATCCGACCCGGCTCGTCTCCTCCTCCTATGCCCCCTTCGGCACCGTGACGGCGGTGGACGGCGGCTACGTGCTCAAGGGCGAGTGGCTGACCTCGAGCGGCTGCGACCACGCCGAGGGCGGCGCCTTCCTCGGCGGTCGCGTCTTGGAGAATGGCGAGCAGGTGTTCCGCTCGTTCTGGGTGCAGAAATCGGATTTCGAGATCGTGGACGACTGGTTCGTCGTGGGTCTCGCCGGCACCGGCAGCAAGAAGCTGGTGGTGCGCGAGGCGTTCGTGCCGGCCTATCGCAGCCATGTCATCGCCGCCTATGGCGAGGAGACCCACGGCCACGTGGAAAATCTCTACAAGATGCCGTTCTTCTATGTGTTCTACGCGGCGGTGTCGTCCGTCATCGTCGGCATGGCCCGCGGCATGGCCGATCTCTACATCGAGCACATGCGGCCGCGTCAGAACCTCAACCAGGCCGTCGGCGCGGCGGTGAACGACCCCTTCATCAAGGCCCGCCTCGGCGAGGCGACCGCGAAGATCCTGGGGGCGGAAACCCGCATCCTGCACAACACCGACGAGGCGTGGAGCTATGCCGAGCGCGGCGAGCTGGTGCCCATCGACGTGCGCGTGCGCCACTTCGCCACCAACCAGTTCACCGGCGGCGAATGCTTTGACGCGGCCCACATGATCTTCAAGAAGACGTCGACGCGCGGCGTCTGGCTCAACAATCCCATGCAGCGCCAGCTGCGCGACATCCTGGTGGGTGCCAACCACATCACCCAGAACCAGGACAATATCGGCGACCTCCTTGGCGGCCAGATGCTCGGCAATCCCATGCCGGCCGCCAATCCATTCGGCGTGCGCGCCTGAGGCCCGGCCATGACAGAGAACATCAACACACAGACCATCAACCAGCGCCTTGACTGGGCGGCCAGCGAGGCCCTGCGCCACCTGCCCACCGCTAGCCCGGATGACCATCGCACCGGCATGCGGCACCTCGCTTCCGGCGTCTCCATCATCACCACGTGCGACGGCGAGACCAAGGTCGGGCTCACCGCCACTGCGGTGTGTTCCGTCACCGTCGATCCGCCCCGCATGGTGGTTCTGGTCAACAAGAAAGTGGCCGCGGCCGACAGCATCCTCGCCAGCGGCTCCCTGTGCATCAACGTGCTCTCCGCGGGGCAGGCGCACCTCGCCAAGGTGTTCGCCGGCATGGTGGAGGGCGTGTTTGGCCCCGCCCGTTTCGAGCATGGCGGCTGGCAGACCCGCGTCTCCGGCGCACCCGTGCTGGAGGGGGCGCTCGCCACCTTCGACTGCCGGGTGGTGAAGGTGTTCGACGAGAGCACCCACCATGCCCTGCTGTGCGAGGTGCTGGACGCCTCCGAGCCGCCGGGCGGCGAGCCCCTGATCTATGTGAACGGCGCCTTCTGCCGCGTCAGCCCCCTGGAATCCTGAGCATGAGCGAACCCTTCACGGAAGCCGGCACCAGCCGCTTCGCCCGCGTGCCCGAAGCCGGCGGCGAACTCACCATCCATTACAACGACTGCGATCCCGGCAATGCCCGCGAGACCGTGGTGATGCTGCACGGCTCCGGCCCCGGCGCGTCAGGCTGGGCCAACTTCAACCGCAACATCGCGCCCCTCGTCGAGGCGGGCTATCGCGTGCTGCTGGTGGATTGCCCCGGCTGGAGCAAGAGCGACACCATCGTCTCAACCGGCTCGCGCTCCAACCTCAATGCGCGTGTGCTGGCTGGCGTGGTGGAAGCGCTGGGGCTGGAGCGCATCCACATCCTCGGCAATTCCATGGGCGGCCACAGCGCTGTCGCCTTCGCCCTCGACCATCCGGGCAAGGTTGGAAAGCTCGTTTTGATGGGCGGCGGCACGGGCGGGGCGAGCCCCTTCGCGCCCATGCCCACGGAGGGCATCAAGCTCCTGAACGCGCTTTATCGCGCGCCGACCATCGAGAACCTGAAGGCGATGATGGCCGTCTTCGTGTTCGATCCCAATGATTTGACCGAAGATCTCTACCGCACGCGCCTTGAGAACATGCTCCAGCGCCGCGATCATCTTGAGAACTTCGTCAAAAGCCTTGAGGCGAACCCGAAGCAGTTCCCCGATTTCGGCCCGCGCCTGGGCGAGATTTCGGCGCCCACCCTCGTCATATGGGGGCGCAACGATCGCTTCGTGCCGCTGGATGCAGGGCTGCGGCTGCTGGCCGGCATTCCGCGCTCCGAGCTGCACATCTTCGGCAATTGCGGGCACTGGGCCCAGTGGGAGCACGCCAACGCGTTCAACGCGCTGGTGCTCGAATTTCTTTCAAGGTGATTTGAGATGAGCACACAGCAGATCCGCGAAGCGGCGGACCGCCTCTTCGCCGCGGCGCGCACGGCCGTGCCCTGCGAGCCGGTGCGGGACCTGATCGGCCTCGACCTGAAGGCCGCCTACGAGGTCCAGTTCCTGAACACAAAGCGGGCGGTGGCGGAGGGGCGGCGCCTCGTGGGCCGCAAGATCGGCCTCACCTCCCGCGCCGTCCAGCAGCAGCTTGGCGTGGACCAGCCGGACTTCGGCGTGCTGTTCGCCGACATGGAGTATTGCGACGGCGAGGAGGTGCTCTTCGCCCGCCTGCTCCAGCCGAAGGCGGAGGCGGAAGTCGCCTTCGTGCTGAGGGCGGACCTTGCGGCGGCGGACGTCACCCCCACCGAGGTGTGCCGCGCCATCGACTATGTGGCCCCCGCCATCGAGATCGTCGGCAGCCGCGTGCAGAACTGGGACATCAAGATCTCGGACACCATCGCCGACAACGCTTCCAGCGGCGTCTACGTGATGGGCGGTCCCATCCGCCGGCTGGAGGATACGGACCTCGCCGGCCTCGGCATGGTGCTCAATCGCAACGGCACGGCCGCATCCTTCGGCGGCGGCGCGGCCTGCCTCGGCAACCCGCTCACCGCGGTGCTGTGGCTCGCCCGCACCTGCGCCGCGCTGGGAACGCCGCTGAAGGCCGGGGACGTGGTGCTCAGCGGCGCCCTCGGCCCCATGGTCCCGGTCGCGCCCGGCGATGTGCTGGAGGCGCGCATCGCGGGGCTCGGCGCAGTGAAGGTCGCCATCGGAACACCCGGCACCACGGAGAAGCAGGCATGAGCACGCCCAAGATCAAGGCCGCGATCATCGGGTCTGGGAATATCGGCACGGACCTGATGATCAAGATCATGCGCATGTCGCGCCATCTGGAGATGGGCGCCATGGTGGGGATCGATCCGGCGTCCGACGGCCTCGCCCGCGCGGCGCGGCTCGGGGTGCCGGTGACGCACGAGGGCATCGAGGGCCTCACCCGCCTGCCCAATTACGCCGAGATCGGCGTCGTGTTCGACGCCACCTCCGCCAAGGCCCACATCGCCAATGACGCGGTGCTGCGGAAGGATGGCAAGAAGGTCATCGACCTCACCCCCGCCGCCATCGGCCCCTTCACCATTCCCGCCATCAACGGCGAGGCCAATCTCGACGCGTCCAACGTCAACATGGTCACCTGCGGCGGACAGGCCACCATCCCCATGGTCCATGCCGTGCGCCGCGCCACCGACCGGGTGATCTGGGGCGAGATCGTCGCCTCCATCTCCTCCAAATCCGCCGGCCCCGGCACCCGCGCCAATATCGACGAGTTCACCGAGACGACGTCGAAGGCCATCGAGGTGCTCGGCGGCGCCGAGCGCGGCAAGGCGGTCATCATCCTCAATCCGGCGGAGCCGCCCCTCATCATGCGCGACACCGTCTTTACCCTGTCCCAGGGCGGCACGCGCGAGGCCATCGAGGCCTCCATCCTGGAGATGGTCGAGACCGTGAAGGCCTACGTGCCCGGCTATCGCCTCAAGCAGAAGGTGCAGTTCGAGGAGATCGGCAACAACGCGCCCGTCCGCATCCCGGGCGTCGGCCCGGTGACCGGCCTCAAGACCACCATCCTGCTCGAGGTGGAGGGCGCTGCCCACTATCTGCCGGCCTATGCCGGAAACCTCGACATCATGACCTCGGCCGCTTTGGTCTCCGCCGACCGCTGGGCCGCCCGTTTCCTCGCGAAGGAGGCCGCGTGATGGCCCGCCCGAACCCCGGCAAGCTCTACATCCAGGACGTCACCCTGCGCGACGGCATGCACGCCATCCGCCACCAGTATTCGCTCGACACGATCCGGGCCATCGCCCGGGCGCTGGACCGGGCCGGCGTGGACGCCATCGAGATCAGCCATGGCGACGGCCTCACCGGCGCCACCTTCAACTACGGTTTCGGCGCCCATGACGACCTCGAATGGATCGCCGCGGTGGCGCAGGAATGCAGCCGCGCCGTCGTTACCGTCCTGCTCATCCCCGGCATCGGCACGGTGCATGATCTGAAAGCGGCCTACGACGCGGGCGCCCGCTCGGTGCGGGTGTGTACCCACTGCACCGAGGCCGACGTGTCGCGCCAGCACATCGAGGCGGCCCGGGCGCTCGGCATGGACACGGCGAGCTTTCTGATGATGGCGCACATGATCCCGGCCGAGAAGCTGGCCGAGCAGGCGCAGCTGATGGAGAGCTACGGTTCGGAATGCGTCTATGTGACGGATTCCGCCGGGGCCATGCTGCCGGAGGACTATACGCTGCGCGTGCAGACGCTCCGCGACTTGCTGAAGCCGGAGACGGAGATCGGCGTCCACACCCATCACAACCTGACCCTCGGCGTCGCCAATGCGGTGGCGGGCATCGAGGCGGGGGCGGTGCGGGTGGATGCGTCTCTGGCCGGCATGGGCGCGGGCGCGGGCAATGCGCCGCTGGAGGCGCTGATCGCCGTGCTGAACCGCAAGGGCATCGCCACCGGCTGCGACCTCAACATCCTGATGGACGCCGCCGATGATCTGGTGCGTCCGCTGCAGGACCGGCCGGTGCGGGTGGACCGGGAAAGCCTCTCGCTGGGCTATGCCGGGGTCTATTCCAGCTTCCTGCGCCACGCCGAGGCCGCCTCGAAGACCTATGGCGTCGACACCCGCGACATCCTCGCCGAGCTCGGCCGCCGCCGCATGGTCGGCGGACAGGAGGACATGATCGTCGATGTGGCGCTCGATCTCGCCCGGGCGGCGGCCGCCGCCTGACAGCGCCGCTCAACACAATCCACCGCGCCCGGTCCCGCACGGCTCGTCCCGTGCGGGACCGGGCGCACACCGAGAAGAACCGCGGGGCCTGCCGGCCATCGGCGGACGGACAAGACAGCGGCCGCAACAGGCCGCGCCGGATGGGAGGAAAGCAAATGTCGACTGCCTTGAAAACAAGCCCTGCGGGAAGCCGGGCGCTCCTTTACGTCTCGCTGGCCGCCGTGATCGAAGGCTTCGATCTGCAGGCCGCGGGCATCGCCGCCCCCAAGATCGGGCCGGCCTTCCACATGACGCCCCAGCAGATGGGGCTGTTCTTCTCCTCGGCCACCCTGGGCCTCATGATCGGGGCCTTGATCGGCGGCTATACGGCGGACCGCTGGGGCCGGCGCGCAGGGCTCCTCATCGCGCTGGTGGCCTTCGGCTTCGCCTCCATCGCGACCATCCTCGCCACCTCCGTGGAGGCGCTGGTGGTGCTGCGCTTCCTCACCGGCGTCGGGCTGGGCGGCGCGCTGCCGAACCTCGTCTCCATCGCCTCGGAGGCGGTGGGGCCGGAGCGGAAGGGGCGGGCGGTGGCCCTCATGTATGCCGGCATGCCGCTGGGCGCGGCGGTGGCGAGCCTCGTCGCTTTGCTCGACCTGCATGGCGGGGACTGGCGCTCCATTTTCCTCGTGGGCGGCGTCCTGCCCCTGATCCTTGTGCCGTTCATCTACATGGGCCTGCCGCCGCTGAAGATGGCGCCCGCCACCTCCGGACAGAAGACGCCGTGGACGGAGGTGTTCCGTCCCGACTCGATGGTCGCCACTTTGCTGCTCTGGGGGGCCTTCTTCCTCGGCCTGATGGTGGTCTATCTGCTCATGAACTGGCTGCCGCAGCTGCTTGTGGCGCAGGGCTTCTCGCGCAGCGAGGCGTCGTTCGCCCTCATCCTGTACAGCCTTGGCGGCGCCGTCGGCAGCCTCATCGGCGGGCGGGTGCTGGACGGGCGCCAGCGTGGCATCGCCATCGCCGCCAGCTTCGCCTTCGTGGCGGCTGCCCTCGCCATGCTGGGCCTGCTTCAGCCGGCGCTCGCCACCATGCTGTTCACCGTGACGCTGGTGGGCGTCGGCGTGCTGTGCGTGCAGTCGATCCTCTACGGCATCGCCCCCCAATGCTATCCGGCGGAAATCCGCGGCACGGGCGTTGGTGTCGTGGTTGCGGTCGGCCGCCTCGGCTCCATGGCAGGGCCGCTGCTCGCCGGGGTTCTGGTGGCGCAGGGCATCACGCCGGCCGGCGTGATGCTGGTGCTGGTGCCGGTCATCCTCGTCTGCGGCCTCGGCACCCTGGCCTTGGTGGCGCGCCGGTTCCGCCCGGTCCTCGCCTGAGCCCGTTCCCGCGCCTCGTACTGCACGGGGCGCGGGACCATCGCCGGACGGCGGGACGAAGCCCAGTTCGTACCCCGTCCGGTCAGAGCCCGCGGAAGGTCGGCCTGCGTTTTTCCGCAAAGGCGTTCATGCCCTCGCGCCGGTCCTCAAGGGCAAAGGTGGCATAGAGGAGCCTGCGCTCCACATAGAGGCCCTCCTGGAGATGCGTCTCATACGCCTGGGTCACGGCTTCCTTGGCGAGGCGCACCACGGGCCGGGACGAGGTGGAGATTTGCGCGGCGATCGCGACCGCTTCCGCGACATGGGTGCCAGCGGGCACCACGCGACTGACCAGCCCCAGCGCCTGCGCCTCTGCCGCGGACAGGGCCCGGCCGGTGAGGATCATGTCCATGGCCACGGCCTTGCCGACGATGCGCGTCAGGCGCTGGGTGCCGCCGGCACCGGGAATGATGCCGATGGTGGTCTCCGGCAGGGCGAAGCGGGCCGTCTGTGACGCCACGATGATGTCGCACATCAGGGCCAGCTCGCAGCCGCCGCCGATGGCATGCCCCGACACCGCCGCGATGGTCGGCTTGCGGACCCGCGACACGCCTTCCCACGTGGCCGTGATGAGCTGCTCCTCATAGACTTCGGCGAAGGTCTTGTCCTTGATCTCCTTGATGTCGGCCCCGGCGGCGAAAGCCTTGTCCGATCCCGTGATCACGATCGCGCCGATGTCCCCGTCGGCATCGAAGGCGGCGGCGGCGTGGGACAGCTCGGAGGTGATCTGGTGGTTCAGGGCGTTGAGCGCCTCCGGCCGGTTGAGGGTGATGATGCCGACGGGCCCCTGCGTGGCGACGAGCACGGTCTCATAGGTCATGTCTATGGCCTTCGATTGAGTTCATGAGATGCGGATCAGGAGATGCGGATCAGGATCTTGCCCATGCGGGCCGGGTCTTCGAGGTGGGCGAAGGCGGAGGGCACGTCGGCCAGCGGGAAGGCGCGGTCGATGCGGGGCGTGAAGCCGCCGCCGTGCCATGCGAGGAGGAGGCGGCGGAATTCGTCCATGGAGCCCATGGTGGAGCCGTGCACCGACAATTGCCGGATGAACAGGCGCTGGAGGTCCGCCGAGGGATGGGCGCCCGTCGTCGCGCCGCAGGTCACGAGATGGCCACCGCGGGCGAGGGCCTTGAGGGAGGTGCCCCACGTGCGCTCGCCCACATTGTCGATGACGAGATCCGCGCCTTCGCCTCCGGTCAGGGCCAGCACCGCCCTGGCGACGTCGGCGTCGCGATAGTCCAGAGCCTCCACGCCGAGGCTGCGGAAATGCGCGAGCTTGTCCGGCCCGGTCGTGGTGACGATGACCCGCGCGCCCGCCATGCGGGCGAGTTGCACGGCGGCATAGGAGACGCCGCCGCCGGCCCCCTGGACGAGCACCACCGTGCCTGGCCCGGCCGGCGCCTTGCCGAACACCATGCGCCAGGCGGTGAGATGGGCGACGCCCAATACGGCCGCCTGGTCCATATCGGCGTCGTCCGGCAGCTTCAGCAGAGCGCGCGCGGGGAGCGCCACATATTCGGCGAAGGTGCCGTGGCGGTGCTCGCCCAGAATCTTGGCGTGGTGGCAGAGAGGCTGGTCGCCGTTGAGACAAGGCCGGCAGGTGCCGCAGAATTCGTAAGGGTAAAGGATCACCCGGTCGCCCGGGGCAACGCCCGATCCAGCAGGCGCCTCGGCCACCACGCCCACGCCGTCCACCCCCATGATGAGCGGCAGCTGGTGGGTGATGCCCGCGCCCGAGTCGCGCATGTAGAGATCGACGCGGTTGACCGATGCCGCCAGCATCCGAACCTTTGCCCATCCCTCGGGCACGGCGGGTTCGGGCATGTCGCGAAGAGCGACGCCATGGGTGCCGCGTTCCGTCAACACAATGGCCTTCATGGTCTTCCTTCCCAAATCAGGATGATATGTTGCCTTATTTCCGCAAGCCGAGCACGGCGCGGGTGGGCTTAGGAATCCAATATTTATGGCTTCATGTCACCATCTTGCGGGTTGAGTCTCTCGCATATATAGGACAACATATTTCCATAATAGGGGAGGATGTCATGGCCTTGGATCCCGGGACCCTGTCCCAGCTGCTGGATGCAATCCGCCGGTTCGTCGACGAGCGGCTGATCCCCGCGGAGGCCGAGGTGGCCGAGACTGACGCCATTCCGGCTGCCATCGTCGCGGAGATGCGCGAGCTGGGCCTGTTCGGCCTCACCGCGCCGGAGGAGTATGGCGGCCTCGGCCTTGTGATGGAGGAGGAGGTGCTCGCCATTTTCGAGCTGGGCCGCGCCGCCCCCGCCTTCCGGTCCATGTTCGCCACCAATGTGGGCATCGGCATGCAGGGCATCGCCATCGACGGCACGGCGGAGCAAAAGGCGAAATATCTGCCGGGCCTGGCCTCCGGCGAGATCATCGGCTCGTTCGCCCTGACCGAGCCGGACGTGGGATCCGATGCGGGTTCGGTGAAGACCACGGCGCGCCGCGACGGCGACGTCTATGTGCTGAACGGCACCAAGCGTTTCATCACCAATGCGCCGCATGCCTGCCTGTTCACCGTGATGGCGCGCACCGATCCCGCCCAGAAGGGCGCCGCGGGCGTCTCGGCCTTTGCGGTGGAGCGTGGAACGCCGGGCCTCACCACGGGCAAGCCGGAAAAGAAGATGGGCCAGCAGGGCGCGCATGTGTGCGATGTCATCTTCGACGATTGCCGCGTGCCGGCCTCTGCCTTGATCGGCGGCGTGGAGGGGCAGGGCTTCAAGACTGCCATGAAGGTGCTGGACAAGGGGCGCCTGCACATCGCTGCCGCCTGCGTGGGGCTCGCCGAGCGCATCCTGGACGACATGCTGGCTTATGCGGTGGGGCGCCGGCAGTTCGGCCGGCCGCTGGCCGACTTTCAGCTGCTTCAGGCCATGTTCGCCGATTCGAAGGCCGATGCGTATGCCGCCCGCTGCATGGTGCTCGATGCGGCGCGAAAGCGCGATGCCGGACAGGACGTGAGCGTCGAGGCCTCCTGCGCCAAGATGTTCGCCTCGGAGGCGGTGGGGCGGATTGCCGACCGGAATGTCCAGGTCCACGGCGGCAACGGCTATATCCGCGAGTATCGCGCCGAGCAGCTCTATCGCGACGCCCGCCTGTTCCGCATCTACGAAGGCACCACGCAGATCCAGCAGATCATCATCGCCAAGGCGCTCACCGCCGAGGCGAAGGGACGCGCCGGACTCTAGGTGTCGGCGCGGCTGCCGCCACCGGTGCCTCCTCCTGGTGGCGGGCTGCGCTTTCCGGATCAATCGCCTTGAAGTTGTTCAGCATCTTGTCGAGGTAATGGATCATGTGGATCCGATCCTCGGTGGAGAAGCCCGCCAGCGCGGCATCGTAATAATCGGCGATGACCGGGCGCATGTTCGCATCCCAAAGGCTTCGCCCCTTGGGTGTCAGGCGGATGAGGCGTGAGCGGTTGTCGTTGGCGTCGACCGTGCGCTCCACATAGTCCATGGCCTCGAGCCGCTGCAGCACGCCGGCAAGGTTCTGGCGCGTGACCAGCAGGAAGGCGGCGAGGTCGCCCACGGCCACGCCCTCCGCGAACGCCGGGCGGGTGAGGGCGCCGAGCACGGCCCACTGCTGGGTGGTGATCTCGTAGTCGTCCAGCGCCCTTGTTCCGGTCTTATGCAACATGTTTGCGCATTGGTAGAGCCGGAAGAAGAGCCTGTTGCTCAGGCCCGGCGAAATCCCGCGTGAAGTGCCACCAGTCTTTGTCATGTCAGCACTTTGACCGCGCCGCACGGCTCGGTCAAGGGATCGGGGCTTGGTCAAAATAAGGAAATATATTGACCTAAAATGCGGGAGCCGCTAAACCGGAAGTCACAAGAGCGACGGGTGTATCGGGGAGCGGGCGCTTCGCCGGAACAGGCGAAAATGCCGGGACCCTGCGCTTCGGCCCAGCCCACGATCATGGAGGACGACCACCGTGCGAGGCCTAAAGGGTAAAATAGTTGTCGTAACTGGCGGCGGCGGCGGAATCGGATCGGCAACTTGCCGGCGCTTCGCCGAGGAAGGCGCACGCGTGGTTGTCGCCGACATCGGCGCCGCGGCGGCCGAGAAGGTTGCCGAGGAGATCAAGGCGGCCGGCGGCGAGGCCATCACCATGGTGGTGGACCTCACCGATGCCGCCGCCACTGCCGCGGCCGTGGCCGAGGTGGAGGGCGCCCTGGGGCCCATCGACATCCTGGTCAACAATGCGGGCTGGGACCTGTTCGTCCCGTTTCTGAAGTCGGAACCCGACTTCTGGAGCAAGATCATCGACATCAACCTGCGCTCGGTGCTGAACATCACCAAGCCGGTGCTTGGCTCCATGGTCGCGCGCGGCGTTGCCGGACGCGTGGTCTCCATCGGCTCGGATGCGGGGCGGGTCGGCTCCTCGGGTGAGGCGGTTTATGCCGCCTGCAAGGCGGGCGTCATCGCCTTCATGAAGACCCTCGCCCGCGAGCATGCCCGCAACGGCATCACCTTCAACACGGTTTGCCCGGGCGTGACCGAGACGGCCATGCTGGAAAGCTTCATGGAGGCGGCCGGCGACAAGGACAAGCTGCGCACCGCCTTCACCCGCGCGGTGCCGCTCGGACGCCTCGGCAAGCCCGAGGACCTGCCCGGCGCCATCCTGTTCCTGTCCAGCGACGACGCCGCCTTCATCACCGGCCAGGTGATCTCGGTCTCCGGCGGCCTGACCATGCACGGCTGATGGAGGACATGATGAGCTATACCGACATCCTCTACGAAATCCGCGGCGGCGCCGCGTGGATCATCATCAACCGGCCGGACAAGTACAACGCCTTCCGCGGCCACACCGTGGACGAGCTGATCCATGCCTTCCAGACCGCCGGCTGGGATCGCAAGGTGGGCGTGATCGTGCTCACCGGCGCCGGCGACAAGGCTTTCTGCACCGGGGGCGACCAGTCGGCCCATGACGGCCAGTACGACGGGCGCGGCGTCATCGGCCTGCCCATCGACGAGCTGCAGAGCCTGATCCGCGACGTGCCGAAGCCGGTCATCGCCCGCGTGAACGGCTTCGCCATCGGCGGCGGCAACGTGCTCGCCACCATCTGCGACCTTACCATTGCGTCGGACAAAGCCCAGTTCGGGCAGGTCGGCCCCAAGGTGGGTTCGGTCGATCCGGGCTTCGGCACCGCCTATCTCGCGCGCGTGGTCGGCGAGAAGAAGGCGCGCGAGATCTGGTACCTCAACAAGCGCTACAGCGCCGCCGAGGCGCTGGCCATGGGCCTCGTCAACACGGTCGTTCCGCACGAGGAACTTGACGCCGAGGTGGACCGCTGGGTCGCCGAGCTGATGGAGCGCTCCCCCACGGCGCTCGCCCTCGCCAAGGTGTCCTTCAATGCCGACAGCGAGAACATCCGGGGCATCTCCGCCCTCGGGATGCGGGCGCTGAGCCTCTATTACGACACCGACGAAAGCAAGGAAGGCGGCGTCGCCTTCCGCGAGAAGCGCAAGCCCGACTTCCGCAAGTTCGGCAAGTAGGGCTTCGCGCCGTCGTCTGGTCCCGTCCCGCCAGGGGGCGCAAGGGACAGGACGGCTCCGCCATGCCGCACGTCAGGGCGTCGGCATGGCGGACGACCACAGGGCCGCGCACGGGCGGTCGCGCCGAACCCGGCGGGGAAACGCCGGGGCAGCAAGAACAGCACGCAGGAAACCAAGGCAGGCAAGCCATGACACCCACGGCGTATCCAACGGTTTTCGATACTGAAGACCTCGTCGCCCTGCGCGATCTTGCGGCGAAATTCGCCGCCGAAAAGCTCGCGCCCGGCTACAAGGAACGCGAGCGCACCGGCACGTTCGGCACGGATCTGGTGCGCGAAATGGGCAGCCTCGGCCTCATCGCGCCCGAGCTGCCCGAAGAATTCGGCGGCAGCAGCGCCGGCTCCATCTATTCGGGCGTCATCATCGAGGAGATCGCCAAAGGCGATTTCAACTTCGGCTATATCAACGTCCTCGCCTCGCTCAACGGCCAGATCCTCGCGAACTTCGCCAATCCCGAGATCAAACGCCACTGGCTGCCGAAGCTGACCGCCGGCGAGATCCTGCTGGCCATCGCCCTCACCGAGCCGCGCGGTGGCTCGGACGCGGCCAATCTGGGCCTGCGGATGGAGCGCGACGGCGACCATTACGTCATCAACGGCGAGAAGACCTCCATCTCGGCCGCCGACCAGGCCGCCGCCGCCGTCGTCTTCGCCCGCACCGGGCGGCCCGAGGACAAGGCGCACGGCGTCTCCGCCGTCTTCGTGCCCATGGACACCCCCGGCATCTCGACCACCCGCTTCACCGACCTCGGCCAGCATGCCATCGGCCGCGGCTCCATCTTCTTCGACAATGTGCGGGTGCCGGCCGATCACCTGCTCGGGGGGGAGAACAAGGGCTTCGTGCAGGTGATGCAGGGCTTCGATTTCTCCCGCTCGCTCATCGGCCTGCAATGCCTCGGCACGGCCCGCCAGTCCCTTGCCGAGGCGTGGGCCTACATCGGCGAGCGGCGCGCCTTCGGCAAGCCGCTGGCGGCCTTCCAGGGCATCACCCACCAGCTTGCCGACTTCGACACCCGTGTCGAGGGCGCCCGGCTGCTGAGCTACAACGCGCTGTGGCTGAAGGACAATGGCCTGCCCCACGTGGCGGAGGCGGCGATGGCCAAGTGGTGGCCGCCGCTCCTCGCCTATGAGGCGATCCACGCCTGCCTGCTGATCCACGGCCACGCCGCCTATTCCACCGAGTTGCCGTTCGAGCAGCGGCTGCGCGACGTGCTGGGCCTCCAGATCGGCGACGGCACTGCGCACATCATGAAGAACATCATCGCCCGCGAACGGGCGGGTCGGGTCGCGGTCAACGGCTGATCCGGAGACAGGGGAGGACACCATGCAATTCGACGCCGTGCTCATCGAGCCCCGCCGCGCCCGGATGGAGGCCGAAGGCTTCTGGCAGGGCAAGACCCTGCTCGACTATTTCGACGTTTGCCTCGCCGAGAAACCTGATGCCGTGGCCGTGCTCACCGTCGTAACCGGCAGCGGGACGCGGCGCGAAATGACCTATGCGGAGATCGACCGCCTCGCCTGGCGCGCCGCCGCCGGGCTCCGCCGTCTCGGCCTCGGCAAGGACGACGTCCTGTCCTGCCAGCTACCGAACGGGTGGGAATTCGTCGTCCTCTACATCGCCTGCCTCCGGCTGGGCGTCGTCTTCAACCCGGTGATGCCCATCTTCCGCGAGCATGAGCTGTCGTTCATGCTCCGCCACGGCGAGACCAAGGTGTTCGCCATTCCCCGCGTCTTCCGCGGCTTCGACCACGAGGCGATGGCGCACCGGCTGAAGGCTGACCTGCCCGACCTGCGCCATCTGGTCGTGGCCGGAGGCGAGGGGCCGGACGCATTCGAGGCATCGCTGCTCGATCCCGCGCTGGATGCGGACGTGCCCGCCGCCCGGGACATCAGCGCCCGCGACCGCAGCGGTGCGAACGCCGTGTGCCAGCTCATCTACACCTCGGGCACCACGGGCGAGCCCAAGGGCGTGATGCACACCGCCAACACCATGTATTCCAACCTGTTCGCCTATGCGGACCGGCTCGGGCTCGGCGCATCGGACGTGGTGTTGATGGCCTCTCCCATGGCCCACCAGACCGGCTTCATGTACGGCCTGCTGATGCCCTTCATGCTCAAGGCCCGCATGGTGCTGATGGACAGCTGGGACAAGGCGCAGGCGGCGCGCGTCATCGAGCAGGAAGGTGTCACCTTCACCATGGCTTCGACGCCCTTCCTCATGGACCTGACCAACACGGTTGAGGAACTGGGCGCGGATTCCTCCTCGCTCCGCATCTTCCTGTGCGCCGGCACCGCCATTCCGGGGGCGCTGGTGGAGCGGGCGCGGAAGGTTCTGGGCACCAAGATCATCTCCGCCTGGGGCATGACCGAGAACGGCGCGCTGACGCTCGTTTCTCCCTCCGACCCGGACGAGCGCTCCATCAACACGGACGGCTTCGTGCTGCCCGGCATGGAGATTCAAATCCGCGCCGCCGACGGCACCGCGCTCCCGGTCGGCCAGGAGGGCGCGCTCTTCGTGCGGGGCTGCTCCAATTTCGGCGGCTATCTCAAGCGACCGCAGTGGAACGCCACCGATGCCGATGGCTGGTTCGATACCGGCGACATCGCGCGCATGGACGAGCAGGGCTACATCCGCATCTGCGGGCGCACCAAGGACGTCATCATCCGCGGCGCGGAGAACCTGCCCGTGGTCGAGATCGAGTCGGTGCTCTACAAGCACCCGAGCATCCAGCAGGTGGCTATCGTCGCCTATCCCGACGAGCGGCTCGGCGAGCGGGCCTGCGCCTTCGTCGTGCCGAAGGCGGGGAAGACCTTCAGCTTCGACGAGATGATCGCCTTCCTCGATAGCCAGCATCTCGCCAAGCAATACTTTCCCGAGCGGATCGAGGTGGTCGATCAACTGCCGTCCACCGCCTCCGGCAAGATCCAGAAATTCGCCCTGCGGACCCTGCTGCGCGAGCAATACGAGCAGTCCCGCTCCTGATGGCCGCCTTGCGCCCCGGCGCTTCCCGTGCGCCGGAGCGGCGCATCCCCCATGTCCGCGAGTGAGGCCGACATGCCCGGACCCGTTCATTGCGTCGTCGAAGAGGGCGTCGCTCTCGTCACCATCGACAATCCCCCGGTCAACGTCATGTCCCAGGCTGTGCGGCAAGGACTTGTCCGCGCGCTCGACGCGGCCGAGGCCGCAGGAGTGAAGAGGGTGGTGCTGACGGGTGCCGGCAAGGCCTTCATCGCGGGGGCCGACGCGAGGGAGTTCGCCGCCGCCCCCCAGGAGCCTCACCTGCCGGACATCATCCGCCGGATCGAGGACTTTCCGGTTCCGGTGGTCGCGGCCCTCAACGGCACGGCCCTCGGCGGCGGGCTGGAAGTGGCGCTCGCGTGCCGGGCGCGGATCGCCGCGCCGGGCGCAACTCTGGGCCTGCCGGAAGTGACGCTGGGCATCGTACCCGGTGCCGGCGGAACGCAGCGGCTGCCGCGTCTCATCGGCCTCGGGCCGGCCTTGTCGCTGATCTGCGAGGGTCGGGTGATCGGCGCGCGTGAGGCGCAGGACCTGGGGTTGGTGGATGCGGTCGCGGACGATCCGGCCGCCGCCGCCATGAGCTGTCCTGTCCCGAACCGACCTGCCACCGGCGCCTTGCCCGCCCCGCCTCCGGATCCAGATGCGGTGAAGGCCGCGCGCGAGCAGGCGGCAAGACGCAGTGCCGGCCAGATCGCGCGCTTGAAGGCAATCGATCTCGTTGACGCCGCGACCCGCCTTCCGTTCGACGAGGGTTTGGCGCTGGAGCGGGAGACCTTCCTCGCCCTGAAGGCCTCGGATCAGGCGGCGGCCCTGCGGCACGTCTTCTTCGCCGAGCGCGCCGCCATGGCACAGGGGAAAGGCGGCGGGGCGGACATCGGCTCCGCCGTGGTGGTGGGCGGCGGCACCATGGGCGCCGGCATCGCCTACGCCCTCGCCGGACTCGGGATTTCCGTGGCGCTGGTGGAAAGCGACGCCGCTGGCGTCGGGCGGGCGCGGGCCAATGTGGCGCGCCTCTATGCCGACGCGGTGAAGCGGGGCAAGACCACGGCCGAGGCCGCCGAGGCGGAGCAGGCCGCGCGCTTCGGCTTCCACGAGGGCTATGGCGCCCTGCCGCCGGCGGATATCGCCATCGAGGCGGTGTTCGAGGACATGGAGGTCAAGCGGCAGGTTTTTGCCGCCCTCGACGCGGCGCTGCCGGAGCGCACCATCCTTGCCACCAACACCTCCTATCTCGACGTGAACCGGGTCGGCGAAGGGCTAAGCCATCCGGAGCGGTTCCTCGGGCTGCATTTCTTCAGTCCGGCCCATGTGATGAAGCTGCTGGAGGTGATCCGGGCGCGGACCACATCGCCACAGACGCTCGCCACCGCCTTGCGCCTCGCCGCGCGGCTGAAGAAGATCCCGGTCCTCGCCGGCGTGTGCGACGGCTTCATCGGCAACCGCATCCTGACCCGCTATCGCCAGACCTGCGACATCATGCTGATGGAAGGCACGTTGCCGGCCCAGGTGGACCAGGCGCTGCGCGGCTTCGGCATGGCCATGGGTCCCTACGAGGTGCAGGACCTCTCCGGCCTCGACATCGCCTATGCCAACCGCAAGAGACTCGGCTGGCGCACGAAGGACGGCTTCCGCTACATTCCCATCGCCGACCGGATCGTCGAGGAGACCGGCCGTCTCGGCCGCAAGACGGGGGCCGGCTGGTACGACTACGACGGCGGGACGGCCTCTCCCTCCCCGTTGATCGACCGGATCGTGGCCGAGGAATCCGCCCGCGCCGGCATCGCGCGCCGCACCTTCTCCGACGAGGAGATCGTTACCCGCGCCATCAGTTCCATGATCGAGGAAGGCTTTCGCATCCTCGAGGAGGGCATCGCCGCGCGGGCCTCCGACATCGATCTGGTGATGGTGCATGGCTATGCCTTCCCGCGCTGGCGCGGCGGCCCCATGCACAACGCCGGACGCATCGGATGTGCGGAGATCGCGCGTCGCATCGAGGCCTTCGCCGCCGAAGATCCGCTGTCCTGGGGTGTTCCCGCCCTCCTGCGCGAGGCGGCGCGCGAGGCTCTGAACCCCGACGACCTGGGAGCTGCCCCATGACCCAAGCCTTCATCTGCGATTTCATCCGCACCCCCATTGGCCGTTACGGTGGCGCGCTCGCGCAGGTTCGTGCCGACGACCTTGCCGCGCTGCCGCTTCGCGCCATCCTGGCCCGCAATCCCGGCCTCGATCCCGCCGCGGTGGAAGAGGTGTGGATGGGCTGCGCCAACCAGGCCGGGGAGGACAACCGCAACGTGGCGCGCATGGCCCTGCTGCTCGCGGGCCTGCCGAAAACGGTGCCGGGCGTGACGGTGAACCGCCTGTGCGGCTCCGGGCTCGAAGCGGTGGTTGCCGCCGCGCGCGCCATCCGCTCCGGGGATATGGAACTCGCCATCGCCGGCGGGGTGGAGAGCATGACCCGTGCCCCCTTCGTGATCCCCAAGGGCGCCGGGCCGTGGTCGCGCGCCATGGAAATCCACGACACCACCATCGGCTGGCGTTTCGTCAATCCGCGGATGGCGCAGGACTACGGCACCGAGTCCATGCCTGAGACGGCGCAAAATCTGGCCGACGAGCATGGCATCAGCCGCGAGGACCAGGACGCCTTTGCCCTGCGCTCCCAGGAGAAGGCAGCGGCTGCCCAGGTCAACGGGCGGCTCGCCATGGAGATCCTCCCCGTCAGCGTGCCGGTCGGCCGTGGCAAGACGGAAGAGGTGATGAAGGACGAGCACCCGCGTGCCACGACCCTGTCCGATCTTGCCCGGCTGAAGCCCATCACCCGCCCGGACGGCTCGGTGACGGCAGGCAATGCCAGCGGCGTCAATGACGGAGCCGCGGCGCTGATCGTGGCTTCGGAAGCGGCGGCGCGGCGCTTCGGCCTCACCCCTCTCGCCCGCGTGGTGGCCGGGGCCTCGGCGGGCGTGGCACCGCGCATCATGGGCATCGGCCCGGTGCCTGCGGTGGAACGGCTGTGCGCGCGCACCGGCGTGCGGCTGGATGGCATCGACCTGATCGAGCTCAACGAGGCATTCGCCGCCCAGACGCTCGCGGTGATGCGACAGCTCGGCATCGCTGCCGACGATCCGCGGGTTAACCCCAACGGGGGCGCCATCGCGCTGGGCCATCCGCTCGGCATGAGCGGCGCGCGCATCGCCGGCTCGGCGGCGCTGCAACTGTCCCGCGGCGGGGGGCGCCACGCCTTGGCCACCATGTGCGTCGGCGTCGGCCAGGGCGCGGCGCTGCTGCTCGAACGAGTCTGACGCATAGGGGAGGCGCGTCTGCGCCTCTCTCGGCATTGAGAGACCAGATAAGGGGACGTCATGTCCGAAATCCAAAGGGAGGCGATGGCCTATGACGTCGTGATCGTCGGCGCGGGCCCGGCCGGCCTATCCGCCGCCATCCGGCTGAAGCAGCTTGATCCCGACCTCGCCGTGGTGGTGCTGGAGAAGGGCTCGGAGGTGGGCGCCCATATCCTGTCCGGCGCTGTGCTCGATCCCTCGGGGCTCGACGCGCTGCTGCCCGACTGGCGCGAGCGCGATGCGCCCATCACCGTGCCGGTGCGCGAGGACAATTTCCATTTCCTCACCAAAACCGGCGGCGTGCGCATTCCCAACTGGCCCATGCCGCCGTTGATGTCGAACCACGGCAACTTCATCGTCTCCATGGGCAATGTGTGCCGCTGGCTCGCCGCGCAGGCGGAGGCGCTGGGCGTGGAGATCTTCCCCGGCATGGCGGCTTCCGCCCTCGTCTATGGCGCGTCCGGCGAGGTGATGGGCGTGGTGGCCGGCGAGTTCGGCCGCGCCGCCGATGGCTCACCCGGCCCGGCTTACGAGCCGGGCATGGAGCTGCATGGCAAGTACGTGCTGCTGGGCGAGGGGGTGCGCGGCTCGCTGGCGAAGGAGGTCATCGCCAGATACGACCTTTCCGCCGGTCATTGCCCGCAGAAGTTCGGCATCGGCATGAAGGAGATATGGGAGGTCGATCCCGCCAAGCACCGGGAAGGCACGGTCACCCACACCATGGGCTGGCCGCTGGGCGCCAATGCGGGCGGCGGCGCTTTCATCTACCATCTCGACAACAATCAGGTCTATGTGGGCTTCGTGGTTCATCTGAACTATGCGAACCCTTATCTTTCCCCCTACATGGAGTTCCAGCGCTTCAAGCATCACCCTTTGGTGGCGGAGCTGCTGAAGGGCGGCAAGCGCGTGGCCTACGGGGCGCGGGCCATCTCGGAGGGCGGTCTTCAGTCGCTGCCGAAGCTGGTGGCGCCAGGGGTGGCGTTGATCGGCTGTTCGGCGGGGCTGGTGAACGTGCCGCGCATCAAGGGCAACCACAACGCCATGCTCTCGGGCAAGGCAGCCGCGGAGGCGGTCCATGCGGCTCTGGCCTCCGGCCGCTCCGGTGACGAACTGGCGTCCTACGAGAGCGAGATCCGTACGGGAGCGGTGGGGCAGGACCTGAACAAGGTGCGCAACGTGAAGCCGCTCTGGTCGCGCTACGGGCTTATGGCCTCGCTGACGCTGGGCGGCTTCGACATGTGGACCAACCAGCTTTTCGGACGCAGCCTGTTGGGCACCTTGAAGCACGGCAAGAGCGATGCCGCCTCGACGGGAGAGGCGAAGGATTTCACCCCCATCGACTATCCCAAGCCCGATGGCGTGCTCTCCTTCGATCGCCTCACCAACGTGGCCTTCAGCTTCACCAACCACGAGGAGAGCCAGCCGCCCCATCTGAAGCTGGCCGATCCCTCCATTCCCGTCGCCGTCAACCTGCCGACATATGCCGAGCCGGCCCAGCGTTACTGTCCGGCGGGGGTCTATGAAGTGGTTGAAGATCAGGCGGAGCCGCGTTTCGTGATCAACTTCCAGAATTGCGTCCACTGCAAGACCTGCGACATCAAGGATCCGGCGCAGAACATCACCTGGACGACCCCGCAGGGCGGCGACGGGCCGAACTATCCGAACATGTGAGGATACGATGGGCGATGGCGGCTCCGTCTGGACGCAGCGGGCGGCCTCGCCTATCCGGCCGCCGGGGTGTTAGGCACCCAGGCGAGCGTGTGGGAGGCGACGGCCACCAGCGTGCCGTCCTGGTTCGTGACCTCGATCTCGGCACTGGCGCGCCTGCGTGCGGCATCCACCGTGCTGACGCGATAATGGGTGGTCACCGTATCGCCCAGAAAGACCGGCTTGACGAAGCGGATGCGATCGTAGCCGAGCGCCACGGCGATCTCGTTCGCCTCTGGCGGTGTCCGGGCCGCGATCATCCCGGCGACGGTGGACATGAAGCCGACCAGCAGCGCGCCGTGCGCCTGTAGCCGGCCGAAGCGCGAGCGCTCCATGAAGGGGCGGTTGACGTGGTTCGGGGCGAAGTCGCCAGTGATGCCGGCGAACAGGTACACGTCGGTCTCGCCAACCGTTTTCGTGAAGACGGCGGAATCGCCCGGCTTCACGTGGAAGTCCTGCATCGTCCTCTCCTTTCCAACCCGGATCGGCATGCGGCCGGCCGAGGATCATTCTCCGCGCTCCGGCGGAGCGCCCAACGTAGCCTCGTCCAAAAAAATTGGCAAATATATTTACATAATATATGGAATGTGATTGACGTAAATGGCGCCAATAAAAACAGCTTCAGTCACCGCAAGGGGAGGATACGCCATGCGTCATTATATGAGCATTTTAGGGGTTTTGGTGGGAATCGCCGTGTGGGCGGGGCCCGCCGCGTCCGAGACCAGGATCAAGATCGGTATCCTGAGTGACATGAGCGGACCATACTCGGATCTTGCAGGTCCTGGCTCGGTGGCGGCCGCCCGCCTCGCGGTGGAGGACTTCAAGGGTGCAGACAAGGGCATCCAGGTGGAGATCGTCTCCGGCAACCATCAGAACAAGGCGGACATCGGCTCCGTCATTGCCCGCTCGTGGATCGACCAGGAGGGTGTCGACGTCATCGGCGACGTCACCGGCTCGCCGGTCGCGCTGGCGGTCAGCCAGATCGTCAAGGACAAGGACAGGATCCAGCTGAATGCCGGCGCGGCGACCGCCGATCTCACCGGGTCCAAATGCACGCCCAACACCATCCACTGGACATACGACACCTGGGCCAACGCCAACGGCACCGGGAGCGCCATGGTGCGCCAGGGCGGCAACAGCTGGTTCTTCATCGCGGTGGACCAGGCCTCCGGCCATGCCATGGAGCGCGACACCGTGGCGGTGGTGAAGGCCGCCGGAGGGCAGGTGCTGGGATCGGTCAAGCACCCGCTCGGCACCAGCGACTTCTCATCCTTCCTGATCCGGGCGCAATCCTCCGGCGCCAAGGTGGTGGGCCTCGCCAGTGGCGGCGAGGACATGATCAACGCCATCAAGCAGGCCTCCGAGTTCGGCATCGTGCAGGGCGGGCAGTCCATCGCCGGCCTGTTCACCTTCATCACCGACATCCATGCGCTGGGGCTCAAACTCGCGCAGGGTCTGGTGCTGACGGAGGCGTTCTACTGGGACCGAGACGATGCGAGCCGGGCCTTCGCCAAGCGCTTTGCCGCGCTCCACAAGGGCAAGATGCCGACCCAGGTTCATGCCGGCGTCTATTCCTCCATCATGCACTATTTGAAGGCCGTGGAGGCCGCCGGCACCAAGGATACGAACACCGTGCTGGCCAAGATGCGCGAGATGCCCATCGACGATCCCCTGTTCGGCAAGGGCGAGGTGCGCATCGACGGCCGCGCGGTGCACGACATGTTCCTGTTCAAGGTGAAGGCCCCGGCCCAGTCCAAGGGCGAATGGGACGTCTACGAGACCCTCGCCACCATCCCGGCAGCGCAGGCGTTCCGCCCGCTCAATGAAGGCGGTTGCCCGCTGGTGAAGTAGGGTAGACCTGGAGCGTCTTCACGCGAGGCGGAGATCGCCTCGCGTGAAGCAGACGCGCCCCATCAAAGAGCTGGAGGGTTCTCCCATCATGCCGACGGCGAACGCAGACAGTGCCTCCCGGAAGGGTTTCGGCAAGCCGGCCATCGACA
Source organism: Xanthobacter aminoxidans (assembly GCF_043193615.1). Classification (NCBI taxonomy): domain Bacteria; kingdom Pseudomonadati; phylum Pseudomonadota; class Alphaproteobacteria; order Hyphomicrobiales; family Xanthobacteraceae; genus Xanthobacter; species Xanthobacter aminoxidans. The sequence continues at coordinate 1,912,267 of NZ_JBAFUS010000001.1, read as the reverse complement.
CTGCCGGACGCATTCGCGCATCCATTGCCGCTCCAATCCAGGCCAAGCGATGACGGACGCAACCATGTCTCACGCGGATGTATCGTCCGAGAGCCTGAGGGCGCGCATCCTGCGGATGTTCTCGCGCAATGCCTTCTCGGGGACGATGCCGCTATGCCTCGTCGAGGCCGAGGTGGGGCGCGCGGTGATCACCATGGAGGTCGGCCCGGCGCAGATGAACGGCCATGGCACGTGTCATGGCGGCGCCCTGTGGACGCTGGCCGACATGGTCTTTGGCGCGGCCGGCTACTACGACGGCACCATCCTGACCACGGGCAGCGATCTCACCTTCATCCGTCCTGTTCCCGGCGGCGCGACGATCCATGCGTCCGCGGCTCAGATCAGCCGCCGGGGGCTGAGCGGGATCTTTACCGTCGTGCTCACCCTCGATCCGGGCAATCCCGACGCGGTGGTGGCTGCCGGGACCTTTTCCGGCCGTTGGCTCCGCAGCGAGGGCCGCGGCGGCGGAAACTGAACGGCAGGCGCGTGCTCGCATCTCACATCGTGCCGTCAAGTTCACGGTGGCATCGACGCCGGCCCGCTCCTCGATCGCCACCATGGCCGCATATTGGACCGGCGTGATCAGAGCCCAGGAGCAGTCTTCCGACACGTTCCCATTGATCGGATGGGCGCGGGTTGACATCGTGCACGTCGGAATTTCGTACCGGGGTTGGCCGACGTGCCTGTGTTGAACGATCGCCAGAACACCATCCTGTCCCTTGCCCGGGCGAGTGGCCACGTGGACGTCGAGGACCTTGCGCTGCGCTTCAACGTGACGCCACAGACCATCCGCCGCGACCTTAACGCCTTGTGCAGCGGCAATCTTCTGGCCCGCACCCATGGCGGTGCCGTCATCTCGTCATCCGTGGAAAACCTGTCCTACGAGGCGCGGCGGCAGATCGCGGCACCTGCCAAGCGCGCCATCGGCGCCGCCGCGGCGGCGCTTATCTCGGACAATTCCTCGCTCTTCATCACCATCGGCACCACCACGGAGGAAGTGGCCCGGGCCATCACCGCCCATCGCGACCTTCTGGTCATCACCAACAACATCAATGTGGCGCTGAGGCTTTATCCTTTCCCCGCGATCCGCGTGATGGTCGCGGGCGGACAAGTGCGGCATTCGGACGGGGCGGTCGTGGGGCCGGCGGCGGTCGACATGATCCGCCAGTTCAAGGTCGACACCGCAGTCATCGGCGCCTCGGCCATCGACGAGGACGGATCGCTGCTCGACTTCGATCCCCTCGAGGTGACGGTCGCGCGGGCCATCATGGACAATGCGCGCCGGGTGATCCTTGTGTGCGATCGCAGCAAGGTGGGCCGCGTCGCGCCGGTCCGTCTCGGACACCTCTCCCAAGTGTCGGCCTTCGTCACCGACCACCTGTCTTCGGATCGCCTGCGCGCCGTGTGCGCCACGCATGGCGTGCGTGTGGTGGAAGCGCCTCCAGAAAACGAAAACAGATAACTTATTGATTTATATTGTTATATCGATCATAAAATGTTCGTTGTTTTCGATTGCGAACATAGATTTGTTCGTTTTAGGTTTGACCCGTGATCCGGATCGCTCCTTGGCCGCATAGGCCCGGCGCCGCATCGCCGCGAGACACGCGCTGCAATGGGGTGCGGAGGCTGGGTCGATGGAACGAGTGCGCACGTCCGCGCAGGTGTCGGCGGGCCGTCCGGCCGCGGACGATCCGTTCGATATCGCCATCATCGGCGGCGGCGTGAACGGCTGCGGCATCGCCCGCGACGCGGCCGGACGGGGCTATTCAGTCTATCTGTGCGAGCAGGGCGACCTCGCCGGCGCCACCTCCTCCGCCTCCACCAAATTGCTGCACGGCGGCCTGCGCTATCTCGAATATTACGAGTTCCGGCTGGTGCGCGAAGCGTTGACCGAACGGGAAGTGGTTTGGGGGATCGCGCCCCACATCGTGCACCCGCTGCGCTTCGTGCTGCCCTATCGCCGGGGTATGCGCCCGTGGTGGATGCTGCGCCTCGGCCTGTTCCTTTACGACCACATCGGCGGGCGCAAGCTGCTGCCCGCCACCCGTTCCCTCGACCTCGGCCGGGACCAGGCCGGTGCGCCCCTCAAGCCCGATCTGCGCACGCGCGGCTTCGAGTATTCCGACTGCTGGGTGGACGATGCCCGGCTCGTGGTGCTCAACGCCTGCGACGCCCGGGACCGGGGCGCCGTGATCGAGACATGGGCGCGGGCGGTGGATGCCGCGCGCGCCTCGGACGGCTGGACACTTCAGGTCGAGAATGCCGAGACACACCAGCGCAAGGATGTGCGCGCCCGCGTGCTCATCAACGCCGCAGGCCCCTGGGCGGACTGTCTCGCGGGCCAAACGCTTCCGCCCCTCGCCGGCCGGCTGCGGCTGGTGCAGGGTTCGCACATCATCGTGCCGCGCCTGTTCGATCACGACCGCTGCTACATCTTCCAGAACCCCGACGGCCGGATCGTCTTCGCGATTCCGTATGAGGGGGACTTCACCCTCATCGGCACCACCGACCATGATTTCGAGGGGGACCCGGCCGCGGTTGCGATCACCGCCGACGAGACGGGCTATCTCTGCGCCGCCGCCAGCGAATATTTCTCGCGCCCCGTCTCACCTGCCGACGTGGTGTGGAGCTATTCGGGCGTGCGCGCGCTGTATGACGACGGGGCGAGCGCCGCTCAGGCGGCGACGCGGGACTATGTACTGGAATTGAACGATGCGGGAGGCGCGCCGCTCCTCTCCGTGCTCGGCGGCAAGATCACCACCTATCGCCATCTCGCCCTCGACGCGCTGGACAAGCTCAGTCAGCATCTTGGCGCAGCGGCCGCGCGCCGTGGGGACTGGACAGGGAGCGCACCACTGCCCGGCGGCGATTTCCCCCGCGGCGCGACGGCGCAGCTGGCGCAGTCCCTTCGGCAGAACCGGCCCTGGCTGGCGCCTCCGGATGCCGCCCGGCTGGCGCGCACCTACGGCACCAGGGCCGAGACGTTTCTCGCGGCGGCGGACGCCGATCCCGCCGCGCGGACCACCTTCGGGGCGGGCCTGACGGTCGCGGAGGTGCGCCATCTGATGCGCGAGGAGTTTGCACGCACGGCCGCCGACGTGCTCTGGCGCCGGACCAAGCTCGGCCTTCGCCTGACGCCGGCGGAAGTTTCGGCGCTGGAAGACTTCATGGCGTTGGAGCGCAACGGCGCCGCGGCCTGACGCGGGGCATGACCCAGAACAAGAATGACAAAGAACAAGAAGGGGGAGGAGGCGGGTGGAGACGCATATACTTGTTATCGACCAGGGCACGACTTCGACGCGATCCATCGTGTTCGATCGCAACTTCACGCCCGTGGCCTCGGCTCAACGCGAATTCCCGCAGTCGTTCCCGCATCCCGGCTGGGTCGAACATGATCCGCGCGATCTGTGGGAGACCAGCCTTGCCACCATGCGCGATGCACTCGCGCGCTCGGGGCTGACGGCGGCTGACATCGCCGCCATCGGCATCGCCAACCAGCGTGAGACGACCGTCCTGTGGGACCGCGAGACCGGAGAGCCCATCGCGCCCGCCATCGTCTGGCAGGACCGGCGCACGGCGGACCTGTGCAACCGTCTCACGGCGGAGGGCTGCGAGGGCCTCGTCGCCGAACGCAGCGGCTTGCTGATCGATCCCTATTTCTCGGCCACCAAGATCGGCTGGCTGCTGGATAACGTCCCCGGCGCGCGGAGCCGGGCTGAGCGCGGGGCGCTCGCTTTCGGCACGGTGGATACCTTCCTGCTCTGGCAGCTCACCGGCGGTGCCGTGCATGCCACGGATGCGACCAACGCCGCCCGGACGATGCTGTTCGACATTCACTCCGGCGTCTGGGACGAGGACCTGCTGCGCCTGTTCCAGATCCCCGCCACCATCCTGCCCGAGGTCCGCGACACCGCCGGCGCGTTCGGCACCGCCGCCGCCACCTGGCTGGGACGCGAGGTGCCGGTGCTGGCCATGGTCGGCGACCAGCAGGCGAGCCTCGTGGGGCAGGCCTGTTTCTCGCCGGGGCTGGCGAAGGCGACCTATGGCACCGGCGCCTTCATGCTGCTCAACACGGGCGATGCCCGGCCGCGCTCGCGCCACCGCCTCCTGACAACCATTGCCTATCAATGGGATGGCAAGCGGACCTACGCGCTGGAGGGTTCGATCTTTTCCGCCGGCTCCACGGTGCAATGGCTGCGGGACAGCTTGGGCATCATCACCACGGCGGCCGAGAGCACGCGGCTGGCGGCCGAGGCGGCCGATGATCAGCCAGTCTATCTCGTCCCGGCCTTCGCCGGCCTTGGCGCACCCCACTGGCGCAGCGATGCGCGCGCCACGCTGAGCGGCCTCACCCGCGGCACCACCCGCCGCGAGATCGCCCGCGCGGCGCTGGAAAGCGTCGGCTATCAGACCCTCGATCTTCTGGAGGCCATGCGGGCGGACATGCTCGACGCCGGTCTTGAGGGCGCCGAGGCGGTCATCCGGGTGGATGGCGGGATGTCCGACAGCGATTGGACGATGCAATTCATCGCCGACGTTCTCGGCAATCCCGTGGACCGCCCGGTCGTGCGGGAGACCACGGCGCTCGGGGCGGCCTTCCTCGCCGGATGGCGCGCGGGCCTTTACGGCGGGCCAGAGGAATTTGCCCGCAACTGGCACCTCGACCGGCGCTTCTCGCCTGAGATGGCGGACGACCGGAGGTCCAGCAAAATCAAGGGTTGGCGCCACGCGGTCGCGCAGGCGCTGCACGCGCAGGACTGACTTTCGACCCGCGCAGAAGACAGGTGCGCCGGTTGACAGGTTATGATGTCTTATAGATTGTTATGACAATAGGCCGGACCCATATCGGCCAGGAGGAAACGCCAATGACTTCTGTGAAGCCCACGCGGCGTCACGTGCTGCAGGCTGGCCTTGCCGCCGTCGCTTTCCCCGCTCTCATCCGTTCCGCCGGCGCGCAGGATGCGGACCTTTCGGCCTACAAGGCGGCCAAGATCGACTGGCGCCAGGCATCCGGCGAGCAGATCACCGTCGCGGTGATCCCGGCGAGCTACTTCGACGCGCTCATCGCGCTCGCGCCCCAGTTCGAGGCGCTGACCGGCATCAGTGTTCGGTTCGAGAAAATCCCGCCCGCGCAGATCCGCCAGAAGGCCGTGATCGACCTCACGTCCAAGGCCGGCGGATATTCGACCCATGCGGCCGACCCCATGTATTACGCGCTCTACGCCGCGAACAAATGGGTGGAGTCGCTCGATCCCTATCTCAAGGACGCGACCCTCACCGACCCCGCCTGGTTCCAGCCGGACGACATCATTCCCGCGTGGCGCAACGCCAACACCATCGACGGCAAGCTGTATGGCGTGCCGTATGACGGCGAGGTCACCGTCCAAGTCTATCGCAAGGATCTGTACGACGCGAAGGGCCTCAAGGCGGCGGATACGCTGGAAGACTACGTTGCCAATGCCGCGGCGCTGAACGATCCCGGAAACCGCCTTTGGGGCGCCGCCCTGCGCGGCGTCGCCGGTGCCGGGCAGAACGTCTACATCTATTCTTCGCTGTTCAAGGAATTCGGCGGAGACTGGTTTCCGGGCGGCAAGTTCCGCGTCAACGGGCCGGAGGCCGAAGCGGCGCTCAACTGGTATGTGGACGTGATGCGCAAATACGCGCCCACCGCTGCGCAGAACTGGAACTGGCCCGACATCGCCGACGCCTTCTCGCAGGGCACCATCGCCAGCTACATCGACGCGAACACGTCCGCCTCTGTCATCACCAATCCCGAGAAGTCCAAGGTCGTCGGCAAGATCGGCTTCGCGCGCTGGCCCAAGGGGCCGACCGGCAAGCGCGTGTCGTCCATCTGGAACTGGGGCTTCCCCATCAATGCCTCGCTGCCGGAGAAGCGGAAGAAGGCCACCTGGCTGTTCATCCAGTGGGCGGCATCGCTCCAGACCCAGGCGCTCACCTCCTACCAGTTCTCCGGCCCGGCAAAGCGCTCCGGCGTGAACCGCCTGAGCCTTTGGAAGAACCCGGACTTTGTGAAGCTGATGAACAGCTTCGGCGACAATTTCGTCGCCACCACCCTGGGCGCGCTGGAACAGGATACGGACGTGAACTGGCGTCCGCGCGTGCCCCAGTGGCCGGCCATTGGCGACACGCTCGCCACCGCGATCCAGCAGGCCTTGGTGGGGCAGGCCACCACCAAGGCCGCCCTGGACGAGGCACAGCGCCGCCTAGAGCCGATGATGCGAGGCTGATGTCGTGACGAAAGCCACTACCCTCGACGTTCCGGTCGGCGGTCGCGCAGATCCCGCGCGGATGATGGAGGGACGGGAGCGCCGCTTTGCGGCGGCGCTGCTCGCCCCCGCCTTCATCGCCCTGATGGCGACCACCACGTTTCCGCTGCTGCATCTGGGATGGACCAGCCTGCACCGGATGGACCTCGCGATGCCGTTCATGGACGGCTTCGTCGGGCTCGACAATTACCGGGAACTGCTCGGCGATCCGCGTTTCTGGTCCGCGCTCGGGGTCAGCCTCGTCTATACGTTTTCCACGGTGATCCTGCAGGTCGTCCTGGGCCTCGCGCTCGCGCTGCTCGTCAACGGCATGAAGCGCGGACAGGCGCTGTTCCGCATCGTGGCGATCCTGCCCGTGGTGCTCTCGCCCGCCGTTGTCGGCATGGTATGGCGCACCTTCATGCTCACCCCCGAATTCGGCGTGGTGGACTATCTGAGCATGACGGCCGGCCTCGGCAGCCACAACTGGCTCGGCGATCCCTCCCTCGCCCTGTTTTCCGTCGTGGTGATCCACACCTGGCAGTGGACGCCGTTCGCTTTCATGGTGCTGCTGGCCAGTCTCGCGGCCCTGCCCGAGGACATCTACGAGGCGGCGCGCATCGACCGGGCGAGCCCGTGGCGCTGCTTCGTGCGCATCACCCTGCCGTTGCTGCGTCCGGCCATCGTCATGGTGATCATCATGCGCACCATGGTGGCGCTCACGGCGTTCGCGGCCATCTTCACCGTCACTGGCGGCGGTCCGGGAACGGCCACCGAGATCCTCAATCTCTACGCCTACCGCAAGTCCTTCACCGAGCTGTCCATCGGCTACGGCTCGGCGCTCGCGGTGGCCCTGTTGATCTTCACCCTCGTCATCACCGGCGTCCTGTTCGCACTCCGGAGGGCGAAATGAAGGGTCACAAGCTGCGCCTTGCCCTGCTCCTGAGCGTATCCGGCCTGTTTCTGCTCGCCTGGATTTTCCCGATCTTCTGGAGCCTTCTCAACGCCTTCAAGAGCGAGCAGGATGTGCTCGCCTATCCCCCGAAGCTGATCTTCTCGCCGACGCTCGCGGCGTTCAGGGACGTGCTGTTCGGCCCCACGTCCATCGTGCCGAACCTCGTCAGCAGCTTCATCATCTCCATCGGCACGACCATCGTGACCATGGTGCTCGCGATCCCCGCCGCCTACGCGCTCGCCCGCCTGCGGGTGCCGGGCAAGAAGTGGTCGGGCTTCTACGTGCTCGCCACCCAGATGCTGCCCCCGGTGGGCATCATCATTCCCTACTTCCTGATCCTGCGGGATATCGGCTGGATCGATACCTATCAGGGCATCATCCTGATCTATCTCTCCTTCTCGCTGCCGTTCGCGATCTGGCTGCTGGTGTCCTATTTCGAGGACCTGCCGTTCGAGATGGAAGAGGCGGCCTTCATCGACGGCGCGAGCCGGCTGATGACCCTGTGGCGCATCATCCTGCCCCAGGTGCGCGGCGGCGTGGCGGTAACCGTGGTCTTCGTATTCCTGAATGCCTGGAACGAGTTCCTGTTCGCCGTGGTGCTGTCCGGAAACGTGGTGAGGCCGGTCACCATCTCCATGTTCAACTTCGTGTCGGTGGAACAGACGCTCTGGTCGAAGCTGGCGGCGGTGTCCGCGCTCGCGATGCTGCCTGTCATCATCCTCGGCATCATCGCCCAAAAACACATCGTGAAAGGCCTGACGGTCGGCGCCGTCAAGGGAGGGGGACGCCGATGACCGCGCGCGGACTGGTTCAGCTCGAAAAGATCGTCAAGAAGCATGGGTCGTTCGAAGCCCTGAAGGGCATCGACATCGAGATCCGCCCAGGCGAATTCTTCGCCCTGCTCGGGCCGTCGGGCTCCGGCAAGAGCACGACGCTGCGCATTCTCGCCGGCCTCGATGCCCCCACCTCCGGCCGCATTCTGCTGGATGGGAAGGACGTGACCGGCGCCGATGCGCGCGCCCGTGACATCGCCATGGTGTTCCAGAGCTATGCGCTCTACCCGCACATGACGGTGGCCGAGAACATCGCGTTTCCCCTGGAGATGGCGAAGACACCGAAGGCGGAGATCGCGCCCGCGGTTCGGGAGGCGGCCGCCAAGGTGAAGATCGATCATCTTCTGGACCGCAAGCCGGGGCAGCTTTCCGGCGGCCAGCAGCAGCGCTGCGCGCTCGCCCGGGCGATCGTGCGCAAGGCGCGGCTGTTCCTGCTGGATGAACCGCTCTCCAATCTCGATGCCATGCTGCGCCTCGCCACCCGCGTGGAGCTGAAGAAGCTGCAGAGGTCGCTCGGCGTGACGGCCGTGTATGTCACCCACGACCAGGAAGAGGCGATGACCCTCGCCGATCGCATGGCGGTGTTCCGGGAAGGCGAGATCTGCCAGATCGGCCGGCCGGCGGATGTGTTCGCCGCGCCGAACTGCATCGAGGTTGCCGCCTTCATCGGCAGCCCGCCCATGAACCTCATCACCACCCGGACCACGGCCGGAGGCGTCCTGATCGGCGGCCGTCATGTTCCGGTGGCCGCCTCTCTCGAGGCGGGTCGCGCGGTGGTGGTGGGTGTGCGGCCCAGCGCCGTCCGGTTCGATCCGGCCGGCATTCCCGTGACGGTGGAGGTCGTGGAGAACCTCGGCGACGCCGCCATCCTCGACCTCACCCTCGATGGCACCCCGCTCAGGGCCCGATACGACCGCTTCCCGCTGCCGCGCGAAGGGGAGACGATGGCCGTGTCGTTCGCTCCGGAAGACATCCATCTGTTCGACCCAACCACCGGCCGGCGGATCTGACATGCTCGCGCCCATCAAACTCGCGCCCATGAAAGGCAAGTCCGCGCGCGAAGCGAACGGGACCAAATCCGGCGGGGCCGGAGCGCCGCCGCTTCACATCCAGGTGCGCGAAGCCATCCGCAGTCAGGTGCGCGAGGGCAAGCTCATCGACGCGGACGGCCGCCTGATGCCCGAGGCCGAGCTGGTCAAGCATTTCGGCGTGAGCCGCATCACCATCCGCCACGCCATCCAGCCCTTGGTGGAAGAGGGCATGTTCGCCCGCGAACGCGGCCGCGGCACGTTCCTCAAGTCGAACGAGCCGGAGAACTGGCTCGGACGGCTGATGGGCTTTTCCGAGACCATCCGCGACGCCGGCTTCGAGCCCGGCGCGCGCATTCTCCACCAGGGAATGACCAACGCCCACGACACCGCCGCACGCGAGACCCTGCGCGAGCGCGCGGTTTGGGAACTGAAGCGCGTGCGGCTCGCGGACGCGATCCCCATCGCCATCGAGCATGCCTTCTACCCGCCCGATATCGGCCTTGAGCTGGAGAAGCGGGACCTCGTTTCCATCCTGATGTACCGGGTGTTCGAGGAGGAGCTCGGGCTCAACATCAAGGAGGCGAGCCAGAGCATCTCCGCCACGCTCGCCGACGAGGCGACTGCCGGCCTGCTCGGGATCGCGCCCGGCGACCCGCTTCTCGCCATGGAACGCCTGACCATCTCCACGGACGGACGGCCGCTGGAGCTGCTGCGCTCGGTCTACCTGCCCGATTATTTCCGCTTCACCATCAATCTGACGCGACGGGCGTGACGAGGTCACGCCGCGCCCCTGGAGCCATCCATGTCCGATACGCCCGCGACCAAGCGCCCGAATATCGTCCTCATCCTGAATGACGACATGGGCTTTTCCGATATCGGCTGCTACGGCGGCGAGATCGAGACGCCCAATCTCGACCGGCTGGCGGCGAACGGCCTGCGTTATTCGCAGTTCTACAACACCGCACGCTGCAGCCCGTCCCGCGCGTCGCTGCTCACCGGCCTTCATCCGCACCAGACCGGCATCGGCATCCTCACCTACAGCACCGGGCCGGAAGGCTATGTGGGCAATCTGAACAAGAACTGCGTGACCATCGCCGAGGTGCTGCGCAAGGCCGGATATCGGACCCGCCTCACCGGCAAGTGGCATGTGGCGGCGAACCTCACAGAGCCCACCGATACCTGGCCGCTGCAGCGCGGCTTCGATGAATTCTACGGCACCATCATCGGCGCCGGCAGCTTCTATTGGCCCAATACGCTGACGCGCGGCAACGAGAATGCCGAGCATGAGGCCAAGGAAGATCCGAACTTCTTCTATACGGACGCCATCACCACCGAAGCCGCCGACTTCATCCATCGTCACGCGAAGGAGCATGCCGGCGAGCCCTTCTTCCAGTACGTGGCCTATACGGCCCCGCACTGGCCGCTCCATGCGCACCCCGAAGACATCGCCAAGTACAAGGGCCGCTTCGACGCCGGCTGGGACGAACTGCGCGAGGAGCGCCTGTCCCGCATGATCAAGTCGGGGCTGATCCATCCCGACTGGAAGCTGACCGACCGCGATCCCACCCAGCCGCCGTGGACCGAGGCGGAGGAGCGCGCGTGGCTGGCCCGTTGCATGGAGGTCTATGCCGCCCAGATCGACCGGATGGACCAGGGCATCGGCCGCGTGCTGAAGGCGCTCGAGGACACCGGGCAGATGGACGACACGCTGGTCATCTTCCTCTCCGACAACGGCGCCTGCGCCGAGGACATTCCCGAGGATGTCTCGCCCCAGGCCCTCGTCGAGGACCTGATGATCGCCCGGGCGCAGACCCGCGACGGCCGTCCCGTGCGCTTCGGCAACATTCCCGAGATCATGCCCGGCGCGGAGGACACTTATCAGAGCTACGGCGTCGCCTGGGCCAACCTCTCCAACACGCCCTTCCGGCTCTACAAGCACTGGGTCCACGAAGGCGGCATCGCCACGCCCCTCATTCTCCACTGGCCGGCCCAGATCACGGCAGGCGGCGAGCTGCGCCATGTGCCGGGCCAGCTGCCGGACATCATGGCAACCATTCTCGACGTGACCGGCGCCGCATATCCCCAGACCCACGACGGCAATGCCATCCTGCCCTGCGAAGGCGTCAGCCTCGCGCCCTCCTTCCCGGAGGACGGCGAACGCACGGAGCCGATGTTCTGGGAGCACGAGGGCAATGCCGCGGTGCGTGTCGGCCAGTGGAAGCTGGTCCGCAAATACCCCGGCCCCTGGGAGCTCTACGACATGGAGGCCGACCGCACCGAGCTACACGATCTCTCGGCGGGCCACCCCGAGCGCGTCCAGGAGATGATCGGCCTCTATCAGGCGTGGGCCGAACGCTGCGGCGTGATCCCGCGCGAGAAGATCCTCGAGCTGATGAAGGCCCAGGGCGCCGCCGCCTTCTGGGAGGAAGAGGAGTGACGCAGGGGCGGGAGAGCGGCGGGGCGGAGGAGGCCGGCAAGTCGCCGACCTGCTGCTGCGCGCGCCGCCCCGAGACGGCAGGCGAAGCGCCGCCGCCACCTCCGCCGGCCTCCACCGGCGGGAAGGGCACGGCCTTTCGCTGGATTGCGCTGCCGGGTGGACGCTTCCTGATGGGCACATCCGGCGCCGAAGGCTTCGCGGGCGATGGCGAGGGGCCGGCGCGGCCGGTCACGCTGAGCCCGTTCCGGGTGTCGGCCTATGCGGTGACGAACGCGCAGTTCGCCGATTTCGTCCGGGCGACCGGTCATGTCACGGAGGCCGAACGCTTCAACTGGTCCTACGTCTTCCACGCGCTGGTGCCGCCGGAGACCGCTGCCCGCATCGAGCGGGTGCCGGTAGAGGCGCCCTGGTGGCTGCCCGTGCCGTTCGCTTACTGGGCCCAGCCGGAAGGCCCCGGCACCACCGTTCTCGATCGCCTGGATCACCCGGTGGTGCATGTGTCCTGGAACGACGCGGTGGCCTTCTGCGCGTGGTCGGGCACGCGCCTCCTGACCGAAGCGGAATGGGAATATGCCGCGCGCGGCGGACTGGACGGAAAGCTCTATCCCTGGGGAGACGAGCTGACCCCTGGCGGCCGGCATCGCTGCAACATCTGGCAGGGCACCTTCCCGGATCTCAACACGGCGGAGGACGGCTACATCGGCACCGCCCCGGTGCATGCCTTTGAGCCGAACGGCTATGGCCTTTTCAACGTGGCGGGCAATGTCTGGGAATGGGTTCGGGATGTCTTCAGCCCCGAATATCACCGGGTCACAGGCGATCGCGACCCCGTCCATGACGGGCCGGGCGCGAGCCGCTCGATGCGTGGCGGCTCGTATCTGTGCCACAGCTCCTATTGCAACCGCTACCGGGTCGCGGCCCGGAACTCCAATACGCCGAACAGCAGCAGCGGAAATATCGGCTTTCGCGTCGCCGCGCTGGATGCAGGCGCGGCCCAATTCGCGTAGACCGCCCGGACGATGAGTTCGTCACGGGTCGATCTGACCTTCATGGCGACCTGATACACAGCACAGCGTGCAACAATGTCCAATCTGTCTCTCGATACATCCGCTGACCGGTCAGAGCATGGACCGTCTCTGAAATGGTGGCAGCGCGGGGCGCGGCCGGATTATCGCTTCTCGCTCGCCAACGAGAGAACGTTTCTCGCCTGGATCCGGACGGCTCTGGCGCTGATTGCCGGAGCGGTCGGCATCGACCAGTTCGCCTCGCATCTCGGGCCGCTGCCCCTGCGGCTTGGTCTTGCGCTGATCCTGTTCGTGGCGGGAGGCGTGCTCGGTGGAATGGCCTATCCCCGCTGGGTGCGGGCCGAGCAAGCCATGCGTCACAACGCCGATCTGCCCGTCAGCGCCCTGCTTCCCCTTCTGGCAGCCTTCACTGCCACCCTTGCCGTGGGGCTCGCCTGCCTCATGGTCTTGATCTGACCGGACCCGCGGCATGAAAGACCCAGGCCTCCAGCGCGAGCGGACGGGGCTGGCCTGGTCGCGGACGGGCTTCGTGATGATGCTCGTCGCCCTGCTGTCCGTGCGCGGCGGCCTCTCCCATTATTCCTTCAGCCAGCTCTTGGCGGCGCTCTTGCTGAGCGGCACGTCCGGCCTGTTGCTGTATCGCGGCCACCAGCGATCCCGCTACGAAGACGGCACGGACGAGGTCGTCGCCGAGCCAAGTCGCCGGCTTGCCGCTATCACCGGCATGGTCGTTCTCGCGGTGGCGCTGCTCCACGCGACTTCGGTCCTGCTCCGGCTCCTGCACCATTTCGCCGGTTAGGCTGGCGCGCCACATGAGGGCCGGAGCACGCCGTGCGTGAGATCGACCGGGCCGAAATCGCTCGGGCGGGGTCGTAGGGCGGCATGGTTTGGTGCTGACGTTCCATGTTCGTGCCGCGCCTCGATCATCTCCTTTCAGGCCATCCCGCCGACCTGAAGGGCTCAGGCGTCGGGCGGTGTCCGGCTCGACAGCGGCATGCGGAGCGTGGCCCGCAGGCCGCCCAGATCGGGGCTGCGGTCGAGGGTGATCGTGATGTGCAGCAGGTCCGCGATCACCTTCACGATCGACAGGCCGAGGCCGCTGCCCGGGACGTCTGCCCGGTTGGGCGCACGGTAGAAGCGCTGGAATACGCGCTCGCGCTCGGCCTCGGGAATGCCGGGGCCGCTGTCCTCGACGGTCACGACGGCTGCATCGCCGCTGCGGTCGGCGCACAGCACCACCTGGCCACCGGCGCCGGAATATTTCACCGCATTGTCGAGAAGATTGCCCAGCAGTTCGGACAGCAGCACGGTATCGGACACAAGCGGCAACGGGCGCTGCCGGATGAGGCAGGAGAGCTGGGTGTCGGGCGGGATGCCGGCGATGCGCTCGGCGATGACGTGCTCGATCACGTCGCCCAGATCGCAGGGCGTGCCGCCTGCGGCCGAAACCGCGCTTTCGTCGGCGCGGGCCAGGGTGAGAAGCTGGGTGATGAGCCGCTCCAGCCGCTCGGCACCCTGGTCCAGCTCGGCCAGCGCGCTGCCCCTCAGCTCGGGATCCGCACTTTCCCGCCGCAGCAGGTCCACATGCATCCTGACGATGGCCAGCGGCGTGCGCATCTGGTGGGAGGCGTCGGCAGTGAAGCGCCGCAGCAGCTCGGTGGCCGAGCGCAGGCGCTCGAACATGGCGTTGATAGCGGTGGCGGGAGCCATCGCCTCCTGCGGCACCTCGGACAGATCGAGCGGCCGCAGATCGCGCCAGTCGCTGACGGCGCGGGTGTCGATCTGCCGGCTGAGGTCGGCGAGCGGCATCAACCCGCGCTCGACGGAAACCCATGCCAGAACCCCGATGGCCAGTATCAGGGCGGCCTCCGCCAGTCCCAGGTTGCGCAGCATCTCGTTGCGCAGCTGGTTGCGGGCGAGCCGGGTCTCGGCGACGGCGACGATCACCGGACGCTCGACGCCATAGACGCGGCGCGCCACTGCGGCGAGGCGCACGGCATTGCCGCGGTAGGTGGCGTTCCAGTGGGCCGGCAGGCCCGGCAAAGCCGCCGCCATCCGGCCGAGCGGCAGGTCGGGATAGCCCGTCACCGGCCCGGCGTCCGAGGTGACGAGATAATAGACATTGTCCTGCGTCTTGGTTTCGAGCATGCCGAGGGCAACCTGCGGCATGTCCACCACCACCTCGCCGCTCTCCACCGCCAATCGCTCGGCGATGGCCATCAGGGAGCCGTCGAGGAGGCGGTCGTGGGAACTCTCCACCACCGACGTGATGGTGAGATAGCCGCCGGCTCCGATGGCGACGGCCAGCAGCAGCACCGGCGCGAGCAGATTGAGGAGAACCGCGCGCTTCAGCGAGCGGCGGGCGGGGCGCATCAGTCCTTCTCCAGCATGTAGCCGAGCCCGCGCACGGTGCGGATGCGCAACCCGCCGGCCCCGAGCTTCTTGCGCAGGCGGGCGATGTACAGTTCCAGGGCGTTGGGCCCCACCGCATCGTCCAGTCCGAACACTTCCGAGATGAGGCGTGCCTTGGGCACGAGCTTGCCCGCCTGGACCAGAAGGAGGTGCAGAACCGCAAGCTCCCGCCGCCTAAGATCGAGAGGCGTGCCCTCCAGGCGCGCCACGTGCTGCACGGTATCGAACTGCAGCGGCCCGAATTCGATCAAGGCGTCGCTGACGCCGAAGCCCCGGCGCACCAGCGCCCGCACCCGCGCCTCGAACTCGGCGAGGGCAAACGGCTTGTTCACATAATCATCGGCGCCGAGGTCCAGCGCCTTCACCTTCTCGCTCACATGGTCGCGCGCGGTGAGGATCATCACGGGCGTCTTGAGGCCCGCGCGGCGGATCGCCCTGAGCACGTCATATCCGCTGCCGTTGGGCAGGCCGAGATCGAGCACGACCAGATTGTACGCCTCGCGGGTTGCCAGCCCGACCGCATCCGCCGCATCGGCCTCGTGATCGACCGCGTAGCCAAGCGAGGCAAGCGAACGCTTCAGTCCGCTCGCCAGCGCCCGGTCGTCTTCCACGATGAGGATACGCATCAAGCCGGCTCCCGGCCGGGCTGCAACCGGCCGCAAGGCATGAAAGCCCCGGGTTCGGAGCTGGAAGGATGCCCCATACGTGACCACACCTGTCGCATCGCATAATGTAGACCGGCTAACGGTAGCAAGTGCAAGAGACGGTGCGGACGTGCGTGCGGGAGGCGGGTGGATGGCCCCGACGGGCAGCGACTGGGGGCGGATCGCCGTGCCGTCCGCGGGGCGGCGCTTTCGGGCGGTCGCAGGGCGCATGAGCGGGATCGCCTTGGCAGTGGCGCTCGTCATCGCAGGGGCCCTCGCGGCCGCGGGACGCCCGGCTGGAGCGCAGTCCCGCTCGGACGAAATCTCGGTCGGCACCGGCACCGCCGGCTCACTCACCGTCGTGTCTTCCATCGATCTCGTGGAGATGGGCGAGCTGCTGGAGCACTGGCGAGCCCGCTATCCCGACATCAAGCTGACCTACCGGCACAAGAATTCGCTGTACGTCTATTCCGACGTGGTGGAGTGCAACGACACCCGCCCCTGTCCCGATATCGCCTGGAGTTCGGCCATGGATCTCCAGATCAAGCTGGTGAACGACGGCTATGCCGCGCGCCACGAATCCCCCGCCACGGCCATGCTGCCGCCCTGGGCGGTGTGGCGCAACGAGGCCTTCGGGGTCACGGCGGAACCCATCGTCCTCGTCTACAACAAGATGCGGGTGCCGCCGGAAGACGTGCCGCGCACCCATGCCGATTTCATCCGCCTCCTGCGCGAGAAGGGCGCAGCCTACCGGGGCAAGGTCGCGGCCTACGACCCGGAGCGCAGCGGGACCGGCTTTCTGTTCTGGAACAGCGATGTGCGCATCACCGCGGACACCTGGCAACTGGTCCGGGCCATGGGGCGGACGGGACCGAAGCTCTATTCCTTCGCCCACACCATGCTCGACCGCGTGTCCGATGGCGACCAGCTGTTCGCCTACAACACCATCTCCTCCTATGCCCGGGCGCGGGCGCGGGAGGAGCCGGCCATCGGCGTCGTGGCCTTTGAGGACTACACGCTGGTGATGACGCGCATCGCCCTCATTCCCAAACAGGCGCCGCATCCCGAGCAGGCCCATCTTTTCCTGGATTTCCTCCTGTCCCGCGAAGGCCAGGAGGACCTCGCACGCCGGGCCTTCGGTACCGTCCGGCTCGACATGCCGCCGCCGGCGGAGGCCGGAGCCGATCCCGCCAGGTTGCGCCCGATCCATGTGGGCCCCGAGCTTCTGGCCTATCAGGACCAGTCCCGGCGCCGCATCTTCTTCCGCGCATGGCGGAAGGCGCTGGAAGGCGAATGATCGCCTGAGCGCATCAGACCAATGTCGCGGAAGACGTGACAGGTTCTTGACAGGTTCTCCCCCCTAGGCTCCCGCCGATGCCGTCATGCGATGGGCTGCGCCAGATTCCCGCCAAGGGACTGGCCGGCTGCAGGCGGCCGGACGAAGCAACAAGAAGCAGCGCAGAGACGCCGCGAGCGGCTGCGTCGGCATGGGAGACAACGCATGGTCGGGCCTTCGGCAGCCGCCGTTCCATCCGCTGCGGGCACACAGGTGCCTGCCATCAAATCGAGAACCGCAGCCATCCTGCGCTCGACCAGCGGCAACTTCCTCGAGCAGTTCGATTTCTTCCTGTTCGGCTTCTACGCGACGTCCATTTCCAAGGCGTTCTTCCCTACCGGAAATGAAGTCACGGAACTGCTCCTCACCTTCACCACCTTCTGGCTCGGCGCCTTGATGCGGCCGGTCGGCGCCATCGTGCTCGGCTCCTATCTCGACCGCATCGGCCGCCGCAAGGGCCTGATCGTGACGCTGGGCATCATGGCCGCCGGCACCGTGCTGATCGCCGTGTGCCCGACCTATGCGCAGATCGGCATCGCCGCGCCGCTCATCGTGCTGTTCGGGCGCCTGTTGCAGGGCTTCTCGGCGGGCGTGGAGCTGGGCGGCGTCTCCATCTATCTGTTCGAGATCGCGACGCCCGGCAACAAGGGCTTCTACACCTCGTTCCAGTCCGCCAGCCAGCAGGTTGCCATCTTCTTCGCGGCGATCATCGGCTTCTCGCTGAGCCAGCTGATGCCGGCCGAGACCATCACCGCCTGGGGCTGGCGCATTCCCTTCTTCATCGGCTGCGCGATCATCCCCTTCATCTTCTTCATCCGCCGTACGCTGGAGGAAACCCCCGAGTTCCTCAAGCAGAAGAAGCACCCGACCCAGAGCGAGGTCTTCGCCGCGATGCTGGCGAATTGGCGGATCGTGGTGCTCGGCATGATGCTGACGGCCATGACCACGGTGACCTTCTATTTCATCACCGTCTATACGCCGACCTTCGGCCGGAACGTGCTGAAGCTGTCCATTACCGACAGCCTCCTCGTCACCCTGCTGGTGGCGACCACCAACTTCATCTGGCTGCCCATCGGCGGCGCCATCTCCGACCGCGTGGGGCGCCGTCCGGTGCTGCTGACCATCGCCATCCTGGCGCTGGCGACGGCCTATCCCGCCCTTGCGTGGCTGGTGGTGGAGCCGACCTTCAACAAGATGCTGATGGTGGAGCTGTGGTTCTCCATGTGCTTCGGCGTCTACAACGGCGCCATGGTGGCCGCCTTGTCGGAGGAAGTGCCGGCGCATGTGCGGACCACCTGCTTCTCGCTCGCCTTCGCTCTCGCCGCCGCCCTGTTCGGCACGTTCACGCCCCTGGTCTCCACCTGGCTGATCGACATGACGGGCAACCGCGCGGCTCCCGGCTTCTGGCTCATGGCGGCGGCCGCCTCGGGCCTCATCGCGACCATCCTCATCTATCGCGGTCGCAACGCCTCCCTCTCCCGAGGTTGAAGGCAAGGACGCGGCGCCCCTCCGGGCGCCGCGTCCGCATATCGGGTGGCGGCCCCTGAATCCGCTGAACCAGAAAAATGGTTGTTCGCTCCGTCGAGGAGCGCTCGGGCTGCGCCTGACGCCAAAGGACGCGACCTGGGGCGACGCGATCCGGTGGGCGCGGCCGTCGCTCATGCGGCCGGCAGCACCGAAAAAATCAAGACATCGATATCGGGAGGAAAGACAATGACGATCTCACGACGCTGGGTTTCCGCCTTGCTGATCGGCGCCGCTCTGGCGCTGCCGGCCTCGGCGCGCGCCGACGAGGTGCGTGTCATGATTTCGGGCGGCTTTTCGGCTGCCTACAAGCAGCTGGTGCCGCAGTTCGAACGCGCGACCGGGCACAAGGTGTCGACCGCCTACGGGCCGTCCATGGGCACCACGGAGAACGCCATTCCGGTGCGCCTCAACCGGGGTGAGCCGGTGGATGTGCTCATCATGGTGGGCGAGGCTCTCACCGGACTGACCGAGCAGGGGAAAGCGGACAAGGCCTCGCGCGTCGATCTCGCCCGCTCGCCCATCGGCGTCGCCGTCCGCGCGGGCGCGCCGAAGCCCGAGATCTCCACCGTGGATGCCCTGCGCACCGCGCTGCTCAACGCCAAGTCCGTCGCCTATTCGGACAGCGCGAGCGGCGTCTATGTGGAGAATGAATTGTTCAAGCGCCTCGGCATCGAGGAGCAGATGAAGGGCAAGGCGCGGATGATCCCGGCTGAGCCCGTGGCGGCAGTGGTGGCGCGCGGCGAAGCCGAGCTGGGCTTCCAGCAGATCAGCGAGCTTCTGCCCGTGGCGGGCGTGGACGTGGTCGGCCCCATTCCCGAGAGCGTGCAGAAAATCACGATCTTCTCTGCCGGCATCTCCTCGAAGGCCGGATCGCCCAAGGCCGGCGCGGAGCTCATCGCCTTCCTCGCCTCCCCGCAGGCCGCTCCCGTCATCAGCAAGACGGGCCTTGATCCCATCGCCCATCCGGCCGCGAAATAACGGCACCCGCCTCAGGTTTCGCGGCGAAGGCGATAGCCGGACGGGCGCCTTTGGCGTCCGTCCGGCCTGCTGGTTTCGGCTGTTACCGGAAGCCGTAAAGCTCTGCGGGGTTTTCGATCAGGATAAGATCGCGCACGCGATCGCTGCCGGCCCAGACCGCAAGCAGATCGAAAAGCTCCGCATCGTCCGGCTTGTGCGTCTCGGTGACATGGGGCCAGTCACTGCCCCACACG
Source organism: Xanthobacter aminoxidans (assembly GCF_043193615.1). NCBI lineage: Bacteria > Pseudomonadati > Pseudomonadota > Alphaproteobacteria > Hyphomicrobiales > Xanthobacteraceae > Xanthobacter > Xanthobacter aminoxidans. Next base: position 1,892,551 of record NZ_JBAFUS010000001.1, on the reverse strand, counting down.
AGCCTCTCGGGCACCTGCGCCACATAGGCCCGGGCGATACGGGTGGCATCGCCATAGGGCGGTCCCTGCCCGGTGTTGAGATAGGCGCCCGCGAGCTTCACCCACGCCCGCCCCTTGCGCACGAGGTCGACGATCACGGCAAACGCCGGGTGATCCGGCCCGCGGTCCGGCGGCAGCCGTCCCATATGGTCGAACACGATCGGGCAGGGCAGCCGGGCGAGCAGTGCCGCCGCCTCGACGATCTGATCCCCTGACAGGTGGAGTTGGACGTGCCAGCCGAGGTCGGCGATCCGCTTCGCCAATGGCTCAATCATGTCCACCGTGACGATCGCATCGGCGGGCTTCCAGAGGCTGAAGCGAAGCCCGCGAATGCCGCCGGCGTCGAGCCGTTTCAGCTCGCTGTCGGTGATAGAGGGATGGAGCACGCCGATGCCCCGGGCGTTGCCATCGAGGCGCCTGATGGCATCAAGCAGACAGGCATGGTCGGTCCCGTGGGACTTCGCCTGCACGAACACCGCGCGTGTGGTGCCGATCCGCCTTTGGAGCTGCTGATAATCCTCGATCGCCATGCCGGCCGGCCCGCCGGTCCCGGACGGGGAAAAGCGGGGGTCGACGATATGGCAATGGGCATCGCAGGCGCCCGCCGGGGCGGCCGTGGACGGCCGCGCGGTTCCGGCGGAATGCGGCACGCCCGTCACGGGAGCAGCAGCAGCGCGGCACCGTAGATGATGCCCGCGAGGAAGAACGTCACCACCGTGAAGCCGAGCACCCGCTGAATGCCGATGCCGGCCATCGCCACGACGGGCAGGGCCCAGAACGGCTGCATCATGTTGGACACCTGCTCGCCCATGGCGACAGACATGGTCACCGCCGGAATGGAGGCGTGAAGTTCAACCGCCGCCGGTATGGCGAAAGGTCCCTGCACGGCCCAGTGTCCGCCGCCGCTGGGGACGAGAAACGTGATGAACAGCGAGGCGATGTAGGTCCAGAACGGCAAGGTGTGGGCGGTCGACACCACGACGAAGAACTTCGAGATCATCGCGGCAAGCCCGGTGGCGTCGATCATGCCCATGATGCCGCCATAGATGGGATACTGCAGGATCATCGATCCGGTCTGCTTCGCCGCGTTCTTCATGGCGTCGGAATAAGCAACCGGGGTGCCGTGGAGGGCGACACCCAGGATCAGGAAGATGAGGATGACGGTATTGACGTCAAACTTGGCGCCCTTCGTCGTCCAGGACACGCCGAGATAGGCCACGCCGAGCAGAACCAGGAAGAGGCTGACCATCCGCGAGCGGTTGGCCTTGTCGGCAAAGGTGCCGGCCGATTTCGCCGAAGCGGGCGCCGCCTGCTCGTCGGGCCCGGGAACGAAAGCGACGATCTCATCCTCGCGGGGCTTGAGAAGAATGAAGGCGATGGGCACCAGGATGACCACCAGAACGGTCGGGACCAGATTGAAGGTCGTGAAGACGGTGTCACCGAACGGAAGCAACTTGCCCGTGAGCTTTTCGACGATATTCAGGGCGTTGCCATGCGTGGCCTGCGACAGAGCGATGGAGCTCGACGGGCCGCTGGCCCAGATGACCCATCCCGAATAGGCGGCCGCGACAAGCCATCCGAAATCGAGATGGATGCGCTTGGCAACCTCCCGCGCCAGGATCGCGCCGACGACCAGGCCAAATCCCCAGTTGAGCCAGGATGCCGCGGCCGCGACCAGGAATGTCAGGACGACGGCCTGATTGGGCGTGGAAACCGTCGCCACCAGCGTCTTGAGGCCGCGCTGGACGACGGGGGCGTGCGCGACGGCATGGCCCGTCACGAGGATCATGACCATCTGGAACGCGAAGCCGACAATGCCGAAGACGCCCGTGTACCAGGACGTCACCACCGTTACGAGGTCGCCTTTCGGGGCGAATAGCAGCGCCGCCCCCGCCACCGCGAACGTCAGGCCGATGGCGATGACGAAGGGATCGGGGAGGAGGCGCTCGAACAGATAGACCGATCCGGCCACAAAGCTTCGGCGAGGGCGCGGGGGAGCGGCGGCGTCTTGGGTGGTCATACGTTTCTTCCCTGGTTTCTCGAATTCTTGGAGGGCACACACGCAGTCGGCGACGCCGCTGTCGAGCGGTCAGCGCCCCGTCACGGCCGACGCAGCGCGCGGGTCTTCTCACCGGGCGGAGACGTATGTCCCGCCTTCTATTCCGCCTGTCTCAGCCCTGGTCTCCATGTGAGCTGGCTTCGGCGTAGACCCCCTTGGCGATCTTGTAGGCGCGGTTGGCCGCCGGCACGCCGGCATAGACCGCCACATGCATCAGGGCCTCGGACACATCTTCGGCGCTGGCCCCGGTATTGCGCGTCGCCCGGACGTGCATCTCCAGTTCCTCGTCGTGGCCGAGGGCGGCGAGCAGCGCGATGGTGATGATCGAGCGCTCGCGCCGGCTTAGGCCGGGACGCGACCATACGGACCCCCAGGCCCCTTCGGTGATGAAGGTCTGGAACGCCTCGTCCAGCGGGGTGGCGCGGGCCGTTGCCGCTTCCACATGGGCGTCCCCGAGCACCGCGCGACGGGTCGCCATGCCTGTGGTCCAACGTTGCGATCGGCCGGCGGGGGATGACATGGCGCCTCTTGCGGGTGAGTGGGCGGAAACCAGGATGCGCCATGCCTCTGCATGGCTTCGGAGCGGCGTGCCGCAACGGTCGCTGCGGTACACCCTAGGTCACGCTCTCATGTTCATTTCGATATGGAAAATGATAGTTTCGTATCCTCCCATGCGTTTTTGATATGTAACGCGCCATGATCGACGGCCGAATCAAGCTTCGCCACATTTCCTGCTTCCTTGAGGTGGCGGCCCGCGCCGGCTTCGGGCGTGCGGCCGAGGCGCTGAACCTCACGCAGCCGGCCGTCTCGCGGGCAATCGCGGAGCTGGAGGACATCCTCGGCGCGGCGCTGTTCGATCGCGGCCGCAGCGGGGCCTCGCTCACGGCCGAGGGCCGGGCCTTCCGGATCCACGCCGGCGCGGCCTTCGTGGAGCTCAACCGCGGCATCGACACCCTGCGTCATCCCCAGTCCGGCATGGTGGCCACCCTCAGCGTCGGCGCCCTGCCCACGGTGGCGGCGCGCATCATGCCCCGCGCGGTGCAACGGGCGAGGGCGGCGGGCCTTGCCGGTGCCATCGCCATCGAAGCCGGCCCCAACGGATGGCTGCTGGAGGAACTCAAGCAGGGGCGGCTGGACCTGGTGGTCGGCCGCCTTGCCGGCCCTACGGTGATGATGGGGCTGGCGTTCGAGCACCTCTATTCGGAGCCCATCGTCTTCGTCGCCCGGCCGCACCACCCGGCGCAAACCGGCCATCCGGTGGCTCTCGCCGAGATCATCCGCCACCCCCTCATCCTGCCGGGGACGGGTTCCATCATCCGCCCGGAGATCGATCGCCTGTTTCTGCTGGAAGGCATCAGGACCCCGGCCGAACGGATCGAGACCACCGACCCGAGCTTTTCACGCGCCCACGTTCTGGCCAGCGATGCTGTCTGGGTCATCTCCCAAGGCGTGGTGGCGAGCGATCTGGAAGACGGCACCCTCGTGCGGCTGCCTCTGTCCACCTCCATTTCCGGCGGTCCGGTCGGCCTCACGACCCGGGCCGGGCATGGACCCACGCCGGAGGTGGAGCTGTTCTTCAATGCCGTGCGGGAGGTCGCCCGGGCGCTGTGACGCGGCGTCGGGTCGCTATGCGCGTCCTGCCGGCGTCTTTGTGCGGGCGTGCGAGAGTTCGTTCCTGATCACCGCGTAGAGCGCGCTGGCGGCAGGGGAAAGCGTCTCGTTCTTCCGTTTCACCAAGGCGATCAGACGGAACACGACCGGCTCGACCAGCGGCACCTCCACGAGGCCGGCCGCCAGCGTCTTGGTCATGGCGGCCGGAAGGATCGCCGCGCCGACATTCTCCCGGGCCAGCGCGATGGCGCTGGGCGTGCTCTCCACCACGAACCGGCCACGGGTGTTCAGACCGGCCTTGGCCAACTGGGCTTCGACGCTGCGACGATTGCCGCTCGCGCCGCCGAGCGTGATGAGGTCGATGCCCTTCAGATCCGACCAGGCCATGCCCTTTGCCTTGGCCACGGGATGTGACCGGCTGCACACGAGCACGAACGGGTCGCGCATCAGCATGTCTTCGGTCAGGTCCGGGTGAGGATCCTGCTGAATGTGAATGCCGAAATCCGCATGCCCCTGCAGCACCGCCTCGGTGACGAGAGCCCCCGAACGCTCCAGCACCTGGACGCGATTGTCCGGGTGCGCGCGGGCATAGGTGCGCAGCGCCGACGGCAGGTGTCGAAAGGCAACGGACTGCAGGGTCGCCACGGTGACATCCCCCACCCCGAGCCGGGACGAGGTGCGCAGCCGGTCAAGACCATCGACGAGATCATCGATGATGCGGCGCGCCATGGGCAGGAACTCCTTTCCCATGGGACTCAAGGTGGTCGAGCGCGTCGTCCGGTCCAGCAGCCGCAATCCGACAAAAGCCTCGAGGCGCTGGATACGGCGGGTGAGCGCGGTCTGGGTGATGAAGAGATGCTCTGCGGCGCGATGGAAGCTCCCGAGCTCGGCGACATGCACGAAAGCCTGAACGCCGTCGATGGGGATTTTCATGCAAAAAACTCATGAAAAATTGCGATTAATGCATTTTACGCGGCATCGACCGACCCGCAAGATCGGCCGCATCCGGAACGCCCAGCGGCACGGGGAGGACGAGGGCCGTGTTGATGCGAAGCAAGCTGTTTGTCCCCGCCTCCCGCCCCGAACTGTTCGAGAAGGCATTCGCGTCAGAGGCCGACGCCGTGGCGTTCGACATCGAGGATGCGGTGGCCCAGGACCAGAAACCGCAGGCCCGCGCCAATCTCGCCGCTTTCCTTCAACGCCGGCCGGCCACGGCCAAGACCATCGTGATGCGGGTCAATGCCTTTGGCACCGAGGCGTTCGACGCGGACATGGCGGTTCTGGGCGGTCTCCACGTCGACGTGGTCAACCTGCCCATGGCGGAGGAGGCGGGCGCCGTGGGTGAGGCCATCGCCCGGATCGCAGGTTGCCGGTCACGCGCCGCGCCGGACCGCAGCCTGAAGATCCTGCTCAACATCGAGACGCCCAGGGGGCTGCGCAAGGCGGCCGAACTCGCCGCGGCGCATCCGTGGGTGATAGGCTTGCAGGTCGGCTACGCGGATCTGCTCGAACCCTGCGGCATCCCACGTCGTGACGGGGCTGCGCTCGCGCATGTGCGGCTCGCGGTCCGGCTTGCCGCGGCGGAAGCCGGCATCGCCGCCTATGATGGCGCCTTCGCCGCCGTCAGCGACCGCGACGGCTACCGTACCGAATGCATCGCCGCCAGGCATCACGGCTTTTCCGGCAAGAGCTGCATCCATCCCAGCCAGATCGCCACGGCCAACGAAATCTTCGCGCCGGACGCCGACGAGATCGCCTGGGCGCGAAAGGTGGTTGCCGCCGCCTCCGATGCCGAGGCGCGCGGCATCGGCGCCTATCTGGTCGACGGTCACATGATCGACAAGCCCTTCGTCGAGCGCGCCCGCGCGGTCATGCGCATGGCGGACAGTGATCCGCTCGAAAGGACCCTATGAGCACGCTTCGGACCCTCGACTATCAGCCAGAGGCACGCGGAACGCTGGACGGCATTCGTGTCCTCGACATGTCGCGCCTGTTTGCGGGAAACGTGCTGACGCAGATTCTGGGCGACTTCGGCGCCGAGGTCATCAAGATCGAGCCGCCCGAAGGCGACACGTTGCGGGCCTGGAAGGCGGAAGGGATCGAGACGCACTGGAAGATCTACGGGCGCAACAAGAAGAGCCTGGCGCTTTGCCTGCGCGACCCGCGCGCCATCGAGATCATCCGCAAGCTGGTGCCGTCGGCGCAGATCTTCGTGGAGAGCTTTCGCCCCGGCGTGCTGGAGCAGATGGGACTGTCGCCGCTTGAGCTGCACGCGATCAATCCCGCGCTGGTCATCATCCGCATCTCGGGATGGGGACAGGACGGACCCTACGCGCAGCGGCCGGGCTTCGGCACCGTTATCGAAGGCCTGTCCGGCTTTGCCGCCATCAACGGCTTTGCCGATCGCGAGCCGGTCCTGCCGCCCATGTATCTCGCCGACGGCGTTGCCGGGATCTATGGCGCCTCCGCCGCAATGATCGCCCTGCGTGAGGTGGAGATGAAGGCCGGCCGGGGCCAGGTGATCGACCTGCCGCTGTTGGACCCTTTGTTCGCCATCCTCGGCCCGCAGGCGGCAAACTACCGCCTGACGGGCAAGGTGAAGCCGCGCACCGGCAGCCGATCGACGAATTCCGCGCCCCGCAACGCCTATCGGTGCAGCGACGGGGGCTATGTCAGCCTGTCCGGCTCCACCCAGAAGATGACCGAGCGGCTGTTCCGGGCCATCGGGCGTCCTGAACTCGTCGGCGATCCCCGCTTTCGCACCAATGCAGACAGGCTGCAGCATGCCGATGAGCTGGACCGCATCATCGGGGCCTTCATCGGGGCCCGCACGCAGGCGGAAAACGTCGCCTTCTTCGAGCAGGCCGAGGTCACCATCGGGCCGATCTACGACACGCCGCAGATCATGGCTGATCCCCACGTCACCGAACGCGAACTGCTTACCGACTATCCCGACGCCGAGATGGGCCTCCTGCCAATGCACCATGTGGTGCCGCGGCTCGACCAGACGCCCGGGTCGATCCGGCTGGCGGCGCCCCAGCTGGGACAGCACAATCGCGAGCTGCTTGATGAGATCGGGATGAGCCCCGGAGAGTATCAGGATCTGAAAAAAGCGGGTGTCATCTGCGGCGGGGCGGCGTGACCGCCGTCCGCGCCGAGGCCGTCTGGACCGCCGTCGCCGGCGGCGGCTGAGGGCACCGGCGCGACACGCGGACGGCGGGGCTGGCCTCTGCGTGCGCGAACCTCTAGCCTTGGAGGCAATAACAAGGTGAGAACGCGTTGGAAACGCCCGAACTGCCCGCTTTGCGGTCCTATCACTCCTGGATCGCCAACGAGACACTGGAGGACTATTCGCTGCGCTACACGGCGCGGTCCTTCCGTCGCTGGTCGCCCTTCGTCATCGCCAACACCGCGCTCGGCGGCATCTCCTTTCTGGCGCTGGAGACCATCGGCGGCTCGATCACGCTGAACTACGGCTTCACCAATGCGAGCCTCGCCATCCTCGCGGTGTCCGTGTTCATCTTCGTCACCAGCCTGCCCATCGCCTATTACTCCAGCAAATACGGCATCGACCTCGATCTGCTCACTCGCGGGGCGGGGTTCGGCTATATCGGCTCGACGGTCACGTCGCTGATCTATGCGAGCTTCACCTTCATCTTCTTCGCCCTGGAAGGCGCCATCATGGCGCAGGCCTTGAAGCTCTACTTCGACCTGCCGCTGGTGCTCGGCTATATCCTGTCGTCCGTCGTCATCATCCCCGTCACGCTCATGGGCATCACCATGATCTCGCGGCTGCAGATGGTGACGCAGCCGCTCTGGCTCGCGATGATGGTGCTGCCCTTCGTGATGATCTGGCTGAAGGCACCGGACGAGGTCGCGGCGTGGACCCGCTTCGTCGGCCGCGACACCGGATCATCCGGGTTCGATGCGCTGGCCTTCGGCGCGGCGGTGAGCGTCATGTGCTCGCTGGTGGTGCAGATCGGCGAGCAGGCGGACTATCTGCGCTTCCTGCCCGAGAAGAAGGCGTCGAACCGGCTCGCCTGGTGGGGCGCAGTGGTGATGGCGGGGCCGGGCTGGATCGTCATTGGCGGGCTGAAGATCCTCGCCGGCGGCCTGCTCGCGGTGCTCGTCCTCGGCGCCGGCCTGCCGCACCAGACGGCGCTCGAGCCCATCTACATGTACCTCGTCGCCTACCAGCACGTCTTCGACAACCCGGCGCTGGCCCTGTTCTGCGCCACGCTGTTCGTGCTGGTGTCGCAGGTGAAGATCAACGTGACCAACGCCTATGCCGGCTCGCTGGCGTGGTCGAACTTCTTCTCCCGCGTCACCCACTACCATCCCGGGCGGGTGGTGTGGCTGGTGTTCAACATCCTCATCTCGCTGCTGCTGATGCTGCTCGGCATCTTCGAGACGCTGGACGTGGTGCTGGCGGTCTATTCCAACATCGCCATGGCCTGGGTCGGCGCCATCATCGCCGATCTTCTGGTGCTCAAGCCGCTGAAGGTCAGCCCCGGCTTCATCGAGTTCAAGCGCGCCCACCTGCACCATTTCAACCCGGTGGGTTGCGGCGGCATGGCGGCGGGCTCTCTCGTCTCCCTCCTCGCCTTCACCGGGGTCTTCGGTCCGGCCGTCGAGGCCTATGCGGCGCCGCTCTCCTTCCTCGTCGCCTTCCTCACCGCCATCGCGATCGGCTTCGCCACGCGCGGGCGCTACTACCTCGCCCGGCCACCCGTCGACGCCTCGCTGGCGCAGGGCACCGGACCCGTCCTGCGCTGCGAGATTTGCGATCACGGCTATGAGCGGGACGACATGGCCTATTGCAGCTTCTACGAGCGCCCCATCTGCTCGCTCTGCTGCAGCCTCGACGCGCACTGCCACGATGCCTGCAAGAAGTCGCATCAGGATCTCGAAAGCTCGCGCTCGCGCTATTTCGGCGAGGGGTTCCGGCGGCGCATCGCGCCGCACATGCCGCAGCGCCTCCTCAAGGTCGGCGGCGTGCTCGTCGCCCTCACGGTGGTCACCGCGGCGCTGTTCCTGCTCACCTACCGGCTGATCGATCCGGGGGCGGAGACGCCCCATCTGGACAATGGCGGGCTGCTGCTGCGCGTGTTCCTCGCCATGCTGCCGCTGCTCGCCATCAGCGCGTGGTGGATCGTGCTCGCCAACGAGAGCCGGGAACTCGCCGAGCGCAACCTCGTCGGCTCGCTGGAGAAGCTGAACGAGACGCGGGAGGAGCTGACGCGCAGCGAGCGTCTCGCCGCCATCGGCCAGTTGACCGCGACGGTGAGCCACGAGCTGCGCAACCCGCTGGGAACGCTCACGACCTCAGTGGCGGTGCTGCAGCGGGCGGGCACCCTCGCCGGCGAGCGCGAGCGGGGGGAACTGGACCGCATCCAGCGAAACGTGCGGCGCTGCGTGCGCATCATCGAGGATCTGCTGGAGTTTTCCCGCCGGCCAGACGTCAGCATGGTGCCGCTGGCGCTTGATGCCTGGATCACCGAGCAGGCTTCGGATCTGCGTGCCCTGTCCAGTGTCGAGCTGGCGCTGGACCTCGACTGCGACCGGATCATCGAGGCGGACGGCGAGCGGCTGCGGCAGGTGCTCGTCAATCTGGTGCAGAACGCCATGCAGGCGGTGCTGGAGCGGCCCGCCGGGTCGCCGCCGGGCCGGGTCGCCATCGTCACCGCGGCGGAGGGCGAGCGGGTGCGCATCACCGTCACCGACAATGGCGTGGGCATGGATGATGAGGTGCGCCGGCGCCTGTTCGAGCCGCTGTTCAGCACCAAGCCGTTCGGGCTTGGCCTCGGGCTCGCGCTGGTCAAGCGCATCACCGAGCGCCACGGCGGCAGCGTCTCCATCAGCTCCGAGCCGGGCCGGGGCACGCGCGTCGACATCACGCTGCCGGCTGCCGGGGAGCATGCCGATGCCGCGTAGGGCGGAACGACGCGTCCTGATCGTGGACGACGACCAGGACTTCGCCGGCAGCCTTGCCGCGCTGCTGGAGATGGAAGGCTATGTGATAGCAGTCGCCCATGACGGCGCCGGTGCCAGAGCGCGGGTGGAAGCCATGGCGGCGGAGGCGCCGGGCGTCGCGCTGGTGGACATTCGCCTCGGACGGGAGGACGGCGTGGCCCTCGCCACGGAACTCGGCCGCATCCGGCCGGACCTTCTGGTGGTGATGGTGACGGCCTATGCCTCCGTGCCCACTGCCATCCGGGCGTTGCAGGCCGGCGCCTATGACTATGTCTGCAAGCCGTTTGATCCCGACGATCTTCTCGCCACCCTCGGCCGCTGCTTCGATCGCCACGCGCTGGCCCACGAGCGGGCGCAGGCGGAGGAACTGCTGCGCCGCAGCCGGCGGCTGGAGGCCATCGGCCGGCTCTCGGCGGGCATCGCCCACGATTTCAACAACCTCCTCGCGGTGGTCGGCGGTAATCTCAAGCTGTTGCAGGAGGAGGTGCTGCGCGATCCGCCGGGCGATCGCGCGGTGATGCGCGAGCTGGTGGCGGATGCGCTCAGCGCGGTGGAGGAAGGCATCGCCGCCAGCCGCCAGTTGCTCGCCGTGGGCCGGGCGCAGCCGCTGCTGCCGCGCCTCACGGACCTCGACCATGTGCTCGACCAGGTGATCCACCAGGCGAACGCCGCGCTGGGTGCCGGCATCGCACTGGATCGGCTGGTTGCGCGTGAGCCGTGTGCCGCCATTGTTGACGCGCGCCAGCTGGAGGCGAGCCTGCTCAACCTGATGCTCAACGCGCGCGATGCCCTCGACGGGCGCGGCACCATCCGCCTCGGCGCCGAACTGCGTGACCTTGCCCCCGGCGCGCCCGTGCTTCTGGATGACATGCCGCCCGGCGCCTACGTGGCGCTGGTGGTGGAGGATGCCGGCTGCGGCATGGCGCCGGACGTGGTGGAGCGGGCGTTCCATCCCTTCTTCTCCACCAAGCCGGCGGAGAGCGGCAGCGGCCTCGGCCTCGCGACGGTCTACGGCTTCGCGCGGCAGTCCGGCGGCAACCTGATCATCGAGAGCGAGCCGGGCGCGGGCACCCGCGTCACGCTGCTGCTGCCGGCCGCCCCGCGCGATGATTGAGACGACGCCTCAGTGGGGCGCCGGCGGGGTGAAGACATAGCCTTCCCCGCGCACGGTCTTGATGATCTCCCCGCCGCCACCATCCTCCAGTTTGCGCCGGAGCTTGCCGACCAGCACGTCGATGCTACGGTCGAATGGCGCCCATTGCCGGTTGGCCACGAGGTCCAGCATCTGGTCGCGGGTGAGCACCCGGCCCGGCCGCTCGGCGAGGGCGGCGAGCAGGCGGAATTCGTGGCTGGTCAGCGCCACGCGGGTGCCGTCCTGCCGGGTCAGCTCGCGGCGGTCGAGGTCGAGCCGAAAGACGCCGAACGCCAGATGATGGCCGGCGGACACGGCCGGGGCAGGGGAGAGGGGCGTGGTGCGGATGGCGCCATTGGCGCGTCGCAACAGCGCCCGCACACGTGCAAGCAGCTCGCGCGGCTCGAACGGCTTGGTCACGTAATCGTCCGCGCCGAGTTCCAGGCACACGATCTTGTCCACGGTCTCGCACTTGGCCGAGAGAACGAGCAGCGGCATGTCCCAGCCGGCGCGCACCGCGCGGGCGAGGGAGAGCCCGTCTTCGCCGCGGGGAAAGGTGAGGTCGAGGATGATGAGGTCGAAGCGCGTCGCCGCCAGCGCGTCGCGCATGGCGCTGCCGTCCAGCGCGAAATCGGCGCAGAAACCTTCCCGCGCCAGGAATTTGGTGACGAATCCGCACATCCGGCGGTCGTCGTCCACCATCAGGATTTTCGGACTGCGCGCAGCCTCGTTCATCATCCCGCCGTGCACCCTCGCGCTGAGCTTCTGCTTCGTCCCAAGATTGCTTCGCCTCGCGATCATAGCGCGACCGGCAGGCGATGCGCGCCCGAGCCACGGCCGCTTACAAAATTTTACATGCGCGGCCCGCGAAGCGCCTAAGCCGCTTACATGGGCTTCCTAGCTTTCCTGGGCAGGGTGCGGGCGTGGCGGCTTCAAGGCTGCCCGTAGAGCGGCGCGAAAGCCGCGGCACCCTCCAAGGAGGAAGCCCCATGGCAAAGACCGTCTTCAAGATCGACCTCAACAAGAAGCCCGAGCAGCAGACCATCAAGACGCACAATCGCTGGCATCCGGACCTGCCCATGGTCGAGATGTTCAAGCCGGGCGACGAGTTCCGGGTCGAATGCTACGACTGGACCGGCGGGCAGATCGGCAACAACGACAGCGCCAACGACGTGCGCGACGTGGACCTCACCAAGGTGCACTATCTGAGCGGTCCGTTCGGCGTGGAAGGCGCCGAGCCGGGCGACCTGATGGTGGTGGACATCCTCGACATCGGCCCCATCGAAGGCTCCGAATGGGGCTTCAACGGCCTGTTCGACAAGCAGAACGGTGGCGGCTTCCTCACCGAGCACTATCCCGAGGCGGTGAAGTCCTGCTGGGACTTCCACGGCATCTACACCACCTCCCGCCACGTGCCGCGGGTGCGCTATCCCGGCCTCATCCATCCCGGCCTGATCGGCTGCCTGCCCGACCACAAGCTGATGGCCGAGGCGAACCGCCGCGAGGCCGCCCTCGTCGCCACCGATCCGCAGCGGGTGCCGCCGCTTGCGGCGCTGCCCTATGCCGACACCGCCCTGATGGGCCAGATGACCGGAGCGATGCGCGACAAGGCGGCGGCGGAAGGCTGGCGCACCGTGCCGCCGCGCGAGCACGGTGGCAATTGCGACATCAAGAACCTGTCGCGTGGCTCGCGTTGCTACTTCCCGGTCTATGTGAAGGGCGGCGGCCTCTCCATGGGCGACATCCACTTCTCCCAGGGCGACGGCGAGATCACCTTCTGCGGCGCCATCGAGATGGCCGGGTGGATCGACATCGGCGTGGGCCTCATCAAGGGCGGCATGGCCAAATACGGGGTCATCAACCCCATCTTCAAGCCGAGCCCCATCGACCCGCACTTCGACGACTACCTCATCTTCGAAGGCATCTCGGTGGATGAGCACACCGGCGAGCAATACTATCTCGATGCCCATGTCGCTTATCGCCGGGCCTGCCTCAACGCCATCGAATACCTGAAGAAGTTCGGCTATTCCGGCGAGCAGGCCTACACCATCCTCGGCACCGCGCCGGTGGAGGGGCGCATCGCCGGCATCGTGGACATCCCGAACGTGTGCGCGACGGTGGCGATCCCCACCAAGATCTTCGACTTCGACATCAACCCGAACTCCACCGGGCCCACCCGGCAGGTCTCGGGCGTCGACGTCGCCCGCGCGAGCTGAAGTCCAGGCACCTTCGGAACAACCCCTGTCGCTCCGGCCGAGCCATCGGCCGGGGCTGAGGAGATCCATCATGCTGCTTGGACTTGGCCTGCTCTATGTGGGCGCCGTGCTCGTGCTCAACGGCCTCTGGCTGCTGGGCAAGATCGAGGACCGCGAGATCATCGTGGTGAACGTGGTGTCGGGCGTGGTGACGCTCGCCATCTCGCTGTTCTGGGCCTTCAACCCGGCAGCGGATGCGGCCTCCATCAAGGGCGCCGCGCTGACGCTCTTGTTCACCGCCACCTATTTCTGGGTGGCCTACAACCGCGTGACCAAGGTGGACGGGCGGGGGCTCGGCTGGTTCAGCCTGTTCGTGGCCATCACCGTGGCGCCGGTGGCGATCCAGTCGCTGCGTGGGGCGGACAGCCCCATCGGGCTCTGGATGGGGTGGAACTGGGTGGGCTGGGGCCTGCTCTGGTTCTGCTACTTCCTGCTGCTGACCATGAAGCAGCCGATCCTGAAGTTCACCGGCGCCTTCACCGTACTCATCGGCATTCTCACCGGCTGGGTGCCCGGCCTCTCGCTGCTGCAGGGCTGGCTCAACCCCTGACACTCCATCCGGGCGGCCGGTGGGCCGCCCGTTTTCCCCCGGGAGACAGACGATGCCCCTCTATACCTACTCCTGCGAGGCCTGCGGCCCCTTCGACGACTGGGGCTCCATGAGCGCGGCCGAACAGCCCGCCTGCTGCCCCAATTGCAGCGGCGAGGCGCCGCGCGAGATGGCGATGCCCCGCCTCAGCACCATGAACGGCAAGCTGCGCCGGGCCATCGACCGCTCTGAGAAGACCTCCGCCGAGCCCAAGGTGGTCAAGCGCGAGCATCTGGCCGGCTGCGGCTGCTCGCTCTGCGCCACCCGCAAGAAGCAGCCCGCTCCCATCGAGCGGCGCTGGTCTCTCGGCCACTGAGCCGCTCCGCCCCGCCGGCCCGGTCGGCGGGGCTTTTCGTCCGCCTTGCAAAGACGCCCGTGCCTGGAGGATGGTGGGCGCGGGAGAGCTGGCAGGGGGCTCCGGCGGAATGGCGCGGGTGACATTGGCGGATGTGGCGCGGGCGGCGGGCGTCGACATGTCGACGGCCTCACGCGTCCTCAGGGGGGAGGCGAGCCAGCGGGTGCGCGAAGAGACGCGCGTCCGCATCCTGAAGATCGCCGAGGAGATGCAGTACCTCGCCAATCCGCTGGCGCGTGGGCTCAGGACCCAGCGCACGGATACGCTCGGCATCGTGGTGCCCCAGCTCGACAACCCGGTCTTCGCCTCGGCCATCCGCGGGGCCGAGCTGGAGGCGGCCGAGCGCGGCTATTCGCTGCTCATCTCCCATCGCGAGCCGGGGGAGACGGCCACCACGATCGCCAAGATTTCCCGCACCAACCGCGTGGACGGCCTTCTGGTCGCGAGCCTCGACGATGACGAGGTGCTGCGCACGGATCTCGCCGCCGCGCGGGTGCCCTTCGTGCTCATGAACCGCATCCTGCCCGGCGCGCCGCTCTCCGTGGTGCTGGACAGCCGCGCCGCCGCGCGCAAGGGCGTGGAGCATCTCACCGCGCTGGGGCACCGCCGCATCGCCCACCTCGCCGGTCGCGAGGGCGGCTTCAATGCCCGCGAGCGCCTGCAGGGCTATCGCGACGGGCTCGCGGCAGCCGGCATCGCCTTCGATGAAGCGCTCGTAGGCGTGGCGGGCTACACGGCCGAAGGCGGCACGCAGGCCATGCGGGCGCTGCTGCCGCAACACCCCACAGCGGTACTGGCGGCGACGCTTGTTTCCGCCGCCGGCGCCATGGCGACGCTGCACGAAGCGGGCCTGCGCATTCCCGAGGATATCTCCGTCATCGGCCTGCACGACGCGCCGGTGGCGCGCATGCTCTATCCCGCCCTCACCAGCGTGGCCATGCCCACCGAGGAGATGGGCCGCGTCGCCGCCGACTTGCTCATCCGGGCGCTCGGCGGGGAAGACCCGACCCCGGTCGCGCCGCTGCCGCCCGGCACCCTCGTGGTCCGCGGCTCCACCGGTCCCGCCCCCATCTGAATATCCCCGCTTGACGCCTCCGGCTTTCTCTGACAGCTTTGAACAAACGATTGTTCAAGATCGAAAACGACGATGGGAGGACGTCAGCATGGGAGCCCGCAAGGGATCGCATCGCCGTGCCTCTCGCGCAAAGAGGTGCCTATGACCGGTCCGGCCGCAGTCCAAACCAACATCAACGAAGCCGCGCGATCCGAAGCGTCCGCCGATGCGGCGCTGGTGGACGCCTTCGCCGCGCTGGTCGGCCGCGACAACGTGCTGACCGGCGACGAAGACCGGCGCGCCTATGCCCATGACCGCCTGCCCTTCGCCAATTTCCGCGCCCGCACCGGCAAGCTCGCCGGCGTCATGCCGAGGCTCGCGGTGCGGCCGGGCTCGGCGCACGAGGTGGCCGCCATCGTGCGCCACGCCCGGCAGAACGGCATCCAGCTCATCCCGTTCGGGAACGGCTCCGGCGTGCTGGGCGGTGCCATCCCGCTCGCCCGCGAGGTGATGGTGGACCTGCGCCGGCTGGACAAGATCATCTCGGTCGATCCGCAGAACGCCATGGTCACCGTCGAGGCCGGCATGAACGGCGCGGAGTTCGAGGCGGCGCTGAATGCCGAGGGCTTCACCTGCGGCCATCTTCCCCAGTCCATCGAGATTTCGACGGTGGGCGGCTGGGTCGCCTGCCGGGGCGGCGGTCAGGCCTCCAGCCGCTATGGCAAGATCGAGGACATCGTGCTCGGCCTCAAGGCCGTGCTGCCGGACGGCCGCCTGCTGGAGGTGCGCCCGCTCGCCCGCCGTTCGGTGGGGCCGTCCATCCGCGACCTGATGGTGGGCGGGGAGGGTGCGTTCGGCATCATCACCGAGGTCACGCTGCGCATCTGGAAGAAGCCCGAGATAGAGCGCGGCGTGGTGCTGGCCTTCCCCTCGCTGGAAGCGGCATGGGAAACCGCCCGACAGATCATGCAGGCCGAACTGCGCCCGACCATCGCCCGCCTCTACGACGCGGCGGAGAGCGCGGAGCGCACGCAGGGGCTGGAGGCATTCGCCACGCGGCCCATCCTCGGCATCTTCGCCTTCTCCGGTACCGAGCCGATGGTGAGCGCGGAACAGGAGATGAGCCTCGCCATCGCCATGGGGCAGGGCGCGGTGATCGCGTCGGAGGGGCCGTACCACCACTGGAAAGAAAACCGCTACGTCGCCTATTCGCAGAAATGGCAAGCGGCGGGCTATTACAATGACACCATCGAGGTGACGGGCAACTGGTCCGCGCTTCCCGGCATGTATGCCGCCATGGAAGCGGCGGTGCGGGCCATCTACCCGAACATCCATTTCGGCGCGCACTGGTCGCACATCTATCCCGAGGGCGCCTGCCAGTACATGACCATCCGCCTGCCGCCCATGCCGGAAGCCGAAGCGCTGCCGCTCCATGCGCGCCTGTGGGAGACCATCCAGTCCCTGACGCTGGACCATGGCGGCTCCATCGCCCACCATCACGGCGTCGGCGTGTTCCGCAACCCGTGGCTGGCGCGGGAGCTGGGCGTCGGCCTCGACATCCTGCAGGCCATCAAGGACACGCTGGATCCGGGCAACCTCATGAACCCCGGCAAGCTGGGCCTGCGCCCGGCCGCCGGAGCGGTGGACGTGCGCCGTGGCGGCTGATCTCCTCATCGGTATCGATCTCGGCGCGGGGGCGCTGAAGACCAGCGTGATCCGCATCGACGGCACGCTGGCGGGCGAGGCGTCCGCGCCCATCGCCACCTCCGCGCCCTATCCCGGCTGGAGCGAGCAGGACCCGCATGACTGGTGGCGCGCGGTGTGCGAGACCGTGCCGCGCGCACTCGCTGCCGCCGGTGCGCGGCCGCAGGATGTGCTCGGCATCTCCTTCTCCGCCGGCGCCCATACCCAGGTGCTGGAAGATACGGACGGCGCGGTGATCCGCCCCGCCATCCTGTGGAACGACCAGCGTTCCGGCCCCGAGACGGCGGACCTGCGCCGGCAATGGGATGCGCGCATCCTGGAGATCGGCGCCAACCGCGCCAATCCCACCTGGACCCTGCCGCAGATGCTGTGGCTGCGCCGGCATGAGCCGGCCGCCTTCGGCCGCGTGCGCCGGCTCTACGTGGCCAAGGACTGGCTGCGCTCCCGCCTCACCGGCACCTGGGAGACGGACACCATCGACGCCGTCGGCACGCTGATGGCCGATGCCACAACCGGCGGCTGGTCGCCCGAATTGTGCGCCATGATCGGCTGGCCCTTGGAGACGCTGCCGCCCATCGTGGCGCCGAAGACGGTGGTGGGCACCGTGACGGCGGAGGCCGCGCGCCAGACCGGCCTTGCCGAGGGTACGCCCGTGGTGTGCGGCACCTCCGACACCGCGGCCGAGACCTATGGCGCGGGCATGACCGGCGAGGGGCTCGGCGTGGTGAAGCTCGCCACCGCCGCGACGGTCAGCGTGCTCTCGCGCCATCCCCGGCCGGACTTCACCGTCATCAACTACCCCCACATCATGCCGGACCACTGGTATGTGATCGCGGCGACCAATTCCTGCGCCTCGGCCCACAAATGGCTGCGCGACACCTTCTTCAAGCGGGCGGGCGAGGATGGGGGCACGGTGTTCACCGAAATGGACCGCCTTGCCGCCGCTGTGCGGCCGGGGGCGGAGGGCCTGTTCTTCCATCCCTATCTCAACGGCGAGCGCAGCCCCCATTGGGATCCGCTGCTGCGCGCGGATTTCGTGGGCATTGGCTTCAACCACGGGCCGGGCCACTTCGTGCGGGCGCTGTATGAAGGTATCGCCTATTCGCTGAAGGATTGCCTCGTCGCCCTGCGCGCGAAGGGGCTCGACTTCTCCACCGCGCGCCTCACCGGCGGCGGGGCGAAGAGCGCCTTGTGGCGGCAGATCGTGGCCGACGTGCTTGATGTGAAGGTGGAGCTGCCCGCGGTGGCGGAAGCCTCCTTCGGCGCGGCCTTGCTGGCTGGCGTGGGCGTCGGGGCGTATGCCGACGAAGCGGATGCGGCGCGTCGCGTCGCCATCGTCTCCACTGCCACGCCCGATCCCGAGCGCGCGGCGCTCTATGCGCGGGGACACGGGCTCTATTGCGAGATCCAGGCGGCGCTCGCCCCGATCAACCATCGCATTCACGCCTTCGTCGAGGACGAGCGGGCCAATGCCACGGCCCGCCGGGATGAGGTCACCCATGGCTGAAGTCAGGCTCAACACCGTCCGCAAGGCCTATGGTGGCCAGGTGGCCGTGCATGGGGTGGACCTCCACATCCGCGACGGCGAGTTCGTGGTGTTCCTCGGCCCTTCCGGCTGCGGCAAGTCCACGACGCTGCGGATGATCGCGGGGCTGGAGGAGATCACCACCGGCACCATCGAGATCGGCGGGCGCGACGTGACCCGCCTTGAGCCCAAGGACCGGAACATCGCCATGGTGTTCCAGAACTATGCGCTCTACCCGCACAAGACCATCTACGAGAACCTCGCCTTCGGCCTGCGCATGCGCAAGATGGACAAGGCGGAGATCGACCGGCGGGTGAAGTCCGCCTCCGCCATGCTGGGGCTCGATCCCTATCTGGAGCGCAAGCCCAAGCAGCTGTCCGGCGGGCAGATGCAGCGCGTGGCGCTGGGCCGGGCGCTGGTGCGGGACCCCGACGTGTTCCTGCTCGACGAGCCGCTCTCCAATCTCGATGCGAAACTGCGCGTGCGGATGCGGGAGGAGATCGCCCGCCTGCATCAGGAGGTGGGCACCTCCATGGTCTACGTCACCCACGACCAGGTGGAGGCGATGACGCTCGCCAACCGCATCCTCATCATGCGCGATGGCCACGTGCAGCAGGTGGGGGCGCCGCTGGAAGTCTATGACCGGCCAGCCAATTTGTTCGTCGCGGGGTTCATTGGCTCGCCCGAAATGAACCTCATCGAGGGGCATCTGGAGCGCGGCGCGCTCAAGGCCGGCGGCCTCTCCATCGAGCTGCCGCCGGGCATCGCCGCCGCAGAGGGGACGCCGCTGGTTCTGGGCGTGCGTCCCGAGCACATCGGGGTCGGCGAGGCGCCGGGCGCGCATGCCTTCCAGGTGGCGGTGATCGAGCAGCTCGGCGCGCAGACGCTGTGCATCGGCGAAGTCGCGGGCGTGCGCCTGCGCGTGCTCATGGACCGCACCGACGCCGTGCGCAACGGCACGACCCTGCCCATCCAGTTCCGGCCCGGCCGGCTGCATGTCTTCTCCAAGGAAACCGGAGCGCGGATCAACCGCGCCGATGCGGACGTGGGGCGGCGCCCCGCCGCCTGAATTTGCCGAGTGAAAACAAGAACGCAGAACAAGACGATCGGGAGAACGCCATGGACGAGATCAAGAAGGACGGGCTGTCGCGCCGGACCCTTTTGAAGGGTGCCGGAGCCTTGAGCGTTGGAGCCCTCGGTGCCGGCATCGCCGCGGGTGGGCTCGCGGCCCCCGCCGTGGTGCGCGCGCAGGGCACCAAGACCATCCGCTTCCTCAATGCCGAGACCTCCATCGACAGCATCCGCGCGCTGAAGGTGGCTGCGGCCGAATACGAGAAGCAGTTCGGCACCAAGGTGGTGGTGGATTCCGTGCCGCTGGACGGCATCTTCACCAAGGTGACCACATCGCTGCGCGGCGGCACGCCCTATGACATCGCCACCTTCGCCTTCGTCGGCCATGTGCTGATCCTCGCCTCCGAGGGGCAGCTGATGCCGCTCAACGAGCTGACGGACAAGTACAAGTGGGGGCCGAACATCCTGTTCCCGGTGGACGGGAAGGTCTACTGGTATCCCTACGACTACAACCTTGCCTGGATCTATTATCGCAAGGATCTCTACGAGAAGAACAAGCTCGACGTGCCGAAGACGTGGGACGGCTTCCTGAAAAACAGCCAGGCGCTCAACGGCGACGGCACATCCGGCTCCCTGTTCCCCATCGGCTCGAACGGCGCCACCAACTGGCTCTCCCCCGGCTTCATGTGGGCCGAGGGTGTCCAGCTGTTCGACGACAAGTGGAACATCATCTTCGACAATGCGGACATGGCGCCGCGCGCGAGCCGCTATCTCGATTTCTTCGGCGATCTCTACAAGACCATGCCGTCCGGCACCAGCCAGGCGAGCTTCGGCGAGGTCTTGTCGAACTTCACTTCGGGCAAGGTGGCGCACACCGCCTATGCGGGCCGCATCATCGAGGTGCTGGAGCGCAACAATCCCGCCCTCGCTGACAAGTACGGCATCATGCCCTACATGGATTCCGCCGGGAAGCACCAGGCGGTGAACCACGGCTATGACGGCTGGGTGGTGCTGAAGACGCCCCAGTCCGACGAGGCCATGAAGTTCATGAAGTGGTTCACGGAGAACCAGTACATCAACTTCCTGCACACCGCCCCGCTGCACTTCCAGCCGCCGCGCCTCGACGTCTATGACGATGCGCGCTGGCGGGCCCATCCGCTCATCGAGAAGCACAATGCGGCGGTGGAGATGATGAAGTCGTTCCTCACCGACAAGAACATGATCCTCACCTCCATCGACACGCAGGGCCCGTCGCCGAGCCTGAAGCCCGGCAAGATCTTCGAGGCCTTCGTGTTCCCGGAGATGCTCCAGAACAAGGTGCTGAAGGGCATGTCCTCCGCCGAGTGCGTGAAGACCGCGGCCGACCGCATGCGGCAGGTCATCGCTTCGTGAGCGGTCATCGCCACATGATTGCGTCCTGAGGGTTTCGTCCGAAGACGCAAGGCCGGCAGGCTCTGCCCTGATCGTGGCCTGCCGGCCATTCCTTCCACACCGTTCCGGCCCTCAGGCCGGGCGTTTCCGTGCTGGCCCTGACGGGTCACAAGCCGCTCCAGCGAGGCGCCGCAGGTGAGCTCCAAAGCGACGATTTATTCCTTCCTCATCCTGGGCCTCGCCGTGACCGCGCTGCTCATCGTGGCGCCGGTGGTCTATGCGGTGTCGCTGAGCTTCTACCAGATGGATTCCTTCGTCGGCGCGCCCAAATGGGCCGGGCTCGACAATTACACGCGCATGCTGTCGCAGTGGGTGTTCTGGCGCGCGCTCATCAACGGATTCATCTATTCGTTCGGCACCATCATCTTCCAGGTGGTGCTGGGCATCGGCTTCGCGCTGGTGCTCAACCAGGTCTTCCCCGGCCGCAATATCGTGCGCGGCCTCTCCATCCTGCCCTATCTGCTGCCGACCGTGGTGGTGGTGCTGACCTTCAAATGGATGGTGGACGGCTCCATCGGCGTCCTCACCACCATGATGTCCGCCGTCGGCCTGCCGCAGGTGCAGTGGTTCGAGAGCCCGGGCGCGGCCATGGCGTCGGTGATCCTGGTGAGCGTGTGGATGTGGACGCCCTTCGTCACCACCACCTTCCTTGCCGCGCTGCAGACGGTGCCGTCCTCGCTCTACGAGGCGGCGAAGGTGGACGGCACGAACGCCGTGCAGCGCTTCTTCCACATCACCCTGCCCATGCTGAAGCCGATCCTGACCGTGATCGTGCTGCTGCGCGCGGTGTGGATGTTCAACAAGTTCGACGTCATCTGGCTGCTCACACAGGGCGGCCCTGTGGGCGCTACGGAGCACCTCGCCATCCTCTCCTATCGCCAGGCCTTCGGGCAGTTCGACATCGGCGGCGGCGCGGCGGTGGCGACCATCTCCTTCGCCATCCTGTCGCTGGTGGTGTTCATCTATTTCCGCCTGTTCCCGCTCGACACGGAGTGATGCCGGAATGTCTCGCTCCTCCCCCCGCTCGCTCGCCGGCCGCGTGGCGCTCTATGTCGCCGCGACGCTCATCGCGGTCTATTCGGCCTTCCCCATCTACTGGATGGTGGTGTCCTCCACCCGCGCGCCGCAGGCGCTGATCAATTCCACGTCGCTGCTGCCGGGTCCGTTCACCTGGGAATACTATACCAACCTTCTGGAGCTGACGGATTATCCCACCCAGTTCCTGAACTCGCTGATCGTCGCGGCGGTGACGGTGGCGGTGACCATGGTGTTCTCGATCATGATCGCCTATGCGGTCACGCGTCACCGCATCCGCGGCAAGGGGCTCATCGTGGGGGCGATGCTCTACGCCTACATGTTCCCGCCGCTGCTCATCGCCATTCCCATGTTCTCCATCTTCGCCAAGCTGGGGTTGGGCGACACGCTGGCGAGCGTCATCGTCTCCCACCTCACCCTCACGCTGCCGCTCGGCGTGTGGTTCCTGTGGGGCTTCTTCAAGAGCATGCCGTTCGAGCTGGAGGAGGCCGCCATGGTGGATGGCTGCACGCGGCTCGGCGCCTTCCTGCGCGTGGTGCTGCCGCTGTCGCTGCCGGGGCTCATCACGGTGGCCATCTTCTCCTTCCTCCTGTCGTGGACGGACTACACCTATGCGCTGATCATGATCGGCTCCGATGCCAACAAGACCGTGCCGGTGGGGCTGGCCTCCATGGTCGGTTCGTTCGATCTGCGCTGGGGGGAGATCATGGCCGGCTCCACCCTCATCGCTTTGCCGCTGTTCGGCGCCTTCGCCTTGCTGAGCCAATACTTCATTCAGGGGCTCGGCGCGGGCGCGGTGAAGGGCTGATCGGAGACCAAGATGGATCTGGGATTGAAAGGGCGGGTCGCCCTTGTCACCGGCGCGGCGCGCGGCATCGGCCGGGCGGAGGCGTTGGGGCTCGCCGCCGAGGGCGCGCGCATCGTCATCAACGACATCGACGCGGAGGGCGCCGCCCACTGCGCCAAGGAGCTGCGGCAGGCTGGGTACGAGGCGGCGGCAGCGCCGGGCGACGTGGCCGACGAGGCGGGCGCGGCTGGCGTCGTGAGTGCTGCTGCGGACGCCTTCGGGCGCCTCGACATTCTCGTGAACAATGCCGGGGCGGGTGGGCGCCATCTCGGGCGGCGTGTGGCGGAGATGGAGATCGACGACTTCGACATCATCGTCTCCACCCACCTGCGCAGCACCTTCCTGTGCAGCAAGCACGCCATTCCACTGATGCGCGCAAATGGCTTCGGCCGCATCGTCAACACCTCGTCCATGAACGTCACCGGCGGCGGCCGGCCAGGCGTCGCGAATTATTCGGCGGCCAAGGCCGGCGTGCTCGGCTTCACCCGCACGGTGGCGAAGGAGGTGGGGGCGGACGGCATCACCGTGAACGCCATCGCGCCCGGCTATGTGGCCACCGATTTCATCGCCACCTTCTCGCCGGAGAAGCGGGCGGTGATCACCGGACAGAATCCCGTCGGCCGCTTCTGCCAGCCGGAGGAGGTGGGGGCGCTCGTCGCCTTCCTCTGCTCCACGCAGGCGGCTTTCATCAACGGCGCCTTGATCTGCATGGATGGCGGCAAGCGCGATTTCCACTGGGGTGACGCATGAGCGTGCGCGCGTTCGGGTCTCCGGCCCGCTACATCCAGGGCCCCGAGGCACTTGGTGAGCTGGGCGCGCTCGTGCGCCTGCACGGCCGCCGGCCCTTCGTGGTGGCCGACGCCATCGTGATGGATCTGCTCGGGGCGCGCCTGAAGGCTGAGCTGGCGGAGGCCGAGGCGGTCACCTTCGCCACCTTCGGCGGGGAATGCACGGCGGCGGAGATGGACAAGCTGGCCGCGGCGGCGCGGGCGGCGGGCGCTGACGTGGTGATCGGTGTCGGCGGCGGCAAGGCCATCGACACCGCCAAGGGCGTGCGCATCGCGCTGCGCACGCCGCTCGTGATCGTGCCGACCATCGCCTCCAACGACAGCCCCACCTCCCGCCTCGTGGTGGTCTACACCGCCGAGCACGTGCTGAGCGAAGTGCGGCTGATGGATGCCAACCCCGATGCGGTGCTGGTGGATACATCCGTCATCGTCCAGGCGCCGGCGCGCTTCTTCGTGGCGGGCATCGGCGATGCGCTGTCCAAGAAGTTTGAAGTAGAGCAGTGCGCCGCCGCCGGCGGGCTGAATTTCTTCAAGGGTCGCCCCACCACGCTCGCCGTCACTATCGCCGATGCCTGCTACCGTGCCATCCGCGCGGATGGCGAGGCGGCGGTGGCCGCCGTCGCCCGCAAGACGGCGGACGAGGCGGTGGAGCGCGTGGTGGAGGCGACCATCCTCCTCTCCGGCCTCGCCTTCGAAAGCGGGGGCCTGTCCATCGCCCATTCTCTCACGCGCGGCTTCTCCACGGTGCCGGAGGTGGCGCGGGCGCTGCATGGCGAACAGGTGGCCCTCGGGCTTCTGGTGCAATTGCTGGCGGAAGGCCGGGACGCCGATTTCATGGCGGACATGCTGGCCTTCTACGCCCGCCTCGGCCTGCCGCGCGCGCTGGAGGATTTCGGCGTCGAGACCGAGGCCGTGGTGGACGGCATCGTTTCCGTGTCCTGGGAGACAGCGCCCTATATTCGCAACTTCGTGCAGCCGCTGTCCAAGGAGGGGCTCGCAGATGCCTTCCGCACGCTCGCGGGCTTGAGGCGCGCGAAATGAACTGATGGGATAGCATCGCCGTTATGGTGGGGGCACCACCACCGACGGAGGCATGATGAACGACGCCAGCCAAGATGCTCGCCAAGAGATTCAGCGCGAGGAGGGGCCGGGCGGAGGCCGTTATGTCATTCGCCTCGGCGGGGGTGCGGAAGCGGAACTGAGCTACCAGCGCCGCGGCGACGGCCCGTTCGTCGTCACCCATACGGGCGTGCCGCCG
Source organism: Xanthobacter aminoxidans (assembly GCF_043193615.1). Classification (NCBI taxonomy): domain Bacteria; kingdom Pseudomonadati; phylum Pseudomonadota; class Alphaproteobacteria; order Hyphomicrobiales; family Xanthobacteraceae; genus Xanthobacter; species Xanthobacter aminoxidans. The sequence continues at coordinate 1,867,825 of NZ_JBAFUS010000001.1, read as the reverse complement.
GCCTTCGAAGGGCGCGGCATCGCTGCGCGTCTGGTGGATGCCCTCATCGCCGATGCCCGCGCGGAGGGCTTCAAGATCACCCCGCTGTGTTCATACGTTGCCACGCAGTTCCGCCGCCATCCCGAGTGGCAGGATCTGCGGGCGTAGGTGGCTCGACCGGAGGCTGCCGGCGATCGTGCGATCGCCGGAGCCATTGCCAGGCGTGCGTAGCTCAGGCCGCGCCGAGAAGCGTCTTGTCGACGGAGGCGCCGAGCGTGTACTTCGGGTCCACCATGTTGCCGACCCTGAGGTGCCCGGCCTGCGTCAGCAGCATGTAGGCTTCCAGCTCGTCATACCCGTAGTCGGCGGCCATCCAGCGCACCAGTTCTCGATAGGCGATGCGGGCGGCGTCCTCCATGGGGCGGCCGGAGCCGATGGTCATGATGCGGTCGTGGGTCTCCAGCCGCGGCCAGCGGAAGTTCCACCCCTTGATGAGGTCGATCTGCACCGTGGTCACGGTGGGATGCTCGATGGCGAATCCACACAGCTCCCCATCGCCCTGCGCGGCGTGGCAATCGCCGAGATAGAGCAGGGCGCCGGGCGCATGCACCGGCAGGTAGATGACGGCGCCGGGAGCCACGTCCGGCAGGTCCATGTTGCCGCCGTAATAGTCGGGGACGAGGGAGGAAATGGCCTCGATCTCCGGCGCGGTGCCGATGGTGCCGATGAAGGGCTGGTAGGGCAGGCTGATTCGCTCGTTCCAGCGCACGCCAGTCGCCGGATCCACGTGCAGCTTCTTCACGATCTCCGGCAAAGGCGCGTTGAGGATCGCGGTGTCGCCTGTGCCGACGAGGCCGCCGAACTCCGGCATGATGCAGGTGGTGCCGATGGGCTGCGGCCCGCGCGGCACGATGTCGTGGATATAGACGGCGAGGCAGTCGCCCTTCTCCGCGCCGTTGACGAAGATCGGCCCATTCTGCGGGTTGAGGAAGGGAAAGTTGAGGATTTCCGACGGCTTGTCGCTCTCGCTTTTGATCTGCCCTTCCATGGCGTCGTGGGTCTCGGCGCTCACCACCGCGCCCGGATCCACGCGCAGCACGGGCGTGGCATACGGGCCGTAGACGTAGTGATACTTGCCCTGGCTCGCCTCGGTGATCTCGTAGCGTTCGCCGGCGCGCCCTTTGGCTTCGCCGCGTGCGGCCATGATGGAGCCTTCGAGCCAGGCCGGATCGGGAGGGGAATAGGGGGGCGGCGTCAGGGGCCGTGATGCGTGCTGCCGGGACATGGGATGCCGGGACATGGGCCTTCTCCTTGCGGGCGGGCTGGCGTCGCTGGCAGCTGCCACGTGCGCGGAGCCGTGCGGCTCCGTCGTGATGTGGGTCTGTAAGGTCAGCGCCGGGCCGCGGTGCGCGGCTCGGCTTCGGGCGAGGACGCGGTCAGCTTCGACCGGCCGGAGATGTAGTCCTCGCAATAATCCTCAAGGCTCTGGCGCCGGCGCATGCTGTCGCGGCGGAGCATGACATAGGCCTCGTCGTCATCCACCTGGTGCTCTTCCATCAGCAGCAGGATGGTCTTGATGACCGCCTTGCGGCGGCGGCGGCGATCCTGCTGGGCGTTCAGCTCGCTCGCCATCTCCTTGCGCAGCAGATACTGATTCACGCCGAGGAACAGCGTGGTGTAGACGGCGCCGGCATAGACCGGCTTGCGCAGGAAGGCCGTGGCCCCCTGGTTCATCAACGCCTTCAGCCGGCCCGGCGCCTCGATGCCGACCAGCCCGATCACCGGCACCGGCGGGGTGCGGGCCGCGCCGAGGTCGCAGGGCAGCACGCTGTCGAGGTCGCCGTCGATGAAGAGCAGGTCCGCGCGCTCCTCCACCGAGGCGAGGTCGAGATGGCGGCCCGCCTCCGGCGCCTCCGAGCGGGCGACCAAGAGGCCGAGCTTGCCGAGCACGCTCTCCAGCGTGTCGATGCCGCCTTCGCCGGAGGCGATGATGAGCGCGCGGGCGCCGCGGAAGTTCTGGAGGAGGTTGCGGGACATGGCTCGCCCGCTCCTTACTTGGCGACCCGCAGCCGCGGCGCGGATGCGAACCAGCTGTCGGTGGGCGAGGACCGCACCAGATAGGGATCCGGCCGGATGGGCGCCGGTTCCTCGCGGATGATATCGAATTCCGTCCCGCGCGAGCGGCCGATGCGCGGCGTGAGATGGAGATGCATAGTCTCCGCATCCACCCACACATCGCCCTGGGGCGCGGCGAGACGCTGGCGCGCCACCGCCGCCTTCACCGCGAGGATTTCATCGGTGCCGGCTTCGGCCAGCGCGCCGGCCAGCAGCTTCACCGCGATGTAAGAAGCTTCCGCATCCGCCGAGGTCAAAGGCGCGGAGGGATAGGCTGCGGCGTGGCGGGAGACGAAGGCATCGTTCACCGGGTTGCGCAGGGCCGAGAAATAGACGCTGGAGGAGATGTGGCCGTCGCGGGCCTCCGGCTCCAGCTCGTCCAGATCGGGCTCGGACAGGTTGCAGCTCGCCACCGGCATCGTCCCCGGCTGGTCGATGCCGCGCGCAAGGCAGGCGTGGCGGAGCGCGCTGAGGAAGGCGAGGCCGCTGACCCCGATGAGCGACGAAAAGACGAAGCTGGGCCGCGCCTCGATCACCGCATCCACGAGCTTGCGCAGGTCCGTCTCGCCCACCGGGAGATAGCGCTCCGCCACCACCGTGCCGCCGCGCGCCGTCACCGTCTCGCGCAGGATGCGGCTGTTCTCCCACGCCCAGATATAGTTCGAGCCGACGCAGAAGGCGCGGTCGCCGAAGGTGGACATGAGGTAGTCGATCAGCGGCAGGATGTGCTGGTTCGGCGCCGCGCCGGTGTAGACGACATTGTCGGCGCTCTCGAAGCCCTCGTAGTGGGACGGATACCAGAGCATCCCGTCATGTTTTTCAAAGCAGGGGATAACCTCCTTGCGGCTCGACGAGGTGTAGCAGCCCACCACATGGCGCACCCCTTCGGCGAGAAGCTGGCCGCTCAGCGCCGTATAGCGCGCGAGGTCGCCGCCCGGATCGACGACGATGGGCACCAGCTCGACCGGTCCCGCCTCACCGATCTCCGACACGGCGAGCAGCGCGCCGTTGAGCATGGCGCTGGCAACCGTGCTGTAGGGCCCCGTGGTGGAGAACATCAGGCCGATCCGATAGCTGGGTCTCGCCATTTCCCTCACCGCAGGTGTCCGTTGCCGGTTGCCCCGGTCGATGCCCGCCCGCCGCAAGTGGCCTTGTTTGAACTGGCCTTGCCGCAAACAAAAACGCCCTCGGGCCGTTCGGCCTGAGGGCTGCATCGCCACGGGGTCTGTCCCGAATGTCTGTTCGCAAATGGCGACTTAATAGGCATCCTTGCCTATCGCCTACGAATTAGCCTGACTGTGCGCCGGCGATGTGTCAAGCGCAAATGTGGCTGGCCCGCATTCAAGCGGGGAATAAATGGCGGGAGCAGCGGGGCGCGGTGCGTCAGTGCCTGTATCTCCGATTGAAATCGTGGCTTCCGCGCTAAAGCCGGCACCTGAAAATTCGCGCTTGACAGTTCTTTTGTTGCGTCGCACTGTTTTCACGGTCGTCGAGCAAGGACGCTCATCAAGACGCCGCCAGCATGATTTATGGATCAGTGGCAAAGCCGCCCGCAGCGAGGTGCTGACGGGCTTTTTTGCGTTGGCGATCATCTTCGTCGGCCTTGAAAGCCTGGCTCCTCGTGTTCCGCCGCTCCGCGGGCCGCCCGTCGCGGCGGCAGGGGCGGATCAACCGAGGCTGGCGATCCGCCTGGGATCGCAGGCATGGCAAAGAGAGGCGTCGGCATGAAAGTTCAGCATTTCCTCGGGGGCATCGAGAATCTCGGCCCCGTGGCCGTCGAGAAGCGCGTGTTCGTGGAGCCGTGGGAGGCCCAGCTCTTCGCGGTCCACACCACCATGATGGGCACCGGCATCTGGGCCTGGCCGGATCTTCGGGTGCTCGCCGAAGGCATGAGCCCGCTCGATTACTTCAAGTATCGCTACTACATCAAATGGCTCGGCGGCATGTGCCATTTCCTTGTGGCGAAAAACTATATTTCCGAAAAAGAGCTTGAGGAACGCACCAAGCACTTTCTGGAACACCCCGACGCGCCGCTCCCCAATTCCGGGGACAATGCCGTCACCGAGCGGGTGATCGAGTATTTCTACACCGGTGCCAACCCCTATCGGGACGTGGCGGTCGATCCCTTGTTCAAGGTCGGCGACAAGGTGCGCGTGAAGGACATGCCGCCCGCGGTCCACACCCGGTTGCCTGGCTATCTGCGCAACAAGGTCGGCGTGATCGATACCGTCTACAAGGGCGCCTATCTCTACGCCGACAACGTGCCCACCGACGGCATCTCCACAACCCAGCCGGTCTATCTCGTCAAGTTCAAGACGCGGGACCTGTGGTCCGACATCCCGGACAAGGGCGACGTTCTCTACAACGACTGCTTCGAAGTCTATCTCGAAGCCGCCTGATCTCATTCTTCATCACAACAACCGGCCTCGCGCCCAATAGCCAGAGCGGAAAATCATGAGCGACGATCACGATCACGAACATCATCACCACCTGCGGGAGAGCGAGAGCTACTACGCCGCCCGCACCAAGGCCCTCGAATCCCTGTTCCGCGAGAAGGGCATGATCGGCATCGACACGGTCGATCGCGTCATCCGCTTCTTCGAGCACGAGATGGGGCCGTTCAACGGCGCCAAAGTGGTGGCCAAGGCCTGGACCGATCCGGCCTTCAAGGCGCGCCTGCTCGCCGACGCCAACAAGGCCATCGCCGAACTCGGCCTCAAGGACGGTATCGAGGGCGAGAACCTGCGCGTGGTGGAGAACACCTCGGCCGCGCACAACGTGGTCTGCTGCACCCTGTGCTCCTGCTGGCCCTGGCCGCTGCTCGGCCTGCCGCCCTACTGGTTCAAGGACCCGGTCTTCCGCGCCCGCATCGTGCGCGAGCCGCGCGGCGTGCTCGCCGATTTCGGCGTGAGCCTGCCCGAGGACAAAAGGATCGACATCTGGGATTCGAGCGCGCAGGTGCGCTACTTCGTGATCCCTGAGCGGCCCGCCGGCACCGAGGGCTGGCCCGAGGAAAAGCTCGCCGCCCTCGTTTCCACCGAGGCCATGCAGGGCCTCGGCCTCGTCTCCGCCTGAAGGGATCGCCGCCATGGACATCTATGTGGAATCGCTCGACGGGCGCGGCGCCATCCCGCGCAATTGCGAGAGCCTCCAGTTCGAGGAGCCCTGGCAGGGCCGCGCGTTCGGCATGGCCCTCGCCCTCGCCGAGGCCAAGGCCTACCAGTGGGAGGATTTCCGCCAGAGCCTGATCGGCACCATCGGCACCTGGGACAAGTCCCACGCCCCCGATGACGAGACCTGGAACTACTACCAGCAGTGGCTGGCGGCGTTCGAGAAGCTCGCTCTGGAGCGCGGCCTCGTCAGCGCTGAGGAGCTGGATCGCAGGACGGAGGAATTCCTCCACCGGACCCGCGAAGAGGTGATCTGAGCCGGGCGGCGGGCCGCATCGGGTCCGCCGCCACGCCAGCCATCAATCGCCGTCAACCTACCGTCGTCTCTTGCCCCCGGCGCGCCACCCGCGCGCCGGAACGGGAGAGGCTTGTCTCACCGCCTCAGCGGAGGCTTCGACATGATCATTTCCCTGGCCCTGAGCGTCGGCGTGCTGGGAGGCCTGTGCACCTGGCTGTTCCTGACCACGCAGGCGTTCCTCATCTGGGCGGCGTTCATCGCCTGGGCGTGCTTCTTCCACTCGGGCGGCGACGCCGCGGCGTTCCGGACCACCATCGTCTCGAACGTGTTCGGCGTCGTGGTGGCGTGGGCGACGGGGCTCGTCCTCGCCACCCTCGTGCCTGGGCCGACGGTGGGCGCCGTCATCGTCGGGCTGTCCATCGCCCTCTACATCCTCGCCGCCTACATCCCGGCCTTCTCCTCTATCCCGGCCGTGACCTACGGCTACGCAGCGACCTTCGCGTTCCTCACCCAGAACGCGGATGCCTTCACGCCGGTCGCGATGCTGTCCCTCACGGGCCGCAACGCGCTCCTGCTGGTGCCTTTCTCCATGATCCTCGGCGCCTGCTTCGCCTACGCCTCCGCCTTGTGCGCGGCGCGCATCCGGCAGGCGCTGCTCCAGCCGGAGCGCAGCCCCGTCTGAGACCCGTATCCCCCGTTTTCAACCCATCCAGAGCAAGGAAGAACATCATGTCCCGTCTCGTCAGCAGGATCGCGCTCCTGTCCCTCGTCCCCCTCCTCGCAGCCACCAATGCGGAAGCGCACCACGCCATGGGCGGGCGGCTGCCCGCGACCTTCGGCGAAGGCTTCATCTCCGGCCTTGCCCATCCGGTGATCGGGCTCGACCATCTGGGCTTCATCGTCGCCGCCGGCCTGATCGCCGGAGTGATGGGGCTCGGCGCCTTCGTGCCGGTGGCCTTCGTGGTGGCCTCCATTGCCGGCGTCATGCTGCATGTGCAGCTCGTGAACCTGCCGTTCGCCGAGACGGTGATCGCGCTGAGCGTGGTGGCCATCGGCGGCCTGCTCGCCGCCGGCCGGGAAAAGCCTGCGCGCGGGGTTTGGATCGGCCTGTTCACCATCGCCGGCCTGTTCCATGGCTACGCCTATGGCGAGTCCATCGTCGGTGCCGAGCCCACCCAGCTCGTCGCCTATCTCGCCGGCCTCGCGGTGGTGCAGTCGGTGATCGGCGCGGGTGTCGCCCTCGTCGCGTCGGGCCGCGCCTGGACCCCCACGTCTCTGGCCCCGCGGCTCGCCGGCGCCGCCGCCTTCGGCATCGGCCTGTCGGCGGTGGTGACCCAGCTGATCCCGGGCTGAACGGTCGGAAGCCGGCGCCCGCCTACGGGCGCCGGCTTTAAACCTTTGTCTATAGCCTAAGTCAGCGCCGCTTCATTTTACCCGTCCCGCTTCTGGTGTAGGTTCGCGCACCAGCAAGCCAGCCCCGAGGCTTCAGATGGCCCGTTTAGACACGGCGGCACCCGGCGGAATCACGCGACGCGACAGTCTCGGCTGTTCCGTCGCCGCGCTGGAGGACGAGAGGGAGCTGGTCGGCACCGGCTTCGTCGTCTACCGCAAGCAGCATGATGGCGCGGTCACCAGCCGCGTCGAGACCCCGCCGAGCGGCCGTGGCCTGCTGATGGGTGTTGCCCTCTCCGGCGGGCACCGCCGCCGCATCTTCGGCGACGGCGCGGCGACCGCCTACGATTTCGAGCCGGACAGCTGCTATGTCCGCTCCTTCTCCGACACCTATCGCGCCGACATCGAGACGGGGTTCGACTTCTTCCTGCTGGAGATCTCCCACGCGGCGCTGCACCAGACCTTCAGCGAGATGGGGCTGCCGCTGGCGGAGTGCGTCTCCTGCACGCCCGGCACGCAAGACCCTGTGCTGGCGCACCTCTCGCGGGCGCTTCTGCCCATGCTCGACGCGCCGGAGCGGCAGGTGCCTCTGTTCCTGGATCAGGTGGTCTCGGCCATCCAGACCCATCTCGCCACGCGCTATCACGGCGCTGCGGTGCGCATTCCCGGCGGTCTCTCGCCACGCCAGTTCGCCATCGCCAAGGAGCGGCTCGCCGCGGGGCTCGACGGCAACGTGCTGATCTCCGACATCGCTGCCGCCTGCGGCGTCTCGCGCGGCCATTTCATCAAGTGCTTCAGGGATGAAACGGGGCTCACGCCCTACCAGTGGATGCTTCACCTGCGGGTGGAGCGGGCGCGGGACCTCATCGTCGGCTCCCGGTTGCCGCTGGCGGATATCGCCATCATCTGCGGATTTTCTGACCAGAGCCACATGACGCGCACCTTCACGCGCCTCACCGGATCAGCGCCGGGGTTGTGGCGGCGCGGCCATTGAGCGAGCGGGGGCGCCTTCGGGAAATCCCATCGTTCAAGGATGCGGGCTTTTCGGCAAGACGGGCTCCAGCTGCAACGCCATAGTCCGCCCCATCAGCCCCGCTTCGGGCCTTCCGGCAAGGGATCGAACCGATGAGCACTGCCTCGCTCAAGTTCTCCACATGCTGCGATCCACCAAAGGTGGGTGCGGTCAGCGCTCGTTAGTGAGCGCGCCCACCGTGCCTTCCAGGTACAGCGCAGATTCCGCCTGCACCAGAAGAAGGTCGATGGCGCGCCCCGAGTCCGTCAGCCTGTATTCCACCTGACGGACCCGCCCCTCGATCTCCCGCCGCGTCACATATCCCCCGGCCTCAAGTGCCTTGAGCCGGGCAGAGAGAACACGCGCCGAAATCGGCCCCGGCAAGCTTCTCCGGAGCTGTCCGAACCGCAACGTGCCGTGGCGCGACAGTGCCGCGACCACATGAGCCATCCACTCCTGAGCGAAGAACTTCAGGAGGGGCTCGGCCATGCACGCCTTGTCTGCCTGAGGATCGATCTTGTCTTGGAAATTCATGGATGTGCCCGGTATCCCGCCAGTAACTAATGGTCTCAGCCCGTAACGGGCGCTAGCTTCGCCCCGGCTTTCACACAGGAGATGCAACCGTGCCCCACGCTGTCGCCGCCCCCGGCAGTATGCTTCTTTCGCCGAAGGATCATACGCTCATCATGATCGACTTTCAGTCGCAAATGTCCTTCGCGACCAAGTCCATCGACGCCGTGAATCTGCGCAACAACGCGGCTCTGGTCGCCCGCGCCGCCGCCGGCTTCGGGGTGTCCACCATCCTGACCACGGTGGCCGAGAAGAGCTTCTCCGGCCCCATGTTCTCCGAGATCACCGAGGCGTTTCCGGGCGAGAAGCTGCTCGACCGCACCTCCATGAACACCTGGGAGGATGAAGCCGTCATCGCCCGTGTCAACGAGATCGGCAAGGGCCGCATCGTGCTATCCGGCCTGTGGACCGGCGTGTGCATCGTCGGCCCCGCTTTGTCGGCGCTCGATCAGGGCTTTGAAGTTTACGTGATCGCCGATGCCTGCGGCGACGTCTCCGACGAGGCGCACGAGCGCGCCATGCAGCGGATGATCCAGGCCGGCGCGCGTCCCATGACCTCGCTGCAATATCTGCTGGAGCTCCAGCGCGACTGGGCCCGCACCGCCACCTACGACATGACCACCGGCATCGCCAAGACCTACGGCGGCGCCTACGGCCTCGGAATCATCTACGCCAAGACCATGTTCGGCGCCTCCGAAGGGCACTGAAGGACCAAACCCCATGACTGACAATGACGCACCGGGCGGCGAGCGCCTCCCGGAACAGTTCCCCCTTGTCTCGCGCCGGACCGTGCTTGGTGCCGGCGCCACCGCGGCACTCGCCGCCGCATTCGGCCTCGACATTCCCGCCGCGGCCTTCGCAGCCTCCCACCCCGCAGCCTCCCACCCCCACGGAGTTCAACCCATGCCCAGCGTGACCACCAAGGACGGCGTCGAGATCTTCTACAAGGACTGGGGTCCGAAGACCGCCCAGCCCATCGTGTTCCACCATGGCTGGCCCCTGTCCTCGGACGACTGGGACGCGCAGCTCCTGTTCTTCGTGAACAACGGCTATCGCGTGGTCGCCCACGACCGCCGCGGCCACGGCCGCTCCACCCAGGTGAGCGACGGTCACGACATGGACCATTACGCCGCCGACGCCGCGGCCGTGATGGACCATCTCGACCTCAAGAACGCCGTGCACATCGGCCATTCCACCGGCGGCGGCGAGGCGCTGCACTACACCGTGAAGCACGGCAAGGCGCGCGTCGCGAAGCTGGTGCTGATCGGCGCCGTGCCGCCCATCATGCTGAAGACCGAGTCCAACCCGGGCGGCCTGCCCATGGAGGTCTTCGACGGCTTCCGCAAGGCGCTCGCCGCCAACCGCGCCCAGTTCTTCCTCGATGTGCCCACCGGCCCGTTCTACGGCTTCAACCGTCCCGGCGCGCAGGTCTCCCAGGGCGCCATCTGGAACTGGTGGCGGCAGGGCATGACCGGCGGCGCCAAGGCCCATTACGACGGCATCAAGGCCTTCTCCGAGACCGACTTCACCGCCGACCTGAAGGCGTGCGAGGTGCCCACCCTCGTGATGCACGGCGATGACGACCAGATCGTCCCCATCGCCGACAGCGCGCTGCTCTCCGCCAAGCTGCTGAAGCACGGCACGCTGAAGGTCTATCCCGGCTATCCCCACGGCATGTGCACCACCCATGCGGACGTGATCAACGCCGACCTCCTCGCCTTCATCAAGGCGTGATCTCCTTCCGGCGCCGGCCTCCCCCCGGCCGGCGCCGGATGTTCGAACCTCCGGAGGGCCGATGAAGCTCTATCTCGCCTCGCTGGGCGCCGGCCTGCTGGTCGGTGTCGTCTACAGCCTGATCAACGTGCGCTCCCCGGCCCCGCCGGTGGTGGCGCTGCTGGGGCTGCTCGGCATTCTGGTCGGCGAGCAGATCCTGCCCGTCGCGCGTCATCTGATGAACGGCGACGGCCTCGCCCGCGCCATCGGCCTTGCCGATTGCAAGGACCATGTGCTGGGCCAGCTTCCGGGCCGGCGCGATGCGGCGGATGCGCCGGCCTCTGGCGACACGACCCCTCCCAAATCCTGAGCTTTCATTCTCGTCGCCCCCCAGCAGAAGGCGCGCACCATGAGCGAGATCGCCGACCTCATCCTGTTCAACGGCAAGATGACCACCCTCGACCGCACCAATCCCACGGCGGAGGCGGTGGCGGTGCGCGACGGCGTGATCGTGTTCGTCGGCCCAACCAATGATGCCATGCGCCTCGCCGGCACGACGACGAAGATCATCGACGTGGGCGGCCGGCGGGTCATCCCCGGCCTCATCGACAGCCACATGCACATCATCCGGGGCGGGCTGAACTACAATATGGAGCTGCGCTGGGACGGCGTGCGCTCGCTTAGCCAGGCCATGGACATGCTGAAGCGGCAGGTGGCCGTGACGCCCGCCCCGCAATGGGTGCGCGTGGTGGGCGGCTTCACCGAGCACCAGTTCGCCGAGAAGCGCCTGCCGACGCTGGAGGAGATCAATGCGGTTTCCCCGGACACGCCGGTCTTCATCTTGCACCTCTACGACCGCGCCTTGCTCAATGCCGCCGCCTTGCGCGTGGTGGGCTACACCAAGGACACGCCCGATCCGCCCGCCGGTGAGATCATCCGCGACGCCAACGGCAATCCCACAGGCCTGCTGGTGGCCAAACCCAATGCCACCATTCTCTATGCGACGCTGGCCAAGGGGCCGAAGCTGCCGCCAGAATACCAGAAAAACTCCACCCGCCACTTCATGCGCGAGGTGAACCGCCTTGGCGTCACCTCGGTGATCGACGCGGGTGGTGGCTTCCAGAACTATCCGGAAGACTATTCCGTCATCGAGGATCTGCACCGGGAGGGAAACCTCACCGTGCGCATCGCCTACAACCTCTTCACCCAGAAGCCGAAGGCGGAGCTGGCTGATTTCGCCGGCTGGTCCAAGTCCGTCACGCCGGGGCAGGGCGACGACCTCTATCGCCACAACGGCGCCGGCGAGATGCTGGTCTATTCCGCGGCCGACTTCGAGGACTTCCAGGTGGCGCGGCCGGACCTTCCCGGCGCCATGGAAGGCGACCTCGAGCCGGTGGTGCGGCTGCTGGCCGAAAACCGCTGGCCGTTCCGCCTGCACGCCACCTATGACGAGACCATTTCGCGCGCCCTCGACGTGTTCGAGAAGGTCGATTCCGATGTGCCGCTCAGGGGCCTCAACTGGTTCTTCGACCATGCGGAGACCATCACCGACCGCAACATCGACCGCATCGCGGCGCTGGGCGGCGGCATCGCCGTGCAGCACCGCATGGCCTATCAGGGTGAATATTTCGTCGATCGCTACGGCGCCAAGGCGGCCGAGCGCACCCCGCCCATCCGCCGCATGCTGGAGGCCGGCATCCCGGTGGGCGCGGGGACGGATGCCACCCGCGTCGCCTCCTACAATCCGTGGGTCTCGCTGTCCTGGCTGGTGACGGGCCGCACGCTCGGCGGGCTCTCCCTCTATCCGCCGGCGAACCGGCTGGACCGGGAAGATGCGCTGAGATTGTGGACTGAGGCCAACACCTGGTTCTCCAGCGAGCCGGGCAAGAAGGGGCAGATCAAGGACGGCCAGCTCGCCGATCTGGTGGTGCTTTCGGATGATTATTTCTCGGTGTCCGAGGACAGCATCCAGGACATCACCTCCGTCCTCACCTTGCTCGGCGGCACGCCGGTGCATGGGGATGGCGCGTTCCGCGATCTCGCGCCGCCGCTGCCACCGGCCATGCCGGACTGGTCGCCGGTGCGCACCTTCGGCGGCTACCAGCCCCGCAAGGCGGACAGTACGCAGAAATACGCCTTCGCCGCCGCCTGCGGCTGCGCCAAGGCCTGCGGCGTCCACGGTCATGCCCATGCCGGGGCGTGGGGCGCGAGCGTGCCTGTGGGAGACCAGCAGGGCTTCTTCGGCGCGCTGGGTTGCGCCTGCTGGGGCTTCTGAGGGATGGGACCGGACCTTCCCGACCGCCTCGCAGCGTCCATGAGGCCGTTTCTATCGCCGCGCCCGGTGCGGGCGTTCGCGCTGCTCGCGCTCACCTCTGCCTATCTGCAGGGCGGCCTCACGAAGGTGCTGGATTTTCCGAGCGCCGTCGCTGAGATGACCCATTTCGGCCTCGCCCCGGCGGCCCCGCTCGCCGCCGCCGTCATCGCGCTGGAGATCATCGCGCCGGTCATGGTGCTCTCCGGCCTGCTGCGCTGGGCCGGGGCGATGGCGCTCGCCGCATTCACGGTCGCGGCGAGCCTGCTCGCCAACCGTTTCTGGGGCATGGCGGGAGCCGAACGCTTCGCCGCCGCCAACGCCTTCTTCGAGCATCTCGGCCTCGCCGGGGCCTTCGTGCTGGTGGCGTGGTACGATCTTGCGGGCAAAACGGAGGGACAGCGAGCATGAGCGAAAATCCCCCATCCCCGCCGTCCACCCCCGGTGCCTTCGCGCCCCTGAAGCGGCCGGTCTTCGCCGTGCTGTGGGTGGCGACCGTGCTCGGCAACACGGGCAGCTTCATGCGCGACGTGGCGAGCGCGTGGATCGTCACGGACCTGTCCGCCTCGCCCGCCGCCGTGGCGACCATCCAGGCGGCGGCCATGCTGCCCGTGTTCCTCCTCGCCATGCCGGCGGGGGTGCTCTCCGACATCCTCGACCGGCGACGCTTCCTCATCGCCATCCAGATCGGGCTGGCGTGCGTCAGCGGCGCCCTGATGCTGCTGTCGCTGACCGGGCTGATGACGGTCTCCTCGCTGATCGCGCTCACCTTCCTCGGCGGCATCGGCGCGGCGCTGATGGCACCCACCTGGCAGTCCATCGTGCCGGAGCTGGTGCCGCGTTCGGACCTGAAAAGCGCGGTGGCGCTCAACTCGCTCGGCATCAACATCTCCCGCTCCATCGGGCCGGCGCTGGGCGGCGTGCTGCTCGCCGCCTTCGGCGCCGCGGTGACTTACGGGGCGGACGTGGCGAGCTACGTTTTCGTCATCGCCGCCCTCGTCTGGTGGCGTCGGCCCGCCACCCCGCAGGACGAACTGGGCGAGCGCTTCCCCGGCGCCTTCCGTGCCGGGCTGCGCTATGCGCGGTCGAGCAAAGAGATGCATGTCGTCCTCCTGCGCTCGGCCTTCTTTTTCGCCTTCGCCAGTGCGGTCTGGGCGCTGTTGCCGCTGGTCGCGCGCGGGCTGCTCAAGGGGGATGCGGCTTATTACGGCCTGCTGCTCGGGTCGGTGGGCGTCGGCGCCATCGGTGGGGCGCTGCTGATGCCGCGTCTGCGCGGCCGTCTCTCGGCGGACGGGCTCATCCTCGCCGCCTCGCTCGTCACCGCCGTGGCGACGGTGGCCCTCGCGCTGGCCCCGCCGCGCTGGCTGGCGGTGCCGATCCTGCTCGCCATGGGCGCGGCGTGGATCACTGCGCTGACGACGCTGAACGCAACGGCGCAGTCCATCCTGCCCAACTGGGTGCGGGGGCGGGCGCTCGCGGTCTACCTCACGGTCTTCAATGGCGCGATGGCGGGCGGCAGCATCGCCTGGGGTCTTGTGGCGCAGGCGGTGGGGCTGCAGGCGGCGCTGGTGATCGCGGCGGGCGGTCTCGCGGTGGTGGGCCTCATCATGCACCGGGTGCCGCTGCCCGCAGGCGAGGCTGATCTGACGCCCTCCATGCACTGGCCCGAGCCGGCGATGGCCGAGCCCATCCCCAATGACCGGGGGCCGGTGCTGATCCTGATCGAGTACCGGGTGGCGCGGGCGGACCGGGATGCGTTCCTGAAGGCGCTGGAGCGCCTTTCGGCCGCCCGGCGTCGCGACGGGGCCTACGCCTGGGGCGTCAGCGAAGATTCCGCCGATCCCGAGCAAATGCTGGAGTGGTTCATGGTGGAATCCTGGGCTGAGCATCGACGCCAGCACCGCCGGGTCTCCCGTGCCGATGCGGACGTGCAGGCGGAGGTGCTCTCGTTCCACCAGGGCGATGCGCCGCCGGTGGTGCGCCACTGGATCGGGGTCGATCCGCCGCGATAGCGCGGGATCAGGACGCCCTGGCTAAGAGGCTTGAGTCTCGGCCGGGCGGCTGCTCCCCGTGCTCTCGCGCAGCACGATCCGGTACCCCATCTCGCAGGTGCCGCCCTGCGCGGCGGTGCCGGCGATGCGGCCGATCAGCATCTCGGCGGCTTTCTGCCCCATCTCGTAGCGCGGGATGTCCACGGTCGAGAGCGACGGGTTGAGGTGGCTGGAGAAATCCAGTCCGCCGAAGCCGGCGACCGCGATGTCGCCGGGCACGGCGAGGCCCATCCGCTGGAACGCCAGCAGCGCGCCGGCCGCAAGCACGTCGTTGAGGCACAGCAGGGCGTCGGGGCGGGGATGCAGCGCTGCGACCCGCTCGGCGACGACGCGGCCGGACTCCATGCTGGTGAGATCGTCCGCATTGAGGATGAGCGGCGCGCCGAGCCCGGCCTCGGCGATGCCGGCCTCGTAGCCCTTGGCGCGCATCTGGGCGCGGCGGTCGCGGGTGGCGGTGCCGACGAAGGCGATGCGGCGGAAGCCCTGCGCCACCAGCGCCTCGGTCATGGCCTTCATGGCATCGAAATTGGAGAGGCCCACGAGGCTGTCGATGGGCGTGGGCGTGCTGTCCCACGTCTCCACCACGGGCACGCCGGATTTTTCCAGCAGCGCCCGCGTGGCGCGGGTGTGGGAGACGCCGACGATGACGAAGCCGTCCGGCCGGCGCCGCAGCAGCGCCTCGATGACCTTTTCCTCCTCCGCCGGGGAATAGTTGGTCTCCGCCATGATCATCTGCACCGCGTGGGTGCGGGCCACGTCCGAGACCCCCTTCACGCTGTCGGTGAAGATGGAGGACGCCACCGTCGGCAGGATCAGCGCGATGATGCCGCTGCGCTGGGAGGCGAGGGAGGAGGCGACAAGATTGTAGATGTAGCCGGTCTCGCGGATCGCCGCTTCCACCTTGGCCTTGAGGTCGGCGTTCACCAGCGTCGGCTGGCGCAACACGCGCGAGACCGTCATGGCGGAGACGCCCGCCACCCGCGCCACATCCTCCATGGTGACGCCCGCCGCCCGTCCCCCCCTTTTCTGCCGCATCGCCGATTCCGTCACCACTGGCCCCGGCTCACCATATGGCCTGCCGGCCGCTTGACAATAGAGACTGGTTAGCGCTAACAAATGATAGCGCTAACAATTAAAAACAAGGATGGGTGAAAATGCCCGACGTCAGGCCCGCGGAGGTTCTGGAGACGGACGTGCTGGTGGTCGGCGGCGGCGCGGCGGGCCTTGCCTGCGCGGTCGCGGCAGCGCGGCAGGGGCGGCGTGTCATCCTGCTGGAGCGCTACGGCTTCAGCGGCGGCGCCGCGGTGGCTGGCCTCTCCGGCACCATCTGCGGCCTCTATGCCGCCTCCGACCGCCGCAACGCCGAGCCGGAGCAGGTGGTGCACGGCTTCGTGGACGAGTTCATCGCGGCCATGGAAACGCGCGGCGGGCTCACCGGCCCGGTCCAGTACGGCAAGACCTACGTGCGGGTCCACGATCCTTTGGTCTGGCGCGAGGCGAGCGACGCGCTGCTCGGCGCCGAGGGCAAGATTCGCGTGCTCTACCACGTCACCGTCACCGGCGTTCTCGCCGAGGGCGACCATGTGCGGGGCGTCACCGCCTTCACCAAGCAGGGGCCGCTCGAGGTGCGCGCGAAGATCACCGTGGACGCCTCGGGCGACGCAGACGTGGCGGCCATGGCGGGCCGCGCCCTCACCAAGGGCCGCGACGGCGCCATCCAGAACCCCACCATGATCTTCCGCATCCTCGGCGTGGACATGGCGCGCTTCCTCGCCGCGCACGGGCCGGATTCCATCCTCGACGAGCGGGTCATGACGCTCATCCAGGAGCTGAACGCCTCCGGCGCCTACCGCCTGCCGCGCGCCAAGATCTTCCTCTTCCCCACGCCCCGCCCCGGCGAGCTGATCTGCAACGCCACCCGCATCGTGGGTGCCGATGGGCGCGAGCTGGACGCCACCCGCATGGCCGACCTCAGCGAGGCGGAGATCGAGGGGCGCAAGCAGGTGCGCGAATACGCCCGCTTCATCCGCGACCATATCACTGGCTGCGAGGCCTCCTTCGTCAACGACACCGGCGTGCAGGTGGGCATCCGCCAGACCTGGCAGATCGTCGGCCGCGACCTCCTGAAGAACGAGGATGTCACCTCCGCCCGCAAGCGCGCGGACGGTATCTGCCGCTCGCCCTGGCCCATCGAGCTGCATTCCGGCGAGAAGCCGAAGCTGCACTGGATTCTCGACGACTACTACGAGATCCCCCTCGGCTGCTTCCTGCCCGCCACCGGCTCGGGACTCGTGATGGCCGGGCGCTGCCTCTCGGCCGAACACGAGGCCATGGCGTCGGCCCGCGTCACTGCCCAGTGCTTCGGCTACGGGCAGGCCATGGGCCTCGTCGCCGACCAGCTCTGCGATGATCCGGCGGCGCTGCCGTCCGGCTCCGACATCCGCGCCGCGCTGAACGCGCTCGGCGCCCAGCTCAACTGACGAGACAGGGACGTTTCATGTCCGACGCCGAACAGAAGAAGCCCACGCTGCGCAGCAATTTCGAGCCCGGCACCACCCGTTGGGCCGTGCGCCGCGCCCAGTGGCTCGCCATGGGCTACAGCGAGGAAGACCTGCTGAAGCCGAAGATCGCCATCGTCAACAGCTCCAGCAAGCTGTCGGTCTGCTACGCGCATCTCGACGATGTCTGCCGCGTGGTGGAGCAGGCGATCCGCGACGCCGGCGGCCTGCCGTTCGAGATCCGCACCGTGGCGCCGTCCGATTTCGTCACCAGCGCGGGCCGTCAGGCACGCTATCTGATGCCGAGCCGCGACCTGCTGGTGAACGACATCGAGGTACAGGTGGAAGGCGCGGAGCTGGACGGCATGGTGCTGCTCGCCTCCTGCGACAAGACCACCCCCGGCCAACTCATGGCCGCGGCGCGGCTCAACGTGCCCTCCGTGGTGCTGCCCTGCGGCTACCAGCTCGGCGGCCATTGCGCGGGCAAGGAAGTGGACATCGAGGAGGTCTACAAGAGCGTCGGCTCGCTGAAGGCGGGGTCCATCTCGCTGGCCGATCTCAAGGCGATGACCTGCACCGCCATCACCGGGCCGGGTGTGTGCGCGGGCCTCGCCACCGCCAACACCATGCATGTGCTCTCCGAGGCCCTCGGCATGGCCCTGCCGCGCAGCGCGCCCATCCGCGCCGGCTCGCAGGCGCTGATGGAGAATGCCGCCCGCGCTGGTGCGGCCATTGTGGATCTCATCCTCAAGGACATCCGGCCCCGGCAGAT
This sequence comes from Xanthobacter aminoxidans, assembly GCF_043193615.1. Classification (NCBI taxonomy): domain Bacteria; kingdom Pseudomonadati; phylum Pseudomonadota; class Alphaproteobacteria; order Hyphomicrobiales; family Xanthobacteraceae; genus Xanthobacter; species Xanthobacter aminoxidans. Next base: position 1,850,004 of record NZ_JBAFUS010000001.1, on the reverse strand, counting down.
TCTTACCCCCGCCGCCTTCCGCAATGCTCTGCGTGTGGCGGTGGCCACGGGATGCTCGGTGAATTGCGTGCGCCACCTCGCGGCCACCGCCTCGGAAGCCGAGATGGACATCGACATCGTGGCCGAACTGGAGGCGCTGAACGACACGCCCCAGATCACCACCGTGCGGCCCAACGGCCCCCATCGCATCGAGGATCTCGACAAGGCCGGCGGCTGCCGGGGCGTGATGCGCGAGCTCTCCGACGTGCTCGACCTCTCGGTGATGACCGTCACCGGCAAGACGCTGGGCGAGAACCTCGCCGACGTGCCGGAGCCCGACCGCACCTTCATCCGCCCGCTGGCGGACCCCTTCCGGCACGAGCCGGGCCTGACCATCCTGCGCGGCAGCCTCGCGCCGGACGGGGCGGTGGTGAAGGTTTCCGCCGTGCCCGCCGAAGTGCGCACCTTCTCCGGCAAGGCGCGAGTGTTCGAGGACGAGGCGGTCGCCATCAAGGCGCTGGAGACCCACTCCATCAAGCCCGGCGACGTGGTGGTGCTGCGCGGCCTCGGGCCGAAGGGCGGACCGGGCACCGTGTTCGCCGCGAGCTTCATGGCGGCGCTGATCGGGGCCGGCTTGGGAGCCGGCGTTGCGGTGGTGACGGACGGCGAGCTCTCCGGCCTCAATAGCGGCATCACCATCGGCCAAGTGATGCCCGAGGCGGCGGAAGGCGGGCCTTTGGGCCTTGTCGCCGAGGGCGACGTCATCTCCATCGATATCGGCGCCCGCCGCGTCGATCTCGACGTTTCCGAGAGCGAGCTGGCCGCCCGCCGCGCCATGTGGCGCGCGCCGGACCACAGCCAGATCCGCGGCTGGCTCGGCCAGTATGCGGCCATGGTGCAGCCGCTCTCCAAGGGTGCCGTGCTGAAGCCCATGCGGCCTTGAGGGCCGACGACAAACAAGGCGGCCCTGAACGAAGACGACAACAAGAACGAACAGACAGGATCGGGAGGTTTGAAATGCCCAAGAAGACTGAAAGGTCCGGGACGACTGCAAGGTCCGGGACGCTGAGGGCCGCTCTGGCCTCCACCGCGCTCGCAGCCCTCGTCTGCGCGGCCTTTGCCGGCGGCGCGAGTGCCGAGAGCGTGAAGGTGGGCGTGCTCAACGACCAGGCCGGCGTGCAGGCGGACTTCGCCGGCGCCGGATCTGTGGTGGCGGCGAAGATGGCCATCGCAGATTTCGGCGGCAAGGTCGCCGGAATGCCCATCGAGCTGGTCGCCGCCGATCACCAGAACAAGGCCGATATCGGCGTCAACGTCACCCGCCAGTGGTTCGACACGGACGGCGTGGACGCGGTGCTGGACGTGCCGAATTCAGCCGTGGCGCTGGGCGTCAGCGGCATCGCCAGGCAGAAGAACAAGGTGGCGATCATCTCCGGTGGCGGCACCTCCGACCTCACCGGCAAGGATTGCTCGCCGAACACTGTCCACTGGACCTACGACACCTGGGCGCAGGCCAATACGGTGGGCACGGCCGTGACCAAGGCCGGCGGCAACACCTGGTACTTCATCTCGGTGGACTATGCCTTCGGCCATGCGCTGGAGCGCGACGCGGGCGAGGCCATCAAGGCGGCCGGCGGCAAGATCCTCGGCACCGTGCGGCACCCACTCGGCACATCAGATCTCTCCTCCTTCCTGCTCCAGGGCCAGGCCTCCGGCGCCAAGGTGATCGGCCTCGGCAGCGCCGGGGCGGATACCATCAACGCGGTGAAGCAGGCGTCCGAGTTCGGCATCGTCAAGGCCGGGCAGAAGCTCGTCGCCATGCTCATGGTGTTGAACGACATCAGCGCGCTGGGGCTGGAGACGGCGCAGGGCCTGTTCCTGTCGGAAGCCTTCTACTGGGACCTCAACGACCAGACCCGCTCCTTCGCCAAGCGCTTCGCCGAGGCCAATGGCGGGCGCTATCCCAACATGGTCCATGCCGGCGTCTATGCCGGGCTGCTGCATTATCTGAAGGCGGTGGAGAAGGTGGGCAGCGCCAAGGACGGGGCCAAGGTGGTGGAGGCCATGAAGGCCATTCCCACGGATGACCCCCTGTTCGGCAAGGGCGCGGTGCGTCCGGACGGCCGCGCGATCCACGACATGTACCTGTTCGAGGTGAAGAGCCCGGCGGAATCCAAGGGGCCCTACGACTTCTACAAGCTCATCGCCACCGTTCCCGCCGACAAGGCCTTCCGCCCCATCGCGGCCGGCAACTGCCCGCTGGTGAAGTAAGACCAAGCCCGCGCGGCGCCTGAGCGAGGCCCGCTTAGCATCGGCCGCAGGCCGATGCCGACGGCATGCCGCGCGTCGTCAGCGCTCCTCCTCCTGCTCCGGCAGGAGGAGGATGATAAGCACGGCGGAGATCCAGCCGATGAAGGCGAAGGCGGTGGATTGTCCGTTCCATGTCTTCGATTGCCACATGGCGAACCATTCGCCGCCGATGACAACGAAGCCGGCCCCGTAGAGCAGGAGGCCCAGCGTGAGGCCGAGCACGGCCGTCGTCCGCGCGCGGCGGAAGCCGGGTGTGCGGAGCGCAGCCAGCATCCGCACGACGCCGGTCCACAGCACAAGGGCGATGGCGGCCTGCGTGGCGATGATCACCACATAAGCGGCGGTCTGGAGCCGTTCGTCGGTGATCGCCCGCCACCGCAGCGTGGAATCCGGGAAGATCGTATCCATCGCCAGCACGTGCTGGACGAAGGCCCAGTTCGTCCCGTAGTCCGTGATGTTGCCGAAGGCGACCAGCGAGAAGAAGACGGCGATCGTCGCCACGAGGGCGATCTTGCACAGCCGGATCAGAACCATCGTTCCTGCCCCCGCCTGGCCGCGTTGATGCGGCACCCGCGGCGATTCTAGAAGCGGCAGCCCGTGATGCAAGGCACGCCGCGCAGCAGGGCGACGCCGGGTTTTGACGGACTTTCCGGGCCATCCCTGCCTGTGGCATGGTCCCGCCAGCCCGGCGGAGTTCATGCCGGCGGACGGAGATTGACCGGTGGCAGCGGACGGTGCGTCCTCCCAAGAAGCCCCACGGACGCTGCTGGCGAGTTTCGCCGGATATCGGCCGAGCTGGATCAAGACGGACGTTGCGGCAGGACTCGCCATCGCGGCGGTGGGCTTGCCGAGCGCCATCGCCTATCCCGCGATCGCAGGCCTGCCGCCGCAGACCGGGCTCTATGCCTCCATCGCGCCGCTGATCGCCTATGCGGTGTTCGGCCCGTCCCGGCAACTGGTGGTGGGGCCGGATGCGGCGACCATCACCGTGCTCGCGGCCGTGCTCGCCGGCATGCCGGACCTTGCGGCCGTGGACAAGCCGGGGGTGGCCGCCCTCATCGCCCTCGTGGTGGGCGGCTATTATTTCGCGGCGCGGCTGGTGGGGCTCGGGGTGCTCTCCACCTTCCTGTCGCGGCCGATTCTGGTGGGCTTCTTCGCTGGTATCTCGCTGTCCATCCTCGTCGGGCAGCTCAAGCGCGTCACAGGCATACCCATCGTCGGGGACGGGCTGATCGCGCCGGTCATCGAGCTGTTGCGCAAGGCCCATGAAGTGCACTGGCCTTCGCTGCTGCTGGCGCTCGGCATGTTCGCCGTGCTCCATCTCGTGCGCCGCGCGCGTCTTCCCGTGCCGGGGCAGGTGGTGGTGGTGGTGCTGTCGGTGGCGCTCTCCGCTCTGTTCGATTTCGCGGGGCACGGTATCGCCGTGGTGGGGGCGATCCCCTCCAGCCTCCCGGCGCTGGCGCTGCCGGCCGGGGGCGGCGCGGCGATCGACCAGTTGCTGATCGGCGCGGCGGCGATCTTCCTCGTCAGCTTCGCGGCGGGCATTGTCACGGCGCGCAGCTTCGGCGAGCGCGGAGGCTATCCGGTGGATGCCAACCGCGAGATGGTGGGCTTCGGCGCCGCCAACATCGCGGCCGGCCTGTTCGCCGCCTTCCCCATCACCGCCTCGGATTCCCGCACGGCGGTGAATGCCAGCGTCGGCGGACGCTCGCAGCTGGCCAGCGTGGTGGCGGCGCTGGCGCTGCTCGCCATCGTGCTGTTCCTGCAGCCGGCGCTCGCCATCCTGCCCATTCCGGCGCTGGGCGCGATCCTGATCTCGGCAGCCCTGAGTCTCGTGGATTTGCCGGCCCTGCGCCAGTTATGGCGCATCAGCCGCATGGAGTTCGCCTTCGCCATGATCGCGCTGTTCGCGCCCATCAGCCTGGGTGTGCTGAACGGCGTGCTGATCGCCATCGGTGCGACCTTCGCCTACCTCCTGCACAAGATGATGTATCCGCGCGACGCGCTGCTCGGGCGGGTGCCGGGCCACGAGGGCTTCTACAAGCTGCACCGGCGGGCCGATGCGCGGCAGGTGCCGGGGCTCGCCATCGTGCTCATCCAGGGCGACCTTCTGTTCTTCAACGCCGACCGCATGCAGGGCCGCATCGACGCCATCGCCGACACCCTGGTCGACGGCACCCGCTGGCTGGTGCTGGACGCCAGCGCCATCACCCAGGTGGACTCCACCGCCGCCGCGGCGCTGGAAGAGGTGCGGGCGGAGCTGGAGCGGCGCGGCCTCAAGTTCGGCATCGCCGAGATGCACGACGAGGTGCGCACCCTCCTCGACCGCGCGGGGCTTCTGGATGCCATCGGCCCGGACATGATCTTCGACGACCTCGACGACGCCTATCGCGCCTTCGAGGCGAGCGGGGAGGCCCCAAGCCCGCGCGGCGCTTGAGCGAAGGCAAAACGAAGAAAGCCCGCGCGGCGCCTGAGCGAAGGCAACGAAGAAAGCCTGCGCGGCGCCTGAGCGAAGGCTGCGATCAGGCCTGAGCCGTCTCCGCCGCACGCATCCCGAGATAGGCGGCGATCACGCGCGGGTCACGGGCCAGCGCGTCGGCGGTGTCGGCGAACAGGATGCGGCCGTGCTCCATCACATAGCCGTAGCTGGCGACGGAAAGTGCCTTGCGGGCGTTCTGCTCCACGAGGAGCACGGTGGTGCCCTTGGCGTTGATGTCGGCGATGGTGGCGAAGATGTCGTTCACCACATGGGGCGCGAGGCCCATGGAGGGCTCGTCCAGCAACAGCAGCTTCGGCCGCGCCATCAACGCCCGGCCCATGGCCAGCATCTGCTGCTCGCCGCCGGAGAGGGAGCCGGCATACTGGAAGCGCCGCTCCTTGAGGCGGGGAAAGCGGGTGTAGATGAGATCCATGTCGTCGGCGATGGCGGGGTCGCCGCCGCGCACATAGGCGCCGACCTTGAGATTGTCCTCCACCGACATGGAGGCCACCACCCGCCGCCCCTCCGGCACCAGAGAGACGCCGGCGCGGACGATCTTGTCGGCGGGGCGAGCGGTCATGTCCCGCCCCTCGATGCGCACGGTGCCGGAGAAGGCGCGCACGAGGCCGCAGATGGTGAGCAGCGTCGTCGTCTTGCCCGCGCCGTTGGCGCCGATGAGGCAGACGCAGGCGCCGGCGGGGACGGTGATGTCGATGTCCTCGACGGCCGCGACGGACCCGTAGCCGGAGGTGACCTTGACGAGATCAAGCATCCTCGGTCCCCAGATAGGCCTCGATCACGCTCGGCATGCGGCGCACCTCCTCCGGCGTGCCGGCGGCGATCTCGCGGCCGAAATTGAGCACCACGATATGGTCGCTCACCCGAGCCACGAACTCGATGTCGTGCTCGATGAGGAGCACGGTGATGCCCATGTCCCGTATGGCGAGCACGAGGTCGGCGAGCGCCCGCTTCTCCGCGAAGTTCATGCCCGCCGCCGGCTCGTCCAGCAGCAGGAGGCGTGGCTTCGTGGCGAGGGCGCGGGCGATCTCCACGCGCCGCCGGTCGCCGTAGGAGAGGCCGCCCACGGCCACGTCCCTGAGAGGGGCGATGCCCACAAGATCGAGCAGCGCCTCGCAGCGCGCCTTTTCGCGCGTCTCGCTGCTCTTCACCGCCGGCAGTCCGAAGAGCACGTCGAGGAGGCTCGCCGACTGGTGGCGGTGGGCGCCCAGGAGCACATTGGCGAGGGTCGTCTCGCTCGCCAGCAGGCGGATGTTCTGGAAGGTGCGGGCCACCCCCAGCGCCGCCACCTTGTGCGGGGCGAGGCGGGCGATGTCCACGCCGTCGAGGCGGATATGGCCGGCGTCCGTGGGATAGAGGCCGGTGATCATGTTCATGGTGGTGGTCTTGCCGGAGCCATTCGGGCCGATGAGGGCCGTCACCTGTCCGGCGGTGGCGGTCAGCGACACGCTGTCCACCGCCACCACGCCCTGGAAGCGCTTGGCCACCTGCCAGAGTTCGAGCTGCGCCGCCGCCATCATTCGGCTCCCTGGGTGGAGGGCCGGCGGGCCGCTGCCTTGCGCGGCCGCCAGCGCAGCAGCGACATGGCCCCGCCGGGCAGGAACAGCACCACCGCGAGAATGAGCAGGCCCATCAGGATCTCGCGCCACTGGCTGGAGAAGCGCAGCAGCTCCGGCAGCAGCGTGGTGAAGATGGCGCCCACCAGCGGCCCCAGAAGCGCGTTCACGCCGCCGAGGATGGGGTAGGCGAGCGCATCCACGCTCCTGAGCAGGCCGAAGTCCGAGGGACCGACGAAGAAGTTGAGATGTGCCGCAAGGCCGCCCACGCCGCCGCTGACGAAGCCGGAGGCGACGAACAACGAAAGGCGCTGGCCGAACACGTTGAGGCCCATCGCCTCGCTCATCACGTCATCCTGCCGGATGGCGAGAATGGAGCGGCCGAAATAGGAGCGGCGCAAGGCGAAGACGAAGTAGAGCGCGATGAGAACCAGCAGCACCAGCTGCCATGTCTCGGTGTAGCGCGGGATGCCGTAGATGCCGATGGCGCCGCCGGTGACGGCATCCCAGTTCAGCGCGATCACCCGCACCACCTCGGTGAAGGCGAAGGTGGCGAGCATGAAATAGTCGCCCCGTAGCCGCAGCACCGGCGCGCCGATGATGAGCGCGACCGCCGCCGCCAAGAGCCCGCCCGCCACCACCGCCACGGCGAAGGGCGCGCCGAGCTGCATGGTGAGATAGACGCTGCAATAGGCGCCCACCGCCATGAAGCCGCCGGTGCCCAAGGTGAACATGTTGGCCGCCAGCGCCAGCCACACCCCGTAGGCGAGCAGGGTGTTGAGCAGGCACAAGTTTACGAGGTTGCCGTAGCTGGCGAGAAAGGCATCGAGGGCAGCCATCATGCGCGGCGCTCCTCGAAGCCGGAGAACAGGCCCGTGGGCTTCACCAGGAGGATCAGGAAGATGAGCCCGAAGCCGATGGCATCGCGGAAGGCGGAGGAGACATAGGCGACGGAGAACACCTCGACCAACCCCAGCAGGAAGCCGCCGGCCACTGCGCCGGGAATGTTGCCGAGGCCGCCGAGGATCATCACGGTGAGGCCCTTCACCAGCATGTGCTCGCCCATGAAGGGGGAGACCACGTTGAAGAGGAGGCCCAGCAGCACGCCGGCCGCGCCAGCGAGCGCCCCGGCGATGAAGAAGGTGATGAGGATGGTGCGCCCCACCTCCACGCCGACGATGCGTGCGACGTCCTCGGAGAAGGCGACCGTGCGGATGGCGCGGCCTACCGAGGTCTTCTGCAGGGTGAAGCCGAGGATGCCCATCAGGATCACCGCCGTGATCACCACGATGACCTGAAGCAGTTGCACGCGGACGCCGCCGATCTCCCACACGATGGCCGTGAAGGGATTAGGCGGATAGCCGTGCACGGCGGTACCGAACACCTCCTGCGCGATGCCCACCAGCAGGCGGGCCAGCGCAAGGCTGGCGACGAGGCCCATCCATTTGTGCCCGCCGCGCAGCCGGAGCACGCGGAACACCAGAAGCTCGGACGCCATGCCGAGCACGCCGCCGCCCACCAGCGCCACGACGAGCGCCAGCGGCAACGGCAGGCCGAGGAGGGCGATTTCCAGCCCCAGATAGGCGCCCACCATGAAGAAGGCGCCCTGCGCCAGATTCACGATGTTCAGCACGCCGAAAATCAGCGTGCAGCCGATGGCGAAGACGGCATAGATCGAGCCGAGCGAAAGCCCGTTCACGACCTGCTGCAAAAACGTGGTCATGCACTGATCCCCCGGACGTGCCCGCGGATCATGCCAGAGGCCCGTGAGTTTGGCTCATGGGCTTTTGTCTGGCCCGCGCGGCGCCCGGTTCAGGCTTGTGCCGGAACCGGTCTATGCATCGTGCAGCGGCAGATATCCGCGCGGCACGGCGCGCCAATCCATCTGGCTCCGGCCAAGACCGGAGCCAGTGGAGGATCACTGGGCGAGCTGGAACTTGCCGTCCTTCAGCTCCAGCACCTTGGCGACCAGCACCGGCTCGCGGTCCTTGTCGAAGGAGAAGGGGCCGAGCACGGTCTCAAGGTCCTTGGTGTCGGCGATGGCGGCGCGCAGCTTCGCCGGATCGGACACGCCGCCCGCGCGCTTCACTGCATCGGCGAAGATGGTGACGGCGGCATGGGCCTGCGCGGCGAAGGTGTCGGGGGCGTTGCCGTACTTGGCCTTGTAGGCCTCGACGAACGCCTTGTTGGCGGGCGTGTCGAAGTCGATGAACCAGCCCGAGCCCACGAGGAAGCCCTGCGCGGCGGGGCCGGCGAGGTCGTTGAGCTTGGTGGAGATGGCCGCGTTGGCGCCGAGGAAGACGGTGGACTGCGGAATGCCGAGCTGCCGCGCCTGCCGCACGATGTTGGCGGTTTCTTCCGCGAGGCCGCCGACCACGATGATGTCGGGGTTCGCCGCCTTGATCTTGGTGAGCTGGGCGGAATAGTCCACGTCGCCCTTCTGGAAGGTCTCGGTGGCCACCACCTTGATGCCGGCCTTGTCGAGGGCCGCCTTGTGCACGCCGTAGGCGGCCTTCATCAGCACGTCGTCGATGCCGTAGATCTGCGCCGCCGTCTTGGGCTGGTAGCGCTTGACCGCATAGGCGAGCACGCCGGGGAACACCGCCGCCTCGGGGGCGCTGGTGCGGAAGATGTATTCGCCGATGGCCGGCACGCCGGGCGCGGTGTTGGACGAGGCGATCACCGGCACCTTGGCGGCGTTGGCGATGGGGTCGGCGGCGAAGGCCGAGGTGGTCAGGGTCGGCCCGAAGATGACCGTCACCTTGTCCTGATTGATGAGCCGCTGGAAGATGTTGACGGTCTGGCCGCGATCGCCGGCGTCGTCCTGGTGGACGGGCACCAGCTTGAGGTCGCCGAGCTTGCCGGAGGCGTTGATCTCGGCGGCGGCCAGCTCCGCGCCGTTCTTCTGCATGGTGCCGTAGAGCGCGGCCGAGCCACCCGAGGTGGACTGCACGATGCCGAGCTTCACATCCGCCGCGAGGGCAGGCGCGGCGGCGAGCGAGATGGCGGTGGCGGCGATGAGTAGGCGCGTGAGACGGGCGTGCATCATCATGGCTCCTGAGGAAGGTCGGTCGTTGATGAGCCCTTATTTTGCGGGCCCTTATGGAGGCTTTGTGCGGCCTTTGGCGTTGGTCTCAGGGGCGTGCGCGGCTCGATCTGGGCGAGCACGGGCGCGAGCGCCAGGGAATGGAAATGCACGTGCGCGGCGTCCGGTGTCTCGGGGAGGCCGTGGTCGCCGATCAGCACTGTCTGCATGCCGAGCGCGTGGGGCACGGCGAGGTTCACCGCGCGGTCGTCGAACATGATGGCCCGCTCGGGCGCGACGCCGTGGCGGGCGAGCATGGTGTCATAGGCGGCGCGTTCGGGCTTGCCCACGTAATCGCAGGCGGCGATGTCGCACACGCCCTCGAACAGGTCGGCGATGCCGAGCCGCTCCAGCACCCGCTCGGCATGGGCGCGCGAGCCGTTGGTGAATACGAGGCGGCGGCCGGGCAGGGAGGCGAGCGCCGCGCGCAATTCGCTGCTTTCGTCCAGCACCGAGAGGTCGATCTCGTGGACGAAGGCGAGGAAATCCTGCGGCTTCACCGCATGGTGGCGCTGGAGGCCGACGAGCGACGTGCCGTAGGTTTCATAGTAATGCGCGTGCAGCGCCGCCGCCTCTTCCGGCGTGGAACCGGTGAGCTGCTGGATGAACAGCCAGACGCGGGCGAGCATCTGGCCGTGCAGGCCGGCGGAGCGCGGGTACAAGGTATCGTCGAGGTCGAAGACGAAGGTCTCCGTTCCCGGCCTCAGACGAAAGGGCAAATCCCCTTGCAAGTCCCCGCGCATCGTCCGCCTGTGCTCAGTTCGAGAGCTGCTTGAGGCGGTCGATGGTCCGCTGAGCGCTCGGCTTGATGTCCCGCACATCGAGGCTGATGTCGAGGGCCTTTACCGTGTGGGTGAGGTCGCCGATGGAGATCACGTCCACCCCCAGCTCCGCGATGGGTACGATGGTGGTCTCGTTGATGCCGCCGGACGCCTCGGTCATGGCACGGCCCTTGGTCAGCTTCAGGCCCTCGCGCATCTCGTCGAGGTCCATGTTGTCGAACATGATGATCTCGACGCCGGCGTCCAGCGCCTCCTGCACCATCTCCAGGCTCTCGCACTCCACCTCGAACTTGAAGGTGTGCTGCGCGCTCGCACGCAGGATCTTCACCGCCTCGGTGATGGAGCCGGCGATCTTGATGTGATTGTCCTTCACCAGCACGCAGTTGGCGAGGTTGAAGATGTGGTTGTGGGCGCCGCCCACGCGCACGGCATATTTCTGCACCATGCGCAGGCCCGGCCAGCCCTTGCGGGTGTCGGTGATGCGCACGCCGGTGTGCTTCACCAGCTCGGCGTAGCGGCGCGTCTTGGTGGCGATGCCGCTCATCTGCTGGAGCCAGTCGAGGGCCGAGCGCTCGATGACGAAGAAGGTGGAGGCGCGGGCCTGCACCCGCATCAGCACGGTGCCGGGCTCTACCGCGGCGCCGTCCTCCACCAGCCATTCGATGCGCGCATCGGGCTCGATGGAGCGGATGGTCTCGTCAGCGAACAGCATGCCGCAGACGATCCCGTTCGCCTTAGCGTAGATATTGGCCGTCTGCACCGGATCGTCGCCGACGAGAAAGCCTCCGGTTGTATCGCCGGAGCTTAACTCCTCGCGCAGGCCCAGCTCCACGAGAGGCCGGATCATAAAGCGGTTCAACTTCATTACGCGGCTCCTGGGGCGTTCCCCGCCCGGCTCTGTGATGCTGCCTAGCAGCTGTTCTCTACTATATCAATTGACAAAATCATTTATCGACAGCGCTCAGCCGTCCAGGCGGTTGGTGAAGGCCTTTCCGCCCTTCATCACCAGGTGCAGGCGGTCGCGCTGCTCCAAGATGCGGATGTCGGCGAGCGGATCGCCGTCCAGCACCAGCACGTCGGCCATGCAGCCGGCCCGGAGCGCACCGAGGTTCGGCTGCTCGATGCATTCCGCTGCCTTGGTGGTGGAGGCCACGATCACCTCCATGGGCGACATGCCGAGCCAGTCCACCATGAAGGCCAGTTCGGCCATGTTCTCGCCCACCAGCAGGCGGTGCGACTGGTCGGTGCCCATGGCCACCTTCACGCCGCGCTTCACCGCCTCCTTCCAGAGGGGGATCTGCGTCTGCATGAGGGAATAGATCTGCGCGTCCTTCACGTCCTCCTGGCCCAATTGGTGGCTGGCCCAGGCGGTGTTTTTGCGGCGATGCTCGATGGAGAGCGGCACCAGCGCCAGCGTCGGCACCCACCAGATGCCGCCCGCGATCATACGGTCCACGCTCTCCTCGTCCATGAACCAGCCGTGTTCCAGCGAGTGGATGCCGGCCTTCACCGCGTTCTTGATGCCGGCGAGGCCCTCGGCGTGGACGGCCACGCGCTTGCCCTTGGCGGCGGCCTCGGAGACGGCGGTGGAGATTTCCTCGATGGTGAATTGCGGCTCGTCCCAGCTGTCGGTCACCGAGGTGATGCCGCCGGTGGCGCAGATCTTGATGAAGTCGGCGCCACGCATGAGCAGCTCGCGCACCAGGCGGCGGATCTCCTCCACCCCGTCCGCCACCGTGTGGGGCAGCCAGGCGCGCTTCTGGATGCGCATGCCGGCGGGGAGCCAGTAGTCGCCATGGCCGCCGGTCTGCGAGACCATGCCCAGCGAGATGAACAGGCGCGGCCCGTCGATGATGCCTTCCTCGATGGCCTGTCGGAAGCCGGCGTCGGCGCCGCCCATGTCGCGGGCGGTGGTGATACCGCAGGCGATGGTCTCGCGGAACACCTCGATGGACTTCAGCACGTTGTAGGTGGGCGTGTTGAGCAGATGCTGGCGCATGTCGCGGGCGCGGTAGGTGCCGTGGACATGGGTATCGATGAAGCCGGGCAGCACGGTGCGCCCCGCCGCGTCGAGCTTCTGGGCGCCTGCCGGCACGCTCACCCGGCTCTCGGGACCGGCGGCGACGATGCGCCCTTCCTCGATCACCACGACCGCGTTCGGCACCGGGTCCGCCCCCGTGCCGTCGATCATGGTTCCGCCGACGATTGCGATGGCCATACGCGCCTTGCCTTTCGCTCTGTTCAAAAAGTTAGCAACGCCATTTGTTGAGCCTTGAGAGCCAGCCGCCGACACAACGATGGGTCCAGACGGCCAGTGGTGGCTCCTTGCTTGTCCCGTTACGTGAGGTCCACCGTCACGTTCTTGATCTCGCAATAGAAATCGAGCGCCTGAAGGCCAAGCTCGCGGCCGATGCCGGAGCGCTTGTAGCCGCCGAACGGCGCGAACACGCTGGTCTTCGAGGCGCTGGGCAGGCCGTTTACCGCCACCATGCCGGTGCGCATGGCCCGCGCCACCCGGAGCGCGCGGCCGATGTCGCGGCACCAGACCGAGCCATTGAGACCATACTCGCTGTCATTGGCCAGCGCGATGGCCTCGGCCTCGCTGTCGAACGGCGTGAGGGAGCAGACCGGGCCGAAGATCTCCCGGCTGAAGGCCGGATTGTCCGGCCCGACGCCGGAGAGGATGGTGGCGGGATAGAAGAAGCCGTCGCCCTCGGGCATCACCCCGCCGGTCACGAGGTCCGCGCCCGCCTCGCGCGCCTGCGCCACCGTGCGGTCCACCGCATCCCGGTGCGAGGCGGAGATGAGCGGGCCGAGACTGGTCGCGGGGTCCAGCGCCATGCCGGTTTTCAGCCGGGCCGCCGCGGCAGCGAAGGCACGGGCGAAGGGCTCCAACGCGCTGCGCTCCACCAGAAGGCGCGAGCGGGCGGAGCAGGACTGGCCGGCATTGCCGAAGCCGGAGCCGACCGCGCTCGCCGCCGCCTTCTCCATGTCCGCATCGGCAAAGATCAGGGCGGCATTCTTGCCGCCCAGTTCCAGCGCCACGCGCTTGATGGAGGCCGAGGCCAGCCGCATCACTTCCGACCCAACAATGGTGGAGCCGGTGAAGGAAATGCCGTCGATGCGTGGATCTTCTGCCAGCCGCCGCCCCACGTCCGCGCCGCCGGGCAGCACGGAGAGGAAGCCGTCGGGCACACCCGCCTCGCGGCATACCTCGGCGAGCAAAAGGGCGCTGAGCGGCGTGAGCGGCGCGGGCTTGAGGATTGCGGCGCAGCCGGAAGCGAGCGCGGGGGCAAGCTTCCAGGAGGCGCCGAGCAGCGGGAAGTTCCACGGCACGATCTGCGCCACCACCCCGAGAGGTTCGCGCAGGGTGAAATCGAGGAGATCTTTGCCGAGGGGGATGGTGTCGCCGAACACCTTGTCCATGGCGCCGGCATAATAAGTGAAGACGCGGATCGCCCCTTCCACCTCCCGCAGGGCGCCGGAGATGGGCTTGCCGGCGTTCACCGCCTCGATCTGTGCGAACTGGTCCTGCCGGGCCTTGATCCCGGCGGCGATGCGGTGGAGCACCGCGCCGCGGTCCACCGGCGGCAGATGGGGCCAGTCGCAGGCATCGAAGGCACGGCGTGCCGTGCGGATGGCCGCCTCCACCTCCACCGGCCCGGCCAGCGCGACCTCGGCGAGGGGCGTGCCCGTCCAGGGATCGACCAGCGCCTCGACGCCGCCGCCCATGGCAGGCACGAAGCGCCCGCCGACGAAGGGCTCGCGGTGGAGGGCCGGCAGCAGGGCGTTCATGGTGCCGTCGCCTCCAGCGCCTGCATCTTCTCATAGAGGGCGGTGGCGGCGGCGGCCGGGTCCTTCGCATCGGTGATGAGGCGGCCGACGATGGCGAAGCGGCGCGGGCAGGCCTCGGCGGCGGCGAACGCGCCTTCGATGGTGCCGCCCAGCGAGCCGAAGCCGGTGAGGAACACCAGCGGGTTCTTCACGTTCGCCGCGATCCAGCGCGACCAGCGCGTGACCTTCGCGGCATCGTGCGCCGGCAGCACGAAATGATCGGCGCCGCCCTGGACCGAGCGCTCCAGGATGAGGTCCAGCGCATTGTCGAGAAGGTAGCCGCCACCGGAGACGCCGTAATCGGCGACCGGGATCTCACCGCCCACCACCGGTGCGATGCCGGCCTTCAGCGCTTCGCCGACGAAGCCGTCCACGGCGGTCGGGCCGGCGACGGGGAAGAGGATGAGCCCATCCACCTCGGCCTCGGCGCACAGGGCAGTGAACTTCTTCGCCATGTCCGGCATGTCCGGGCCGGCCTTCTGGTGGTCGTAGAGAATGGGCAGATCGGTGAGGTCACGCACGCGCCGCATGGATTCTTTCAGGCCATGGCGCAGCACGCTGGTGAGGCCGAGCTTGTAGCCGGCAACGCCGGGGACGCCGCTCGTCGCCTTCACCACCGCATCGAACTTCTCCTGCGTCTCGATGTCGAGGGCGGGGACGATGCCCACGGTGCCGGAAAAGGTCTTCGCCGAAAAAGTGCTGGCCATCACGGTCTCGCTCGTTTCCATCTGTCGCTGAACGCTAGGGCCGGTGAGGGGGCCACGGTAGCGCCGGCTCGTGGCGGGCTCATGGGGCCAGTCTGGAGCATGGGGCCAGTGGCGGCGGTCCGCGCGGTCGCCCGCGTTCCGCCGGCGTCGCGCCCGCCTTCGGCCACGCTTGGTTCAGCTTGCATTCACTCGATGTTTCATACACATGGCCCTGCTGGAGCTTGACCGGGGGGCAAGCCGGCAGGGCGCGACGCCCACATGCACCCCTCATCTCCGACCCAAGAGGGCCGCCCATGAAGACGGGTATTCTCGCCGCGCTCGCCGTCGCCGCCACGCTCGCCACCACCGGCGGAGCGCTGGCACAGGTCAAGCCCTATGGAGCGGGCTTCGATGGCTGGACCTTCACCGCCACCACGGAGAAATCCGGCATCATCAATTGCCGCGCCGTCCGAAAAGTCGGCAACCGCGACGACCTCATCGCGCGGCGCACCGATGGCCACGTCTACATGAGCGTCAAGGCCGAGGGCCGCAAGGGCGACTTCAAGGGCACCATCATCAACGTCCCCGGCAAGCCGCGCGGCATGCTGGAATGGACGGTGCCGGGCGGCGCCGATGGCAACCGCATGTGGTTCATCATGCCATTCGTCGCCATCGACCATATCGTGGCCGCCGGCGCCTACCAGTTCTCGCTGCCGGATTCCGAGGATATGGGCACGGTCAATCTTGGCAAGAGCGCCCAGCAGGCTTGGGCGCGCGTGAACCAGTGCGTCCAGGCCAACGGCGGGTGAGCGATGCCATCGGCCTCGGTCTTCGATCGAGGCCGATCGGGCCAGTCCCAGGCGCCTCGGGTATCAGTCCGGGCGTGCCATTCCGGCGAGCAGGGTCAGCGCGTCGGCGAGGTCCTGCTCCTCGATGCCGCGGGCGATGAGCACCATGCGGTTCTCGCCGCCCGCCGCGTTGGCGAGCAGGCCGGGGGAGTAGACCAGTCCCTGCACCCCATGCAGGACCACCGGCTGCGGCACCTCTTCCAGATGCAGGATGCCCTTGAGGCGCAGCAAGGCGGCGCCGAACAGGTCGCTCACCCGGTCGAGCCAGGCATCGACCTGGTCCTGGGTGAGACGTCCGGGAAAGGCGAGGGAGGCGGTGGTCACCGCATGGCCGACGCCGGTCGCCGAGAAGCGGCGGCTGAGGGGGCGCGGCGTCTCGCGCGGGTCGATCCACAGCAGCGTGCCATCGCGCGCCGATGCCGGCAGCACATGGCATTCCGCCAGCGGATTGAGCATCGCCACCTCGCGCTCGGCCGCGGCGAGCTGGTCCGCGGTCGCAAGGTCCGCCTTGCTGATGAGGATGCGGTCGGCGAGGGCCACCTGCGTCATCCCCTCGGGATGGTGGGCGAGGGTGGTGGCGAAGTTTGCGGCGTCCACGACAGTGGTCACGCCGGCGATGGAGAAATGCCGGTTGAACAGCGGATCGGCGATCAGCGCATGGAGCACCGGCGCGGGATCGGCGAGGCCGCTCGTTTCCACCACCACACGGCGGAAGGCGAAGTCGTCCATGGCGCGGCGGCGCAGCAGGCCGTTGAGCGTGGCGTTCAGCGAGCCTTTCATGCGGCAGCAGATGCAGCCGCCTTCCAGCAGCATCACCTCGTCGCTGCCGGTCTCGATGAGCGCATGATCGATGCCCGCGTCCCCCGCCTCGTTGATGACGACGGCAGTGTCGCGGAAGGCCGGGCGCTTCAGCAGATCGTTGAGCAGGGTCGTCTTGCCCGCGCCGAGAAAGCCGGTGACGAGGACGACCGGAATGTCGCTCATGCGCGGGGCGTCAGCCGAGCTGGGATTTGAGCAGCGCGAGGGCGGCCTGCACGGCGCACAGGCGCACATTGTCCCGGCTGCCAGGGAAGACGTGGCGCTCTTCCGCGAGGCCGCCGTCGCGGGTGGCGACTGCGATGAAGATGGTGCCCACGGGGTTCACCGCATTGCCCCCGCCCGGCCCGGCATAGCCGGTGATGGCGACGGTGGCGCCGGCCTCGGAATGGTCGAGCAGGCCCTGGGCGAGGCCGCGCGTGACCTCGGCGCTCACCGCCCCATGGGCGGCCGAGACGGCGGCCGGCACGTCGAGCCCGGTGGCCTTGGCGGAGGAGTGATACAGCACATAGCCCCGCTCGAAGATCTCCGAAGCGCCGGACACCGAGGTGAGGCAGGCGGCAACCAGGCCGGACGTGACCGTCTCGGCGGCGGCGAGCCGGATGTTTCGCGCCCGCGCGGCCGCCAGCACGTCGGCGGCAAGTGTGAGGAGGGGCGCGGGAAACAGGGTTTCGTCCGCCTGGAGCAAAGCGGTGTCGGGCATAAGTGTCGCCTCAGATGCGGGCGCGGCCGCAATTCATTAAAGCACGCGTGTCGACGGTGAAAATGGTTGTCCCCCCTCGGTCAAGTCAAGCAAGCGGCCGGGGTGGCCCCAAAACGCCGACAGCGACTGGCCCTCTCGCCACTGGCCCCAACAGGTGCCAACATGGGGCGCTGCCCGGACCAATGGGATGCGACGCCGTGCTGATCTCCCTCGACCGCGCCTCCGCTTTGAGTCTCCAGGAACAGCTTTTCGAACAGATCCGTCAGCAGATCCTCGACGGGCGTTTGAAGGCAGAGTCGGCGGTGCCGTCCTCCCGCCATCTCGCCCAGCAACTGGGCGTCTCGCGCAACTCGGTGACGTTCGCCTATGAACGGCTCATCAACGAGGGCTACCTCGTCACCCGCCCCATGGTCGGCACCTATGTGGCTGCGGTGGTGCCGGAAGCCGCCATGAGCGCGGTGAGCGCGTCCGCCTCGGCCGCCTCGGTGCGCGCGGAGGCGCCGGCCCCGGCGGAGCGGCGCTCGCCGGAGAAGCTCGCCCCCGCCGCCTTCACCGGCCGGCCCCATTCCATCCTCAACACCAGCCGCATCCCCATCGATTTCTGGCCCCAGCGCACCGATCCGCGCGCCTTCCCGCTGAAGACATGGCGCCGCCTCGTGCTGCACGCCCTCGCCGTGGCCGGGCACAATCTCACCGAATATGGCGAGCCCTGCGGCCTGATGGCGCTGCGCACCGCCATCGCCGACCATGTGGCGGTGATGCGCGACATCCACGTGCGCCCCGAGCAGGTGGTGATCGTCGCCGGCGCGCAGCTCGCGCTCAACCTCGCGCTCCGGGTGCTGGCGCGGGAGGGCGACGCGGTGGTGGTGGAAAATCCGTGCAGCCAGGGCGCCGCCTATCTGTTCGAAAGCGTCAATATGCGCCCCCACCCTTTGCCCGTGGACGAACACGGCATCGACACGTCGCGCCTGGCGGGAGTGGCGGCGCAGCTCGCCTATGTGATGCCCTCCCACCAATACCCCATGGGCGGCGTGCTCTCGCTGGAGCGGCGCCAGCACTTGCTCGCCTGGGCCGATCGAACTGGCGCCTATCTGATCGAGGACGATTACGACAGCGAGTTCCACTATGGCGGCATGCTGCTGCCGGCGCTCAAGGCCATGAGCCCGGAAAACGTGATCTATCTCGGCACCTTCTCCAAATCGCTGGGCGCGGGGCTGCGCACGGGCTTCGCCATCTTCCCCGATCACCTCGCCCCGGCAGCGGGGGCGGCGAAGGCGCTGCTCGACAACGGCCATGTCTGGCTGGAGCAAGCGGCGCTCGCGGAATTCCTCCACACCGGCGGCTTCGTGCGCCACCTGCGGCGGGTGCGGCTGCGCTACCAGCAGCGCCGCAACGTGCTAGTCTCCGCGCTGCGCGACGCCTTCGGGCGGGTGGAGCTGCGCGGCACGGAGGCCGGCACTCATCTCGCCTGGAAGCTGCCGCCCGGCATGCCTCGCGCGCATCAGATGGCGGCGCTGGCGAAGAGCCGCAATGTCGGCCTCTACACCATCCAGAACGGCGGCGGACATGAATACGGCAGCGCCGATGTGAGCAACGACTGGCTCCTCCTCGGCTATGCCTCCCTCGCCGAGGAGCAGATCGAAGCCGGCATTCACCGCCTGCGCGGCGCGCTGTAGGCGGCAGGGAGAAAGCGGAATGAGCGGGCAGCAGGCAGAGGCGGCGGGGCGGCCGCAGGGCACGGCGCTGGCGGTGATCGAGGACTGGCTGGGGCCGCTGGCCGGTCGGTCCATCCTCGACATCGGCTGCGGCCATGGCGCGCTGGCGCGGGCTCTGACGGCGCAGGGCGCCCGCGTCCACGGCATCGATCCCGGGCCGGAGGCCATCGCGTCGGCCCGTGCGGCGGTGCCGGAGGCGACGTTCACCGAGGCGGGGGCCGAGGCGCTGCCCTTCGCGGACGGAAGTTTCGATGCCGCGATCTTCCTCAACAGCCTGCATCATGTGCCGGCGGGCCTGATGGCCGCGGCGCTCGGCGAGGCGCTCCGGGTCAGCCGTGGGCCGGTGCTGGTGGTGGAGCCGCTGGCGGAGGGCAGCTACTTCGAAGCGCTGCGGCCGGTGGAGGACGAAACCGCCATCCGCGCCCTCGCCCAGAAGGCCCTCTCGGCCTGCCTCGCAAGCGGCGCGGCACAGGCGGTGCGTCGGCTCGATTACGACGACGTGCGTCGTGTCGCCGGGGTGGATGGCTTTCTCGCGCGTGCGGTTGCGGTCGATCCCGCGCGGGCTGCGGCGGCGGAGCAGCATCGCGGCACAGTGGAGGCGCTGCTGGCCCGATGGGGTGTCGCGGAGGTCGGCGGCATCCGGCTGGAGCAGCCCCACCGGGCGCTTCTGCTGGCGCGGGCGTGAGACAGCTCTGAGAGGGTGAAGGACCTCCTCGCCGCCGTGACAGCCATGGTGCCGTTCTCGGTGGTGCTGCTCCGGCGGGCGGATGGAACGATGCGGCGGACGTCCGGTCCCGTGCGTCCGGTTGGTGGCCGAGCTGAACCTCTGCAATCGCGCTGGCGCGGGCGGGGCGCGCCAGCCATGATCGCACCATGACCGAGACCGTGAATCAGGCTGCCCCGCATCCCTTCAACCTCGCCCGCTTCTGCCTCACCGGGGCGGGCGCGGCGGCGGACAAGCCGGCCTTGCTGGTGGCCGAGGGACCGAAGGGACGTATCATCGAACGCTGGAGCTACGGTGAATTGCGGGAGGCCGTGCTGCGCGTGGCCGGCGGCTTCGCCGGATACGGTTTGCCGCGCGGGTCGCGGGTGCTGCTGCGGGTGGGCAACACCTCGCAATTCCCGCTGATGTTCTTCGGTGCCATCGCCGCCGGGCTCGCGCCCATCCCCACCTCCACCATGCTCACGGCGCATGAGGTGGAGATGATCCTTGACGATTCCGGCGCGGCTCTGGTGGTGGGCGACGGTTCGGGCGTGATGCCCATGCCGCGCGCGGGCGTTTCCATCATCGATGCCGCCGGCATGTCGCGGCTCGGCGCGGCCTCCGCCATCGATTTCTCCGATACGGCCGCGGACGACCTCTCCTTTCTGGTCTTCACCTCCGGCACCAGCGGGCGGCCCAAGGGCGTCGCCCACGCCCAGAGGGTGGGGCTCGGGCGCATCCCCATGCGCGCCGGCTGGCATGACCTGAAGGGCGACGACCTGCTGTTTCACGCCGGCGCCTTCAACTGGACCTATACGCTCGGCGTCGGCCTCATGGACCCCTGGGCGGTGGGGGCGACCAGCATCGTCCATCTGGGCGATCGCCCGCCCGGCGCATGGCCCGATTTGCTGGAGGAGACCGGCGCCACCCAGTTCGCCGCCGTGCCCGGCCTCTACCGGCGCATCCTGAAATACGCCCGCATCACGCCCGACCGTTTTCCTGCCCTGCGCCACGGCCTCACCGCCGGTGAGGCGCTCAAAGCGGCGTTGCACGGTGAATGGGTGGAGGCAACCGGGCGCACGCTCTACGAGGCGCTGGGGATGAGCGAGATTTCCACCTACGTCTCCTCCGGCCCTCTCGTGCCGACCCGGCCGGGCAGTCCCGGCAAGCCGCAGGCGGGGCGGCGCGTGGTCGTGCTGCCGCCGGAGGGCGAGGCGCCGGACGCGCTCCACCCGCTTCCGGCGGGCGATACCGGCGTGCTCGCCGTGCATCGCTCCGATCCCGGCCTGATGCTGGGCTATTGGGGCCTGGCCGAAGAGACCGCGGCAGCGATGCGCGGCGCGTGGTTCCTCACCGGCGACCTCGCCCGCTTCGATGCGGATGGCTACCTCTGGTACGAGGGCCGCGCGGACGACCAGATGAACGCCTTCGGCTATCGCGTGGCGCCGGAAGAGGTGGAGCGGGCGTTGGCCGCCCATCCGGACGTGGCGGAAGTGGCGGTGGCGGAGACGCTATCGGGCGACGTTTCCCTCGTTACCGCGTTCGTGGTGCTGCAGGCGGGGGGCGAGGCCGATGCGGCGGCGCTCGAAGCCTGGGCCGCGGAGCACCTCGCCGAATACAAGCGCCCCCGCGCCTATGTCTTCATCGAGGAACTGCCCCGCACCGGCTCCGGCAAGGTGATGCGCCGGGCGCTCAGGGGGTAGGGGCGGCGCTGCCGCCCCGCCCTCACGCTGCCGCCGAAGAGGCCCCGGCCCGCGCATCCTCCAGCGCCAGCCGCGCGCCCTTCTCCGCGATCATCGCCGTGGGCGTGTTGGTGTTGCCGGAGGTGATGGTGGGCATGATGGAGGCGTCGATCACGCGCAGCCCGCCGAGGCCGATGAAGCGCAGGCGCTCGTCCACCACCGCCATGGGATCATCCACCCGGCCCATCTTCGCCGTGCCCACGGGATGGAAGATGGTGGTGCCGATGTCGCCCGCCGCCTTGGCGAGGGACGCATCGTCGTCGCCCACGGACGGGCCGGGCAGATATTCCTCCGGCCGATAGGGCGCGAGGGCCTGCTGGCGCATGAGGCGGCGGGTGACGCGGATGGCGTCGGCCGCCACCTGCCGGTCTTCTTCGGTGGTGAGATAGTGCGGCGCGATCTGCGGCTTTGCCTCGGGATCGGCCCCCGTGATGCGCACGATGCCGCGCGAGGTGGGGCGCAGGTTGCACGCCGCCACCGTGATGGCCGGGAAGCGGTGCAGCGGCTCGCCGAACTTGTCCAGCGACAGCGGCTGCACGTGGAACTGGATGTTCGCCCGCTCCTGATGGGGATCGGACCTGGTGAAGATGCCGAGCTGCGAGGGCGCCATGGTAAGCGGCCCGCGCCGGCGCAGGGCATAGTCCACGCCCATCAGGGCGCGGCGTGGCAGGGAATAATAGGTCTCGTTCAGGGTGCGGATGCCGGAGACCTTGTAGATGGCCCGCTGCTGGAGATGATCCTGCAGATTGCGCCCCACCCCCTGCCGATCCAGCACCGTCTCGACGCCGCGTTCGGCGAGCCACTCGCCCGGCCCGACGCCCGAGCGCTGGAGGATCTGTACCGAGCCGATGGAGCCGGCGGTGAGGATGACCTCGCCGCGCGTGCGCGCCTCGATCCAGCGCCCGTTCTGGCGATAGCGTACGCCCACGGCGCGGCCGTGCTCGATGATGAGGCGATCGGCCAGCACCTCGGTTTCCAGCCGGAGGTTCGGACGGCCGAGGGCGGGCTTGAGGAAGCCGCGCGCGGAGGACCAGCGTCGGCCGAACTTCTGGTTCACATGGAAATAGCCGACGCCTTCGTTGTCGCCGGTGTTGAAGTCCGGCACCTTGCGGATGCCCAGCTCCGTGGCGGCATCGGCCACCGCGTTCAGCACCGGCCACTCGATGCGCGGCGGCTCGATGCGCCAGCCGCCGCCGGCCCCGTGGATGTCGCTGGCGCCGAGGAAATGGTCCTCCAGCGATTTGAAGGCCGTCAGCACGTCCGACCAGCCCCAGCCGGAGAGGCCGAGCTGACGCCAGTGGTCATAGTCCGCCGCCTGGCCGCGCATGGAGATCATGGCATTGATGGCCGAGCAGCCGCCGATGACCTTGCCGCGGGGATAGTTCAGCGCGCGGCCGTTCAGGCCCGGCTCGGCATCGGTCTTGAACATCCAGTCGGCGCGCGGATTGCCGATGGCGAAGAGATAGCCGACGGGGATGTGAAACCAGATCCAGTTGTCCCGCCCGCCGGCTTCCAGCAGCAGTACGCGGGTGCGCGGATCGGCCGAGAGGCGGTTCGCGACGATGCAGCCGGCCGTGCCGGCGCCGACGACGATATAGTCGTAATCCCCTTCGAGCCGTTCCACTGGCGCCTCCCGCTTGTTTGTCTCCGCTGGTGATCCCAGCTTGGATTTCTGCACGCAAGAACGATAGGTTCCGATCCATCCTGCAATTTTGCAGGAATGGCCTCAACACGCGCACGGACTTCACCGCATCATGGATTGGGACGACCTGCGCATCTTCCTCCAGCTCGTCCGCACCGGGCGCATGGCCGGTGCCGGGCGGGCGCTGGGGCTGGACGATACCACGGTGGGCCGGCGCGTCGCGCGGCTGGAGGCGGCGGTGGGCGCGCCCCTCGTCACCCGCGCCGGGCGGCGCACCCTCATCACCGAGGAGGGGCAGAAGCTGGCGCAGGCGGCGGAGGAGATGGAATCCCTCGTGCTGCGCAAGATCACCGGCCTCGGCGAGGGCGAGCGCCAGCCCACCGGGCGGGTGCGCGTGGGCGCGCCGGAGGGGCTGGGCGTCGGCTATCTCGCGGCCCGGCTCGCGGCGCTCTCCGCCGACAATCCGAGGCTGGAGACGGAGCTGGTAGCCCTGCCGCGCTCCTATTCGCTGGCGAGCCGCGAGGTGGACATCGCCATCACGCTGGACCGGCCCATTGCCGGGCAGGTGAAGGTGCGCAAGCTCACGGACTACACGCTCGGGCTCTATGGCACGTCGGCCTATCTCGACCGGCGCGGACGGCCGGCGACGGCGGATGACCTGAAAGACCATGTGCTCGCCGGCTATATCCCCGAACTCCTCTTCACCCGCGCCCTCAACTTCTCGCAGCTCGGGCCGGGGGTGGAGCTGAAGCCGGTCATCCGCTCCACCAGCGTCATCGCGCAGGTGAATGCGGTGCTGTCCGGCGCCGCCATCGGCGTGCTGCCGGCCTTTCTCGCGGCACCCCATCAGGCGCTCGTGCCGCTGCTGGAGGACGAGGTGCGCCTCACCCGCAGCTACTGGCTCTCCGTGCACGACGATCTCGCCCACCTCGCCCGTGTGCGGGCAGTGCTGGACACCATCACAGCGGTGGTGCGGGCGGACCGGGCCGCGTTCATTCGCAGATGAAGCGGGCGCGCTCCTCGCGGAAACGGCGGGCGAGGAAGGCGCGCACGGTGGCGATGCGGCGCACCTCCACCGTGTCGGGATGGGCGAGCAGGAAATAGCTGCGGCGGAAGGCGATGCGCGGCAGGATGCGCACCAGCGCGTCGCCATAATAAGCGGCGGCGAAATCGTGCAGCACGCCGATGCCGGCACCCGAGCGCACCGCCTCCATCTGGCCGGTGACGCTGGCGCAGCGGAAGGGCTGGCCGCCGTGCTTCTCCAGCACGCCGGAATAATCCAGCGCCGAGGCATAGGCGAGGTCCTCCACCCCCGTCACCACCCGCCGGCCGGCCAGCTCCGCCTCGCTCTCCGGTGCGCCGAAAGCCGCGATGTAGCTGGCGGCGGCATAGGCGCCCAGCGTGTAGTCGGTGAGGCGCGAAACCGTCAGGCGGCCCTCGGTGGGCCGGTCGAGCACGATGGCAAGGTCCGCCTCGCGCCGGGAGAGGGAGAAGGTGCGCGGCAGCGGCACCAGTTCCACCACCAGATGGGGATGGAGCAGCGCGAGCCGCCCCAGCTCCGCCGCGAGGAAATAATTGCCCAGCCCGTCCGGCGCGCCGATGCGCACGGTGCCGGAGACCTCCGCCTCCTCCTTGCGGAAGCGCTCGGCGATGCCCAGCATTTCCGCCTCCACCCGTTCCGCCGCCGGCAGCAGCCGCTCGCCGGCCTGGGTGAGCACGCAGCCGGTGGGGCGGCGGTCGAACAGGGGGCTGCCCAGCGCCGCCTCCAGCGCATCGAGCCGGCGGGCGATGGTGGCGTGGTTCAGCGCCAGCTGCTTTGCGGCGGCGAGCAACTGCCCGCGCCGGGCGACGGCGAGGAAGACGCGCAGGTGATCCCAATCGAGGGCGATGTCCATGGGCTATAATATTCGCACAACAGATGCTCGGACAATGGCATTGCTGCGCGTCGTTTGAAGCGCCATCACGGAGGCAATTCTAACGGGAGGCGCATCATGCCCACGCAGATTTCCCACTTCATCGGCGGCAAGCTCGTCGCCGGCACCAGCGGCCGCACGGCGCCGGTCTACAATCCCGCCACCGGCGCGCAGACCGGCGAGGTTCCGCTCGCGTCCGCCGCCGAAGTGCGCGCGGCGGTGGAGATCGCCAACAAGGCCGCCCCCGGCTGGGCCGCCACCACGCCGCTGCGCCGCGCGCGCATCCTCAACGCCTTCCTGCGCATCCTGGAAGAGCGTGTGGACCAGATCGCCGAGGTGGTGAGCGCCGAGCACGGCAAGGTGTTTTCCGACGCCAAGGGCGAGGTGCAGCGCGGCATGGAGGTGGTGGAGTTCGCCACCGCCGCTCCGCAGCTTCTGAAGGGCGAGATCACCGAGGATGTGGGCACCCGCATCGACAGCCACGCGGTGCGCCAGCCCCTCGGCGTCGTCGCCGGCATCACGCCGTTCAACTTCCCGGCCATGGTGCCCATGTGGATGTTCCCGGTGGCGCTGGCCTGCGGCAACTGCTTCGTCCTGAAGCCCTCCGAGCGCGATCCCTCCGCCTCCCTGTTGCTGGCCCAGTGGCTGAAGGAAGCCGGCCTGCCGGACGGCGTGTTCACCGTCATCCACGGCGACAAGACCGCCGTTGACGCGCTGCTCGACGATCCGGACATCCAGGCGGTGAGCTTCGTGGGCTCCACCCCCATCGCCCGCTACATCTACGAGACCGCCGCGCGCACCGGAAAGCGCTGCCAGGCGCTGGGCGGTGCCAAGAACCACATGATCGTCATGCCCGACGCGGACATGGACCAGGCCGTGGACGCCCTCATGGGCGCCGCCTACGGTTCGGCCGGCGAGCGCTGCATGGCCATCTCGGTGGCCGTGCCGGTGGGCGAGGCCACCGCCGAGGCGCTGATGGCGAAGCTGGAGCCGCGGGTGCGCGCGCTCAAGGTCGGCCCCGGCACGGACCCCGAGTCCGAGATGGGTCCGCTGGTGACGCAGCAGCACCTCGACAAGGTGTCGGGCTATGTGGACCAGGGCGTCGCGGAAGGCGCCAAGCTGGTGGTGGACGGCCGTGGCCTCAAGCTTCAGGGCTATGAGGACGGCTACTACATCGGCGGCACCCTGTTCGATCACGTGACGCCGGACATGCGCATCTACAAGGAGGAGATCTTCGGACCCGTCCTCTCCGTGGTGCGCGCCGACAGCTACGACACCGCCGCCGACCTCATCAATAAGCACGAGTTCGGCAACGGCACCGCGATCTTCACCCGCGACGGCGATGCCGCCCGCGAGTTCGCGCACCGCATCAAGGTGGGCATGATCGGCATCAACGTGCCGATCCCGGTGCCCATGGCGTTCCACTCCTTCGGCGGCTGGAAGGCGTCGCTGTTCGGCGACCACCACATGCACGGGCCGGAGGGCGTGCGCTTCTACACGCGCCTCAAGACCATCACCACCCGCTGGCCCACCGGCATCCGCGCCGGCGCCGAATTCGTGATGCCCACCATGAAGTGAGGAAGAGGGGAGAGGCGCGCGCCCCTCCCGTCCTTGCATGACGTGAGGCGAGGGGAGGGGTCTCAGGCCCCTCCCTTTCTTTTTTGGCTCAGGCCGGCACCGCTTCCCAGTTGGGGAAGGGGTCCGGCAAATTCTTGAAGGCGCTGGCGTCGAACCTCTTGGGGTCCGCCGGGCCGACGAGGCAGGCGTCGAGGGCCGCGCGCATGGCGCCCTCGTCCAGCCCCATGCCGATGAACACCAGTTCCTGCCGCCGGTCGCCATAGCCCGGCACCCAGTGGGAGCGCAGCCACGAGCGCCAGTCCGGCTGGGTCGGCCAGTGCTCCTTCGGCACGCTCGCCCACCAGCGCCCGGCGGTGCCGGTCTGGCAGATGGAGCCGGCAAGGCTCATCTCGCCCACGCGCTTCGGCCGCGTCGCCAGCCAGAACAACCCCTTCGCCCGCACCAGCCCCGGCCATGTCCGCGCCAGGAAGGCCTGGAAGCGCTCGGGATGGAACGGCCGCCGCGCGCGATAGACGAAGCTCGACACGCCGTATTCCTGCGTCTCCGGCACATGGTCCTTGAAGCCGTTCAGCTCCTTGAACCAGACGGGATGCGTGCTCGCCTTCTCGAAATCGAAGCGCCCGGTGCCCAGCACCTCGGCGAGCGGCACGCGGGACTGGTCCGTCTCGATCAGCCGCGCATCGGGATTGAGCGACTTCACCACCCCGCGCACGATCTTCAGCCGCTCTTCGTCGATGCTCGACACCTTGTTGAGGATGATGACGTCGGCGAACTCGATCTGGTCGGTGAGAAGGTCCACCAGCGTGCGCTGATCCTCCTCGCCGGCCACCTCGCCCCGGTCGCGCAGGAAGTCGCGGGAGCCGAAGTCCTTCAGCAGGTTCGCCGCGTCCACCACCGTCACCATGGTGTCGAGCCGCGCCACGTCGGAGAGGGACTGGCCGTCCTCGTCGCGGAAATCGAAGGTGGCGGCCACCGGCAAGGGCTCGGCGATGCCGGTGGATTCGATGAGGAGATAGTCGAACCGCCCATCCTGGGCGAGGCGGCGCACCTCGGTGAGGAGGTCGTCGCGCAGCGTGCAGCAGATGCAGCCGTTGGTCATCTCCACCAGCTTCTCCTCGGTATGGGAGAGGTTGGCGCCGCCGGAGCGCACCAGTTCGGCGTCGATGTTCACCTCGCTCATGTCGTTGACGATGACGGCAACGCGCAGCCCCTCGCGATTGGCGAGGATGTGGTTGAGCAGCGTCGTCTTGCCGGCGCCGAGGAAGCCGGAAAGCACGGTGGTGGGCAGTCGGGCATCGGTGCGGGCGTCGGTGACGTCGCGGCGGATTGGGATCATGGGCAGGCTCCGGACGAGCGCGCGCAGGTGCGGCGCATGAACTGATATAATGTATCAATAGAATGATTGGGGCGTGCGTCAAGGCGCGCAGCAAGATGCCGTAACGACGGCGCTTTTCGTCGGCCGCAGGCGGTGGCAAGCTTGATGGGCGCGCGAGTTCGTTGCGCGCGATCAGCGCCGCCTGAGGCCTCCATCATGGCTGCCCCGCGTCCCGCCGCGCGCGAGACGATTGCGATCCTGAGCGCCTATGTGCTGGTCCTTCAGCTTCTGCTGGCGGGGCTGGCGGGCGGCGCATTCGCCGGCACGGGGGATGGTGCGCTGTGCGCTGTCTCGGCCGCCGGCGCGGGCAGCGGCGCGGCGTCTGGCCACGCGGTTTCCGGCGATGATTGCTGCATCGGCGCCTGCCTCGTCCTCGATGCGCTGGAAGGCCCGCTGCCGCCTGTGCCGCACCTGCCTGAAGGGCAGGCTGCACCGGTCCGCCGGAGCGCCGATGGCGTCGCCGTTCGTCTGGCTCCGGGGCGACCGCTCCCGCCCGCGCGTGCGCCCCCGGTCTGATGCGTCCACCGCTCGGTCGCTGACCAGACGCAAACGTCCGCCCAGGCGGATCGCATCTCCGGAGGAAACATGCCCCAACGTCCGCACCCGCGGCGCAGCCGCCCTATTGGCCGTTTCTATGGCGAGGAAATCCTTGCCGCGACGCTCTTCGCGCTCTGCCTGCTGCTCGTCTCGGCGCAGCAGCTTCTGGCCCATGAATACAAGGTCGGCGACCTGCTCATCGACCATCCCTGGGCGCGGGCGACCCCGCTCGGATCGGACATGGGCGCCGGCTATGTCGCCATCCACAATTCAGGCGCGACGCCCGACCGCCTGGTCTCCGCCTTCGCGCCCTTCGCCCGGCGCGTCGAACTTCAGGAGATGACCATGAAGGATGGCCTGATGCGCATGATGCCCATCAAGGGCGGGCTGGAGATCCCTGCCGGCGGCACCCTCGTGCTCGAGCCGAGCAGCCATCACCTCGTCTTCGTCGACCTGAAGGAGCAGCTCAAGGAGGGCGAGATGATGGACGCCACGCTGACCTTCGAGAAGGCCGGCAAGGTCAAGATCCAGTACAGGATCGAGGCCATCGGCGCGACCGCCATCGACAAGATGCACCACCCGCTGGGGCAGTGAGGTGCGCGCCCGCCGTTAGCGGCGGGCGAGCCACGCCGAAAGGCGCGGCAGCACGATATAGCGGGCGGAGGAGACCCCGATCAGCGCCCCGAGCGTGCTCGCGAACCAGTTGTCGAACCCGGCGGAGCGGCCGGGTATCCAGATCTGGCAGATCTCGAAGAAAGCGGAGGCCGCCGAGAAGGCGATCACCAGCACCGGCAGTGACGGACGCCGCAGCGCCAGCGCGACGAAGCAGGCTGTTCCGGCATAGGCGACCACATGCTCGATATTGCCGGAGAAGCCAGTGTGCGGCCGCTCGTTCCCCGGCAGCAGTGACAGCACGGTGATGACGAGGCAACAGGCGGCAGCGAGCGCTTTCAGCAGCGGGCCTTCCGGCCGGAGCCGGTCGAGGACCGCGCGGGGAGGAACGAAGGACATGGGGCAACCCTGCGGCGCGGCAATGGGCCTGTTTGGCCGATCGCCGCGGCGAAGGAAAGGCAGTCGTCTGCCTGCCGCTCAGAAGTTCGGGTTGACCGGCCGTTCCAGCCCCAGAAGGTGCCGCAGGGTCGGCCCCTCATAGGCGGTCCGGAAGAGGCCGCGCTCCTGCAGGATCGGAATGACCAGATCGACGAAATCGTCGAACGCGCCGGGGAAATAGGGCGGCATCACGTTGAAGCCGTCCGCCGCGCCGCTCTCGAACCAGAGCTGGAGCGTGTCGGCGACTTCCTCCGCCGAGCCCACCAGCACCCAGTGGCCACGGGCGGCGGCGACCATGTTGTAGACGTCGCGCAGGGTGCCGCCCTCGCGCTTCGCCTTGGCGAGCATGACGCCGGTGAACGACTTGTAGGTGTCCGCCTCGGGCAGGTCCGGGATGGGGCCGTCGAGGTCGTAGGCGCTCATGTCCGTGCCGAACCGCTCGGAGAGCATGCCCAGCGCGTTCTTCGCATCCACGAAGCGCATCAGCTCGGCGAGCTTCTCGCGTGCCTCCTGCGCCGTGCGGCCCACCACCGGCATCACGCCCGGCAGCACGCAGACGTCCTCGGGCTTGCGGCCGAGGGCGGGCAGGCGATCCTTCAGCGACTTGTAGCCGGCCTGCGCCTCCGCCATGTCCTGCACCACGGCGAACACGATGTCCGCCGTCCGCGCGGCGAGCTGCTGCCCCGGCTCGGAGCCGCCGGCCTGCGAGATGATGGGATGGCCCTGCGGGGACCGGGAAATGTTGAGCGGCCCCTTCACCTTGAAGAACTCGCCTTCATGGTCCAGCGCCTTCACCCTGGCGGGGTCGATGTAGAGGCCGGTCTCCCGGTTGGCGACGATGGCGTCGTCCGCCCAGCAGTCCCACAGACCCTTCACCACGTCGAGGAACTCGCCGGCGATCTCGTAGCGCTTGGAATGGTCGGGGTGCTGGGTGCCGAAGTTCGCGGCGGCGGCCGGGGCTGCCGTCGTCACCGCGTTCCACACGGCGCGCCCGCCGGAGATGTGGTCCAGAGAGGCGAAGGCGCGGGCGACCGTGTAGGGGTCGGAATAGGTGGTGGAGACGGTGCCGCCGAGGCCGATGTGCTTCGTCGCACCGGCGACGGCGGAGAGCAGCGTTAGCGGCTCGAGCCGCGCCGTGTAGGAGGGGTGCGCGGACGGGTCGGCGTTGAGGTTGTCGCCCATGAAGATGAGGTCGAACAGCCCGCGCTCGGCGGTGGCCGCGATCTGCCGCACCGCCTCGATGTCCTCGAAGGTGTCGACGGCCCCCGGCACGCGCCAGCCGGCGATGTGGCTCCCCGTTCCGAGCAGGAACAGTCCGAAATGCATCTTGCGGGTCATGGGCGGTCCGTTGTGAAAGGTCGTGGAATCGCTCGGGGCAGACATCTGGGGGCTGTCATGGCCGGGCTTGTCCCGGCCATCCATGTGGCGCGGCCGGGCGCTCCATACGCCGACGGTGGCGCGATCGGCACGACGTGGATGCCCGGGACGAGCCCGGCCATGACGGTTAGGGCGGTGAAGTGGAGGCGGTCACTGCGACCGCTCTACTTCCAGAACACCAGCCGTCGCTCGGCGAGGCCGACGAGGCCGAAGAAGGCGAGGCTTGCGGCCGAGGCGATGAAGATGGCCGACCACACCTTCACGAAATCCACCTGCAGCACCGCCTGGTAGATCACCCAGCCGAGGCCGTCATAGGCGCCCAGCATCTCGGTGACGATGGCGACGATGACCGCGCGCACGGTGGAGACGCGCAGGCCCGCCGCGATCAGCGGCAGCGCGGTGGGAAGGCGCAGGCGGAACAGGATGGCGAGCCGCCCCGCCCCGAAGGAGCGCATGAGGTCCACCGAGCGGCGATCCACCCGGTCGAGGCCGGCGAGGGCCGAGAGAAAGACAGTGAAGGAGACGGCAAGCGCCACCATCACCACCTTCGACGGCATGCCGATGCCGAACCACAAAAGGATCAGCGGCGACCACGCCACCACCGGCACCGAATTGATGGAGGTGGCCACCGGCACGATGGCGTTGCGCGTCATCGGGATGAGGGTGATGACCACCGCCAGCGCGATGCCGATGACGGCGCCGATGACATAGCCGGAGAAGGCTTCCGCGAAGGTGTAGGCCCCGGCGAGGAACAGCGTCGTGCGGTGGTCGAAGATGCTGCCAAGGATGGCGCTGACCGAGGGCAGCGTATAGGCCGGCAGATTGAAGCCGCGGGCGACGCCTTCCCAGGCGAGGACCAGCAGCACCATGCCGAGGGCGCCGCGCTGGAGCGCGCGGGAGGATTGAGGCGCGCTCATTGCTCGGCCCCCCAGAAGACGAGGGCGCGCTCGGCGGCGGCCACCACGGCATAGAAGCCGGTGCCGAGCAGCGCGCACATGGCGATGGCGGCCCAGATGGCGACGACGTTCTCGTTGTACATGCCTTGCAGCAGCAGCACGCCGAGGCCCACCGTGTCGCCGAACCATTCGCCGACGATGGCGCCCACCAGCGACAGCGCCGAGGCGAGGCGCAGCGCCACGAAGATCTGCGGCAGCGCCGCCGGAAGCTGGAGCCGGGTGAGGATCTGGAAGCGGCTGGCGCCGAAGGAGCGCATCAGCGCCTCCTGGCGCGGGTCCACGCTTTCAAGGCCCAGCAGCGCGTTCACCGTCACCGGGAAGAAGGTGAGGTAGAAGGAGATGGCGGCCTTGGCGATGAGCGTGTTGCCGAACCACAGCACCACCAGCGCACCGAAGGCGATGACCGGGATGGTCTGCGAGACCACGAACACCGGGAAGATCAGCTCGCGCAGCACCCGCGCGCGGAAGAAGACGATGGCGATGCCCACGCCGAAGATCGCACCCGAGGTGAAGCCCATCAGCGTCTCGGTGAGGGTGCGCAGGAAGCCCTGCACATAGGGCTCTGGGGTGGCGAGGATGGCGTTCAGCACCAGGGTCGGCCGCGGCACGTACCAGGGCTTCACATTGAGGACGATGACGAGTCCCTCCACCGCCGCCAGCACGGCGAGGAGGATGGCGAGCCCGCGCACGGCGCGGAAGAGCGCCGTGACGAGCGGGGAAGTCCCCGGCCGTGTGGCCGGGGACTGGAGGGTTGTCGCGCTCACGGACGGCGGTCCGCCACCGGGATGGCTTCAAGGAAGGAGCGGTTGAAGGTGGCGGCGAGGTCGACGGGCTTGGAAATGACCTTGGCGTCGAGGAAGAGCTGCTGGGTGATCTTCACCGCGTCCATGTCGATCCAGAACAGGCCGTCCTCCTTCACCTTGCCGGCCGTCATCAGCTTCTGCACCTCGGCGAGCTGGAATTCCTGATGGGCGCGGTCCAGCGTGGGGGCGGCCTTCATGATGGTGTCCACCGCGCCCTTGGGATCGGAGAAGGCATCCTTCCAGCCCTTGATGGAGGCGCGCAGGAAGGCCTTCACCAGCTCCGGCTTTTCCTTGGCGGTCGTCTCGGAGACGATCAGCGTGTCACGCGGGAAGGTGATGCCGGAATCCTCCGCCACGAAGGTGCGGAGCTTCTCTTCGCCCATGCGGGTCTTGATGGTGTAGTATTCGTTGTAGCGGGTGGCGGTGATGACATCGACCTGCCCGTCCACGAACGGCGTCACGCTGACCTGCTGGGGCTGGATGTCCACCAGCGCGGGATCGACGCCGTTCTTGGTCAGCATGGCCTTGAGCACGTGGTTCGCGCCGGTGAACCAGGTGGTGACCTTCTTGCCCTTGAAGTCCTGGATGGTCTTGATGGGACCGTCGGCGCGCACCACGAAGACGAAGGGCGTCAGCTGGTGGGAGATGCCGACGCACACCACCGGCAGGCCCTTGTCGCGGGCAGCGAACACGCTGTCGAGGCCGCCCGAGAGGCCGAACGTGTCGGCACCGGTGGCGACGAGGTTTTCCGCGAGGATGTTCGGGCCGCCCGGATTGATGGTGAGGTCGATGCCCTCGGCCTTGTAGTAGCCCTTGGCCACCGCGACGTAGAAGCCGGCGAACTGCGCCTGCGGCAGCCACTTGAGGCGCAGCGTGGCGGGGACCGGGTCAGCCGCGAGGGCCGGCAGGGCGCCGACGGCCGTGGAGAGAAGCGCGGCGCCGGCCGCGAGGGTGGAGAGGAAGGTTCGGCGAGGGATCATCAGGTGGTCTCCGCTGGAAGGGTGCGTTCTTGGTGTTTTTGTAAGGGTCGTCTGGCTCTATCCGCTCGTCATCCCCCGGCTTGTCCGGGGAACCCACGGAACGGCCGGGCCGGCTCCGGGGCGCCCGCCAGCCGACGGGCGGCGGGGGGAATGCCCCGGACGAGCCGGGGCATGACAGCGCGGCGGGAACCGGCCATGCCGCTCAGCTCCGGTAGCTCGGGTCGGCGCGGTCGAGCTGGCGCATGAGGGCCGGCCATTCGCGCTCGCCGGGAACAAGGATGTCGCCCTGCATCTCCCAGAACTGGCGGGCGGCCTTCTCGCACACCTCGGGAGGCGGCATGACCAGCTTCACGCCGGAGGCGCAGGCCGCCTGCATGGCGAGCTGGATGCGCGCGGCACGTTCGAAATAATAGAGCAGCATGAAGGCTTCGCCCGGCGTGCGGCCCACGGTGAGGATGCCGTGGTTGCGCATCAGCATCACCTTGTTCGTGCCGAGGTCCGCCACGAGGCGGGCCTGCTCGTCCATGTCGATGGCGACGCCCTCGTAATCGTGGAACGCCTGCCGGTTGTAAAAGCGCATGGCGAACTGGGAGAGCGGCAGAAGGCCCTCTTCCTGCCCCGAGACGGCGACGCTCGCGTCCGAATGGGTGTGCAGCACGCAGGCGGCGTCCGAGCCGGTCTTGTGGATCGCGGCGTGGATGACGAAGGCCGCGAGATTGATCTCGTAGGGCGTGTTGTCGATCTTGCGCCCGTCGATGTCGATCTTCACCAGGCTCGATGCGGTGATCTCGTCGAAGAGAAGGCCGTAGGGGTTGAGCAGGAACTGCTCTTCATGCCCCGGCACCCGCATAGAGATGTGATTGTAGATCAGGTCGTCCATGCCGAGCTTCGCCACCATGCGGTAGCAGGCGGCCAGGGCGACGCGGGCCTCCCACTCGGAGGCCTCCATGGACGCGGGCTTTTCAGCAAGAGCTGCCATCACTTGAGTGGCCATCACTTGAGTGGTCATCACTTGCCCTCCGCGGTGAAGGACTTCATGGCTTCCTCCTCGATGGCCTCCAGAAGCGTGCGCTTGAGGCGGATGAATTCGGGGGAGATGACGATCTCCGCCGGGCGCGGGCGGGGCAGGTCCACCTTCTGCTCCAGCTTCACCTTGCCAGGGCGGGCGCTCATCACCAGCACGCGGTCGCCGAGGAACAGGGCCTCGTCCACGTCGTGGGTGATGAACAGGATGGTGCGCTGGTGCTTCTGCCACACGTCCAGCAGCCAGCGCTGCATCATGGTGCGGGTGAGGGCGTCCAGCGCGCCAAACGGCTCGTCCAGCAGCATCAGGTCGCGCTTGAACAGGAAGGTGCGCATAAGCGCCACGCGCTGGCGCATGCCGCCGGAGAGCTGGTGCGGATACTGCTGGCCGAAGCCGGTGAGGCCGAATTCCGGCAGCATCTTTTCCGCGAGGGCGCGGGCCTCCTTGCGGGGGGCGCCCTCCACCTCCAGCGCCAGGATGGCGTTGTCGATCACCGTGCGCCATGGCAGCAGCAGGTCGCGCTGGGGCATGAAGGAGACGCGGCCGAGCAGGTCGGCGGCGATCACGCTGTTGCCCTCGAAGCGCATGGCGCAGCCGGGGTCCGGCTCCTCGAGGCCGGCGACGATGTTGAAGAGCGTGCTCTTTCCGCAGCCGGAGGGGCCGACCACGGTGACGAACTCGCCCTTGTCGATGGTCGCCGTGAAGCCGTCGAGGGCGCGGGTGGCCCCGAACGTCTTGGTGACGCCGGTGAGGGAGAGAATCTGCGCGGCGTCGGACGCGCCCGCCGCCTTGGCGGCGAGGGCGGCCTCGCCGGAACCTTGGATGGAAACCGGCAAGCCTGCCTCTTTCTTCTTTGTATAATGAGCGCCCATCGGCGCATGCGAAAGAACGGTGGTCATGCCTTCCCTGCTAGCAATCGACATGCCACACTTCTTGCAAGGACACTCTATGGACCGCACGCCGGGCGTCAACCACTGAAGGTAACGGGACATTGCGCGTTCCGGAGGCCCTTGGATGGATGCCGCGGTTGCGTTGATGTATACTGAACTGCAATTTCGAGAATGCAAATGGCTATCATGAGTGCACAAGAAGGCAGCACCTGCCTGCCGCTTGATCAGAATGGTCGCTCCGGCCTGCCCGGCGAGACCCTGGCTGATCGCATCCGCCGCACGCTGGAGGCGGATATTTCCTCCGGCCGGCTGGAGCCGGGCTCGAAGCTGGACGAACAAGAGCTTGCCGAGCAGTTCGGCGTGTCCCGCACCCCCGTGCGCGAGGCCTTTCGGCTGCTCGCCGCGAGCCATCTGGTGGAATTGCGCGGCCGGCAGGGCGCCGTCGTGCGCACCATTTCCGCGCAGATCCTGATCGAGATGTTCCAGGTGATGGCCGAGCTGGAAGGCCTGTGCGCGCGCCTGGCGGCGCGGCGGGCGAGCCCCGCGCAGCTCGGCCGAATCGAGGCAATTCACAAGCGCCTGGAGGAGGTTAGCGCGTCAGGCGACGTGGATCTCTTCTATGATGTGAACCAGGAGTTCCACGAGGCGGTCTACGAGGCCTCCTGCAACGGCTTCCTCGCCGACCAGACGCGCCGGCTGCGCAACCAGGTGGCCGCCTATCGCCGCCGCGTGACCCACCGCCCGAGCCGGATTCCCAAGACATTGAAAGAACATGGCGAGGTCATCGCGGCCATCCGCGTGCACGATGACGAGGCCGCCCAGCGCGCCATGCGGGACCATGTGAACCTACTTGGGGACGATCTTCTGGACTTCCTCGCCGCCTACGGATGACCCGCTTCTGAGCGTTTTTTGAATTTCTTGGTATGCATATTGCTAGAGTTTGTATATCCAATTTGGCGACCCCTTCGGCGCCACCTGCCCATCGGAGATGCAAACTTGAAGCTCGACCTCACCGACAAGACCGCCCTCATCACCGGCGCGTCCAAGGGCATCGGCCTTGCGACGGCCCGCGTGTTCGCGGCTGAAGGCTGCCATCTCCATCTCGCCGCCCGCAACGGCGAGGCCCTCGCCGAGGCCAAGGCCGAGATCGAGGCCGCCCACGGCGTGAAGGTGTGGATCTATCCGGTGGACCTCGGCTCCACGGAAGCCATGGAGAAGCTGGCGGCGGACGTGGGTGACGTGGACATCCTCGTCAACAATGCCGGCGACATCCCGGCCGGCTCGCTGGACGTGGTGGACGATGCTTCCTGGCGGCGGGGTTTCGACCTCAAGGTGTTCGGCTACATCACCCTCTCGCGCGCCTATTACGCCCGCATGCGCGGCAAGGACGGCGTGATCGTCAACGTCATCGGCAATTCCGGCGAGAACTGGGATGCGAGCTACATCGCCGGCTCCACCGGCAATGCCG
Source organism: Xanthobacter aminoxidans (assembly GCF_043193615.1). Lineage (NCBI taxonomy): Bacteria > Pseudomonadati > Pseudomonadota > Alphaproteobacteria > Hyphomicrobiales > Xanthobacteraceae > Xanthobacter > Xanthobacter aminoxidans. The sequence goes on along the minus strand of NZ_JBAFUS010000001.1, from coordinate 1,813,155 downwards.
CGCTCATGAGCTTCACCAAGGCGCTGGGCGGCGCGAGCCTGAATGACGGCGTGCGCGTGGTGGGCGTGAACCCCGGCCCCGTCGCCACCGACCGCATGCTCAAGATCATGAAGCGCAAGGCCATCGATATGCTTGGCGCCGAGGAGCGTTGGGAGGAGCTGTTCGACAAGTATCCCGGCAAGCGCCCCGCGACCGCCGAGGAAGTGGCCGATCTCGTCGCCTTCCTCGCCTCCCCGCGCGCCGGCTACATCACCGGCACCAACGTGACCATCGACGGCGGCATCTCCGCCCGCGGCTCGGTCATCTGACGCATCCGTTTGCCGGCGCCGCCGCGACGGCGGGCGCCGGCCCCCCTTTCGAGGAAACTGCCTTCATGTCCTCCGCCCGGCTGCGCAACCGCTATTTCGACACCCTCTTCTCCACCCCCGGCCTCATGTGGATGGGCCAGAACACCAACCACATCGCCGCCCATCCCGCCGTGGAAGAGGCCATGATCGCCTCCATCCGCGCGCAGGAATACAATGCCTACGCGCCCCCGCTGGGCTTCGAGGCGCTGCGCGCCGCCATCGTGGACGACCTCGGCACGCCGGGCGCTGAAGCCCTCATCACCGAGGGCGGCGTGAATGCGCTGGCCCTCGTGTGCCGCGCCCACTGCCGGCCGGGCACCACCTTCGTCACCACCGATCCCACCTGGAAGTGGCCCTGCCTGTTCGCCAGCCAGATGGGCGCCGAGGTGATCGAGATCCCGATCTACGACCCGGCCGTGAACTACAAGCTCACCCCCGAGGCGCTGCGCGCCAACGTGGATGAGCGCACCGCCATCATCTATCTGGTGGACCCGAACAATCCGCTGGGCATCCGCTACACCCGCGAGGAGATCGAGGCGTTCTGCGAGATCGCCAAGGAGTGCGGTGCGCTGCTGGTGCACGACTGCACCTACCGCGACTTCGCCGATGGCCATTATCCCGCGCTGCTGGCGGCGCCGGATCGCGCGCTGGTCTCGCTCTCCTTCTCCAAGTGGCTGGGCCTCGCCGGCATGCGCATCGGCGCGCTGGTGGGCGCGCCGGAGCTGCTCGACGCCTGCTCGGCCCGCACCACCTCCGTGCTCGGCGCGAGCGTCCTCGCCCAGCGCGCGGCGGAGGCGGGGCTGAAGGTGAAGGGCGAGTGGATGCAGACGGTGCGCCGCATCGACCGCGCCAACAAGGCGAAGATCCACGACGCGGCCCTCGCCATCGAGGGCCTGAGCGTGCCGGTCTATCCTTCCCACGGCAACTTCCTGGTCATCGAGACGGAGGCGGCGGGCATCCGACCCGAGGCGCTGGTGGAAGCGGCCCGCCGCAAGGATCTGATGATCCGCCAGGGCACCTACCACACCGCCCGCTTCGGCGACCGCTTCATCAAGGTGTCCACCTCGGTGCCGGAAGACTGGGCCGACCGCTTCGTGGAGCTGCTGCCGTCGCTGGTGGCCGAGGCCCGCACGTTGAATGACGTGCCGGCGCAGTTCTGAGGACGGGTTTCCTGTCACGCCGTCATGCCCGGCCTCGTGCCGGGCATCCACGTCGGGCCGACGAGACACATGCCAGGTAGGTGTTCCCGGCGCTACGACGTGGATGGCCGGGACAAGCCCGGCCATGACTGTGCGCTAGAATTGACTATTCCCCTCAAGGGACCATTGCCATGACCTACGCAGACCTCACCGCGACCCACAAAATTTCAGCCAAGGACGGCGTGAAGCTCCATGTGGAGGAGGCGGGGCAGGGCACGCCCATCCTCTTCATCCACGAATTCGGCGGCAATCACATGAGCTGGGAGCCGCAGATGCGGTTCTTCGCCCGCCGCCACCGCTGCATCACCTACGCCGCGCGCGGCTATGCCCCCTCCGACATCCCCACCGATGTGGAGGCCTATTCGCAGGCCATTGCGGCGGATGACGCCGTGGCGGTGCTGGACGGCCTCAGCATCGAGAAGGCGCACATCGTCGGCCTCTCCATGGGCGGCTTCTGCACCGTGCATTTCGGCCTGCGCACGCCCGAGCGCGCCCTCTCCCTCACCGTCGCTGGTGCAGGCTATGGCTGCGAGAAGGCGCATGAGGAATATTTCCGCGGCGTCTCCCTCGCGGTCGCGGAAAACTTCGAGAAGCTGGGCGCGAAGGAATTCTCCAAGATCTACGCGCTGGGCGCGAGCCGCGTGCAGTTCGAGGTGAAGGACCCGCGCGGCTGGCGCGAGTTCGCCGACCGCCTCGCCACCCATTCGGACATCGGCGCGGCGCTGACCATGCGCGGCGTGCAGGCGCGCCGACCCTCCTTCTGGGATCTGGAAGAGGGGCTGAAGACGATGATGGTGCCCACCCTCGTCATGGTGGGCGACGAGGACGACCACTGCCTCCAGCCGGGCATCTATCTCAAGAAGATGATCCCCGCTTGCGGCCTCAGCGTTTTCCCCAAGGCCGGGCACACGCTGAATCTCGAGGAGCCGGCGCTGTTCAACGCCCAGCTTGCCGAGTTCATCGCGCAGGTGGAAGCCGGCAAATGGCTGCCGCGCGACCCGCGCGCCATCCCCGGCCAGATCATGCGCACCGCGTGAGGGGATGATGGACGGTGCGTGCACACGCCTCCCGGACCAGCGACGGCATAGCCGGAGCGCCGAGCCGGGACCCAGGAGAGACGTCCGCGCAGCGGTCAAGACCCCTGCGGCGGCAGGGGTGTCGCGCCTTCGGCACGTTCTTGCGCTGGGCCCCGGCTCTCCTTGCGCTCCGCTCCAGTCGGCCGGGACACGAGGCATGGCATGACGACACCATCCATCTCCCCCGACCGCCTCATGTCTCGTCTGATGGGGCTCGCCGAGATCGGCGCGCTGCCCAAGGGCGGGGTGGACCGGCAGGCGCTCACGCAGGGCGAGATCGAAGCGTGGCGGCTCATCCTGACATGGGCCGGGGAGGAAGGACTGGAGGCGGCGTGCGACGATGCCGGCAGCCTCTTCCTCACCTGGCCGGGCACTGACCGGACGCTCGCGCCCATCCTCGCCGGCAGCCATATCGACACCCAGCCCACCGGCGGCAAGTATGACGGCGCGGCCGGCGTGATGGCGGCGCTGGAAGCGGTGGTGACGCTAAAGCGCGCGGGGGTAAAGCCCCGCCGTGACCTCACCGTCGTCGCCTGGATGAATGAGGAAGGCTCCCGCTTCGCCCCCGGCATGATGGGTTCGGAAGCCTTCGCCGGCGCGCGCTCCCTCGCCGACATCCGCGCCGTGACGGATGCGGAGGGCGTCAGCGTCGCAACCGCGCTCGATGCGGTGCACGCCGCCTTCCCCGATCTGCCGCGCCGGCCCCTCGGCTTTCCCGTCGCCACCTATCTGGAACTGCACATCGAGCAGGGGCCAGTGCTGGAAGCGCAAGGCAAGGTGGTGGGCGTCGTCACCGGCATCCAGGGCAAGAAGACGTGGGACGCCGTCATCGAAGGCGCCCCCGGCCATGCCGGCACGCTGGCCATGGCCGAGCGGCGCGATGCGCTTGCCGCCTTCGCCCGCATGGCGCACCGGCTCTATCCCGAGGTCGGCGGCCACGACGATCAGGTGATGTTCACCATCGGCCGGCTGGTCATGGAGCCCAACGCCCCCTCCGTGGTGCCCGCCCGCGTGACCTTCCGCGTGGACCTGCGCCATCCCGACGGCGCGGCGCTGGACCTGCTCGGCGCGCGCTTCGAGGCCATCTGCGCGGAGGAGGCGGCGCCCTGCGGCCTCACTTTGACGCGCCTCGTCGATGCCCCGCCCAACGACTTCGATGCCGGCCTGATGGCGAAGATCACGGCGGCGGCGGAGCGCCACGCCATTCCCGCCATGCCCATCCTTTCGGCGGCCGGGCACGACGCGCGCCACCTCGCCAAGGTGTGCCCCAGCGCCATGATCTTCATTCCCTGCCGCGATGGCGTGTCCCACGCCGAGCATGAATTCGCCGAGCCCGCCCACATCGCCGCCGGCACGCAGGTGCTGGCCGACGTGCTGGGTGCGCTGGTTTCCGAGGAGACCGCATCATGAGCCAGCAAGCCGCCGTGCGTGAAAAACCCGATATGGCCGATCTGCCGGCCCAGATGCCCGCCGCGCCCAACAGCCCGGCCGAGGCGCGGGCGCGCTACTTCAATTCCGGCAACGCCTTCAACATCAAGCTGCCGCCGGTGCCGAGCCGCCTGTTCACCGACGAGCCGGCGCGCGCGCTGGCGGATGGCGCGACCACCGGCTTCATCCCATGCGACCAGTCGGACGCGCTGGCCTGCGTCTTCCCCGCCACCACGCCGCTGATGCTGGCGCGCTATGCGGTGGTGGCGGCGGGCGCGCGCTTCACCGTCGACCTCAGGGCCACCGGCTCCATCTGGTACGTGATCGCGGGGCGGGGGCAGGTGGACTGCCTCGGCGAGAGCCTTGCGGTTGCGCCAGGCGACGTGTTCCTGCTGCCGGGCTCGCCCGCGCGCATCACCGCCGGGACGGAAAAGCTCGTGCTGTGGGTGGTCTCCAACGAGCCGCAGCTCGCCCTCAATGGCGACCTGCCGCCGGACGAGGCGCGCCGCCCCGTGGCGGTGGTGCATTATCCGGCCGCGGAGATCGCCCGGCAGGTCGACATCATCTACGACCACGCCCAGAACAATCAGACCTCAGGCATCGCCCTCATCTTCTCGTCGGAGCCGCAGGCGGCGGCGCGCAATATCCTGCCGAGCCTCACCTTGTCGCTGAACACGCTGCCGCCCGGCGAGCACCAGCGGGCACACCGGCACAATTCGGCAGCCATCACCCTCGTGCTCCAGGGCGAGACCTGCCACTCCATGGTGGACGGCGCCCGCTGCCCGTGGCGCCAATGGGCGACGCTGGTGACGCCGCCCGGCGCCCCCCACTCGCACCACAATGATGGCAGCGAACGCGCGCTGTTCCTCATCGTGCAGGATGGCGGGCTGCACTATCACGCCCGAACCATGGGCTTCAGCTTCCTGGAGTGAGATCAGGCCGGGATAATCTCGGGTGCCTTGCCGGTCTCCGGCAGCAGCACGCGGGGGCGCAGCACGTGGATGTGGCGGCGGCCGATGCGGGCGACGAGGCGGCGCTCGGCCTTGGACCCCTGGGGATGGCCGCCGAGCCTGTCGTAGTAGCGGCGGGAGATCAGCAGGCCCTGTCCCGGCGCCGGCAGGCCGATGACGGCGAGGCGGGCGGCGGCCATGGCTTCTCCGAGACGGGGACGCAGGCCGTAGCCATCCACGGCGAGGCGGAAGGTGGCGGCGAGCCGGTCCGCCTGTCCGCGCCGCTGGGCGGTTTCGATGAAGGCCAGCACCTCGCGCGGCCAGCCTTCCTCCAGCATGGAGCCGTCGGTGAGGAAGAGAAGCCAGGAGCCCCGGCCCTGCGCCGCGCCCTGCTTCAGCCGGAGGCCGAGATCCTGCGCGCCCTTGAAGAAATTGCAGCCGGCGGCATCGGCGATGGTGGCCGTGCCGTCGGTGGAGCCGGAATCCGCCAGCGTCACGTCGCTCAGCACGCCGGCCGTCACGCCCTGCACGAGCGCGGACAGCACCGGGACGAGCCGGCGCTCGGAATTGTGCGTTGCGATGACGGCGGACAGCACGGGAAACGTTCTCACAGGGCGTTTCCCAGCTATACCTCTACCGACGTGCCGCGTCGATGCCGCAATGCAACATTCCTGACGGATGCGTCATCCGAACCCAGCGGCCGCGCTATTTCGGACAGGGCACTTCCTTGTAGACCGCATCGGCGAACTGCTTCACGCCCACGTTGATGCGCAAAGGCGAGGTCCAGGTCTGGTAGGTGACGATGCCCCGGGTCATGGAGATGACCTTGTAATTGTCGAGGCCCTTCGTCTTGTAGCACTTGCCGGGCTGAATATCCTCTTCCTTCAAAGGCATGGCAAAAATCCGCTGGCGATGGCAATGCCGCCAGTATGGGTTCGCCCGCCCGCCGAATCAAGAATGGCCCCGCCCGAGCTGGCGTTCCGCCGGCGCGCCGGCGTTTGCCTCGGCCTCCTGAATCTGCTCTTGGAGGGCGGTTGCCTCTGAGACGGCCGGAGAGACGGACCCATGCCCCGCATCGAGATCGATCTTCCGCTCTCCCTCAAGACCGCGCTGGAACAGGAGGCGGCCCGGTCGGGCAAGGACCTCGGCGCGCATATCCGCGCCATCCTCGCCGACCACCTGAAGGCCGAGGTGCACACGGTGTTCCAGATCTCCACATCAGGCGCGCTGGTTGCGGGGGTCTACGACCGGGAGGTCAGCGTCGGCGCGCTCCTGGAGCATGGCGACTTCGGCCTCGGCACCTTCGCGGGGCTCGACGGTGAGATGGTGGTGCTGGACGGCAAGGCCTTCCAGGCGCGGGCCGGCGGCGAGGTGCATGAGGCGCCGGCGGAGGCGGGCTCGCCCTTCGCCGTGGTGACGCGCTTTTCCGCTGATCAGGTGGGGGAGACGGAGGGCGTCACCAGCTTCGACGGCCTCGGCGCCGCCTGCGACTGCTTCCGCTCCTCCAACAACATCTTCCACGCCGTGCGGCTCGACGGGCGCTTCAAGCGCGTGAAGGCCCGCGCCGTATGCCCGCCCAAGCCCGGCACGCTGCTGGCCGATGCGGCGAAGACCCAGAGCGAATTCACCTTCGAGGATGTGGATGGCACCCTGGTGGGCATCTGGTCGCCGGCTTATTCCGCCGAGTTCAGCGTGGAAGGCTACCACTTCCACTTCCTCTCCGACGACCGCAGCCAGGGCGGCCACGTGCTGGAGGTGGAGGCGGGGCCCTTGAGGATCGCGGTGGAGAATTTGACCGACTTCCACCTCATCCTGCCCGAGACCGAGCACTTCCTGAAGGCGAACCTCGACCAGGACGTGGCGGCGACCCTCAGCAGCGTGGAGCGCTCGCACAGCTAGGCGGCGCCCGCCACCTCAGTCGGCGGCGGCGTGGCGGCTGAACAGGATGTGCCGCATCCGGTCCGCGCCGATGGCCCGCGTGACGTTCTTGAAGGCGAAGAAGGGCAGCAGCGACACGAACAGGATGACGGACACGATCAGCGCGCCCACCAGCCCGCCGCCACCGATCTCGATCTCGCTGGCGGTGATGGCATGGCCGCTGAACTTGGCGATCACCGACCGTTCGATGACGTGGAAGACGAGAAAGAACAGCGTGCAGATCGCCGCCTCGTAGAAGATGACGAGGATGAGCGGCCGGCCCCTGAGCCAGCGGGCGACCTCCAGCTCCTCGATCACCAGCATCACCTTGGCGAGCACCAGCGCGTTGAGGAAGGCGAAGCCCTGGAAGGTGACGGTATCGCCGTGGGCGCGCTCCACCAGCGCCTGATTGAGCACGAAGAGGCCGAGCAGAACCCACAGATACAGGAATAACACCACGAAGCTGCGGGCCTGCCGGATGGCCATCCCCTTCAGCGCCGCGGCCCGGCTGGCGGTCCCCTCGGCCTTCGGATTCCGCTCGCTCATGCCCGCTCTCCCCCTGTTGCGGCCCGCCCGATGTCGTCGCCGGGCCGCGACCCCCACCGCGTGATGCATGTGGCGCGGCGTGGCGGGGGCGTACATGCGCGGGAAGGCGAAGGCAACACGGAGACGCTCAAGCTCCCTCTCGTCGCGGCGCCATCGGCGATGCCGTTGCGGCAGGTAATCGGCCTGCGCTCCGCGCTGCGGATGATGGTTCGCAATGGTATAGTCGCCTGTTTTCGCGATGCCGCCGCTGCCCTCCTCACGTTTCCGCGCAGTCGAATTGCGGTTGTCGCTGCGTCACGGTTGCGTCGGGGGCGTCATGTTGCAGGGCGGCGGTATGGAAATGCTGGGGCGGGTGCCGGTGACGGTGGAGGAGGTCGCCGATCATCCCGATTATCTGCGGGCGCGGAAGCTCTATTGCGACAGCTTCCTCGCTCTGTTCGACCGCAACCCGTTCCTAATCCGCCTGCTGACGGATTCCAGCCGCTACCTCCTGTTCACGCTCTCGGTGATCCTCAACGCCAATCACGATGGGGACCGGCGGGAGACCTGGTTCTCGGTGGGGCGGCTGAAGCAGCAGATGGCCGCCTTCGGCATGACGAGCCCGCGCCATGTGGACCACCTCATCGAGCGGATGCAGGCGGTGGGCTTCGTGGAGATCAGCCACGCCCCGCGGGATCGCCGGGTGAAGCTGCTCCGCCTCACGGACAGGATGCTGGCCCACGACCGGGAGTGGATGGCCACGGACTACATCATCCTCGACACCCTGTGCCCCAGGAACGGCTATGCCGGCGTGCGGAACCGGGACCCGGCGGTCCACGCCGCCATCCGGCGCCAGTCCCTCGCCTTGCTGCCCGAAGGTGCGCGCCTGCTCTGCGAGCAGACGGATTTCCTCCTGTTCTTCAGCCGGCCCGGCGGGCTCATGGTGCTGGAGGCCCTCTTCGAGGCCGCCTTGTCCTCCCCCGATGGCCGGGAGTGTCCGTTCGTCTTCGGCGACGTGGCCCATCGCTTCGGCCTTTCGCGCTCCCACGTGCGCGGGGTGATGCAGGATGCGGAGGCGGCCAGGTTCATCCGCCTGCACGGCCGCGGCGGGCGGGCGGTGGAGATCCTGCCCCGGCTCTGGCGCAGCGACGCCATCGGCCACGGCGTCGGCGCCCGGCTGCGCGACATCGCCTTTCTGCGCGCCTCGGCTGAGCTGGCCCCGCAGCCATGCGCCCCGGCGGAACCTGCCGATAGGGTATGGGTGAAGCAGGCGTGATCGTGCGTGCCGGGCGGACGCATCCGCCCGTCAATAGACGCAAACTTTGCCGTCCATCACGCCCACGGCCCCGATAATAATCTGCGCGGCGCCGCATCAGGGGGTGGCTGCCGATCTCGCACTCATCGGGGCCGCAGATGTTTTTTCCGTGCCGGCTGGCGCGGGGCGTTATCGTCGCCGCAGCCTGCCTCCTCGCCTCGGCCGCCGGGGCCGACGAGGCGCCGCCCGTCTGGGCCTATCCCATCGCACCGCCGGACACTGTGCCGCCCAAGGACGACGGCACGGTGCGCCATGTGCCGGGCAGCAGCCGGGGCTATACGCTGACCGAGATCCGCGACCTCTTCGTGGCCCGCGACTGGTTTCCCGACGCCCATCCGCCCATGCCCGCCGTGGTGGCGGAGGGGCGCCACCCCGATACCCGGCCCTGCGGCGTATGCCACCGGCCCGAGGGCGTCGGCGGGCCGGAGAATGCGAGCCTCGCAGGCCTGCCGGCCGACTACATGCTGCGGCAGATCGATGACTTCCGCAGCGGCGCCCGCTCCACCGGGGTCAAGGCGCGAACCCACGTCTTCCGCATGATCGCCGCCCTCAGGAGCCTGAGCGAGCAGGAGATCGCCGAGGCCGTCACCTATTACGCCGCGCTGAAGCTGCCGCCGCGCATCCATGTGGTGGAGACCGACACGGTTCCCGCGAACACTGTCCCCTCCTGGTACTACACGCCGAAAAAGGACGGGACATCCGAGCCGCTCTCCGGCCGCATCATCGAGATGCCGGACGACGAGGAGAATTTCGTCAACCGCGATTACCACGTGACCTTCACCGCCTATGTCCCGCGCGGCAGCGTCGCGCTGGGCGAGCGCATCGCGAATGAGGGGCTCGGCGCGCGCATCCCGGCCTGCGTCGCCTGCCATGGCGAGGGACTGAAGGGCATCGGCGACATCCCGCCGCTCGCCGGCCGCTCGCCGTCCTATCTCGTGCGCCAGCTCTACGAGTTCAAGCACGGCCTTCGCAACGGCCCCTTGGCCGCGCCCATGCGCGCGAACACCGAAGAGATGAGCGAGCCGGAAATGGTGGCGCTTGCCGCCTATGCGGCGTCCCTGAAGCCCTGATTGCCCCGAAAGACTGGAGAATAGCCATGCGCATGAGGACCTTCATTCCCGCTGTCGTTGTGGCGCTCGCTGCGTGCAACGCCGGCGCGGCCCTGGCCGCGGATACGCTCGGCGCCCGGCTCGTGGGCGCGTGGAAGATCGTGAGCGTGTACGACGCGTTCACCGACGGGTCGCGGCGCGACACCTGGGGGCCGGGGGCGCAGGGCCTCGTCGTCTTCACGCCCGGCGGCCAGTTCAGCGCCATCATCGTCGGCCGGGACCGGACGGCACGGGCCGGCGGCGTGCCCTCCGAGCCGGTGGGGCCTGCCATGGCCTATGCCGGCGCCTACAGCGTCGACGAAGTGGCGCACACCTTCTCCACCGCGGTCTGGCAATCGACCTTTCCCCAATGGCAGGGCCAGACCCTGCTGCGCACCATCGAGGCGCTCGACGGGGACCACCTGAAGGTCAGGGCGGCGCCCATCACCGATGCCTCCGGCCGGCAGTTCGTGCCGCATCTGGAGCTCGATCGCGTGAAATGACGCGGGCCTCTGGCCCCTGCCGGGCGCCTGTTCGGTTTTCAACGGAATCCCACCAGCTAGGCGATGGCGCGACCACGCCGGGCAATCCTCCGATGGATGGTGGGCAACTGGCGCGGCCCGCCGGCGCTCCTCCCCGCAGGGGAGCGTGAAGATCCCGGCGTGACGACCTCCCGCCATCCGGCGGCCGCGCCCTTTTCCCGATTCCTGCTGGCGGTATCATGAGGGGTAATCAGCAAGCTTAGACTTGTCATTCCGCACCGCCGGAGCCCCGCATGGCTGACCATAGGCGATTTCGATCTTTCCCTTTAAGGTGATTGCGCGGAGGAAAAGATTCGCGTCGAAGCTCAGGGGCGGCTCGATCCGTCATGAGCTCCAGCGGAGTGTTGCGGTGACCGGCCGGCATTATGATTTCTTCGCCGACCTGCTCGACGGCATGGACATGGGGCTGTGCCTCTTCGATGCGGACGACCGCTGCCTGTTGTGGAACAACACATTCCTGAAGTTTTTTCCGGAGCATGACGGCCACGTCCATGTGGGCGAGCCCTATGAGGCGAACCTCCGGCGCTTCTACGCCGCCCGGCTCGATGCTTCGGAGCTGGCCAACATCGAGCGCTACATCCGCGACGGGGTCCTGCGGCATCGGACGCAATCGCGCGCCTTCGTCTTCGACCATCGCGGCCGGCGCCTGCGCGTGAATGCCTTGACGGACTCCGATGGTAACCGCGTCCGCATCTGGCAGGCGCTCGTGCAGGAGCCGGCAGAGGCCGAACGGAGCGACGCGCAGCGCGGCTTCTCCATCGACCTGCTCGACCATATTCCCGACGGGGCCATGGTGCTCGACCAGAACGACCTCATCATCGCCGCCAACGACGAATTCCGCCGGCTCTATGGCGTGCGTCCGAGCGAGACCGTGGTCGGCCAGCCGTTCGCCGCCGTGGTCCGCCGGGCCTGGGCGGCGGCCGGCCGGCCCGACGAGCAGCTGGAGCCCGGGCTTCTCGACAACATGCGCTTCGCCGGATCGCCGTTCGAGATCGAGCTGCCGCGCGATCAATGGCGCCGTGTCATCGCCCGTCGCACCAGCGACGGCATCGGGTATTTCACCCATTCGGACATTTCCCTCCTCAAGCGCCAGCAGGCGGACCTGCTGGTGGCGGAACGCCGGGCGTGGGAGGGGGAGCGGCGCTATCGCCTGCTGGCGGAGAACTCGACCGACGTGATCGCCGCGATCTCCGGTGACCGGACGATCCGCTTCATGTCGCCGGCCTGCAGCCGCATTCTCGGGTGGGGGCCTTCGGAGATGCTCGATCGCGACGTGATCGATTTCCTCCACCCCGATGAGCAGCCCATGTTCCTGGCGGCGCTCTGCGCCGGCGAGGGAAGCGGTCTTGGCCGCAGCGCCGCTTTCGTGTGCCGGGTGCGTGCCCGCCATGACGACTGGGTGTGGATGGAAGCCTCCATCGGAGCGGTTCAGGAGACGACGCTCGACGGAGCCGACATCGCCTTCATCTGCTCGCTGCGCGACGCCCGCGAAAGGGTGCTCGCGGAGCGGGCGCTCAAGCGGGCGCACGAGGAGCTGGCGCTCATCGCCGGCAGCGATCCGTTGACCGGCCTTGCGAACCGGCGCCGCTTCGAGGCCATCTTCGATGAGGAATGGCACCGGGCGGGACGCGAGCGGCTGGGGCTGTGCCTGGCGATGGTGGATATCGATCGCTTCAAGGCGGTCAACGACACTTTCGGGCATCTCGCCGGGGACGAATGTCTCAAGCGGGTGGCGATGGTCATCAAGGCCAATCTCCCGCCCGGAGCCGGGCTGGCGGCCCGCTATGGCGGGGAAGAGTTCGTGCTTCTGCTTCCCAATGCCTCCGGAGGGCAGGGGCAGGCGCTTTGCGAGCGCATCCACAACGATCTCAAGCGGGAGCCGTGGTCGGCGGTGGCGCCGGGCCTCGACGCGGTGACCGTCAGCATCGGCCTCTGCATCGCGCGGGCCCCGCAGGGGGCCAGCATGGCCGGGCTGATCCGCATCGCCGACGAGGCCCTCTACAGGGCCAAAAGCTCGGGGCGGAACTGCACGGAGGTACAGCATGCCGTCTGAGGATGGCTGCTTCGCCGGAAGGTCACGCGGGCGTCATCCCCCCTTGGCAAGGTCGCGCGCCTTTCTCCACAATTGAACCGCGCCGAGCCGCGCTTGCGCCCGTCCGCGTCCAGGAGGTGTCGATGAATCGCCGCGAACTGCTCGCCGGAACCGCCGCTTCTGCCGGCCTCGCGCTGGTGCCGGGCCTCGCCCTTGCGCAAGGCGCACCGGTCCAGATCACGTTCTGGCACGCCATGGCCGGCCCCCTCGGCGACGAACTGAAGCGGCTCTGCGACGCCTTCAACGCCGTCCAGAAGGCGGTGGTGGTGGAACCGGTGTTCAAGGGCACCTATCCCGAGACCATGACCGCGGCCATCGCCGCCTTTCGTGCCGGCAAGGCGCCGCATCTGGTCCAGATGTACGAGGTCGGCACCGGCTCCATGCTGGCCGCCGGCGCGGCGGTGAAGCAGGTGTGGCAGCTCGCCGACGAGACCGGCGTCCGGCTCGATCCGGCCATCTACATGCCGGCCGTGCGCAGCTACTACAGCCTGCCGGATGGCCGCATGGCCTCCATGCCGTTCAATTCGTCGACGCCCATCATGTGGTGCAACAAGGACCTGTTCGAGCGCGCCGGCCTTGATCCCGAGCGGCCGCCGGAGACCTGGGAGCAGGTGGTGACGGCGGCCGAGGCGCTGCGGTCCAAGGGCGGCGCCAAGGTGGGCATGACCACCGCGTGGCCGACCTGGGTGCATCTGGAATGCTTCGGCGCCATCCATGATGTGCCCTTCGCCACCAAGGCCAACGGCTTCGAGGGGCTCGACGCCGAGCTGGTGTTCAATTCCCCGCCCATGCGCAGCCACATCACCCGCCTTCTGGAAATGGCGAAGGCGGGCACCTTCACCTATGCCGGCCGCGGCGCCGCCGGCGACAGCCTCTACCCGGCCGGCGACACGGGCATCTCCTTCAACTCGTCCGGGATCCGCGCTGCCGTGGTGCGCGACGCCCGCTTCCGCCCCATGGCGGCGCAACTGCCCTATGACCCGGCGGTGCGGGCCACACCGAACAATTCGATCATCGGCGGCGCGAGCCTGTGGACCATGACGGCGCCCGACCGGTCGGCGGCGGAATACAAGGCCGTCGCCAGCTTCCTCGCCTTCCTCGCCCGGCCGGACACCGATGCGTCCTGGCACCAGCGCACGGGTTATGTCCCGGTCACGCTGGGCGGCGCGGGCCTCTCGCTTGCCCAGGGCTACTATGCCCGCAATCCGGGCGCGGACATCCCCATCCGCCAGCTCAACCGCGGCGAGGTCACGGTCAATTCCAAGGGCTTGCGCCTCGGGCGGCTGACCGAGATCCGGGCCATCGTCGAGGAAGAGTTCGAGACGGCCCTGCAGGGCAAGCAGGACGCCGGCGCCGCCCTCGACACGGCCGTGGCACGCGGCAACAAGGTGTTGCGCGAGTTCGAGAAGTCCGTATCCAGATAGGTCCTGCGGAGCACGGCCCGGACATGGAGCGGCGAACGATCTTTCCGGGCTGGACGACGCCCGCGCTGCTGCTGGTGCCGCAGATGGCGCTGACCGTGTTGCTGTTCCTGTGGCCGACGGCGGTGGCGGTGCGCGCGAGCGTCATGCGCGCCGATCCGTTCGGCCTCAGCGAGACCTTCGCGGGCCTCGACAATTTCACCGCGCTCTTCACCGATCCGCTCTATCTCGCCGCCATCGGGCGCACATTGGTGTTCTGCGGGGCGGTGACGGGGCTGGCGCTCGGCCTCGCGGTCCTGCTGGCGGTGTTCGCCGACGCGGACATCCGCGGGCGGGGCGCCTACCGGGCGGCGCTGGTCTGGCCCTATGCGGTCGCGCCGGCGGCCGCGGGCGTGATCTGGGCGCTGCTGCTCCATCCGCAGATCGGCGGCGTCGCCGGCCTCCTGAAGCATCTCGGCATCGCCTGGAACTACAAGCTGAACGACACGCAGGCCATGATCGCCGTGGTCGGCGCCTCCGCGTGGCGGCAGGTGAGCTACAATTTCATCTTCGTCCTCGCGGGCCTCCAATCCATCCCGCGCACCATCATCGATGCCGCGCGGATGGACGGGGCGCGTGGCTGGCGGCGGTTCCGCACCATCCTCCTGCCCATGCTCGCACCGACGCTCGCATTCCTGGTGGTGGTGAACCTCGTCTATTCCGCCTTCGAGACCTTCGGCACCATCGAGGCCCTGACGCAGGGCGGACCGGGCCGGGCGACGCAGACCCTGATGGTGAAGGTCTATCGCGACGGTGTGGTCAATCTGGACCTCGGGGCTTCCGCCGCCCAGTCGGTGGTGCTGATGGCCCTCGTCATGGGGCTGACGGCGCTGCAGTTCCATTTCCTCAGGCGGCGGGGCGAACGATGAAGGCGCCGGCCCTGCGCTCCCCGATGCGGGGACATCTCTTGGCCCACGCGGTGCTGCTCATGGGCACGGCCCTGTTCCTGTTGCCCATCTGGCTGGTGTTCGTGGGATCGACGCTGGACAGCGGCGCCATCAACCGGGGCGATATCGGCCTCCTGCCGCGCCTCGAAGGCCTCGCGATCTACCCGCGCCTGCTTTCGCCCGCGCCCGGCGGGGTGCCCGTGTGGCGCATGCTGGCCCTTTCCTTCGCCATGGCGCTCGCCATCGCCGCCGGCAAGATCGCCGTCTCGCTGCTCTCGGCCTATGCGGTGGCCTTCTTCCGCTTTCCCGGCCGCATGCTGTGCTCCTGGCTGCTGTTCGTCACCCTCATGCTGCCGGTGGAGGTGCGCATCATCCCCACCTTCGCGGTGGTGGCGGATTTCGGCATGGTGAACACTTTCGCCGGCCTCGTCCTGCCGCTCACCGCCTCGGCGACGGCGACCCTGCTGTTCCGGCAGGCTTTCGTGCTGGTGCCCGACGAGTTGGTGGAGGCCGCCCGCATGGACGGGGCCGGTCCCTGGCGGTTTCTCCGGGACGTGCTGATCCCGCTGTCGCGCACCAACATGGCGGCGCTGTTCGTCATCCTGTTCGTCTACGGCTGGAACCAGTATCTGTGGCCGCTGGTGGTGGCCACCGACCCGCGGCTCGACACCATCACGGTGGGGATCGTGCGCATGATCGGCCCGGAATCCCGCACCGCCTGGAACGAGGTGATGGCGACCGCCATCCTCGCCATGCTGCCGCCCACGCTGGTGGTTCTGGCCATGCTCAGATGGTTCGTGAAGGGCCTTACGGAGAGCGAACGCTGATGGCCGGGCTGGTCCTCGATCAGGTGCGCAAGAGCTTCGGCCGCACCGAGGTGCTGCGGGGCATCGACCTCGATGTGGCGCCGGGCGAAATGGTGGTGGTCGTCGGGGCGTCGGGCTGCGGCAAGTCCACGCTTCTGCGGCTCGTCGCCGGTCTGGAGCAGCCGAGTTCCGGCCGGATCATGCTGGATGGCGAGGACATCACCGCGCGCGATCCCGCCGCGCGGGACATCGCCATGGTGTTCCAGCACTATGCGCTCTATCCGCACATGAGCGTGTTCGACAACATGGCCTATGGGCTGAAGGTGCGCCGCCTGCCGCGCGCCGAGATCGCCGCGCGCGTCGAGGAGGCCGCCCAGATGCTGCACATTTCGCCGCTGCTGGGCCGCAAGCCGCGCGAGCTGTCCGGCGGCCAGCGCCAGCGCGTCGCCATCGGCCGGGCGGTGGTGCGCAAGCCGCGCCTGTTCCTGTTCGACGAGCCCCTGTCCAGCCTCGACGCGCGGCTGCGCACCTCCATGCGCGCCGAGATCAAGCGCCTGCAACGCCGCCTTGGCGTCACCAGCCTCTATGTGACCCACGACCAGCATGAGGCGATGAGCCTCGGCGATCGCATTCTGGTGCTGAACGAGGGCCGTCCGGCGCAGCTCGGACCGCCCATGGAGATCTACGCCCGCCCGGCCGACACCGCCGTGGCGGAGCTGATCGGCGATCCGCCCATGAACCTGCTTCCCGGATGGCTCGACGCCAATGGCCGGGTGCGACTGGAGACTGGCGACACGGGGCACGGACGGCCGGTGCTCGTGGGCATCCGGCCCGAGGATGTGGCGGGCGGGCACCCCGACGGCGACGGGCTGGTCCTGCGCTTCACCCCGGACACGGTGGAGCCGATGGGCGCCGAGGTGCTTCTGGTGGGGCGCCTCGACACCGGCGCCGCATTCTCGGTGCGCACGCTGCCGGCGAGTTTCGCGCTGGGGTCCCGCCTCGATTTCCATTGCCCGGCGCAGCGGCTGCACCTGTTCGATCCGGGTTCGGGGCAACGCATCGGGCCGGCCGGTCCGGTGGCCCGATGATGCGCCGCCCCCCGGCTCACCCGGTGTGCGCGCCGGTCGCGTCGGGGTCTTGCGAGCCATCCCCGGCCTTCGGTGCGGGAATGCGGAACCAGGCCACATAGAGCGCCGGCAGGAACAGGAGCGTCAGCACCGTTCCCACGATGATGCCGCCCATCATGGCGTAGGCCATGGGCCCCCAGAACACCTCGCGGGCGATGGGAATGAGGCCGAGGCTCGCCGCCGCCGCCGTGAGCATGATGGGCCGCATGCGGTGCTCCGTCGCCTCCCGCACCGCCTCCCACGGCGGGTGGCCCTCGGCCCGCAGATGCTCGATCTGGACGATCAGGATCACCGAGTTACGGATGAGGATGCCGATGAGCGCCAGCACGCCGAGGATGGCGACGAAGCCCAGCGGCGCGCCGCTCGGCACCAGCGCGGCGACCACGCCGATGAGCGCCAGCGGGGCCACGGCGAACACCAGCACCAGCCGCTGGAAGCTCTGGAGCTGGATCATCAGGATGGTGGCCATGATGAACAGCATCAGCGGCATCACCGCGAGGATGGGGGCCTGGCTCTTCTGGCTCTCCTCCACCGCGCCGCCGATGACGACACTATAGCCGGGCGGCAGCTTCGTGTTGAAGGCCGCGACGGCGGGCGTGAGCTGCTCCACCACCGTGTTCGGCTGGACCGCATCGATGATGCCGGCCTTCGCCGTGATGGTCGGCAGCCGCGAGCGCCGCCAGATGGTGGGCTGCTCGATCTCGTAGCGCAGGGTCGCCACCGCCGCGAGGGGCACGGAGCGCCCGCCCGAGCCGGGCAGCTGAAGGTCGCGCAGGGTCTCGATGGACTGGCGCTCCTGCGCATTGGCGCGGCCGAGCACGGTCACGAGATAGATGTCGTCCCGCACCTGGGTGATGGCCGTGCCGTCCAGCACGCCGTTGAGCGCGCCGGCGATGTCCTCGGAGGTCACGCCCAGCTGGCGCGCCTTGTCCTGGAGCACGTCCACCTTGATGACGCGGGCGGGCTCCATCCAGTCGAACACCACATTGCCGAGGTGCGGATTGCTGCGCATGACGCTGGCGAAGTCGAGGGCGATGGTGCGCACCTTCTGGATGTCCGGCCCGCTCACCCGATACTGCACCGGGCGGCCGACCGGCGGGCCGATGTCGAGGAAGTGCACGAAGGCGTCGGTGCCCGGCATGGTCTTGTCGAGATAGGCCTGGAACTGCCCCCTCAGCCGGTCGCGCTCCTCCAGCCCCTTGGTGACGATGATGGTCTGGCCGAACGCCACGTCCGCCGGCTGCACGTCCACCGGCAGCACGAAGCGCGGGGCGCCCGTGCCCACATAGGTGGACCAGTGGTCGATGTCGGGATTGCCCTTCAGCGCCTCCTGCTCGAAGCGCGCCATCTGGGCGTTGGTCTCGGCGATGGAGGCGTTCTGCGGCAGGTTCCAGTCGACGATCAGCTCGCGGCGGTCGGACGACGGGAAGAACTGCTGCTGGACGAGGCCCATGCCGGCGATGGAGAGGATGAAGACGAGCAGTGTCACGCCGATGGTGGTCCAGCGCCACAGCATGGCGCGCTTCAGGATCCAGGCGAACGCACGGGCGAAGCGGCCGCCGCCTTCCTGATGATGCGGCAGGCTCTTCGGCAGGATGGCGACGCCGAGCAGCGGGGTGAACAGCACCGCCACCAGCCACGACACCAGCAGCGACACGGCGATGACGACGAACAGGGTGAAGGTGAATTCGCCGGCGTTGGAGCTGTTGAGGCCGATGGGGATGAAGCCGGCCACCGTCACCAGCGTGCCCGACAGCATGGGGAACGCCGTCGAGGTGTAGACGTGGGTGGCGGCCTTCCTGAGCGTGTCGCCGGCCTCCAGCCGCGCCACCATCATCTCCACCGCGATCATGGCGTCGTCCACCAAGAGGCCGAGGGCGATGATGAGCGCGCCGAGCGAGATGCGCTGGAGCGAGATGCCGGAATAGGCCATCACCATGAAGGTGATGGCGAGCACCAGCGGGATCGAGATCGCCACCACCAGCCCCGCCCGAAACCCGAGGCTGACGAAGCTGATGGCGAGCACGATCACCACCGCCTCCACCAGGGCGCGGGTGAAGCCGCCCACGGCCTCCTCCACGATCTGCGGCTGGTCGGAGACGAGATGCACGCCGACGCCCACCGGCAAGTCGGCCTCGATGCGCGCCATCTCCGCCTTCAGCGCCTCGCCGAACTCAAGCAGGTTGGCGCCGGCCTTCATGCCGATGGCGAGGCCGATGGCCGGCTCGCCGTTGAAGCGGAACAGCGCCTGCGGCGGGTCCACATAGCCGCGCCGGATGGTGGCGACGTCGGTCAAGGGGAAGAAGCGGCCGTTGATCCGGAGGTTGATGGCCTTGAGGCTCTCCTCGGAGGTGAATTGCCCGTTGACGCGCACGGCGATGCGTTCCGGCCCGGCCTGCAGCACGCCGGAGGGTACCAGCGCGTTCTGCGCCTGGAGCGAGGTGAGGACGGCGCGCTGGTCGATGCCGAGGGCGGCCATCTTGCGGGTGGAGAATTCGAGGAAGATCACCTCGTCCTGCGCACCGATGATGTCCACGCGGCCCACATTGGGCACCGTGAGCACCTGCGCGCGCACCTCCTCCACCCGGTCGCGCAGCTGGCGCTGGGTCAGCCCGTCACTGGTGAAGGCGTAGATGTTGCCGTAGACGTCGCCGAACCGGTCGTTGAACTGCGGCCCCGTCACCCCCTGCGGGAAGGTGCCGCGGATGTCGTTGACCATGTTGCGCACCTGCAGCCAGGTGGGCACCACATCGCGGGCCTTGGTGGTGTCGCGCAGGTTGACGAAGATCGTCGTCTCGCCTGGCACGGTGAGGCTGCGGGTGTAGTCCAGCGCCTCCAGCTCCTCGAGCTTCTTCTCGATGCGGTCCGTGACCTGCCGCGTCATCTCCTGAGCCGAGGCGCCGGGCCATTGCGCCTGGATCACCATGGTCTTGATGGTGAAGGCGGGGTCCTCCTCGCGGCCGAGCTGCAGGTAGGACAGGAAGCCCGCGAGGACGAAGGCGAGCATGAAGTACCAGACGAGCGAGCGATGCTCGAGCGCCCAGTCGGACAGGTTGAACGACTTCACGGCTGGACATCCTGCTCTAGACGGATCTTCTGGCCCTCGGACAGGCTGTGCACGCCCGCTGTCACGAGGCGCGTTCCTGCTGCCAATCCCGAGGTCACGCGCGCCTTGTCGCCGGAGGCGGCGGACACGGTGACCTGCTGCGCGTGCACCGTCCGGCCGTCCGCCGCGACGCACCAGACGAAGGACTTGCCGTCGCGGGTGAACACCGCAGAGCCCGGAATCAACAGGTCGGCCGCAAGAGTGTCGGCGGGACGCGCCGCGACGGTTGAGCCGAGCCGGTACACCGCGGGCGGATGGTCGAGGGTGATGCGCACGCGGCGGGTGCGGGTCACGCTGTCGGCCTGGGGCGCGATCTCCCGCACCCGGCCGGTCACGACGGGCGCCCCGTCGAGCTGGAGGCTGACCTGGAACGGCGATCCGATCCTGATATCGCCGATGAAGTCCTCGCCGATATCCACCACCGCCTCGCGGATGTCGGGCCGCGCGATGGTGACGACGCTGCGCCCGGGGGAAACCACCTGTCCCAGCTCCGCGCCGACCGCCGTGACGACCCCGGCGAACTCGGCCTTGAGCTGCGCGTAGCCCAGCTGCTCGCGCGCCTTGACGAGGTTCGCCTGGGCGCGAGCCAGCGACGCCTCGGCCGCCGAGCGGCCCTGCTCGGCGGTCTCGAACGTCGCCCGGCTGGTGGCCGCGGTCTCCAGAAGGGTCCGCTGGCGGTCCTCCGTGCCGGAGGCGTTGGTGAGCTGGGCCTGGGCGTTGGCGACCTCCGCGAGGGCGGACCGCACCGAGAGCTTCAGGGCGGTGTCGTCGATGGCGGCGACGACCTGGTCCTTCGCGACCACATCGCCCACGTTCACCGACCGCACGAGCAGCCGCCCCAGCACCCGGAAGCTGAGGTCCGTCTGCACCTGCGGCTCGATGGTGCCCGCCACTTCGAGCACCTCGCGGGACATGGGCTGCACCACCGCCGTCAGCACCGGACGCGGCGGAACGGCGGGAGCGGCCGCTTGCTCGCCGCAGCCGGCGAGGGCGGCCGTCGCGGCGAGCACCAGCATCAGATGGGCATGTCTCACGAGCCGCTCTCCAGTGTGTAGTCGACGGTCTGGCCGGTGCTGAGGCGTTTGGCGCCGTCCACGACCACGAGGTCGCCCGGCGCGAGGCCGGAGGAGATCACGATGGAGCCGGTCTCGAAGGCGTCCACGACGACCTTGGCGAGGGATACCGCATGGGTCTTCGGATCGATCCGCCAGACCGCTGGGTCTCCGCCATCGGAGGCCAGCGCGCTCCAGGGCAGGACGATGCGCGGCTTCGCCTTCCACATCACGGTTCCGGTCACCGGACTGCCGAGGGGCATGGCTTCGGGCGGCGCGTCGATGGCCACCTTCACCCGCACGGTGCCGGTGGTCGCATCGATGACCGGCGACACTTCCCGCACGCGCCCGTCCGCGACGACCTTGGGATCGGAGACGAGCGAGACCCTGATGCGGTCGGTGTCGCTGTTGTGGAAGAAGGTCTCGTAGACGTCGAACACCGCGTCGCGCGTGTCGTCCTCGGCCAGCGTGAACGCCGGCTGGGCGGGCTGCACCACCTGCCCCACCTCGATGGTGCGGGCGGTGATGACGCCGGCCGCGCGGGCCCGCAGCTCGGCGTAGCCCAGCGCATCCCGCGCCGTTCCCAGCTGGGCGCGCGCGGTCTCCAGCGCGCTTTCCGCCGCGCCGGCCGTCTCCGTCGCCTGATCGTAGGCGGCGCGGGTGGTGTAGCCCTTGGCGAGCAGCGTCGACTGCCGCTGGAAATTGGCATTGGCGACGCGCAGCCGGGATTCGGCGGCGGAGACGGCGGCCGTGGCGGCGTCGAGTTCGGCCTGCTGCTCGGTGGGATCGATCCGCGCCAGCAGATCGCCGGCGGCGACGTGCGCGCCCACGTCCACCAGGCGTTCCGTGACCCGCCCGCCGACCCGGAAGGACAGCTGGGTGAGCACCTTGGCCTCGACATCCCCCGTCAGCGAGACGGAGGTGGTGCGGTTCGTGACCGCGACGGCCGTGGCCCGGACCACGAACGCGGGCCGCCCTGCCTCGGGTGTCGGGTGGGACGCGTCCTTCGGGGTTCCCTGTCCGTCGCAGGCGGCGAGCAGGCCCGAGAGGGCGAAGATGCAGATCAGCGCGGCCATCGGCCGTCGCGCAGGCGAACGAACGCCCGCTCCGGTGTTCGCCGCCGGCGCGCGATACGGGAATTGCATGAGAAATCAGGCCGTTCTGTTCAAGACCCGGCGCACCGCGCCGCCGCCGCGCCCTGCGGCGCAATCGGGTGGCAAGTGTCCAGGGTGCGGATCTCCAAGGGACCGATGTCCTGGGGGCTCATCTCGAGGGGACGCATGTCCGGGGCGCGCGCGCCGGTGCACAGGCATGAAAATCTCCGCTCCGGAACCTTGCGCCCCTCGGTTCTGCTATCCCTGTAGCGCGAGCCGCGGGTGAAAGTCAACGGGTGTTGACCAGATGCCCGCGACCTCCTACGCCTTGAGGCCGGATGAGGACGGATGTGATGACCAAGACCCGTGACAGCTCGGCGCCCGCCTCCGGGCGGGAGCGCATTCTGGCGGCGGCTGTCGCGCGCTTCTCGCGGCAGTCCTACGACGAGACCGGACTGCGCGAGATCGCCGCCGACGCGGGCGTGGACGTCGCCTACGTGCACCGCGCCTTCGGCTCCAAGGAGCAGCTGTTTCACGAAGCGCTGAAGTGCGCCGTGCAGATGGACAAGATTTTCGACGCGCTCGGTGCCGACCCGGCCCGGATGCTGGCGGCCCATCTGCTGGCTGAAGACGAGCCGGACGCGACCGTCCGGCCCATGGACATCCTGATCCGGTCCCTGACCAGCCCGAAGGCGGCGGCGGTGCTGCGCACGGCGGTGATGGAGGAGTTCGTGACGCCGCTGGGCGCGCATCTCGACACCAACGCCACCCAGCGTGCGGCGCTGGCGGCGGCGCTGCTGATGGGCGTCGGGATCCTGCGCGACGTGCTGGAGCTTCCGGCCCTCTCGGAAGGACCGGGCGGCACCCTCGAGCGCAGCGTCGCCGATACGCTGGCGATGGTGCTGGGGCAGGCCGGTCCGAAAATTTGATCCGGGTAATATTGACTATAATTTCGTCCGGGTATTAATGGCGGGCCCTCTCCCGGACGTCGCCATGCCCCTCGTGAAAGCCAACGGTCTCGACATCGCCTTCGACAGCTTCGGCCCGCAGGATGGCGAGGCGATCCTGCTGGTCGCCGGTCTCGGCGTTCAGAGGATCCGCTGGGCCGAGCCGTTCTGTGCCGCCCTCGCGGGGCAGGGCTTTCGCGTGATCCGCTTCGACAATCGCGATGCCGGCGGCTCGACCCATCTTGGCCAGCACACGCCGCCGGACCTCGGCGCCCTCGTCGCCGCGCTGATGGCGGGGCGGCGGCCGGACGTTCCCTATACCCTCGCCGATATGGCGGCCGACGCGATGGGCCTGCTCGATGCCCTGGCCATTCCGCGGGCGCATGTGGTCGGCCAGTCCATGGGCGGCATGATCGCGCAGATCATGGCGAGCGAGCACCCCGGACGGGTGCTGTCCCTCACCTCGATCATGTCGGGCACCGGCAATCCGGCGCTGCCCCAAGCCGCGCCGGACGTTCTGGCCATGATGATGCGCCCCGCGCCCGATCCCGCCCGCGACGAAGCCGGCTTTCTGGCCCACAGCCTCGCCTTCGCCCGCCGCATCGCCGGTCCGGCGCATCCGGTGGACGAAGGCGCGCATGGCCGCCTTGTGCTGGAGGAGGCGCGCCGCGCCCATGATCCCGGCGGCACGGGCCGGCAGCTCGCCGCCATGGCCGTGGCGGGGGACCGCCGCGCGCGGCTCGCGACCATCGCCGTGCCCGCGCTGGTCATCCACGGCGCGTGCGATCCCCTGATCCCGCCGGCCTGCGGCGCCGACACCGCGGCTTCGATCCCCGGCGCCGAATTCCTGCTGGTCGACGGCATGGGCCATCACGTGCCGGCGAGCCTCCACCGCGTGGTGGTGGAGGCCATCGTTCGTGTGGCGAAATCGGCCGGCCGCGATCAGGCAACCTGCCACTGAGCGCGGTTCCGACCGCGCGCGCTCCGCCGTGGCTCAGCGTGCCGCGCTGGCGGCGTGCTGCTCCACGAAGGCGCGGATCTGCCCGCCGGAGAGGGCACCGCTCTGGCGGGCGATTTCCCGGCCGCCGCGGAACAGGATCAGCGTCGGGATCGAGCGGATCTGGAAGCGGGCGGCAAGCTGCGGTTCGGCCTCCGTGTCCACCTTGGCCAGCCGCACGAGGGGCTCCAGCGCCGCTGCGGCGGCCTCGAATGCCGGCGCCATGGCGCGGCAGGGGCCGCACCAGCCGGCCCAGAAGTCCACCAGCACCGGCAGGTCGTCCGAGCCGATCTGCCGGTCGAACGCCGCCGTGGTGAGCGCCACGGGATGGCCCGTGAACAGGGCCTGCCCGCAGGAACCGCACCGTCCGCCGCCGCGCCGCTCGGCGGGCAGGCGGTTGAGCTGCCCGCAATGGGGGCAGGGGATGATGATCTTGTCGGACATGATGTCGATGACGGCCGCCCGGCGCCGGATCCGGTTCGCCTGCGGCCGCTCCTTTCTCCCGTCCAGATAGGCGGCCGTGGCGGCGCCGCAAGGCAAGGGCGGGAATTTCACAGTTGCGGTGCGTCAATGCCCTGCTGCGGTGCGGCTGTAGTGTCGTCGCGCGGGACTTGGAAGGCGGTGCGAAAGCAGCCGCGAATCGCCGGAGGGATGGGATGCGGTTTCTCCGGAAGGGTTCGTGCGCGCGTTCGGGGCGCCGGCCATGACAGGAGGTCGTTCCATGAACGACGAAGGGACAATCCGGCGCAGGCCGCGATTGAAGACGCTCGCGGCGGCCGCAGCCGGCGTCGCGGTGGTTGGCGCGGCCGTGTTCTGGTGGGTCGTCACCCCGCCGCGCATCGATGATGGCGGCCGCGCGCTGCCGCAGGCGGCGGACGCGGAGCTGGTCGCGCGCGGCAAGTACATCGCCGAGCTGGGCGACTGCGTCGCCTGCCACACCACGGCGGACGGCAAGCCCATGGCCGGCGGGCGCGGACTGGAGACGCCGTTCGGCATGCTCTATTCCACCAACATCACGCCCGATCCGAAGACCGGCATCGGCCGCTACAGCTTCGGTGCCTTCGACCGCGCCATGCGCAAGGGCGTGACCGCCGATGGCACCCACATGTACCCGGCCATGCCATACCCGTCCTATGCGAAGATGTCGCCGGACGACATGTACGCGCTCTACGTCTACCTCATGAAGGGCGTGGCGCCGGTGGACAGCCTCAACAGGCCGTCCGGGATCGGATTCCCCTTCAACCAGCGCTGGACGCTCGCGTTCTGGAACCAGATGTTCCTCGACAGTCATCCCTTCGTCGCAGACGCGGGCAAGGGTGAGGTGTGGAACCGCGGCGCCTATCTGGTGCAGGGCCTCGGCCATTGCGGCGCCTGCCACACGCCGCGCGGCATCGGCTTCCAGGAGCTCGCCATGGGCGATACGGGCGGCGGCGGCGAAAAGTTCCTCTCCGGCTCCAAGGTGGAGGAGTGGAACGCGGTCAATCTGCGCGGCCTCGGCGACGTGGATGACACGGTGGAGCTGCTGAAGACCGGCCAGAACCGCTTCGGCACCGTCTCCGGCTCCATGACCGAGGTGATCCACAACTCCACCCAGAACTTCACCGACCCGGATCTTGTGGCCATCGCCACCTATCTCGGCGGTCTGCCGACCGACCAGCCGCGCGCCCCGCGCCCGGCGACGCCGGACACGGGCGTGGCCTCGGCGGTTCCCGCGGCCATGTTCACCAGCCGGGGCGGGCTTGCCTATGCCCAGTTCTGCGCCGATTGCCATCGCCTCAACGGCGCCGGCGTCGCCAAGGTGTTCCCGCCGCTTGCCGGCAATCCGACCGTCGCGGCCAAGGACCCCTCGACGCTCGTCCACATCACCCTGACCGGCTGGGCGACGGCGCAGACGCAGGCCCATGCCCGCGTCTTCACCATGCCCGGCTTCGCCCGGCTGGGGGACGACGAGATCGCCGACATCCTCTCCTTCGTCCGCGCCAGTTGGGGCGGCGGGGCGGCACCGGTCACGGCCGGCGAGGTGAAGGCGGCGCGCGCGACCCTCGACCCGAAGGTGGACACCCGGCCCTTCGACACGCCGCGCATCGCCGACGTGCTCAATGAGCCCAACGCCACCCAGCTGGTGCGCGGCATGCGCCTCAACACCGAGACGCACACCTTGCTGCCGAAGAATGTGGGCAACGTGCTGAACTGCTCCAGCTGCCACCTCAATGCCGGCACGGTGGCCGACGGCTCGCCTTATGTGGGCGTCTCCGCCTTCTTCCCGAGCTATGCGCCGCGGGCCGGACGGGAGATCACGCTGGAGGACCGCATCAACGGCTGCTTCCTGCGCTCCATGAACGGCAAGCCGCTCGCCAAGGACGGCGACGACATGAAGGCCATGGTCGCCTATTTCGACTGGATGAAGCGGGAGACCAAGCCCGAGGACAAGGTGGAGGGCCGCGGCGTCGGCAAGATCAGCCAGCAGATCAAGCCGGATACGGAGAACGGCGCCAGGGTCTACGCCGCCCAGTGCGCCGTCTGCCACGGCTCGAACGGCGAGGGCATCAAGGACGCCGCCGGCGCCTTCGTCTATCCCCCGCTGTGGGGCGACCAGTCCTTCAACATCGGCGCGGGTATGGCGCGCACCTACACGGCAGCGGCCTTCGTGAAGCGCAATATGCCCATCGGCTTCCACGGCGGCTTCCCGCTGGGCCAGGGCGGCCTCACCGATCAGGAGGCGGTGGATGTGGCCGAATACTTCAGCCACATGCCGCGGCCAGATTTCGCCCCCAAGGTGAACGACTGGCCGAAGGACAAGAAGCCGGCGGACGCCCGCTACTGACCCCCTGAAACAACGAGCGCCCGGACCGTGCAGGGTCCGGGCGCTCGCGCATCCCCCCGTCGCGGGACAATGGACGGGTGGAAAGGGGATGGGTTGGAAGAACTCAGACGGGAAGCACCACCACCTTCGTGCCGTTGGGTACGCGGCGGTACAGGTCGATCACGTCCTGGTTCATCATGCGGATGCAGCCGGAAGAGACCGCCTCGCCGATGGTCCAGGGCTCGTTGGTGCCGTGGATGCGGTAGAGCGTGTCCTTGCCGTCCTTGAAGAGATACAGCGCACGGGCGCCCAGCGGATTGGTCTCGCCCCCGGCCATGCCGCCGGCCCAGGGGCGATACTTGGCGGGCTCGCGCGCGATCATGGCGTCGGTGGGCCGCCAGCTCGGCCATTCGCGCTTGTTGCCCACGTTCGCCGTGCCGGAGAATTCGAGCCCTTCGCGGCCGACACCGACGCCGTAGCGCAGCGCCTTGCCGTTCTCCTGCACGAGATAGAGGAAGCGGTTCTTCGGATCGACCACCAGCGTGCCCGGCTCCTGTCCGGTGGGGTTGTTCACCAGCTGGCGGACGTTGCGCGGCTTGATGTCGTCCGGATCGGCGGCGGGAATGCGGAAGCCGCCGTCCTCCAGCGCGCCATAGCGCGCGGCATCGGCCGGGGCGACGCGCGGTGCCTTCACCGGCATCTCGTCCTGCGTGGTCACGCAGGCCCCGAGGGCCAGCGGCAGGAGGAGGGTGGTGAAGAGACCGCGGCGGGACAGCAGGGGGGACGCGGGAAGGGAATCCAAGGCCGGCTCACTCCCCTGCGGTCTGGCGGCGGCGGGCTTGGGCCACGGCGCGCTTGAAGCTTGAGTAGTCAAGGGTGGAGGCGAGCAGCGGGCCGACCAGATAGGTGGGCGTGCCGCTGAGCCCGAGCGAATCCGCCTGCGCGGCGTTGCGCTTCAGGAGCGCGCCGATGTCGGCGATGTGGGCTTTGAGATCCGCCATCAGCCGGTCGAGGTCGACGCCCGAGCCGGCCACCGCCTTCAGCATGGTCTGTTCGTCGATGCGGCGGCCGGGGATGGCCATCAGCGCATTGTGGACGCTCTCGTAGCGATCCTGATAGGTGGCCGCGAGCGCCAGCTGCGCGCCGTAGACCGAAGCCTCGGTGAGCACCGGCCAGTCCTTGTAGACGAGGCGGATGTGCCCGTCCTCCTTCACCACGCGGGCGAGGTCCGGCGCCGATTTCTTGCAGAAGGGGCAGTTGTAGTCGAGGAAGGCGACGATGGTGACGTCGCCCTCCGCATTGCCGAACGTCGGCGCGGCCGGGTCGCGGAGGATGGCGTTGACGTCGACGCCTTCCGCCCATGCGGTGCCTGCTGCCGTCAGCACGGCCGGCATCAGGGGCGCGAGCGCGGCGATGCGGATGAAGTCCCTGCGTTGCATGGGGTGTCCTTCGGTCATGGGGTCAGAGCCCTGCCTCAAGGGCGAGGCGGTCGATATCGGCGAGGGTCAGCGCGCCCACGTGGCGCGAGCCCGGCACCTCGCGTCCGGTGGGATCGAGGAGGAACAGGGTCGGCGGGCCGATCACCGCGTAGCGGCCCATGAGGGCCTGCGCGCCGTCGCCATACCGGGTCACGTCCACGGCGATGCGATCGAGCCCCGACAGGCGCGCGGCGGCGGCCGGCGCGGCCATCGCCGCCTCGTTGGACTTGCAGACCGTGCACCAGTCGGCGGTGAAGGAGACGAGGGTGGGGCGGCCGTCCTGACCGGCGTCGGCGAGCGCCTGCGTCAGCGCCGCGGGGGACGACACCCGCACCTCCCGTGCCTCCGCAGGGACTGGGCGGACCGATGCGGCGAGGAAGCCGAGGGGCCGCAGCGGATCACTGGCCCCGCCGGCCGCGCCGACCAGCAGCAGGAGCCCGCCCGCCACGGCGGCGATGCCGGCCGTCTTGCCGATCCGGCGGCCGGCATCGGCGTCGGAGGTCAGCGTATCGAAGCCGCCGGCGAACACACCGAGGCCGAGGGCGAGCAGGCCGTAGAGGGCAAGGCCGGCGGCGTCGGGCAGCACGCGCGCCGCGAGCCAGGCGGCGATGGCGAGGAAGAGCACGCCGCAGCCCTGCTTGATGGCGACAAGCCAGCGTCCCGAGCGGGGCAGGATCTGCGCGCCGAATGCCCCCACCGCCACCAGCGGCGCGGCCATGCCGAGGCCGAGCATGAACAAGGCGGAGGCGCCGCGCGCGGCATCGCCCGTCTGCGCCGCATAAAGCATGGCGGCGGCGAGCGGCGGGGTCACGCACGGCCCCACCACCAGCGCCGACGCGAAGCCGAGCCCCGCCGCCCCTGCAATGGAACCGCGCCCGCCCGACGGCAGCCGCGCCGCCAGCCCGGAGGGGACGGCGAGATCGAACAGGCCGAACATGGCGCCGGCCAGCCCGACGAACACGGCGGCCATCAGGCCGATGGCCCATGGCGTCTGCAGCGCCGCCTGAAGGTTCGCGCCGGTCCAGGCTGCGCCCATGCCGAGCACGCCATAGGCGGCGGCCATGGCAAGACCATAGGCCCCGGACAATGCGAGGCCGCGGGCCGGTGTCGGCTTCGCTCCGCCGCCCGCGAGGATGCCGGAGAGGATCGGCAGCATGGGGAAGACGCAGGGCGTGAAGGCGAGCAGCAGCCCGAGGCCGAAGAAGGCGCCGAGGAGGGGCAGCAGGCCCCTGTGGAACAGCGCATCCATGGCGCCGGGCTGCGCTGGGGTCTCGGGCGCTGCGGCCTCGGGCACTGCGGCCGGGGAGGCTGGTTGCTCCACGGGCGCGGCTTCGGCGTGCGGAGGAGCGGTGGTGATGGCGAGCGTCGCCAGATCCACCCGCCGTATCACGGCGGGGTAGCAGACCCCCTGCTCGGCGCAGCCCTGGAAGGAGACGTCCAGCGCCCCCGTCGCCGGCAGGCCGGTGGCCTGCGCGGTGACGGACCGGTGATAGATCTCCACCGGCCCGAAATTCGGATCATCCTTCTCCTCGCCCGGCGGCAAGGCGAGGGGCACGGCGGCGCCGTCCTTCCCGGCCTTCAGGCTCTCGCGATAGAGATAGGTGCCCGGCGCGATGCGCCAGTTCAGGGAGAGGTTGCCGTCCGTCCCCCGTGTTGCCGAAACGGTGAAGGCCTCGTCGGCCTTCAGGATACGGCCCTGCGCCAGCGCGGGGGCGGCGCCGGTGGCCGACAGCACGGCCAGCGCCAGCACGATGCGCGCGCGGCGGAGGAGCGACAGGGGAGAGCGGAGCGTGTTCGCGACCATGACCGCTCCCTCGGATGCCCACCTTAAGCGGGCCTTAAGGTCGGGGTAGAAGGGAAGGGGCAAGGAGAGCGGTGTGATGCGCATACTGGTCGTCGAGGACGATCCGATCCTGATGGACGGCCTCAAGGTGGGGCTCGGCCTCGCCGGGGCGACGGTGGACGATGCGACGACCTGCGCCGATGCGCGGGCGGCGCTCGCGGCCGCGCGCTTCGATGCGGTGGTGCTCGACGTGATGCTCCCGGACGGCTCCGGTCTCGACGTGCTCGCCGGCCTGCGCGCGCGGGGCGACACGACGCCCGTTCTCCTGCTCACCGCCCTCGACGAGGCGCCGGACCGGGTGCGCGGCCTCGATGGCGGCGCCGACGACTATCTCGGCAAGCCCTTCGACCTCGACGAACTGAACGCCCGCGTGCGCGCCATCGCCCGCCGCGGCCACGGCCGCGCCGGCCCGCTGCTCAAGGTGGGCGCTCTGGTGCTCGATCCCGCCACCCTCGCGGCGACGCTGGACGGGCAGTCCATCGCCCTGTCGCGGCGCGAGTTCGCGGTGCTCTCCACGCTCATGGAGCGGCCCGGCGTGATCCGCTCCCGCATGGAGATCGAGGAGCGGCTCTATGGCTGGCAGGAGGAGGTGGAGAGCAACGCTGTGGAGGTGCACATCCACAACCTTCGGGCCAAGGTCGGCCGCGAGACCATCGAGACCGTGCGCGGCCTCGGCTATCGCGTCAGGGGGCCGGCATGAGCTCGCTCAAGCGCAGGCTGGTGCTGATCCTGCTGGCGGCGACCGGCGTCATCTGGCTGTGCGCCACCGGCTGGATCTACGCCTCCAGCCGCAGCGAGCTGGAGCACGTGCTCGACACCCGCCTGCAGGAGGCGGCGCGCATGGTTCATTCGCTGGTGGCCGGCGGCAACATCGCGGCCGCCGAGGCCGTGGCGCAGGCCACAGTTCCGCCGGAGGTCGGCTACGAGCGCCAGCTCTCCTGCCAGATCTGGTCGCTGGATGGCCGCCTCGTGGCGAAATCCGGCGGTGCGCCGGAGGAGGCGCTGGCGGGGCCCGCGGAAGGCTTCTCCGAGCGCACGGTGAATGGCGAGCCCTGGCGGGTCTACACCATCCTCGATCCGGACAAGGGCGTGCGGGTGATGGTGGGCGACCGCATCGGCCTGCGCGACCGGCTGGTGCGCGATCTGGTGGCGGGACTGCTGGCGCCGGTGATCTTCATCGTGCCCTTGCTGGGCCTGCTGATCTGGATCAGCGTCGGCCGGGGGCTCGCGCCGCTTCATGCGGTGGCCGGCGACATCGCCGCCCGCGACGGCGAGGACATGCGCCCCGTGGCGCCCGCCGCGGCCCCGGCCGAGATTCGCCCGCTGTTGGAGGCCATCAACGGCCTGTTCGCCAAGGTGGAGGCCGCGCGCCGGCAGGAGCGCGACGTGACCGCCTTCGCCGCCCACGAATTGCGTACGCCCCTCGCCGGCCTGAAGACGCAGGCCCAGATCGCGCTGGCGGCGCACGACGCGCCGACGCGGGAAGGCGCGCTGCGGCAGATCCTCGTCTCGGTGGACCGCACCACCCGCCTCGTGCGGCAGTTGCTGGCGCTGGCCAAGCTGGAAGGCACACCGTCCCCGCCGCTGGAAGCCTCCGGTGAGACGGAGGCCGGGGCGCTGCTGCGCGACATTGTGCGCCAGACGGCGAAGCCCGGGACGGCGCATGTGGTGGTGGATGACGCCCTCGACACCGTGAAGCTGAAGGGCGACCGCGAGGCGCTGCATCTGATGCTGCGGAACCTGCACGAGAACGCGGTGGAGCACACCGTCGAACATGCGGCCGGCGGCGCCATCGCGTGGCGTCCCTGCGCCGGCGGGCTGTGCGTGGAGGATGAGGGGCCGGGCATTCCCGAGGACGAACTGCCGCTGGTGACGCGCCGCTTCTACCGGGGCCGCAGCCGCAGCGGGGCAGGAAGCGGCCTCGGGCTCACCATCGCCACCATGGCCGCCGCCCGCGCCGGTGCCCGGCTCACGCTGGAGAACCGCCGCGATGGCGCCGGCCTGAGGGCGACCATCGTGTGGCCGCGCGCCGCCGCCTGAGGCGCGTCCTCAGGGCTTGTTGTGGAAGCCGAAGCGGCCGGCCACGCTCTGGCGCACAAAGCCGGTGAGCGAGCCTTCCATCAGCAGCGCGATGCCGAGCCGCGCGCCGACCGCCATCCCCGCCACCGCGAGCGGCCAGGACAAGGCGAAGAGGGAGCCGGCCGTCAGCCCCTGCCCGATGGTGCAGCCGCCGCAGAGGATGCCGCCGGAGCCCATGAGCACCGCGCCGAGCAGATGGCGCTTCATTTCGCGCGGGTCGTCGAAGGCTTCCCAGCGGAATTCGTCCGCGAGGCGGGCGGCGGCGAAGGCGCCGAGGGCGACGCCGAAGACGCTGCCGGCGCCGAACTCGGCGAGGCTCGTGGGCTCGAACAGCACGCCGAACAAAGCGCGGGCCACCGGCGAGACGAAGGTGAGGCTCTGGGGCGCCATGGGGTGGGCGAATTCATCCACCAGCCAGGTGGTGGCGAGCCAGCCGGCGACCACGCCGAGGCCCAGCATCACCCCCGCTGTCATCAGCCGTCCGGCGCGACGCAGCCTGCGGTCGGCGAAGGCCGGCGCCACCAGCGCGACGCCCGCGACGGCGGTGAGGATGCCCCTGAAATCGTGCCCGGTGAGCCGCCCCATGATGGAGGGCAGGTCGCTGGCGGTACCGGCCGGCAGCAGAAGGGCGACGCGCTCCAGCCCGTCCACCCGGATGCCGGCGAAGATGCCGCGCAAGGTCGCGTAGGCAACCGCGCCGAACACCAGCAGCACCACGAGGCTGCGCAGGTCGCCCGAGCCCAGGCGCACCAGCGAGCCGAAGGCGCAGGTGCCCACCAGCGCCATGCCAAGGCCGAACAGCACGCCGCCGGTGAGGATGCCGAGCCAGGGTAGGGCGGTGGTGACGTAGTTCGTGCGGTCGGGGCTGAGAATGCCGGCCATGGTGAGGGCCTGCGTGCCCAGCACGGCGAGGCCGAGGGCGAGCGCGAACACCTTCATGCGGCGCCAGTCGTGGCCCACCATGGCGTCTTCCAGCGCGCCGAAGGTGCACAGGCGGGCGCGGAACACGGCGAAGCCGACCACCCCGCCCACGGCGAGACCGGCCAGCGCGGTCCACCAGGGGCTTGAAACATCCATTGCGCGCCTTCCTCCCTGAGATGGCCGGAGCGGGACTTATGGAGCGTCCCGTCGCCGGCCCGGCGCATTTTTACTGAGCTTACTTTGCGTCCGATGCGGGCGTGCCGCAATACATGTCGTAGATGACCGAGATCACCCGGCGGACATCATCGTTGGCGAGGCTGTAATAGATGGTCTTGCCGTCGCGCCGCGTGGTGACGAGATCGTCGAGGCGCAGGCGCGCCAGCTGCTGGGAGACCGTGGGCTGGCGCAGGGACAGGATGTTCTCCAGCTCCGTCACCGAGCGCTCGCCCTCCGCCAGCAGGCACAGCAGCAGCAGGCGGTTCTCGTGGGAGAGCGCCTTGAGGAAGTCGCTCGCCTTGCGGGCGTTGCGCATGAGGCGGTCGAGCTCGGGCGAAATCTCCGGGCCTTCCCGCAGCTCGTCCTCAAGGCGCCTGGAAACGATCGACATGTGCCTGCCTTCTCAATCCTGGCGGGGCGGCCTCACGGCCGCGCGCCTGCCATCCTGTCCTGTATCGTGTTCTGCATCGAGCCGAGCAGGCCCCAGAATGCTTCATCTGAAGCATAGCCGGTAATGCGCCCGACTTCGCGCCCCTCGTCCACCAGCACGAAGGTGGGCGTGAAGCGCACCGGCGCGGCCAGCACCACGTCGCCCGGCGCACCGCTGGAGAGGTCCACCCGGCGGAGCGGCGCGCGCTGCCCCTCGTCGGTCTTCTCGTAGATGGGCGCCACGTCATGGTCGAACTTCAGGCAATAGGCGCAGCCCTTGCGCTCGAACATCAGCAGCTCCCGCGCCGAGGCAGCAGGCGCGAGAAACACCGAAAGACCGGCCGTGATGAGGCCGGCCGCGAGCATCAGGACCGCTGAAGGGCGCATGAATTCACAATCCAGACGTGGATTTCACAAGACATATTATCGCATTCGCATATATCTTGGGCAAGGACCAATCCGCGCACCTTGAACCGACGCGGTTTCCAACGATCGGGGAGGAGCATGTCTCTCGATGTCAGCCTCGCAGGGGCGTTCCTTGCCGGTCTCCTCTCGTTCGCCTCGCCCTGCGTGCTGCCGCTGGTGCCGGCCTATCTCGGCTTCCTCGCGGGCGCGGCGGCGGAGGACGGGGAGGGCACCACGCCCGTACGGCGCAGTATCCTCGGCGCGGCCTTGCTGTTCGTCCTCGGCTTCGCCTCCGTCTTCATCCTGCTCGGGGCCACCGCCTCTTCGCTGGGGCGGGTGCTGATGGATCATATCGAGACCCTGACGCTGCTCTCCGGCGCCTTGTTGGTGGTGTTCGGGCTGCACATGACGGGGCTCATCCGCATCCCGCTGCTCTATAGGCAGGCGCGGCTGGAGCCCATGGCGCGGCCGGCGGGGCTCATCGGACCTTACGTGGTGGGGCTCGCCTTCGGCTTCGGCTGGTCGCCCTGCGTCGGGCCGGTGCTGGCGGCGATCCTGCTCGTCGCCGGGGCCGAGGCATCGGTGGGGCGGGGCATGCTGCTGCTCGCCATCTATGCTGCCGGCATCGGCATTCCCTTTCTCATCGCCGCGGCCTTCACCGAGCGGTTCCTCGCCTGGACGCGGGCGGCGCGCAGCCGGCTCGGCCTCGTGGAGAAGATCGCCGGCGGGCTGCTCATCCTCACCGGCATCGCCTTCATGACCGGCTTCATGCCCGAGATCGCCCAATGGCTGCTGGACGCCGCGCCCGGCCTCGGCACCATCGGATAGGACAGGAGGACCTCCCCATGGCAGACCTCACGCTTAGCCGCCGGCGCCTCCTGAAGGCTTCGGCGGGGCTTGCGGCGCTCGTACCCGCCGCCGCGCAGGCCAAGGCGCACCTCGGCGACGACGGGCTCTATACCGAAGACTGGTATGTGGACAGCTTCCTCGACCTGCCGGAAGACTTCGCCGCCGCGCGCGGGAAGGGGCGCGGCTTCGCGCTGCAGTGGAGCCAGCGCGGCTGCATCTATTGCAAGGAATTGCACACCGTCTATTTCGCCGATCCGGCCATCGAGACGCCCATCAGGGAGGCGTTCGACATCGTGCATCTCGATCTGTTCGGCGCGCGGGAGGTGACGTTTCTCGATGGCGCGAAGCTCAGCGAGAAGGCGCTCGGCCAGCGCGAGCGCATCCGCGCCACGCCCACCTTCCAGTTCTTCGCCGAGGTGGACGGAAAGCCCAGGGAAGTCGCGCGCATGCCGGGCCTGCTGCCGCGCCCGGAATTCTCCGCGCTGTTCCGCTATGTGGCCGAAGGCGCCTATGCGCGCGAGCCGTTCGATGCGTGGCTCGGCCGGCAGGGCAAGGGCTGAAAAGGGAAAGGCGGGGGCATCGGAGCGCCCCCGCCGGTCACCTCATTTCGCCGGCTTGTTCACCGGCGAGTTGGGATCGAACAGATAGGCCACCACGTCCTTCATCTGCTCCTCGCTGAGCACCCCGTTATGCCCGAAGCGCGGCATGGGCGAGCAGGCGAACACGGCCTGCGCGTTGTAGACCTTGGCATAGGCGGCCTTGGCATCCTCGGCTGAGAATTTCCGCTCTCCGCCATAGTTGACGAGGCTTGGGCCGAGGGTGCCGTAGCTGACTTCCTTCGGGTCCATCTGGTGGCAGGCGTAGCAATTGCCGCCGCTCACCGTGCCGGGCGGATCGGAGAACTGGCCGCCACGGCCGTTCTGCGCGACTTCCGCGCCCTTCTTCCAGTCGCCGAGCACGCTGCCTTGCGGATACTTCACCGTCTTGGCCTCGCGGGCCATGATGGCCTCCGCCTGCTTGGCGGAGGGCTGGTTGCGCGTGACCGAGCAGATTTCCATGGTCTCATCGGGCACGAGCCGGGCGGCCCAGCCGTCGGGCAGCTTGGTGAAGCTCTCCTTCACCACCTTGTCCACCACGGCGGGCGGGGCAGGGGGGATCTGCTGGGCGAACGCGATTCCGGGGGCGATCTGCGGAAGAAGAAGCGCCGCGGCGATGATGATTGTCTTCATGGCTCTTCCTCCCCTCAGCGCTTGATGGACGGCACGTTCAGCTCGCCCCCGGCCGCCTGCGCCTGCAGGAAGACGGTGAGCGCCGTGACGGCTTCGGAGGCATAGTCCGGCGGGGGCATCCGCATCTGGCGATAGCAGTCCCACAGCCGGTGCTGCATGGTTCGCAGCGAGCTCTGGGAGACGCGGTAGGTGGGCCAGGAGGCCATGGTGAGCTGGGCATCCTTTCCCGGCTTGTCGAGCTGCGGCAGCCCCTGGAGCCGGATGCGCTTGCCGGGGTCGCCGTGGCAGGTGGAGCAGGAGAAGTCGTTGATGGACGAGCGCCGGTAGAACAGCGCCTCGCCAATGGCATAGGCCTCCTTCTCCTTCGGATCAGCCAGGGGAATGTTGATCTTCATGCCGTTGGATTTGTTGGCGATGAAGGCGACGAGGTCCTCCATGTCCGAGCCGCGGCCGGGGCCGGAGAAGGGCTTGGCCATGATGGGCTTGATGTCGACGCCCTGGATCTTGTCCATGCACCACAAGAGGCGCTGTTCGAGGTCCATGACCTTGCCGGCGTCGGCGAAATAGCGCGGCAAAGCGGCGTAGGCGCCTTCCAGCTTGCCCGGCCCCTGGCCGAGGTCGCAGGCCTCCAGCGAGACGTTCTTGGTGCCGCGCGGATCGGCCCAGATGGCCTCGCCGCGGTCCACGGCGAGATAGCCGGGATTGGCCATGGGATCGTTGATCATGGCGCGGTAGCGCTCGATCTCCTTTTCGCTCGCGTCCTCCTGCGCGCGGGCCGTGACGAAGGGCAAGAGCGCCAGAGCGAGGGCGCACAGGCATGTGAGAATCGTGGCTTTGGGTCGCATGTATCCTCCCCAGCGAGACGTCCGGGGCCTGGGGCCTTCTCGTTGAAGCCCTTGAGCCGCGGCGATCCACCTGCGACGCTCCATCCCTCATAGATGGATGCGATCGGCGGATAGGAGCTACTTTACATTCAAAAAATTCGATATCACAATATGTGAAATTGATCCGCCGAGACCACCGCCGTCACGGGGACGAGATTCAACAAGAACAACGCCAAAAGCCGGCCCTCAAGCGCCGGTCGTGCCAGGAGGAAAACGCATGCCGCCCCGTCTCGACGTCACCCTTGTCTCCACGCGACGCCGCGCGCTGAAGCTCGCCGGCCTTGCCGCATTCGCCGCCGTGCTGGCGCCGCGCATGGCGCTCGCCACCGAGGCGCAGGTGGCGGACGAAATGAAGAAGCTGTTCGCCGGCAAGGCCATGGGCGAGGGCAAGATCAAGCTCGACATGCCCGAGATCGCCGAGAACGGCCTTGTCGTGCCCATCAACATCGATGTGGAAAGCCCGATGACCGAGGCGGACTTCGTGAAGTCCGTCCACGTCTTCGCCGACGGCAATC
The DNA here is from genome assembly GCF_043193615.1 of Xanthobacter aminoxidans. Lineage (NCBI taxonomy): Bacteria > Pseudomonadati > Pseudomonadota > Alphaproteobacteria > Hyphomicrobiales > Xanthobacteraceae > Xanthobacter > Xanthobacter aminoxidans. The sequence continues at coordinate 1,775,549 of NZ_JBAFUS010000001.1, read as the reverse complement.
CGCTGCCGCAGGTGGTGACCTATCACTTCACCCCCGAGAGCGGAAAAGCCTCCGCCTCCACCCGTATGCGCCTCGCGCAGACGCAGAACGTCATCGCCGTGGCGGAGATGTCCAACGGACAGCTTTATTCGGCCAAGGTGCAGGTGAAAGTCACCATCGGCGGCTGCGGCGGCTGACGACCAAGACGAATCGCAAGACAACACAAGAACAGAACAGGCGCGCGCCGGAGCGCCGCCGAGCAGAAACCGGAGGAAACCCATGGCCCTCAAGTCCCAGCCGCGCGTGCGCGTGCCTGCCCAGGCCAAGGCGGGCGAGATCATCGAGATCAAGACCCTGATTTCGCACGAGATGGAAAGCGGCCAGCGCAAGGACGCCGCCGGCAAGACCGTGCCGCGCGACATCATCAACACCTTCCAGGCCGCCTTCAACGGCAAGCCCTTCTTCACCGCGGAGTGGTTCACCTCCATTTCGGCGAACCCCTACCAGTCCTTCTTCTTCAAGGCGAAGGAGAGCGGCGAGTTCACCTTCACCTGGAAGGATGACGGCGGCGCCGAGCAGAAGGCCACCGCGAAGCTCACCGTCGCCTGAGGCGACGCCCCTCGCATTGTTCCGTTGTTGTCGGTGGACGTGCCATCGGATCTCGCGATCCGGCGGGCGCTCCCGCCATGACCTGAGAAAGCGTGGCCCTCATGATCTCAAGGCGCGATTTTCTGTCCGCCGGAACGGCCCTCGCCGGCCTGCTCGCCGCGTCCGGCACCGGGCTGGCGCAGGCGGTCGGCGCGCAGGCGCTGAGCCAGGCGGATTTGCTGAAGTTCGGCAATGCCGGCACCTTCACCATCCTGCACATCACCGACATCCACGCCCAGCTCGTGCCGCTCTATTTCCGCGAGCCCTCCATCAATCTCGGCGTGGGCGAGGCGCGGGGCGTGCCGCCGCACCTCACGGATGCAGCTTTCCTCACGTATTTCGGGCTGAAGGGCGGCACCCGCGACGCCTATTCCCTCACCTCCGAAGACTTCACCCAGCTTGCCCACACCTATGGGCGCATGGGCGGGGTGGACCGCATCGCCACTCTGGTGAAGGCCATCCGGGCCGAGCGCGGCGCGGACAAGGTGCTGCTGCTGGACGGCGGTGACGGGCTCCAGGGCTCCTGGTCCTCCCTGAAGACGCATGGCGAGGACATGGTGAAGGTGTTCTCCGCCCTCGGCACGGATGCCATGGTCGGCCACTGGGAATTCACCTACGGCGCCGACCGCGTGACCGAGATCAAGGAGAAGGCGCCCTTCGCCTTCCTCGCCCAGAACGTGCGCTCCGCCGAGTGGCAGGAGCCGGTATTCGAGGCGGCGAAGACCTTCGAGAAGGGCGGCGCGAAGGTGGCGGTCATCGGCCAGGCCTTCCCCCGCACCCCGATCTCCAATCCGCGCTGGATGATCCCGGACTGGGAGTTCGGCATCCGCGAGGAGGACATGCAGAAGCAGGTGGACGCCGCCCGCGCCGGCGGGGCCGATGCGGTGGTGGTGCTCTCCCACAACGGCTTCGACGTGGACCGCAAGATGGCGTCCCGCGTCTCCGGCATCGACGTGATCCTCACCGCCCACACCCACGATGCCATGCCGCGCGTGGTGGAGGTGGGCAAGGCGCTGCTGGTGGCCACCGGCTCCCACGGCAAGTTCGTGTCCCGCCTCGATCTCGACGTGAAGGACAAGAAGGTCACCGGCTATCGCTTCCAGCTCATTCCGGTGTTCTCGGACGTCATCACGCCGGACCCGGAGATGGCGAAGCTCGTGACGGACATCCGCGCGCCCTACGCCAAGGATCTCTCCCGCGAACTCGGCCGCGCCGACAGCCTTCTCTATCGCCGCGGCAATTTCAACGGCACGTTCGACGACATGATCTGCGATGCGATCATGAAGGAGCGCGACGCGGAGATCGCCCTCTCCCCCGGCTTCCGCTGGGGTGGCACGCTGCTGCCGGGCGATCCCATCACCTTCGATGCCGTGGCCAACGCCACCGCCATCACCTATCCCGCCTGCTACCGCAACACCATGACCGGCAAGCAGCTGAAGGATGTGCTGGAAGACGTGGCCGACAACATCTTCAATCCCGATCCCTATTTCCAGGGCGGCGGCGACATGGTGCGCGTCGGCGGGGTGGGCTACGCCATCGACGTGTCGAAGGGCTCCGGCCAACGCATCTCCGACCTCACCTTCCTCAAGACCGGCAAGCCGCTGGAGGCCGACAAGGCCTATACGGTCGCCGGCTGGGCCTCCATCGCCCAGAATGTGGAAGGCCCGCCGGTGTGGGAGCTGGTGGAGCGCTACGTGACCGACACGAAGGCCGTGAAGATCGCCCCCAACGCCTCGGTGAAGGTGACGGGTGCGTGAGGCGCAACGCCCCTCCGGCACACGATTCCAATCGAAATATTCAAATCTACGAATAAAAGAATATCAGGGAGGACGTCCATGTCCGACACCAGTCTGCCCCCGACGGAACGCGCGACCGGCGCGACACCGTCGCTCTCCCGCAGGCGCTTCCTCAACCTCGCCGGGATCGGCGCGGGCGCCGTTGCCGCCGGCGGAGGTTCCGCCCTTGCCGCCCCGGCCGCCGGCACGCCCGATCCCAACATCGTGCCGGTGCCCGACTGGACCAAGACGCTGGGCGCGCCGGTCAACGAGAACCCCTATGGCAAGCCCTCCGTGTTCGAGAAGGACGTGGTGCGCCGGGAGGTGACGTGGCTCACCGCCAGCTCGCAAAGCTCGGTCAGCTTCACGCCGCTCTACGCCCTCGACAGCGTCATCACGCCCAACGGACTGTGCTTCGTGCGGCACCATGGCGGGCAGGCGGAGATCGACCCGGACAAGTATCGGCTGATGATCCACGGCCTCGTGGACAAGCCCCTCGTCTTCACGCTGGAAGACCTGAAGCGCATGCCCGGCCGGGTGAACCGTGCGTACTTTCTTGAATGCGCGGCGAATTCCGGCATGGAGTGGCGCGGCGCGCAGCTCAACGGCTGCCAGTTCACCCACGGCATGATCCACAATCTCTTCTACACCGGCGTGCCTTTGAAGACGCTGCTGGACATGGCCGGCGTCAATCCCAAGGGCAAATGGGTGCTCGCCGAGGGCGCCGACGCGGCGGTGATGACGCGCTCCATCCCGCTCGAAAAGGCGATGAATGACTGCCTCGTCGCCTTCGGCATGAACGGCGAGGCGCTCCGGCCCGAGCAGGGCTATCCGGTGCGGCTCGTGGTGCCGGGCTGGGAAGGCAACATGTGGGTCAAGTGGCTGCGCCGCCTCAAGATCGGCGACCAGCCCTGGCAGCAGCGCGAGGAAACCTCGAAATACACTGACCTCCTCGCCGATGGCCGCTCGCGCCGCTTCACCTTCGTGATGGATGCGAAATCCGTGGTGACGAGCCCGAGCCCGCAGGCGCCCCTGAAGCACAAGGGGCCGAACGTGCTCTCCGGCATCGCCTGGTCCGGGCGCGGCACCATCGCGCGGGTGGACGTGTCGCTGGACGGCGGGCGCAACTGGACCACGGCGCGCCTCGACGGACCCGCCACGCCCATGTCTATGACGCGCTTCTATCTCGATTTCGACTGGGCCGGACAGGAGCTGATGGTGCAGTCCCGCGCCATGGACGACACCGGCTATGTCCAGCCCACCAAGCAGGAGCTGCGGGCCATTCGCGGCACCAATTCCATCTATCACAACAACGGCATCCAGACGTGGCTGGTGCGCTCCAACGGGGAGACGGAAAATGTGGAAGTCGGCTGAGACGCTCCTCGCTTCCGCCGTGCTCGCCGGCGCTCTGGCCGTCTCCGGCATGGCCGTGGCCGATCCCCAGCCCGCAAAGCCCGCGGCAAAGGCCGAGAAGGACAAGGCGGGCACGGACAAGATGGGCGCGGAGAAGGCCCGGCAGGCGGTGAACGTGGCGGCTCCCGCCGCGACAACGCCGGCCGCCGCCAAGACCATCGCCCTCGGCCGCCCCGCGCTGCCCGAGGAGATCGCCGCCTGGAACATCGACGTGCGCGCCGATGGCGAGGGCCTGCCGCCGGGCAAGGGCTCGGTGAAGGAGGGCGAGGAGCTGTTCCTGCAGAACTGCGCCCAGTGCCACGGGGAGTTCGGCGAGGGCGCTGGCCGCTGGCCGGTGCTGGCCGGCGGGCGCGGCACCCTGAAATCCGAGCGGCCGGAAAAGACCATAGGCTCCTTCTGGCCCTATGCCTCGACGGTCTATGACTACGTGCACCGCGCCATGCCCTTCGGCAGCAATCTGTCGCTCTCGCCGGACCAGACCTACGCCATCGTCGCGTATCTTCTGAACCTCAACGATCTCGTTGCCGAAGACTACGTGCTCTCGAAGGAGAACTTCCCCAAGGTGGATTTGCCCAACGAGGCCAACTTCTACGACGACGACCGGGAGACCTCGGAAAAGGCGTTCTGGAAGAAGAACCCCTGCATGAAGGACTGCAGCGGCGAGGTCCATGTCACCGCCCGCGCCCAGATCCTCAACGTGACGCCGGATGGCGATCCGCCCAAAGGCAATCTGGAGTAAGCCGTCCGTCGTGACACCAAGGAAGGGTCCCGGCCGCGTCCGGGACACCACACAGCCCCTCCAACGGAAAGGACGAGGATCGTGCGCATCCCCGTGATGGTCGCCCTCCTGCTCTGCGTCGCCGCTGCCCCGGCGCACGCCGACCCGGACATCGCCAAGGGCGAGACCGTGTTCAAGAAGTGCATGGCTTGCCATGCGGTCGGCCCCGACGCGAAGGTGAAGGTCGGCCCGCCTCTGAATGGCATCGTCGGCGCGAAATGGGCGCATTTCGAGGGCTATTCCTATTCCCAGGACATCAAGGACGGCGCCGCCGCCGGCAAGGTGTGGGACGAGGCCAACCTCAACGACTACATCGAGAATCCCAAGCACCTCGCGCCCAAGGGCAAGATGGCCTTCGCCGGCGTCAAGAACGAGCAGGAGCGCGCCGATCTCATCGCCTTCCTCGCCCAGTTCAAGCCGGACGGCTCGAAGAAATAGGTCGCGCGCCAGCCCGCCGCGCCGTTGCGGAGCGGGGGCGGCGGGTGGCACAGTCCGAAGCACACGGCGCGCCAGACGCCGATGACGGGAGAGGAAACCATGCCCCAGTTCGACCGCCGGGCCTTCCTCGGCACCATGGCGCTTGCGGGCGCCGCGCCGATCGCGGCTTCAACGTCGGCCCATGCCGCCGTGCAGTCGCTCCAGCTCGCCGACATCAAGAAGGAAGCGGACACCGCCTGCGTCTATCACGTGGACTATGGCGACCATGCCCGCTTCGCCCAGACGCTGAACAACATCAACAACCACTACGCTTCCTACGGCGCGGATCCCTTCGCGCTGCAGATCGTGATGGTGGCCCACGCGGGCGGCATCAAATTCTTCCTCGACAATCTCAACGGCACCATGTGGGAGAAGGAAACCCTCGATCCCACGCTCAACGAGAAGATTGCCGCCCTCGCCAAGAACGGGCTGAAGGTCTACCTGTGCGCCTACACCTTCGAGCGCAATCATGTGCCCAAGGAGAAGGCGCGCGATGAGGCCTTCATCGCCTTCGTGCCCTCCGGCATCGCCACCGCCGGCGCATTGCAGGGCAAGGGGTTCGGCTACCTCAAGGTCGGCTGACGGCATGACGCGCGCGGGCGTCTCGCGGCGGGCGCTGCTGGGCGGTTCGGCGCTGGCGGCGGCGCTGCTCTGCGCGCCGCACGTCGCCGCGCAGGGGAAGCCGCGCGTGGTGATCGTGGGCGGCGGTGCCGGCGGGACGAATGCCGCCCGGGCGCTGCTGCGCGATAGCCGGGTGGAGGTCACGCTGGTGGAGCCGGAGCCGCGTTACGTGGCGGTGTTCCACTCCAACCTCTGGCTCGGCGGCATCATCGATTTCGCCGCGCTGGAATTCGGCTATGAGGGCCTCGCGCGGGCGGGCGTGCGCGTGGTGCCGCAACGGGCCGACGCCATCGACCGGGAGCGGCGCGAGGTGCGGCTCGCCGATGGCGGCCGCCTTCCCTACGACCGCCTCATCCTCTCCCCCGGCATCGATCTCGACTATGACAGCGTGCCCGGCTGGAGCCGTGCCGCCGAGACGGCCATGCCCCACGCCTGGAAGGGCGGCGCGCAATTGCGCCTCCTGAAGGAGCGGCTGGATCAGGTGCCCGACGGCGGCCTCATCGTCATCACCGCCCCGCCCAACCCCTTCCGCTGCCCCCCGGCGCCCTACGAGCGCGCCTCCATGATGGCGCATCGCCTGAAGAGCACCGGGCGTGGCGGGGCGCGCATTGTCATCGTCGATCCGAAGCCGAAATTCTCCATGCAGGGCCTCTTTCAGGAAGGCTGGGAGGGGCACTATCCCGGCATGGTGGAATGGATGGCGCCTGATATCTCCGACGGCCTCGTCTCGGTGGACCCGGCGACGGGCACCGTCGTCACCGGTTTCGAGACCTACAAAGAGGCGGCTCTGGTGAACGTGATCCCGGCGCAGAAGGCCGGCGGCATCGCGCGGCAGGCGGGGCTCGCGGACGCATCGGGCTGGTGCCCGGTGGATGCCGGCTCCATGGCCTCGGCGCTGGACCCGTCCGTCTTCGTCATCGGCGATGCGGCCATCGGCGGCGATATCCCGAAATCCGCGTTCGCCGCAGGGAGCCAGGCGCAGGTGGCGGCGCGGGCCCTGTTCGCCGGCCTGTTCGGCGCGGCTGCCCCATCGGCCAGCTATGCCAGCACCTGCTGGAGCCTCATCACGGCCGACGACGCGGTGAAGGTGAGCGGGCTCTACCGGCCGGAGGACGGCCGCATCCGCGAGGTTGAGGGCACCGTCTCAGCGGCCGGGGAACCGCCGGCCCTGCGCCGTCGCCTGCGCGAGGAGAATGCCGACTGGTACCGCGCCATGGTGGCGGGCATGTTCGGCTGACCGGCACCCGCTTTATTCGTAGAGATAGCCCACCGGGCTTCCGGCGAGGCGATCCGAGCGCAGGTCCGCGCGGGTGATGATCCGGCCGGCGAGGGCGTCGATCTCGTCGCGCTGACCGGGGGTCCACATCTTCAGGGCATCGAAGCCGTTGAGGAGGCCGAGGCGCAGGATCTGCGTGTCCTCGCCGATCTCCGCGAGCCGGATGGCACTCTTGCCGGCGGTCACGGTATCGCCGGTGGCCAGCTCGATGATCTTGCCCGCGCCGTCTGTGAAACCGGCGGTGCCGCGAATGATGCGGTAGACCACGACCTCGCCCTTCGCCAGCCCCTCCGCGTCCGCCGCCATCGCCGATTTGGGCAGCAGCGACCCGCCGCGCGGATCGGTGGCGATGATGTGGCCGGTGACGAGATGGCCGCTCGGCGCCTCGATGCCGAGGTCACGCACATGCACCGGCATGGGCGAGGCCAGCCGCCCCAGCGCATCGGCCGGATAGGGACGGAACAGGGCGTCGAGGGCGAGCGGGTCCTGAACCCAGAAGCCCGCGCCCTTTGGCCGGTTGTGCAGCGGATGCTTCCAGGCGGTGCGGGGCGTCTCGTCCTCGCGGATCTTGTCCGGCCCGACCACGGTGGGGTTCGGAAAGGTGGAGGGATCGGTGATGAAGGCTTCGAGGAACTTGCCGGAATAGCCCATGCACAAAGGGTCGGGCACCACGGTCTGCGGCGTCTTCAGGTTCTCTTCCGTGGAGAGGCCCGACCACGTGTAGAACAGCTGGCGGTGGACGATGGCGCTCTGGAGCATCGCCGCGCCCGGTCCCACGTAATGGACCTTGCCGTCATAGTCGAAGGTGAACATGCCGGAGGTGACGAGCACCAGCTGGAAGCCGCCGGGCGGCAGATGCAGGTGGAAGTCGGTGGGCCCCGTGTCATCGCGGTAGATGGGCAGGTTGGTCGCCACCTCCTGCAGCAGGAAGGCGCCGTTATTGGCGTTAAGGCCTTCCAGCGCGCGGTGATAGAGGGCCTGCGGCCGGTACACCGGATCGTAGCTGATGTCCTTGTAGCGATCGATGGCGATGAAGGCGTCGCGATTGAGGGCGATGGGCGCGCCATCCGGCTGCATGAGGCCGGGCCACTTGAAATCGCCCATGGACTGAAGACCCATAGCAATCTCCCGGTTGCGAAGCGGATGCGGGGCCGTGAAGGCTTCGGGATATATTCGGACAGGCGCGCGCGGCGTCAATCGAATAGTTCGGATCGCGGCGGAATGATTGGAGGGAATTTCTGCTTTCCGCGCAATCGTGCGCGGTATTTGTACTTTTGATGATATTTTGACTTTCGCGCTGCTCAAGCCGCGTGCAGATGCTCCCGCGCGGCGCAACGCCGCCGGGAGCGGATCGATGCTGTGAGCCGTGCGCGGGCCTGCTATGAGAGCGCCGGAGCCAGCCCAGGCGAGGACGCCCCCGTGACCGACGACACCCTACCCAACGTAATCGAGGCCCTGTTTCACGTCCCGAGCCTCGACCGGCTGCTCCCGGCCGCACCGTCGCGCCATCCGCCGCGCATCCTGCTGCTCTACGGCTCGCTACGCGAGCGCTCCTATTCCCGCCTGCTGACGCTGGAGGCGGAGCGGCTGCTGAACCGGCTCGGCGCGGAAACGCGGGTCTACCACGCGGACGGCCTTCCTCTGCCCGATGGTGCCCCGGTGGAGCACCCCAAGGTGGCGGAGCTGCGCGAACTCACGCTGTGGTCCGAAGGGCAGGTGTGGTGCAGCCCGGAGCGGCACGGCGCCATGAGCGCGGTGATGAAGGCGCAGATCGACTGGATCCCCCTCGCGCTGGGCGCCATCCGCCCCACGCAGGGGCGCACGCTGGCCGTGATGCAGGTGTGCGGCGGCTCGCAGTCCTTCAACGCCGTGAACCAGATGCGCATCCTCGGCCGCTGGATGCGCATGCTCACCATTCCCAACCAGTCGTCCGTCGCCAAGGCCTATCAGGAGTTCGACGAGGCGGGCCGCATGAAGCCCTCCGCCTTTTACGACCGGGTGGTGGACGTGATGGAGGAGCTGGTGAAGTTCACGCTGCTGACGCGCGACATCTCCCCCTATCTCACCGACCGCTACAGCGAGCGCAAGGAAGCGGCCGAGGCGCTGGAGGCGCGGCTCGCCCTCGACGCGGCCGTGCGGTGACCCCTGCCGCTTCACCCGCCGGGACGGAAGGCGCCGGCCGTTCGGTCATCGCCGCGCTGGGCGTGGTGCAGATCCTCACCTGGGGCTCGTCCTTCTATCTGCTCACGGTGCTGGCCGGGCCGATTTCCAGGGATACGGGCTGGCCGCTGCAATGGACCGTCGGCAGCCTCTCCGTCGGGCTTCTGGTGGCGGGACTCGTCTCGCCGAAGGTGGGCGCGCTGATCGATGCCCGCGGCGGGCGGCCCGTGCTGGCGGGCGGATGCGCGCTGCTGGCCTGCGGCCTCGCCTTGCTGGCGCTGGCGCCGGGGCCGGCGATGTTCATGCTGGGCTGGTGCATCGCCGGCGCGGGCATGGCGGCCAGCCTCTATGACGCGGCCTTCGCCACCCTCGGCCGGCTCTATGGCGCCGGTGCGCGGCGGGCGATCACCCTGCTCACCCTGTGGGGCGGCTTCGCCAGCACGGTGTGCTGGCCCATCACCGCCTTCCTCGATGCGCATCTGGGCTGGCGGGCGACCTGCCTCGTCTATGCCGGCCTCCATCTCTTCGTGTCGATCCCGCTGGTGCTGGCCTTCATGCCGGCGATCGCGCCGCGGGCGGAGACCGGCCGGCCGGCGCGGGGCGGGCCGGTGGTGCTGGGCGGGCCCGAGCGCATCTCTTTCCTGCTCATGGCCGGCATCGTCACCCTCATCGGCACCATCGCCTCCGCCATGTCGGTGCAGGTGCTGGCGCTGCTCCAGTCGCGCGGCCTGAGCCTCGCCGAGGCGGTGGCCGCCGGGGCCTTCATCGGCCCGGCGCAGGTTTTCGCGCGCATCATCGAGCAGGCGTCCGGCGGGCGTCACCATCCGCTCTGGACGATGATCTGGGCGGTGGCGCTGATGGGGCTGGGGCTGGTGCTGCTGGCAGCCGGCTTTCCCATCGTCGCGGTGGCGCTGGTGGCTTACGGCGCCGGCAACGGCATCTTCTCCATTTCCAAGGGCACGGTGCCGCTGGCTGTGCTGGGGGCGGAGCGCTATCCCGTCCTCGCCGGCCGCCTCGCCCGGCCGGCCTTGCTGGCGCAGGCGCTGGCGCCGCTCGGTGCAGCGCAGCTGCTGACGGCCGGCGGGGCGGGCGCGGTGCTCTCGGCGCTGATCACCTTGTGGCTCGGCGCGGCGGTGCTGCTCGCGCTGCTGTGGCGGCAGGTGTAGCCCTCAGGCGTGTAGCCCTCAGGGCGCGAAGAATGCCGGCGAGAGCTTCGGGAAGACCTTGCGAGCATTTGTTGCGTTACGTAACTCTAGGTTAACCATGATGGGAAATTCTGTCCCCACCCGAAACGGCTGCTTCGCTGTCGCCGACCGGCGCCCCTCTGGCGGGCCGGTCGCGTGCGCGAACGTGCGCCGGAGTCCTTGTGCCGCGCTAAAGGGGGCGCGTCCGGGACCGGGAGGGAGGACAAGCGCATGTTCGGCGCCACGCACGGGCACAGGCCTGGCCGGGTCGTAACCGGGACCCATCGGCGCGCGCGCCTCATGCGCGCGCTTCTCTCGGGATCGGCGCTCGCCACCGTGCTCGCGGGCCTGATGCCGGCGACGGTCGCCTACGGCGCCTGCGTCACCTCCGGACCGGTGGGCAACCCCACGGCGCTCGATTGCTCGGGCGCGAGTTCGGCCGCGGCGGTGGTCACGGACAACACCATCACCATCACCACGGCCGACGACACGAGCATCACGGCGGCGGCACCCATCTCGGTGGTCGTCGGCTCCGGGCTTGGCGGCGGCGACATCATCCTGAACAACATCGGCGGCAGCTTCACGGCCACCACCGACGGCATCGTGCTGATTTCCAGCGGCGCCATCTCGCAGGCGTCCGGCACCGGCATCGGCGCCACGGTGACGGCGGACGGCTACGCGCTCACGCTCCTCCCCGCCACCGATGCCAGCGTGCGGGTGCTGGCGGGCGCGAGCCTCAGCGGCGGGGCGAGCGGCGTGCTCGCCTCCACCACCGGCAACATCGACATCGCGGCCGAGGGCGGCACCTTCAAGGGCACGACCTCGGACGGCCTCACCCTCATCGCCGGCGGCAATATCACGGTGAATGATTTCGCCGGCGGCGCCACGGGCGGCCAGAACGGCCTGTTCGCCCAGTCGAGCAACGGCACCATCACCATCGACCGCTTCACCGGCACCACCGAGGGCACCGGCGCCAGCGGCGTGTTCGCGCAGGTGACCGGGACGGGCGACGTCAACATCCGCGACTTCAGCGGCGGCGCCACGGCGGGCCAGAATGCCATCTTCGCCCAGACCAATGCCGGCAAGATCGACCTCTCCGGCTTCAGCGGCACGGCGCAAAGCTCCGGCGCCAACGGCATCTTCACCCAGGTGGTGACCACCGGCGACATCTCGCTGAAGACCTTCAGCGGCAGTGCCACGGGTAGCCAGAACGGCATTCTCGCCTTCGCCACATCAGGCACCATCGATGCCTCGGGCTTCAGCGGCACGGCGAAGGGTACGGCGGGCAGCGGCCTCCTGCTCTCCACCACATCAGGCGCCATCACCGCCGACAATTTCACCCCCGGCACGGGCAGCGGACCTTTCATCACCGGCGGCGCTGCCGGCATCCAGGCGCTGTCCACGTCGGGCGCCATCAGCATCCAGAATTTCGGCTCCAGCGCCCAGGGCGGGCAATACGGCATCTTCGCCCAGACCGGGGCGGGCAGCGTCAATGTCTCCGGCTTCTCCGGCACCGCGACGGGCACCAGCGACTACGGCGTCTATGGCCGCACCACCAGCGGCGCCATCACCGCCGACAATTTCACCGGCGGCTCCGCCGGGTCGCCCAACATCGTCGGCGGCGCCAACGGCGTGATGCTGCTCACCGACACCGGCGGCATCAGCATGAAGAATTTCGCCGCCAGCGCCTCGGGCGGGCAGTACGGCATCTTCGCGCAGGCGGGCACCAGCGGGGACATCACCGTCTCCGGCTTCTCCGGCACGGCGACGGGCGGCACCGGGGCGGGCGTGTTCGCGCGTACGCTGAGCGGCAGCGTGACGGCCGACACTTTCAGCGGCAGCGCCTCGGGCGGGCAATACGGCGCCTTCTTCAACGCCACCGGCGGCGACCTCTCCATCCAGACCTTCTCCGGCACGGCGAAGTCCACGGCGGCGGGCGGGTTCGGCCTCTATGGCGAGGCCACCGGCACCATCACCCTCACCACGTCAGGCAGCGCGGCCATCGAAGGCACGGCGGACGGCGTGTTCCTGAAACAGATGGGCGGCAAGGTCTCCGTGAACCTCGGCGGCACCACCGAGGTGAAGGGATCAAGCGTCGGCCTGCGCGTGTCGTCGGATGCGGCGAGCACCGGCGACATCGTGGTGGAAACGGCGGCCGGCACCTCGGTGTCCGGCGCGGTGGGCGGCATCCGCATCGACAAGACCGGCATCTCCGGCAATGTGGACGTGACGACCGCCGGCACCGTCTCCAGCAGCGGCGGCGCGGCCATCGCGGCCGTCTCCTCGGTGGAGGGGACGACCCAGACCAAGATCGGCGTCTCCGGTGCCGTGACGGGCAATGTCGGCGGCATCGTCGCCGACGCCACCAGCACCAAGGGCAACGCCACCACGCTCATCACCACCGACGCCACCGTGAAGGGCGGCACCGGCACGGCGGTGAAGGGGCTCGCCACCTCGACCACGGGCGACGCCGTGAGCCGCTTCACCCTGCGCGGGGCCATCACCGACAGCGCCAGCGGCGCCGATGCTTCTGCCACGGCGGCGGGCACGGCGACCACCGAGGTGAAGGTGGAGAATGCCATCACCGTCTCGGGCTTCGGCGTGCGCGCCGTCTCCACCGGCACCGGCGGTTCCGCCACGGTGACGACGACGGCGAACGGCGCCATCACCTCCGGCGCGCAGGGCATCGACGCCAGCGCCACCGGCACCGGCATGAGCGTCACCGTCACCACGGACGGCATCGTGAAGGCGGGCGGCGCCGGCATCCTCGCCGCGCTCACCGGCGACAATGGAACGGTCAACGTCACCACCAACGCCAAGGTCACGGCGGGCGCCACCGGCATCGATGCCGGCCTCTCCGGCGCCGGGGGCACGGTGACGGTCAAGAACACGGCGGAGATCGACGCGACGGGCTCCGGTATCCTCGCCCTCAACACCGGCGGCGCGACCACGGTCACGGTCGCCGGCAAGATCACGGCGGGCGGCAGCTTCGGCGTGGGCGCGACCTCCGGCGGCACGGGGGCGGCGCGGGTCGACGTGGGCGCGGACATCACCAGCGCCGGCGCCGGCGTCGCGGCGCAGACGGGCGGCACCGGCGACGTGACGGTGACGCTGGCGGACGGCGTCCGCATCCTCTCCGGGGGCACCGGCATCCGCACGCTGGCGGGCGGCGGCGGCGCCACCGTCGTCACCCTCGGCACCGGCGCGCGCGTCTATGCGGATGCGGGGCAGGGGGGCACCGGCAACGGCATCCGCGCCGACGGGACGGGCACCGTCGCGGTGGGCATCGGCGCGTTCAGCGTGGTGTCCGGCTCGGGCTCCTCCGAGGACGAGGCGGTGATCCGCGTGTCGAGCGGCACCGGCACCACCATCGATGTCGGCACGGGTTCGCTGGTCAGCTCCTGGACCTACGCGGCCAATGGCGACCTCGCCAGCGCCGCCGGGCGCGTGGCGATGCGGGCCGATGCGGGCTCCACCACCGTCACCAACAACGGCACCGTGGTGGGCCGGGTGAGCTTTTCCGACGGTAACGACACCTTCAACAATCGAAGCTCCAACACCTGGGTCACGGTGGGCGCCAACAGCTTCGGCGGCGGCATCGACCAGGTGAACAATGTCGGCCTCACCGTCACCGCCCTCAACGGCGCGCAGGGGGAGACCACCACGTTCACGGGCCTCGAAACCTTCGTCAACGGCAGCCTCGTCTCTACCGATGCCGGGCTGCTGACCATGATCGACGAAACGCCCGGCCAGACCGCCTATAACGGCGCTCGCGACGTGACCTATGTGAGCGGCGTGTTCGTGGGGCAGGGCAACAGCCGCCTCGGCATCGACGCCTGGCTCGGCGGCCCCGGCTCCACCGCCGACAAGCTGGTGGTGGGCGGCCTCGATGCCAACGGCAACCCGTTGCCCGCCGGCACCGTGGCGACGCAGGGGCAGACCGCCATCGTCATCAACGACGTGAGCGGCAGCGCCGGCGGCTACAATCCCAAGGGCATGATGGTGGTGGAGGTGGTGAACCCCGATGCCGTCTCCTACGGCAAGTACGGCACGCAGGAGGCGAGCTTCGTCATCTCCTCCCAGTCGGCCGGCTACGATCCGCGCTTCGGCGGCGTCATCGACAAGGGCGTGTTCTTCTACGACCTCGTGACCCGCGGCAACGACACCTACCTCGTCGGCGTGCCCGACCGGGAGGCCTACGAACTGCCGCGCCTCGTCACCGGCGCGCAGAGCATCTGGTACGAGACCAGCGGCGGCTGGCTGGACCGGCAGGCGGACCTGCGCACCTATCTCGACGGGGGCAATGGGGGCGTGGTCGGCAAGGCCCCCAGCACCGGATCGCAGAGCGTGACGCCGGGCGTGTGGGCCAAGGCCGTGGGTAGCTGGGGCCTGCGCGACTCGAACGCCACCGCCACGGTGCCGGGCGGGGCCTACACCTACGACATGGGCTATGCGCAGGACACCTACGGCTTCATCGCCGGCGCCGACTTCGGCAAGACGAACCTGTCCGCGTCCGGCAGGGATGCGGTGATGTTCGGCGTGATGGGCGGCTACGTCACCTCCCAGCTCGGCTTCGATGCCTCGCCGACCTCCGCCAATTATTCCGGCGGCACGGTGGGCGCCTATGCCACCTACCTCAACCGCAACTGGTTCGTGGACGGCCTGTTCAAGGCCGACATCCTCTCCATGAACTACACCGCGCCCACCCTCGGCGGGGTGGCGGCCTACGGGCAGAGCGTGCGGGCGACCAGCCTCGGCTTCACGCTGGACACCGGATACCGGGCGAAGCTCGGCGCCACCGGCTTCTTCGAGCCCATTGCAACGCTGAGTTATGTGTCCACCCGCATCAACAACCTGCCGCTCCTCGCCGGCACGGCGGCGGACTTCGGCAGCAATGACAGCCTGAGGGTGGGCCTCGGCGCCCGCGTGGGCGGGCCGGTTTACGACAACGCGTCGCTGCGCATCGAGGCCAATCTGAATGCGCGACTCTGGTACGAGTTCCTTGGGGACAATACGGTGACCATCTACAATCCCGGGTTGCCGTTGACCGTCGCCGACGACTTCAACGGCGCCTTCGGCGAGATCGGCGGCGGCTTCAACGTGTTCGCCAAGGGCAACGGCTGGAATGGCTTCACCACCGCCAGTCTCAAGTTCGGCGAAGGCTACGCGGCGGCGAACGCGCGGGGCGGGGTGCGCTATCAGTGGTAGGGACATGGCAGGTGTGTCCCACGTCCTGACGGTTGATTGTGCAGCCGCATGGTGAGGCCTAAGCTGGCGCGCCCAATCTGAAAGGAAACGTCATGCGCGCCGCCACAGCGGTCCTGGTGCTGGGTTGTCTCGTCGCGCCGCTCTCGTCGGCGCGGGCCGATGACTGCCAAAGCGTGGCGGACGCCTATGATCGGCTCAGCAAGGTTCCGGCCTACCGGCAGGTGGCCGCGATGGCCGGCGCGCCCTTGATGGAGGCCGTGATCGTCGGCGATGTCATGTACGTCAAGCATGGGGCCAAGTGGGCCAAGATGCCGCTTGGACCGGGCGGGCGCGTGGAGATGCAGAAGAAGGTCATTCCCGGCGCTTCCAGCCTCAAGGACTGCCGGCGCGTCGGCCCGGAGACGGTGCAGGGCAAGAATGCGGTGGCCTACGACTACACGCCGCCGCCCATGCCGGGAGCCCCCGCGTTCGATCCCCAGCGGGTGTGGATCGCGGTGGACAGCGGCCTGCCGATCCGCATGACCTCCAAGCAGCAGCAGACCGACGTCGTCATCAGCTTCGACAACGTGGTCGCGCCCATCCCCTGAGCCGGTCCGCCCCACCGCGCCGTGGGGCTCGACCGTACGGATGGTTTGCCGTACCCCCTTGCGGGGACGTATTTTTTTGCTGGGCTGACACGCAATCCCGAGCCCGGCCGCACTTTCAGCTCCGGATATGTGCTATGGACGGATGCTGGCTTCGGAAAGAAGCGCGCCGATGAAACGCCGCTCGTACATCGCGTCCGTGACGATCGCCTACGCGGTCGGCGCGCTGTTGTGGGTCTACTTGTCCGACCGCTTCATCGAGAGCGTCGGCGGCTCCATCGGCTTCGGCGTCTTCTCCACCCTCAAGGGGTTCGTGTTCGTCGCGGTCACGACCGCCCTTCTCTATTTCGCGCTGCATGCCGCCGCCCAGGGCACGGACGAGGCCCGGCCGGTCCTCGCGTTCCGGAGCTGGGTGCTGTTCGCGCTCCTCGCGCTGCTCACGCTGCCGGTCGGGCTCATCAGCTATGCGGTCTTCCGGTCGGCCTCCGACACGCTGCTCGGCGAGCGCAGGGGGCAGCTCGAATTCATGACCGAGGCGGTGGCCCGGTCCATCGATGCGGACGTAGCGCGGGGAATGCTGGATGCGACGCCGCAAGCGCCGCAACAGCCGCAGGCGGCCCTCCTCGCCATCGTCACCGACGGCAGCGCCGGCTTCAGCCGCCTGCAGGAATTCGCCGGCCTGATGGGCGACAGCGGCCGGGTGCTCCTCGCCAGCAAGACCGGCAGCGACGGGCGATGGATGATCGCCGGGGCCCAGCAGGCGCTGCCCGACGCCCTGGTGCCCCTCGCTGCCGCCGGCGCGGCCGGCCTCGCCGCCGACGTCATCACCCCGCCGGACGACGTGCCACTGCTGGTGGCGGCGGCGATGGTGCCCGCGGCCAACGCGGTGCTCATCGCGACCGTCGCCACGGCCGACGTGGTGGACGACGTGCGCGGCGTCGCCTTCCTCTCCGCCATCACCGCCGCCGCCTGCCTCGTGGTGGTAGGCGCGCTGACGCTGCTTTTCGTCCAGCGCCAGAGGCTGCGCGTCGCGCTGGCCGAAGCCGACCAGAAGGCCGCGCTCCATGCGGCGGAGGAGCGCTTCCGGGCGACCTTCGAACAGGCCGCCGAGGGCATCGCCCATCTTGACCTCGACGGGCGTTTCCTCAGGGTCAACGAAACCCTCTGCGCCCTCCTGGGCTATGGCCGGGCGGACCTGCTCGGGCGCAGCTATGCCGACGTGCGGCCGAACATCCGGGCCGGGGCGGTCGGCGGCACCAGCCGCGAGGCCGTCTCGTCGCTGCCCTCGGGGACGGTCGTCGAGGCGCGCAGCGACCAGCCCCACCTCACCCGTGCCGGCAAGGAGATCTGGCTGTCGTGCGTCCAGTCCATCGCGCGCGACACGCCGGAAGGCGAGGGCTACATCATCCTGATGGCCTCCGATGCCACCGCCCGCATCGTCGCGGAGCATCACCTGACGCTGGCGGAGGCCGTCTTCACCAACACCCAGGAGGGGCTGGTGGTGACGGACCTCGCCGGACGGATCACGGCGGTCAATCCGGCCTTCGTCGCCATCACCGGCCACGGGGAGGCCGAGGTGCTCGGCCAGAACATGCGGTTCCTCAGCTCCGGGCGGCACGACCGGCTGTTCTACCAGCTGCTGTGGGCCGCCCTGAAGGACAACGGCGTCTGGCGCGGCGAGATCTGGAACCGCCGCAAGGACGGCGCGCTCTACCTGCAGCAGACGGTCATCAGCACGGTCTACGGCCGCACCGGCGCGCCGGAAAGCTATGTGGGCGCCTTCAACGACATCACCCAGGCGCGCAAGTCCGAGCTCGAGGTGGACCGCCTGACGCGCTACGATCCGCTCACCGGCCTGCCCAACCGCACCCTCATCTTCTCCCTGATCGAGCACGAGCTGACCCGCCCGGACACCCAGTGCGCCGTGCTCTACATCGACATCGACCATCTCAAGACCATCAACGACAGCCTCGGCTTCGCCGCCGGCGACGAGGTGCTGCGGGCGGCCGCGCAGCACCTGCGCAAGGCGGTGCCCGAGGATGCCACCATCGGCCGCTACGGCGCCGACGAGTTCGTGGTGCTGATCGACGGCTGCGAGGGGCCGAAGGAGGCCATCCGCTTCGCCGACCGGCTCATCGACGCCCTCGGCGAGCCGTTCGCGGCCGAGGGCGTGAGCAATCTCTTCATCAATGCCAGCATCGGCATCAGCCTCTATCCCGAGGATGCGAGCGACGCCGAGACCCTGCTCCAGCACGCCCATTCCGCGCTCTACCAGGCCAAGAGCCGGGGCGGACGGACCTATGCCTTCTACACCGACGCCCTGACCCGCGATGCGCGGGCGCGCGTGGAACTGGTGGCGAACCTGCGCCGGGCGCTGGCGGAGCACGAATTCACCGTCCACTACCAACCCATCGTCCGCCTCGAAGACCAGACCATCGTCGGCGCCGAGGCGCTGGTGCGCTGGATCACCCCCGAGGGCGAGATGATCGGCCCCGACCGCTTCATCCCGGTGGCCGAGGAAACCGGCCTCATCGTCCCCCTCGGCGACTTCGTGCTGGCGACCGCCTGTACCCAGATGGCGCGCTGGCGGACGGCCGGGCTGCCGTGCGCGTTCGTCGCCGTGAACATCTCCGCCGGGCAGCTCAACGCCACCGACATCTGCGCGAAGACCGAGGCGGCGCTCGCCGCCGCCGGGGTGCCGGCTGACAGCATCGAATTCGAAATCACCGAAAGCATGCTTTTCGGCGCCGATTCCGGTGCTGAATCGAAGCTGAAACGCATCGCGGAACTGGGTGTCAGGATCGCCATCGACGATTTCGGCACCGGCTATTCCTCCCTCGCCTACCTCAAGCGCTTCCCCATCTCCCGGCTGAAGATAGACCAGAGTTTCGTGCGCGACCTGCCCGCCTCCGCGGTCGACGGCGAACTGGTCCGGGCCATGATCGCCATGGCGCGAGCGCTCGACATCGAGATCCTGGCGGAGGGGGTCGAGGAGGCCGCACAGATGGCCTTCCTCGTCGCCAACGGCTGCACCTTCGGGCAGGGCTATTTCTGGAGCCGGCCGCTGCCTCCGGAGCGCTTCGAGGCTTTGTTTTCCAACGCTTTTGGTGCCGCCGGCGCGAAGTCCGCATCGCGCTGAACGGGGACCTTCGGGGCGGTCCATGCCTCCACGCGCGGGCTCCGGCTGTCCGTTTGTCTGTGCAGATTATTGTCGTACAATCAGTTTACATTCCTCGGCCGCGGTGCCACACTCCCTCCCGATGAAAAAAACAAGGCGGCCCGCCAGAGGGCCGCGCAGGGAGCCCCGGGAATGGCCGTTCGCGTCGAGGAAAAAGGCAATGGCGTCATCGTGTTGACGCTGGTGGGACAAGGCGAGCCGAACCATCTGGACACTGAGGCCCTGCTGGACCTCGCCGAGGCGGCCAAAACCCTTGCAAATCAACCCGGTATGCGGGCCCTGGTGGTCGCCGGGCAGGGCGCCAACTTCTGCGGCGGCCGTGTCGGCAAGAAGGGCCTGACTCGGGCATCCGATGTCGCGGAAGACCTCAACGCCATCCTCAAGGTGAATGCCGCCTTCGCCGCCTTGCCGGTGCCGACTATCCTTGCAGTGGAAGGCCTTGCGCTCGGCTGGGGCTTCGGCATGTCGGCCCAGGCGGACTATGTGGTCGCGGCCGAGAATGCCCGCTTCGCCTTGCCGGAAATGTCCCACGGCATGCCGCCGCTGATCGTGCTGTCCTACCTGTTCCGCTTCGTCTCCTACAAACGGGGCTTCGAGCTGTCCCTGTCGAGCCGGGAAATTTCCGCTGCGGACGCAGAGGGTTACGGCATCGTCACCTCCGTGGTCCCGCCCGGCGCCGCGCTGGCCGAAGCGCTGCGTGTCGCCGATTTCGTCGCCGCCCAGGACCCCATGTCCATCACCCTGCTGCGCAAGTTCGGCCGCGAAGCCGCCGGGCTCTCCGACCCGCAGCGCAGCGAATACGCGGTCTCGCTCATGAGCGTCCTGCTCGCCGAGCGGGCGCAGAAGGCCCATGGCTGAGGCCGGTTCGGGAGGCAGCCCCATGCGCGTGCTGGTGACGGGCGGGTCCGGCTTTCTCGGCAGCCATGTGGCGGCGGCGCTCGCCAAGGCCGGACATGGCGTCGTCAGCTACGACATGGCCGCGCCGGGGCCCGAAGCCCTCGTCACACTCGCCGCCGCGGAGGCGGGCGACGTCGTCCATGCCACGGGCCAGACTACGGACCTTGCCCGTCTCATGGACGTGTGCCGGACAGAGCGGATCGAGGCCATCGTCCACAGCGCCGGCATCGTGGGGCTGGAGACCTCCCTCGCCCAGCCGGCGGCGACCTACCACACCAACATCACCGGCATGGTGAATGTGTGCGAGGCTGCACGGCAGCTCGGCATGGCGCGGCTCGTCTACCTGTCCAGCAACGCCGCATACCATGGCGGCGACGGCTCGCCGCTGAAGGAGACGGACTCGGTCTTCTCGGTGGTGCAGGGCAACCCCGCCGGTCATTACGGCACCACCAAGATGGCCTGCGAGGCCATCGGCCTCGCCTATGCCTCCTTCCACGCACTCGACGTGCTGGCGCTGCGCGTGACCGCCGTCTACGGCCTTGGCATGCGCACGCCCATGTTCATCAAGCCCATGGTGGAGGGGGCGGTGCTGGGCCGGCACGTGCGGTTCGTGACCGGCGGGCCGATGAAGCGCGACTACACCTACGTCCCGGACTGCGCCAGGGCGGTCGTGCGCGCCCTCGCCGTTCCAGCCCCGGCGGAGGGCGCACAACGCGTCTTCAACGTGGCGGCTGGACAGGCGACGGCGGCCGCAGAGGTGGCGCGGATCGTCCGGCAGGTCGTGCCCGGTGCCGATATCGAGATCGGTGACGCGCTGTCGCCCCTGGAGGATGTGAATGCGCGCATGCGCGCCTCCCTCGACATTTCCGCAGCCCGCGCGGTGCTCGGCTGGGCGCCGGAATTCACGCTGGAACAGGGCATCCGCGACTATGCGGAGCGCTACCGCGCCTTCGCCGGCGCGAGCGGGTCTCACCCGAAGGGGCAGGCGGCATGAGCGCACAGGCGATCCCCACCTACGAGGTCTTCGCCATCCGCTACGCCACGCGAGATGCGAAACGGGCGGACAATTTCATCGGCGGCGATCCCCACGATGCGTCCATGCCGCTCGACTATTACGTCTGGGCCATCGTCGGCGAAGCGCGCAGCTTCGTGGTGGATACGGGCTTCAACGCCGAGGTCGCGGCCCGCCGCAAGCGCGATTTCCTGCGCTGCCCGGCCGAGGCGCTGAAGCTGGTGGGGCTTGATCCGGCGACCGTGCAGGATGTGATCCTCACCCACCTGCACTACGACCACGTGGGCAATTTCGACCTCTTTCCCGCCGCGACCTTCCACCTGCAGGAGGCGGAGATGCACTTTGCGGTGGGGCGCTACATGCGCTACCGCCGCCTGCGCCATTCCTTCGAGGTGGAGGATGTGGCGGGCATGGTCCGCGCCAATTATGCCGGCCGCGTCAGCTTCTATGACGGCGGTGCGGAACTGGCGCCGGGCGTGACGCTGCACCCCGCACCCGGGCATTCCGCCGGGCTCCAGTTCGTGCGGGTCAACACCCGCCGCGGACTGGTGGTGCTGGCGTCGGACGTGACCCATTTCTACGAGAACATGGACACCGAGCGTCCGTTCGTCACCGCCTTCCACGTGGGATGCATGCTCGAAGGCTTCGATCGGCTGAAGGCGGCCGCGCCCTCGCCGGACCACATCATCCCCGGGCACGATCCGCTGGTGATGAAGCGCTACCGGCCGCCGAAGCCGGAACTGGACGGCATCGTCGTGCGGCTCGACGAGCCGCCCGTCATCTGATTTCGTCAGTGGACACAGCGCATCGAATCCATCGGGACCGCGAGCCAAGGAAGCCAGCAATGACCACGCCAGCCAGCCTTGCGGCCATGCACCAGGCGGCATCGCTCAAGAAACAGGTGATCGAGGCCCTGCGCACCGCCATTCTCGAAGGGCGCTTCCAGCCGGGCGACCGACTGGTGGAGCGCGAGATCTGCGAGATGTTCCAGGTGAGCCGAACCCTGCTGCGGGAGGCCCTGAGCCAGCTCGCCGCGGAGGGCATCCTGCAGATCATCCCCCATCGCGGTCCCATCGTCGCCATCTATACCGCCGAGGACGCGCGCTCGATCTATGAATTGCGCGCGACGCTGGAGGAGATGGCCGGGCGTTGCTTCGCCGAGCGGGCCACGGAGGCCGAGCACAAGGCGCTGGAGAGCGCCTTCGCCGCCTTCAGGAAAGCCAGCCGCGGCAAGCCGGGCAGCGATCTCCTGCTGGTCAAGACGGTCTTTTATGCCGCGCTCACGGCCGGCGCGCACAATCCGATGCTGGAGGACATGCTGCGCATGATCCACTGGCGGGTCACCATGCTGCGCGCCCATACGCTGTCCCAGCCGGGCCGGCTGGCGAAGAGCCTCGGTGAAATCGGCGACATCATGGAGGCCATCGCCCGGCGCGATCCCGAGGCGGCCGGACAGGCCTGTCGCCGCCATGTGATGAACGCCGCAGCCATCGCCGATGCGGTGCTCACCGCCAAGGAGGCGGAGCGCGACCGCCCGGTCCGCAAGCGGGGCACGAAGGAAACATCCGCCAGGGACAAGGGGGCCGCCGCTCCGGCCGTGGGCGAGCCGCGCCTCGCCCGCATGTAGTCCGCCTTCAGGCGCGGTGGCCGCGCCTGTTCCGTTGAAAACACCCGTGCAGCCGCCTCGAGCGCGCGATTGATGGCGCACGCCCAGCGTGGGCCGCCGAAGGAGCTTGCGTGATGCCCCATGCCGACCCGTCAAGTCCGCCGCTTTCGGGGACCACCCCGGCGCTTCACCAGGTGCGCGCCGGACGCCATGGCGCCCCGCTGGTGGTGCTCATCCACGCCGTCGCGCTCGACCTGACCTATTGGGACCGGCAGATCGGCGCGCTCGCCGAAAGCTTCGACGTGATCGCCTACGACCTTGCCGGCCACGGCGCCTCGCCCGCGCCCGGCATGCCCTTGGGGTTCGATGATGCGGCCGCCGATCTCGCCCGGGTCATCGAAGCGGCAGGGGCGGGGCCGGCCTGCGTGGTGGGGCTGTCCGTTGGCGGCATGATCGCCCAGACGCTGGCGCTCGCGCGCCCCGATCTTGTCCGCGCGCTGTGCCTTATGGATACGGTCAGCACCTTCGCCGATGCGGGGCGGACGGCCGTGCGCGGGCGTGCGGCGCAGGTGCGGGCGGGCGGCATGGAGGCGATCATCGCGCCCACGCTGGAGCGCTGGTTCACGCCCGGCTTCGCCGCGCGGCGGCCCGACGTGCTCGACCGGGTCGCGAAGACCTTGCGCGCGGCCGATCCCCATGTTCATGCCGCCATGTGGGACATGATCTCGACCCTCGACGTCGCGCCGCGCCTCGGCGAGATCGCGAAGCCAACACTGGTGATGGTGGGCGAGCAGGACCCGACGACGCCCGTCGCGGCATCCGAGGTCATCGCGCGCGGCATCCCCGGCGCGCGGCTGGAGATCATTCCCGACGCCTCGCACATGGCGCCGCTGGAAGCCCCGGACGAGGTGAACCGGCGGCTTCTCGCCTTCCACAACGCTCTCTGACACCGCGCAACAGGAGGTGACGTCCGTGCCCATCGGTTTCATCGGCCTCGGCGCCATGGGCGCTCCACTGGCGACGCGGCTCCTCGAAGCCGGCCAGGAACTCGTCATCCATACGCGCCGACGCGAGGCCGCGGCACCCTTCGAGGCGCTGGGGGCTCTGTGGGTGCCGTCGCCGCGCGATGTCGCGGCAAGGGCCCGCGAGATCTTCACCATGCTGCCCGGTCCGGCCGAGGTCGAGGCGGTGGTGTTCGGCAACGACGGCCTCGCCGAGGGGCTCTCGGCCGGCGCGACGCTCATCGACATGACCACCAGCGCGCCGGCAGCGGTGCGTGCCCTGGGCGAGCGCCTCGCGGCCCGTGGCGTCGCCCTGCTGGATGCGCCGGTGAGCGGCGGGCCCAAGGGCGCGCGCACGCACCGGCTGGCCATCTGGGTGAGCGGCAGCGAGGACGCTTTCGAGGCCTGCCGGCCGTATCTCGACCTGCTGGGCGACCGGGTGATGTTCCTCGGCGCGCTCGGCGCGGCCACCACGGCCAAGCTGGTCCACAACAGCGCGAACTACGGCATCCAGATGGTTCTGGCGGAGGTCATCACCATCGGCGTCAAGGCGGGTGTAGACCCCGCCACCCTGTTCGCCGCGATCCGGGAAGGATCGCTCGGGCGCCAGAATGTGGTGGACCGTCTCGCCGACCAGTTCCTGCCGGCGGCCTTCGACGAGGTGTCCTTCGCCCTCGATCTTGCGTTTAAGGACGTGTCGCTGGCCGCGGCCCTCGCGCGGGAGGTCGGCGTCCCGGCACGGTTCACCGAGATGACGCTGGCCGAGATGACGGAAGCCCGCAACCGGGGCTGGGGAAAGAGGGATTCCCGTGTCGCCATGCTGGTGCAGGAAAAGCGCGCCGGTGTCGCGATCAAGGTCGACCGCGAGACGCTGGACGGGATTCTGAACAGGGGAAAGTAGCGGCGACTTTCTGCGGGAGGGCCGGATGACGGAAAGTCAGTCGGACATGGTTGACATCCATCTCATTGGCCATATTGTCATACAATAAGTCAGAAAATGAAGAGGGCGCCAAGCGCCCCTCAAGCGACGCCGCCAAGCAAATGTCGCATCCGTGGAGGAAGCTAATGTCCATCGTCAGAAGCATCATCGCCGCCGGATGGATGGGCCTCGCCCTCCTGCCGGGAGCGGCCGGGGCCGCAGGCCTGGAGAAGCCGAAGATCTCGATCGCGGTCGGCGGTTCCATCAGCCAGATGAACAAGATCGCGTATTTCGTCGCGCTGAATAAGAAATACTTCGAGGACGAAGGCCTTACGGTGGATTCCACGGCCTTCAGCTCGGGCACCGCAGCCCTCCAGGCCGTGGTCGCCGGCGGCGCCGACATCGGCGAAGGGGCCTACGAGCACATGCTGCGCCTTCAGTCCAAGGGGCAGGATCTCACCTGCATCACCGTCTTCGGTCGCTATCCGGGCAATGTGCTCGCCGTGCGCGCGACGAAGGCGGACAGCATCAGGGGCGTCAAGGATCTCAAGGGTAAGAAGATCGGTATCTCGGCGCCAGGCGCCTCCACGCAGAATTTCGTCGCCCAACTGCTGGAGCGGGCCGGCGTGAACTGGAAGGATGCGAGCTTCATCTCCATCGGCACCGGCCCGAGCGCGGTCGCCGCCATCCGCTCTGGCACCGAGCTTGATGCCATCGTCAATCTGGATCCCGCCATCACCTCGCTCACCGATGCGAAGGAAGTGGTGGTGCTGGTGGACAGCCGGAGTGCGGAAGGCTCGCAGATCGCCTTCGGCGGCCCTTACCTCGCCGATTGCCTCTACGCCCGCACCGACTTCATCAAGGCCAATCCGAACACGTCGCAGGCCGTGTCCAATGCCCTGGTCCGGGCCATGCAATGGCTGAAGACCGCGAGCATCGACGACATCATCGCCTCAGTTCCGGCCGAATATTACAAGGCCGACGAAGCGCTCTACCGCAAATCGCTGCAGCAGAACCTTTCCGCCTTCCAGTGGGACGGCATCGTGACGCCGGAGGCGGCGAAGAACGTGCTCGCCACCATCTCGGTGATGGAGCCGGCGCTGAAGTCGGCCAGCCTCGACATCCCGCGCACCTATGACAACAGCCTCGTGGAACGTGCGCTGAAGAAATACGGCCCGGCCGCGAAGCACTGACGTGTCGCTGAGGGGCCGTTGCTGGCCCCTCCGTCCCGCGCCCCCCCAGTTCCCGCGCCCTCAGGGAGACGTTTCATGACCTTCGGCCTTCAACCGGAAGCCGGCCCCGTCCGCATGCCAGCGCCCGTCGGTGACCTCTCCGCTCACGCCGGCCCGCCGCCGGCCCTCCTGTTCGACCACGTCTCAGTGCGCTTCGGTGCCTATACGGCGGTGAACGACGCCAGCCTTCATGTGGGGGATGGCGAGTTCGTTTCCATCGTCGGTCCCACCGGCTGCGGCAAGTCCACCCTGCTGAATGTCGCCGCGGGTCTGCTCGAACCCTCCGAGGGCGACATCTGCGTCTATGGCCGGTCGCTGGAGGGCATCAATGCGGATGCCGGCTATCTCTTCCAGGCGGACGCGCTGATGCCGTGGCGAACCGCGCTGTCAAACGTCATCACCGGCCTCGAATATGCGGGGACGGAGCGCAAGGCGGCCGAGCGGCTCGGCAACGAGTGGCTCGCCCGTGTCGGGCTTTCCGGACATGGCGAGCGCTTCCCGCACGAAATGTCCGGCGGCATGCGCAAGCGCGTCGCGCTGGCGCAGACGCTCATTCGCGATCCCAAGATCGTGCTCATGGACGAACCGTTCAGCGCGCTGGACGTGCAGACGCGCGTGCTGATGGAGAACGAGCTGCTCCAGCTCTGGACCACCTATCGCAAGTCGGTGCTGTTCATCACCCATGACCTGGAAGAGGCGATCTCCCTGTCGGACCGGGTCATCATCCTGTCCGCCGGCCCCTCCACGCACCCCATCGCCGAGTTCCGCATCGACCTGCCGCGGCCGCGCGACGTCGCCGAGATCCGCATGACGCCGCGCTTCGTCGAGCTCTACCACCAGATCTGGGACGCCATGAAGGAAGAGGTCCTGAAAGCCTATGAGCGAAATCAGCGCAAACTTGCGGACTGACGCCGTGATCGCCGATCCCAGCGCCTCCGGTCGCACTGCCCCCGGCCGCCCCGCCGCCCGCCCGCAACGACGGTCCCGCCGGCGCGCGATGCCGGGCCCCATCGTCCTCACCGCGCTCCAGGCGGCGCTGTTCGCGGCCCTCATCATCGCCTGGTATGCGCTGGTGCGATCCAAGGCCCTGCCGGTCTTCTTCTTCGGCGATCCGGTGCTGGTGTTCCAGCAGATCGTCAGCTGGTTCGTGACGGGCGAGATCTTCGTCCATCTCGCGACCACGCTGATCGAGACGCTGCTCGCCTTCCTGCTCGGCGTGGCGTCGGGCATCGGCATCGGCCTGTGGCTCGGCCTTTCGCCGCTCACGGCCGCCCTGTTCGATCCCTACATCAAGGCGCTCAACGCCATGCCGCGGGTCATCCTCGGCCCCATCTTCATCGTCTGGTTCGGCCTCGGCATCGGCTCCAAG
The DNA here is from genome assembly GCF_043193615.1 of Xanthobacter aminoxidans. Taxonomy (NCBI): domain Bacteria; kingdom Pseudomonadati; phylum Pseudomonadota; class Alphaproteobacteria; order Hyphomicrobiales; family Xanthobacteraceae; genus Xanthobacter; species Xanthobacter aminoxidans. The sequence continues at coordinate 1,748,232 of NZ_JBAFUS010000001.1, read as the reverse complement.
GTGGCGCTGGGCGTGACGCTGGTGTTCTTCGTGGTCTTCTTCAACGTCTTCCAGGGCGTGCGGGAGGTGAACCCGGTCATCCTCGCCAATTCGCGGATGCTGGGCGCGAACCGGCGCCAGCTCCTCACCACGGTCTATATCCCCTCGGCATTGAGCTGGGTGTTCTCCAGCCTGCACATGTCGGTGGGCATGGCCTTCGTCGGCGCGGTGGTGGGCGAATATCTCGGCTCGGCCCGGGGTGTCGGCTACCTGATCCTCCAGGCGGAGGCGACGTTCGATGTGAATGCCGTGTTCGCCGGCATCATCGTCCTCACCGTCTTCGCGCTGGTGCTCGACCTTGCGGTGACCCTCGTCGAGAAGCGCCTCATCGTCGGCAAGCCGAAATCCTGACCTGCACCCCTTCACGTCACGCCCATTCATCCAGGAACAGTCAGATGACCGAAACGACCGAAGCCGCCAGCCTGCTGCACAAGGGCATGGAGATCCGCAAGGCGGTGCTGGGCGCCGCCCATGTGGAGCGCTCCATGGCCAATGTGGACGAGTTCGCCCGCCCCCTGCAGGAACTGGTCACCGAATATTGCTGGGGCGCGATCTGGGGCCGGCCGGGGCTGGAGCGGAAGACGCGCAGCATGCTCAACATCGTCATGCTGTCGGCGCTGAACCGTCCGCACGAACTGAAGCTCCACGTCAAGGGGGCGCTGACCAACGGCGTCACCCGCGACGAGATCCGCGAGGTGGTGCTGCAGATCGCGATCTATTGCGGTGTTCCGGTGGCGCTGGAAACCTCGCGCATCGCGCAGGAGGTGTTCCGCGAGGTCGACGCCGCCGCGGCCGGCTGAGGATCGCGGTCGCAATCGCTAGTCCGGCGGGGAGGAGCCGACAGGCGCCACCTTCCCGCCGGGGCGATGCAGCAGGGTCAGCGACAGGAAGGCGCCGACCCACGAGCCCGCTGCCGCGAACACCACATAGACCCAGTTCTCCGTGTAGCTGATGACGGCGAACGAGGAGAGCATGTACCAGACGCTCGACCAGTTGGCCGCCGAGAGGCGTCGGCGCGCCACCACGGCCGAGGTGAAGGCCACGTAGCAGGCGTCGGTGGCGGCCGTGGCGATGAACACCCCCAGCGCAATGAGCGGATCGAGGGCTGAAAAGGCACCGAGGATGTGCTGCATGGGCCGCCCGGAAGGCAAGGGGTGTCGGATCACCCCATCATGGCGAAACCCGACGCCCCGGCAACACACGCCGGGTCAGGCCGACCAGATGCCGCTGCTCGAAACCTGCCGCACGTAATTGACGAGATAGTCGGTGAACACGCGGATCTTCGCCGGCAGGCGCTCGCGGTTCTGGTAGGCGATGTTCATGGTCAGTGTGGGCAATTGCCAATCCTGCATCACTGCTACGAGGCGCCCGGAGGCGAGGTCGTCCTGCACGATGTACAGCGGCTGGATGAGGATGCCCAGGCCCGACAAGGCCGCCTGCCGGATCACCTGCCCGTCGTTGCAGTCCAGCGCGCCGGTGATGCGCACGGTGCGCTCCGCGTCGCCCTTGGTGAGGCGCAGGGAGAACGGGTCCTGCGCCAGATTGTAGACCAGCATGTCGTGCCGCGTGAGGTCGGCCGGCTCGCGCGGGCGGCCGTGCTCCTCCAGATAAGCCGGTGAAGCGGCCAGCACGCGCCGCATCCGGCCGAGGCGGCGCACGATGATGTTGGTGTCCGGCTCGTGCAGGCGGGTGCGGATGGCGACGTCGATGCCCGCCTCGATGAAGTCGAGATAGCGGTTGGCGACTGCGATATGGACGTTGAGCTTGGGATAGAGCTTGCGGAATTCCGGCAGCATGGGCGCGAGATAGATGGTGGCGAAGGAGAGTGAGCTCGTCACCCGCAGCAGGCCCTGCGGGGCGAGGGTGTGCTCGTTCACCGCCTCTTCCGCTTCGGCCAGTTCGGTGAGGAGCGTGCCGCTGCGCTGGTAGAATTCCTGCCCCGCCTCTGTCAGCCAGAGGCGGCGGGTGTTGCGCTCCACGAGGCGTGCGGCGAGGCGCTCCTCCAGCGCCGCGAGATGCCGGCTCACCGCCGCGTTGGACATGCCCAATGCCTCCGCCGCCCGCGAGAGGCTGCGCAGCTCGGCGGTCTTCACGAACACCTCGATCTGGGTCAGGCGATCCATATTTCCACTTTGCGCAAAAGACCGTTCCGGAAAATCCCGTTTATTTCCGCTGCGCGCAAGTCAAAACTCACATCCAACGAAAGACCAATAGGTCGAGGAAACGCCAATGATGGGACCCATCCGCCACATAGTGATGTGGCGCGTGAGCGGAGAGACGCGCGAGGAGCGCGCCGCCGCCCGGCAGAAGGTCAAGGCCGCGTTCGAGGGCCTGCGCGGCCGCGTCGCCGGCATGACCCGCGTCGAGATCGGCCTCGACATTTCCGATGTCGATTATGCCTGCGACGTGGTGCTGGTGTCCGAATTCGCCACCGCCGCTGATCTCGCCGCCTACGCCTCCCATCCCGAGCATCTGCGCGTGCGCCAGGAACTGGCGGACCTGCGCATCGCGCGCTTCCAGGTGGACTATGTGGCTGAGGACGCCGCCTTCGGCACCATCGAGCCCCGTCATCCCGCCTCCGTGGCGCGTCCGCGCGGCGCGTTTCTCGCCGGCGAGTGAGCCCCAAGGCGCGCCCCTGCGCGCCGCAGACGGATCTGAACCATGATCGAGACCTTCACCTACGAGGCCCTGCCCATCCGCGTCCGCTTCGGCCGCGGCGCCGTCGCCGAGGTCGGCGCCGAAGTGGCGCGGCTCGGCGCGCGGCGGGCGCTGGTGCTCACCACGCCGCAGCAGGCGGGGGAGGGCGAGCGCATCGGCAAGCTCATCGGCGAAAACTGCGCGGGGGTCTTCCCCGGCGCCACCATGCACACGCCGGTGGAGGTGACGGACAAGGCGCTCGACGCCCTGAAGGCGGCTGATGCGGATTGTGTCGTAGCGCTGGGCGGCGGCTCCACCACGGGCCTCGGCAAGGCACTGGCCCTGCGCACCGGCGTGCCCCAGCTGGTCATCCCCACCACCTATGCCGGCTCGGAGATGACGCCCATCCTCGGTGAGACGCAGGAGGGGCGCAAGACCACCATCCGCTCCCTCGACGTGCTGCCCGAGGCGGTCATCTACGACGTGGACCTCACGCTGACCCTGCCGGCCGGCCTCTCCGCCACGTCCGGCGTCAACGCCATCGCCCATGCGGTGGAGGCGCTCTATGCCCGCGACCGCAATCCGGTGATCTCGCTGATGGCGGAGGACGGCATCCGCACCCTGTCCTCGGCGCTGCCCATCCTCATCCACGAGCCGGCGAACATCGAGGCCCGCACCATGGCGCTTTACGGCGCGTGGCTGTGCGGCTGCTGCCTCGGTGCGGTGGGCATGGCGCTGCATCACAAGCTCTGCCACACGCTCGGCGGCACCTTCAATCTGCCGCACGCGGAGACGCACACCATCGTTCTCCCCCACGCGGTGGCCTACAACGCCCCCGCCGCGCCGGAGGCCATGGCCGCTATCACCCGTGCGCTAGGTGCGCCGGATGCGGCGCAGGGGTTGTTCGATCTGGTGCGGGCGCTGGGCGTGCCGCGGGCACTCTCGGACATCGGCATGCCGGCGGACGGCATTGAGACCGCCGCCGACCTCGCGGTGGAGAACCCCTACTGGAACCCGCGTCCTGTGACGCGCGACGGCATCCGCGACCTCATCGCCCGCGCCTATTCCGGCGAGCGGCCGGTGGCGGCGGTGCCGGCGGAGGAGGCGGCCTGATGGGCGCCCGCACCCTCATATCCGGCGCCACCATCCTGTCGATGGAGCCCGCCATCGGCGATCTGCCGAAGGGCGACATCCTGATCGAGGATGGCCGCATCGCCGCCATCGGGCCTGAGATTGCGGCGGCGGATGCGGAGCGGGTGGATGGGGCAGGGCGCATCTGCGTGCCCGGCTTCGTCAACGCCCATATGCACACCTGGCAGACGGGCCTCAGGAGCCTTGCCGCCGACTGGACGCTGCTGGAGTATTTCCGCTGGGTGCACGCCGGCCTCGCCACCCGCTTCCGGCCCGAGGACATCGGGATTGCGACGCTGGTGGGCGCGCTCGGGCAGATCGATGCCGGCACCACCACGCTGGTGGACTGGTGCCACAACAACCCCACGCCCGACCACACGGACGCGGCGGTGGAAGCGCTCACCGAGAGCGGCATCCGCGCCGCCTTTTTCCACGGTTCGCCCAAGCCTGATCCGAAGCCCGGCGAGCCACATTTCTCCGAGGTGCCGCACCCGCGCGCCGAGATCGAGCGCCTCATGCGCGGTCCGTTCGCCGGCACGGATGGGCTGCTGACGCTGGGCCTCGCCATCCTCGGCCCTCACTACTCCACCATGGAGGTCGCCCGCGCCGACTTCCGGCTCGCCCGCGAGTTCGGCCTCGTCGCCTCCATGCATCAGGGCGGCGGCGCGGCGAAGACGCCGGGCGGCTGGGAGACGCTGATCGCCGAGGGGCTGGTCGGCCCCGGCATCAACGTCGTCCACGGCAACGATCTCTCCGACGAACTGTTCTCCCGCCTCGTGGACCTCGGCGCCTTCTTCTCCGTGACGCCGGAAAACGAGATGACGCAGGGCCACGGCTTCCCCGTCACCGGCCGCCTCCTGAAGCGCGGCGCGGCGCCCTCCCTCGGGGTGGATCTGGAAAGCGTACTGGCCGGCGACATGATGGGCGTCGCGCGCATCGCCCTCGGCATGCAGCGGGTGCTGGACAATACGGACAGCCGCCGCGAGACCGGCGCCATCCCGCCCACGTCCACGGTGCGGGTGCGGCAGGCGCTGGAATGGATCACCATCGAGGGCGCGCGGATGGTGGGGCTCGACCATCGCATCGGCTCCCTCGCCCCCGGCAAGCAGGCCGACCTCGTGCTGATCGACGCCCGCGCGCTGCACCTCCAGCCGATGCATGATCCCGTCGCCACGGTGGTGATGCAGGCCGGGCGGGGCGACGTGGAAGCGGTGATGATCGCCGGTCGTTTCATGAAGAAGAACAGGACGCTGCTCGCCACCGGCATCGACGAGAAGCTCGCCCGGCTCACCGCCTCGGGCGCGCGCATCGTCGATGAGCTCGGCCTCGGCAAAAAGGCGGCGTGAGGAGAGGATGATGGCTGACACTTTGACCCTCGGCTGGATCGGGCTCGGCAAGATGGGCCTGCCCATCTCCACCCGCCTTGCCGGCGCCGGCCGCGACATCGCCGGCTTCGACCGGGACCAGGAACGCATCGCCGAGGCCGCCGCCGGCGGCGTCACCCCCGCCGCGACGCTGGAAGATGCGGCCGGCCGCGATATCGTCTTCACCTCGCTGCCCGACGACAAGGCGCTCCGCGCCGTGGCGCTGGACGGGCCGCTGCTCTCCGCCATGCGCAAGGGCGCGATCCTGGTGGAGACCTCCACCGTGAGCCCCGGCATCTCGGCCGAGCTGGGCGCTGCCGCCGAGCGCGCCGGCATCCTCTATCTGCGCGCGCCGGTCTCCGGCAACGCCGCCATCGCCCACACGGGCAACCTCACCTGCTTCGTCTCCGGCCCGCGTGCCGCCTTCGACACCTTCCTGCCGGTGGCGCAGGACTTCACCCGCGCCCAGAAGTATCTCGGCACGCAGGAGGAGGCGCGCTACGCCAAGCTCTCCGTGAACCTGATGATCGCCGTCTCGGCGGCCATGATGGGCGAGAGCATCGTACTTGCGCGCAAGGGCAACCTCGCCTGGCAGGACATTCTCGACGTGCTCACCAACAGCGCGGTGGGCTCGCCCATGGTCCACTACAAGGCCAAGAGCCTTGAGACGCGCGACTTCAATTCCACTTTCTCCTGCCGGCAGATGGCCAAGGACCTCGACCTCATCGTCGGGGCCGGCCACGCCGCCGAGATGGCCATGCCCCTCGCCACGCTCACGCGGGAGATCTACGGCGCGCTCATCGGGCGCGGCGACGGGGAGGCGGACTTCATCGCACCGGTCCGCCTCGCCGAATGGCTCGCCGGACTGGGCGAGCCGGATCTCGACAAGAATGACGGGAGGCTCGCATGAGGAATTTCGACCAGTTTTCCATCACCGAGGCGGTGCTGGAGCGCGTCGCCAACGCGCCTGACGCCCGTGTCCGCGAGATCAGCGAGGCGCTGGTCCGCCACCTGCACAATTTCGTCCGTGAGGTGCGCCCCACCCAGGCGGAATGGGAAAAGGGCATCGCCTTCCTCACCGACACCGGCCACATGTGCACCGGCACGCGGCAGGAGTTCATCCTGCTGTCGGACACGCTCGGTGTCTCCATGCTGGTGGACGCCATCAACCACGACCACCAGACGGCGGTCACCGAGAGCACCGTGCTCGGCCCCTTCTATGTGGAAGGCCCGCCGGAGGTGGCGAACGGCACGGATATTTCCGGGCACCTCGAAGGCGAGCCCATGTTCGTCTCCGGCTCGGTGGCGACCCTTGACGGCACGCCGCTGGTGAACGCCATCGTCGATGTCTGGCACTCGGACGTGGATGGCTATTACGACGTGCAGCATGAGGACAACGGCCTTGTGGCCCGCGCCCGCCTGCGCACGGACGATCAGGGCCGCTTCGCCTTCTGGTCCATCAAGCCCGCCGCCTATCCCATCCCGCACGACGGCCCGGTGGGCAAAATGCTGGAGGCGCAGGGCCGCCATCCATGGCGACCGGCCCATGTGCATTTCATGATCGAGGCGCCCGGCCACGAGAAGCTCGTGACCCATGTGTTCGTCGCCGGCGACGCCTATCTCGACAGCGACGCAGTGTTTGGCGTGAAGGACTCGCTCATCCGCGAGTTTGCCGCCCACGCATCGGGTGTCGCGCCGGACGGCCGGACGATGGATCAGCCCTGGTGCGCGCTGACCTACGATTTCAAGCTTAACCCCGTCTCCGCCGCGGCTTCGCAGGCGGCGTGAAGGGACGGACGGACGCGCAGCAAGCCCGGCCAACGGGACGCGCGAAGGGAGGAACGCATGTCTGCCCATATGCCCATCGCAGCGCATCCCATGGATGGCGTGCTGGCGCGGCTCGCGGAGATCGTCGGCGACCGGGCAACCCGCGCGCCCGGCGTGCTCGCCGACCACGGCCGCAGCGAGGCCTACCACGCGGCGACCCCGCCGGACGTGGTGGTGTTTCCTGAGACGACAGCCGAGGTGCAGGCCGTCGTGCGCCTGTGCTGTGAGCTGAAGGTGCCGGTCGTCGCGTTCGGAGCCGGCACCTCGCTGGAGGGCAATGCGGCGGCGCTCCACGGCGGCGTCTGCCTCGACATGGGGCGGATGAATGCGGTGCTGAAGGTGAATGCGGAGGACATGGACGTGACCGTCCAGCCGGGCATCACCCGCAAGCAGCTCAATGCCCAATTGCGCGACACGGGCCTGTTCTTCCCCATCGATCCCGGCGCCGATGCCTCCATCGGCGGCATGACCTCCACGCGCGCCTCGGGCACCATGGCGGTGCGCTACGGCACCATGAAGGACAATGTGCTGGCGCTGGAAGTGGTGCTGGCTGATGGCCGTGTCATCCGCACCGCGCAAAGGGCGCGCAAGTCCGCCGCCGGCTATGATCTCACCCGCCTGTTCGTTGGCGCGGAGGGCACGCTCGGTGTCATTACGCAGGTGACGCTGAAGCTGCATCCGCAGCCGGAGGCGATCTCCTCCGCCGTCTGCGCTTTTCCCGACCTCAAGGCCGCGGTGGACACGGCCATCGCCGTCATCCAGTCCGGCGTGCCGGTGGCGCGGGTGGAACTGCTCGACGCGGTGATGATGCGCGGCATGAACCTGCACGCCAAGCTCGGCCTGCCTGAGGTGCCGCATCTCTTCTTCGAGTTCCACGGCTCGAAGGCCTATGTGGCCGAGCAGGCCGAGACCACCGAAGCGCTGGCGACCGAGTTCGGCGGCGAGGGCTTCCAGTGGGCGACGACGCCGGAGGAGCGCAGCCGCCTCTGGCACGCCCGTGACAACACGCTGTATGCCGGCCTTGCGCTGCGCCCCGGCGCGAAGGCGATGATCACCGATGTCTGCGTGCCCATCTCGCGCCTCGCCGAATGCCTGGTGGAGACGGCGGCGGATATCGCGCAGACGGGCCTCACCGCCCCGGTGGTGGGTCATGTGGGCGACGGCAATTTCCACCTATTAGTGCTGATCGATCCCGCCAGCGCCGAGGAACTCGCCCGTGCCAAGGCCTTCTGCGATCGCCTCGCCCGCCGCGCCATCGCGCTGGAGGGCACCTGCACCGGCGAGCACGGCGTCGGTGTCGGCAAGATGGACTTCCTGCCGCTGGAACTGGGCGATGCGGTGGATGTCATGCGCCTCGTGAAGGGCGCGCTCGACCCCGACGGCATCCTCAATCCGGGCAAGATCTTCCGGCCCCGCGACAGACAGCAAGGAGACGCACCATGAGGGCGGTCATGGCAACGACGCCTCGCCTCGAGCTGGCCGCGCCCCCGGCCGTGCCCGGCACCCCCATTCTGGAGCTGAAGGGCATCTCCAAGACATTTCCGGGCGTGAAGGCGCTGGACGATGTGTCCTTCGCCGTGTGGCCGGGCGAGGTGCACATGCTCCTCGGCGAGAACGGCGCCGGCAAGTCCTCGCTCATGAAGGTGCTGTGCGGCGCCTATCAGGCGGATGCCGGCGAATACTTCCACAATGGTGAAAAAGTAGAGATCCGCTCCCCCGCCGACGCGCGGCGCTTCGGCATCGCGGTGATCTTCCAGGAGTTTTCCCTCGTCCCCTATCTCGACGTGGCGCAGAACATCTTTCTCGGCCGTGAATTTTCCTCGCGCATCCCCGGCCTGACGGACCGCCGCCGCCTCTATCGCGAAGCGCAGAAGGTGCTCGATCTGATCGGCCTGGAGGTGGACCCGCGCACCAAGGTGCATCAGCTCGGCGTCGCCCAGCAGCAGATGGTCGAGATCGGCAAGGCGCTGTCGCAGGATGCCCGCATTCTCGTGATGGACGAGCCCACTGCCGCGCTCTCCGACCGCGAGACCGAGCGCCTGTTCGAGGTCATGCGCCAGTTGCAGGCGAAGGGCGTCGCCCTCGTCTACATCTCGCACCGCATGGCCGAGGTGTTCGCCCTCGGCGACCGCATCACCGTGCTGCGCGACGGCAAGCTCGTGGGCCGCGCGCTTCCGGGCGAGACCTCGCCGGACGAACTGGTGCGGATGATGGTCGGCCGCAACGTGGACATGTCCTATCCCCGCCGCTTCGCCACCGAGCCGGGCGAGGTGGTGCTGGAAACCAAGGGCCTGTCCTCCACCAACGGCATCCGCGACATCGACCTGAAGGTCCGCGCCGGCGAGATCGTCGGCCTGTGCGGCCTCGTCGGCTCCGGCCGCACGGAGGTGGCCCGCGCCATCTTCGGGGCGGACGCAGTGACGGCGGGCGAGGTCCGCATCTTCGGCAAGCCGAGGACCGGCGGGCCGGACGCCGCGGCCTTTGCCGGCGTGGGCCTCATCCCGGAGAGCCGGAAGGCGGAGGGCTTGGCCCTCATCCGCACGGTTAGCGACAACCTCGCCGTGGCCGGCCTGCCCAAGCTGTTCCCCAACATGATGTTCTCGCCCGGCAAGGCCCGGCGCTCGGCGCAGGAGCTGATCCAGCGTCTGCGCATCGCCACCCCCTCGCCGAACCAGAGTGTCGCCGTCCTCTCCGGCGGCAACCAGCAGAAGGTGGTGATCGGCAAGTGGCTCGCCGCGGGCACGCGCCTCTTCATCTTCGACGAGCCCACCCGCGGCATCGACGTGGGCGCGAAATCCGAGATCTTCGCCCTCATCGATCAGCTCGTCGCCGAAGGGGCGGCGGTGCTCATGATCTCTTCCGAGCAGGCGGAGATCGTCCATGTCTGTGACCGCGCCTACGTCATGCGCGGCAAGCGCATCGTCGGCGAGCTTGGCCGCGCCGACCTCTCCGAAGAGAACATCGTCCGAATGGGGATGCACGATGAGTGACCACGCCCTCTCCCCCTCTGCCCCCGCGCGGCCGCGCATCCCCGCCGTGCCCGGCGTCGCCGTGGCGCTCGTCGGCCTCAGTGTGCTGTTGGCGGTGGCGAGCCCCGGCTTCCTCACCGCCGGCAACCTCTCCAACATCCTGGTGCAGTCGGTGATCCTGCTGCTCCTCGCGCTGCCCATGACGCTCATCATCATGACGGAGGGGCTGGACCTCTCCATGGGCGCGGTGCTCACCCTCGCCTCGCTGGTGCTGGCGCTGATCGTGGTGGCCACCCAGTCGCTGATGCTCGGTCTCGCCGGGGCGCTCGGCGTGGGCCTCGCCTTCGGCCTCGCCAACGGCTGGCTGGTGGCGTCGCTGGGCATCCCGCCCTTCGTCGCCACCCTCGGCACGCTGGGCGCGGCGCAGGGGCTCGCGCTCATCGTCTCGGACGGGCAGAGCGTGGTGGGCATCCCGCGCTTCGTGCGGCTGGTCTATTCCGGCGAGGTGGCGGGCATCCCCAACCCCATCCTCATCGGCGCGGGTTTCTACGCCCTGTTCCATGTGCTGCTCTACCACACCCGCTTCGGCACCTATGTGTGCGCGCTGGGCGGCAACCGCGAGGCGCTGACGCTGGCCGGCGTCAAGTGGAAGCGCCTGCTCATCTCCGTCTACATGCTGGGCGGAGCCATGGCCGGCGTCGCGGCCCTGCTGATGACGGCGCGCATGAATGCCGGCCATCCCACCGCCGCCATCGGCATGGAGTTCGACGCCATCGCCGCCGTGGCGCTGGGCGGCACCTCCTTCGAGAAGGGCAACGGCTGGATCTTCGGCACCCTCATGGGCGTGCTCACCGTGGGCGTGCTGCGCAACGGGCTGAACCTCATGGCCGTGCCTTCCTCGGTGCAGGTGGCCTGCATCGGCGTCCTCGTCATCTTCGCCCTCTTCCTCGACGGCATGCGGAGCAAGAAGTCATGAGCCTCGCCGGCGACGTCTCCGCGGGCACGCCCCGCATCCATCTGTCCAAGGACATGCAGCAGCTCCTCTACCGGCTGCTGGCAGCGGGCCTCCTGTGCGTGGCGCTGAGCATCGCGACGGATGCCTTCTTCACCACCAACAACATCCTCAACGTGCTCAGGCAGGCGAGCCTCCTGTTCTTCCTCGCCTCCGGGCTCACGCTGGTGATCCTCACCGGGGGGCTCGATCTCTCTGTGGGCGCGAACATCGGGCTTTCCGCCTGCCTTGCCGCCACCGTCATCAAGGCAACCGGCTCGCCGGCGCTGGGCACGCTCACCGGGCTGGCCAGCGGCTGCGCCATCGGCATCTGCAACGGGCTGATGGTGGCGAAGCTGCGCATCCCCTCCTTCATCGCCACCTACGGCATGCTGTGGGTGCTGCACGGCGTCACCTATTACTACATGGCCGGCGAGACCATTCACGGCTTCCCGCCCGGCTTCCGCCATATCGGTTCGGGCTATTTCCTCGGCATCCCGATCCCGGTCTACTTGATGATCGGCTTTCTCATCGCCGGCACCGTCTTCGCCCAGCGCACCGTGTGGGGTCAGCAGATCTATGCCATCGGCGCGAACCCCATGGCGGCACGGCTCTCGGGCATCCCGGTCGATCGCCGCCTGATCCTCGTCTACGCCTTCTCGGGCGCCATGGCGGGCGTCGCGTCCATCGTCTTCCTCGCCCGGCTGAACTCGGCCGAAGGGGACATCGGCGAGGCGATGACGCTGCCGGCCATCGCGGCGGTGCTCATCGGCGGCGCATCGCTCTTCGGCGGGGTGGGCAGCGTGTTCGGCACCTTCGTCGGCGCGCTCATCCTTACGCTGGTGCTGAACGGCATGAACCTGCTCGCCGTGAACGCCAGCTGGCAGCCTTTGGTGACGGGCGTGATCGTCATCTTCGCCGTCTGGCTCGACATGGTCGGGCGCAAACGGTCCTGAAGCGTAATCCAAGTCAAACGCCAAACAGTCAAACGCCAAATATCAAGAATCGGAGGAAGACCCCATGAATAAATTGAAGTCGAACTTCAGGCTCATCGCCGCGGCGCTGCCGGTGGCGCTCCTGTCCACCGGCGCGCTGGCCGCGGACGAGACCATCGCGGTCTTCACCAAGAACCAGACCAACCCCTATTTCCAGACGGTGCGCGTGGGCGCCGAGGTGGCGGCCAGGTCCATGGGCGCCAAGGTGGTGCACTACATTCCCACCAAGCCGGACTCGATCCCCGAGCAGCTCAGCCAGATCGAGGACGTGATCGTGAAGAAGCCGAGCGCCATCGTCTTCGTGCCGGTGGACTACAAGGCCATGGTGCCGGGCGTGGAGCAGATCAACGACGCCAAGATCCCGGTGGTGAACGTCACCGACCGCTCGGCCGGCGGCAAGTTCCTCGCCTTCGTCGGCGCCGACGACTACAGCCTCGGCCTGGAGACCGGCCGCTACCTGCTCAAGGAGATGGGCGGCAAGGGCAATGTGGTGATCCTGGAGGGCGTGAAGGGCTCGCTCACCAACATCGACCGGGTGCGCGGCTTCAATGACGCCATCAAGGAAAACAAGGACGTGAAGCTGCTGGCGAGCCAGCCCGCCAACTACCAGCGCCTGCAGGGCCTGCAGGTGATGGAAAACCTGATGCAGTCCCATCCGCAGATCGATGGCGTGCTCGCCGCCAACGACGCCATGGCCATCGGCGCCATCGAGGCGCTCGATGGCGCCAACCGCAAGGCCAAGGTCATCGGCATCAATGGCACCAAGGAGGCGATCGACGCCATCAAGGCCGGCAAGCTGCTCGCCTCGGGCGACTACAACGGCTTCGTCCAGGGCTGCATCGGCACCATGGTGGCCATCCGCTCCCTGCGCAACGAGGCCATCGTGAACGAAGTGGTGCTGAAGCCGACCGTGGTCAACGCCTCCAACTATCAGCCCTACGACGTGCCGCTGGAGGCCCGCACCTGCCCGAGCTGGGCGGACGCCGCCGCCATGGCCACCAAGGCGCCCACCAAGACCAACTGATCACCTGACGCCGTTCTGAGAAGACGGCGTGTTATCACCCGGACGGGGCGACACCGGCTTGAGGTCGCGTGCCGCCCCGCTCGCGAAGGAGCCTCTCTCATGCTGTTCGCCATCCACGGTGTCGATCGCCAAGGCGCGCTCGACACCCGCCTCGCCCACTATGAGGCGCACAAGGCCTTCCTGTCCGACACCTCGGCGTTCGGGGTGGAGATCGTCATGTCCGGCCCGCTGGTGGCGGATGACGGAACCACGATGATCGGCAGTCTGTTCCTCATCGAGGCGCCGGACCGCGCCGCCGTCGAGGCGTTCAACGCGGCCGATCCCTTCAGAAAGGCGGACATCTGGGAGCGCGTGACGATCACCGGCTTCCTGCGTCGCCAGGGTTGAGCGCCCAATCTCATTTCAAGGAGACGACACATGTCCAGTGATGCCCGCCCGATCCGGGTGGTGGGAATTTCCGGCAGCCTGCGCAAGGGCTCCTACAACACGATGGCCCTCAAGGCGGCCATGGATCTCGCGCCCGAAGGCATGACCATCGAGGCGGCCGAGATCGGCGATCTGCCGCACTACAATGACGACGTGCGCCTCGCCGGCTATCCGCCGGAGGTGGAGCGCTTCCGTGCCCAGCTGACGGCAGCGGACGCCATCCTGTTCGTGACACCGGAGTACAATTACTCCATCCCCGGCGTGCTGAAGAACGCCATCGACTGGGCCTCCCGCCCGCCGAGCCAGCCGTTCGACAACAAGCCCGTGGCCATCATGGGCGCCAGCATGGGCGTTCTCGGCACCGCGCGGGCGCAGTATCAGCTGCGGCAGATGCTGGTGTTCCTCAACGCCTTCCCGCTGAACAAGCCGGAAGTGATGATCGGCGCCGCCCAGACCAAGTTCGACGCCTCAGGCGCCCTCACGGACGAGGCGACGGCGGACTTCATCCGCCAGCTGCTCACCGCGCTTGCGGCCTGGACCGAGCGCCTGCGCTGACCTGAAGCTGACGTGCTCCTGAAGCTGGCATGCCCCTGAAACGGCAGCGGCGAGAGGCTTGGCCCCTCGCCGCTGCTTTTTTGTTGCCTGCCGGAAGGGCCGATCACACCCGCTCCAGCGCCACCGCGATGCCCTGGCCGACGCCGATGCACATGGTGCTGAGCGAGCGCTTGCCGCCGGTCAGGGAGAGTTCGATGGCCGCCGTGCCGGTGATGCGGGCGCCGGACATGCCGAGGGGATGGCCGAGCGCGATGGCGCCGCCGTTGGGGTTCACCCGCGCATCGTCGTCGGCAATGCCCAGGTCGCGCAGGGTGGCGAGGCCCTGGGAGGCGAAGGCCTCGTTCAGCTCGATCACGTCGAAATCGGCCGGGGTGAGGCCGAGGCGCGCCATCAGCTTCTTGGAGGCCGGCGCCGGGCCGATGCCCATGATGCGCGGCGGCACACCGGCCGCAGCCCCGCCCAGCACGCGGGCGATGGGGGTGAGGCCATACTTCGCGGCCGTCTCCGCGTCGGCGAGGATCAGCGCGGCGGCACCGTCATTGACGCCCGAGGCATTGCCGGCCGTCACCGTGCCGCCCTTGCGGAACGGGGTGGAGAGCTTCGCCAGCGCCTCGATGGTGGTGGCGCGCGGATGCTCGTCGCGCTCCACGAGGATGGGGTCGCCCTTGCGCTGGGGGATGGCCACCGGAACGATCTCCCGCGCCAGCCGCCCGTTCGCCTGCGCGGCGGCAGCCTTGGCCTGCGAGCGCAAGGCGAAAGCGTCCTGATCGGCGCGGTTGATGGCGAAGTCCTCGGCCACGTTCTCGCCGGTCTCCGGCATGGAATCCACGCCGTACTGCGCCTTCATCAGCGGGTTCACGAAGCGCCAGCCGATGGTGGTGTCGTGGATCTCCGCATGGCGGGAGAAGGCCGTGTCCGCCTTGGGCATGACGAACGGGGCGCGGGACATGGATTCCACGCCGCCGGCGATCATCAGCGACGCCTCGCCCGCCTTGATGGCGCGGGCGGCAGCGATGATGGCATCCATGCCCGAGCCGCACAGGCGGTTGATGGTGGTGCCCGGCACGCCGACCGGCAGGCCGGCGAGCAGCAGCGACATGCGCGCCACGTTGCGATTGTCCTCGCCCGCCTGGTTGGCGCAGCCGAAGATCACATCGTCTACGGCGGCGAAGTCCACGCCGGGATTGCGCGCCATGAGCGCCTTGAGCGGCACCGCGCCGAGATCGTCCGCCCGCACCGAGGCGAGTGCGCCGCCGAAGCGGCCGATGGGCGTGCGGACATAGTCGCAGATGAAGACGTCCTTCATTGCGTGCTCCTAGAGCTCGGGGACGATGAGATCGGCCACGGGGCCGGCGATGACCAGCTCGGCCCCGGTGAGGGACTGGAGCTTTTGGAGCGTGATGGTGGGCAGTTTCTCGCGCAGCACGAAGCGGCCGCCCTCGATATCCACCACGGCAAGGCTGGTATAGACCCGCGTGACGCAGCCGACGCCGGTGAGGGGCAGGGTGCAGCGGTCCAGCAGCTTCGGCTCGCCGGACTTGGTGACGTGCTCGGTGATGACGGCGACGCGCTTGGCGCCATGCACGAGGTCCATGGCCCCGCCCACCGCCGGAACGCCCTTGGCGCCGACGCTCCAATTGGCGAGGTCGCCGTTCTGCGCCACCTGGTAGGCGCCGAGGATGGCGACATCCAGATGCCCGCCGCGCACCATGGCGAAGCTGTCCGCATGGTGGAAGAAGGCCGAGCCGGGCTTCAGCGTCACCGCCTTCTTGCCGGCATTGATGAGGTCCCAGTCTTCCTCGCCCGCGGGCGGCTCCTGGCCGAAGTCGAGGATGCCGTTCTCGGTGTGGTAGATCACTTCCCGGCCGGCCGGCTGATAGCGCGCGACCATCTCGGGAAAGCCGATGCCGAGGTTCACATAGGCCCCGTCGGCGATGTCCTGCGCGGCGCGCCAGGCGATCTGGGCGTTGGAGAGCTTGGTATCGTCGCTGGCGGTCATGGATAGGTTGCTCCGGCGCGGTTCAGCAGCTCTTCCTGGGCGGGGTTGGTCACTTCCACCACGCGCGAGACGAAGATGCCGGGGGTGACGACGTGTTCCGGGTCGATGGTGCCGGGCGGCACCAACTGCGACACCTGCACGATGGCGTGCCGCGCGGCCGTGCACATGAGCGGGCCGAAATTGCGGGCCGCCTTGTTGTAGGTAAGGTTGCCGAGGCGATCGCCGAGATGCGCCTTCACCAGCGCGAAATCGGCCTTCAGCCAGCGCTCCTGCACATAGGGGCGGCCGTCGAACTCGGCGGTCGGCTTTCCGTTGGCGAGTTCGGTGCCGTAGGAGGTGGGCGTGTAGAAGGCCGGAATGCCGGCGCCGCCCGCGCGGATGCGCTCGGCGAGCGTGCCCTGCGGCACCAGCTCCAGTGCGATGTCCCCGGCGAGATACTTCTGTGTGAAGACACGCGGGTCCGCCGAGCGGGGGAAGGAGCAGATGAGCTTGCCCACCATCCCCACCTCGATCATGGCGGCGAGGCCCACATGGCCGTTTCCGGCATTGTTGTTGACCACCGTGAGGTTGCGCGGCGAGCCGGTCTTCACGAAGCGGTCGATGAGAGCGTGGATCAGCTCGATGGGCGCGCCGGAGCCGCCGAAGCCTCCGATCATCACCGTGGCGTTGTCGCCGATGTCGGCCACCGCCTCCGCGGGTGTGGCGATCGTCTTGTCCATGGACATCCCTGTTGCGCCTGGGGCGGCGCCCCTTTCGATACCCGACGAATAAAAAACACCGCCCTCGACTTCAATCCGTTTTGTGCGATATAGGAAGTTTGTTGACATATCGCACAAACGAGAGGCCGCCGTGACCGGTATTTCCCAGCGCGACACCATGGGCGGCCTCGCCAAGGGGCTTTCGGTGATCGAGACCTTCACCGCCGAGCGCCCACGCCAGTCCATCGCCGAGGTGTCGGCGGCAAGCGGCCTTGACCGGGCGACGGCGCGGCGCTGCCTGCTCACCCTCGCTCATCTCGGGTATGCGGACTACGACGGCAAGTTCTTCACCCTGACGCCCCGCGTGCTCAGGCTCGGCACCGCGTGCCTTGCGGCCATGCCGCTGCCGCAGATGGTGCAGCCCTGGCTTGACCGGCTGTCCGAGGAGCTGGGGGAGAGTTCATCCGTCTCCGTCCTCGATGAGGATGAGATCGTCTATGTGGCGCGCGCGGCGCAGCGCAAGGTGATGTCCATCGCGCTCATGCCCGGCTCGCGCCTGCCGGCCTATTGCACCTCGATGGGGCGCGTGCTGCTCGCTGCCTTGCCGGAGGCCGAGGCCCTACGCCGCCTGCGTCTGCGGCCGCTGGTCGCGCGCACGCCGCTGACGCTGACCGATCCCGATGCGGTTATGGCCGAGCTGAAGGGCGCGCGGGAGCGGGGATATGCCGTGATCGACCAGGAGGTTGAACTCGGCCTGCGCTCCATCGCGGTGCCGCTCCTCAATGCGCGGGGCGTCGCCGTGGCGGCGCTCAACCTCGGCCTGCCCGCCCTCGCGGGGGACGTGGAAACGCTGTCGGCCCGCTATCTTCCGGCGCTCGTTCGCGTGCAGGGGGAAATCCGCAAGATCCTGCGATAGGGGCCTGAGAGCGCAGGCGCCGCAGCGCGCCGTGCCTCTTCCGGCTGAGGCACGAGAGGGCCTTGCTCGACCTCTCTGGCGGGAGAAGATGTCATTCTGGCGGCTGCTGAAAGTGCTGCCGCGGTCGGGGAGGTCTGATCACGATCGATCTCGGCGAGCAGCTGTTCAACACCTTCGCTTTGTGCCGCGACCTGATCCGCCAGGCGCCGGTGCGGGTGGACAGCCGCGAGGAACTGCAAACCGAGCTGCAACGCGCCTCTGGTGGCGTGATCTTCACCACGATCCAGAAGTTCGCGCCCGGCATCGGCGAGACGCGCTACCCAAGCCTCGCATCGACGCCGAGATTGAGGTGCTGACTGAGGATCAGGGCGTCACCGAGCAGGAGGCCATCAAGCGCAAGTGGGAAACCATCGAAGCTCTCGTCGGCTCTCGCAAGCGGCTGAAGATGATCGCCGAGGATCTGGTGCAGCACTTGGAAAACCGCCTCGCCGCCCTCGTCGGCAAGGCCATGGCGGTGTGCATGAGCCGGCGCATCTGCGTCTCGCTCTATGACGAGATCATCGCGCTTCGCCCGAGGCCTCTGCAGTCAGCAATTAATTGCTTCTAAAGCGCGGCCAGGACGCGCTCGATGGGGGGCATCCGTGCACAGCAGCAAAGAGACCGGGCCATGCAGCATTTCAAGTTCTGCAGCATCATCGCCGCTGCAATTCTCCTGGGCCCCGTATCGAGCGCCGGAGCGGCAGAGCTTGTGAAGGCCCGCCTCGCACAGAACCTCGCCCCCATCTCGGCGCTGACCATCGTCGCCAAGGCGCAGGGCCTGTTCGAGAAGGAAGGCCTCGATGTCTCGGTGAGCAACTTCACCAGTGGCAAGCAGGCCCTCGACACGGTGATCGGGGGCGGCGCCGACATTGCCACCACGGCAGAAGCGCCGGTCACGGCGGCCGCCATGGCCGGCCAGCCCATCGCCTTCGTGGCGGGCATGGAATATTCGGACATCAAAACGCTGACAGCGAAAAAGGCGGCCATCAAGTCGTTCGCCGATCTCAAGGGCAAGAAGATCGCCTACACCGCCGGGACTGGCAGCGAGGTCTACACAACCGAGCTGCTGAAGAAGGCGGGCCTTACCAGCAAGGATGTCACGCTGGTCAATCTGAAGCCCCAGGAGATGCTGCCCGCGCTGGCGGCCGGGAGCATCGATGCCTACGACACCTGGGAGCCGCACATTGCCAACGGCCGGAAGGCGCTCGGTGACGATGTCGCGCTGCTCGATACCAAGGGCGTCTATTCCGAGACCTTCAACATCGTGGTGATGCAGGATTACCTGAAGGCCAATCCGCAGATCGTCTCGAAATTCCTCGCCGCGCTCATCGCCGCCGAAGCGTGGGTGAAGGCGCATCCCGAAGAGGCGATCGAGGTCGTTTCGAAGGCCGTGGGCATGAAGCCGGAGGATCTGAAGCCGATCTGGAGCGACTATGTCTATCAGGTCGGCATCGGGGCGAAGCAGATCGATGCCCTCAAGGCCCATGCCCAGTGGCGTCTCGATACGAAGAACCACCCGCCCGGCGTGACCGGCGTCCCGGACTTCGCGGTGGTTCTCTTTCCCGACCCCCTGCGTGCGCTGGACGCCGCCCGCGTCACCTACAAGCTAAACTGAAGCGCCGGCATCATGGCTGATATCTCCACCTCCGCGGCGCTCTCCCCACGCGGGGGTGGCGCGCTCCCCGCCGCGGGGGCGAAACGGCGGCGCAATGCGCGGCTGAGCCAGCGGATCAACATGGCGGTGGGGCTCGTCTCCATCCCCCTTTTCCTGATGGTCTGGCAACTGATCGCGCAGGCGAGGATCGTCAATCCCATCCTCTTTCCCGCGCCCACCGAAGTTGCACGCGCGGCGATGGAATGGGTCACGAGCGGCCTGTTCGTCGAGGACGCGGTGGCGAGCCTGAAGCGCGTGGCCACCGGCTATCTCGTCGGGTCCGTCGTCGGCGTGGGATGCGGCCTGCTCACCGGTCGCTCTGCCTTCTTCTCCGGGCTGCTCGGCCCGCTGTTCCAGGTGCTGCGGCCCATCCCGCCCATCGCCTTCGTCTCCATCGTCATCCTGTGGTTCGGGCTGTCGGAGGGCGGGAAGGTCTTCCTGATCGTCTGGGGTGTGTTCTTCACCGTCTGGCTGTCCACCCATCTCGGCGTCCAGAAGGTGGATCAGGGACTGGTGCGCGCCGCCCAGATGCTGGGCACGCCACGCCGCCGGCTGGTGGGCGAGGTGGTGTTGCTGAGCGCGCTGCCCTTCATCGTCGTGGGCCTGCGCACGGCGGTGGGCATTTCCTTCTACACGCTGGTGGCGGCGGAGCTGGCGGGCGCGTTCGCCGGCATCTTCTATCGCATCCAGCTCGCCCAGCAGAACATGCAGACGGGTCTCGTCTTCGCCGGCCTCGCGGCGCTGGGCCTGATCTCCTTCATCGCCGATCGCTGCTTCGCGATGCTGGCGCAGCGCCTGGTGTGGTGGCGATGAGCATCATTTCCATGATCCGAAAGCCCGTGCCCGTCCCGGTGAGGGAGGCCGGCGAGGTGGAAATCGACGTGCGTGATGTCACCATCGCGTTCGAGCGGGACGGCGGCGAACTTGTGCCCGCCGTCGACCGGGTGTCATTCCAGGTGCGCCGGGGCGAGTTCATCTGCCTGCTGGGGCCGTCCGGCTGCGGAAAGTCCACCCTGCTCAATGCCGTTGCCGGCTTCGAGACGCCCTATGAGGGCGAGGTGGTGGTGGGCACGAAGGTCGTCACGGGACCGGGACCGGATCGCGGTGTCGTGTTCCAGCAGCCCCGGCTGTTTCCCTGGAAGTCGGTGCGGGCGAACGTGGCGCATGGCCCGCGCATGGCCGGCAAATCACGGGCCGACGCCGGGGCCATCGCCGACGAGCTGATCGAGATGGTCGGTCTTTCGCGGTACGCCAAGGCCCTTCCGCACACCCTCTCGGGCGGCATGCAGCAGCGCGTCGCCATCGCCCGGGCGCTCGCCAACCGGCCGAACATCCTGTTGATGGACGAGCCGTTCGGCGCGCTGGATGCCCAGACCCGCACGGTCATGCAGGAGGGCCTGCTCCGGCTGTGGGCGCAGCTGGACACCACGATCCTCTTCGTCACGCACGACATTGACGAAGCTGTGCTGCTGGCGGACCGCGTGCTCGTCATGTCGGCGGGGCCGGGGCGCATCGTCCGCGACGTTGCCGTGGACCTGCCGCGGCCGCGCGCCATCGAGACCACGCTGGGGGCCCGCTTCCAGGCGCTTCGCCGGGAGTGTCTCGATCTCATCCGACAGCAGAGCCAGAAGGCCTTCGAAGGGACCCACGATGCTTGACAAGGTTGCCCCTACGGTCCGCCCTCCGCGAAGCGGCTTCGCAACCGCCCGTGCCGCTCTCGCCGACGGCGCCGATCCGGTGGCGCTGGCGCTTGATGCGGCGGATCGCGCCCAGGCGGCGGCAGGGGATGGCATCTTCACCGCGCTGGTCCCCCGCGCAGAGGTGGAGCGGAAGGCCGCTGCCGCCGCCGCCCGCGCGCGGGCCGGCGAGGCGCTCCCGCTGCTCGGCCTCACCTTCTCGGTGAAGGACAATCTGCACGTGGCGGGGATGGCGACGACGCTCAATTGCCCGGTCGTTGCCATGGCGCCGCAGGAAAGCGCGCTGGCCATCACCCGCCTGGAGGCGGCCGGGGCCGTGCTGATCGGCAAGAACACCCTGGACCAGTTTGCGACGGGCCTGAACGGCACGCGCAGCCCCGAGCCTCTGTGTCGCAACGCGCTCGACCCCGCCTTCATCCCCGGCGGGTCAAGCTCCGGCTCCGGCGTGGCCGTGGCGGCCGGCATCGTTTCCTTCTCGCTGGGGAGCGACACGGGCGGGTCGGGACGCGTTCCAGCAGCCTGCAATGGCATCGTGGGGCTGCGGCCATCCCTCGGCCTCGTGAGCACGCGCGGTGCCGTCTACAACAGCCGCCTGCTCGACTGCATTCCCATCTTCGCGACCCATGTAGAAGACGCGAGCGAGATCCTCGGCCTGATCGCCGGCCATGATCCGCTCGACCCCTGGAGCCGGCGCGATGCGGATGCCATCGGAACGGCCCCGGCACCGGCGCCGTCATCCCGCCTCGCCGTTCCGCGCAAGGACCAGATGCGCTTCTTCGGCGATGCTGATGCCGAGGCCGCTTTCGCTGCCAATCTCGACCGGCTGCGCGGGCTCGGCTTCACGCTGGAGGAAATCGATTTCGCGCCGTTCGAGGAGGCGGGACGGCTGGTGTTCCAGTCCGCGCTGGTGGCCGAGCGTCTCGTCGAGTACGAGGAGATCATCACCACCCAGCGCGACGCCATCCACCCGGCCGCGCTCGCCGCCATCGAGCCGGGACGCTGCTATTCCGCCAAACAGGCGTTCGAGACGCTGTACAGGATGCGCGAACTACAGCGCGTGGCCGAAGGTGCGCTCGCCGACTTCGCCGCCTTCGTGGTGCCCACCGTGCCCACCATCTACACCATCGATGAGATGCTGGCGGACCCCATGGGCCGGAATTCGGTGATGGGCACCTACACCTATTTCGTCGCTCCCATGGACCTGTGCGCCATCGCCGCGCCGGGCGCTCCCGCCCGCGCAGGCCTGCCCTCGTCGCTCAGCTTCATCGGGCTCGCCGGGCAGGATGGCGTGGTGGCGGGGCTCGCGCGGGAGTTTCAGCGGCAGGCGTAAACCTGCCGCTCGCGCGCCGAAGGCTCACGCCGCCGGCACGGCCGCGTTCTGCTGATGGGCGAAGGCCTTCAGCGTTTCCGACCGGATATGCGCGAAGCATTCCCGCTTGATGGCGACGAATGCCTCGGAGAACTGCACCTCCGGCGCGCGCGGGCGGGGAATGTCCACCCGGATGTCGGCGACGATGCGCCCCGGATTGGCGCTCATCACTACCACGCGGTCGCCGAGGAAGATGGCTTCCTCGATGTCGTGGGTGATGAACAAAACCGTGGTGCGGAACTCCGCCCAGATATTCAGGAGCGCTTCCTGCATCATCGCCCGCGTCTGCGCGTCGAGGGCGCCGAACGGTTCGTCCATGAGCAGCACGCGCGGGTAGTTGGCGAGCGCGCGGGCGATGCCCACGCGCTGCTGCATGCCGCCCGACAGCTCGGAGGGATAGTGCTTCTCGAACGCGGCAAGACCGACGAGCGAGAGGAAGGTCCGCGCCGTCTGCTCCGCCGTCGAGGTGCTCCCGGTGGACATGAGCGGGCCGAAGGCCACGTTGTCCAGCACGCTCTTCCAGGGAAACAGCGTTGCCTGCTGGAACACCATGCCCCGGTCCGCGCCGGGGCCTTGGATGGTCTCGCCATCCACTTCCAGAAGCCCACGCGCGGCGGGCACGAAGCCCGCCACCGCATTGAGCACCGTCGACTTGCCGCAGCCGGACGGACCGAGCACGCAGACGAATTCGCCCGGCTCCACGTCGAGGTCGAAGCGCTCCACCACCGTCCGCCGCGCGGCGCCCTCGCCATAGGCGATGGACAGGTCCTTCAGCTGCAGCCGGCCTCGCCCCGGTGCGGGGGCGAGGTGCGTGGGCAGGGGAGGGGGCGGGGCCATGGAGATGGCCTCCCGGATGCCGCTCATTTGCCGAGCGCCTTCGTGAGGTAGGACGGATTGATGAAGGCCGCGTAGCCGGCCCGGTCCATCACGGAGGGGAGCCGCCCCTGGTCCTTCAGGAAGGTCGCGGTGGCGAGCATGGTGTCGGCGAACTGGCCGATCTGGCCGGGCGTGCCGAGATAGTCCTTCGTGATCTGCTCGGGGCAGGGCACCATCGTGGTACCCTTCATCATGCGCTCGGCATCCTCGGGCGGCAGGGACAATTCCTTGGCGATGATGTCCACCGTCTCCTTCGGGTGCTTCAGCCAGTAGTCGATGCCCTGGCATTCCGCCTTCACGTAGGCGACCACCTGATCGGGATACTTGGCGGCGAAGTCGTTCATCACCACGCCCACGTCCCATGTGGGATAGCCGCGCTTCGCCATTTCCCCGCTGGTGAGGAAGATCTCGCCGCCGTTCTTCACGATCTTGTCGAGGTTGGGCTCCCAGATCCATGCCGCGTCGATGTCCTTGCGCAGCCAGGCGGCGACGGCATCGGAGGGCGACAGATCGATGAGCTTCACGTCGGTGGGGTTCACCCCCGCCTCTTTCAGCGCCGCGATGAACAGATAATGGGTGGTGGAGCCGAAGGGGGCGGCCGCCGTCTTGCCGGCGAGGTCCTTCAGGGACTTGATGTTCTTGTCGGAGCGCACGGCCAGAGATTCCACCGGGCCGAGCATGTTGAGCACGAAGATGCCCTTGTAGGGCAAAGCGCGGGTGGCGCCGAGGGTGAAGGGCGGGTTGCCGACGCCGCCGAAATCCACCTGGTTCGCGGCCACGGCGCGGTTCATGTCGCCGCCCGAGCCGAATTTGACCCACTTGATGGGCACGCCGGATTTCTCATGCAGGCCCAGCGCCTTGGTGACGAGCTGGGCATTGACGAGGTTGAGATATCCGATGGTGATCCCCTCCGGCTTCTGCTGCGCCTGCGCGCCAGCCGAAAGGCCGAGGGAGAAGGCGGCGGCGGCAAGCAGAAGGGAAGCCGTGCGTCGAAGCGATGTCATCTCAGTCTCCAGTCGGCGAAGGGGATCAGCGGAAGCGCCAGGGGGTGAGGGCGCGCTCGGTGAGGCGGATGAGAAAATCGAGCGCCATGCCGGTGAAGGCGAGGACGAACAGGCCCATGATGACGATGTCGCCGAGCAGGAACTTGCTGGCGTCCCAGATCATCCAGCCGAGGCCGGCAGTGGCGGCGACGATCTCGGCGGCCACCAGCACCGTGTAGGTGAAGCCGAGCGAGATGCGCATGCCGGTGCAGATGCCGGGTAGGCAGGCGGGCAGGAAGACGTGGCGGAACAGCTGGCGCGAGTTGGCGCCGAGGCTTTTCGCCGCCTTCACGTAGCGCGGATCGACGCTCGCCGCCGCGTGCATGGAGCTGATGGTCAGCGGCGGCAGCGCAGCCAGGAACAGGATGGCGACCTTGGAGGCATCGCCGATGCCGAGCCACATGACGATGAGCGTGTAGAGCGCGAGCGGCGGCAGGGGCCGGTAGAATTCGATCACCGGATCGAACACTGCTTTGACGTCCCGGCTGAGGCCCATGACGATGCCGAGCGGGATGCCCACGAGGCATGCGAGAGTGTATCCCGCCAGCACCCGGTAGAGGCTGGCGATGAGATGCTCGTGCAGCAGGCTGCCCTGGTAGCCCACGGTCGCGGTGCGAACGAAAGCGTCCCACACCGCCTTCGGCGAGGGCAGGAAGAGCGGGTTCACCCACGCATAATGGGCCGCGAGCCACCACAGCGCGAAGAGCGTGGCGGCGGTCAGCGCCGTGAGGAGCCGTGTGCGGGGCAGGGCCGCCCGCAGCCGAGCCGGCAGCAGCCTGGGCCGGGCGGCCCTCTGCGCGGGCTCGCGTGCCGTTTCCACGACGCTCATTCCTCCACTCCGAGAAGGTCCATGACGGTGAGCGCGAGGATGCGGGTCGCCGCGACCGCCTTGCCGATGTGGATGCTCTCGTTCACCGGCGCCCAGCCATCTTCGCCGGGGCCGAAGGTGACCGCCTTGAAGCCGCGCTCGGAGAAGCGGATGGTGTCGTTGAAGGCGTTCTTGCGGTAGAGCTTCGGCTCGCCCGAAAGGACCTCGCCGTATGCCTTGCGCAGGGCGCGGACGGGCTCGGCATCCGCCTCCTGTTCACCGGTGCCGTCCACGAACAGGGCGCCGGGGAAAGGCCGGGCCTCGGCCTTCAGGGTTGGGTCGGCAGCAAGCGCGCCGGCAATCACGCGGTTGATGTCCGCCATCACGCTGTCCCGCGTCATGCCCGGCAGGATGCCCACGACGCCCAGCACCGCCTTGCAGCTGTCCGGCGTGAATTGCATCTCGCGCGGTACGCCTCCGGAGATGCGCAGCACCGTGACCATGGGCGGCGTGCCGCCCGCGTGCGGTGCGGGTGTGTGGGCGAAGCTCATCTTTTCGAGCTGCGGCAGCAGCTCCATCATTTTGGTGATGGCGTTGATGCCGGTATCGGGACGCCACAGATGGGTCTTGATGCCCGTGGTTTCCACCTCCACGAGGAAGTTGCCGCAATTGGCGATGGCGATGCCCATGCCCCAGCCGCCATCGGGCGCGGTCCAGGCCGTGGGCTCGCAGACGATGGTGTAGTCGGCGGCAAGCCCGCATTCGTCGAGCAGGAAGATGGAGCCGTCCGGCCCGTTCTTCTCCTCGTCCGCCGTGTAGACGCATTTCAGCGTGCCCTTGAGGCGCACGCCCGCTGCCCGGATCGCCTCTACCGCCAGCAGCGTGCAGGCGAGGTTGCCGCGGGTATCGGAGGTTCCGCGGGCGTAGAGCAGGTCGCCGTGGCGCGTGGGCCGGAAGGGATGGCCGTCGGTCATGGTCCACGCCGCCCAGTCGCCGGCCGGATAGGTGTCGAGGTGATCGTTGAGGATGAGGGATGGCCCCTCCTGGGCGCCGGGAAGGTCGGCGATGACGTTGAGCCGGTGGGGCGTGCGCGCCTTCAGGTCCACTCCGAAGCCGAGCGCCGTGAGCTTGTCGGCGAGCAGGAGGGCGATGCCCTCTTCCTTGCCGCCGGGCAGATCGGGATCCAGCGGATTTTCCGCCTCCGGCTGACCAGCCGGGATCAATTCGCAGGCGAGATCGAGCCACGCCTTTTCGGTGATGAAGGACAGAACCGCATCGCGCGGGGCGGCTGCGGCGGGCTGGGAAGACAGTGCGACGGTCATGGCATCCTCGAAAGCGCAACAGAGCTGAGCAAGCGGGATGCCAATTGCCGGGATGCGCGTTATCGCTTTGACAGGACTGGCGGTTTCGTCATTGCAAAGGAATTGCCTTTGAGCGGCGCCCGCTCATTTTCGCGCCCGAATTCCGGAGCGCGATCAATCAGGCGGCCATTAATTTATCAAATCGACATTCTTTATATAAAGGTAATTTGTTGCTTGTGTTTTCGTGGGTTCCAGAAGCCATCCTTCTGAAACAGGCGGTCACCGACCCTCGGCGTGTTCCAGCTGCGAGGTGAGCGCTTCGGGCTTCAGGATGACCATGAGGCCGCGGCGGTTGGTGAGGGTGCCCTCCTGCTGCATCCGGCCGAGCTGCACCGTGACCCACTGCCGTGTGGCGCCGATGAGCGCGGCGAGATCGGCATGGGTGAAGGCGGCGGCGATGAGGATGCCGCGCTCGTCCTTCACGCCATAGGTCTGGGCGAGGTGCTGGAGCAGTTGCATGAGCCGCTGCGCGACGGACCGCGTCCCCAACATCTGCGCGAAGGCGGAGTAGCAGCGGGCCTTGAAGACAAGGGCGTCGATGATGCCGATGGCGAGATCCGGCACTTGCCGCGCCAGCTGTCGCAGGCCCGCGCCGGGCAGGAACAGCAGCCGGCTCGGCCGCATGGCGGTCGCGGCCCACATGTGGGTGCCGCCGCCGAATACGTCGGGTCCACCCACGAAATGGCCCTTGGACCAATAGGCCAGCGTGATCTCGCGCCCCGAGGGCGCCACATAGAAACTGCGGATCTGCCCATCCTCGATCACCACGATGCCGTCGTGGTGCTCGCCCTGACGAAACAGGGGCTCGCCGGCTGACAGAAGCATCTCCCGCCCATGCATCCGTACGATGGCCTGATCGACCTCCGAGAGCCGTTCGATCAGGCTGGCCTCGCGGTGCAGGGGCATCTCCCATTCCGCTAGCAGAATAGGGGCGTCGAGAGCATCTCCCTTGACGTCATCTTTCGCCATTCGCCCTCGCCAGATGCTCTTTGCGCTTATGGAGGTCATCAAGGTACTGTGAAGGCTGGCGGATGACAGCATGGAGATCGAGAAAAATTTGGCAGAGTCTGTTCTGATAATTCCAGATCAAACTGAGTTATAAATACCTCTCTTGGGTGACTCACAGGCGAGACTCATAGATATAAAACAAATTAAATTCCGTTTAGTATTTGAGTAAATTGTCAACATTGCAATGATGCTGCAGAATTATTTCTATTTTAAAGCTTCGAAGCGCCGCTATTTCTGACTCAGGTTGCCTCATCTGGGACGCATCTCAACTGAAGGGCCTGGCAGGGGATATGTGTCGCAAGCCGAGGGGCGCCCCACCTCACGCTTCTCCAGCGCATCCCACCTGCGGTAGGCACGATCGGTGGCGCCGCCCACCACATGGGCAAGGGCCGCCCGGCGATCTCCCTGAAAGCGCGGCCGAACACCGACTCAAGAGACAGGGCTAATCTACCTCCGGTGAACTTGGTCACGATCAGAGTGCCGGAGAGGCTGGGCTGGCTTCGGTTCAGCGGCGTCGGCCATCTCGCCCCCACGCGCACGCCTGCGGACGCACCGGGACGGTAACGGCTCTTCCATATTTTTTCCGTACCGAACGTCTATCGAGAGGAGATTTCGCGCTAAGCCATTGAAAAGAATGGCGCTCCCAAGGGGAGACGCTGGCGCCATTGTCGAAAGCGATAGCAAGGTCTTGATATTTCGATGAAATCAGCCAGCCGATTGCGACGGTCCTGAGACTCCCATGTAGCATGTTGGTGTGCCGCCCAGCAACCTTGGACGGCACACAAATCGAAAAAGGAGGGACTGCCAATTTGGGCGTCAGTCCCGGTTGACCACAAGCTGAAGCTTGGGCTTAGATTTGCCTGCGGCAGAGGTCGAGGGGGCTAGGAGACCGTGCGTCTCCGCAAACTCTTCCGGCTCTGTCCTGAGCGCTGCGGCCAACTCCTCTAACGAGTAGCCGAGGTCGCTCAGATGAAGAGCAACCAACTGAGAAGCGAGCTTGCCGGCATCTGGAGCAATGTCAAATTCGATCGGCTCCCGCTTCCGGTATCCATGCATATTCATGATTTTGTACAGGTTCGTCGCCGCCTCATCGGAGATAGTTCCGAGCGTTTTAGCGCGATATATGAGGGCGGACATTGCTACTCGCCGGTGCCCATGGCCTGTTCGTCACGATCGCGCCTGCCGCCAACCGGGAAGCTTGGTACGCCGTGGAGCTTTATCGTTCTATGCTTGACCGCCGGCCGGACGGGGTGCCCTTCGTGACGCTGGCTCTGGAGGATGTGATCGCGGCGATTGGCGCAGCGGGCGACGCTGACCTCGCTGCACGCCTGCATGCGCGCTACACGGACTTTTCGCCTGTCCACCGTCTCATCGACGAGTGGGAGCCCTTCACCGAGGACTGATTGGGCTGAGGCAGATCCGCTCCCCTCCCAGTTGGCGGGGGAGCGGACTGGCCTTGACGTTCCGGTGTAAGTTCATACATCTGTACATACGGAAGGAGCCATTGCCATGGTCGCACTCAAGCTTGGGAAAATCGGCAACTCGGTCGGCGCCGTGCTGCCCAAGGAGGTGCTGGCCCGCCTCAAGGTGGAGCAGGGCGACACGCTCTATCTGACCGAGACGCCGGATGGCTATCACCTCACGCCCTACGAACCGGAGTTCGAGGCGGAGATGGAGGCAGCCCGCAAGATCATGAAGAAGCGGCGCAACGTGCTGCGTGAGCTGGCGAAGTGAACGAGCCGGCCGCCCGGCAGGAGCCGCGGTGGGTGACAAAGGCCGTTGTGCTCGCCGTTCATGACGCCCAGCTCGCGGAGCATGGCGGCGGCAGAGGCGTGCGCGACGAGGGGTTGCTGGAAACGGCACTCGATCGCCCGAAGAATCGCTACCACTACACGCAGCAGGACGAAGCCAGCCAAGAGCAGATCTCTGCCTCCGACGTGGCGGCCCTGGCTGCTGCCTACGCCTACGGGATCGCCAAGAACCATCCCTTCGTGGACGGCAACAAGCGTACCTCCTTCGTGGTGTGCGAGCTGTTCCTCGCCCTCAACGGCTATGAGCTGACTTTGGACGATGCCGCAGCGGTGACGACATGGTTGGCGCTGGCGGCGAGTGAGTTGACCGAAGACGAACTCGCAACAAAAATAGAGGCCGCGCTGAGTGTGGTATGAAGTCCTGTTCATGTGAAAATGAGGCTTCTACGCTGAACAGGTGCCCTGTGTTTTGAGGCAGACGATATTTTTATATGAGTTGAGCCGACGCGTTTCTGCCCGGCAGTGTCTCATGTCCGGCCTGGGTCCCTCTGTCTCAAGACCAAAAACAGTCCTCTCTCTTCCCTTTTACGTTCGTCCAGCGAATATATCGTTGGGTCTTCTCTCGACCTTCTCCATAAAGCCACCTAGGCCGGGGTGAGGCGCTCTTCTCATGCGAGAGGTCGCCTCATGTTCCCCCACGTTTCCTCAGCCTACCCGCATCCGCTGCTCGTCCGGCACCGCCGCCTTATCCATGCGTCGTCGGAAGCAATCATCGGAGCGTGGTGTGATCCGGCTCTCTTCACCTCGCTCGAAACGACCGAGCTCTGCGTGGGCGTGACGTTCAGCATCGATCCCGTGGCCACGCACCGCGCCAGCATCACGCTCGGCACCCCCCACGGCGACACCCAGGAACGCCTGCCCCTCTGCATCAGCTGTCAACCTGCGGGCTCGGGCCCCGCACAATATGTCGTCGGTCCCTTTGGCGACGCGTATGCGATGCGCCTCAGCCTGAAGCTGTCGCCAACCCTTCATCTCGTTGCAAGCACCGACAGTGGGTGGACTACGCCGAGGACCTGTTGCAGCTTATTGTTCGGCGCAATGGAGAGCGTTGTCTCCCGGCAATGGGCGATACAGTTGGTGGTGGACGCACTGCGGTTGTTGGCCGAAGGATTGGCGGAGCGAAGCGCCGTCGGGTGAGCGGAGATCGCAAGACGGGTTCAGACAATGTCTGCGCCAGGTGGAGGAGTCCGCAGCGGTTATCACTAATGGCCTGTATGGGGCCGGAAGCAGACCGTTTGCTATTGAGGACTTCGAATGGGAGGCGGGCATATCCCCAATGAATGACCGAGGCAGAAGCTGACCCGAAGCGGACCTTCGGAAGGCCTGCTTCGGGGTAGGACACTGAAACCTGCTATCGAAGAGCACCGAGAGTCCTCAGGAGGCTTCGCTTTGAGCGAAACCTCCTGAGCAGAACCATTCTGAGGCGGCTAAGGCTTCGTAGGTGGTCCTTCGCCATGAGTTGGCGTGCGCCGCTGCCCGACTATCTGCGACGCTTTGCAAGTGCTCGCTGATCGCTTCGGGCGGGTTTCGCTCCGCCATCTTTTGTAGGCCGTACTTAATGTCATTCAATTCGACGGCAGCGTGGGACGCATACAACTCCGCCAGCTTGTAAGTGCCGAAATGCCACCTGATCCGTTCGGCTTTCACTTCGTCCCAGTGGTCGGGAGGCTCGGGATAAAAGATTAGGGCAGCGGGGTTCGTATGCTGGACCGTCGCGAACAGCCAACGCGCGTCGTCGGCATCTTCGAAATATGGGTGGAATGTTTGCTCGCCCGCATGCCCGGCCTCGGTCGCCAACTTCGTCTTGTTACATTCACTACAGGCCGGGACGAGGTTTAGCGGTGTCACCGTCAACGCCGGATGGGCCGACTGCGGAAGATGATGGTCGAGCTGCGAGACCGTCCGCTGCGAGCAGAGTGGGCAGATGTCGTTCTCAGGGGCGGATTTGAGGGCGCCATAAAGCTCGCGCGTGCCGACGCTTTTGACGAACGTGTTCTTGTAGACGCGTTCCATCTCGGCCGTGGTCACCAGCCCGTCGACGCCGTCGGTGCCGGGGATGAGATACAGGGTGGAGGCTTGGCCATGGGCGTCATACGTCCCTTCGGTAGCCACGATGGTCGGGATCACTTGCGTGAGACGACCCGTTAGGTGGTTGTCGCGGATGCTCTCTATGCATCGCGTCAGAGCGTGATGTGCCGAGGTCTGCGGTGGAACTAAGCGACGCATCAGCCAGCGTCCCGCTCGGCGATCATGGCGTGAACGATGGCACGTGCCTCGACGCCGAGCTGACCGTTGAAGTAGTTCACAACGGCGTCGTACGAGCGCCCGCCGTTCACTGCGCGGCGAAGCAGTTGGTGGAATCCGGCGCGCGTCACCTCTAGGCCGAACACCTCGCGCGTCAGCAGCCCGACATTCTCGCCGAAGGTCTCCAAGGTCGGTCGCTCAGCAACCGAGACGCTGCGACTGCGCCGAAGCTTCCACGCGCAGGACTGTGGTACCTCTTGAAGGGCGATTGGAGAGTGCGAGGCGATGATGGCCACGCCATTCCGTTTGACGAGCAGATCGGAGAGGCATCGCACGAAAGCGGATAGCAGCGGCGGATGAAGATGGCCCTCCGGCTCGTCCAGCAGAACTAGAGTCTTCTCATCGACCAACTCCACCAAGCGGGTCACGGTCAGAAGGATAATCGCATGTCCGGAGCTGAGGCGTTCGAACAGGGCCTGCGTCCGCTCGTTCCAGTTCGGTCCGGGGGGGGGGCGGCGAGCAACGCCATGACATCGGCTTCGGCGAATAGGTCGTCGGTTTCCAGTGTGCGAACGGCGTCCCGCCAGCGCTCGGCTTTAAGTCCATTCCGGCAACGCGAAAGGCTACGGCGAAAATCGACCGCCAACTCGGCCGGCGTTTTGATACTGAACTGATCCTGCCCGTTGACCGTGATCTTGTGGCGCAGACCGACTTGGGTCGAACCCATGTTGTCGGTGGAGACGGGATCAAGATCGTAGTTGTCGAAAGCGCTGAACGAAATCAGCACCAACCCCGCGAAAGACCATTCCGGTTCGAGATCGCTTCGAATGAGTTCGAGCGTTCCTGGCGGCTGATCGGGGTCGCCCGCGCGTCCTAACAGCGCCTCGGTAAGGCCTCGGATGCAGCGCGACTTACCGACACCATTGCGCCCGATAAGGACATGGACGTTCGTCGGTG
This sequence comes from Xanthobacter aminoxidans, assembly GCF_043193615.1. Lineage (NCBI taxonomy): Bacteria > Pseudomonadati > Pseudomonadota > Alphaproteobacteria > Hyphomicrobiales > Xanthobacteraceae > Xanthobacter > Xanthobacter aminoxidans. The sequence continues at coordinate 1,715,794 of NZ_JBAFUS010000001.1, read as the reverse complement.
GAACGGAGTCCGGATGAACCTCAAAGTGCAATACCGCTGCCGGAACATTATCTCCGTTGGGGAGCGTGTACTGGAAGTGAAATTTGGTGAGCGCAGCATCGCCTTGCGTGATGCGGTTCAACCGGTTGCGAACGGTTTCCTGCCGGATGCCCCGCAGCAGCGAGTTGCCCATGACGTCTTCGTCGAGCCGAGCATCGAACAACGGAAGATCGGAGGCGACGTCCCGCAGGCCGCGCAGAATGCGCTCCCGCAGCTCGGTGTCTAAGCCATTAAGCGTGACGTAATAGTCCTCGTCCTGACCGAGCGAGAAGAAGCGGTCGTCCAGGGCATCGAACTCATCTGGAAGCTCGGGAGCTCGCTGGCCTGGCTCGACGATTCCGGCAGGCCGTAAGCCGACTTGGCCGATCTTAACGGACCCTACATCGTGGACGGTACCTTCAGCGTCAGCCACGCGGAGGTAAAACATCGTCCGGTACTTGCCCCAGTCGTCCCAATTATCGTGGGAAAGGTAAGCGCAGTTGCGCACTCCCGCCGAAATCCTCGCGCGCGCATCGATGACTTTGAAGAACATTTCGCCCCTTACCCACCCGAAAATGCAGTTTCGCAAATCTTAAGATTGTAAAAGCTCGCCTGTCACGACTTCAGGATTACTACAATTTTCTGCCCGCATCGAGGTGTCATGCGGAGCGGGCTATATCGCGACGAACGCAGCACGGTCTAGTCGGCTTTCGGGTCAGGCTGGAGCCACCCCGGCGGGACCAGCTTCTGGTCGCCCCGCCAGGCCTGTGCCAGGGCGACACCGGGAATCTCGCCCCAAACATCGTCGCCCGCATGGTCCAGAACGATAGCCTGAAGCCGTCCCTTGGCGCGAATGATCTCCGAGCCCATGGTCTCGAACACCTTGCGGACGGCCGCGATGTCCTGGTCCCGCGTCCGTCCCGTCGGCTGTTGGACGTCCCTCACTTCAAACCCGCTCGGGAAATAGACCTGGCTCGGCTGATCGTAGACCAGCAGCCCGGGGACCGGATGATTGACGTCGTTGAGGAAGAAGCGCTGGAGCGCTAGCGTCACGGCCAGGTGGTAGGCCAGCCAGTTCGCGCCGCTTCCGATCTCCCAGAGATAGTCTTCGCGATCGGTCTGCACGACCTTGATGGTCAGGTCGGACACCGAGATCCGGATCGGCGCATCGGGCCATTCGGCGTCGAGACGGGGAACGATCTCACCGGCGTATTTCTCGACTTGCAGCATGGCGTTGGTCATTTTTCGTTGGACGGCGGCTTCGGAGTAGACCGCCTTCTGGGCGTTGAGTTGCTGGCGCAGGAGGACAATCTCATCGGCCAGAGCGGACCCGTCCTGGGATCGTTCGAAAGACTGGAGTGCCTGTTCCAGGCGTCCCACGAAGCGTTCGATGCTGTCTTGGCGGAAGGTGATCGCCCGAACCTGTTCGGACTTCTGTTCGAGCAGAACGATCTGCTGGCGAATTTCCGCCAACGCACCGGTGGCCTTCTCCACCTCTCCGCGCAGTCGCACCCGCTCGCGATCGAAAGCATCGGACATCTCGGGTTTGGTGCGCAGCTGAACGTCGAGGCTGGCCAGAGCCTCGGTAAGTGCATCGAGGCGATCCCGCCCGCTGTCTCCCAATGCCACAAGGAGATCTTCGCTCGAGGCGGCGCGCGCCTTCAACCACCCGGCAATGTCGAGCCTGTCCCGCTGAATGCGGATCGCCGATCCATAGGCCTCGCTGCTGCTCAAGAGGCGTTGGATTTCGTTTAGGCGCTGACGCTCGTCGGCCAACTGTGCCGCAGCCTTGCTCTCTGCCTCTCTGAGCGCCTGCAACTGCCCTAGGGCTCCGTCGATGGACGCCACCGTAGCGACGGCCCCGCGAGTGTTCGACTGAGACGCCTTCCGCAGCAGGTCGACGATGACGTTCCAGTCCTCAGGGATCGGGGTATCCGCCGGAAGGAGGCCGTATTCCAACGCTGTGCGGAGCCAGCCTTGGGTTTCGGTCTGCCAGGCGCGGACGGCCGTCCGAGCCGCGTTGAGAGCGGACTCCTTACGCCGGAGCTCCCGATTGATCCGATCGATCTCCCACCGCGCGGCGAGCATCGGCGGTGTCAATGCGCCGAGAACGTAGGGGAAGATCGCCTTGAGCTTCTCGCGATGTTCGGTCGTGTCCGCATTGAAGTAAAGCACCATCGGGTTGGCGACGATGTATTGCGGCTGGAAAGTGAAGGCCATCAGGTCGCGGAAGCTGACGCGGGCGACCTCTACGTCGGGGTTCAGCCCAAGCTGGGAAAGCCCGGCGAGCTTGTCGAGGCGGCGCTTGACCGCGTCCGCCGTGATATTTTTGACGGGCGTTTCCTCCGGGACTTCGATCTCGTCGGCCTCTAGCAGGAACATGTCCCCGGTTTGGCGGGCCTCTCCGGGTTCACGACGGGCTAGAAGCTTTTGCCCTTCGAGCGTGTCGATGACGATGCCGAACCAGGAACAGGCTTCCCGGATGACGCCGACAGGAATGCTGCATTTCCCGGAGGCGAGGCAGTAGTCGATGATCGGGATGACGGCGGATTTGCCTGTCTTCGAGGCGCCGCTGATGACATTGACCATGCCGGGCTCGAACTCGACGATCCGCGGCGGATGTCCAGCCTTCGACCATAGGACCAGTTTGAGGATCTGGAAGTGCATCAGGCCTCGACCTGCAGAAGAGAGAAGACTTGGTTCGGGGGCAGGCGAGCGAACCACCGGCCGAGTTTTTCCGCGCTCGCGACGTGATACTTGAGCCGCTCCGGCGGCTTCGGCGGGCTGGCCTGGTTGGCGCGCACCAGAGCCTTGTTATAGTCCACGGTGAGCAGGCCTGCGACGATTCCTGAACCGAGCGACTGGAGCGTCAGGTTCCGCATGGCGAGGGCGCGAGTGTGGACAGCGAGTAGATATTCTCGGTCCTCGGCTAGCTTTACGACGAACTTGGCTAGGCCCGAGCTCTGGTTGGTCGACTTCACGACTCGCATCGTGTGACCGTGGAGGGTGATCGGGAGCACTAGAAACAACGGCGTCATAGGCGATATCTCGCCGATCTTCTCGGCTTGATAAGCCTGGCAGAAGGTCCAGAGGAGGTGGGCTCCCAACGCGGGATTTTGCACGAGCTCGACCGGAGTCAGGGGGGCTTGTGTCATTGCGAGCCGCCCTTGAACAGGGATGCATAGGAGGGATGCCATCCTAGGCGCACCCCCTCGGCCAGTTCGTTGAAGGCGCCAGCGATGAAGTGGGACGGCAGGGTCTGGCCATCCAGCGGGAGCTCGACCTTGGAGCATTCCCGATAGACCCGGCGCCCCCGTTCAGGCTCGCTGAGGCTCGAGTGGACATCCTCCACTTCGTCGCGAACCAGAGTGTGTTTGCGGATCAGCTGACCATCGAGTTCATCAAACGACCCGGCGACGACTAGACCCTCCTCAGCCCATTCGACCTTGTCGGATCTTGTGCGAAGGTAGTCGCTTACGGCCGAGGTCAGCAAGTCTTTCGACGCCTTGATGGCCTGAAGCTGTCTCACGAATGTCGGCGCTTCGCCGACAACCATCGCCACCAGCTCATTAGCGGGCACCGGTGCCTTGGACGATAGATAGCCTGCCAGATTGGACTTGCGGGTGAAGGCCTGGAACTGACGACGGAAAACAACCGCCTCGATCTTCCGCGTTTTGCCTTCGCGAAGCAGTCGGTCGTAGCGATCGCGTGCGATGCCGATCGCCGCCGCGGTCATGTCATCGACGGCCGCTTGAGGCAGGCCTGCGCGAACGAACTGGCGCACGCCCTCAAGCGCGTCGGTCTCGGAGGCGAGGCTGAACCGGGCGATGATGGCGCCGCAGACATCCGGCTTCGCTTCGAGAAATCTCAGAACCTGCGGCGCGCAGCCGACGTCAGGCTTCTTGGGGTCGACGAGCTTGCCGATCTTCGCCAACACCGTGGCGCAGGCTGCGGCCGTCGTGGCGGCGCTCATTTCGGCAACGAGCGCGCCAGTCTTCGCAGGCGTGATGAACAGCCGGAAATCCGTGTTGGTTGGATCGATCGTTTTATCGGCGCAGAGCGTCGCCCAGTTGGCGAAGGTTTTCCAAAGGTCTACAGCCTTGTCCGCCGCCGGGTTCCCCGTGAGCGTGCTCTTGTCCTGCTCAAGAAGAAGCGAGCCGTCCGCCCGGTGCACCGCCACGTCATCTAGCCCCTCAAGGGATACGCTGTCCCCGTCGGCCGCAGAGAACAGGTGGAAGCAGGCGCGTAGTTGCTGAAGCGAAAAGCCTAGGTACTGCCCGGCGGCAGAGGTTTTCAAAGGCTTCTCGACTCCAACCAGGCTCATGTGTCTCTTCCCGCTCGACCGTAGAATCGATCTAGGCCTCTACAGTCTAGCCGTGCTCTCGCCGAACAGCGAGATAGTTGGTTGTGTAGGCTGGGCCCGCCGGCCCGGGCTTTTGGCGCGGACTCCGTGATCGGCAAGCCCAAGCAACAAGCTTGGTTGGGATTTCCAGCACGAGATCAGCTTTGGGCCACAGCGCGGACCTGGAAGCCGAACGTCGCCTTTGCGACCGGGAGTGAATGACCGGTCATTGCGCAATGGTGCCTAAGTGCCGTACTTCGCTGATGTCCGCTTTTGGGACGCGGCCGTTGACCGATCAATGACCGAGATGGGGGCGCTTTGCTGACAGACGGCTCCGGGGCCGTTTTCAGCCAGACCGCTTTGCAGGCAGACGCCGGCATAAGCGGACAGTGAGAATGCCTACATTCGGCAAGGTAGACCAACGTTTCGGTATCGACCTAATGCTTAGCGCTCGCCACCATTGTGGCAGGTCACTGCATCCCTTGATGTAGGCTTGCCGAGGAGCCGACATGTCCCTGCCCAATATTGATTTTAATGAGATCCGTCTGCACGGCAACCAGGCCGACGCCTTCGAGGAGCTGTGCTGCCACCTCGCCTCGGACGAGGCATCGCCCGACCGGGTACGGTTCGACCGCAAGGGACGCGGCGGCGATGCCGGCGTCGAATGCTTCGAGACGCTCGCCGACGGCTCCGAAATCGGCTGGCAGGTCAAGTTCTACTGGGACATCGACTCGATGCTGCGCTCGCTTGGCAAGTCGCTCGATACGGCGCTGGTCAAGCATCCTAAGATGCGCAAGTTCATCGCCTGCTTCCCCTTCGATCTCGCCGATGCCCGCAAGGACGGCACGACGACTGCGCTGGAAAAATGGGATACCTGGTGTGCCGATCGGATAAAGCAGGCCGGCAAAGCAGGTCGGGCCATCGAGATCGAACGCTGGGATGCCCATGCCCTGCGGCAGCGGCTGACCGACAGCAATCCGCGCGCGGCAGGGCGCGTCGCCTTCTGGTTCGATCGGCAGCTTTTCACCGGCGACTGGTTTGACGGGAAGTTCGTGCGCGCCAGGGCCGGGCTCGGCGAGCGCTACGATCCCGAAGGCCATATCGATCTGCCGATCGGCCGTGCGATCCGCGCCGTCACCGGCGACCCCGCGTTCTATGCGGACCTCGATCAGCTCGGCGATGCGGTTCGCCGCGCCGCGGACGACGCGATCCCGATAACCGGGACGCCGGCCGCAGACGCGTGCGCCGCTGCCGTGACCGCGCTTAATGCCGCCGCCCGGTCCAGGTCCGTGCCGGCCGCGGGGCTGTGCGACGCAGTGCGCGCCGCTGCCGATGCAGCGTTTGCGCTGCATGACGCGCTGGATGCCGCCAATGGCGACAGCGACCCCAGCACGGCGATGGTTGCCGTGTCGGACCTGGCGGCACGGCTTCGCGGCATTTTGACCGAGCTTCGCCAGCCGCACTGGGCGCTGCTCGACCAGCGGTCGCTACTGATCCACGGCGCCGCCGGCAGCGGCAAGTCGCATCTTCTGGCCGACGCCTGCGCGCACCAGCTGGCCGCAGGCCGCCCGGCATTGATGATCTTGGGCGGCACGCTCGCCGACGATGAGCCCTGGAGCCAGATTCTCAAGGGGCTCGACCTGCCCCGCCATCTCGAGGTCAGCCAATTCCTGGGCGCGCTCAATGCCGCGGGCGAGGCGGCGGGGGTGCGCACGCTGATCGCAATTGACGCGCTCAACGAGAAGAATGGACAGGCGATCTGGCCCGAGCGGCTGGCGGGCTTACTCTACGATGTCGAGCAATTCCCCTGGGTCGCCATCGTCCTGTCGTGCCGCACCACCTATCTCGGTCTGGTGATCCCCGAAACGCTCGACGCCGCGCGACTGCCTCGGATCGAGCATCGTGGCTTTTCGGTCGGGGAAGTGCGCGCTTATCTGCGGCAGTACGGGATGACCTTGCCAGAAACCCCGCTCCAGGTGGCCGAGTTCCGGACCCCCTTGTTCCTCCGGCTTTATTGCGATGTGCTCGAGTTCGAAGGCGAGACGCTTCTGGCACGCGGGTTGTTCGGCATCACCGACATCTTCCGCGCTTATACCGATGCGGTGGTACGCCGCGTGCAGCGCCAGCTTAAGGTGCCGTCCGGTCGCAGTCCGGCAGCGGCGGCGCTGGCCAAGCTGGTGCGCGAGATGGCCGATGTCGGCCGCGCGGATGTCGAGCTCGACCGCGCCGAGGCAATCGTTCGCGCCGTCCATCCGGGCCGGTCCGCCGACGATGACCTGCTCTTCCAGCTAGAGAATGAAGGGATGCTCGCGGTCGATCCGATGCGCACCGCGGCGGGTGAAACAGTTCAGGCAGTGCGGTTCACCTTCGAGCGGATGGGCGACCATGCGATTGCGGCTGACCTGCTCGCGCGCAGCGACGGCAGTGGCGCGGCAACACTCTGTTCCGCCGGGACGCCGCTTCACAACGCGCTCGACGACGACGAGAGCTGGATACTCCCCGGTGTACTCGAAGCGCTGGCGGTGCAGCTGCCCGAGCGCTTCGGTATTGAGTTACCTGATCTCCCCGACCTGCCCGCTTCGGTCGTACCCGACGACGCATTCGTGCAGAGCCTCCAGGCGCGCCGGCTTGAGGCGTTCACTGCGCGGACGTGGGAGCTGGTCGATGCGATCGGCGGGGATTCCCTACGCTATAATACGTTGATCGCACTCGCCACCGAACCCGGCCATCCCCACAATGCGCGCCATCTCGACGCCGAGCTTCGCGCGATGCCCATGGGCGCGCGCGATGCGCGCTGGACGATTCACCTCGCCCGATCACCCCACGCGGCATTTCACCTGATCGACTGGGTCCGCGCGGCCGATCCCGCGGGCATCGCTCCGGAGCGCGCGGAGCTCGCCGCAATTCAGCTTGCCTGGTTTCTCACCGCAACGCGGCGGCCGTTGCGCGATAAGGCGACCAAGGCGCTGGTCGTGCTGTTCACCGACCACGCCGCGCTGGCGATGCGGATCTGGCGAGCCTTCGCCGGGCTCGACGATCTCTATGTCGTCGAGCGGCTCGCCGCCGCGCTGTTCGGCGCGACGATGCAGGGGCGCTGGAGCGTGGAGGAGCTGCGCGCAGTCGCCGTGATGCTGCATGAAGAACTGTTCGCCGGCGGCCTGCCGCCGGCCAATAAGCTACTTCGCGACCACGCATCGGGCCTGATCGGCTATGCCGCGGCTCAGGCCGCGCTGCCAGCCGAATTCGACTTGGCTTCGACCAAACCGCCTTTCTCGAGCGCATGGCCGATCGAGAAGATCTCCGAGGAGCAGATGGCGGCGTTCGAGGTCGCCTATGGCGAGGGCGGCGGGCGCCATCGCGACTCGATCGTCGGGTCGCTTATGGACGGCGACTTTGGGCGCTATGTCCTCGATCCAATCGCTCGTCGATTCAGCGCGGCGCTGCGCGGCACCGATCCGCTTCCCACTGCCGAGGACTTGAGAAGCCAGTGGGTTGCGGAATTCACCGCGCTCGCCGGTGAGGAAGAGCTTGCTGCCTATGCTACCCTGCAGGCCGCAAGCGCTGCGATCAAGGGGGAGCGAAACGGGCCGGTTTATGCGAACCGACGTGACGATCTTCGGACGGTGAAGCGCGCCTTTCGCGACGCCATCGGCTCCGAGCGGTTCGAGGACTGGCGCGCCCGTGCCGAGACTTGGCGCGACGAAGGCATGTATAATGGGTACCCCACACTAGGACCTGCAGAGTTCAACCTGGCCTGGGCACGACGCTGGGTGGCTTGGCGCGCGCATGACCTGGGCTGGTCCGAGGCGTTGCACCATGAATTCGACCAGCACATTGGAACTGGTCGTCACAGTCACGAGGTCGAGCGAATCGGCAAGAAGTATCAGTGGCTGGCCACCTTTGAGCTCGCGGCGCGGATGGAAGACAATCTCGCGGTGCTGCCCCATCAGGAGGAGGATGAACCTAGTAGGCTGCGTGACATCGACCCGTCGATGCTGCGTGAGCGCACAGAGGACGACGGTTGGCGCCAGCCACTCAACGCAAGTTTCTGGGCGCCCTATCGTCCGACCATTGAGGCAGCAACGCCCGGCGAGGCCCTGGCCTGGCTCAATTCCGATGCGGCGATACTGGACGGCGCAGAGAATCTCGAGGTCGTCGACCAAAACGGCCGCCAATGGCTCGTGCTCACCGGGTTCGAGAGTTGGGAAGAGGATCGCAAGCAGTTGCGTTCGGATTCCTGGCGCAGGATCGGCTGCACGATCGTCCGCGCTGCCGATCTTGGGCAACTGCTCGCCCGCCTCAAGGGCATGCATCTGATCGGGCATCACGACATGCCGGTCGGCGACGCCGACCGTTATTATGCGCATCTGGGCGAACATCCATGGGCTTGGTCCGACCGCAGCGACCACGGTTGGATCGAGTGGTGGCCCAACGGCAGCGACTCGGAGGCACCAGCCTTGGTCGTGCGGCCGCCCACCTTCGAATATAAGGCCGAGAGTAATGGGTATGACTTTTCGATCACCCAGAACATCACCATCAATCTTCCTGCCGGCTGGCTGATCGATACGCTTGGCCTGCGCCTTTCCGACGGCCGGTCGATCGAATACCGTAATGCGGGAGGCGAAGTGGTGTTCATAGATCCGTCTGTGAACAGAGTCGGAAGAAGCGCCGCCTTGGTCGATCGCGCCTTGTTCCTCGAAATGCTGGCGCGCGAGGAGCTAGTTGCAATATGGGCTGTAGCTGGAGAGAAAAGCGTCTTCGGTGAACTTCACAGCGGCGGTTTCGGCGGCCGCCGCGTCTTCACGCGGCTGTTCCACTCAGAGGCCGGCGCACTTCAGGCGCTTCCACGGTTCGAGACCTTCGAGAAGCCTACCCGTCGCCAGCGTGCGATCCTGCTGGGCGAGGACGCCGAGGTGTTAGTTGACGGCGAGGACGATGCCGATGTCGATATGTGACCGCGATAGACCGCGTGGCGGGTAGCCGTCGCGGTCGGAACTGCTTCATCCGCTGTTTCGCGGTTCAACCCACGCGCAATGTCGCGAGGTTTGCGGTGTCGTCAGGCTCGGCGACCCGATCATCGCCAAATATAATGCTGCAAATTGAGGAGGTGGGTTTGAGGTACGAGCTTGCGGTATTCAATACAGATCAAGTCAACAAGAAGCGCATCAAGTTCTCTGCGTCTGCCCTGATGCGCTCCGATGAAACCCATCAGCGCGAGGCCCTCCTTGCTCAAGCGCCTGTTGGAACGCCTGCCCATATGCAGCACGACATGCACAGGGTAGTCGGGTGGAGCCGCCAGCTTGGACATTATATCGACGGCGAAATGGTTCGCGTTCTGGGTTGCATAGAATACCCCGAGACCGAAGAGGAGCGGGCGGCCCTGCAGGACCGAGTCGCTCGCCATAGAAAACGTGTCAATGATGATAGCACAGACCCATATCGCCGCGAACTTGCAGCAAAACTCGGATTTTCCGACGGCGGGGATTTGATCTTCATACACATGGAATCTGTGTTTGCGAAGCGAGAAGGATTAGCGGCCAAGCAATATCCCGAATTTTTCACTCCGAACTCCGCAATCGTCGATAAGGACGGCCTGGTTTACTTCGATGAGCTGTTAGGCCGTACGACCGAGCTGGCGCCTGGCGTTTTCCACGACAAAAAGCGCGATTTGGTCCTAGTCGCTCACAGATTTTTTCGGCGCCGGCTTTCACATCTAAACGCTCTGAATACCGAGTTTCTCACTAGTTTTTCAGGCGTCGCGAGCGGACACCCAGATCTGAGAGCTCGACTAAGGCTTGATCCAGATATTCTCGGCGACCCAGCTTCGACAAAGGGCCTCATAGAGCTCGAATATTGGCGCGGTCCAAAATACGACGACGACATAAACAAAATCCCGAACGGTGTCGCGGAGCACAAGGCCGACGAGCAGACGCGACTATTTGAGGGCGTAGATCGAACCCAGGTTTGGTGGAAAGCACCCGAGACGCGGACCGTAGGCAGCACCTCGGCTGAGTATCGGACCTTTGAGGTTGAAGAGCTGATTGAAGACCCGTCCTCCGGACTGGCAAGTCAACAATATGGATGTCGCTACGCCCATGCGGAGTACTCGGCGGACGCGGCTGCTATCACTCATTTCGACGGTGCGATCCGCGCGTATGAAGGTACCCAGTATTTGGCGAGATTTGAGACCTCGATAGATCGCGCGGGGAAGCAGTCCGACTATTCGAAACTCTTCCGGTTCGACGGCGTGCTCCCTGTGTCCGATTGGAAGCGGCTGCTAGGCGACTATTACCGAGGCAACAACCTGATACCCGAATATCTGGGTGCGCTAGCGGACGCCGAGGATACAAGGAGCGCAGCTGCATCGACAGGCGTTAAGGAACTTGCAAAGGCGCCCTTGGCTGCCTTCATTTCTCTCTTTCCAGGAGGCCTTTCCGACGGCGCAACGTTGTACTCTGAACAGTTGCAACAGATCGGGAACAAGAATTTTCCCTTTGTCGAAGTTGGGGTGGGCGAGGTTGCCACGCACCTCAACGCGAAGCGTAATCCAGACGTAATGGCCATCGGCTTTCGAGACGATATTCTAAACCTGTCTCGCTTCGGTATCGGACGATCCAGAAAAACTGCAGTAAGTTTCACAGACGAGCTATCGGCGCTGGCGGTTGCCTTGAGCAAGGATGTCGAGAGCGGCATTGTTCGACGTGCCGCAATCCCAATCATGTGGGACTGCGAGGGCCTCGTTATCACCCTGACGATAGCGGGCGACGCCTCTCTAGTACTGTCCATCCTCCAGCAGCTTCCTGCGTTGGTCGACCCTGATTGCATGCCATCAGAATGGATAGAGAGCCTCGTCACGCTCATCCAGAGGGAAGCTCCGCTGGAGAGAGCGCCCGTCATTTGGGAAGGTGTCGAGCGCGGGGTGCTCGCCATAGAACGACACGGTATTATTGAGGCCGAATTCACACTGTCGGACCCGATAAAAGACGCATTGATATCGAGCGGCGCATTGAGGACCACGGTAGAACAGAATGGGCAGGACGCGGAACTCGATGGCTGACATCGGATCTTTTGACCACACGCTTGCTGGGGGCTTTTCTGGCCACCGTGCTACCGTTCCTCGCAGCGTGGCCAAGCCAACGCGCTGAGTGTCGGATGAGCACATCAATGCCAAAATCATCGAGCCTTCACGACGAACATCTGAGAGCGCGACTAGCGCGCCTGATGAGTGGAGACTTATGCCCTGAAGACGTAGCGAAGCTCTATATCGGCAAGCGGTCATCGTCCTATGGGCGTGCCAGCTTTCGAGAGCTTGCCGATTTTGCGGCCCATCCCGACTTACGCAACCGTGGTCCTGTGACCGACCGCATTCGCGATATGCGGACAACCTTCAAGCCGATGTTGGATCGGGCTATAAACGGAGAGTCCCCGCCCATCCGTGAAATTCTTGACCGCGCTGAGTCAAATTTTCGGATGGCCACCGACGAGCAAATCGCCAGGTTTTCACGCGGGCTCAAACGCAAAGTGGCCGAGCCGTTGCTAACGTCGGCGCTCGACAAGATGAGGCGGGGCGCCATCGATGCTATAACTTCCGCTGAGCATCAGATTGTCGTCAATTTTGGCGATTCTGTCATCTGGAATCCAGCACTTCGCGGGCAGGACGTCTTTGATGATTTCAAGTTTGTTATGATGAAGAATGGACTGGTTGGCCAAGCCGACGGAGCTCGGATGGACAGCGCGCGAGCGGTGGTAATTTTGCATGCAATCACGGCAATGCACGGCGCAGCCTTCGACATAGGCGATGGGTTGGTCGGTGAACTGCAGGCGGGGTTCGAAAATCGCGATGGCTGCCTTGAGGTCACCGCGGCCCTAAAGTTTCAGGGTTATCCCAAACAGGTGTCAATGAAGGTAGGGCTGTTCTGGACCGACCTTCTGGGGCGAGATCATGTTGGCCGAGAGCTCGCAGGCCGTGCTGGGCCGTGGTGCTTTCCGATTGAGATTCGGGACGGTAAGCTTGAGCCCATTGGCAGCATGCCGCCATTGCCTGAGGCGACGGACGATGTGTCGACAATCGATTTTCCGGGTGAGCGCTGAGGTTTCCTCGAAGCGGACTGGCAGCTTTCGGGAGGCGCCCGGGCTGTCCTGAACGGCCGAATTGAGGGCGCAAAGCGGGCGCCGCTGAAAGATTGTCGAGGGTCATCTATAGGTCAACCCCAGTTAGGAGGAAGCGCTAAGCACCGTGCAGTCTCCTGCTCGCTGATGGGATGCCAAGCGGCGACTTTCGGCTCACTCGCAGGCGGCGTCCATCGCATCGCGTAGAGGAGGCGTTTCAGCCGAGGCCGAGAGCGCGCGACGTTTGCCCTCCCCCGACTCGCCAAATCCCGCCGAAATCCGCCCGCGTCCGCAGACGCATACTCCCCAAATTCTTCCCAGAAAAGCAAAAGCCCCGCGACGGGCGGGGCTAAACCATTGAAAAGAATGGCGCTCCCAAGGGGACTCGAACCCCTGTTTTCGCCGTGAGAGGGCGACGTCCTAGACCGCTAGACGATGGGAGCATCTCGCGAGGAGGAGGGCTCTATAGCGGCGAATGCGGGGGACTTCAAGCCTCCTTCGGGCTCGGGCGGTGGCCGAAGATGGCGCTGCCGATCCGGACGTGGGTGGCGCCCTGGCGGATGGCGGCGGAAAAGTCGGCGCTCATGCCCATGGAAAGGCCCGAAAGACCGTTGCGCGCCGCGATTTCGGCGAGCAGGGCGAAGTGCGGGTCGGGCACGTCCTCGGCCGGCGGAATGCACATGAGGCCGGCGATCTCCAGCCTGTGGATATCGCGGCATTGGGCAATGAAAGCGTCGGCGTCCTCGGGCAGCACGCCCGCCTTCTGCGGTTCGGCGCCGGTGTTGATCTGCACGAACAACCGCGGCCGGCGCTCCTGCCGGGCCATCTCTTCGGCGAGGGCGGCGGCGATCTTCGGCCGGTCGACGGTGTGGATCACGTCGAACAGGGCCACGGCCTCCCGCGCCTTGTTGGACTGGAGCGGGCCGATGAGGTGGAGCTCCACATCGCCGTAGCGCTCCCTGAGGCCGGGCCATTTGTCGCGCGCCTCCTGCACCCGGTTCTCGCCGAACACGCGCTGGCCGGCCTCAAGCACGGGCAGGATGTCCTCGGCCGGGAAGGTCTTGGAAACCGCAATCAGCGTCACCTGATCGGCCGAACGGCCGCATTCCGCACAGCTCTCGGCGATGTCGCGGCGTACCGCCGCGAGCCGTGCCGTGCTTTCGGGCGCCGTTCCGCCGTCGTTCATGATCCTGCTCCCGCCGTTGCGCCGGGTCCGTGCCCGCGCCGAGGACATGAACCGATCTCCCTTTCCAATCAAGAAGCAGGTAGAAGAAGCGAGCGGCTCGGGTGAAGCTACCGAGCGGCAGGGGGGCTGGCCGGTATGGTCGAGCGTAACGGGGGAGGCGGGGCGGCAGCTCCCGGGCGGCGCTCGAGCTTGCGCCTGCGCGTCCTGTTCCTGGTCTGCCTGGTGGCCGTGCCCCTGTCGGTGGAGCGGATGCTTGCGCTCGTGGCCGAGCGGCAGGAGCAGGTCTCCGCGCTCGAGGAGGATGTGCGGAATTTCGCCCGCAGCGCCAAGCTCGCCCAGATGGAAGGCATGTCGCGGGCGTTGACGGTGCTCGAAGTGTTGTCCCGCATGGCCGACCGCATGCTGGCGGACCCCGTCGCCTGCAGCCGACAATTGTCGCGCCTCGCCGACGAGGTGGCCGGCATCCAGGGCGCGTTCGTCGCGGATGCGGCCGGCCTCGTCCGCTGCGCCCATGCGCCGCTCGCTCTTGGCGTGAACATCTCCGAGCGGGACTACTTCCGCGATGCCCTCGCCGCCGACGAGGTTGTGATGACCGAGATGTTCGTCTCGCGGGTCAGCGGGCGCAATTCGGTGTTCCTGATGCGGGCGGAGCGCGGCCCGGGCGATGCGGTGCGGGCCGTGACCGGCGTCGTGCTCGACCTGCAATGGCTGTCGCGGATCGCGGCCGGCAGCGCGGTGGAACTGGGCGTGGTGGTGGATCTCATCGGGCGGAACGGTACCGTGCTGGTGCGTTACCCCACGATGCCGGACATTGTGGAACACAGCTTCCCCGATCATCCCCTCACGCGGGCCGTGCGGGCGAAGGAGTCCGGCATCGTCAGGGTTCCGGGTTTCGACGGTACGGAGCGCATCTTCGCGTTCGAGGGCTTCGGCCACCTGCCCATCAGCATCGCCGTGGGCATCGAGACGTCGAAAGCGGTGGGCCCCATCGACAGCAAGGTGCGCTCGACGGCGCTGGCCTATTTCATCGCGCTCGCCTGCTTCCTGCTGCTCGCCTGGATTGCCGAGGAGCGGATCGTGATCGCGCCCATCGCCCGTCTCACCCGGGCCGTGGCGGCGGTGGGGCGCGGCGAGGCGGACCACGTGAACGACATGGGCGTCGCGGAATTCTCTCCTTTGGTCAATGCCTTCAACGAGATGGCGCGGCGCCTGTCCCAGCGCAACAACGAACTGAGGACCATGAACGGCCGCCTCGCCTCACTGGCGCGGACCGATGGGCTCACCGGCCTCGCCAACCGGCGGACCTTCGACGTGCAATTCTCGCAGGACTGGGTGCGGGCGCGCGGCGAGGGCATGCCGCTCACGCTGGTGATGCTGGATGTGGACCACTTCAAGGCCTTCAACGACACGCGCGGCCACCTCCAGGGTGACGAAGCCCTGAGGGCGGTGTCGCGGATGCTGTCGGCAGCGGCGGCCGGCACGTCGCACCTTGTGGCGCGCTACGGCGGCGAGGAATTCGTGGTGCTCATGTCGGGCGCCGACGTCGACGCCGGCGTCGCCTTCGCGGAGGACGTGCGGCGCCTCCTCACCGAAATCGCCATCGAGCATCCCGCCGCGCCGCGCCGTCGGGTGACGGCGAGCTTCGGCGTCGCGTCCGTTGTGCCGACGGCGGAGGGCAGCCCGGACGCCCTCATCGCCGCCGCGGATGCCGCGCTCTACGAAGCCAAGCGCGCCGGCCGCGACCGGGTGATCGCGCATAGCTGATGCGTGGATGGCTGATGCGGGAAGCCCTCAGCCCGGCCGGCGGATGGTCCTGAGGTCGAGCCCCGCGGCCTTGATGCGCTCCAGCGCGCCGGCGAGGGGCTCGCGCGCCACCGCCATGTGGAAGGCGTTGGCATGGAGGAGCGTCTCCGCGTCCTCGGCGATGCCCACATGCCCCGGCCAGAACAGCAGATCGCCCCGCTCGATGGGGGCATCGAGCGAGATCGCCGTGCCGATGGCCTTCTCCTGCATGTCGCTGTCACGCGGCGCGCGGAGGCCGGTGGCGGCAAGCGCGGTCTGCACCAGGCCCGAGCAGTCGATGCCGAGGCTGGAGCGGCCGCCCCACAGATAGGGCACGCCGAGGAAGCGGGCGGCGACGGCGACGAAATCACCCTCGCGCTCGTCCGCAGGCACCACATGGACGGCCGGCAGGCAGCCGTCCGTCGTCAGGGCGAAGCCGCCGGAGATGGAGCGCACCACCACGCGGCTGCCGAACACCAGCGCGTCGCGGGGCGGCAGCTTGATGTCCGGGCCCGGAAACAGGAAGGTCCGCAGCGCCGACACCTTGTGCGCGGGCGCGGTCCCGTCCGGGGCGAGGGCTTCGGCGGGCATGTAGCCCACGTAATTGTCCGCCTCCAGCTGCACCCAGGCCCAGCCTTCCGTGTCCTCTTCGAACAGGCGCACCCGCTCGCCGAACAGCGCTTCGGTCTCGAGCGGGGCGTCGCTGGCGGGGCGGCGGCGCAGGGGTGCGACGGGCACGGCCACGCGCCGCATCTCGCCGTCCACGAAGCGCGGCACCTCCACCAGCCCCTTGAGGCTTGTGGCAGCGAGGTCGGCACGGGCGGGGGTCAGCCGGGGATCGAGGCCCGGGGGCAAGGAGAAGGCCATGGCTCAGCCCCACTCCTCAGCCGAACCGCTCGGCGATGAGGGCGTCCAGCGCCCGGATGGTCTGCGCCTCGCCGCCTTCGGGCCGACCCGGCCGGCTGCTGGGGTTCCAGGCGAACAGGTCGAGGTGGAGATGGGAGCGCGCCTTCTCCACAAATTTGGCGAGGAACAGGGCTGCGGTGATGGCGCCGGCAAAGCCGCCGGAGGAGACGTTGTTGATGTCGGCCACCTTCGAATCGAGCATGCCCGCGTAGGGCGCCCACAGGGGCAGGCGCCACAGCGGGTCCGCCTCCACCATGGCGTGGCGGGAGAGGTCAGCGGCGAAGTCCTCGTCGTCGGTGAAGGCGGCGGGAAGCTGCGGACCGAGGGCGACGCGGGCGGCGCCGGTGAGGGTGGCGAAATCGATCACGAGGTCGGGCGCCTCCTCGTCCGCGAGGGCGAGGGCATCGGCCAGCACCAGACGTCCCTCGGCGTCGGTGTTGCCGATCTCCACCGAAATGCCCTTGCGGCTGCGCAGCACGTCGCCGGGACGGAAGGCGATGCCGGAGACGGAATTCTCCACCGCCGGGATCAGCACGCGCAAATTCACCTTCGCGCCGCGCGATAGCAGGATATGGGCAAGGCCCAGCGCATTGGCGGCGCCGCCCATGTCCTTCTTCATCAGCAGCATGGCCGAGGAGGGCTTGAGATCCAGGCCGCCGGTGTCGAAGCACACGCCCTTGCCCACCAGCGTCACCTTCGGGTGGCTGGGATCTCCGGCGCGGATCTCGATGAGGCGCGGGGCGCGGGCGGCGGCAAGGCCCACCGCGTGGATCAAGGGGAAATTCTGCGCCAGCAGCGCGTCACCGACGATGGAGCGGAAGCGCGCGCCATGGCGGGCGGCGAGGCTGCGGGCCCCATCCTCCAGCTCGGCCGGGCCGAGGTCATTGGCCGGGGTGTTGACGAGATCGCGGGTGAGCATCACCGCCTCCACCGTGCGGCGGAGCTGGGCGGCGTCCACCCCCTCCGGCACCACGAGCTTTATCTTGAGGGCCTTGGCAGCGCGATAGGTGGAGAAGCGGTAGCAGCCCAGCGCAAAGGCGAGGGCGGCGAGGCGGGGGCTTGGCACCTCGCCTTCCAGCCGCCAGGTGCCCTCGGGCAGCAGGCCGGGCAGGGCGCCGGTGGCGAAGGCGTCGGCCTTGGGCGCGGGGGCGATGCCGAACAGGGCACCGGCCAGCCCGCCGTCGGCGTTCGGGAGCAGCAGCAGCTTGCCGGCGGCGCCGGAGAAGCCGGCCGCCTCGGCAAAGCGGCGCGCGGCCTCGGGAATGGGAGCGGAGGCGAAGGTGTCCTTGGTGACGCACCAGACGGGCAGGCTGACGGCGGACGACGGGGCAAAGCAATCGATCATCAACGGAACTCCTCGCGCCGCGCCGGGGGGACAGGCAATGGTTCCGCCATCCGGCACCGCGCAGCCGGCGCATGGTGGTCCGCGCCGCGATCGCCTGCAAGATGCCCCGCCGCGCCGCCGCCCAAGGCGGAGCCGGTCAGGGATGCAGCAGGCTGGACAGGGGATGGATGAGGAGGCCGGCGCCCGCCAGCGCCACGCCATAGGGCAGGCTGGTCCGGTGCCGGTCGGGAAGTTCTGCGCCGGCCGGGCCCGCGAGGCGATGGCGCGCGGCGGCGGCGATGCCGAGCAGGGCGCCGATGGTTCCGGTGGCGAGCACGAACAGGGGCAGGTGCAGCGGGTCCACCCACAGCACGATGGCGCCGGCCAGTTTGGCATCGCCCGCGCCGATGATGTCCTCCGCAAACAGGGAGAAGCCCAGCGCCGTGACCGCGCCGGCGGCGGCGAGGCGGAAGATGAGGTCCGGCACGGGCGTGAACTGGGTGACGGCGGCGAAGGCGGCGATCAGGCACACGACCACGGCATTGGGGATGATCCGGCGGGCGAGGTCCGCGCCGATCGACGCGCACAGCAATGCCGGATAGAGGCCGAGCAGCAGAAGCTCGGCGATCCTGATGTGGCCCATCCCCATCGTGCGGTCAGTTCCCGGCGGCGGCCGAGGAGGCCTGAAGCCGGGCGAAGGTGGAGGCGATCTGCACCAGCACCGTGACGATGGCGATGGAGAGGCCGGCGGCGATGAGGCCGTATTCGAGGGCGGTGGAGCCGTCCTCTTCCTTGATGAAGCGCGAGAAAAGAAGCTTCATGGCTCAAATCCGGTCAATGGCGGCGCGTGACCGCCGCAACGGCGGGCCGCAACTTGGATGCCGCGACGGGGTTGCCGTGGCAGAGCCGACGCTAGGGCGGCCCCCTTGCGGGGAAGTAAAAAACCGCGGCCGGGAACGTCCACTGCGCGTGCCGGTTGTTTGAAAGGTTAACGGTTCCGCTCGCGCGTCTTTGACGCCGGGGGCGCGGATCGCCCTTTGACGGCGGCGCCGGAGGCCGGCAAGCTCCCGCCATGAGCTTCTCCCCGACCCCCGATCCCGTCCCCGGTGATGCCACGAGTTGCGCGGCCGTCGAGACCGTGATTGTCCCCCGCGCCCACGACATCGGCGGCATGGAGGTGGCCCGCGTGTTGCCCTCCGTGCAGGGCCAGATGATCGGCCCCTTCATCTTCTTCGACCGGATGGGGCCGGTGCGATTCTCTGCGGCGCAGGCGCAGGATGTGCGCCCGCACCCGCACATCGGCCTCGCCACCGTGACCTACCTGTTCGAAGGCAGCATGATCCACCGCGACAGCCTCGGCTCCGAGCGGGTGATCGAGCCGGGCGCGGTGAATTTGATGACCGCCGGGCGCGGCATCGTCCATTCCGAGCGGCACGACGCCTCCGTGAAGGCGCGCGGGGGGCCGCTCTTCGGCATCCAGAGCTGGATCGCGCTGCCCAAGGCGCTGGAAGAGACCAGCCCGGACTTTCTCCATGCGGACAGCGAGGCGCTGCCGGTGGTGGCGGACGGCGGGATCAAGGCACGGGTGATTCTCGGCAGCGCCTTCGGGGCGACGTCGCCCGTCGCGCTCGCCTCGCCCGCGACCTATGTGGAAATCCAGTTGGCTGCGGGCGCCCATGTGCCTGTTGATCCCACCCACGAGGACCGCGCGCTGTTCACGCTGGAGGGTGAGGTGGAGGTGGACGGCACCGCCTTTCCCGCCGGCCAGATGCTGGTGATCCGGCGCGGCGTTGCCACCTCCGTCCGGGCACGGACCCCGGCGCGGCTCATGCTGGTGGGCGGTGAGCCGCTGGAGGGGCCGCGCTACATCTGGTGGAATTTCGTGTCGTCGAGCCTCGATCGGCTGGACGCGGCAAAGGCCGCATGGCGGGAGGGGCGGTTCGACCTCATCCCCATGGACCACGACGAGTTCATCCCCGCGCCGGACGATGGTGCCGGCCGCCCCCGGCCCCAGAGCCCACGGGGCTGAGGGGCCGGGGACGGCGCGCCCTTGTGGGCTTGCTCACGCCTTGCCTGGCTGGAGCTGCGCCGGGGTGTCGCTGGCGGGAAAGCTCTCCTTCAACGCTTCGTCCAGGCGATCGGAGGCCTTCCTTTTCTCGTGCGCACCGTCTTCCGTATCCGCCGCCGGGTCGCCTTCGGGCTTCGACGCGCGGGTGAGGGAGGGCGGGTCGCTGGCGGGGAAGGAATCCTCCAGCGCCTCGTCCAGTTCGTCGGAGACACGCTCCTTTTCGCGCGCGGCGGCGTCCCGCGGCTCGCCGTCCGCTTTTGGTGCGCGGGTGACGGACGGGGGATCGCTGGCCGGGAAGGACTCTTCCAGCGCCTCGTCCAGTCGCTGGTCGAGCGTGGCGGTGCGGGGGGATGCGGTGGAGGCAGCGGGGGTCATGGCATCAATCTCCTCTGCACCATCAACGAACGGCAGAGCCGCCCGTTCCCCGCAGGCATGCCGCCTCACGCATCGAGTGCAGCCTCCTGCCGTGCGAGACGGGCGGCGACACGCTCAAGGCCGGCGGCGATCTCCCGGCGCTCGCCCGGACGCAGGTCCGATCCTGTCCGCAGGCGGCGCGCGAGCGCTTCCATGAGGAAGAGATCGAGCAGGGGCCGGCCTCGGCCGCCGTCCGGCGCCCCCTCCGCATAAGCGGCGAGCACCGCGCGCTCGGCGCGGGAGCGGAAGGCGGCGAGCAGCTCCGACCGCAGTTCCGACGCGTCGCGGGCGACGCCAGCCTCGCCGGCAGTGACGCGCGCGAGGGTGTACACAAGGGAGGCGAGCAATTCGGCGACATCGCGCCAGCCGTTCGCCCGCTCGCCCTGAGCGCCGGTGATGACCGCATCGCTCCCGGACACCAGCAGATGGTCGAGGTCGAAGCGTCCGTGGGTGCGGATCACCGGCACGTCCGTGCCAGCGAGCGGGCCGGCGATGCGCTTCCGCATTTGTGCCCCGAGCCAATCCCGATCGACACCGAAAAGGGCGTCCGGCGCGGCACGCACGGCATCCATGGTCGCGCGAAGCCAGCCGTCGATCTCATCGGCAGAGGCGACGCCCGGCGCGAAGGCCGGATCGGTGGCGGGGGCCGAAAGGACGGCATGCAGCTCGGCCAGCCGCCGGGCGCTGGCGCGCAGCAGCCGGAGCACGCCCGCCACCTCCTCCTCGAAATGCTGGTGGCCGCCATCGGGCAGGGCTGCGGCATCGAGCGCACGCTGCACCTGCGCCAGGGTCCAGCCAGCGGCATTGCCCTGGTTGCGCACGAAGCCATAGGCGAGCGCCACCTGCGCTGATCCGCCTTCCGGCCGGGTGCGGGTGATGGCGCCGATCAGCGGCGGCACGTGGGGGAAGTCGAGCGCGGTGAGGTGGCGCGCCATCTCCATCTCGCCGGTACGGCCGAACTCCATGTGGCGGAACAGCTTCACCGCGACCTTGTCGGTGACGACGAGGCTCGCTGCCGGCTCGTCGGCGTCGGCGAGCTCGCACAGCGCCCCACGCTCCACGTCGAGCCCGTCCAGCCGGTCGGTGGGCGAGAAGACGAGGGCGCCGCCATCGGGCAGGGGCACGGGCTCGGCCTGCCGCAGCGCGCGCAGCACGCCGGCGGGCAGCCCGTCCAGCACCATGGCGTCGGTGAGAAAGCCCACGCGCCGGCCCTGCCGCACGCGGGTCAGGGCCAGCTGCTCGGCGATGGCGGGGGGATGCTGGTCCTCCCACGCCACGCAGAATGACATGAGGAAGCGCTCAGTGCGCCCGGCGAGATCGGCCTCGATCTCTGCCATGGCCACGTCCCGCTCGGTGCCCGGCAGGCGCATGACCCAGCCGATGCGCACCGCGCCGATGTCCTTGGCCGTGCCGGGAAACCAGCGCCGCCGCGCCAGATATTGCGGCAGCGCCTCGGTCTCGATGATCGCGCGATGGGCGTCGGAGAGGGCACCCATCAGCCCGTCGCGGACGACGAGGGTGGCAAATTCCGGCAGCATCTCCGGCGCCGGATCGCGCCAGGCGGGTTCCGCCGCCGTGGTGGACAGACGGAAGGCGTAGAAGCCGTAGGGCGGCAGCGTGAGCACGAGGGGCGCGCGGTCCAGCGCCGGCAGGCTGGTGCCGCTCACGAGATCCACCGGCACCCGCCGCTCGAACTCGGCGAGGTCCAGCTCCACCCCCTGCAAGGTGTGGGCGAGGTTGGCGACGCACAGCACCGCCTCGCCCTCAAATTCGCGCAGATAGGCGAGGATGCGCCGGTTGCGCGGGAACACGAGGCGGAAGGTGCCGCGCCCGAATGCCGGCTGCTCCTTGCGCACGGCGAGGAAGCGCCGTGTCCAGTTCAGCATGGAATGAGCATCGCGCGACTGCGCTTCCACATTCACCGCCGGGAAGCCGTAGAGCGGATCCTGGATCACCGGCAGTACCAGTTTCTCAGGATCGGCCCTGGAGAAGCCGCCGTTGCGGTCCGGCGACCACTGCATGGGCGTGCGCACGCCGTCGCGGTCGCCGAGATGGATGTTGTCGCCCATGCCGATCTCGTCGCCGTAATAGATCACGGGCGTTCCAGGCAGAGTGAGCAGCAGGGAGTTCATCAGCTCGATGCGCCGCCGGTCCCGCTCCAGCAGCGGGGCGAGGCGGCGGCGGATGCCGAGGTTGATGCGGGCGCGCCGGTCCGAGGCGTAGATGCTCCAGAGATAGTCGCGCTCGGCGTCGGTGACGGTCTCCAGCGTCAGCTCGTCGTGGTTGCGCAGGAAGATCGCCCACTGGCAGGTCGCCGGGATGGCCGGCGTCTGGCGCAGGATGTCGGTGACCGGGAACCGGTCCTCCTTGGCGATGGCCATGTACATGCGCGGCATCAACGGGAAGTGGAATGCCATGTGGCATTCATCCGCGTTCGGGCCGAAATATTGCTGGGTGTCCTCCGGCCAGAGATTGGCCTCGGCGAGCAGCATCCGGCCCTTGTAGTGGGCATCGAGATGGGCGCGGATCTTCTTCAGGATGGCGTGGGTCTCGGGCAGGTTGGCGCAGTCGGTGCCCTCGCGCTCCACCAGATAGGGCACGGCGTCGAGCCGCAGGCCGTCCACCCCCATGTCCAGCCAGAAGCTCATGACGGAGAGGACGCGCTCCAGCACCTCGGGATTGTCGAAGTTGAGGTCCGGCTGGTGGGCATAGAAGCGGTGCCAGTAGAACTGGCCAGCCACCTCGTCCCAGCTCCAGTTGGATTTCTCCACGTCGCAGAACACGATGGGCACGCCGGGATAGCCCTTGTCGTCGTCCGCCCAGACATAGAGGTTGCGCTCCGGGCTGCCCTTGGGCGCGCGCCGCGCGGCCTGGAACCAGGGGTGCTGGTCGCTTGTGTGGTTGATGACCAGCTCGGTGATGACGCGCAGCCCGCGCGCATGCGCCTCGGCAATGAAGCGCCGCGCTTCGTCCATGGTGCCGTAATCCGGCGACACGCCTTCATAGAGCGCGATGTCGTAGCCGTCGTCGCGCCGGGGCGAGGGATAGAAGGGCAGGAGCCACACGGCGGTGGCGCCGAGGTCGGCGATGTAGTCGAGCTTGGAGATCAGCCCGCGGAAGTCGCCGATGCCATCGTCATTGGCATCGAAGAACGACTTCACATGCAGCTGGTAGACGATGGCGTCCTTGTACCACAGAGGGTTGTCGCCGGCGGTGACGGGCTCAGGCATGGCCGAGGCTCCCGGTTCCGGAGGGCTTTGGGCCACGCGGGGCGGCCGGGGCGGACGAGATCGGGGCGGGGCAGAAAGGCACGGTGCTCCCTTGAACCGTCGTGGAGGGACAGGCGACCCGGCCGGCGCATCGCATTTGCAGCGGACGCGCCGGGTGAGTGGCCACGCTTGCCTAACGCGGCTGGAGCGTGGCGGTTCCGGTCTGTCAGGGAGAGTTCAGGGGACAATTGGGGCAGCCGGACGGCATGCGGGGGAATGCCGTCCGGCTGGCGCGTCAGTTTGCCGTGGCAATATCGGCGCCCGTCCTGTTTCGCGCGAAGGGGCGCTGCCGGCATCCCGAAAATGAAGGATGCCGACAGAGAATTTTTTTCTCGCGAGGGATGGAACCTTTGGGCCCGAACCGCGTTTTGACGGTCGTGTGGGCTCATACGAGTCCGCCCCCGTTCCGGTCATGCGTCGCGCGTTTGCCGCTCTCCCCAATATGCGGGAGGCGCCAAGCGCCGTTGGCCGGCAGAACCTGACGCGAAGCCCCAGCTGCCCCACAGCCGATACGGAGGACCGCCCATGTTCGATGCCGCCCGCCACCCGCTGAAGATCTGCATCGATGGCTCCTGCATCGTCCTGCGCTCGCTGGACGACGCCATCGGTTTGATGCGCTCCCATCCCGTGGGGGAGCACGCCGAGATGCTGGTGGACCAGATGGAGGCCGCCCGCCTGCCCGAGCTTCAGCGCCGGGCCTGGGTGGCGTTCGAGACCTTCGCCGATGCCATGCGCCTGTCTCCCGACGCCCAGCGCCGGATGATGTGACACGGAAGGCAGGGCGGTCGCGGAAAGCGCCGCCCTGAGTATCCTCCCGATTGAGCGGCTTCGCCCTCAGAACCTTTCCGGCACGCGATGGCGGGCATAGTCCGCCTCCACGTAATCGGGGTCTTTCTGGCGCTTGGGCAGCTTGATCTTCTCCCGCGGCACATCCTCGTAGGGGATGCGGGACAGGAGATGGGAGATGATGTTGAGGCGCGCGCGCTTCTTGTCGTCGGAGAAGGCCACGAACCACGGTGCCCACATGGTGTCGGACGCCTCGAACATGGCGTCCCGGGCGCGGGAATAGTCGAACCAGCGCGCGTAGGATTCCAGATCCATCGGCGAGAGCTTCCAGATCTTGCGCGGGTCGTCGATGCGGCTTTCCATCCGCCGGGTCTGCTCTTCCTCTGATACTTCAAGCCAGTATTTGAGCAGGATCACGCCCGACTCGACGATGGATTGCTCCACGTAGGGCACGCTTTCCAGAAACTTCTTCGACTGTTCCTCCGTGCAGAAGCCCATCACGCGGTCGACGCCTGCGCGATTGTACCAGGAGCGGTCGAAGATGATGATCTCGCCGCCAGCCGGCAGGTGCGTCACGTAGCGCTGGATGAACATCTGCGATTTCTCGCGCTCCGTGGGCGGCGGCAGGGCCACCACGCGGAAGATGCGCGGGCTCACCCGCTCCATGATGGCCTTGATGACGCCGCCCTTGCCGGCGCCATCGCGGCCCTCGAAGACGATGCAGATCTTCGCGCCCGTGTGCTTCACCCAGAGCTGGAGCTTCACCAGCTCGGCATGCAGGTGCTTCAGCTCCGCCTCATATTCCTTGCGCGAGAGCGGGGCCGCAGGGCTGCCGCCGTCCGTGCCGGACGGGGGCAGGATCGCCTGGGTCTTGTGCTTCTTCTTGTGCTTGTGCGCCATGGCGGCGTCCTCCCTTGAAACCGCTCCGTTGAGACGGGGCGGGTCAGGCCCAGCTGAGGAAGAAGCCCACGTCGCCGGGCATGCCGTTCGGCCAGTCTACGATCATGGCCTTGAGCTTGTAGTGGCCCTGCCGGAGGTAGTCGCGCCACAGTTCGTAGGCCTGGCGCGGGCGGCCGGTGAGGGTGTCGGGCCAGCCCTCCTCCGCATTGTTGATGGCGCGGCCCTTGTCGCTGCACAGCACGTTGGGAAAGCGCATCACCATGATCTCGGTCTCGCCGCGCTGGGCGGCAAGGCGGATCTTCGTGAGGAGATTCTGGGAGATCTCATGCAGCGTCTCGGGCGTGAGATCGAGCGGCTGGGACAGCGTCTTGATGAGCTCCTCGCGGGCCTTGTCGGCCCGGTCCATGGCGGAGAATTCCTTGGACAGCTTGGCCTTTTCGATCTCTTGCATGTACGCGCGCAGGTCGTCCGCGCTCATGAAGCTCTCGTCGCCCAGCGTGGTATTCTGCTGCGCTGCCTGGGGCATGGGTCTCTCCGTTTGGAAATGCGGTCCGGCCGCAGTTTCTCCATGAGCTAAGCGGCGTCGTTGTCCGATATCAACTCTTTCCGGCCCCGCTCGCGTTCACACCCCCACGAGACGCGCAGAACGGCGCGCAAGGCAAACAAAAAGGCCGGCGCCGGAGAGCTGGCGCCGGCCTCTCGTTTCGACCCGAAGGTCGAACCCGGAGGATTCTGGTCTTGAGGGGCGCGCTCAGAGCGTCGCGAAGACGGACGCCGGAATGCGGAAGAAGCCGCGGCCGTTGGCAAAGGTCCGGTAGTAGGACGAGGCGTTGGCATAGAGGTGGTCGAACCACGCCTTGCCGCTCTGGCCCACGGGCAGGCGGTCAATGGTGAAGATATCGGCGTTGGGCGCGAAGCGGACGTGGATCAGCACGTCATCGGTGGCGGAAGCTTCGACGGCCGCCGCGATGGGCTGGGCAAGGGCATTCATCACAAGGTCTCCTCTGGAAGGGATCAAGAAAAGCGCTGCAGGCACCTTCCCGAAGGCCTGCCCTGAAACGCCGGACACGCCCCGATGCCGCTGCCGGAGGAACCGCCGGATTGTCTCTCGCAACCCGGCCGGCCCCGGAAAGCCCCCGCAATCCCGAAACGCTAAGCAGGGGCCGGCGCCCATTCCTTGATCGCGATCAAATTTTGTGCGTCGGTATCGAAAGACCGAATGCCGCAGCCGATTCCACGCGGTGGTCCGGCCGGCGGAACGGCGCGCGCCGTCGTGGGCGGGCGACACAGCACGTTGTTGTGAAGGGGCTCGGATGCGCCCGGATTCGTCGCTGTTCGAGGGCACGGATCTTGCCAGCCTGAGGGCAAATGCGCCGTCTTCCGGCGTAGAATTGTCGCTAACCATCCGGCCGGGCCAGCGCCCCCCTCGGCCGGCGGCGTGGGGTGCAAGGCCATGCGCATTCTGATTCTCGGCAGCGGCGTCGTCGGCACGACATCCGCCTATTATCTCTCCAGGGCCGGACATGAGGTGACGGTGCTCGACCGCCAGCCGGCGGCCGGCATGGAGACCTCATTCGCCAATGCGGGGCAGGTCTCGCCGGGCTATTCCTCGCCCTGGGCTGGGCCGGGCATTCCGGTGAAGGCCGTCAAGTGGCTGCTCATGCACCATCGCCCGCTGGTGGTGTGGCCGGGCCTCGACCCCAAGCTCTATTTCTGGCTGGCGCGGATGCTCGCCAACTGCACCGAGGCCGCCTATCGCCGCAACAAGGCGCGCATGGTCCGCCTCGCCGAATTCAGCCGGGACGCGCTGGACGAGCTGCGCAAGGACACCGGCATCACCTATGACGAACGCACGCTCGGCACGCTCCAGCTGTTCCGCACCCAGAAGCAGCTCGACCACGTGCACGCCGACACCGAGGTGCTGGATGTCCACGGCGTCCCCTACGATTTGCTTGATCCCGCAGGCTGCATCCGTGCCGAGCCGGCGCTGGCGCGCGTCCGCGGCAAGTTCGTGGGCGGCCTGAGGCTGCCCGGGGACGAGACGGGCGACGCGCACCTCTTCACCCAGCGCCTCGCCGAGATCTGCGCGCGCCAGGGCGTCACCTTCCGCTATGGCGTCACCGTCGATGCGCTGCGGCAGGACGGCGGGCGCATCACCGGCGTCGCCGTGTCGGGCGGCGAGGTGCTCACGGCCGATGCCTATGTTGCGGCCATGGGCAGCTACACGCCGGCCCTGCTCGCGCCGCTGGGCATCCGCCTGCCGGTCTATCCGGTAAAGGGCTATTCCCTGACCCTGCCCATCGCCGACCCGGACGCGGCGCCGCGCTCGACCGTGATGGACGAGACCTACAAGGTGGCCATCACCCGCCTCGGCGACCGCATCCGCGTGGGCGGTACGGCGGAACTCGCCGGCTTCAACCTCTCGCTTCGCGCGCCGCGCCGGGCGACGCTGGCCTATTCGGTGGGGGATCTCTTCCCGGCCGGTGGCGACATCGAGGAGGCGACCTTCTGGACCGGCCTGCGCCCCATGACGCCGGACGGCACGCCCATCGTCGGCGCCACGCGCTTCGCCAATCTCTTCACCAACACCGGCCACGGGACTTTGGGCTGGACCATGGCCTGCGGCTCGGGCCGCGTGCTCGCCGACATCATCGGCGGCCGCGCGCCGGAGATCGACACGTCGGACCTCTCCGTCGCCCGTTACGCCGAGGCCGCCTGAGGCTTCCGCTCATGCCGGACCTTGCGCCGCCGCCGCGCCTGCGCCAAACCAGCGCGCGGAGGCGGGCATGCGTTTCATTCACACGTCTGACTGGCAGTTGGGCAAGCCGTTCGGCCGCGTGCCGGAGGAGGCGCGCACCGTTTTGAGGGAGGCGCGGCTCGACGCCATCGACCGCCTCGCCGCCGCGGCCCGTGCGAACGGGGCGCCGCTGGTGCTGGTGGCCGGCGACGTGTTCGACAGTCCGGAGCCGGGAGATCGGGTCTATCGGCAGGCGCTCAACCGCATGAAGGCGCAGGCCGACGTGCGCTTCCTGCTGCTGCCCGGCAACCATGATCCGTTGCGCGCCGACGGCCTGTGGAGCCGGCTTGCCGCCGATACGCCGGCCAATGTCGCGGCCCTCACCGAGGCGCTGCCCGTGGACCTCGGCACCGGAGATGGCGAACAGGCCGTGCTGCTGCCGGCCCCACTCTCCCACAAGCGCAGCGTGGCTGACCCCACCCAATGGTTCGATGGGGCGGAGACGCCTCCGGGCGCCCTGCGCATCGGCCTCGCCCACGGCTCGGTGCAGACCTTCGGCGGCGATGCCGACCCCAACCTCGTCGCGGTCGACCGCGCCCGCCGCGCCGGCCTTGCCTATCTCGCGCTGGGCGACTGGCACGGCCGCATCAGGATCGATGAGCGCACCTATTACAGCGGCACGCCCGAGCCAGACGATTTCGGCCGCGAGGTGACGGGCGTCGCGCTGCTGGTGGACGTCTCCGGCAATGCCACGCCTGAGGTGACGGAGCTGCCCATCGGACGCCACCACTGGCTGGAGGAGGGCTGGTCTCTCTCCGGCGCGGACGATCTCGACGCGCGCATCGCCGGCCTCGCGCCAGGCGTGGCGCGGCAGGATCTCGTCTGCCGGCTCCGGCTCTCCGGCCTCGTCACGCTGGCTGAGCGGGTGGCGGTACGCCGCCGTCTGGA
Organism: Xanthobacter aminoxidans; assembly: GCF_043193615.1. Lineage (NCBI taxonomy): Bacteria > Pseudomonadati > Pseudomonadota > Alphaproteobacteria > Hyphomicrobiales > Xanthobacteraceae > Xanthobacter > Xanthobacter aminoxidans. Next base: position 1,687,005 of record NZ_JBAFUS010000001.1, on the reverse strand, counting down.
GGACGAGCTGGCCCATGAGGTGCGCTGGCTGGACCTCATCGCCGACGATCTCGTGACCCGGCCCACCGACACCGACCTCTCCGAGATCGACGCCCAGGGCGAGCTGCATACAGCCGCCGTGCGCCTGCGGGCGATGATGGGCGAGGGCGGGGCCGAGGGGCGGCTCGCCGCCCAGGCGCTGGAACGCCTCTATGTGGAGCAGATGCGCGCCCAAAGGGCGGGGGAAGCGTGATGCGGGTTCGTCGTCTCAGGATCGAGAATTTCCGCAAGTTCCGCGCCCCCGTGGTGGTGGACGGCTTCACCGACGGGCTGAACCTCGTCTGCGAGCCCAACGAGACCGGCAAGTCCACCGTGCTGGATGCCCTGCGCGCGGCCCTGTTCGAGCGCCACAGCGCCAAGAGCGACCGCATCCGCTCCTTCCGCCCGCAGGGCGACGAGGTGGCGCCGAGCGTGGAGCTGGCCTTCGACGTGAACGGCGAGGAATGGCGCCTCACCAAGCGCTTCCTGCTCTCGCCCTCCGTGACGCTGGAGGGGCCGGAAGGGCGGTTCGCCTCCGATGCGGCCGAGGAAAAACTGCAGGGCCTCCTCGGATTCGCCCGCGCCGGAAACCGCGGCGCCGATGACGACAGCCGCGGCGCGCTCGGTCTGCTCTGGGTGGAGCAGGGCCAGTCCTTCCTCCTCGGCAGTCCGGGCGAGACCGCCCGCCGCACGCTGGAGGAGGCTCTGGCCGGCGAGATCGGCGCCGTCACCGGCGGCCGTCGCGCCAAGGCGGTGGTGGCGCAGGTGGAGAAGGCGCTGGAGGATTTCCTCACTCCCGGTGGCAAGCCAACCAAGCGGCTGAAGCAGGCGATGGAGGCGGCCGAGGCTGCGCGCCTTGCCGCCACCGAGCGGGCGCGGGAGCTGGAGCAGTTCGAGGGCGTGCTGGAGCAGCTCGAATACAAGCGCAACGAGCGCCGCCGGCTCGTGCGCGACATCGAGGACCCGCAGACCGACGCCGATCTGAAGAAGCTGGACGAGGACATCGCCCGCGCCCGCGCCGCCGGACAGGCACTGGAGATCGCCACCCTCGCCGTGCGCGAGCAGTCCGCCCGCCGCAGCGCGCTGGAGGAGCGCCGCGCCGGGCGCGAGAAGCTCGCGACCCAGCTTCAGGCCGCTGAGGCAAAGGTGGCGGGTGCCACGGAGGCCGTGAGCACCCATGCCGAGGTGATCAGTCGCGTCCGCTCCAGCGAAAGGGCGGCGGCCCTGGCGCTGGAGGCGGCCCGAACAGCCCTGCGCGAGGCGGAGACCCGGCGCGACCAGTCCGTCGCCGAGCGCGCCGCCGCCGAGCGCCGCTTTGCGCTGGCCGCTGCCTTCGCCCGGCTCGACCGTGCCGAGGCCCATGCCGCGAACATTCGCGAGCGGGAAACGCGCATCGCGGCCTCGCGCATGGATGCCGCTGCCGTGGATCGCCTGCGCCAATTGGAAGATGCGGAGAGCGCCGCGCGGGCCCAGGCGGAGGCCGGCGCCGCCACGCTGACCGTGACCCTGGAGCCCGGCGCACCGCAGATCCTCCTCGATGGCACGCCGCTGACCGAGGGCGCCATCCGCCTCAGCCGGCCGCGCACCCTTGCCATTCCCGGCGTCGGCACCATCGCCTTCGCCCCGCCGCCTTCGGGCGAGCCGGCGCTGGCGCGGCTGCGGGCGGCGCGGCGCGATCTCGCCGATTTCCTCGCGGGCGTGGGCCACGATACGCCGCAGGCCGCCCGCACCGCGGGCCGGGCGCGGGCCATTGATGAGGCCGAGCTTCTGGGGCTTCGCACACGGCTCAAGGCCGAATGCCCGGCCGATGCCGCCCTCGGCATTCCCGCTGGCCTCGATCCCCTGCGCGGCGCGCTCGCCGGCGTGGAGCGGCCGTTTCCGGAAGCCAAGGATGCCGCATTCCCCGCCGCCGACGTGGAGACGCCCTATCGCGCCGCCCGCGCCGCCGAGACGGAGGCCGCTGCGCGCCGCGAGGCGGCGCTGGAGAGCCTGAAGGCGGGCGAACTCAAGGAAGTCGCCCTCGCCGCCGCGCTGGAGCGGGCCGAGGCCGAGCGGGCGCGGCTCGCCGCCGACCTTGCGGCCGACCGCGCCGCGCTCGCGGACGAAGATCTCGCCGCCGCCCTGGAGGACGCGCGGGCCGCCGAGGCCCGCGCGCTGGTGGATTGCGACACCGCCCGCCGCGCCGCCGAAGGGCTGGACGCGGACGGCTTCATCCGCCGCCGCGACACGCTGCGCAAGAAGCGCGACACGCTGCAATCCCAGCTGCCGGAGCTGGCCGGCGCGGTGGCGCGGCTGGAGGAGCAGGCGCGCACGCTGGGAGGGGAAGGTCCCGCCAGCCGCAAGGCCGCCGCCGACGAGGAGGCCGAGGCCGCCGCCGCCGCCCACGCCCGGCTGAAAAGCGAGGCGGACACGCTGGCGCTGCTGCTGAAGGTGCTCAAGGAGGCGCAGCAGGATGCGGCGCGGCGCTATCTCGCCCCCGTCACCCGGCGCATCGAGCCCTATGTGCGGCGCCTCCTGCCCTCCGCCAGCCTCTCCTTCGGCGAGGACCTCAAGCCCCAGCTCCTCACCCGCGCCGGCCGCGAGGAGGCGGCGGAGATGCTCAGCAAGGGCACGCAGGAGCAGATCGCCATCCTGACCCGCCTCGCCTTCGCCGATCTCCTCATCGACAAGGGCCAGCCCGCCTCGCTGGTGCTGGACGATGCCCTCGTCTTCGCCGACGACGACCGCTTCGACACCATGATGGAAATCCTCTCCGAAGCCTCCGGCCGCATGCAGGTGCTGGTGCTGAGCTGCCGCGCCTCGGCCTACCGGGCCATGGCGGCGACGCGCCTCTCCATCCGTCCTGCGTGATACTCCCGCACCTCTCGCGACCATTGTAGGATGGGGGCGGGAAGGGCACAGGAATGGGCGGGATCGTCACAGCGCGCGCGGGTGCGGGCCGTCCGCGGGAGCCGCGCGGCGACACATGGGGGCGCCGGTGAGCGGCCCCGTCGAGAGACTGCGCCTGTGGCTGGCGCAGGAGCTTCATCTCGGCGCCATCGTGCGGGCGCTGGTGGTGATCGGTCCGCTGGTGATCGCCTATCTCCTCTCCGGCGAACCCGCGCTGGTCAATCTCTGCCTGCTCACCGTCTCCCTGCTGATCCCGGCGCTGAAGCTGCGGCTCAGCCCGGCGGCGGTGATCGTGCAATATCTCGTCATCGTCGCCACCTTCGCGCTGCTGTTCCTGGCGGCGCCGATCCCACCCTTGTTCGTGGTGCTGTCGGCCGTCACCGGCTTCATGGCCGCGGCCGTGACGCGCTTCGGCACGCTGATGCGAACGCTGGGCAACTGGGTGTTCATCCCCGCCGTCTACCTGGCGCTGGACATCCGCGAGGGGGCGCTGGGCGAGGCGGCGCTGTGGCAGGCGGGCGTGCTGCTCGGGCTCTCCCCGGTGGGGCTCGCCCTCGTCTGCGCCGTACAGGCGCTAGACGGGCGGCGGCGGACGCTGGAGCGATCCGAGATCTTCGGGCCACCCTCCGGCGACTGGCTGGTGCCGGCGGTGGCGACGGCGGCCGCGGTGTTCGCGGCGGCGCTGCTGGTGGAGATGTTCGACATCCGCGAGGGCCAGTGGCTCATCTGGTCGGCGGCGAGCGTGGTGGTGGGCGATCTTTCCGCCTCCACTGGCAAGCTCAAGCTGCGGGCCATGGGCGCGCTGGTGGGGGCGCCGCTCGGGCTGCTGATCGGGCTGGTGCTGCCGGTGAGCGACGTGGGCTACTCCTTCTGCGTGCTCGGAGCCATGCTCACGCTGATCGCGTTTTCGCGCTACGTGATCGGCTTCGGCGCGCGCTGCTTCTTCATCGCGCTCGCGGCTGCGTTTGCAGGGACGGGCAGCGGCATCGCCACCGAGCGGGTGGAGAACGTGCTCATCGGCGGTGCGTTCGGTCTCGTCGCCGTGGCCCTCGCCGAAATCGCGCGGCCGCCGCGCCGTCCGCGACCGGAGCGGCCGGCGGCGCTCTGAGGCTGGTCAAGCCCGCGCAGCGCCTGAGCGTGGCCTGTTCTGCCTCGGTCCAATCAGCCGGCCACGTCGACCGGATCGAGCACGAAGGGAGTGCGCTCGGCGAGGTCGTTGATGTGCGCGAAGTAATTCTCGAAGTGCGGCGTCTCGCGATGGGCGGTGACGGCCGCGGCGTCCACATAAAGCTCGTCGATGACGAACCGCGTGGGCTCGGCCTGATCGCGCCAGAAGTCCCAGCGCCGGTTGCCCGGCTCGGCGCGGGTGGCGCGCGCCATGCCCGTGAGCAGCGCCTGCAACGCTTCCGCCTTGCCCGGGCGGGCGGAGAGAAGGACCACGATCTTGACCGGCGCGCTCATCTTTGGAGGTTCCTTCAGGGGGAAGAGGCCGGAAATGGGCCTCCTTCCGGCCTGAAGGTCAAGGGGGCTCCGCTACTCCGCCGCCTCGTCGAGATGCGGCACTGGGGCGAGGCGCACCGGGGCGGCGGGCTTGTCGCGCTTGCGGGTGAGCCAGCGCTGGAGCCGGACCATGTAGAGATAGACCACCGGCGTCGTGTAGAGCGTGAGCACCTGGCTCACCATGAGCCCGCCCACGATGGCGAAGCCGAGCGGACGGCGCAGCTCCGAGCCGGTGCCCGTCCCCAGCATCAGCGGCAGGGCGCCGAGCAGCGCGGCCATGGTGGTCATCATGATGGGTCGGAAGCGGATGAGGCACGCTTCATAGATGGATTCCTCCGGCGTCTTGCCCTCGCGCTCCCGCACCAGCGCGAAGTCGATCATCATGATCGCGTTCTTCTTCACGATGCCGATGAGCAGCAGGATGCCGATGAGGGCGATGACCGAGAGGTCATAGCCCGCCACATAGAGCACCAGCAGCGCCCCGACGCCGGCCGACGGAAGGCTGGAAAGAATGGTCAGCGGGTGGATGAAGCTCTCATAGAGCACGCCGAGGATGATGTAGACGGCGACGATGGCGGCAAGGATCAGGTAGGGCTGGCTGCGGAGCGAGTTCTGGAACGCCTGCGCGGTGCCCTGGAAGGTGCCGATCAGCGTCTGCGGCATCCCCGCTTCCAGCTCCGCCTGTTTGATGGCGTCCACCGCCTGCCCCAGCGCGACGCCCGGCGCGAGGTTGAAGGAGAGCGTCACCGCCGGGAACTGGCCCTGGTGGGAGATGGAGAGATAGGCGGTCTTCGAGTTGTCCACCTTCACGAAGGCGGAGAGCGGGATCTCCTCGCCCGTGCGCGGGGAGCGAACATAGACCTTGTCCAGCGCGCCGGGGTCGGTCTGGAGCTTGGGATCGACCTCTAGGATCACATGGTATTGCGAGAGCTGGGTGAAGTATTGCGCCACCTGCCGCTGGCCGAAGGCGTCATAGAGCGTGTCGTCGATCACCATCGGCAGGATACCGAAGCGGGCGGCGGTGTCGCGATCGATGGTGAGGGAGACGGTGGGCGCGTTGGTCTGCTGGTCGGTGGCGACGTCGGTCAGTTCCGGCAGCGATTTCAGCTTGGCCAGCATGCGCGGGCCCCAGGCGTTCAGCTCGTCGAGATTGGCGTCCTGCAATGTGTATTGATACTGGGTGCGGGAGGCGCGCCCACCTACGTTGATGTCCTGCGAGGCCTGGAGGAACAGGGCGATGCCCTCCACCTTCGCGAGCTGGGGCCTGAGGCGGTGGATCACCTCGTCGGCGGTCACGTCGCGCTCGCTCCGCGGCTTCAGGGTGATCCAGACGCGGCCGGTGTTGATGGTCTGCGAGCCGCCGGTGGCGCCCACCGAGCCGGAGACGTTTTCGATGGCGGGGTCGCGCGCCACGATGTCGAGCAGCGCCATCTGCTTGCTTGTCATGGCCGAGAAGGAGATGTCCTGCGCCGCCTCGGAGAAGCCCTGGATGAAGCCGGTGTCCTGCTGCGGGAAGAAGCCTTTGGGAATGGCCACATAGAGCCAGCCGGTGGCGGCGACTGTGGCGAGGAGGCTCATCAGGGTGAGGAACTGGTGCTTCAGCACCCATTTGAGGCCGGTGTCATAGACCTTCAGCATCCCGTCGAAGAAGGCTTCGGCCGCCATGTAGGCACGCCCGTGCTTCACGCCGTGCTCGTTCTTGAGGAACAGGGAGCACATCATGGGCGTCAGCGTCAGCGACACCACCACCGAGACGAGGATGGTGATGGTGACGGTGACGGCGAACTCGCGCAAAAGGCGCCCGACGATGCCGCCCATGAGCAGCACGGGGATGAACACCGCCACCAGCGACAGGCTGATGGAGATGATGGTGAAGCCGATCTCGCCCGCCCCCTTCAGCGCCGCATCGAACGGGCGCATGCCCTCCTCGATGTAGCGATAGATGTTCTCCAGCATCACGATGGCATCGTCGACGACGAAGCCCACCGCGATGGTGAGGGCCATGAGGGAGAGATTGTCGAGGCTGTAGCCCACCACATACATCACCGCGAAGGTGCCGATGAGCGCCATGGGCACGGTGACGCTCGGGATGATGGTGGCCCAGAGGCTGCGCAGGAAGGCGAAGATCACCGCCACCACCAGCGCGATGGTGATGAGCATGGTGAGCTGCACGTCATCCACTGAGGCGCGGATGGTCTCGGTGCGGTCGCCGATGATCTTCACCGTGATGCCGGGGGGGAGTGACGCCTCCAGCCGAGGGATGGCCGCCTTTACCCGGTCCACCGCGTCGATGACGTTGGCACCGGGCTGCTTGAAGACGATGAGCTGGATGCCGCGCTTGCCGTTCTGCCAGGAGGCGAGGCGGGCATTCTCCGGTCCGTCCACCGCGCGGCCGATGTCGCGGATGCGCACCGGCGCGCCGTTCTTGTAGGCGACCACCACCTCGTTCCAGGGCAGGGCAGTGAGCAACTGGTCGTCGGCATAGATGGTGAAGCCCTGCGCCGGCCCGTCGAAGCTGCCCTTGGGCTGGTCCACGGTCGCGGCGGCGAGCACCGCGCGCACGTCTTCCAGGCTCATGCCCAGCGCCGCGATCTTGGCGGGGTCCACCTGCACCCGCACCGCCGGTTTCTGCTCGCCGGTGATGGCCACCTGCGCGATGCCGGGAATCTGGCTCATCTGCTGGGCGAGGATGGTGTCGGCCGCGTCGTCGAGCTTGGTGAGGGGATGAAGGTCCGACTGGACGGACAGGATGAGGATGGGCGCGTCTGCCGGATTGACCTTGCGGAAGGTGGGCGGGCTCGGCAGGTTCTTGGGCAACTGGCCAGACGCCGCGTTGATGGCGGACTGCACGTCCTGCGCGGCGGCATCGATGCTGCGGCCGAGATCGAACTGGATGGTGATGGAGGCGACGCCCAGCGCGCTGGTGGAGGTCATCTGCGTCACGCCGGCGATCTGGCTGAACTGTCGTTCCAGCGGCGTCGCGACGGAGGATGCCATGGTCTCGGGGCTGGCGCCCGGCAGGCTGGCGGAGACCTGGATGGTCGGGAAGTCCACCTGCGGCAGGGGTGCCACGGGCAGCAGCGGATAGGCCACGAGGCCGACCAGCAGCAGCGCCGCCATCAGCAGCGTGGTGGCGATGGGCCGCCGGATGAAGGGCGCTGAGACGTTCATGCCGGCGCTCCCACCGACACGCTCTTCGCAGGTGGCGCGGCAGGCGGCGGACGCAGGGTGATGCGGGCGCCGGGGGTGAGCTTGTACTGGCCGTCGATCACCACCTGATCGCCCGCTGCCAGCCCCGTGGCGATGGAGGCGGTGCCGGCGCTGATCCCGCTCGTGGTGACGGCACGCTTCTCCACCGTGTCGTCCGGCTTCACCACATAGACATAGAAGCCGTCCGGCCCGCGCTGGATCGCCTGCGCGGGAATGGTGACGACGTCGTGGTGGGTGTCGAGCAGCACCTTCACGTTCACGAAAGCGCCGGGCCAGAGCTTGAGGTCGTCGTTCGGAAACATGGCCTTGATGCGCAGCGTGCCGGTGTCGGAGCTGATCTGGTTGTCGATCAGCGCCACCGTGCCTTCGCCCACCTTCGTCACGCCGTCGCGGCGGAAGGCGAGGGCCGAGACCGGGCCGCGCGCCAGCGCCGCCTGCATGTCGTCGAAGCGGTCCTGCGGCAGGGTGAACACCACGGCAACGGGCTTCAGCTGGGTGATGACCACCAGCCCGCCCTCGTCGTTGGCATGGACGATGTTGCCCTCGTCCACCAGCCGCACGCCGGTGCGGCCGGAGATGGGCGCGCGGATGGTGGTGTAGTCGAGCTGGATCTGGGCATTGTCGATGGCGGCCTCGTCGCCCGCGATCTGCGCCTGATACTGGGCGACCAGCGCGCTCTGGGTATCGAGCTGCTGCTGGGACGCCGCCTGCTTGGGCACCAGAACCTTGTATCGGTCGTAGTCCGCCTTGGCGTTGGCGAGGAGGGCCTCGTCCTTGGCCCGCGCCGCCTTGGCCTGGGCGAGGGCGGCGGCGAAGGGGCGCTGGTCGATCTGGGCGAGGATGTCGCCCGCCTTCACCTCCTGCCCCTCCTTGAACACCACCTTGGTCAGCTCGCCGTCGACGCGGACCTTCACGGTGATGGTGTTGGAGGCCTGCACCGTGCCGATGCCCTCGCCATAGACCGGCACGTCCTCCACCTTCACCGCCGTGGCGATGACCGGGATGGGCGGGGGTGGTGCCTTGGGTTTCGGCGCCTGCGCTGCGGCTCCGACCAGTCCCTGCTGCCAGGCGACGGCGCCGGCGACGACGATCAATGAAATGACGAAGGGGAAGACACGCATCAGGCCGTCCTGCGGCAATGGTCGATGTCCCCTTCAACACCCCCACGGCCGGAACCCTGCGCGCATTGCAGCAAAGCTCACGTCTCTGTGATGAGCTGGTCGGAGCGCAGGGTTTGCCGGCCTTGGGTGTTCAAATGCCAGCGTCCGGGCAGCGAGGAACGGCGGCCGAGGCTGCCGCGACAGACAATCCGGCGGCGATGGACTTGAAGGGAGTTCGCATCATGGTGCCATGTTGCGGGCGGAACGGGCCGGGACACAGGCGGGCAGTTGGACGCGCATGCGCGAGCCGAGCGACGAGGAACTCATGTCGGCCATCGCCGCCGGCGATGAAGCCGCGTTCCGCGCGCTCTGCCAGCGCTATGCGGTGCGGGCTGTCGCCTTCGCCCGGCGCTTCGTGGGCAACAGCAGCGACGCGGAAGACATCGCCCAGGAGGCCCTGCTGCGGGTCTGGCGGGCGGCGCCCCGCTGGCGGCCGGATGCGGCCTTCGGCACCTGGTTCTACCGCATCGTCATCAATCTGTGCCTCAATGTCCGCCGCCGCTTGCCGTTCTTCGGCCTCGACGTGGCCGGCGAGCGGACTGATCCGGCGCCCGACGCGCTCGCCATCATGGAGCGGCAGGAGGAGGACCGGGCCTTGCTCGCCGCGGTCGCTGCGCTTCCCGAACGGCAGCGGGTGGCCATATTGCTTACCTATTGGGAGGGGTTCTCCAACGCTCACGCTGCGGAGATTCTCGGCACCTCGGTTTCCGGCGTGGAGACGCTGCTCGTCCGCGCCCGGCGTAGCCTGCGCCTGAGCCTCGGTGCCGCACGAAAAGAAGGACAGGGCGATGACACGTGAGGAATTCGAGCACCTCTTGATCCGCCACGGCACGGATATCGCGCTGTGGCCGCCTGCGTCCCGCATTGCCGCCGAGGCATTGCTCGCGACGGACGTGGCGGCACGGTCGCTGCTGGCCGACGAGATCGCGCTGGAGCGGCGGCTCGCCGGCGCAGCGCGGCTTGCGAGCGAGGCGGACATGCGGCCGGCGCGGCGTGTCACGCTCGCGCTCGCCAACGCGCCGCTGCCGCGCCAGTCCCGCCGCCATCCGGTGCTCTGGCTGCCGGACTGGCTCATCGCACTCGACCTGCGGCCGGCCTGGCCGAGCATCGCCACGCTCGCCGGCATGGCGCTGCTCGGCTTCATGGTGGGGTCGAGCGACACGCTCGTCAGCATCGGCCCGGCCGCGCGGGCGGGCGCGACCACCGATGTCAGCGCGGTGGTGTTCGAGCCGGGACCCATCGGTGAGGGCGTGCTGTGAGCCCCTTGTCGCGCCCGCTATCCGGCTTTTCGGGACTCGCCTCCGCGCCGCGGCGCCTGCTGATCGCCTCCCTCGCGCTCAACCTGTTCTTCGCGGGCGTGGCGCTGGCTGTGGTGATGCGTGCGCCGCACAAGCCCGTCTTCCTGCCCGCCCCCAATGTGGAGGACCGCAGTCCGCGGGTGCGCATCGACCGGCTGGCGGCGACCCTCCCCATGGCCGACGCCCGCCTTCTGCTGGCCCGCTTCGCCGCCGCCAACGGACGGCTGGTGGACGCCGAGGCGGCCTCCCGCGCGGCGCAGGAGCGCGCCCGCGAGACCTTCCTTGCGAGGCCCTTCGATCCGGCGGCGGCGCGGGCCGCATTGTCCGGCCTGCGCGATGCCCGCAGGGAAGTCTGGTCCATCGTTCACGACGTCATCATCGACGCGGCCGGGCAGATGTCGCCCGAAGGCAGCGCCCGCATCGCTGCCTGGGTGCCACCGGTGCCGCCCGACGAGACTGCGCGGTAGGGCAGGTACGGGAGCCGAGCCGGCCCCGGGAGCGCCACGAAGCATTGAGCCGGCAACGTTTTCCGCCTGTCGCCCCGACAGAAGGGGACGCGACCAAGCGCCGCTTGGCCTGCGCGTCGCAACAGATTAGATCAACTCCAATCTGCGGCCCGCTCCCCTGCGTCGCAGCCTGTCGCGCGCCGATCCGTTCCTTCCAGAAGGTATCGCCATGAAGCCTCTGCACCGCGAAAACCACCTGATCGAACGCATCGGTTGGCTGCGCGCCGCCGTCCTCGGTGCCAATGACGGCATCATCTCGACCGCCAGTCTCATGGTGGGCGTCGCGGCGGCCTCGACCAATTCATCGGAAATCCTCGTCGCGGGCGTGGCGAGCCTTGTCGCCGGCGCCATGTCCATGGCGGCGGGCGAATACGTCTCGGTGAGCTCGCAGGCCGACACCGAGAATGCCGACCTGCAGAAGGAGCGGCGCGAACTGGCCGAGGATCCCGAAAGCGAGCTGGCCGAGCTGACGCAGATCTATGTGCGGCGGGGCGTCGAGCCGGCGCTGGCGCGGCAGGTGGCCGAGCAGATGACGGCGAAGGACGCCTTCACCGCTCATGCCCGTGACGAACTGGGGCTGGCCGAGCATGTGGTTGCGCGCCCCATCCAGGCGGCCCTGACATCGGCAGTGACCTTCGCGCTCGGCGCGGCGATCCCGCTCATTATCTCGCTGGTGGCGCCCACCGCCCAGATCGCGCCGATCGTCTCGGGGGGATCGCTGGTCTGCCTTGCGGTGCTCGGCGCGCTCGGTGCGCGGGCGGGCGGCGCGGACATCTGGAAGCCGACCATCCGCGTGACCTTCTGGGGCGCCATCGCCATGGCCGCGACGGCGGCCATCGGCACGCTGGTGGGTCACGCGGTCTGACCGGACCGACCTCGCACAAGTGCCGCTGCCGGGCCTATTCGCCCGCCAGCGGCCTGTTCTCGTGATGCCATGCGGCGGGCAGCCTACGGGGAGAGCTCCTCCAGAACCCGACCCTTCGTCTCGATGGCGAAGAACATGGTGACGAGTGCGCCCACCACGAGGACACCGGCGAAGGTGGCAAACACATACTGGATGCCCGCCGCGCCCATGATGGTGCCCACCACGATGGGGCCGGCCGAGGAGCCGAGCCGCAGCCACGCGCTGCCGAGGCCGGTGCCGATCGCCCTGAGGCGCGTCGGGTAGAGTTCGGCCGAGTAGAGGTAGAGTGAAAAGGTGATGGTCTGCACGATCGCGTAGGCGAGGCCGGCGAGGACCAGGACCTCGGTCGGGGAGGTTGCCCCCATCCACGCCAGGGCCAGCAGCGGGATCGGCGCCGCGAGGAAGGCGAAGGTATACCAGCGCTTGCGGCCGACCTTGTCGATCAGCAGGGCGCAGGCGATGGACGCCACCACGCCGGCCACCGAGGTCAGGAGGCCATAGAGCAGCGCCGTTTCGAGCGGCAGGTTGAAGGTCTGCCGGTAGAGGGTGGGCAGCCAGGCGATCATGCCGTTGGCCACGAGGTAGGAGCAGAACCACATGGACCAGATGGTGAGCGTGCGCCGGCGATAGATGCCGGAGAACAGCTCCCGGATGCCCGAACGCTCGACTGGCTTCATGGCCACCGGCTTCGGCTCGGCCAGCACATGGCCTTGGGCGGTGGCGCTGTGTTCCAGGTCCGACACGATCCTGTCGGCCTCCGCATAGCGGCCCTTGGCGGCGAGCCAGCGCGGCGATTCCTTCATGAAGAAGCGCAGCGGGATGAGGATGGCGGCGGGCACGATCCCGACGAGGAACATGGCCTGCCAGCCATAGACCGGCACCAATGCGCGGGCGATGAGGCCGGCCCCGACGAGGCCGAACAGGAACATCACCTCATAGAGCAGGAAGAAGCGGCCGCGCCCCTTCGAGCCGATATATTCATTGATGTAGGCGCTCGCCACCGGCACCTCGCCACCGGTGCCGATGCCCTGGATGAAGCGGAAGGCCATCATGGAGGCCGCGCCCCAGGCGAACAGGCAGGCAATGTCCATGCTGACGAACAGCAGGATGGTGAAGAGCAGCACGGAGAGGCGGCCGATGCGCTCGGCCAGCCAGCCGAAGAAGACCGCGCCGATGAGCTGCCCGAGGTAGCCCATGGAAAGGATCATGCCCGTCTGTTCGGGCTTGAGACCCCACTCGCGCACCAGCACCGGCATGGCATAGGCGATGGCGATGACGGTGTAGCCATCGAAGAAGGTGGCGGCGCCGATGATGTTGCGGGTCCAGAACACGCGTCGGGTGATCGGGAGCCGTTCGAGGCGGGCGCTGATGTCGGCTTGGCGCTCGGCATCTCTGCGCAAGTCGGTTGCCCCGCTAGCACCGAGGTGCCGCGGCGTCTGCATGAGCATTGGGTTTCCTCCAGGGATGATCTTGGTTTTTCTTTTTGCCGGTGGCCAGAGGCGCCCGGATTTGGCGCGTCCCGGCCTGGAGCCGGGACGCGCTTGTCACCCGCTAGGGGCGGAGGCGGCATGGGCCGCCTCCGGGGACGTGAGACTCAGGCCGCGAGGGCGTCGGCGACCACGGTGAGGCCGGAGGCCTTCACCGCCGCGCGGATCTCGGCGTCGGCCGCCTCGCCGAGGGGCTTCAGGGGCTCGCGGATGTTCACGTTGTCGATGAGACCGCGGGCACGCAGCGCATGCTTGAGGGCGACGGTGCCCTCCATGTGCGAGCCGCGATGATAGACGGCGCGGGTCACGGGCAGGAGCTGCTCGTGATACTTGCGGGCGAGGGTGTAGTCCTGCGCCTTGCCGGCCTTGAGGTATTCGATGAGCAGCTCGGGTGCCATGTTGCCGTAGCCGACCAGAAGGCCGTCCACGTCGAACATGGTGGGCAGCAGCCACTCGTCGTGGCAGGACATGACGGCGAGGTTCGGGAACGCCTTCTTGAGGGCGGGGATTTCATCGTACCAGCGCTTCATGTCGCGCACGCCGTTCTTGGTGGCGGTCACGCCCGGAATGGCGGCGATCTCGAGCTGGGTGTCGAGGTCGTAATTGGCCTTGGTCACGGCCGGGTACTGGAACAGGATGCACTCGAGGCCGGACTGGGCGATGGCCTTGTAGCGGTCCTGCGGGGCACCCTTCTGGTAGCCGAAGCGCAGCCAGCCGTGGTTCGGATACACGAGCGCGCCGCTCGCGCCGGCGTCGAACTTCTTCTTCGCCTCGATCTCGGCGACCTTGGTGCCTTCACCGGTGATGCCGGCGATGACGGGGAGCGGGGTCGCGTCCTTGTAGACGCGGATCAGCTCGATCTGCTCGTCGAAGGTCAGGAAGGTGCCCTCGCCGGCATGGCCGAGGATGACGAGGCTCTTCACACCGGGAATGGCGGCCAGCCACTTGGCGAGGCGGGCGTTGCCGTCGAAGTCGACGTCGCCGTTGGCCTTGAAGAGGGTGACGGGGGCGGGGTTCAGGCCCTTCCAGTCGATAGCCATGGTTCGAGTTCCTTCCTTGGGATCGTTCAGACCGAAAATCCGGTCCCGCTTCCTCCGACCCGCAGCTTTTGTTGGATCGTTAGCGGGAACGTTCCCATAATTGCCCTTGTGTCCGTCTCCTGTCAATCGCTAACCTGTCGCCAGATGCCGGACCGAAGGACACAAGCCGTTGAACGATGACGAACCGCACGAGCGGCAGGGACGCGTCACCATCCTTGACGTGGCGGCGGCGGCAGGTGTGTCCAAGTCCACGGTCTCGCGCATCCTCGACGAGCGCCTGCCGCGCTCGGAGAACGCGACCGCCCGGCGGGTGAGGCAGGTGGCGGAAAGCCTCGGCTATGTCCGCGACGTCTCCGCCGCGAGCCTCAGGCGTGGCCAGACCAACACCATCGGCGTCATCGTTCCCCGGCTGACGGACACGGTGATGGCCATGCTCTACGAGGCGCTGGCCCGTGCCTGCGCCCGCACCGGCCAGTTTGCCATCGTCGCCACCACCGACGACGAGCCGCGCGCTGACCGCAAGGCGGCGCAGACGCTGCTCCAGCGGGGCGTCGACGGCCTCGTCCTGTCCACCGCCCGCGAAGGCGACGATTTCGCCCAGGAACTCGCCGACCGTGGCGTGCCCTATGTGCTCGCGCTGCGGAGCGACGGGCGCAGCCTCGCCTCGGTGGGCGACGACCGGCTGGGGGGATATCTCGCCACGCGGCACCTGATCGATCTCGGCCATCGCCGCATCGGTCTCATCGCCGGCCCCGCCTATGCGTCCAGCAGCCGGGGACGCGTGGAGGGATACAGGCAGGCGCTCGCGGAGGCCCGCATCGCCGATGATCCGGCGCTCGTGGTCGAATCCACCTTCGGCATCGATTCGGGGGCGGATGCGGCCGAGCGGCTGATGAGCGCGGCCGAGCCGCCCACGGCGCTCTTCGCGGTCAACGACAACACCGCCATCGGTGCCCTCTCGACGCTCGCCCGGCTCGGTCTCTCGGTGCCCGGCGACGTCTCGGTCGTGGGCTACAACGATATTCCCATCGTCAGCCGTTTGCCCACACCGCTCACCTCCGTGCGCGTGCCGTTTGACCAGATCGCTGCCGACGCGCTGGACCTGCTGATGCGAGGCCCCGTGACGCGCGCCGATCGCCTGCGCATCGCCGCCCCCACCCTGATCCCCCGCCAGTCGACGGCCACCCCGGCCCAGACTCGCTCCGGCACTTCCGGCCGCCGCGGTCCGGAAAGCCGACCATCGGCGCGGTAGCGCGCCGGTCCCGACCTGATGAGGGGCGGCCTCGGGCTGTGCCTCCGCGAAGCCAGGGGATGCGACGGCCAACACCTCTTGCCGCTGCGGCACATATCGCGGGCGCGAATTCCCCGGCATCATCGCGGCATGGCCGATTCCTCCGTTCCACCCCGTCCGCCCCGCCCGCGCAATCCGTTGCGGGTCGCCCTGCGCTTTGCTTTCCGGGTGGTGGTCGGGATCGTCATCCTGCTCGACGAGCTGGTCCGTCCGCTCTATCGGCCGCTGCTGGATTGGCTCGCCGCGCTGAAGCTGGTGCAGCGGTTCGAGGCGTGGGTTGGCGGCCTGCCGGCCTATGCCGTGCTGGTGCTCATCGCCGTGCCCTACGGCGTGGTGGAGCCGGTGAAGTTCCTGGCGCTCATCCACATCGCCAATGGCCATGTCCGCACCGGCACGTTCCTGTTCCTGCTGGCGCATCTGGTGAGTTTCGTCCTCATCGAGCGCATCTTCACTGCCGGCAAGGCCCAGCTGATGACGGTCCGGTGGATGGCCTATGTCATCGAGACTGCGGCTTCGGTGCATCGCTCGGTGTCGGAATGGTTGAGGCTCGCCGAGCTGAAGCGGCGGGTGCGGGCGCTGTGGCGCTGGGCGCGGCTGCGCTTGCGCTAGACACGGGCGCATCCGCGGCCATGATGGCCGCCAGATGTATTCACAGGAGACGCGATGACGAGCGACGCGATTCCCGCCGCCATGCTGGAGGAGGCTTACGCCGCCATCGACGCGGCCAACGCCGCCGATCCCGCACAGGTGGAGGTGGACGGCCGGAGCGTGCCGGCGGCGGTGCTCTACGGGCAACGGATGACGCAGGTGCTCGCCCGCTTCAGGCCCGATGCTTCCGACGCGCTCAAGATCGCCGCGCGCGGCCAGCACATCGAGCGCTTCACCATTCCGCGCGAGACCTATCCGGCGGGCAAGGCCGGCTATTTCCGCTGGCGCACGGAGCTGAAAAACGTCCACGAGCGGCGCATCTCCGAGATCCTGCGCGGCCTCGGCTTCGCGCCGGACTTCGCCGAGCGCGTGGGCAAGATCGTCCGCAAGGACCGGCTGAAGCAGGATGCCGATATGCAGGTGCTGGAGGACGTGGCCGTGCTCGTCTTCCTCACCTACGAGCTGGACGCCTTCCTCGTGAAGCACCGCCCCGAGCCGGAGAAGGTGGCCGGCATCCTCGCCAAGACCTGGGGCAAGATGTCCGAGGAGGGCCACGCCGCCGCCCTCGCCCTGAACCTGCCGCAGGAGGTGGTGGACCTGCTCGATCAAGGCCTCGCCGCGCGGGCGAATGCGGAAGACTGAAGGTCTGCCGCCCGCTTAGGGTCTTCACCAACCGGCGCCCCGCCTGAGCGCCTTCATCGCAGTGTGGGCGGCGGGCGCGTGTGGTATCTCCCTCTGCCTCGGCGGGATTGCCGCCCGGCCACGAACGAGGGGAGGGGACGCAATCGCCACGGATCGCAAGCGCCTCTCCGCCTTCCTGTCGGGTTTTCGCGGCACGGCGCGGGCGGACCTCGGCCGATCCCTCGCGGCATCGGCGGCGACTGGCCTCCTGGTCATCGCGCAGGCCTTTCTCGTGGCCCGCATCATCGATGCCGTGCTGTTCCGCCACGAGGCGCTCTCCGCGCACGCTTTCGAGCTTACCGCCCTTGTCGGCGCCATCCTGCTGCGCTTCGGCGCCGTATGGGCAAGCGAGCATTTCGGCTTCGCCGCCGCCGCGAAGGTGATGCGCGCCTTGCGCACCCGGCTCCTCGACCGGGTGGAGGCCATCGGCCCCGTGGGCCTCGCCGAGGCCCGCACCGGAGAGCTGGTGGCGGCGCTGGCGGAGGGCGTGCGGGCGGTCGAGCCCTATTATTCGCGCTACATTCCGGCTTCCGTGCTGGCGGTGATGCTGCCTGTCGCGGTGCTGGTGGCGGTGTTCCCGTTCGACTGGGTGTCCGGCCTCATCCTCTTGGCAACCGCGCCCTTCATCCCGGTCTTCATGATCCTCATCGGCAAGGGCACGGAGGCGCTGAACCAGAAGCAGTGGCGCCGGCTCGCCCGCATGTCAGGTCACCTGCTCGATGCGGTGCAGGGGCTCGCGACGTTGAAGGCGTTCAATGCGGCCGGCCGCATGGTCGCAGAGGTGGCCGCCGTCGCCGATGATTACCGGCGCGACACCATGGGCGTGCTGCGCGTCGCCTTCCTCTCCTCGGCGGTGTTGGAATTCTTCGCGACTGTCTCTATCGCCCTCATCGCCATCTTCATCGGCTTCCGGCTGCTGTGGGGCGAGATGGCCTTCTTCCCCGGCCTGTTCGTGCTGCTGCTGGCGCCGGAATTCTATGCGCCGTTGCGCGCCATGGGCACGGCCTACCACGCCCGCATGGAGGCCATCGGCGCCGCCGAGCGCCTCGTCGCGCTGGAGGAGATGCCGGCCCTCGCCGAGAGTGGCGGTACGGCACCGCTGCCCGTCCCGGACGCGATCTCCATCCGCTTCGAGGATGTGCGCCTCGCTTTCCCGGACGGGCGCGTCGCGCTGGATGGTGTGAGCTTCACCATTGGTGCGGGGGAAACGGTGGCGCTGGTCGGGCCGTCCGGCGCTGGCAAGTCCTCCATCCTCAGCCTCGCGCTCGGCTTCGTGCGCCCCACCTCCGGCCGGGTGCTGGTGAATGGGGTGCCGCTGTCGGAGCTGGACCTTGCCGACGTGCGGCGCCGCATCGCCTACGTGCCCCAGCGTCCCCGCCTGTTCGCCGGCACTCTCGCCGCCAACATCGCCCCCGGCGAGGCGGCACCGGACGCGGCACGTCTGGCCCGGGCGGTGGCCGATGCCGGCCTTTCCGACGTGGTGGCGGGCCTGTCCGGCGGCGTCGCTGCGGATGTGGGTGAAGGCGGCGCTGGCCTCTCCGGCGGTCAGGCCCATCGCCTCGCGGTGGCCCGTGCCTTCTACCGCGCCGCCCCCTTCGTTGTGCTCGACGAGCCCACCGCCCATCTCGACCGGAAGAGCGAGGCCGAGGTGCAGGCCGCCCTCTCCCGTCTTCTCGTCGGCCGCACCGGCCTCGTGGCCGCCCACCGCATGGCGAGCGTCGCCGGTGCTGACCGCATCATCGTGCTCGCGCGCGGGCGGATCGTCGCCGAGGGCACGCCCGCAGACCTCCTGCGCCATGGGAGGCTGGATGGCTGGCTCGATGGCGACCTGGTGCCCGATCTGGCCCCGGCTCCCGGAAGCGCGGAGGCGGTGCGATGAAGGACGCGCTGCGCCTCCTGCGCCTGATGGCGCCCCATGCCGGCTGGATGGCGCTGGCCGTGCTCGTCTCGGCGCTGGCGACCCTCGCCCATATCGCCTTGATGGCCACCTCCGGTTGGTTCATCGCGGCCATGGCGCTGGCCGGCGCGGCCGGGGCGAGCGTGAACTATTTCACGCCCTCGGCGGCGATCCGCGCCTATGCCGTCGTCCGCACCGTCGGGCGCTATGGCGAGCGCATCGTTGGGCATGAAGCGACGCTGAAGTTCGTGGCGGCGCTGCGGCCGTGGTTCTTCGCGCGGCTGATCCCGCTCGCTCCGGCGGCGCTGGAGGACCAGCGCTCCGGCGACCTCCTCGCCCGGCTCAAGGGCGACATCGACCGGCTGGAATTCGCCTTCCTGCGTATCCTCTCGCCCGGTCTTGCCGCGGTGCTGGTGCTGGCGGTCGGGCTCACCGTCCTCGCGCTCCACGATGGTGGAATGGCGGTGGGCATCGGCCTCGCCGCGCTGCTTGCCGGGCTCGCCCTGCCGCTTCTCGTCCATCGCCTCGGGGCACGGGCGTCGCGGGAGGTGACGGCCGGCACGGCGCAGCTCAACGCGCTGCTGGTGGACCATCTGGAAGGGCGGGCGGAGCTCGACATCTACGATCCCGACCGCCGCCACCGCGCCGCGCTGGATGAGACCAGCGACGCGCTCATCGCCTGCGAACACCGGCTCGCCGGCATCGTCGGCTTTGCCAGCGCGGGCGTGGGCCTGTTCGCGCAAGCCTCGCTCGTGCTGGTGCTGCTCATCGGCGCGCCACGGGTGCTGGCGGGCACGCTGCCGGGCGCCGACCTGCCCATGCTGGCGCTGCTCGCGCTCTCCTTGTTCGAGGCGGTGGCGCCGCTGCCGCTCGCCTTTCAGACCCTGCCGGCGACGCTCGCCTCGGCCCGCCGCATCTTCAACCTCATCGACCGTCCGCCGCCGGTGGAGGAGCCTGCCGCGCCGAAGCCGGTGCCGGAGGCCGGCACGCTGGCGTTCGCCCATGCGGGGCTGACCTATCCCGGTGCGGCGAGCGTGGCCCTCACCGACATCGATCTCGCGCTGGCCCCGGGCCGGCGCATCGGCGTGGTCGGGTCGAGCGGCTCGGGCAAGTCGAGCCTCGTCGCCCTGGCGCTCCGGTTCCGCTCCCCTGCGCCGGGGGAGGTGACGTTCGCCGGTTCGAGCATCGCTGACTTCAGCTCGGATGACCTGCGGCGGCGCATGGCGGTGCTGGCGCAGCACGATCATCTCTTCGCCGCCACCATCCGCGAAAATCTGCTTGTCGCCGATCCCGAGGCGCCGCCGGCAAAGCTGGAAGCGGCTCTGGAGCGGGCCGGCGTCCTCGCCTTCGTCGCGGCGCAGCCGGACGGGCTGGATACCTTCCTCGGCGCGAATGGGGCGAAAGTCTCCGGCGGCGAGGCGCGGCGGCTCGGGCTAGCGCGCGCCCTTCTGAAGGAGGCGCCGATCCTGATCCTCGATGAGCCCACAGAAGGGCTCGACGGCGAGACCGAGCGCCGCGTGCTGGAGGCGCTTCTGGGCGCGCCCCGCGATCAGGCGCTTCTGTTCATCACCCACCGCCGCGCCGGGCTTGAGGCGATGGACGAGATCATCGTGATGGATGGCGGCCGCATCGTCGCGCGCGGGGCGCCTGCCGACATGCTGGCCATCGTCGGGTCAGGAACGATCGGTCCCGGAACGATTTCGGGCGGCGTCCAGGAGGACACCGCCCGATCAGCCGGCTCCGGTCAGGGCTTGGAGCAAGCCCCACCATGATTATCTGGAGTTGCACAACCACCTAGAGCCAGTTCGTGTTGGCTCTGTCGATCCAGCTTCGTTACGGAAGTACCCCTACAGGCCGAGATAGGCCGCGCGCACCTTCGGATCGTCGAGCAGGGCCGCGCCCGTGCCTTCCATGGCGATGTAGCCGGTCTCCAGCACATAGCCGCGGTCGGCGATGGCCAGCGCCGCGGAGGCGTTCTGCTCCACCAGCAGGGTGGTGATGCCCTCGGCGCGCAATGACGTGACTGCGGAGAGGATCTGGTCCACTAGCAAAGGCGCGAGGCCGAGGGAGGGCTCGTCCAGCAACAGCAGCTTCGGCCCCGCCATCAGCGCGCGACCGATGGCGAGCATCTGCTGTTGTCCGCCGGAGAGGCTCATGGCTGGCGTCCTGCGCCGCTCGGCGAGCACGGGGAACAGGCCGTAGACGTGATCGAGTCGCGCCTGCCGCTTCGCATCCTGCCGCCGGTAGGCACCGAGCTTCAGATTGTCCTCGATGCTGAGCGGGCCGAACACCTGCCGGCCCTCCGGCGATTGCGAGATGCCGCGCACCACCCGCAAATGCGGCTCCATCCGCTCGATGGCCTCGCCCTCGAAGACGATGCGCCCGCCGCGTACCGGCTGCACGCCGGAGATGGCGCGCAGGAGCGTGGTCTTGCCGGCGCCGTTGGAGCCGACCAGCGCGACGATCTCGCCGGCCTTCACCTCCAGCGATACCTCGCGCAGGGCCATGATGCGGCCGTAGGAGGAGGAGAGGGCTTCAACCGTGAGCACGATCCGCCTCCCGCGATCCGATGTCCCCGAGATAGGCGGCGATGACCTGCGGGTTCTCCCGCACCGCGCGCGGCGGCCCCTCCGCCAGCGGGCGGCCCTGGGCGAGCACCAGCACGCGGTCGGAAATCTTCATCACCAGCTTCATGTCGTGCTCGATCAGCACCACCGCCACGCCGCTCTTCGCGACGGCGGCGATCAGGTGGTCGATGGCCTCGGTCTCCACCGCATTGCAGCCGGCTGCCGGCTCGTCCAGCAGCAGGATCTTCGGGTCGGCGGCGAGGGCACGGGCGATCTCCAGGCGCTTCAGCGCGCCATAGGGCAGGGCGCCGGCGGGCGCGTCGGCGATGTCGGCGAGACCCACCCGCTCGAGCAGCGCCAGCGCCTTTTCCCGCGTGACGCGGTTCTGCCGGAACACCGAGGGCAAGCCGAGCATGTCGGCGAGGAACGAGGTGCGCTCGGAGAGGGCACACCCCACCATCACATTCTCTACCGCGGTCATGCGGAAGAAGATCTGCAGGTTCTGGAAGGTGCGCGCCATGCCGCTTCGGACGCGCCGGTGGGGCGGCACGGCGGTGATGTCCGCACCGTCGAGCCGAACCGAGCCGCGCGAGGGGCGGTAGATGCCGGTGACGAGGTTGAACAGGGTGGTCTTGCCCGCCCCGTTCGGCCCGATGATGGAGAAGACCTCGCCGGCGCCGACCTTGAAGCTCACCTCGTCCACGGCCCTGAGTCCGCCGAAGGAGATGCCGATGCCGCTCACGTCGAGAAGGTGTGTCTTGCTGGTCACGGCAGGCGCTCCTCGATCAGCGCGCGCAGCGACGGCACGATGCCCTGGGGCAGGAAAATCATGAACACCATGATGAGGAGGCCGAGCACCGCCTGCTCGTATTCCTGGAAAGCGGTGAGCGTCTGCGGCAGCACCACCAGGAAGGCGGCGCCGAGCACGGTGCCGAACACCGAGCCGAGCCCGCCGATGATGACCATGGCCACCAGTTCCACCGAGTGCGAAAAGCTCGCCGCCTCCGGCGTGATGAGGCCGTTCATGGCCGCCAGCAGCCCGCCCGCCACCGCCGCATAGACCGCCGCCACCACGAAAGCGGCGAGCTTCTTGGCGGAAACGTCGATGCCCGCGCCGGCCGCCGCCACCTCGCTGTCGTGCAGCGCGCGCAGCGCCCGCCCGGTGGGGCTCGCGGCGATGTTGAGGGCGATGAGGGCGCCGATGAGCAGCGCCCCGGCCGAGACCCAGTACCAGTTCAGCGCCCCCGTCACCCGCCAGCCGAACAGCGTGATGCGCGACACGGACATGCCGTCCGGCCCGCCGGTCAGCTCGGTCTCGCTGTGGAGGATGAGGGCGACGATGACGCCGAAGCCGAGCGTCGCGATGGCGAGGTAATAGCCCTTCAGCTTCAGGATGGGCCGGCCCACCAGCCAGGCGATGACGCCGGAGAGCGCCGCCCCGAGGACGATGCACAGCAGCGGATCGAGCCCGAGCCGCGCCGGCCCGATCGCCACCGCATAGGCGCCGATGCCGAGGAAGCCGGCATGGCCGAGGCTCACCTGACCCGCGTAGCCCATGAGGATGGTGAGGCCGAGGGCGGCGAGGGAGAAGATCCACACCAGCGCCGCCACCCGCAGGTGGAAGGAGGTGGGGGCGATCATCGGCACCAGCGCCATGATGAGCGCGAGGGCGATGAGCGGGGTGATGCGCGAGCGCAGGACGGCCTTCATCACACGCGCTCCACGGTGCGGCTACCGAACAGGCCGCGCGGCATGAACAGCAGGACGACGAGGATCATCAGGAACGCCACCGCGTCCTTGTAGGTGGAGGAGAGGTAGCCCGCCGCGAAGGTCTCGATGAGGCCGATGAGGAGCCCCCCCACCACCGCGCCCAAGGGATTGCCCATGCCGCCCAGCATGGCGGCGGCGAAGCCCTTGAGGGTGAACAGTGTGCCGATGTCGTAGCGGGTCAGCGTGATGGGTGTCGCCACCACGCCGGCGAGCGCGCCCATGGCGGCCGAGAGGCCGAAGGCGAGGGCGAGCACGAGGGCGACATTGATGCCCACCAGCTTCGCCGCCAGCCGGTTGGCGGCAGTGGCCAGCACGGCCTTGCCCACCAGCGTGTGCTCCAGGAACAGGTAGAGCGCCACCACGAGGGCGAGCGCGGTGCCCATCACCCACAGGCTCTGCGGCAGGATGGTGGCGCCGCCGACCGGGATGGGCGTGTCGCCGGAGAAGGCGGGCAGGGAGTGGAACTGCTTGTCGAAGATGATCTGCGACACGCCCTTGATGAAGATGGACGCGCCGATGGTGATCATGATGAGCGTCACCGGCGAGGCGCCGCGCGCCGGCTCGATGGCGAGGCGGTGCAGAAGCAGGCCCACCAGCACGGCGGCGACCACGGCGATCAGCGCCGCCACCGGCAGCGCGAGGCCGGCCGCCATGAGGAAGACGGTGCCCATGCCGCCGATCATGACGAAATCGCCCTGGGCGAAATTGATCACGTCGGAGGCGTTGTAGATCAGCGTGAAGCCGAGGGCGATGAGCGCGTAGATGGCGCCCACCGTCAGCCCCGAAAAGGCGAGCTGGAGAAATTCGGACATGTCCTCACGCCGTCTGTGCGGCGGCGCCGGTGTGGCGCCGCCGCGGTGGGGATCGGGTGTGCGAAACGATCAGCGGGCGGGCGCTTCGATCGCCCAGTCGCCGTTGCGGATCACCAGCATGCGGAACGAATCCGTGCCGAGGCCGAGATGGTCGGCGGGCGCGAAGGTGTAGATGCCGGTCACGCCCACATAGCCCTTGGTCGCCTCCAGCGCGTCGCGGATCTTCTTCGGGTCCGAAGACTTGGCGCTCTCGATGGCACGGGCGACGAGTTGGATGCCGTCATAGCCGTAGCCGCCGAAGGTGGAGACCGGCTGGCCGGTGGTCTTCTCGTAGGAAGATTTGTACTGCGCCACCACCGGCTTCTGCGGGTCGTTGTCCGCCAGCTTGTCGCCGATCAGGATGGCCGGGGCGGGCAGGCGCACGCCCTCGGCGGCGGGGCCGGCCAGTTCGATGAAGCTCTTCGAGGCGACGCCGTGGCTCTGGTAGAGCGGCAGCTTGATGCCGAGCTGCGCATAGTTGCGCGTCACGATGGCCGGGCCCTGGCCGAAGCCGGGGTTCAGCACCGCCTCGACGCCCGCCGTGTTCTTGATCTTGTTGAGCTGGGGCGTCATGTCGGAATCGGTGGCGCCGTAGCTCTCGTCGGCGACGACGGTGATGCCGTACTGGCCGATCACCTTCAGGCACTGGTTGCGCATGGACTTGCCGAAGCCGTCCGTGCCCGAGATCATGCCGATCTTGGTGATGCCGCGCGCCTTCATGTCCTCGAAGATCTTCTGGCAGGCGGTCTTGTCGGTGTGCGGCGTCTTGAACACGAAGGCGCGCACCGGCTCGATGATCTCGATGCCGCCGGCGAGCGAAACGAAGGGGATGCCGGCTTCTTCGAACACCGGGATCATGGCCATGGTGGCGCCGGTGGAGGTGCCGCCGACCATGGCGACGACCTTGTCGTCTTCCACGAGGCGGGTGGCGAAGGTGCGCGCCTTGTTGGCATCGCCGCCGTCGTCATAGAGCACCAGCTCGACGGGCCGGCCGAGGAGGCCGCCCTTCTTGTTCAGCTCGTCCACATAGAGCTTGAGCGTCTTGGCTTCGGGATCGCCGAGGAAGGCGGCGGGGCCGGTGGCAGAGACCACCGAACCGATCTTGATGGGATCGGCGGCAAGGGCGGGGCTGGTGAGCGCCGGGCCGGCGACCGCGGTCGCGACCATGATGGCAGCCGCGCGCAGCATCGGCCGCAGGCGTGCGGGCGTATCCATGAAGCGTTCCTCCTAAAGGTCCATTTCGGGCCGAGGAGCGGGTTGTCCCGCCTCCATTCGCTGGCCATTCGACCGGCGAGACCCGAACCATATAATTAACCGGCCGGATGGTCAATTGATCGCGTGCGGCTTCGTTGCACGCTTGCCGAGGGCGCGCTTGCGCGGGATGATTGATCGACCGGGCGGACAATATTTGATATCCCAACCTCCTTCCCGATGATGGCGGATGATCGCAGCAGGCCCGTGTCGGGCGGCGGTCGAGATGGACAGGCAAGATGGCTCGCACGCGTGCACAGGATTACGAGGCCAAACGGGAGGCCATCCTCCACAAATCGGCGGAGCTGTTTGCGCAATATGGCTATTCCGGCACCTCGATCACCATGATCGCGGACGCCTGCGGCGCTTCCAAGGCCTTGCTCTACCATTACTATCCGGACAAGGAGGCGGTGCTCTTCGACATCCTGTCCTCGCATCTGGAGCAGCTGATCGCCGGCGCGGAGAAGGCGATCGCCGACGCCCCGGACGGCGGGCGCATCTACGCCATGTCGGCCTCGCTCCTCGATGCCTACAAGGATGCCGACGCCGAGCATCAGGTGCAGATCGCCAATCTCAAGCTGCTGAACAGCGACCGGCAGGAGGCCCTGCGCGCGCTGGAGCGAAAGCTCGTCACGCTGCTTGCCGACGCCATCGCCGAGGAGGTGCCGTCGGTCGGGCGCGGGCCCATGCTGAAGCCCGTGACCATGTCGGCCTTCGGCATGCTCAACTGGCAGTATCTCTGGTTTCGCGACGGCAAGGGCCTGACCCGCGCCGACTATGCCCGCCTCGTCACCGGCCTCATCAAGGCGGGGGCGGAGGAGGCGGTACGGGGTATGTTCGCGCCCGAGGCCAAGGCCGTCGATGCCCGGCCGCCGGAGGGCAAGCCCGCGCAGCCTCGTTCCACCCCGCGCCGCCGCACGACGCCCACCGCAGCCGACGCACCGCGCGCGGCGAAGGCGCGGCGACCGGCGGAATAGGATCGCGGCCGAAAACGCTTTAAGGAACGGCCATGTCGCGCCGCGCCCTCGACCTCATCCTCGACCACGTTCGCGCCGAGCCTTCGCGCACCTGGTCCATCATCGTCACCATCTATGGCGACGCCATCGTGCCGCGCGGCGGCTCGGTGTGGCTCGGCACGTTGCTCGCCTTCTTCCGCGGGCTGGACGTGGCGGACGGGGTGGTGCGCACGGCCATGTCGCGTCTCGCGGCGGATGGCTGGCTGACGCGGACGCGCGTAGGTCGCAACAGCTTCTACCGCCTCGCCGATAAGGGCCGCGAGACCTTCGCCCGCGCCACCGAGCATATCTACCGTCACCGTCCGCCCGAGTGGCATGGGCATTTCGACATGCTGCTCATCGAGACCGGCGCCCGCGAAGGGGCGCGGGCGGCCCTGGAGGCGGCAGGTTTCGGCATGCCGCTGCCCGGCGTGTTCGTGGCCCCGGCCGGAACGGGCGTGCCCGAGGAGGCGGCCTCCGCGCTCCGGCTCGATGTCTCCGGCAGCGCGGAGGAGCAGCGTGCCCTCGCCGCCCGCGCGTGGCCGCTGGAGCAGACGGCGGAGGCCTACCGGCGCTTCATCGCCACCTTCGAGCCGCTGGCGGCGGAGCTTCAGGCCGGCGCCGCCTTGACCGACCTCGAGGCGATGGTCGCCCGCGTGCTGCTCATCCATGATTACCGCCGGATCGTGCTGCGCGATCCCATCCTGCCCTCCGCCATCCTGCCGGAGGACTGGCCGGGCCTTGCCGCCCGCGCCGTGTGCGCCGACATCTATGGCCGTCTGGTGGAGGCGTCCGAGCGCTGGCTGGACGAAAATGCCGTGGGCGAGGACGGTGCGCCGCTGCCGGGGCATCCGAAAATCACGAGCAGATTCAAGGCTTAGAGGATCTGGAGATGGTCCGGCCGGAGCCTCTGGCTTTTAAATGTTACGAAAATAACTTGAAACTAATTTTTCTGTAATATATAAACGTTCGCAAGGTGCCGGACAGTGGGCAGCATGCTGCTTGCGAGGAGCGGCGGCAGCGGCCGGAGCGCCGACTTCACCCGCCGCCAGAAGCCGCGCATGAGACGGCCGATCCAACAGGTCTTACGGGGAGGACACAGCATGTACGCACAGCTCGTGAAGTCCGAGGGCATGAAGTCCGCCGCCGAGCTTTCGCCGGAGGAGCGCGCCTTCCAGGAGCGCATCGACCGCGGCGAGAAGATCGAGCCGAAGGAGTGGATGCCGGAGGGCTACCGCAAGACGCTGATCCGCCAGGTCGGCCAGCACGCCCATTCCGAGATTGTCGGCCAGCTGCCCGAAGGCAACTGGATCACCCGCGCGCCCACGCTGGAGCGCAAGGCCATCCTGCTCGCCAAGGTGCAGGACGAGGCCGGCCACGGCCTCTACCTCTATTGCGCCGCCGAGACGCTGGGCGTCAGCCGCGACCAGCTGCTCGCCAAGCTGCACGACGGCAGCATGAAGTATTCGTCCATCTTCAACTATCCCACCCTCAACTGGGCCGACATCGGCGCGGTGGGCTGGCTGGTGGATGGCGCGGCCATCATGAATCAGGTTCAGCTGCAGAAGACCTCCTACGGCCCCTACAGCCGCGCGATGATCCGCATCTGCAAGGAGGAGAGCTTCCACCAGCGGCAGGGCTACGACATCATGATGAAGATGGCGCAGGGCACGGCCGAGCAGAAGGCCATGGCGCAGGATGCCCTCGACCGCTTCTGGTATCCCGCGCTCATGATGTTCGGTCCCTCCGACAAGGATTCGGTGCATTCCGCCCAGTCCATGGCGTGGAAGATCAAGATCAACACCAATGATGAACTGCGCCAGAAGTTCGTCGACCAGACGGTGCCGCAGGCGGAATATCTCGGCCTCAAGATCCCCGATCCGAACCTGACGTGGAACGAGGAGAAGAAGGGTTACGACTTCTCCGAGCCGGACTGGTCCGAGTTCTTCGAGGTGATCGCCGGCAACGGCCCCTGCAACAAGGAGCGCCTCGGCGCCCGCGTGAAGGCCTGGGAAGACGGGGCCTGGTTCCGCGATGGCCTCCTCGCCCACGCCGAGAAGGCCGAGGCGCGTCGCGCCGCCGCCCGTGTGGCCGCCGAATAGCCTCGCCAAAGTAATCGCCGGTCAGGGCGTACCATAACAACAGCGCATCTTCCGGACGGCTTGGCCGTCCGGCCCGGAACGGGAGGAACAACCATGTCCAGCGAATGGCCCTTGTGGGAAGTCTTCATCCGTGGCCAGCACGGCCTCAACCATCGCCATGTGGGCAGCCTGCACGCGCCCGACGCGGAGCTCGCCATCAAGAACGCCCGCGACGTCTATACCCGCCGCAACGAGGGGGTTTCCATCTGGGTGGTGAAGTCGGTGGATATCACCGCCTCCAGCCCCTCGGACAAGGGGCCGCTGTTCGAGCCGTCCAACTCCAAGGTCTACCGCCACCCCACCTTCTTCCAGATTCCCGAAGAAGTGGGGCACATGTGATGGCCAGCGCCGAGATCGCGGTCGATCGCGCCGCTCTGTTCGAATTCCTCACCCGGATGGGGGACAACACCCTCATCCTCGGCCATCGCGTATCCGAGTGGTGCGGCCACGCGCCGGTGCTGGAAGAGGACATCGCCCTCGCCAACACCGCGCTGGACCTCATCGGCCAGACCCAGCTCTGGCTTGGCCTCGCCGGCGAGGTGGAGGGCAAGGGCCGCAATGCCGATGCGCTCGCCTTCCTGCGTGACGCGGCGGCCTTCCGCAACTGCCTGCTGGTGGAGCGCCCCAATGGCGACTTCGGTCAGACGCTGATGCGGCAGTTCCTGTTCGATGCCTGGCACCATGTGATGCTGACGGCGCTGACCAAATCGGCGGACCCGCGCGTCGCCGAGATCGCCGCCAAGGCGGTGAAGGAGGCGGCCTATCACCTTGAGCGCTCCAGCGATCTTGTGATCCGCCTGGGCGATGGCACCGATGAGAGCCACGCGCGGATGCAGCGCGCGCTCGACGACATGTGGTCCTACGTGGGCGAACTCTTCATTGCCGACGATGCGGATCGTGTCGTGGCGGAGGCGGGCATCGCGCCCGATCCGGCGAGCCTCAAGCCGGAGTGGGAGGCCATCGTCTCCGAGGTGCTGCGCGAGGCGACGCTGAAGGCGCCGACCTCGGCTTACGTCCACAAGGGCGGCCGGCGCGGCGTGCATACCGAGCATCTCGGCTACATCCTCGCCGACATGCAGTTCCTGCAGCGCGCCTATCCCGGCGCGACCTGGTAGGAGGCGATCATGGCGACCGCCACCCTGCCGTCCCTTGACGAGGTCTGGCACTGGCTGTCGCAGGTGCCGGACCCGGAAATCCCGGTGCTTTCGCTGGTCGATCTCGGCATCGTCCGCGAGGTGGCGTGGAACGACGACACCCTCGTCGTCACCGTCACACCCACCTATTCCGGCTGTCCGGCGACGGGCATCATCAATCTCGACATCGAGCGCGAACTGAACGCGCGCGGCGTCGCCAAGGTGCGGCTGGAGCGTCGGCTCTCGCCGCCCTGGACCACCGACTGGATGAGCGCCGAGGGCCGCGAGAAGCTGCGCGCCTACGGCATCGCGCCGCCGGTGGACGACACCGCCGCCGACGGCCGCTCGCTGGCGCTCGCGCGCCGGCTCGCCTCCGGCTCCAACCTCACGGTGGCCTGCCCGCGCTGCGGCTCGGCGCAGACTGAGAAGGTGAGCCAGTTCGGCTCCACCGCCTGCAAGGCCAGCTATCGCTGCCTCTCGTGCCTGGAGCCGTTCGACTACTTCAAGTGCATCTGAAAATCAAAGAAATCCCGAGGAGCGCCGCATGGCACGGTTTCATTCCCTGGAGGTGGTCGACGTGCGGCGCGAGACGCGCGATGCCGTCGTCGTCACCCTCAAGCCCCGCCCCGAGGACGCCGCGGCGTTCGACTTCACGCAGGGCCAATATCTCACCTTCCGCCGCGATTTCGATGGCGAGGAACTGCGCCGCAGCTATTCCATCTGCGCCGGCAAGGATGAGGGCTACCTGAAGGTGGGCATCAAGAAGGTGGAGGGCGGTGCCTTCTCCACCTGGGCCAATGAAAACCTGTCCCCCGGCGACGTCCTCGAAGCCATGCCGCCCATGGGCAAGTTCTTCGTGCCGCTGGCCCCGGAGCTGGACCGCCACTATCTCGGCTTTGCCGGCGGTTCGGGCATCACGCCGCTCCTGTCCATCATCAAGACGGTGCTGGCGCGCGAGCCCAGGTCCCGCTTCACCCTCGTCTATGCCAACCGGCAGATCAGCTCCATCATGTTCCGCGAGGAGCTGGAGGACCTGAAGAACATCTATCTGGGCCGCCTTTCTGTGCTGCATGTGCTGGAGAGCGAGGCGCAGGAGATCGACCTGTTCACCGGCCGCGTCGATGCGGAGAAGATGGAAGGTCTCTTCAAGCACTGGATCGACGCGACGTCGGTGGACACCGCCTTTATCTGCGGCCCCGAGCCCATGATGCTGGCCATCGCCGCCGCATTGCGCGCGCACGGTCTCAGCGACGCGCAGATCAAGTTCGAATTGTTCGCCTCCGGCCAGCCCGGCCGGGCGAAGGCCAAGGCGGTTTCGGCGAACGTCGCCGCCAACGGCGCCGGCACCACCGCCACCGTGACGCTGGATGGCGCCACCCGCACGTTCCACATGCCGCGCGAGGGCCAGAGCTTGCTCGACGCAGCGCTCGCCGCCAATCTCGATGCGCCCTACGCCTGCAAGGCGGGCGTGTGCTCCACCTGCCGCGCCAAGGTGGTGGAGGGCGAGGTGGAAATGGCGGTCAATCATGCGCTGGAGGATTACGAGGTGCGCGCCGGCTACGTGCTCACCTGCCAGTGCTTCCCGCTCACCGAAAAACTCGTCGTCACCTACGACGAGTAAGGGGAAGACACATGTCCGACGTGATCGCCATCGACGACTATCTCGCCCAGGGCGGCGTGCTCTCTTCGCCCGACAACGTGCCGCCGCGCTATCGCGGCGAGCTTCTGCGGCTCATGTCCTCCTTTGTGGACAGCCAGCTCGCCGGCTCGGCCGGCTTTGCCGCCTCCATCAATTTCGCGCCCGGCATCAGGGCGCGGATCGCGGCGAGCCGTATCACACTTGAAAAGGCGGACCATGCCGAGCGGGTGCTCGGCCTGATGGGCGCCTTCGGCACCGATACCGACCGCTACGAGGCGCAGCACGACTGGGCGGCGCGGGTGGCGCGCGATGCCGACCTCGGCGCCGTGCGGCACGGCTCCGACATGCGGCTCTCCGTCTTCCACTATCCCATCACGGGATGGACCGACGCGGTGGCGATGAACGTGCTCATGGGTCTTGCCACCGGCGTGCAACTCGCCGAGCTGTCGCGGGTGTCCTACGCGCCGCTCGCCGAGGTCTTCCGCGAGATCGCCCCGCGCGAGGCGCGCCATGCGGAGCTGGGGCTCGAAGGGCTGGAGCGCATCGCCGCCACCGAAGTCGGGCGGGTCGGCGCGCGGGCGAGCCTTGCCTATTGGCGGCCGCGGGTCGCAGCGACGTTCGGCGTGGCCGGTTCCGCCCGCTACGATACGCTGCGCCGCCTCGGCCTGCGCCACACGCCCAACGAGGTGTTGCTGGCGGAGTGGGAGCGCCTCGTCACCGACCGCCTCGCGCCGCTCGGGCTCGACTGAGATCGGCAACAAACACGAAAAAGGCCCGGCATCGCGCCGGGCCTTTTTTGTTGGGGCAGGGGAGGGCGTGTGGCCCTCCCGCTCACTCCTTGGGCCGGCGGTCCACGATGCGCTTGGCCTTGCCGGTGGCGGTGCGCTCGATGCCGCCCGGCTCGTGCAGGGAGATGCGCGTGGTGATGCCGATGGTGTCCTTGATGCGCTTCAGGATGCGCTTGCCGGTGGCGTCCACGTCCACCTCGCCATAGACCTCCTCGCGGATCTCGGCGTGCACGGTCATCTCGTCCATGCGTCCGTCGCGGGTCAGCTCGATCTGGTAGTGGCCGGAGCAGGCCTCCACCGCCAGCAGGATTTCCTCGATCTGGGTCGGGAAGACGTTGACGCCGCGCAGGATGATCATGTCGTCGGACCGGCCCGTCACCTTCTCCATGCGCCGCATGCCCGGCCGCGCCGTGCCGGGCAGCAGGCGGGTGAGGTCGCGGGTACGGTAGCGGATGATGGGGAAGGCTTCCTTGGTCAGCGAGGTGAAAACGAGTTCGCCCTTCGCGCCATCGGGCAGCACTTCGCCGGTGAGGGGGTCGATCACCTCCGGGTAGAAATGATCCTCCCAGATGTGCAGGCCGTCCTTGGTCTCCACGCACTCCTGCGCGACGCCGGGGCCGATGACCTCGGAGAGGCCGTAGATGTCGGTGGCGTCGAGGTTGAAGTCGCGCTCGATCTCCTGGCGCATGGCGTTGGTCCAGGGCTCGGCGCCGAAGATGCCGTACTTGAGCGAGGTCTCGCGCGGGTCGAGCCCGGCCTTGGCGAAGCCGTCCATGAGGGCGAGCATGTAGCTCGGCGTCACCATGATGGCGTCGGGCTTGAAGTCATGAATCAACTGCACCTGGCGCTCGGTCATGCCGCCGGACATGGGCACCACGGTGCAGCCCAGCCGTTCGACGCCGTAATGGGCGCCGAGGCCGCCGGTGAACAGGCCGTAGCCATAGGCCACATGTACCATCATGCCCGGCCGCACGCCCGCGGCGCGGATGGAGCGGGCCATCACGTCGGCCCACATGTCGATGTCGGCCTTGGTGTAGCCCACCACGATGGGTTTGCCCGTAGTGCCGGACGAGCCGTGCACGCGGATCAGCTTTTCCTTCGGCACCGCGAACAGGCCGAAGGGGTAGTTGTCGCGCAGGTCGGTCTTCACCGTGAAGGGGAATTTGGCGAGGTCCGAGAGGTCGCGCAGGTCGGAGGGGTGCACCCCGGCGGCGTCGAACGCCTGACGGTAGAACGGCACGTTCTCGTAGGCGTGGCGCAGCGACCAGGCGAGACGCTCGCGCTGCAGCGACATGATCTCGTCGCGCGAGGCGCGCTCGGCGGGATCGAGGCCACCCTCGAAGGAACGGCCCGGGGACAGTGCCGGCAGAGCCATGTTCATCATCTCCTCCAGATGGATCTTCTGCGAGATCAGGATTTCTTGCTGGCAAGGGCGTCCGCGCCCCCGGCGTCTGTCTGCGTGATGCGCCCGCCGATGGTGCGGGAATGGCCGCGGAACTGGGCGATCACCACATCGTCCTGCGAAACCTCGACATCGTAAATGCCGGAGCGCCCGCTGCGGCTCACCTCGCGCGCCCGCGCCACGAGGCGCTTGCCGCGGGTACCGGGGCGCAGATACGTCACCGAGCAGTGCTGGGCGACGGTGCGCTCGTCATAGGTATTGCAGGCGAAAGCGAAGGCGCTGTCGGCCAGGGCGAAGATGAAGCCGCCATGGCCCATGCCGAACCCGTTGCACATGCGCTCGGTGAGCGTCATGGCGAGGGTCGCGCTGCCGGGGCTGATGCTGACGATCTCCATGCCGAGCCCCTGGCTCGCATGGTCGGTCGCCCACATGGCATCGGCGGAGCGGCGGGCGATCTCCTCCGGAGAGAGCGACGCCACGGTTTCTGCGGCGGCGGTCACGAGCGGCGTCCCGTGAAGTTCGGGGTGCGCTTCTCCATGAAGGCCTTCACGCCCTCGCGATAATCCGGCGTGCGGCCGGCCTCGCGCTGCAGATCGCGCTCGAGATCGAGCTGGTCGTTGAGGCTGTTGCCGCCGGAGGCATTGAGCGCCGCCTTGGTGAGGGCGAGGCCCTGCGTCGGCTGGGTGGCGAGGCGGGCGGTGAGCGCGCGGGCCTCGTCCATGAGCGCGGCGTCGTCGATCACCTTCCAGATGAGGCCCCATTCGGCCGCGGTCTCGGCCGCGAGCGGTTCGGCCAGCAGCATCAGCGCCCGCGCCCGCGCGTCGCCGATGAGACGCGGCAGGAAATAGGTGCCGCCCGAATCGGGCACGAGGCCGATCTTCGAGAACGCCTGGATGAACTTGGCGGAACGCGCAGCCAGAACGATATCGCACGCAAGCGCGATGTTGGCCCCGGCCCCGGCGGCCACGCCGTTCACAGCACAAATGACGGGCTTGTTGAGCCCTCGGATGCGGCGGATGAGCGGGTTGTAGAAGGCCTCGATGGTCGAGCCGAGGTCCAGCGGACCTTCCGCGTTGGCGCGGGCGGAGAGATCCTGCCCGGCGCAGAAGCCGCGGCCGGCGCCGGTCAGCAGCACGGCGCGGCAGCTCTCATCGGCGGCGTCGTCCAGTGCGGCCGCAAGCGCGCCGTGCATCTCCTCGTTGAAGGAATTGAGGCGGTCGGGACGATTGAGCGTCAGCTCCGTCCAGCCGCCATGGTCCGTGACGGTCAGCACGGCTTCGTTCACATGCGCCTCCACTTGGTCCTCCCACTTCAGGGCTCTTTCGGAGCCTCTTGAATTAACCGGACGATCGGTTAATCATTAGCGCAAGGGATGGGCTTGTCAACATCATCGCACAGCGTCCCGGCATAGGGAGAGGACCATGGCTGACCTGTTCGCGGCCCACGCCGCGCTGCTCGAATCCGCCGTTGCCGCAGCGCGCGGGCGGGGCTTCTGGGCGGCCTTCCCGGAAAATCCCAAGGCCTATCCCGAAGGTGCCGCGGCCGAAGCCAAGGCGGCGTTCGCGGCCCTCAAGGATCATCCGTTCGAGCTTGCCGCGGGCGATGCCGCGCCCCTGATCGGCACCGAGGTCTCCCCCTTCGGACCCGCACTCGGCATCACCTATCGCGCCCGTGCCGTGGACGACCTGATCGCTCGCGCGGAGGGCGCCGGCGCCGCATGGGCCGCCGCCTCCATCGCCCGGCGCACGGGCATCGCGCTGGAAATCCTCGTCCGCCTCAACACGGCGAGCTTCCTCATCGCGGAAACGGTGGAGCACACCACCGGGCAGGCCGGGCCCATGGCTTTCCAGGCCGGCGGCCCGCACGCGCAGGATCGCGGGCTGGAGGCGGTCGCCTATGCCTATGAGGAGATGTCCCGTGTGCCCGGCGCGGTGCTGTGGGAGAAGCCCATGGGCCGCTCCGCCATCCGTCTCGACAAGGATTTCCACGTGGTGCCGCGCGGCATCGGCCTCGTCATCGGCTGCGCCACCTTCCCCACCTGGAACAGCTATCCCGCGTTGTTCGCCGATCTCGTCACCGGCAACGCGGTGATCGTGAAGCCCCATCCCGCTGCCATCCTGCCGCTGGCCCTCACCGTGCGCATCGCCCGCGAAGTGTTGGCGGAGGAGGGCTTCGATCCGGACGTGATCCAGCTCGCCCCCGACACTTCAGAGGCGCCCATCGCCAAGGAACTGGCGACCGACCCGGCCGTCGGCATCGTGGACTTTACCGGCTCGTCGCAGTTCGGCGGCTGGCTGCGGGCGAACGTGAAGGACAAGCTGGTGTTCACCGAGGAGGCGGGCGTCAACACCATCGTCATCGCCTCCACCGGCGCGTTCGGCCCCATGTGCCAGAACATCGCCTTCTCGCTCTCACTCTATAGCGGCCAGATGTGCACGGCGCCGCAGGTCATCTTCGTGCCGGCGGGCGGCATCGAGACCGAGGCGGGACATAAGAGCTTCGACGAGGTGGCCGGTGGCATCGCCTCGGCCATCGATGCGCTCCTGTCCGAGCCCGCCCGCGCGGCCGCAGTACTGGGCGCCATCCAGAATCCGGCGACCCTCGCCCGCATCGAGGAAGCCCGCAGCCTCGGCCGCATCGTGCGCGACAGCGCCGCCCTTCAGGTGGAAGGCGCGCGGACGGCGACGCCGCTGCTGCTGGCGGTGGATGCTGCCGATGAGGCGGCCTATCTCGAAGAGCGGTTCGGCCCCATCGCCTTCCTCGTCGCGGTGGCCGATGCGGCGGACGGCGTGGCCCGCGCCGCCCGTGCTGCGCGCGAGAAGGGCGCCATCACCGCCGCTCTCTATTCCACCGACGATACCGAGATCGCCCGCGCCGTGCCGGCCTATGCCCGCGCCGGCGTGGCGCTCTCCGTGAACCTCACGGGCGGCATCTATGTGAACCAGAGCGCGGCATTCAGCGACTACCACGTCTCCGGTGCCAACCCCGCCGGCAATGCCTGCCTCACCGATGCGGCCTTCGTGGCGGGCCGCTTCCGCGTCGTGTGCGTGCGCCGCCCGGCCGCCGCCTGAGCCCATTCTCCGGAGATCACCATGGCTGACGCCTTCATCTGCGATTTCGCGCGCACCCCCATCGGCCGCTATGCCGGCGCCCTCAAGGACGTGCGGGCGGACGACCTCGCCGCCCATCCCATCCGCGTGCTCAAGGCGCGCAATCCCGGCGTGGACTGGGAGGCGGTGGACGACGTGATCCTCGGCTGTGCCAATCAGGCGGGCGAGGACAATCGCGACGTGGCCCGCATGGCCGCGCTCCTCGCCGGCCTGCCGGTGAGCGCGCCGGGCACCACCGTCAACCGCCTGTGCGGCTCCGGCCTTGATGCGGTGGGCATCGGCGCCCGTGCCATCATGACCGGCGACGCGGACCTCATCATCGCCGGCGGCGTGGAGAGCATGACCCGCGCGCCCTTCGTGCAGGGCAAGGCCACGGAGGCCTTCGCGCGTCAGGCGGAGATCTACGACACCACCATCGGCTGGCGCTTCATCAACCCGCTGATGAAGGCGCAGTACGGCGTCGATTCCATGCCGGAGACCGGCGAGAACGTGGCCGCCGACTTCGGCATTTCCCGCGCCGACCAGGATCTGTTCGCGTATCGCTCCCAGCAGCGGGCGAAGGCCGCGCAGGAGGAGGGCTTCTTCGCCCGCGAGATCGCTCCCATCGAGGTGAAAGGCAAGAAAACCTCGGTCTTGGTGGAGCGCGACGAGCACCCGCGCGGCGACACCACGGTGGAGCAGTTAGCGGCGCTGAAGACGCCCTTCCGCAAGGAGGGCGGCTCGGTGACGGCGGGCAATGCCTCCGGCGTCAACGATGGTGCCGGCGCGCTCATCCTCGCGTCGGAGGCGGCGGCGAAAAAGTATGGCCTCACGCCTCGCGCCCGCGTGGTCAGCGTGGTGCAGGCCGGTGTGCCGCCGCGCATCATGGGTATCGGGCCGGCCCCGGCCACGCAGAAGCTGCTGACGAAGAACGGCCTCTCCCTCTCCGACATCGACCTGATCGAGCTGAACGAGGCCTTCGCCTCGCAGGCGCTGGCGGTGCTGCGCCAGCTTGGGCTGCCGGATGATGCGGCGCATGTGAACCCGCATGGCGGCGCCATCGCGCTGGGTCATCCGCTCGGCATGTCCGGCGCGCGGCTCGCCATGACGGCGGTGAGCGCGCTGGAACTGCGCGGCGGCAAGCGCGCGGTTGCCACCATGTGCATCGGCGTCGGCCAGGGCATCGCCGCCCTCATCGAACGGGTCTGAGCGGTGGACGCGCAGGTTTCCCCCATCACGATCACTCGCCATGGCGCCGTCGCGGTCGTTCACATCGACCATGCGCCTGTGAACGCGCTGTCTCGTGGCGTGCGTCAGGGGTTGCTGGATGCGGTGCGGTCGCTGGATGCGGATGTGTCGGTCTCGGCGCTGGTGCTGAGCGGTGGGCCGGGGCGGTTCATCGCGGGGGCGGACCTCAAGGAGATGGCGCTGCCGCCGGATGCGCCTTTCCTGCCCGAGGTGGTGGGGGCGATCGATGCCTGCACCAAGCCCGTGGTCGCCGCGCTGGATGGCGCGGCACTGGGCGGCGGATGCGAGATCGCGCTGGCGTGCGATCTCAGGCTCGGGTCGGCGAAGGCGCTGGTGGGGCTCACCGAGACGCGGCTGGGCATCATCCCCGGTGCGGGGGGAACCCAGCGGCTGGTGCGGCTGGTGGGCGTAGCGCAGGCCATCGCTCTGGTCTGCGAGGGGCGGGTGCTGAAGGCCGGCGAGGCGCTGGCCGTGGGCCTCATCGATGCGGTGGTGGAGGGCGATCTCCTCACTGAGGCCATCGCCCGCGCACCGGCGGTGGCGAAGCGCCGGCTTGCGGCCCTGCCGGTGCCCGTGGGCGATCCGGCCGAAGAGGCAGCGGCAGCGGCCAAGGCGCTCAAGGGCGCCAGGGGTGTGCCGGCCATCGCCGAAGCCATCCGCGTTATCACCGCGTCGAAGGACGCAGACTTCGCCTCCGGCCTCGCCCTTGAGCGGGCCGCCTTTCTTGCCCTGCGCGAGAGCCCGGAAGCCAAAGCCCTGCGCCACCTCTTCCTCGCCGAGCGCGAGGCGGTGAAGGTGCCGGGGCTGGAAGGGGCGAAGGCACGCTCGGTGTCATCAGCCGCCGTCATCGGCGCCGGCACCATGGGCGCGGGCATCGCCGTGGCGCTGCTGGACGCCGGATATCCTGTGATCCTCGTAGAGCGGGACGATGAGGCCGCGCAGGCCGGCGTCGCGCGCATCGATGCCCTCTACAGCAGGCAGGTGAAGAGCGGCCGTATCGACGAGGCCCACAAGGCCGAGCGCCTCGCCCGCCTCCTCCCGGCGTCCGACTATGCCGCGCTGGCCGATGCCGACCTCATCGTCGAAGCCGCCTTCGAGGACATGGGCGTGAAGACCGACATCTTCCGCCGCCTCGACGGGGTGGCGAAGCAAGGCGCGGTGCTCGCCACCAACACCTCCTATCTCGATCTCGAGGCCATCGCTGCCGCGACCTCCCGGCCTGAGGACGTGGTGGGCCTGCACTTCTTCGCCCCCGCCAACATCATGAAGCTGCTGGAGGTGGTGAAAGCCACCCATACCGCGCCGGATGTGCTGGCGACCGCCCTCGCTTTGGCGAAGCGCATGGGCAAGCAGCCGGTTGTTGCGGGCAATTGCGACGGCTTCATCGGCAACCGCATCTATGCGGTGTACCGGCGCCATGCGGAATATCTGGTGGAGGACGGGGCAAGCCCCGAACAGGTGGATGCGGCGCTGGAGGCGTTCGGCTTCGCCATGGGCATCTTCGCGGTGTCGGACATGTCGGGCCTCGACATCGCTTATGCCATGCGCAAGCGCCGGGCGGCGACGCGGGACCCTGCCGAGCGCTACGTTTCCATCGCCGATATGCTGGTGGAAACGGGCCGGCTGGGCCGCAAGACCAATGGCGGCTGGTATGCCTACGATGCAAATGGCAACCGCACGAGCGATCCGGCTGTCACGCAGATCATCGCGGAGGCCCGCGCGGCCAAGGGCATCCAGCCGCGCTCCTTCACGCACGAGCAGATCCAGCTTCGGCTGCTCGCGGTGATGGCGAACGAAGGCGCGAAGGAGCTGGCCGAGGGCATCGCGCTGCGGGCGTCCGACATCGACCTCGCCTTCGTCAACGGCTACGGCTTCCCGCGCCTGAAGGGCGGCCCCATGCACGCCGCCGAGGCCCTCGGCCTTCCCACCATCCTCACCGAGATCAAAGCCGCCCACGCCACCGGCGGCGCCGGCTCCGACACCGCTCCGCTTCTCGCCCAGCTCGTGGCAGAGGGCAGGGCATTCGCAGACTGGCAAAAGGCCAGCGCTCCCAAGGGAGGGAACACTTGACCCATATCCTCGACAGCTACGCCCTCGACCGCTGGTTCACGCCCGAGGCGGGGCTGGTGGACATTCCGAGCGCCATCGACGGGCGTGTGGTGGCGCGGGCTTCCACCCGCGGGCTCGATTTCGCGGCCATGGTGCGCCATGCGAGCGAGGTGGGTGGACCCGCTCTGCGGCGCCTCACCTTCCATCAGCGGTCCGACATGCTGAAGGCGCTCGGCGCCCATCTCACCGCCCACAAGGATGCGCTCTACGTGCTGGCCGCCGACACCGGCGCGACCAAAAGGGACAATTTCTTCGAC
Source organism: Xanthobacter aminoxidans (assembly GCF_043193615.1). Taxonomy (NCBI): domain Bacteria; kingdom Pseudomonadati; phylum Pseudomonadota; class Alphaproteobacteria; order Hyphomicrobiales; family Xanthobacteraceae; genus Xanthobacter; species Xanthobacter aminoxidans. The sequence goes on along the minus strand of NZ_JBAFUS010000001.1, from coordinate 1,647,236 downwards.
ATCGACGGTGGCATCGGCACCCTCTACGCCTACGCCTCCCGCGGGCGGCGCGAACTGCCGGGCGAGCGCTTCGTGGTGGAAGGCGCGCCGGAGGCCCTGTCCAAGAACGGCACCTTCATCGGCCTCCATGTGTTGACCCCGCTCCACGGCGTCGCGGTGCACGTGAACGCCTTCAACTTCCCCTGCTGGGGCATGCTGGAAAAGCTGGCCCCGGCCATCCTCGCGGGCATGCCCGTCATCACCAAGCCCGCCACCGCCACCGCCTACGTGGCCGAGGCGGTGGTGAAGCTCATCGTCGAGGCGAACATCCTGCCCGCCGGGGCGCTTCAGTTCGTCGCCGGATCGGCGGGCGACCTGCTCGATCATCTCACCGGGCAGGACGTGCTCTCCTTCACCGGCTCGGCCGCGACCTCGCAGGCGCTGCGCGACCATCCGGCGGTCTCGCGCAATGCGGTGCGTTTCATCGCCGAGCGGGATTCGCTCAATGCCGCCGTGCTCGGCCCAGACGCCGTGGAGGGCACGCCGGAGTTCGACCTCTTCATCGCCGAGGTTGTGCGGGAGATGACGGTGAAGGCGGGCCAGAAGTGCACCGCCATCCGCCGCATCATCGTGCCGAAGGCGCAGGAAGGCGCGGTGATCGCTGCGCTCTCCGCGCGCCTAGCCGCCATCGCCGTGGGCGATCCGCGCCGCGACGATGTGCGCATGGGTCCGCTCGCCAGCCGTGCCCAGCGCATTGCCACGCAGGAGGCGGTGAGGGAGATCGCCGCCGAGGCGGAGATCGTGTTCGGCGATCCGGATAGGGTCGAGCCCGTGGGGGCGGATGCCGCCACCGGCGCCTTCATGGCCCCGGTGCTGCTGCGCTGTGCCGAACCGCTCAAGGCCACGGCACCGCACGCGGTGGAGGCCTTCGGGCCGGTGGCGACGGTGATGGGTTATGAAGCCATCGCCGATGCGCTGGCGCTGGTGGCCAAGGGCGAGGGCAGCCTCGTCGCCTCGGTCTATACCTACGATCCGGCGGTGGCGGAGGAACTGGTGTTCGGCATCGCCGCCCATCACGGCCGCCTCGTGCTGATCGACCGTGATTGCGCCAAGGAATCTACCGGCCACGGCTCTCCGCTGCCGGGCCTCGTCCATGGCGGCCCCGGACGGGCCGGCGGCGGCGAGGAGATGGGCGGCCTGCGCGGCGTGTTCCACTACATGCAGCGCACTGCCATCGAGGGTTCGCCCGCCCGCCTCTCGGCCTTGACGCGCACCTGGCTTTCCGGCGCGCCCGCGCCGGTCACGCCGGAGCATCCCTTCAAGCGCAAGTTCGATGCGCTCAGCGTGGGCGACACGGTGGAGACGGCGTCGCGCACCATCACGCTGGAGGACATCGAGCATTTCGCCCATTTCACCGGCGACACCTTCTACGCGCACATGGACGAGGAAGCGGCGAAGGCGAACCCCTTCTTCCCCGGCCGCGTGGCGCACGGCTACCTCATCCTGTCGTTCGCGGCGGGCCTGTTCGTCGATCCCGCGCCGGGGCCGCTGCTCGCCAATTACGGGCTGGATTCGCTGCGCTTCCTGAAGCCCGTGTCGCCGGGGGACGCCATCCGCGTGCGGCTGACGGTCAAGAACAAGCAGCCCGCCCGCAAGCCGGAATACGGCGAGGTGCGCTGGGATGCGGAGGTGTTCAACCAGGACGGCGACACCGTGGCCCGCTACGAGCTGCTGACTATGAGCAGCCGCATCTGAGCAGGGGCAGCCTCGACAGGGGGCGCCTCGGCGCTCCCGACAAGCGAGATCTGCGGCAAGTTTGCAACAGTATTAACGGACCATGCGTCTTGGCGGCCTTCCTTCGGCTCGCCCGCCCATTCCGCCGTTACACATTCCCGTGAGGAATGGTACTCCTGTGGCGGGAGCGGCACATGGCTGGACGAAGGGGCATCAACGCATTCGCGCGACGCGCGGCCGAAAGGGCCGCGGGCCGGGTCGCGGCGCCTGTTGCTGGCTGGGCTCTCGCCTATGTCCTCCTTCTCCAGGTGGTCCTTTCGGGCTTCGCGCTCGGATCCGTCCCCATCGGGATGGATCCGGACCTGTGCCTGAGTGCGGTTTCCGCCGGCACGACAGGTTCGGATGGCGGGCATGACGGCGCCCCGGCGCAGCATCGCCAGTGCCAAGCCTGTCTCGCGCGGGCCGATCTGCCCGCTCTGCCGCCACCTCCGCCGGTGCCGGACCTCGCGCCGCTCACCGGCGCGCTCCGGCTCGATTTCGGTGCGCCCTCCGCGCCACTTCACACCCATGTCCTGAGCGCCTTCCGGGCGCGTGCACCTCCCGCGGCGGCTTGAAGTCGTCCGGTCTCGCCGCTGACGCGGTGCGGGCCGGGCGCGCCGTCCCACGGCCCGTGCGTTCTCCCGTTTCACGACTGGGGATGCTTCGACCCGTCGCCTTGCAGGGCAAGCAGCCGGGTGCGCGTCGGCGCGGCCAAGGTCTACCGCACCAAAAACAATTCCGCTCTGCCGCGCCTCATCCCGCCGGCCTTTGAGCGCGAGGACACGCAAATGCCATCCCCCCTTCTCTCCGCCGGGACCCTGTTTCGGCTGCGCGGCACCTTCGCGCGCAGCACCGCCCTCTTTGCGCCGTCCGCGCTCGCGCTTGTCCTGATGCCGGCGTTCATCGCGCCCGCCATGGCGCAGACCAGCCCGCAGCCGGCCACCGAACTGCCCCCCGTGACCGTGCGGGCCGCCACGCCGGCCGCGACGGCCTCCGGCGCACCGGCGACGGATTCGGGCAACTTCTCCCCGGCGGACATCGCGCTCATCTCCGGCAGCGAGGCGCAGGCCGCAACGCTGTGGACCAGCGATTCGGGCTCGCTCCTCAGCCGCATCCCCGGCGGCGCGGCGTGGGGCGCGGGCGGGGTTTCCAGCCTGCCGGCGGTGAACGGCATGGGGGCGGACCGGGTCCAGGTCGCGGTCAACGGGATGCTGTTCGGCATCGCCTGCCCGAACCAGATGAATCCGCCCTTTTCCTTCGTCAATCCCGCGATGATCGCCAACGTGAAGGTCTATACGGCCACCGCGCCGGTGAGCGTCGGCGGCGACTATACGGGCGCGCGGGTGAACGTGACGGTGGCGCCCCCGAAGTTCACCGAGGGCGAGCAGCTCACCGTCTCGGGCAGCGTCTCCGGCTATTATCGGAGCAACAACAACAGCTACGGCGTCGACGCCACGGCCACCGTCTCCAATGCCGACACCAGCGTGACCTATACCGGCGGCTGGGCCAAGGCGAGCGACTATGTGGCGGGCGATGGCACCACCATCAAGTCCACCATGTATGAGACGCAGAACCACGCGCTGACCATCTCGAAGAAGATCGCCGACCAGCTGTTCACGGTGGGCATCGGCGGACAGTTCATCCCTTACGAGGGCTATCCCAACCAGTATATGGACCTCGTCGAGAACAAGAGTATCAACGCCTTCGGCCGCTATCTCGGCGAGTTCGACTGGGGCCAGCTGGAAGGCAACGTCTTTGCCAACCAGATCCGCCACACCATGGGCTTCATCGCGCCGGACAAGACCGGCGACATGCCCATGGATACGAAGGCGACCGACATCGGCTATTCGCTGAAGGGCACGGTGGCGCTCTCCGCCCGCGATACGCTGCGGATCGGCAATGAACTCTACTACAACAACCTCGACGACTGGTGGCCGCCCGTCGCCGGCTCCATGATGATGGGACCGGACACCTTCCAGAGCATCAACAACGGCCAGAAGCTGCGCGCCGGCATCTATGGCGAGTGGGAGCGGCGCATCGACGACCGCTGGACCGCCGTGCTGGGCGTGCGCAACGACGTGGTGTGGATGAACACCGGCGACGTGCATGGCTACAACGACATGATGTACGGCCTCGACGCCGCGCTCTTCAACGCGCAGAGCCACGCCCGCACCGACTTCAACGTCGATGCCTCGGCCATCCTGCGTTACGACGCCAACGCCGCCAGCACCTACGAGTTCGGCCTTGCCCGGAAGACCCGCTCGCCGAATTTCTACGAGCGCTATGCCTGGTCCACCAACCCCATGGCCATGGACATGATCGGGTGGTTCGGCGACGGCAACGGCTATGTGGGCAACCTGAACCTGGAGCCGGAGGCGGCCCACACGGCAAGTTTCACCGCCACTTGGCACGATCCGGTGCGCAATGCGTGGGAGCTGCGCGTCTCGCCCTATTACAGCTATGTGGTGAACTACATTGACGCCGACCGCTGCCTGCTGGCGGGCTGCCTCGCGTCGAAGCCCAACAACCCCTACGTGACCAACGACTTCGTCTTCCTGCAGTTCGCCAACCACGATGCGTGGCTCTATGGCGTGAACATCGACGGCAAGATGGAGCTGTGGAACGATCTCGCCTGGGGGCAGGGCGTGTTCCGCGGCAACCTCAATTTCGTGCAGGGCCAGCGCACCGACGGCGTGAACCTCTACCACATGATGCCGCTCAACGGCGTCATCGCGGTGGACCACACGCTCGGCAACTGGACCAACAGCCTCGAATTGCAGATGGTCGCGGCCAAGGTGCTGGTGAGCCAGGTGCGCAACGAACTTGAGACCTCGGCCTACGCCCTGCTCAACTTCCGCACCAGCTATCAGCTGCAGCAGTTCCGCTTCGACTTCGGCGTCGAGAACATCCTGGGCACCAACTACAACCTGCCCCTCGGTGGCGCGAACCTGGTGAACTACCAGGTGTCGTCGATGATGGGCACGTCGGCGGCATGGGGCTTCCCCGTGGCCGGCATGGGCCGCTCGTTCAACACGCGGGTGACGTACCAGTTCTGATGGGGACGCACGTCCAGCCGCGGCCGGTTTCCGGCCGCGGTTGATGTTCCCGACCCGACATCGTGCGCCGGGGCGGGGGCTGTTTCTGCCTCTTACCGGCCCCGCGCCAGCCGCGCGGCCTTGCGCTTGGCCATGGTGGCGAGGAGATCGGACGCGGTGAGGATGACGAGCGCGGTCAGGGCGAGCGCGGTCGCCGTCAGCGCGTAGATGATGATGAAGGCATAACCGAAGAAATAGGTGAGATAGCCGAAGGCGAAAATCAGGTTCGCGATGAAAAAATACTTCGCGTCGGGCAGTCCATAGATGGCATCGCGGAGAAGCCAGCCGAAGAAGGGGACGTGAAGCACGGCGCGCGCGGCGGTTCGCATGGGGCAGGGTCCGGTGACATGTATCGAGGTTCATCCCGCACTGCGGGACAGGCCGAACCTTCACCGGACATTTGATCTGGATCAATAATCCCATTCGCCGCAGGCAGGCCATTCCGGTGCGGCCTCGCGCCGCGCCGGCGGACGGTCAACGTCCACCGGCGCCGGGCGCCGGGGCGCCTCTCAGGCCGCTGCGGAGCGGGAGGCGGGGGCGGCGAACTGGCGCTCCATCTCCCGGCGCAGGCGCACGGTGTCGCTGTCGCCGATCTCCACGTCCGCCCAGCCGACCACTTCGCCGCGGGCGATGGGCCGGGTGAGGCGCACCTTGTGGGCGAGGCCGATGGGCAGGGCACCGCGGGCAAGGGACTCCTCCGCCCGCATGATGCGGCCCCACACGGTATAGCCGCCCTCGCCATCCAGCATCTCGCCGGGCATGAGATCCTTCTTCGCCACCGCCACGGCGTCGGAGAAGAAGCCGATGGGCGCGCCCGTCGCCTCGTTCCTGAGCGCCGCTGCGGCGACGCTGATGCCGAGTTCCAGCCCGATCATGTGGTACGGGCGGTAGAGCGCCGTGTAACGACCGCTCGGGTCGGTGGCCATGCCGTACTCGCGGAAGCAGCGGCGCGCATAGTCGCCGCGCGCCGAGGGATCGGCCTCGATCACCACATAGACGCCCCAGCGTAGATCCCGGAACACGGGCCGTCCGTCCCGCTCCAGGCTGGAGACGACCTCCACCTGCCCGGCTTCCTCCAGCAGCCCGCCGGCGTCGCGGGGGCGCAGGATGGTGGGCAGGTCGTCCACGCCGCAGGGCGGGAAGAGAAGCCCGTCGCGCGGCGCCTTGAGGCCGGTGGCGTTGGAGATGGCGGCCATCTCGATGGAGGATTTCGTGCCGTCCACGAAAGAGTTGAACATCTGCGGGTTCATTCCGCCGATGGCCGCCTGCTCGGGCGTGAGGCCGATGTTGCGCCACACGTCGTCTGGCGTGGAGGCGTGGTAGGCGGGCAGGTATTTCGTGCCCTTGCCGGCGGCCACGACGTTGAAGCCGCAGGTCTGCGCCCAGTCCACCATCTCGCACACCAGCGCCGGCTGGTCGCCATAGGCGGCGGCATAGACGACGCCGGCCTCCGCCGCCTTGCGGGCAACGAGGGGACCGGCCAGCACGTCCGCCTCCACCGTCACCATCACGATGTGGCGGCGCTCGGCGATGGCGAGGAGCGCGTGCCTGAGGCCCGCCGCGGGGCTGCCGGTGGCGTCCACGATCACCTCGATGCCATCCGCCTTGATGAGCGTCTCCGCATCCTCGGTGATGACGGTGCGGCCGGTGCGGCGCGCATCGTCGAAGTCGGTCGCAAGGGCCTCGTCCACCGGCCAGCCGGTGTTGGCGAGGGCATCCTTCGCCCGGGCGGCGGAGAGATCGGCGATGCCCATCAGGTGCATGCCCACGGTGGTGCGCACCTGCGACAGGAACATGGAGCCGAACTTGCCGGCACCGATGAGGCCGACGCGCACCGGCCGCCCCTCGGCCGCGCGGGCCCGGAGCTTGGCTGCGAGATTCATGGGGTCGCTCTCCTTCCTTGCGGAAGCCGGGCGAAGACGTGCGCACGCGCGTGCCCGTCGGGCGGGCCGATGCGCTGGAGCGTTCCTCCGTCCGGCCATCGCCGGTTGTCTCCGGCCGGATCGTTGCTGTCCGGCCGTGGCGGGTGGGGCCCGCGGGAGAACGGTAATGCGCTCTTCAGCCGGAGGGAAGCGCTCCCCTACGTCAGGGCGGGCGTCTTTCAGCCGATGATGCTGTAGCCGCCGTCGATCTGGTGGACGCCACCGGTGACGTTGGCGGCCTCGCGGCTCGCGAGGAAGGCGGCGAAGGCGCCCACATCCTCGATGGAGGCGAGGAGGTGAGTCGGTGCGCGCGCGGCGGCCTCGTTCAGGAGTTCGTCGAAATCGGCGATGCCGGAGGCCGCGCGGGTCTTCAGCGGGCCGGGCGAGAGGGCGTGGACGGAGATGCGCTTCTCGCCGAGTTCCGCAGCGGCATAGCGCACCACCGATTCGAGCGCCGATTTCACCGGCCCCATGATGTTGTAGTGCTCGACCACCTTCTCCGCGCCGTAGAAGGACACGGTCATGCAGGTGCCGCCCGCGCCCATCAGCGGCTCGGCAAGGCGGATCATCCGCAGGAAGGAGTGGACGGAGACGTCCATGGCCTTGGCGAAGCCTTCCGCCGAGCAGTCGACGACGCGGCCGTGCAGATCCTCCCTCGGGCAGAAGGCTATGGAGTGGAGCAGGGTATCGAGCCGGCCCCAGCGTGCGGTGATCTCGGCGAATACGGCTTCGAGCTGGCCGGGAATGCTCACGTCCAGTGGCAGGATGATCTCGGCGCCGATGGATTCGGCGAGCGGCCGCACATGCGCCTCGGCCCGCTCGTTGAGATAGGTGACGGCGACGTCGGCACCCTGCTCGCGAAATGCCTTCGCGCAGCCCCAGGCGATGGACTGATCATTGGCGACGCCCACCACCAGCGCCTTCTGGCCCTTCAGCGAAAACATGCGCGCGCCCTCGTGCGTTGCGGTTCTCCACCCTCTTTGCACCCGGTCGCCGACGTCAACATGACGAAAGTCAAACGGCGCAAGGGTCTGCCGGGCCCGCGGGCAGTTGACGCCCGTGCCGCCCGCCGCCACAAACCGCGCAAAGACGGGGGAGGGGCGCGTGGTGGCGCAGAGGCAGACGGTGGAGGCGCGCGCCTTCGCCAAGGCGGTCCGGCGGCTGATCCCGCTGATGATGGTGCTCTATGTGGTCAGCTTCCTCGATCGCGTGAATGTGGGCTTCGCGGCGCTGACCATGAATGCGGACCTGGGTTTCTCGCCCGAGGTCTATGGCTGGGGCGCCGGCATCTTCTTCCTCGGCTATTTCCTGTTCGAGGTGCCGAGCAATCTGGTGCTGCAGAAGGTGGGTGCGCGGCTGTGGATCTGCCGCATCATGGTGACGTGGGGCCTGATCTCGGCGGCGACCGCATTCGTGACGGGCGCGACCGGCTTCTTCATCGCCCGCTTCCTGCTCGGCGCTGCCGAGGCGGGCTTCCTGCCGGGGATGATCCTCTATCTCGGCTACTGGTTCCCGCTGTCGGTGCGGGCGCGCTACGTGGCGCTGTTCATGGCGGCGGTGCCCATCTCCAGCGCGCTCGGGGCGCCCTTGTCCGCCTGGATCCTCGACACCCACGGCCTCTTCGGCCTCGCCGGCTGGCAATGGCTGTTCATCATCGAGGGGCTGCCGGCGGTGGTGCTCGGCTTCGTGGTGCTCGCCTTGCTGCCGGATGGTCCGGAGCAGGCCCGCTGGCTGACGGCCGAGGAGAAGGCTGCCATCGCCGCGCGGCTCGATGCCGACCACCTCACACATGATGCGGCGCATCAGGCCGCCCATCCCTCCGGAACGCACGAGGCCTGGCTGCCGGCGCTGAAGGATGCGCGGGTCGTCGTGCTCTGTCTCGTCTATCTCGGCCTCGTGGTGGGGCTCTACGGGATCGGCCTGTGGCTGCCGCAGATCGTGCGTGCCATGGGCTATTCCACCCACGAGGTGGGGCTGATCCTCATCATCCCTTATGCGCTGAGCGCCCTCGCCATGCTCGCCGTGGGCCGCCACAGCGACCGGCGCGGTGAACGGGTGCTGCATGTGGCGGTTCCGGCGGTCGCCGGAGCGGCGGGGCTGGCCGCCAGCGTGGTCGCGCCCACGCATATGGCGGCCATCGCCGCCATCTCCCTCGCATCCATGGGCATCTATGCGGCGCTCGGGCCGTTCTGGTCGGTGCCGCCGCAATTCCTGCGCGGCACGGCGGCCGCGGCCGGAATCGCGCTCATCAATTCGGTCGGCAATCTCGGCGGCTTCGCCGGCCCCTATCTCGTCGGCTTCGTGCGGGAGGCGACCGGCCGCTTCGATGTCGGCTTCATGGCGCTGGCGGCCATCGTGCTCGCCGCCGGTTTGCTCATGCTCGCTTTTCGGGCACAACTCGGGCCTTCGCTGCAGTGCAATGACGCTGCGGCAAGAAAAATTTAGCCAGCACCGTCTCAGCCTGATGAAGAGGTCAAGCTTTTCTGCTTTACTCTCACTCCAAATGACCGCCGGACAGTCGGCGGCGCGGGAGGAACATCGTGGCATTTCAAGCGAAGGGTCGGTCGCGCCCGCCCTCTGCGGGCCCTGCGGGGGGCCCTCTGGGGCAGTTCACAGCACACAGCCAGCTGGCCGCGCAAAGCATGGCGGCGCGGGACGCGGGCGCGCGGGAGCGTGCCTCGGTCATGATCGTGGCCATGGCCTGCTCGTTCTCGGGCCTGCTGGTAGGGCTCTGCCTCGCCGCAGCGCACTGGCCCGGTCTGGCCTTCATGGCCGGCGCCGCGATCGCCGGCACCGGCGCCTGGTTCGCCCGTGGCCTCTCCCTCGATCTGTCGAATGAGAGCGGGGACGGCGCGCAATAGCGCGTCCCGCGGTCAGTCTACAGCCAAGGGGTGACGCGCCGTTTCCCGGCGCGTCATGGCCTCCGCCGGGCTCGGCGTTCCGCTGATGGCCCGCGATATGGCAAGGCGTGTGGCCTCGTGGTTGAAGGCCTGGATGCGCGCATCGTCGCTGGCGTCCCAGTGGATGAACACCCCCACGCAGATGAAAATGTCGTCGGCCTCCTCGATGGGGATGAGGCCGTCCGCCACACAATCCGCCACCGCCTTCGCCACCGCATATTGCGCCGGCCCGAACATCTGCACCGCCTGGCGGGCATCCTTGATCGTCACCTTGTTGAAGAGGACGGTGGCGGGCTTCACCATCAGATTCGGCTCGACCACGGCGAGCAAAGCGGTGAAGCCGTCCTTGTTGTTGGTGAGGGCGTTGACGAAGGCGATCTCGGCGGACGAGCCGCGCGGACCCATGATGAGGTCGATGTGCGCGACCTCGTTGCCGTCGCCCACCAGGGCCTCTCCCACCAGAAGACGGTCGATCCTGGGCATGAAATCCTCCGCAAAATGCTGTGCTGAAAAGGCGTGCTGAAAAGCGCTACTGGATCTCGAAAGGGATGTTGCCGGTGGCCGCCGCGCCGCGCCCGTCGCGCAGGGTGACGAACACGCGGTAGCGGCCTGGCGGCAGGCCGAAGATGCGCACGCCTGTCGGAGCGGGATCGTGCAGGCCCTCGGGAAAGCTCGGCGGCACCGGCTCGGGATCGCCGCCGACGCTGCGGGCGGTGGTCTCGGCCATGATCTGCCATTCGGCCTTCAGCGGGTCGCCGTCGGGATCGGTGGCGGAGAGGCGCACCAGGGTCTGCCCGTCGGTGGAGAATCGGGCCGGTCCGACGAGGGAGAGGGCGAGGATGCGCGGCGCCCGGTTGGGGCCGCCGGGCACCTTCCCGCCCCACAGATCGGCCATGACCTCCACCGTCTCGGTCCATTCGCCGGTGGGCAGCAGCAGCGAATACCAGGAGGGCGTCACCTCCTGCTTCTGTCCCCACAGGAATGGCATGGCGCCGACGCCCGCCTGCTTCGCCCCCATCAGATAGCGCCGCACGCGGGCAGCCTTGTCCGAGGAGGTCGGCTCCATGGGCGCGCCCCACGGTGCCTTGGGCGCATCCCAATGGCCCTGCGCGCCGAGCTCGGTGAGGATGATGGGGCCGGTCCAGCCCTGCGCTCGCGCGCGGCCGGCGGCGGTGAGCAGGCCGTCGCCATAGCCGTTGATGCCGAGCACGTCGATGTCCGGCGCATTGCGCTTCAGGATGGCAGCCTTGTCCTGCCCCACTTCGGCGAGCACCGCCATGGTGGGGTGCTGGCTGTCCAGTGTCTTCACCAGCCGCGCGGCCTCCTCGATGGCCGGCCACACGGCCTGCGCCTCCTCCGGGGAAAGCTCGACCTCCACCTCGTTGCCGATGCCCCACATGAGCAGAGCCGGATGGGTGCGATAGCGCTCCACCATGTGGCGCAGCGCCTCCAGCTGGGCCGTCACCGCCGCACGGTCGGCATAATTGAAGCCGAGGCGGGGATGGCCGAGCCAGAAGCCCACGATCACCTTCAACCCCGCCCGCTGCGCCGCGTCGAGGATCTCCCCCGGCTCCTGCCCATAGGTGCGGATGGTGTTGGCGCCCAGCACCTTCAGATCGGGAAAGCGCGTCTCGCCGCTGGCACCGAGGGGAACAAAGGGTTTGCCGTCCACCAGGATCTCGGTTCCGCGCACCGCCACCTGGGAGGCATGAGCCTGTCGCACGAGGACAGGGGAAAGCGCGAGCGCAAGCAGCAGGAGGACGAAAACGTGACGCACGGACTTCACTCGCGATTGGCCTGAGGACATCGATGCATTGCAGCATGCAGCGTGGGGGATGGCTTCGGCAACATCAACCCGGCCTGCCCCGCGCGCCTTGCCGCATCGCAAACGGGGAACCGGAGCGGACGCGGCGCGATCTGCTATAAGCGCCGCGTTCCTGTCGCATTCCTTGCCGCACGTCCTGCCGCATCAAGGTCCGCTCCATGCCCGTGATCGCTCATCTCTCCGACCCGCACCTCGGCCCGATCCCGGAGGCGCGCATCTCCGAGCTTCTGGGCAAGCGCTTCTTCGGAATGATGAACTGGATCGGCGCGCGGCGGCGCAATTTCGGCGCATCGACGCTGGCGCCGCTCACGGAAGACCTCCTCGCCCAGCAGCCGGACCATATCTGCGTCACCGGCGACCTCGTGAATGTGAGCCTGCCGGCCGAGTTCGACACCGGCGCCACCTTCCTCGCCTCCCTCGGGGAGCCGGGCATGGTGAGCGTCGTGCCCGGCAACCATGACGCCTATGTGCGCTCCGCCATGCATTACCATCTGGAGCATTGGGCGCCCTTCCTCGCCGGAGACGACAGCCATCCCCATACGCCGGTGGACGTGGATTCCTTCCCTTACGTCCGGCGGCGGGGCGAGGTGGCGATCGTGGGCGTCTCGACGGCGATTCCCACGGCGGTGTTCCTCGCCAGCGGCAAGGCGGGGCGGGCGCAGCTCGGCCGGCTCTCGGCGCTGCTGGAGCGGCTGAAGGCGGAAGGGCTGTTCCGGGTGGTGATGATCCATCATCCCCCCGTGGGCGAGCGCCCCTTCCACCGCGACCTGCGCGATGCGGAGGAGGTGCGGGGGGTGCTCGCGCAGGCGGGGGCGGAACTGGTGCTGCACGGGCACGACCATCGCGCCTCCCTCGGCTACATCCCGTCGGCAGCCGGCCGCATCCCGGTGGTGGGCGTGCCCTCCGCCTCGGCCGGGCCGCAGGATGAGCGCGGCGCCGGCGGCTATTGCCTCTACCGGATCTCCGGCGGACCCGGTGCATGGCGCTGCGAGATGGAGCGACGCGGATATTCCCGGGATAGGCAGGGAGTTTCGAGCCTGGAGATGAAAGTACTTGTCGGTTCGGAAGGTGTTGCCTGAAAGTCGTGGCGAAATGGTGGTATTGTTGCGCGCGAGGTCGCGCGAAAAATCTATTTGCAACAAGTTGTATCAAGATGTCTATTACCGAAGTTTAAGTTGCCGGACGTGGGTTTGGGGACGATGCTTCCTTCGTCCCTGAAGGAGGACCCACGACATGAAACGCGCTCTTTTCGCCGCAACCGCCGCTGCGCTGATCGCCGGTTCCGCGGCCACCTATGCCGCGAACACCCCCGCCGCGGGGGATGCGCCGCACCGCTGGCAGCCGACCGCCGAGGATCGCGCCATCCTCACCGATGCCCGCATCGTCGCGCTCAAGACCGCGCTGAAGCTCACGCCTGATCAGGAGAAGCTGTGGCCGGGCGTGGAGCAGACGCTGAAGTCCGTCGCCAAGGATGCGGCCCAGCGCCGCGAGCAGATGGCCGCCGACCGCAAGGCCGCCCGCGAGGCGCGGCAGGCCGGCACGCCGGCTGATCCCATCGCCCGCATGCGCACCGCCGCCGACCGCATGGACGCCCGCGCCAACGACCTGCGCAAGATCGCCGATGCGGCGGACCCGCTCTACAAGACCCTCGACACGGCGCAGAAGCAGCGCCTCAACATGGTGCTGCACCAGCAGTTCCGCGGCATGGGTGGCGGAATGGGCGGTTGGCATCACGGCCCGCACGGCGGGCCGAATGGGGATGGCCCGCGTCGCGGCTGACGCTGGGGACCTCCGGCAGACACGGCGGGGCGGCCTTGGCCGCCCCGCTTTGCGATTGCGTTGAGGGAATATGTGACCGATCCATGAGAGTTGCTCATGGAGCCGTTGACGATTATTGATTTTCCAAAGGACGTGGGCTGCTCGTAGAATGGGTTCAACATGCACCCGTGGGTGCATCTCCCAACGCGAGACGACCCTCATGTCCGCCCCATCCTCACCGACGGCCAATCCTGGCCGGAGCGGCACCGTTCCGGCCATCCTCATTCTCATTGCCGGCTCGGCGGTGGCGCTGCTGACCTTCGGTCCGCGCTCCGTCTTCGGCCTGTTCCTGCTGCCCATGTCGCAGGAGTTCGGCTGGGGCCGTGACGTGTTCGGCTTCGCCGTGGCCATCCAGAACCTTCTGTGGGGCGTGGGTTCGCCGTTTGCCGGCGCGCTGGCCGATCGCTTCGGCACGGTACGGGTGCTGTGCTGCGGCGCGCTCATCTATGCCGCCGGCCTCGCGCTGATGGCCTATGCGACGACGCCCGGCCTGCTGCACCTGTCCGCCGGCGTGCTCATCGGCTTCGGTCTGTCCGCCGCGTCGTTCAATCTCGTGCTCGCGGCCTTCGGCAAGCTCCTGCCGAACGAGTGGAAGTCCATCGGCTTCGGCCTCGCCACCGCGGCCGGATCGTTCGGCCAGTTCCTGTTCCCGCCGCTCACCCGCGGGCTGATGGACACCATCGGCTGGCACCAGACCCTGCTGGTGTTCGGCGCCTCGCTGCTCATCGTGCTGCCGTTCTCGCTGGCGCTCGCCACCCGCGCGTCCGCATCGTCCGCCACCGGTGCCGCACAGGCGCCGCAGCAGACCATCGGCGCGGCGCTGAGCGAGGCGCTCCGGCATCCGAGCTACGTGATGCTGGTGCTCGGCTTCTTCACCTGCGGCTTCCAGCTCGCCTTCGTCACCGTCCACATGCCGGCCTTCCTGGTGGACAAGGGCATGAGCCTGTCGGTGGGCGCCTATACGCTGGCGCTGATCGGCCTGTTCAACATCCTCGGCTCGCTGACCGCCGGCTATCTCTCCAACCGCATGCCGCGCAAGGTGCTGCTGTCGGTCATCTACGCCGCGCGCGGCGTCGTCATCGCGCTGTTCGTGATGACCCCGATCACGGCCACGAGCTGCTACATGTTCGGCGCCGCCATGGGCTTCCTGTGGCTCTCCACCGTGCCGCCGACCTCGGGCCTCGTGATGCTCATGTTCGGCACGCGCTACATGGCCATGCTCTATGGGTTCGCCTTCTTCTCCCATCAGGTGGGCGGCTTCCTCGGCGTCTATCTCGGCGGCGAGATCTATGAGGCGACCAAGAGCTACGACTGGCTGTGGTGGCTGTCCGTCGCGCTGTCTTTTGCCTCCGCGGCCATCAATCTGCCCATAAGGGAACGTCCTGTTCATCGGCCGGTAACCGTATGAGCGCGACTCTCAGAGCACGGTGCCGGAAGATTCGGCATCGTGCGCACGGCGCCGGTGTTCCCTAGCTGTTCCTGCTCTTGACAATGGCCGGTGGTGTCTGCGCAACGTGAACGAAGATCAGATGGATAATCGCGAACAAGCCATGCGCAGCATTCTCGTCGCGGCCTTGGGCTTTGCCGCACTCATCCCGGCCGCTCTGGCGCCGGCGCCCGCAGCCGCCCAGCAGCTCTCGGCCGACCAGGCGCGCGAGTTCGTGGTCGGACGCACCTTCTCGTTCACCTGCTTTGAAGGTTCCAAGGGCGCCGGGCGCGTCTATGCCGATGGCTCGGTCGCCGGCATGATCACCCTGCGCGACGCGCCGCCGCGCTTCGTGCGCCTGCCGCCGAACACCCTGCGCGTGCGCGGCGAGAATGTGTGCGGCTTCGTGAAGGGCATGACCTTCGAGCCCTGCTTCGATCTGGTGAAGACCGGGCAGAACTCCTTCCGCGGCTCGCTGGCCGGCATTCAGACCATGTGGTGCGAATTCGTCGGCGCCAGCGGCGAAGGCCAGCAGGTGGCCTCGCGCCGCTCCAAGTCCAAGCGCACCACGGAAGCCTCCGCGGACTGAGCCTTTTCCCGTCAGCCCGCCGTCGCGGGCTGATCCTCCATCCCCTCGATCCGTCCTCTGAGCTTGCCGATCTCCCGGCCCGCGTGCTCCATGAAGGTGCGCACCCGCGCCGTGGCCTTGATGTCGGGATGGGTGAGCAGCCACAGCCCGGATTCCAGCTCTCCCTGCCGGCCCATGAGCTGGACCAGACCCGGCGTGACCGCCGCGATGAAGCAGGGTAGTAGCGCCAGCCCCATGCCCGTCGCCGCCGCCTCGGCAAGGCCGAGCACCGTATTCACCCGATAGATGATCTTCTCCTCGCCCACGCGCTCGCGCAGCCATTTGGCGGGCTTGATGGCGCCGAGATTGTCGGAGAAGCCGATCCAGTCGTAGCGCCGCAGGTCCGCCGGATCGAGCGGGCCGGCTATGCCTTGGGCTGCGCTGCCATAGATGCCCCAGGCGATGGAGGCCATGCGCCGCCCCACCAGCGTGTCGCCCGGCCGGTCGCTGGCGCGGATGGCCACGTCCGCGTCGCGCTTGGAAAGGCTGAGCGACTGGTTGGAGATCACCACGTCGAGGCGAATCTCCGGATAGGCCGCGCGGAACGAGGCGAAGATGGGCGTGAGCATGTGCACCAGCAGCGTGTCGTTGGTGGTCACGCGCAATTCGCCGGAGGGGCGCAGATCCTGGCCCGTGATGCGGCGCTCCACCGCCAGCACCTCGTCCGCCATGTGCTCGGCGAGGCGCACCATCTCCTCGCCCATGGGGGTGGGCACGTAGCCTGCGCGCGCGCGCTCGAACAGCCGGGCGCCCAATTGCTGCTCCAGCGTGCCGAGGCGGCGGAAGACGGTGGAGTGGTTGACCGCCAGTTGCTCGGCGGCACCCGCCAGAGAGCCGGTTTCAGCGATGGCCCGGACCAGCCGGAAATCGTCCCACGGTATCATGGAGAGGCGACCCTCGGGAAAGTGATTTGCGCAGATGCAAACTCGATCTGGATTTGATGAGTATGGCCGTGCATGAGCGCGAAAGCTAGATGTGGCGTCACCTCAAACCGGAGTTCACTCCCATGGTTGACACCCGCACCGCTCCCTACGGCCTCTTCATCCTGCGCCTCGCGCTTGGCATCATGTGGCTGTCGCACGGCCTGATGAAGATCTTCATCTTCACCGTTCCGGGCTTCGCCGGCTTCCTGTCCAGTAAGATGGGCCTGCCCGGCGCCCTCGCCATCCCCTTCATCGCCGTGGAAATCGTCGGCGGCCTGCTGCTCATCGGCGGCGTCTATGCCCGGCAGGTCGCCATCCTGCTCATCCCCATGATGCTCGGCGCGCTCAGCTATCACCTGCCCAACGGCTGGGTGTTCTCCGCGCCCGGCGGCGGCTGGGAATATCCCGCCTTCCTCGTGGTCGGTCAGGTCGTGCTGGCGCTGGCCGGTGAAGGCGCCTTCGCGGTGAAGCCCGCCGCGCTCCTGCCCACCCGCCGTGCCGTGGTGGCCTGACATTCCAGGTCCAACAAAAAGGCCGGCTCCGCGAGGGGCCGGCCTTTTTGCGTGAATGGTGCCGCTCTCAGTGGGCGCGGGAGAGACAGAAGTCCACTGCCTCCATCAGCGCCGCCTTGGCGGGGCCGGCGGGGAAGAGCGCGAGGGCATCCTTGGCGATGGCGCCATAGTGGCGGGCGCGCTCCACCGTGTCGGCAATGGCGCGATGCTTGGTCATCAGGCCGATGGCCTGGTCGAGGTCCGCGGCGCTCGCCTCGCTGTTTTCCAGGCAACGCTGCCAGAAGGCCCGCTCCTTCTCGTCGCCGCGGCGGAAGGCGAGCAGCACCGGCAGGGTGATCTTCCCCTCCCGGAAATCGTCGCCCACGTTCTTGCCGAGCTTGGCCTGCGAGCCGCCATAGTCGAGGGCGTCGTCCACCAGCTGGAAGGCGATGCCGAGATTCATGCCGTAGGAGCGGCAGGCCGCCTGCTCGGCCTTCGGGCGCTGGGCGAGGACGGCGCCGACCTCGCAGGCGGCGGCGAACAGTTCGGCCGTCTTGCCGCGGATGACGGCGAGATAGTCGTCCTCGGAGGTGGCCGTGTTCTTGGCCGCGGCGAGCTGCATCACCTCGCCCTCGGCGATGACGCAGGCGGCGGTGGAGAGGATGTCGAGGCAGGTCATGGAGCCCACCTCCACCATCATCTTGAACGCCTGGCCGAGCAGGAAGTCGCCCACCAGCACGCTCGCTTCGTTGCCCCAGAGCTTGCGCGCGGCGAGCTTGCCCCGGCGCATGTCGCTCTCGTCCACCACGTCGTCATGGAGGAGGGTGGCTGTGTGCATGAACTCCACGGAGGCGGCGAGCTTCACGTGGCCGTCGCCCCGGTAGCCCGCGAGCGCGGCGCAGGCGAGCGTCAGCATCGGCCGCAGACGCTTGCCGCCGGACGAGATGAGGTGGTTCGCCACCTCGGGAATCATGGCCACGTCGGAGCCGGTCCGCGCCAGGATGACGGCGTTGACCCGCTCCATGTCCGTCTTCACCAAGGCGACCAGTGCCTCGAGCGACGGCTCGTTGGGCTCGAACGGAAGGACGACGGCCAAGAAACGCTCCCGCTTGTCAATCTTTGGGGCGCACCATAGGGATGCGGATGGGTTCCGTGCAAGCTCTGGCAGATCGCCTTTGGTTGCACCGGGCGCGCCAGTCGCCGCGATCGGAGGTCTGTACGATGCAGGAGATGGTGCGGACCAACGATCTGGTGCTGCTCGGCGCCATAGAGGCGCTGCTCACGTCGGCCGATATCGGTCACATGGTCGCGGATGCCCATATGAGCGTCCTGGAAGGCTCCATCGGCGTCTTTCCCCGTCGCCTGCTGGTTGTGGACGAGGACGTGCCGCGCGCACGCCGCCTGCTGGTGGAGGCGGGATTCGGCGCGGCCCTGCGTGATGCCGGCTGAAGCCGCCGCCCTGTCCACCGACAGCGTGCTCGGTGGGAGATTGACGCTGCGGCAAATGGTTTCGGGCCACCGCGTCGGACACGACGCGCTGCTGCTCGCCGCCTTCGCGCCGGCGGATCGGCGCACCGCGGTGGACCTCGGGACGGGAGTGGGCAGTGCCGGCCTCGCCTTCCTCGCCCGTGTTCCCGAAGCGCGCGCCACGCTGGTGGAGATCGATCCCGCCCTTGCTGCGCTGGCGGCGGAGAATGCGGCGCTCAACGGCCTGGACGGGCGGGCGCAGGTGGTGACGGCGGATGTGGCCACCCTCGGGCGGCCTGCGGGGCCGGATGCGCCGGGGAAGGGCGCGGCGGACCTGGTGCTCGCCAACCCGCCCTTCAATGCCGACACCCGCCACCGCACCTCTCCCGATGAGGCCCGCGCCCGTGCCCACATGGCGGATGCCGACCTTCTCGCCGAATGGGTGCGCGCCGCCGACCGCTGCCTTGGCGCGAAGGGCGTGCTCTGCCTGATCCATCGCCCCGAGGCGCTGGCGGACATTCTCGCCGCGCTGGCGAAAGGATTCGGGGCCATCGAGATCCTGCCCGTTCATCCGCGTGCCGATCGGCCGGCGGTGCGGCTGCTGGTGCGGGCGGTGAAGGGGCGGCGTACGCCGCCCGCGCTCCTGCCCGGCCTCGTGCTGGCCGGGGCGGACGGCGTACCGACGCCGCAGGCCGAGGCGGTTCTGCGCGACGGCGGCGCGCTGCGCTGACGCGCGATCAGGGCGCTGCCCTTGGCGTCGGGGGCGCCTAGAGGGCGCGGTCCTTCCGTGGAATGGCGCCTTGAGGGCGCGGTCTCGACAAGGAATGGCGCCTTGAGGGCGCCATGGGGAGGCCCTACATCTCGGGTATGGCCGAATTTCTTTCCTCCCTGTCGCGCCGCGCCCGCGGTCTCCTTCCCAGAAAATGGCGCACCGATGCGCCCCTCGTGCCGGTGGTGCAGCTGTCCGGCCCCATCGGCATGACCTCGCCCTTCTCGCGCAGCATGTCGCTCGCCAGCACGGCGCAGGCGCTGGAGAAAGCCTTCGGCATGAAGGAGGCGCCCGCCGTGGCGCTGCTCATCAATTCGCCGGGCGGCTCGCCGGTGCAGTCCCACCTCATCTTCCGCCGCATCCGCGCGCTGGCGGAGGAGAAGGAGAAGCACGTCTTTGCCTTCGTGGAGGATGCGGCGGCCTCCGGCGGTTACATGATCGCCTGCGCGGCCGACGAGATATTCGCCGATCCCTGTTCCATCGTCGGCTCCATCGGCGTTGTCACGGCGGGCTTCGGCTTCGACCGGGCCATCGAGAAGCTGGGCATCGAGCGGCGCGTCTACACCGCCGGCGAGCGCAAGGTGACGCTGGACCCCTTCCGCCCCACCCAGCCGGAAGACGTGGAGCGGCTCGACCAGTTGCTGAAGGAGCTGCACACCGTATTCGCCGATCTCGTGAAGTCGCGTCGCGGCGATGCGCTGATGGGCGATGACGAGACGCTGTTCTCCGGCGAGTTCTGGCTGGGCACGCAGGCCGTGGGCCTCGGCCTCGTGGATGGCCTCGGCGACGTGCGCGGCATCCTGAAAGCCCGCTACGGCACGGACACGACGCTGAAGCTGGTGCAGGGGTCCACGGGCTTCCTGCCCAAGCGCCCCACTGGCTTTGCCGGCGCGCTCGCCCGCGAAGCGGCGCTGGGCGCCGCAGCTGCGGTGGAGGAACGCGCGCTGTGGAGCCGGCTCGGGCTTTAGCTGTCGTCTGTCCGGCGGCCGGGGCGAGGGGCTGGTTGCCGATTGATCAGGCAGAACGGGCGCATGCCCGTTTCTTGCCCTTTCGCCTTGTGCGGGGCGGGGTTACATCCGAAGCATGACCGAGCCCGCCGATACCCTTCTCATTGCCATCGCCCAGCTCAACCCGACGGTCGGCGATGTCTCCGGCAATCTCGCCATCGCCCGCCGCGCCCGGCAGACAGCGGGCGAGGCGGGGGCGGACCTCGTGGTGTTTCCCGAGCTCTTCATCGCCGGCTATCCGGCCGAGGATCTGGTGCTGAAACCGGCCTTCCTCGCGGCCTGCCAGGAGGCGGTGGAGGCGCTCGCCGCCGAGACCGCCACCGGCCCGGCCGTGCTCATCGGCGCGCCGTGGGTGGAGGAAGGGCGGCTCTTCAACTCCGTGCTGCTGCTGGAGGAGGGGAAAATCTCCGCCGTGCGGCACAAGGTGGATCTGCCCAATTACGGCGTGTTCGACGAGAAGCGCGTGTTCGCCGCAGGCCCTCTGCCGGGACCGATCCCGTTCAAGGGCGTGCGGCTCGGCGTGCCCATCTGCGAGGACATCTGGGGGGCGGACGTGGTGGAATGCCTCGCCGAGACGGGCGCGGAAATCCTCATCGTTCCCAACGGCTCGCCCTATCGCCGCTCGGTCTATGCGGAGCGCGAGAACATCGCCGTCGCCCGTGTGGTGGAGAGCCGCCTGCCGCTGCTCTACGTGAACCAGGTGGGCGGGCAGGACGAACTGGTGTTCGACGGCGCCTCCTTCGTCCTCAACGCCGACCGCTTCCCTGCCTTGCAGTTCCCCGGCTTCGTCGAGCGCGTCCGCCTCTCCCGCTGGCAGCGCTTCGAGGACACCTGGCGCTGCCTCGGCGGCAATCTCGTGGAGGCCATGGAGGGCGACGAGGCTGATTACGCCGCCTGCGTCGTCGGCCTCAGGGACTATGTGAACAAGAATGGCTTCCCCAGCGTGGTGCTGGGCCTGTCGGGCGGCATCGATTCCGCTCTGTGCGCGGCCGTGGCGGTGGATGCGCTGGGGCCGGAGCGGGTGCGCTGCCTGATGCTGCCCTACCGCTTCACGTCGGAAGACAGCCTCAAGGACGCCGCAGCCGTGGCCGAAGCGCTGGGCGTCAGCTACGAGGTCGTGCCCATTGGGCCTGCGGTGGAGGGGCTGGAAGCGGTGCTGGCGCCGCTGTTCGCGGGCACCGAACGCGACGTGACGGAGGAGAATTTGCAGGCCCGCGTGCGCGGCACGCTGCTCATGTCCGTCTCCAACAAGTTCGGCGCCATGGTGCTGACCACCGGCAACAAGTCGGAGATGTCCACCGGCTATGCCACGCTCTATGGCGACATGAACGGCGGCTTCAATCCCATCAAGGATCTGTACAAGATCGAGGTCGTGCGCCTCGCCCGCCTGCGCAACCGCTGGAAGCCGGCCGAGGCGCTGGGGCCGGACGGCATCGTCATCCCCGATCACCTCATCGACAAGCCTCCGAGCGCGGAACTGCGCGAGGGCCAGACGGACGCGGACGCGCTGCCGCCCTATCCGATGCTCGACACCATCCTCGCCCGGCTGGTGGAGGGCGAGAGTTCGGTGGACGAGATCGTCGCCGACGGCTTCGATGCCGCCATCGTGGCCCGCGTGTCGCGCCTGCTCACCGGTGCCGAATACAAGCGCCGTCAGGCCGCGCCGGGGGTGAAGGTGACGGGGCGCAACTTCGGCCGCGACCGCCGCTATCCCATCACCAACCGTTTCCGTGAGGAATAGCCCGACCGGCGCTTGACGGGTGTAGGTCAGTCGTCCAAATTCTGGAAATAGGACAATTGACCTAGGCGGTTCCCATGCCTGCGAGCGACACCCGCGCCGCCATCGTCGAGGCGGCGGACCGGCTGTTCTACGAGACCGGCTTCGCCTCCACTTCGTTCGCCGACATTGCCGCAGCAGTGAAGCTCTCGCGCGGCAATTTCTATTATCATTTCAAGAGCAAGGACGAGATCCTCGCGGCCGTTATCGCGCTGCGGCTGGAGCGTACCCGGAAGCTCCTCGCGCAGTGGGAAGACGAGGGAGACGATGCGGAGGCGCGCATCCTCAGCTTCGTCGGCATCCTCATCACCAATCGCGCCAAGATCATGCGTTTCGGCTGCCCGGTGGGCACGCTCTGCAACGAGCTGGCGAAGCTCGATCATGCCGCCGGCGCCGACGCCGCGCGGCTCTTCGAGCTTTTCCGCGACTGGCTCGCGCGCCAGTTCCGCGCTCTCGGGCACGGGGAAGACGAGGCCGCCCGCCTCGCCATGCACCTCCTCGCCCGCAGCCAGGGGGTGGCGACGCTCGCCAGTTCCATCGGCGACGAGGCGTTCATCGACGCCGAGGTTGCCGAGATGCGCGGCTTCGTCGCCGCCCATCGCCATCCCGCCGTCCACGCCTGAAGAGGGGAAACCATGTTCGTCGTCCTGCTGCGCTTTGCCGCCAACCGTGCTGCCGCTCCGCGCCTGATGGACGGGCACAATGTCTGGCTCCGGAAGGGCTTCGACGAGGGAAGCTTCCTGCTCGCGGGCGGCATCGAGCCCAAGGCCGGCGGCGCCATCCTCGCCACCGCCGCCTCCCGCGCCGAGGTCGAGGCCCGGATCGCGGAAGACCCGTTCGTCGCCGAGGGCGTGGTCGCGGCCGAGATCATCGAGATCGCACCCGGCCGCACGGACCCGCGGCTCGCCTTCCTCGCCGCCTGAGCCGCGACAGGAGGCGCAATCCTACCGCCCTCATGGTCTTTCAGATTTTTCTTTTCCTTGTGCGGACTTAGCCGGAGGTGTCTAGCCACGGGGCGGCGCTGACGTTACGGTTGCGCCGGATACAACCGGGCTGGTCGCGATGGATGAGTGGGCGCTTCTTGTTCTGGTGGTTCTCGCCTTTCCGGTGATGGCCCTGGTGGGTTTCATCATGGCGCTGAAGAGCCGGGGCCGCATTCGCGTGCTGGAGGCGCGGGTCGCGGCGCTGGAGGCTCAAGCAGGGCTGGCGCCGGCCGCTGCGTCCGCTCCTGCCTGGACCCATACGCCACCGGCCGCCGTGCCGCAGGCGAAGGAAAGTCCGCTGGCGCGCCTCGCACGGCCGCCCGAGCCGATCGATGCGGGAAGCGAGCCGCCCGCTGCGCCGTCGCCTCTGTTTCCCGCGCCCGAGGCGGAAGCCCCGGCCGCGCCCCCCGCGCCGCCCCCGCCTGCCATCGATGCCGCCAGGCTCAAGGAGCGGCTGGCCGGCTTCGAGGAGAAGGTCGGCGCACGTTGGGCGGTGTGGGTCGGCGGCCTCGCCTTGGCGCTGGGCGGCGTGTTCCTCGTGCGTTTCGCAGTGGAGCAGGATCTGATCGGGCCGGGCTTGCGGGTCAGCCTTGGCCTGCTGCTGGCTCTTTTCCTGCTCGGTGCCGGCGAATGGCTGCGCCGTCGCGAGGGCAAGGACCCCGCCGCGCCCATCACCAGCCTGCGTGAGCTGGTGCCGGATGTGCCGAGCATCCTCACCGCCGCCGGCACCATGACCGCCTTCGGCAGCATCTTCGCCGCCTATGAGCTCTACCATCTCATTCCGCCGCAGGCCGCCTTCCTGCTGCTCGCCGCCACCGGTGTCGCCACTTTGCTGGCGGCCCTGCTGCATGGGCCGGCGCTGGGCGCGCTCGGTTTCGTCGGCGCGGCGCTGACGCCCTTCCTCGTCACCACCAGTTCGCCCAACGCCTGGGGCGTGGCTCTGCTCATCGCCGTGGTCGGGGCGAGTGCGCTGGGCGTCGCGCGCATCCGCCGCTGGAAGGGGCTCGCGCTCCTCGCCATCGCTGGCATGGTGGCCTGGGGGCTCACCCTCATCGCCTTCGAGGTGCCGCAGGCGGTGACGGCTTCCGGCGCGCTCGGCCTCGTGCTGCTGGCGCTCACCGCCGCGCTTCTGGCGCCGGGCTTCCTGTGGGGGCCGGAGGCGGGGGAGCGGCCGGAGCCGGTCTCCATTCTCGGCGCGGTGGGTGCGCTTGCCGTCATGGCCGCCGCAGCGGTGGACGGGAATGTCGCCGCCGGGCCGCTGGCCGTGTTCGTCGTTGGCGCCGTGGGCGTGCTCGCGCTGGCGTGGCGGGTGCGGCCGATGACGTTCGCGACCTTCGCGGTGGCGCTGCTGGCCCCGGCCATCCTCACCCAATGGGTGTTCCCGCCCGATGCCGGCTCCACCCTCGCGCCGGCCGGCCCCATGGCCGGTGCGGTGGCCGAGCCGGAGCGTCTCTCCATCGGCCATTTCATGGTCTTCGCCTTCGCCATGGGCGCACTGATGCTATCCGCCGGTGCGCTGGGCGCCGGGCGGGGCGGGCGCAGCCGCACCGTGCTCGGCTGGGCGGTGACGGGAACGGTCGGCCCGGTGCTGATGCTGATCGCCGCCTATGCGCGACTCACGGAGCTGGAACGCAGCCTGCCGTTTGCGGCGCTGGCGCTGGCGCTTGCCTTCCTCTTCACCCTTGGTGCCGAGCGGCTCTTGAAGGGGGCGCGCACCCATGCGGCCACCGTGTTCGCCGCGGCCGGTGTGGTGAGCCTGTCGCTGGCGCTGACCTTCGCGCTCGAAAAGGGCTGGCTCACGGTGAGCCTCGCGCTCGCCGCCTGCGGCGTCGCTTGGGTTTCCACCATCCGCCCACTGCCGGGGCTGCGGCAGTTCTCGGCGGCGCTGGGCGTCGTGGTGCTCTCCCGCATCGTCTGGCTGCCCACCATTGCCGTTGATCCGGGCGCGACGCCCATCTTCAACTGGCTGCTGTGGGGCTATGGCGTGCCGGCGCTGGCATTCGCCGCGGCCGCCTTCTTCCTCGCCAGGAGCAGGGACGACTGGGCGCGGCGGGTGCATGAATGCCTCGCCCTGATCTTCGCCATGCTGCTGGCGGCGACCGAAGTGCGCCACCTCGCCCATGGCGGCGACATCTATGCGGTCGGCACCCGGCTGTTCGAGACCGGACTGCTGGCAGTGGTCTATGGCGCCTATGCGGTGGGCCTCTCGCGCCTCGCCAATGTCACCGGGCGTGGCTTCTACCGGCTGTTCTCGGACATCGTGGCTGCGGCGGCGACCGTCTGCGCGCTCAACGGCCTCATCGAGACCAACCCGTTCGCCACCGGCGAGGCCGTGGGTGGGCCGGTCTTCAACGATCTCCTCATCGCCTATGCCCTGCCGGCCGGGCTCGCCGTGGCTTTCGCGGCCGGCCAGCCCGTGACGCGGCCGCGCGTGCGGACGGCGGGATGGGTGATCGCCGGGGTGCTTGCGCTCGCCTATGTCACGCTGGAGGTGAGCCGCCTGTTCCAGGGGCCTGTGCTGGCGGGCGACGCCATCTCCTCCGCCGAATGGTATGCGTGGTCGGCGGCGTGGCTGGTGTTCGGCATGGTGCTGCTGGCGCTGGGCCTGTGGCGCGGCTCGCGCACGTTGCGCCTCGCCTCGGCCGCGGTGATGGTGGCGACCGTGCTGAAGGTCTTCCTCTCCGACATGGCGGATCTGGAAGGCGTGCTGCGCGCCGTCTCCTTCATCGGCCTCGGGCTGGTGCTGGTGGCCATGGGATGGGTCTACCAGCGCCTGCTGGCGCGGGAGAAGGTGGCGCCGGCGCCGGGGGGACCGCCTTCGGCGTGATGGGCTGCTTCGGCGCGGTGCTTCACTCAAACGCCGCGCGGGCTTCAACCGGCGCCCGTGCCGCGCAGCCTCACCCGCGCGGGCCGAACACGATCACCGCCGCCCCCGCGAGGCAGATGAGCGCGCCGGCGGCATCCCAGCGGTCCGGCCGCACGCCCTCGACGCTCCACAGCCACGCCAGAGAGGCGATGATGTAGATGCCGCCATACGCGGCGAACGCGCGCCCGGCGGCCTCCGAATCCACGAAAGTGAGGGCCCAGGCGAAGGCCGCGAGGCTCACGAGCCCCGCCAGCAGCCAGAGCGGCGTCACGCCATGGCGCACCACCTGCCAGAAGGCGAAGCACCCGGCGATCTCGCAGAAGGCGGCGACCACGAAGGCGATGAGCGTCGACAGCGGCAGCGCCATGGTTTTCACCCTCTCCGAACCGTCATCGCAGGATGGTGGGCTTCACCCACCAGTCCGGCTGTGCGGCAAGCACCCGCCGTGCCAGCGCCGCGGCCGCGCGGCAATCGTCCGTCAGGGCGAAGACCGTGGCGCCCGAGCCGGACATGCGCACCAGCCGCGCCTCCGGTTGGGCCGCAAGGCGGTCGATGACCTCGGCGATCTTCGGCGCGACGGCCACGGCCGGTGGCTCCAGATCGTTGGGCACGGCGGCGATGGCGGCCATCAGCTCCGCCCGGCCAGAGGGCAAAACGGCAGGCAGGGACGGCCCGTCGAATGCCGCGCCGGGCGAAAGCCCGAGCTGGCGGAACACGGCGGCCGTGGGCACCGCCACGCCGCAATTCACCAGCACTCCGGCGAGCGGCGGCAAGGCGAGGGGCGGGGAGAGCACATCGCCGACCCCTTCCATCAGCCGCGCGCGCGGATCGAGGCACACCGGGACGTCGGACCCCGTGGCGCGGGCTGCGGCGAACAGGCGCGGGTCATCGGGGGCGAGGCCGTTGAGGCGGCCCAGCAAGCGTAGTGCCGCAGCGGCATCGGACGAGCCGCCGCCGAGCCCCGCCGCCACCGGCAGCCGCTTTTCCAGAAGGAAGGCACCGAGCCGCGCCCCCGGCACCTCGGCGGCGAAGGCGCGCGCCGCGCGCAGCACCAGATTGTCCGCATCCGGTCCTGCTGCCGCGGCGGTACGCCCCTTCACGGCAAGCGATAGCGCAGCGTCAGGCGTGAGCGAGAGGAGATCTGCCGCGCCGGAAAAGACCACGAGACTCGCGAGATCGTGAAACCCATCCGTGCGCCGCCGGACGATGCGCAAGGTCAGGTTGATCTTCGCCGGAGCGCGCGTCCGCAAGGTTTCCATACGGCGGCTTATGCCGCGCCGCACACGTCGCCGCAACCGGCCCTCGCGAACACCGGTGATTCATGACTCCCACGTAACTTGCGGTGCCACAGGAAAGCCGCCATCCTCACGCCATCTCGCCCCGTTTGGATTTCGCGTTACCACGCCCGCAGGGCCCGGCTTTCAGGACAGATCATCGGTGACGACACGACGCCCCACCTTCTCCGCGGCCCTGGCGGCCGGCCTTGCTGCGGTGCTCACTCTGTCGCCGGGCCTCGCCCGGGCCGAGGCCGTGCCTGACTTCGATACCTCGCTCGCGGGTAACTACCTCGCCGCCCGGCTGGCGAGCACCGAGCGCGACCAGGACGCGGCCGTCGTCTATCTGCGCAACCTGATGAAGCTCGATGCGCGCAACGAGGAGATCCTGGAACGGACCTTCTTCGCCATGCTCATGGACGGCCAGATCGACGACGCGATGAAGCTCGCCGATCGTCTGGTGAAGATCGACCGCACCCATCGCGTCGCCCGCCTCGCGCTCGCCGTGCGCTCCATCAAGAAGGCCCATTATCAGACGGCGCGCACCAACCTCGCGCTTTCGGTGCGCGGTCCCATCGGCGATCTCACGGCCACGCTGCTCGCCGCCTGGACCTTCTTCGGCTCCGGCAACACCAAGGGCGCGGTGGAACTGATCGACCGGCTTGAGGGGCCGGACTGGTACGCGCCCATGAAGGAGCTGCACGCCGGCCTCATCCTCGACGCCGCCGGGCAGAAGAAGGAGGCCGGGCGCCGTCTTGAGGCGGCCATGAAGGCCGATCCCGGCTCCCTGCGCGCCATCGATGCCTATGCCCGCTGGGCCTCGCGCAACGACAATACCGAGGCGGCGCTCGCCGCTTACGCTGCGTTCGACAAGCAACTGCCGAACCACCCCATCGTGCTTGCGGCCATCAAGGAGCTGAAGGCCGGAAAGCAGCTGCCGCCGCTGGTGAAGACCGCACAGGAGGGCTCCTCCGAGGTGCTCTATGGCCTCGGCGCGACACTCGGACGGCAGGGCGGGGAAGACCTCGCCCTCGTCTATCTCCAGCTCGCCATCTGGCTCTATCCCGAGCACCCCTTCGCCAGCCTGACGCTGGCCGACCTCTACGAGCAGCTGAAGCAGCCGGCGAAGGCCATCGAGGTCTACGAGACCGTGCCGGACTCCTCTCCGCTGAAGCGCAACGCGCAGGTGCAGCTGGCCGTCAACCTCGACGCCACGGACCATTACAATGAGGCCCGCAAGCAGCTCGAGAAGATGATCGCCGCCGATCCCAAGGACATCGAGGCGATCATCGCGCTGGGCAAGATCCAGCAGACGCGCAAGATGTTCTCCGAGTGCGCGGGTACCTATTCCAAGGCGATTGCCCTCATCCCGCAGCCCACGCGTGGCAACTGGGCCCTGTTCTACTTCCGCGGCGTGTGCAACGAGCGCTCGAAAAACTGGCCGGCCGCCGAGGCGGACCTGAAGAAGGCGCTGGAGCTCAACCCCGACCAGCCCCATGTGCTGAACTATCTCGGCTATTCGTGGGTGGACCAGGGCACCAACCTGGACCAGGGCCTCGACATGATCCGCAAGGCGGCCAAGCTGCGGCCCGACGACGGGCCCATCGTGGACAGCCTCGGCTGGGCCTACTATCGCACCGGGCGCTACGAGGACGCCGTGGTGCAGCTTGAGCGCGCCATCGAACTGATGCCACAGGACCCGGTCATCAACGACCACCTGGGCGATGCCTACTGGAAGGTGGGCCGCAAGCTCGAGGCGGGGTTCCAGTGGAACCACGCGCGCGACCTGAAGCCCGAGCCGGACGACCTCGCCAAGATCGTGCAGAAGATCGACAAGGGTCTTGATTCGGTCGATCAGCCGCCGCCGGTCAGCAAGGCCGAGGAGCAGCAGAAAGGCGGCTGAGGCCGCCTGAATCTCCCCGAAATGGCGCTTCGGCACCTTCTGAAGCGTCGAAGCAAGGCAATTTTGCCCCGGCCCGCGCTTTTCAGCCGCGGGCCGAGCAGCTAGGGTCGGCGCCCGTTCGGGAACCAATCCATGCATGACAGAAGCGCTCGACCGCTCGATCCCACATCCGATGCGGCCATCGCCGCGAGCGTCACGCCGCGCCCCATAGAGGATGTGGCGGCGGACCTCGGCATTCCGGCGGACGCGCTCTATCGCTACGGTCCGCACAAGGGGAAGATCAGCCTCGATTTCGTGGCCGAGGCCGAATCGCGGCCGCGCGGCCAGTTGGTCCTGGTCACCGCCATCAATCCCACCCCGGCGGGGGAGGGGAAGACCACCACCACCATCGGCCTCGGCGACGCCCTCTCGCGGCTCGGCACCAGGACGGCGGTCTGCCTGCGCGAGCCCTCTCTCGGTCCGGTGTTCGGCGCCAAGGGCGGCGCCACCGGCGGCGGGCGGGCGCAGATCATCCCCATGCAGGACATCAACCTGCATTTCACCGGCGACCTGCACGCCATCACCGCCGCCCACAACCTGCTGTCGGCGCTGATCGACAATCACATCCACTGGGGCAATGCCCTCGACCTCGACGCCCGGCGCATCAGCTGGCGGCGGGTGATGGACCTGAACGACCGCGCCCTGCGCCAGATCACCATCGGCCTCGGCGGCCCGGCCAACGGCTATCCGCGCGAGGACGGCTTCGACATCACGGTGGCGAGCGAGGTGATGGCCATCCTGTGCCTCGCCGACAGCCTTTCCGATCTGGAGGCGCGCCTGTCCCGCATGGTGATCGGCCAGACCCGCGGCCGCCGCATGGTGCGCGCGGAGGAGCTCGGCGGCATCGGCGCCATGGTGGCGCTGCTCAAGGACGCGTTCCAGCCGAACCTGGTGCAGACGCTGGAGGGCACGCCCGCCCTCGTGCACGGCGGCCCGTTCGCCAACATCGCCCACGGCTGCAATTCGGTAATGGCGACGCGCACCGCCCTTGGCCTTGCCGACGTGGTGGTGACGGAGGCCGGCTTCGGCGCGGACCTCGGGGCCGAGAAATTCCTCGACATCAAGTGCCGGCAGGCCGGGCTCGTGCCCTCGGCTGCGGTGGTGGTGGCGACGGTGCGCGCGCTGAAGATGCATGGCGGCGTCCCGCTCAAGGAACTCGGCACGCCGGATGCGGCGGCCGTGGCGCTCGGCTGCGGCAACCTCAAGCGGCACGTGGAGAATTTGAAGAAGTTCGGTCTGCCGGTGGTGGTGGCGCTGAACCATTTCACCGGCGACACGCCGGAGGAACTGGAAGCGGTGCGTGCGGCTCTGGCGCCCGAGGGCGTCGATGTCTTCCCCTGCGGCCACTGGGCCCGGGGCGGGGAGGGGGCGATGGACCTCGCCCGCGCCGTCCTCGACCTCGTCGCCCGCCGTCCGAAGTTCGAATATCTCTACCCCTCCGAACTGCCGCTCAGGGAGAAGATCGAGACTATCGCCCGCGAGATCTACCGCGCGGAGCGGGTCGATTTCTCCTCCGCCGCGACCGCGAAGCTCAAGGAATACGAACTGGCGGGCTTCGGTGACCTGCCGGTGTGCATGGCGAAGACGCAGTATTCCTTCTCCGCCGATCCCACCGCGCGCAACGCGCCCACGGGCCACACCCTGCCCATCCGCGAGGTGCGCCTGTCCGCCGGAGCGGGCTTCGTGGTGGCGCTCGCCGGCGACATCATGACCATGCCGGGCCTGCCCTCAGCGCCGGCCGCCCAGGACATTTTCGTCATGCCGGACGGTTTCATCGCCGGCTTGTCCTGATACACGCGGCGGTGGCACAAGGCGCCGCGCATTCCCATCTGAACGCCATCAAAACCAGAGCGGTGTCACGCCGCGGGAGACGAACATGGACAGCAAGGCCGCCATCGTAGGCTGGGCGCACTCGCCATTCGGCAAGCTCGAGGATGCGGACACCGAGGCCCTGATGAGCCGGGTGGCCGGCGCTGCCATCGAGCATGCGGGCCTCTCCCCGCAGGATGTGGATTCGATCCACGTGGGCGTGTTCAACGCCGGCTTCCAGAAGCAGGATTTCCAGGGCGCCATGCCGGCCCTCTCCGTGCCTGAACTGGCCCATGTACCGGCGGTGCGCGTGGAGAACGCCTGCGCCACCGGCTCCGCCGCCATCCATTCCGCGCTCAATTACATCGAGAGCGGGCAGGGCCGCATCGCCCTCGTGGTCGGCGCCGAGAAGATGACGGCCAAGCCCACCGCTGAGGTCGGCGACATCCTGCTCAATGCCTCCTACCGCAAGGAAGAGGCGGACATCGAAGGCGGCTTTGCCGGCGTGTTCGGCCGCATCGCGCAGACCTATTTCCAGCGTTACGGCGACCGCTCGGAAGAGCTCGCCCGCATCGCCGCCAAGAACCACAAGAACGGCGTTTCCAATCCCTATGCGCAGATGCGCAAGGATTTCGGCTTCGAGTTCTGCAACACCATTTCGGAGAAGAACCCCTACGTGGCCGGCCCCCTGCGCCGCACGGACTGCTCGCTGGTCTCCGACGGCGCCGCGGCGCTGGTGATCGCCTCGGCGGACGTGGCGGAGACGCTCGGCCGCGCCATCACCTTCCGCGCGCGCGCCCACGTCAACGACATCCTGCCGCTGTCGCGCCGCGATCCCATCGCCTTCGAGGGCGCCCGCCGCGCCTGGGCCAAGGCGCTGGAGAAGGCCGGCCTGACGCTGGACGATCTCAGCCTCGTCGAGACCCACGACTGCTTCACCGTGGCCGAGCTGATCGAGTACGAGGCCATGGGCCTCGCCAAGCCCGGGGAAGCCTACAAGGTGGTGCGCGAAGGCATCACCGAGAAGACCGGCAAGCTGCCGGTGAACGCCTCCGGCGGCCTGAAGTCCAAGGGCCACCCCATCGGCGCCACCGGCGTCTCCATGCACGTCCTCTCGGCCATGCAGCTCATGGGCGAGGCCGGCGACATGCAGATCGACGGGGCCAAGGTGGCCGGCGTCTTCAACATGGGCGGCGCCGCCGTGGCCAACTATGTCTCCATCCTCGAACGGGTGAAGTGAGGCGCGGTTTTCCGGTCTGAACGATGCAGCGGGCGGCCTTGGGGCCGCCCGTTTTCATTCGGTGGCGGCGGCGAGGATGGGTCCGCCGGCCGGCGCCTGTACGAGGATGGCGGTGCGCAGGCCCGGCGCGGCTTCCGGCCGGGGGTAATGGGCGCGCGTGCCGGTCCAGCCGCCGAGCCGCTCCAGGCGTCGCACCACGCGGGCGTGGGGCAGGGTGCGGCCGGCATTCTCGCCGCGTCGGACGGGCACCTCGATGACGCCCGGCTCGTATTCCGCGAGCCACACGTCCGCGGCTGCGGCGGGGGCGGTCCCCGACCCGATCGCCACCTCGTGCGCGCCGATCACGACTTCGGGGCCGACGACGGGACCGGCGGCGGAGATCGCCCGCTCGATGTCCGACAGGCTGTAGCCGACGCGGCTGAGGCGGCCATTCACCACCATCTGCGGCGTGAACGGCCCATGCTCACCGAGGCTGGGCTCGTAGGTGTATTGGCGCTGGGTGAATTCGGGCTTGCCGAAGGTGTCGCGCCAGCCGAGGCGGTCCCAGTAGGTCACGCTGAAGCTCAGGGCGAGCACGTCCGGGCGGCGGGTGAGAGCGATCAGGTTGGCGTCCGCCGGCGGACAGGAGGAGCAGCCCTGGCTGGTGAACAGCTCCACCACCGTGAGCTTCTGGCGCGGCTCGGCGGCGGCGGGGCCGCCCGAAAGGAGCGCCAGAACGGCCGCGCCCGCGGCGAGGGCAGTCCACTTCGTGTGCGGTGAACGGCGCGGCTCGCGCGCGGGTGGCGAGGCGGCGGACGGGGTTTCGGCCATGGCGCGGGGCTCCTGCGGGATGCCGCCCGCATGAGGCTTCCACCGGGCGCTCCCGGTCCTCCTTCGTGTCGCGGCGCGCGCGGGTTACGCGCTCACGGCATCGTGCGGGCGGCTTTCACCCGCGCGCGAGCCCCTGCGCCTCCAGCGCCTTGAGATAGGCGCTGAACTTCTGCTCCTGGTTCACGCCGTAGCTGTAGAGCAGGTCCCAGGTGTAGAGGCCAGTGCCGTGACCGTCGTCGAAGATGAGGCGGACGGCGTAATTGCCCACCGGCTCCACCTGCGCGATGCGCACCTGCCGCTTGCCGGGCACCGTGATCTTCTCCTCCGGCTGGTGGCCCTGCACCTCGGCGGAGGGGCTTTCCACCCTCAGATACTCGGCGGGGAGGGTGAATTTCGCCCCGTCCTCGAAGGTCACGGAGAGCGTGTGGCGATCATCGATGACGCGCAGCTCGGTGGGCCAGGGGGCGGCGGCGGGGGCAGACGCGGGAGCCATTTCGTGATGTCCTTTTTCGATCGGGCGAAAGGCCGAGCCTTTTGATTTCACACGGCATCGTGTTCGGGCGGCGGCCCTATCCATCTTCCTCTTGCATACGATATATAGGGCGAGCGTCGAAGCCCGCCGTCTGCCGCATCCGGGGCGCTGGGCTTGCCTCAAGACCGGCCCAAGCCGGCGGACGGGGAAAGGCGCGGGAGACGCAAGGCTGCTGCGGGAGTGGTGTGGTGAGTGATCTTCCCAGGGATCTGATCGACCGTCCGGGTGTCGCCGCCGCACAGCAGGCCGGCCCGCTCGTGGATACGTTCGGCCGCGCCGTCACCTATCTGCGCGTCTCCGTCACCGATCGCTGCGACTTCCGCTGCGTGTATTGCATGTCCGAGCACATGACCTTCCTGCCCAAGCAGGATCTCCTGTCGCTCGAGGAGCTGGACCGCCTGTGCAGCGCCTTCGTGCTGCGCGGCGTGCGCAAGCTGCGCCTCACCGGCGGCGAGCCTCTGGTGCGGCGGGACGTGATGACCCTGTTCCGCAGCCTCTCCCGCCACATGGAAAGCGGCCGGCTGGACGAACTGACTGTCACCACCAACGGCTCCCAGCTCGCCCGCCACGCGGCGGACCTCGCCGCTTGCGGGGTGAAGCGCATCAACGTTTCCATCGACACGCTGGACCCGGCGAAGTTCCGCGCCATCACCCGCTGGGGCGATCTCGCCCGCGTGCTGGAGGGCGTGAAGGCCGCGCAGGCGGCCGGCATCCGGGTGAAGATCAATGCCGTCGCGCTCAAGGACGTGAACGAGCACGAAATCGCCTCCATGATGGAGTGGGCCCACGGCGAGGGCCACGACCTCTCCCTCATCGAGGTGATGCCCCTTGGCGAGGTGGGCGAGGAGCGGGTGGACCAGTATCTGCCGCTCTCCGCCGTGCGCGAGCAGCTCGCCGAGCGTTTCACCCTCACCGACATCGCCTATCGCACCGGCGGCCCCGCCCGCTATGTGGAGGTGAAGGAGACCGGCGGACGGCTGGGCTTCATCACGCCGCTGACGCACAATTTCTGCGAGGGCTGCAACCGGGTGCGCGTGACCTGCACCGGCACGCTCTACATGTGCCTCGGCCAGGAGGACGCGGCGGACCTGCGGGCGCCGCTGCGCGCCTCCTCCGACGATGCCCTGCTGCACCGGGCCATCGACGACGCCATTTTCCGCAAGCCCAAGGGCCATGACTTCGTGATCGACCGCAAGACCCGCCAGCCGGCGGTTGGGCGGCACATGAGCACCACCGGCGGCTGAAGCGGGGCGGCGCGCGGCCCGGAGATTGAGGCGAAGGCGTGGCCGGGCCATGCCGCAGGCGGGGGGCTCGCGCGCGAGAGCCGGCGCAAAGCGCAGGGCGTCTTTACCCGAAATCAGCTACATCTGGCCCAGAAGATCAATCAACGGCCTGAAGCCGGTTTTGGCGCGCACCGCGACGCCCGACATCTACGAGGTTTGACGTGACACTGCCCCGGGATTGCGCCGGCGCCATCGTTCGTTCCCTTCGCTTTTCCGGCGCAGGAGCAACGGCATGAGCATCCAGGCTGCCGCGCAGCGGCCTGTCGCCCATGTGCCGGTCTCGGCGGTGAAGGGCCTCGTCGCCATGGTTGGCTCCATGGCCCTGTTCATCACCAACGACACCTTCATGAAGCTTGCGCTGCGCGAGGTGCCCCTCAGCGAGGGCCTCGGCCTGCGCACCGTGATGGTGAGCTTCCTGTTCCTCGGCCTCATCGTGGCGTCCGGTGATCTCCTCGCGCTACGCCACATGTTCCGCCGCAGCGTGCTGGTGCGCTCCTCGCTCGATACCGTCACCACCTTCGTCTACGTCGCCGCGCTGGCGGCCATGCCCATCGCGTCCACCACCACCATCTACATGGCGACGCCGCTCATCACGACCGCCCTGGCCGTGCCGCTCCTGGGCGAGAAGGTGGGCTGGCGCAGCTGGTCGGCCATCATCATCGGCTTCTGCGGCGCGGTGATCGTGACGCGGCCGGATCCGGCCACCTTCAGCCTCATCGCCCTGCTGCCGCTCATGGCCGCCTTCACCGGCGCGGCGCGGGACATTTCCACCCGCAGCATCGGGCCGGAGATTCCCGGCGCGGTGGTGGGCCTCACCGGCTCGGTCGTCTTCTGCCTCGCCGCGACTCTGATCGCGCCCTTCGAGAGCTGGAAGGTGCCTTCGACCCCGGTGCTCGCCTATGTGGTCGCGTCCGCCGTGTCGTTCGGCGGCGGCACGCTGCTGCTGGTGTTCGCCTTCCGCAACGCGCCCATCGCCTCGCTCTCGCCCATGCGCTACCTCTTGGTGTTCGGGGCGCTCATCTCCGGCTATTTCGTGTTCGGGGATCTGCCGGATGCCTGGACCAGCGTCGGCATGGCGCTGGTGGTGGGGGCGGGCCTCTACGCCATCCAGCGCGAGCACGCGAAGAGCCGAGCGGCGCGGCGCGCGGCGCGGGACGACCGGAAGACCGGTGTCGTCGGACTCGCCACGGGTTCGCGCGCCACCGGGACTTGCCAGCCGGCCGCGGCCTGCGCGCCCTCGCGGGATTGACCTCAGATCAGGACAGGATGACGGCGCGGCGTGT
The DNA here is from genome assembly GCF_043193615.1 of Xanthobacter aminoxidans. NCBI lineage: Bacteria > Pseudomonadati > Pseudomonadota > Alphaproteobacteria > Hyphomicrobiales > Xanthobacteraceae > Xanthobacter > Xanthobacter aminoxidans. Next base: position 1,611,414 of record NZ_JBAFUS010000001.1, on the reverse strand, counting down.
CAGCCGCGCGGGCGGTATTCGCCGGTGGCTGGGTCGCGCTCCAGCCGCACCGTCTTCAGGTCGCCGGCCTCCGCCTTGCGGCGGCGGTCCAGCGCCTCGTTGACGCGCCGCGTTTCCGACGAGATCAGCTTTGCAAGCGCCACGGCGCCGAGGGCGCCCAGAGCAACGACGACGAACGGCGGCACGGCGGCAAACTCCGGTCAGCGGGGCGCGATTGCGCGCCCCATGCACGGTACGTCACCACGCGGTGATGGCGAAAACGTGCCACGGCCGCCTGCTCAGGCGGCGAACACCTTGTAGCGCCGCGGCTTGAGGCCGACCTCGGTGCCCGGCGCGAGGTCCTGGCCGTGGGGCACGGCGGCTTCCACCACCACCGGGCCGGCGCTGCCGTTGAGCTGCACGTCGGCGCGGCGGGTGGGGCCGAAGGTGCGCACCGAGAGCACCTTGCCGGAGATGGCGCTCGCCGACGGATCTGCGAGGTCCACGTCGTGGGGCCGGGCGAGGATGCGGGCCGGCCCGTCTGCCACGCCTTGCGGATCGAGCCCCAGCGCACGGCCGCCGAGATAGAGGGCGCCGCCCTTCACCTCGCCGGGCAGCGCGATGGTCTCGCCGATGAAGTCGTGCACGAAGGCGGTGGCCGGATTGTCATAGACCTCGCCGGGCGAACCCACCTGCTCGATCTTGCCATGCCCCATCACCACCACCCGGTCGGCCAGCTCCAGCGCCTCTTCCTGGTCGTGGGTGACGAGCACGGAGGTGACGGGCAGTTCCTCGTGCAGGTGGCGCAGCCAGCGGCGCAGCTCCTTGCGAACCTTCGCATCGAGCGCGCCGAACGGCTCGTCCAGCAGCAGCACCTTGGGGGAGATGGCGAGCGCGCGGGCGAGCGCCACGCGCTGGCGCTGGCCGCCGGAAAGCTGGGCGGGATAGCGCTCGGCCAGCCAGTCGATCTGCACGAGGTGCAGCAGCTCGTTGACCTTCGCGCGGATGGCGGCCTCGGGCAGCTTGTCCGCGCCCCGGCGCACGCGCAGGCCGAAGGCCACATTCTCGAACACGTTCATGTGCCGGAACAATGCATAGTGCTGGAACACAAAGCCCACATTGCGCTCGCGCACGGAGCGGGAGAGCGCATCCTCGCCGTCGAACCGGACCTCGCCGGAATCCGGCCATTCGAGGCCGGCGATGATGCGCAGGAGCGTGGTCTTGCCCGAGCCCGAGGGGCCGAGCAGGGCAACCAGCTCGCCGGTGCGGATGGTGAGGCTCACATTGTCGAGCGCGGCAAAGGTCTTGAAGCGCTTGGTGACGCCGACGACGTCGATGGTCATCTGTCTTCCTCGGCGAGGCGGTGTTCGAGAATGGTCTTGGCGATGAGCGTCACGAGCGCCAGCAGCGCCAGCAGGGACGCCACCGCGAAGGAGGCGACGAACTGGTACTCGTTATAGAGAATTTCGATGTGCAGCGGCATGGTGTTGGTGAGCCCGCGCACATGGCCGGACACCACCGAGACCGCGCCGAATTCACCCATGGCGCGCGCATTGCACAGCAGCACGCCGTAGAGCAGCGCCCATTTCACGTTGGGCAGCGTCACCCGGAAGAAGGTGGAGAGGCCCGAGGCGCCGAGCGAGATGGCCGCTTCTTCCTCCGCCGTGCCCTGCTCCTGCATCAGGGGGATCAGTTCGCGCGCCACGAAGGGGAAGGTGACGAAGATGGTGGCGAGCACGATGCCCGGCAGCGCGAAGATGATCTTGATGTCCCACGCCTGCAGGTATGCGGCGAACAGGCCCTGCGAGCCGAACAGCAGCACATAGACGAGGCCCGCCACGACAGGCGAGACCGAGAAGGGCAGGTCGATGAGGGTGATGAGGAAGGTCTTGCCGGGAAACTCGAACTTGGCGATGGACCATGCCGCCACGAGCCCGAACAGCAGGTTCGCCACCACCGAGATGGCCGCGACGATGAGGGTGAGCTGGATCGCGGCCAGCGCATCGGGGGCCACCAACGCCGCAACATAGGCCTGCCAGCCGCGCTTGAAGGCTTCGTAGAACACCGTCACCAGCGGCAGGCCGATGAACAGGCCGACGAAGGCGAGGGCGATTACCGTCAGGACGATGCGCACGGCCCGCGGCTCGGTGCGCACCGGCCGGCCGCGGTGCGTCGCATAGGTGTGGGACTGCTCCAGCGCGGAGGGCAGGCCCTCACTGGCGCCGTGGGCGACGGTATGACCCGACGTCTGGTCGAGGGCGTTCATCCGTGCTTGCTCCCGCGCAGCTCCGCCCAGCGCTGGAGGCGGTTGATGATGAGCAGCAGGACGAAGGAGGCGACCAGCATTACCGTGGCGATGGCGGTCGCGTCCGCATAGCGGAACTCCTCCAGCCGGATGACGATGAGCAGCGGCGCGATCTCGGAAATGCCGGGCAGGTTGCCGGCGATGAAGATGACGGAGCCGTATTCGCCCACCGCCCGCGCGAAGGCGAGGGCGAAGCCGGTGAGCAGCGCCGGCCATACCGAGGGCAGCACCACCCGCACGAGGGTCTGGCCACGCGTGGCGCCGAGGCTCGCGGCGGCGTCCTCCAACTCCTGGTCGAGGTCCGCCAGCACCGGCTGCACGGTCCGCACCACGAACGGCAGGCCGATGAAGACGAGGGCGACGAGGATGCCGAGCGGCGTGAACGACACCTGGATGCCCAGCGGCGCGAGCAGCGAGCCGACCCAGCCGTTCTCCGCATAGAGCGAGGTCAGCGCGATGCCGGCCACGGCCGTGGGCAGCGCGAAGGGGATGTCGATGAGCGCGTCGACGATCTTCTTGCCGGGGAAGTCGTAGCGCACCAGCACCCACACCACGATGGCGCCGAACACCATGTTGACCAGCGCGGCGGCAAAGGCGAGGCCGAACGACACCTGCAGCGCATGGAGCGTGCGCGTCGCCGTGACGATGGCGATGAAGCGCTCCAGCGACAGCTCGCTCGTCTTGATGAACAGCGCCGACAGCGGCAGCAGGACGATGAGCCCCAGCCACGTCAGGGTAAGGCCCAGCGTGAGGCCGAAGCCGGGGATCACGCTCGGCTGCCGGAATCTGAGGCGGGACGATGAGGCGCTCATGGAAGGTTTATAGTCCGGCGACGCTTCTGCGTCGCTCGCTCTAAAGGCCGCGGCCACCGCCGTCAGGAAGGCTCCCGAGGGCGGCGGCCGCAGGGTGGATTGAGGGGCGGATCAGTTGCCGGTGATCTGGTCGAACACGCCGCCGTCGGAAAAGTGGGTCTTCTGCGCCTTCTGCCAGCCGCCGAACACCTGATCGATGGTAAAGAGGTCCACCTTGGCGAACTTGTCCTTGTACTTGGCGGCCACCTGCTCGTCGCGGGGGCGGTAATAGTTCTTCGCCGCGATCTCCTGGCCGGCCGGGGTGTAGAGGAACTTCAGGTAGGCTTCCGAGATGGCGCGGGTGCCCTTCTTGTCCACCACCTTGTCCACCACCGCCACGGGCGGCTCGGCGAGGATGGAGACGGAGGGGGTGATGATGTCGAACTTGTCGGGGCCGAGTTCGTTCACCGAGAGATAGGCCTCGTTCTCCCAGGCGATGAGCACGTCGCCGATGTTGCGCTCCACAAAGGTAACGGTGGAGCCGCGGGCGCCGGTGTCGAGCACGGGGGCGTTCTTGTAGAGCGCCTTCACGAAGTCCTTGGCCTTGGCCTCGTCGCCGCCGTTCTTCTTCAGGGCATAGCCCCAGGCGCCGAGATAGTTCCAGCGGGCGCCGCCGGAGGTCTTCGGGTTGGGGGTGACGACCTTGATGCCGGGCTTCACCAGATCGTCCCAATCCTTGATGCCCTTCGGGTTCCCCTTGCGGACGAGGAAGACGATGGTGGAGGTGTAGGGCGAGGCGTTATCCGGTAGGCGCTTCTGCCAGTCCTTGGCGAGGTAGCCCCTCTCGGCGATGGCGTCGATGTCGTAGGCGAGGGCCAGCGTCACCACATCCGCCTCGAGGCCGTCGATGACGGAGCGCGCCTGCTTGCCGGAGCCGCCGTGCGACTGGTTGATCTTCACCGTGTCGCCGGGGTGCGCCTTCGCCCACTCGGCCGCGAACGCCTTGTTCACGTCCACATACAGCTCGCGGGTGGGGTCGTAGGAGACGTTCAGCAGCGTGATGTCGGCTGCGGCGACGGCGCCGGCCGAAAGCACGAGCGCGGTGGCGGCGGCAAGGCCGGCGCGCAGGAACGTGCGGCGAGACGACATGGGAAGACCTCCGGCGAGTTCGTTCGTCAATCAGATCAATCGTTCGATATAGCGAACAATCGCAGCCGCCTGACGACTGGTCAACCCATATATCACAAGTTCTATGGAATTAAATTCAAATGCCCTCGCCAAAATGGATACCGCATTCGGTCTTGGCCTTGCCCCGCCAGCGGCCGGCGCGCGGGTCCTCGCCCGGCTGGACGCGGGAGGTGCAGGGCATGCAGCCGATGGAGGCGAAGCCGTGCTTTTCCAGCGGGTGCCGCGGCAGGCCGTGGGCGTCCATGTAGCCGACGAGTTCCTCCCGGCCCATGGCGGCGAGGGGATTGAACTTCACCCGCTCCCCGTCCTGTTCCACCAGGCCGATCGCCGTGCGGGTGGACGCCTGGTAGCGCTTGCGGCCATTGAACCACGCGCCATAGGGCGCGAGGGCGCGGGCCAGCGGCTCCACCTTGCGCAGGGCGCAGCAGGCGTCCGCATTGTCGGACCACAGTCCCCGCTCCGGATCGCGCGCGGCGAGCGCTGCGGGATCGGGCGAGAAGGTCTGCACGTTGGTGAGGCCGAGATGGCCGGCCAGCGTGTCGCGATAGGCCAGCGTTTCCTCGAACAGGTGGCCGGTGTCGAGAAAGAGGATAGGCGTCGCCTGATCCACCTGCGCGATCATGTGCAGCAGCACGGCCGATTCGGTGCCGAAGGAGGACACGGCGGCGATGCGGCCGGGAAAGGCAGCGAGGCCGGCGGCGATGACGTCCAGCGGCGAGGCGTTTTCCAGCCGCGCATTCAGCGCGTCGATGTCGAGGCGGGGAGCGGCCCGCTCAAGGGCGTTCATCTCGGGTCATCCCTCCACGGGCGAAACGCCCGCATGCGCGACCCGCACGTCCCGGGCCGTGGCCCGCCCGTCGCCGGTCGGCTGGTAGAAATGGGAATAGGTGGCGAGCGCCGTGTTGAAGGCCTCGGCATCCGCCGCCTTCTCGAAGGCGAAGGCATCGAAGCCGGCGCGGGCCATCATCAGCGCCTGGTCACGCAGCACGTTGCCCACCGCCCGCAGCTCGCCCTTGAAGCCGTAACGCTCGCGCAGCAGGCGCGCCTGGCTGTAGGCGCGGCCGTCGCGGAACTTTGGGAAGTTCAGCGCCACCACGGAGAGGCGGGAAAGGTAGGGCTTCAGCTCCGCCACGTCCCGGGCGTTTGGCCACAGCACGCCGATCTCGCCGTTGCGCGCGACGAGGGTGTCTGCCTCCTTCAGGAAGCGCTCGGCGGAGACCAGCACCGGCCCGTCGGGCAGGGCCGCGTCGTCGGCGATGGCGGTGAACAGGTCCTCGGTGGGCGCGCCGTTCTTAACGAGGGGCATAGGCGCGCTCCTTGAAGGGGTCGGTGCCGAGCCGCTGGACCGCGGCGATGAAGGTCTCGGCGGGCGAGGTGCGCAGGTCGAGATAGGTCTCGACGAGCCGCTCCACCACGTCCACCACCTCGCCCTCGGACACGGCGGGACCAATCAGCTCGCCGATGCGGGCCTTGGAATTGCCCTTGCCGCCGAGGGTGATCTGGAAGAACTCCTCGTCCTTCTTCTCCACCCCGAGGATGCCGATGTGGCCCACATGGTGGTGGCCGCAGGCATTGATGCAGCCGGAAATGTTGAGGTGCAGCCGGCCGATGTCGGCGATGCGGGCATCGTCCGCAAACCGCTCGGTGAGCTTCTGCGCGACCGGAATGGAGCGCGCATTGGCCAGCGAGCAGTAATCAAGGCCGGGGCAGGCGATGATGTCGGAGATGAGCCCGACATTGGGGGTGGCGACGCCGATGGCCTTCAGCTTCGCCCACAGGGCCGGAAGGTCCTTCTGGCGCACATAGGGGAAGGTGAGGTTCTGCTCGTGGGCGACGCGGATCTCGCCATAGGCGTACTGGTCCGCGAGGTCGGCGATGGCGTCCATCTGGTCCGCCGTCGCGTCGCCGGGCGGGGCGCCCACGGGCTTCAGCGACAGGGTGACGATGGCATGGCCCTTCGCCTTGTGCGGGGCGACGGAATTGGCGTGCCACCGGGCGAAATCGGAATCGGCCAGCGCCGTGGCGAGCACGGCCGGGGCGTCTTCCAGATCTTCCAGCGCCGGATTGAGGAAGCGGTCGCGGATGGCGTCGAGCGCCGCCTTGTCCAGCTTCAGCGCGCCGTCGCGGATCTCGGCCCATTCGGCCTCGACCTTCTGCGCGAAGGCCTCGGCGCCCATCTCGTGCACCTGGATCTTGATGCGCGCCTTGTAGATGTTGTCGCGTCGGCCGCCGAGATTGTAGGTGCGCAGGATCGCTTCCAGATAAGAGAGCAGGTCCTCCTCGGGCAGGAAGTCGCGGATGGTCTTGCCGATATAGGGCGAGCGCCCGAGCCCGCCGCCCACGCTCACCTCGAAGCCGGTCTTGCCGTCGCGCTTGTAGAGGCGCAGGCCGACGTCATGCACGCGGATCGCCGCACGGTCGTGCTTGGCGGCGGTAATGGCGATCTTGAACTTGCGGGGCAGGTAGGTGAATTCCGGGTGCAGCGTGGACCACTGGCGGATCACCTCGGCATAGAGGCGCGGGTCCTCCACCTCGTCGGCGGCGGCGCCGGCCCACGGGTCGGTGGTGGTGTTGCGGATGCAGTTGCCGGAGGTCTGGATGCCGTGGATGCCCACCTCGGCGAGGTCGGCCATGGCATCCGGCAGCTCGGCGAGCTTGATCCAGTTGAACTGGATGTTCTGCCGCGTGGTGAAATGGCCGTAGCCCCGGTCGTACTTGCGAGCGACCGCCGCCATCGCGCGCAACTGGCGCGCGGAGAGGGTGCCGTAGGGAATGCACACCCGGAGCATGTAGGCGTGGAGCTGGAGATAGACGCCGTTCATGAGACGGAGCGGCTTGAACTCCTCCTCGTTCAGCTCGCCCGCGAGGCGGCGTTCCACCTGGTCGCGGAACTCGGCGACGCGCTCCTGAAGAAAGGCGCGATCGAACTCGTCATAGACATACATGATGGGGCTCGGGGCTCGATATCGGCAGGCGCGGGGAACGGGCGTCAGGCGGCTTTGGCGGCAGCCGCCGGGAGGACACCGGTGGGCAGCGCCACGGTGGGGCCGCCCGCGCGGATGCGCTCGCGCAGGTTCGCCGGCTCGATCCTGCCGTCCGCACCGATGCGGACCGGGGCCGGGTAGGCGCCCACGGCGGTATTCTCATCGCCATGGGCGATGTCGAGCAGGCGCAGCACTTCATCGCTGGTGGCGCCCACGGCCGCAGTTCCGATGCGGTCGGTCCAGCCGCCCGTGGCGCTCAGCCACACGACTGCGCCATCGGCGAGCCGGTTGGCGGTGACGACGGTGGGGCCGGCGATCTTCAGCTTGCGCTGCAAAGGCGAGGTCATGGCGATCTCCGTGCGCCCATATTCCCAACTCACAGCGGGAGAGCGCTAATTATCCAGAAAACTTATGTCTTAATCTAAATTACCGCGTTTTGATGCGCAATAGGGAAATAACCCACACACGACATTGTAAATTCGACTGAATTAGTAGACTTAAAAGGTGCTCCGTTCCGGAGCGCCGGCCCGGCTTGCTGCGCGTTGATACCTTTGGCAGCTTGGCGGCATGGACCGCGTCCCCCGCGGCCGCTCAAGAATCGCGCGAGGAACGCCCATGACCCCCGAGAACAGCCCGGTCCGCCTCGACATCGCGGACGGGACCGCTCGCATCCGGTTCAACCGTCCGCACGTGTTGAATGCGCTGGACGAGGCCTCGGTGCTGGCCCTCGCGGCGGCCGTGGACAAGGTGAGTCGGGACGAGACCGTGCGCGTCGTGGTCCTCTCGGGGGAGGGGCGGGCCTTCCTCGCCGGCGGCGATGTGGCGCGATTCCACGCTGCCGGTCCGGATGCGCCCAAGGTGGTGAGCGCCATCATCGATCCATTTCACCACGCCATTCTGGCTTTGGCCGCCATGCCGGCGCCGGTGATCGCCAGCCTGCACGGCGCGGTGGCGGGGGCGGGCGTCTCGGTGGCGCTGGCGGCGGACCTCGCCATCGCCGCCGACGACATGAAGATGACCCTGGCCTACACCCGCATCGGCACCTCGCCGGACGGCTCCTCCACCTTCTCGCTGCCGCGCGTGGTGGGGCTGCGCAAGGCCATGGAGATCGCGCTTCTCTCCGATACCGTGGACGCGGAGGAGGCGCTGCGGCTCGGGCTCGTGAACAAGGTGGTGCCTGCGGCCGAACTCGCGGCGGAGACGGACAAGCTGGCGAAGCGCCTCGTGGAGGGGCCGACGCTGGCCTATGGCCGCATCAAGCACCTTCTGCGCTCCTCCTTCGGCCACAGCCTCTCCGAGCAGCTCAATGCCGAGCGCGACGCCTTCATCGCCAGCGCCCGCACCGAGGATTTCGCCGCCGGCGCAAAGGCCTTCGTGCAGAAGACGCCGCCGCGCTTCGAGGGCAAATGAGCTTCGACGGCAAGTAAGGCCTCGAGGGCCATCCCGGCGCCGGCTTTTGCCCGCGCCGGCTTTGTGGGCTAGATAGAGGCGGATAGCTTCGGACCTCCCGTGCGCCTACTGCCGCTCGCCTTCACGCTTCTCATCGCCACCATCCTCGGGCTGGGCGTCACGTGGTTTTCCGTGACCCACTCGCGGGGGCTCGACAGCGTGCGCGTGGGCGCCTGGGAAGGCTGGCCGCGGTCCGGCACCGCAAAGGCCGATCCCTATGCCCGTGCCTTCGTCGCGCGTTCGGGAGAACTGCCGCTGGAGCTGGCCGACGGCCTTGTCTTTCTCGCCACCACGGATGATGCCGGAAAGCCGCTGGACGGGCGCTGCGAGACGCGCATCGTCGGCGTGCTGCCGCAGGCGCGGCTGTGGACGCTGACCGTCACCGACCAGGACGGCAACCTGATCCCCAACGACGCCGGACGCTTCGGCTTCACCAGCGCCGAGGTGGTCTATCGCGACAATGGCGCCATCGACGTGCGCCTTTCGCCCCGCGCGCGCACCGGAAACTGGCTCCCCACCGGCGCCCGGCCGCGGCTGAAGGTGGCGCTCCGGCTCTATGACGCGCCCTTCTCCTTCACCTCGGGCGCGGATGCCGCCGTGCTGCCCCGCATCACGCGGGAGGCCTGCCTGTGACCACCCTCGACGATCTGCGCGGGGAGGCATCCGAGGTCGCGGCGCGCGGCGGGCGGCTGTTGGGCCGGTTCTTCTCGCGGCTGCCGCGCCCCCACGTCGCGCGTCCCCGCTTCGTGCGGCCGCGCCTGGGCACGCCGGGGCAATTGCTGCTGTTCATCGCCTTTTCGGTGGTGCTGGGCGCGATCGCCCACATCGTGTCCATCCTCGCCATGCCGGCGCTCGCCGAGCGCAATGCCTATGCGCGGCTCTCGGAGCTGATGGATTCCAATGTCCTGACTCTGCTGCCGGACCCGACCCCGCAGGAGCAGACGCTGCCCATGACGGACCCGGCCTTCATCTCGGCCATCTGCCTCTATGATCTGTCGGGGGCGCCGCTGAAGGTGCGTGTGCCGGCCACCGCCGACTACACCTCCGTCTCCTTCTACACCTCTGAAGCGCTCGCCTTCTACGCGCTGAGCGACCAGGCGGCGGGCAAGGTGATCGAGCTGGATCTGATGACCAGCAAGCAGAAGGCGGCCCTGCCGGAAGACGAGGAAATCACCGCCGCCGACCGGCTGGTGATCGAATCCCCCTCGCGGGAAGGGATCGTGGCGGTGCGCGCCTTCGTGCGCGAGCGCGGGATGCGGGAACTCGTGCGCCGGCAACTCGAGGCGGCGACCTGCACGCCGTCGAACTGATCACGCGTTCGCCTGACGTCAGTGGCTGCGGCGCGGCCGGAAGACGGGCTCGACCTCGGGTGTCGGGCCGGGCAGGGCCGAGACGTGGCGCTCGATCCGCACCACCGGCAGGATGACGATCTCCGCCCCCTCCGGCCGGCTTCCGCCGCGATCCGCACGGGACGATCCGCGCCGCGCCGGCTGGCGGGCCGTATCGGGAAACGCAATGACCGTGTTCATGCCCCTGATCCTCCATCGAGAGCCGTGATCACAACGTCACTGTGGTCCTTATGGTTGCGTGAAGCTTAACGTTTGGTGAACCGGACGTTAATGGCGCGGGCGGACAGGCCTCCCGCGAGGGCACCGCCCGACGCTGCCGCGCTCTCAGTTTCCCGCCCAGCGCCAGCGCATGTAGTCCACCGCGAAGGGGGCCATGGCGGGCGTGAGGTCGGCTTCGCTCCGCACCACCGCAACATCGGCGAGCTCCGGGTGCGTCTCGGAGGCGAGGAAAGTGCGGATGCGGGCGGCGAGGTCTTCGGCCGGGGCATCGAACACGAGGCGGCCCATGAGGGCGACGCGCGGCCCGTCGAACAGGCCGGTGAAGCCCTCGTCGCGCAGGATGTCGGCGGGCCGGAGCCCGGTCTCCTCGGTCAGCTCGCGCAGCATGGAGGCGTGGAGGTCCACGCGGTTGTCTGCCGTGATGTCGGACGGGTCGGGCGTGCCGCCGGGAAAGTAGATGCGGCCGGCCGAGGCCGTATGCGGCCCCATGACACCCAGCACGAAGCCGCCATCCGAGCCTTCGATGGCGGCAAGGGCGAAGGCGTTGACCATGCCCTCATCCTTCCAGCCTTCGTCGCGCCAGAAGGTGAAGGCGGCGAAATCCGTCTGGCGGAAAGCGCCGGAGAGCACGCCGTCCGCAAAGCCATGGCGGGCGAGGAGCAGGATCGGCCCGTTCCACAGATGCGGATTGTCGGCCGCGCGGCGGGCGAAATACGCCTCGATCTCGGCGCGGCGGGGGGCCATCTCGGTCCAGCCGCCGGGCTCGAAGGCAAGATCAAGCCGATGGACCGGCGCGATGCGCCGGTCCACGGTCCAGTCCTGACCCCAACCGCCGCTCACGCAGCGGCGTCCTTCAGGGTCGGGTAGTCCACATAGCCCTTGGCGCCGCCGCCATAGAGCGTGTTCTGGTCCAGTTCGTTCAGCGGCGCATCGCGGCGCAGGCGCTCCACGAGGTCGGGATTGGAGATGAACGGCTTGCCGAAGGCCACGAGGTCGGCCTTGCCCTGCGCCAGCACGGCATTGGCGAGGGCCAGGTTGTAGCCATTGTTCACCATCCAGGCGCCGCTGTAGCGCTTGCGCAGCTCCTCGAAGGAGAAGTCCGGCGCCACGTCGCGCGGGCCGCCGGTGGCGCCCTCGACCACATGGATATAGACGGGGTGGCGCTTTTCCAGCTCGTCGATCACGTGGTTGAAGAGCGCCTGCGGGTTGCTCTCAGAGATGCCGTTGGCCGGCGAGACCGGCGAGAGGCGCAGGCCCGTGCGGGCGGCGCCGATCTCGGCGATCACCGCGTCCATCACCTCCAGCAGGAAGCGCGCGCGGTTCTCGATGGAGCCGCCATAGGCGTCCGTGCGCTGGTTCGAACCGTCCTTCAGGAACTGGTCGATGAGGTAGCCGTTGGCGCCGTGCACCTCAACGCCGTCAAAGCCGGCCTTGATGGCGTTGGCGGCGGCGCGACGATAATCCGCGACGATGCCGGGGATCTCGGACAGCTCCAGCGCGCGCGGGGCGGAGGTCTCGGCGAAGCCGTTGTTCACGAAGGTCTTGGAGGCCGCGGTGAGGGCGGAAGGCGCCACCGGCGCGCCGCCGTTGGGCTGCAGCGAGGTGTGGGAGACGCGGCCCACATGCCAGAGCTGGATGAAGATGCGCCCGCCCTTGGCGTGGACGGCGTCCGTGACCTTCTTCCAGCCCTCGACCTGGGCGTCGGAATAGATGCCGGGGGTGTCCTGATAGCCCTGGCCTTGCTGGGAGATCTGCGAGGCCTCGGTGATGAGCAGGCCGGCGTCGGCGCGCTGGGCGTAATATTGCGGCGCGAGGTCGCCGGGCACGAAGCCGGCGGCGGCGCGGTTGCGCGTGAGGGGGGCCATGACGATGCGGTTCGGCAGCGTCAGGTTGCCGAGGCGGAAGGGTTCGAACAGGGACGTCGCGCTCATGAAGGGTGTCCTCTGGCGTGGGGCCGGGAGTGCTGCGATGCGGCAGACATAGGCGCGATCAAGCCACTGCCAAGCCCGGCCGCACGCGAAAGCAGGCTCAAATCCGGCCCACGAGCGTGAGTTGTTTCAATGCCACCTATTGGCCGCGCTCAAGTATGGCACCTTACCCATTGGCGTCTTTCAGATATGCAGCACGCCCTCGGCGATCACCACCGCACCGCCGCCGATGGTGGCGCCCGTGACCTGCCCGCCCTTCACCGTGAAGCCGAGGTCGACCCGGCTCGGCCGGCCCATCTCGAAGCCCTGGTCGATGCGCACCTTATGGTGGCCGTCCACCCGGTTCTCGGCATCGAGCAGCACCCAGGGGAAGGCGGCGGCGGCGGAGCCGGTGGCCGGGTCCTCCTCCGTGCCGAGGCCGGGGGAGAACATGCGGGCGCGGAAGTCCGCGTCGCCTTCCTCGTCCAGCGTGTAGAGGTAAAGCGCCTCGCCGAAGCCGCCGAGGGAGGCGATGAAGGCCGCCTCGTCCGGCCGCGCGCGGGCGAGCGCCGTCAGGTCGGCCAGCGGCACGAACAGGAAGGGCACGCCGGCATTGGCGACGATGGGCCGGTGGGCGTCGAAGCCGATGTCGCTCTCGTCGAGGCTCAGCGCCTCGGCGCAGGCGGCGCGGGAGATGTTCACCTCCTCGATCTCGCCCTTGCGCGGCGCGGTGAACACGGCCGAGCCCTTGCGCGCGCCGGCCGGCGTGGCGCCCTGCGCCGCCACCTCGCAGGTGATGGTGCCGATGGTCTCCTCGATGCGCAGGGTGCCCGTGGCGAGCTTGTCCTCCAGCGCGAGGAGCACGGCGGCGCCGACGGTGGGATGACCGGCGAACGGCATCTCATGGGCGACGGTGAAGATGCGGATGCGGGCGCGGTTCGCCTTGTTCTTCGGCGGCAGCACGAACACCGTCTCGGAGACGTTGAACTCCCGCGCGATCTGCTGCATGGCCGCGTCGTCGAGCCCCTGGGCATCCAGCACCACGGCGAGCGGGTTTCCGCCGAAGGGGCGGGTGGTGAACACGTCCAGGGTCACGTACCGGCGCGGCATCTCAGCTCTCGAACGCTACAAGAGCACCCGCGCCCCCACGCCGGCCTCTTACCTCTGCTTGCCACAATTTAGCCTCAGATCGCCGAGGCCGGGAAGAGCCGCGAGGGGGTCACGAACTCGTCCTGCGCTTCCACCAGCAGCAATTCCCGAGACTGTGCTTTTTCGGTCCGGGTCAGCACCCCGTAAATGGAGGATGCGGCAAGGGAAACCGCCTGCGCGGTGGAGCCGGTGCGCAGCACGTGGAAGAAGAACAAGGCGGCGATGGCATCGCCCGCGCCATTGAGCGAAACCGCGAGGCGCGGCGTCCGCACCAGGAAGCGCCCGTCCGGCCCGGAGGCGAGGAGGTCGATCGAATCGGAGGGTGTTTCGCTGACATGCAGGCTGGTGACGAGGATCACCTTCGGCCCCAGCGCGTGCAGGGCGTCGCAGGCGGCGATGGCCTCCGGGAGTGTCGTGCAGGTGCGGCGGGTGAGAAGCTCCAGCTCGAACTGGTTGGGGGTGATGACATCCGCCGCCGGCACCGCCTGCTCGCGCATGAATTCCGGGATGCCCTGCCGCACGAAGATGCCGCGGCCCACATCGCCGATCACGGGATCGCAGCAATAGGCGGCGTTGCGGTTCGCCGCGCGCACCCGCGCCACTGCATCGAGGATGGCGGCGCCGATGTCGGCGGAGCCCATGTAGCCGGAGAGCACGCCGTCGCAGCGCGCCAGCACGCCGCGCTCGGCGATGCCCTCCACCAGATCGCCGATGACGGAGGCCTCGAACACCTGCCCGCGCCACGCGCCGTAGCCGGTGTGGTTGGAGAACTGCACGGTGTTGATGGGCCACACCTCCACTCCCAGCCGCTGCAGCGGGAACACGGCGGAGGCGTTGCCCACATGGCCGTAGGCGACGTGCGACTGGATGGAGAGGATGTTCATGGGGCCATTTCCGGGGGGCGCTGAACAGCCGGTTAACCCCATGCAGCCTCCGCCGACAAATGGAATCTGTTGATGCGGCCCCACGGCCCCGCTGATGTTTCCCCGCGCAACAGCAAGTGACCGCAACCGGACCTTTCGGCCACTGGAAATGCGCCGCGCAGGAGACTAAGCCGGAGCGCCGCCGCCCGATGGCGGCGCATTGTGCCGGTGACGCCTTGCCCTCGACCCGACTGCCGCTCCGTTTCCTTCTTGCCGCGCTGATGCTCGGCGGCCTTGTCGCGCCTGCGCACGCCGCCGGCCCGGCCTGCTATCCGCCCCAGGCGCTGGCGGCGAAGCCGGGCGAGGAGATCGTGCGGCCGCACACGGGCGGGCCGGGCCAACTGCCGGATATCTCGGTGCCGGCCTCGTCGCCGGTGCCGGCCGCGTTGCGCGGCTCCATCCGCCGGGTGGATCTGCCGCCGGGGGTGAAGATGGTGGCCCTCACCTTCGACCTCTGCGAGGCCTCCAGCGAGACCTCGGGCTATGACGGCGCCCTCGTGGATTACCTGCGCAGCGAGGGCATCGCCGCCACCTTCTTCGCCGGCGGCAAGTGGATGGTGAGCCATCCCGAGCGCGGCGGCCAGCTCACCGCAGATCCCGGCTTCGAGATGGGCAACCACACCTGGTCTCACGCCAATCTCACCGTGAAGACCGGCGAAGCCATGCGCCGGCAGGTGGACGATGCCGATATCGGCCTCGCCCTCGGCCGCAAGCAGGCGGAGGCGAAGGGCTGCATGCTGCCGAAGCCGCAGGCCATCAGCCTGTTTCGCTTTCCCTATGGCTCGTGCAGCGCCGAGTCGCTGAACTATGTGAACGACACCGGCCACCTCGCCATCCAGTGGGATGTTGATTCCGGCGATCCCGCCTTCATCGGCGCCAAGGGCATGGCCGACGACATGCTCCGCGGCATCAAGCCCGGCTCCATCGTGCTCATGCACGCCAACGGCCGCGGCAAGCACACCGCCGAGGCGCTGAAGATCCTCATCCCCGCGCTGCGCGCCAAGGGCTACCGCTTCGCCACCGTGGGCCAGCTGCTCGCCGCCGGCACGCCGGTGATCGCCCAGACCTGCTATTCCCTGAAGCCGGGCGATACCCGCATCTATGACGAGGCTGCGCGGACCGGAAAGCGCATCCTGCCGGTGCAGTAGGAGAAGGGGGAGCCGGCGGGAGGCATCCCACCTCACTCCACACCCCCTTGCTTCAGCCGTTCCGTTCGGCTATGAGCAGCCTCCCGTACTCGTGAGCGAAGAGCAGAGCGCCCCGTGTCGTCCCGCACGACCAAGACCGCCGCCTCTCAGCCCCGGACCATCAAGGTTCCGGGCAACGCTCTTATTCTGCGCGCGCTTCTTCTCCTTAGCCGCCCCTGAGGGCCGGCCGGGCTTGCGCCTGGGCACTCAGGGGAACCGCCGCCGCCGGGCCTGAAGACCCGGCGCCTGTTTTCGGCTTATGATCCGGACAACATGCCCCCAGACGGGCCGCGCCGGATGCGAGAAGGACCGCTCCCATGACTGCCAGCACCACCGTCGGCGCCAACGACCGCGTCATCATCTTCGACACCACCCTGCGCGACGGCGAACAGTGCCCCGGCGCCTCCATGACCTTCGAGGAGAAGCTCGAGGTGGCCGAGGTGCTGGACGAGATGGGCGTCGACGTGATCGAGGCCGGCTTCCCCATCGCCTCCATCGGTGATTTCGAGAGCGTGGCGGAGATCGCCCGCCGCACCAAGAACGCCACCATCGCCGGCCTCTCCCGCGCCGCCCTGAACGACATCGACCGCTGCGCCGAGGCGGTGAAGCATGCCCGCCGCGGGCGCATCCACACCTTCCTGTCCACCTCGCCCGTGCACATGAAGTACAAGCTCCAGAAGGAGCCGCACGAGGTGCTGGAGATGGTGGTGGCTTCCGTCACCCGCGCCCGCAACCACGTGGAGGACGTGGAGTGGTCGTCCGAGGACGGCACCCGCACCGAGATCGATTTCCTCTGCCGGTGCGTGGAGGCGGCGATCAAGGCCGGCGCCACCACCATCAACATCCCCGACACGGTGGGCTACACCACCCCGGCCGAGTATGAGGCGCTGTTCCGCACCGTGCGCGAGCGCGTGCCCAATTCGGACAAGGCCATCTTCTCCGTCCATTGCCACAATGACCTCGGCATGGCGGTCGCCAATTCGCTGGCTGGCCTCGCCGGCGGCGCGCGCCAGATCGAATGCACCATCAACGGCATCGGCGAGCGGGCGGGCAACGCCGCGCTCGAAGAGATTGTGATGGCCATCGACACCCGCTCGGACGTATTGCCCTATCGCACCGGCATCAATTCCAAGATGCTCACCCGCGTGTCCAAGCTGGTCTCGGCGGTGACGTCCTTCCCGGTGCAGTACAACAAGGCCATCGTCGGCCGGAACGCCTTCGCCCATGAGAGCGGCATCCATCAGGATGGAATGCTGAAGCACACCCAGACCTACGAGATCATGACGCCGGAGAGCGTGGGCGTCTCCAAGACCTCGCTGGTGATGGGCAAGCATTCCGGCCGCGCCGCCTTCCGCGACAAGCTCAAGGCCATGGGCTACGAGCTGGGCGAGAACGCGCTCAACGATGCGTTCACCCGCTTCAAGGACCTCGCCGACCGCAAGAAGGTGGTCTACGACGAGGACATCGAGGCGCTGGTGGATCAGGAGATCGCGGTCTCCCACGACCGCATCAAGCTCCTGTCCCTGTCGGTCATCGCCGGCACCCACGGCCCGCAGCGCGCCACCATGCGCGTCGAGGTGGATGGCCGCGTCATCACCGAGGAGGCCGAGGGCAACGGCCCGGTGGATGCTACCTTCAATGCCATCAAGGCTTTGGTGCCGCATCAGGCCAAGCTCGACCTCTATCAGGTCCATGCCGTGACCGAGGGCACCGATGCGCAGGCCGAGGTGTCCGTGCGCCTCGAGGAGAACGGCAAGGTGGTGACCGCCCGCGCCGCCAATCCCGACACGCTGGTGGCCTCCGCGCAGGCCTACATCACCGCGCTCAACAAGCTGCAGATGAAGCGCCAGAGCATGAACGCCCAGAGCGCTGCCGGCTGAGCGCTGCCGGCTGAGGCTTCCGACTAGTCATAAAATGAAGGCCGCCCCATGGGGCGGCCTTTTTCGTTGCGGGATCAGTTGCGGCCCGGTCCGTCGCCGGGAGCCCCCGCGGCCCCACCGGGACCACCTGCGCCGCCCGGCCGGGCGGCCGGCGTCGCGGGACCGGGGCGCGCAGCACCTGCGGCGGCTCCGCCCGGCGTCGGGCCGGGCTGGGCGCGCTCGCGGGCGGCCGGGGCGGCGGGCTCGCGCGCCGGTCCATCGCCCTGCACCCGGTTGGCCGGCCGCTCGGCTGGCGCGGCGCGCTGGGGCGCGGGACGCTCGGGGGCGGCGCGTTCGGGGGCCGCACGGTCGGGCGTGACCGCCCGATCCACCGGGCGGGGCTGATCGCGGCTGGGCCGCTCCGGCCGCTCCCGGTCAGCACGTGGGGAGGGGGCGTTCTTCGGCTGGTCCATCTGGCCGGGAGACGGGCGATCCTCGCGGCCCCGATCCGGATTGGTGGGCACGGCAGGACGGTTCGGCGCACTGTTCTGCTCCGGACGCGCGTTGCCGTCTGGCCTTGGCTGCGCCGGGGTGCCCGGCCGGTTGGGCGGCGTTTCCGGCTGGCGGCCCTGATCGGGCTGGGCCTGCCTGTCCTGACGCTCGGCGGGGCTCGCCGGCGACGCTGCATCCGGCTGACGGGCGCGGTCCGGCTCGGCCTGCCGCTCGCTGCGCTCCGGCTGGCCGCTGCGCGGCGTGTCAGGACGCGCCGCATTGGGCGGCGTGCGGTCCGGCGGCGTGGTCGGCGCATCGGGATTGCGTTGCGGGGAGCCCGGCGGGGTACCGGGCGCGCCGGGCCGGGCGGCCTCGCCGGCGCCGGGGGGCGGCATGTTCGGCATGCCGGGGCGAGCGCCGGGGGCGCCCGGCCGGTTGTCGTCGGTGGCGCGGGCGGGCACGGTGTTCGGCCGCTCCTGCCGGATCTTGTCGATCACCTGCTGCGCCCGCTCCTGGCGCTGCTCCACGCGCTGCTGCAGCTTCTCGTTCCGCGCCTTGATGGCTTCCAGGCGCTTCTCCTGAATCTCGGTCGCGTTGCGGTTGGCCTCCTCCACGGTCTTCTGGATGCGATCGCGCTGGCGCTCGCGCAACTGGTCGATCTCCCGTTCATAGGCGCGGTTGTTGCCCGACCAGCGCTGCTCGCGCAGCTGGCGCCGCTGGCTGTCGTCGATGACCGAGAGCAGCGCGGCCGAAGGCGCGGCAAGCCCCGGAACCCGCTCACCCACATAGTTGCGCACTAGGATGCGTCGGTCCTGCGGCAGCTCGCGCTCGAAGCGCGGCGGCGGGGGAACGCGGTTGGCACGGGCGACGCGCGGGCCGTAGATGCCCACATAGCCGCCGCGATCGACGAACTCGTCCCGGTAGTTGTCCACGAACACAACCCGGCGGGAGGGGATGCCGCCTTCGATCACGCTCGCATAGTCGCGACGGTCGACGAAGCGGGTCGTCACCACCCCGTCGCGATAGACCGGCTGGTAGATGCGCGGGTTGTCCCGCGACAGCCACACGGCAATCTGCGCGATGGGCGCCACATGCAGCGCCAGCTCCGGCGCGGCGAGGTAGCGGTTGTCCACGAACACCCAGCTTTCCGCCACCGGCGGGTCCATCACCCGCGGCGCGCCATAGGCATAGCCTCTGGAGTCGGGGGCGATGGGCGCCCAGCCGGTCTTGCCGCCGCCGCTGCGCCACGTCACCCAGGCCGGCGCCCAGGTGTCGCCGGGCACCCAGAACCAGCCATAGGCGGGCTCATACCCCCAGCGGCCGTAATGGTAGGTGGCCCAGGCGAAGGGCTCGGCCGAATCCCAGTACCAGCCGTAATCGTCCGTCCAAAGCCAGCGCCCCTCCTGATAGGGCCGCCAAGACGCGTCGAGGCCCGAGGGCACGAAGACGTAGTCATAGTCGGGATGGCGCACCCAGCTGCCGTGCTCGGCCAGCGGCTCGTAGAAAATGTTGATGTCCACCCGCTCACGGCCGGCCTGCTGCGGCTGGCCCTGGCTCCGTTTCTGCGCCTGCTGCGCGGTTGCCGGCGTCGCAACGGCGAGCGAAGCGACGGCGGGAACCGCGAGCGCGAGCGCCGCCGTGGAGAGCAGGGCTCGGGTGAGGGGCGAGCGCGAGATTCTCATGGCGTCTCCTTTCAAGAGTCGTCTCAAGAGAACCGGCCCGGCCCGCGCTTGTTCCTCGCGGAAATCGCCTGGAAAAATCGTTCTTTGCCAGATGCTTGCGTGACCCAGCGTGGCCGTGGTGCGGCCAGAAGGTGGCGAGGCGGGCGCAGGTGAGGTGCCATGCTGCCGACAACCCTACGGAAGTTCGGGCTTGACGCAGCGGCCGCCGCGACCTTCAAAAGGGTTCAGAAGGGGACGCCAAAGGATCCCTCAAGGAGGAGAATGCCCATGCGAATGCTCTCGGCCGCCCTCGCGCTCGCCGCGGCGATCGGATTGTCTGCGACGGCGACGGCGCAGGACTATCCTACGCGGCCGATCACCATGGTGGTTCCCTTCGCGGCCGGTGGCCCGACCGACACGGTGGCGCGTCTCGTCGCCGAATCCATGTCGAAGACGCTGGGCCAGCAGGTGGTCGTGGAGAACGTGGGCGGCGCCGGCGGCACCCGCGGCGCGGGCCAGGTGGCGAAGGCCGCGCCCGATGGCTACACCATCCTGCTCCACCATATCGGCCAGGCGACCGCGGCGACGCTCTATCGCAAGCTGCCCTACAATCCCGCGACCGACTTCGAGGCGGTGGGCCTCGTCACCGCCGTGCCGATGACCATGATCGCCAAGCCCGGCTTCGCCCCCAAGACCATGGCCGAGGCCGTGGACTATGTGAAGGCGAACAAGGACAAGGTGACCTACGGCAATGCCGGCGTCGGCTCCGCCTCGCACCTGTGCGGCATGCTGTTCATGTCCTCGATCGGCACCCAGATGACCACCGTTCCCTATCAGGGCACGGGTCCGGCCATGAACGACCTTGTCGGCGGCCAGATCGACCTCATGTGCGACCAGACCACCAACACCACCGGCCAGATCAAGGGCGGCAAGGTGAAGGCCTATGCCGTCACCACCAAGGGCCACGTGAAGTCGCTGCCCGACCTGCCCACCATGCAGGAGAGCGGCCTCAAGGACTTCGAAGTGGCGGTGTGGCACGGCATCTACGCCCCCAAGGGCACGCCCAAGGCCATCGTCGACAAGCTGAACGCCGCCCTCGACGTCGCCCTCAACGATCCCAAGGTGATCGCCCGCTTCGCCGACCTCGGCACCGAGCCGGAGCCGAAGGACCGCCGCAGCCCGGCCTTCCACAAGGATTTCGTCATCGCCGAGATCGCCAAGTGGAAGCCGGTGATCCAGGGCGCCGGCGTCTACGCCGACTGACCCCCCTCCGCGGTATCCAGCGTCGCGGCCGCAGCATGCCGGCCCGACGCCCCAGCTGATATCGGCGGGGTTTACGACCGCGCCGGCGAGCCTTCAGGAACGCATCCCGCGCGGCCGGCGCCCGCCGCGCGGGCCTTCCCACAGCAGGCCATCTGTCAGAGCGCAACCAAAACGCGCCGGCACCGAGGGGGGACATGAACATCATCCGCAATCCGAAGGACGTCCTCTCGGGCCTCCTCTTCATCGCCCTCGGGCTCTTGTTCGGCTGGCAGACCCAGGACCTGCCCATGGGCACGGCGGTGCGCATGGGGCCGGGTTATTTCCCGCTGGTGCTCTCGGGTCTGCTCGGCCTGCTCGGGCTCATCATCCTCATCAACGGCCTGCGCTTCCCCGGCGAGATGCCGAGCGGCATCGCCTGGCGGGCGGTGCTCATCATCACCGGCGCGGTGGTGTTCTTCGGCTTCGGCGTGCGGCCCCTCGGCTTCCTGCCCGCCCTCGGCATCTCGGTGTTCGTCTCGGCGCTGGCCTCGCGCCTGTTCACCTTCCGGACGGCGCTGCTGAACACCGCCGTGATGGTGGTGTTCGCCTGGGCCGTCTTCATCAAGGGCCTCGGCCTGCCGCTGCCGCTGCTCGGCCCGTGGCTCGGCGGATACTGAGGAGGCGCCCGTGGACCTTCTCGACAACCTCGCCCTCGGCTTCTCCGTCGCGCTGTCGCTGCAAAACGTCTTCTACTGCTTCGTCGGCGCGCTGCTCGGCACGCTGATCGGCGTTCTGCCCGGCCTTGGCCCGGTGGCGACCATCGCCATGCTGCTGCCGCTCACCTTCGGCCTGCCGCCGGTTTCCGCCCTCATCATGCTCGCCGGCATCTATTACGGCGCGCAGTATGGCGGCTCCACCACCGCCATCCTCATCAACCTGCCGGGCGAATCCTCGTCCGTGGTCACCGCCATCGACGGCCACCAGATGGCCCGCAAGGGCCGGGCGGGCGCGGCGCTCGCCACCGCCGCGCTGGGCTCCTTCTTCGCCGGCTCCGTGGCGACCCTCCTGCTGGCCCTGTTCGCGCCGCCGCTCGCCAACCTCGCGCTGCAGTTCGGGCCGCCGGAATATTTCTCGCTGATGGTGCTCGGCCTCATCGCCTCGGTGACGCTGGCCTCGGGCTCGGTGGTCAAGGCCATCGCCATGATCGTGCTGGGGCTGATCCTTGGCCTCTCCGGCCAGGACATCTACACCGGCACGCCGCGCTTCACCTTCGACATGCAGGAACTCTCCGACGGCTTCGACTTCGTGGCGCTGGCCATGGGCATGTTCGGCATCAGCGAGATCATCCGCAACCTGGAGGACGAACACCAGCGCTCGCTGGTGGCGGCCAAGGTGAAGAGCCTGATGCTCACGAAGGAGGAGTTCAAGCGCATCATCGCGCCCGTCCTGCGCGGCACGGTGATCGGCTCCTTCCTCGGCATCCTGCCGGGCGGCGGCGCCATGCTGTCCTCCTTCGCCTCCTATTCCATCGAGAAGAAAATCTCGAAGTACCCGCGCGAGTTCGGGCGCGGCGCCATCGAGGGCGTTGCGGGGCCGGAGAGCGCCAACAACGCCGGCGCGCAGACCTCCTTCATTCCCATGCTGACGCTGGGCATCCCCTCCAACCCGGTGATGGCGCTGATGATCGGCGCCCTCATCATCCAGGGCATCACGCCCGGTCCCAACGTGGTGACGGAGAAGCCCGACCTGTTCTGGGGCGTCATCGCCTCCATGTGGGTGGGCAACTTCATGCTGGTGCTGCTCAACCTGCCGCTCATCGGCATGTGGGTGCGCCTGCTCACCGTGCCCTACCACGTGATGTTCCCGGCCATCATCGCGTTCTGCTGCATCGGCGTGTACAGCGTGAACAACAACACGTTCGATGTGTACACCATGGCCCTGTTCGGCCTGCTCGGCTACGCGCTGGTGAAGCTCGATTGCGAGCCCGCCCCGCTGCTGCTCGGCTTCGTTATCGGCCCCATGCTGGAAGAGTATCTGCGCCGGGCCATGCTGATCTCGCGCGGCGACCCCACCGTGTTCGTCACCCGCCCCATCTCGGCCGTGCTGCTGCTGCTCGCATTGGCCGCTCTGGTGGTGGTGCTGCTGCCCTCGGTGCAGAAGGGCCGCGAGGAGGCGTTCAAGGAGTAAATCTTCAAGCGACGACGCGGCGGCGGAAAGGACCTGTGGAAATCTTCCCCGCCGCGCCGAACGAGGCCCTTGCCAGCCCGGAACTCATTTGCTACACGAACGCCTCCTTCGGGGGCCACCCCGGACGGGCGCATAGCTCAGTTGGTAGAGCAGCTGACTCTTAATCAGCGGGTCCTAGGTTCGAGCCCTAGTGCGCCCACCAAATCTTCCCAAACACTTAGGTCGATTTTAGGTGGTTCCGATCTTCCCAGATCGTGCGGCTGGGAAGCCTATGGGAAGTTGACCTCTCAACTCCAATCTTCCCAGCTTCCCAGTCAGCTGAGCCTTCCCTCGATCCACCGCCTTAGGTCACCGGAGCGAACTCCGATTCGGCGGGGCGACATCCGCACGAGAGGCGGACCATCACCAGCATCGATCCGGCGCCGGAAGGTTGACAGGCTCACGCCCGCGATGCGCGCGCACTCTGGAAGGTCGATGACGCGCATGTCGTCTAGGCTGGACGCGACCGTTTGCTGATTCACAGCACCCTCCCCATCTCGTATGCGTCCTGCCCGTGCGGCCCGATGCACTTTGCGGAGAAGAACTGGCGGTCGCCGATCTGGACGCCGAGCCACTTGGTGCCGCCCTGCCAGATGGTGGTGACTTCGGGTTCTATCCGCTTCCAGGAGCTGTCCCGGTAGCTGCGCGTCTCCATGACGGTGACGCAGGAGAGGGGCATCGGGCCGGGTGCGCACCACCAGTCGCGAGGGTCAGATTTCCCTGCGGCGAGCCGCTCCAGCCTTTCGACCTGGTCTCCTGTCCATTGCGCGAAGAGGCCGGGGATGATTGACCAATGGGCAAACCCGACGGGATCGAGCGTGAGCCGGACGGCCCATGTCTTTCCGTCCCTATAGGCTGGGCTGGCCATAGCGGTGGCGGTCCTGTCCCCATATCGGTTCGAGGTCGCCCACAGGAAGTCGGGGTCGGGGAATCCGCCGATCTTGTTGCGGCCGGCGCGCAGCTCGCCACTTTCGATGATCCACGGCAGGTGCGCGGTGCTGGTGAAGTGGTAAATGGGCACGCCCCGCGCCGCAGGGCTGGTGGACGCGGGAGCGGCGGGCGAGATAGCAGTGTTGATCGCCATCACGACGCCTCCCCGGCCGGAAGCGCCGGCACGTCGACCCGGAAGCCGTCCGGCGTGTGCTGCACGGTGGCGTGGTGGAGGCCGTTAACGCGAAGCAGCAGCCGCACGCCCTCGATGGCGGTGTCGACCACATATTTCCGCGTCTTGCGCACCATCCGGCTTTCGCCGCGGATCTTGCGCCAGTGCCGCTCTTCGAGGAGAGCATGCACCACCACGCAATCGTCGTAGTGGGTGATTTCGCCGAGAAGACTGTTCTCGTCCTGGCTGCGCGCGAGCGGGTGATAGCAGAGCGTGTGCAGGTGGGGCTGCTTTCGCTCCGCTCGGGCCCGGCGCTTCATCGGGATGACGTTGCTCACTGGCCACCCTCCATCAGCAGGAGGTCGCGGACGATGGAGAGCGCGAGGTCCACATCGCTGACGTTTTCGGGGATGTCGGTGCAAAGGCCGTCGGGGGTCTCTTCACCAGAGCTATACAGCGTCACCCTGGCCTTGAAGAGGACTTCGTCGACGGTGGCGGCCTTCTCGGCCATGATCTCCCGCCGCTTCGCGACCATCTCTTGCCCGAGGCGAGCATCTTCGGCATCGAGGAGATCGAGCCCGATGGCGCGCTTGATGCCGAGCTCTTCGCCGCGGTAGCGTTCCCATGCGCCGATGATTTCGAAGGCGCGCTTCTGAGCCGCGGGAGTGATCTGCGGGGTGCACCTGAGGTCGTCGGCGTAACCTCCATGGTACCAGGCGGGGTCGTCGCCGATTTCACGCTCCCGCGGGACGCCGCAGGTCAGGCGCAGAGCCGCGTCGCTCGCTCGATACAGCCAGTCGGGATCGCTGAGCCTCGGTGTCCGCAGGTCGAAGAGGCGATCTTCCAGCGGTTCCCGGCGCTGCTGGATATCTCTATCGCGCGCAAGGAGCGCCTCCCACTCCTCCTGCAGGACCATAAGGCGGGACTTGGCGGCGGGCCCGTGATGCACCTTCTTGGCCTTGCACGGAAGTTTGGTCACGACGTTCATCGCGCAGACCTCCTGCCGATTTCGCGGAGGCTGGCGGACAAGGTTTGACAGATGGTCGAGAAATCCTCCTCCTCGGGGCCAGCTCCGCCCGCCGCCCCATAGCAGGCGCGAGTGGGCAGATGCTCCAGGAGGGCGAAGAAGCCTTCGCGGCTGGTGGGGACGGTGGCGATCAGGCAGGCCAGCGCCTCTTCAGCCTGCTTGCCCTGGTGGTGGGCGAACGCCTCGGCGGCGTCGACCTCCGCACTGTCCTTTCCGAGCTTGCCCTCTATCCGGCTGCGACGGGTAAGTGCCGCGTCCCATGCGCTGTAGCAGCGGATGTTCTCGGCGATGGCAGCGAAGATGGGATCGACGAAGTCGTCAACGGTGGGGTCGATCTCGGGCAGGGCGAGCTCAGAGGTCTCAGTCGCTGGGCTCTTGGCGAGCATGGCGGGCGCTCCATCGGGTGGCGATGGAGTAATAATGCATTAATGCTATTTTTGGTCAATCGTGAAATTGCTTAAATGCTCATTTCAAATGGGCGGCACGCACCACGTAGAGCACTTCTCCGATTATTTTCACAGACTTGTCGTCGCCCTCGGGTGGATAGGGAATCTCATCAACGAAACGATAGTCGCGGGATGCAAAGTGCAGGACAGGCCCATGAGCGCCACGGGCAATCACACGCGCGGAAACCTCAATCCATCGATCATCGGGAGTTCTCCTTTCGACGATCACGACATCGCCTGCTATAGGCGCGCGGCCAGACGCTTCAAGTCGCACACAGAATAGCACGTCGCCGTCGTTGGCTATTTTTTCCAAGCTGCGGCCGCGCATGACAAGGCCGAAACAATCTTTCGGTTCATAGTTCGATGAACGCAGGAGAAGTGGTGGATATAGGCCAACGTCAGCGATTTCTGGCTCTCGCCACGCACCTGCTTCAGCCTCCCCGACTATCGCGGTAAGCCCTGGCGCGGAACCGGGTTCGCCCCAGCGCTTGGGGTCATAGACCCGATCGTCAAAGACGGACGCGAGGCTGGCCGTCGCTAAGTCGGGGGCGGAGAAGAACGGCCCGGGGCTAATGCCGCTGGCCTCCGCGATCCGGCTGATGGTCTTCGTGGTCAGCGTGAACTTGTGACCAGGGTCGTTCAGCGGGCGCGTGAGCGTGGTCGCGGCCACCCCGGCGCGCTTCGCAAGCTCGGTGGCAGATATCCCCATCTCCTTCAGAACGAAGCGAAGATAGGCGGTGGCGGCGGGTTCGTTTGTGCTCATAGCCGCAGTTATGCACTTCTCTGTGCATATTTGCATCATGCATTAAAGCTTGCATTCAGAGCTTTTCTGCATCATGGTTACCGAGCCATGACGATCCAGCACGAAATTGCTTCGCTCCAAGCCCGCCTGACCGAATTCGGCATCTCCATCGGCGAGATGCTGGCGGAGGCGCATATCGACCGCTCGATGTGGACGCGGTGGCGTAGGGGGGCCACCGTGCCTCGGCTCGACAACTGGTACGCTGCGCGCGACGCGGCGGAGCGCCTTATCGCGGCCCGTGTGCGCAACGCCAAGGTCGCGGCGCCGGCCGGCGAGGCCCAGCCATGAGGGCTCATTTCTTCAGCCAGGGCTTCATTTCATCCCGCGAGATCGCGTCCGCCTCAATGGCATCCATGCGCCCTCGGATCGCGGAGAGCTCATGCTCACAGGCCACGATGAATTTTCGAGCAGTGTCGATCACGATGACCGCGTCCCGCAAGTCTGACTTCTTCGTGAAGAGCGGCGTAACAAAAGGAGGCGGCTCAGGGATCTGGGGCTCGCCCTCGAATGGTTCGATGCGCCCGGCTAACCGGGCCACATCGCGCCGCAACCGCTCTGTCTCGAACAAAAGCTTTTCTGCAGCGTCTGCGATCCGCGAAACGTTGCGCTGCAATTCATCCGGCGTCATGGCCGGCCGCGGTTCTTTCATCGGCTCGATTCCGTTCGCTGGTGGCGCGGGGATTGAAGGGGATAGGCCGGCTACCACGACTCATTCCTACAACCATAGCCGAGACGGAGGAGTCGTATGAGCGCCGGCCCGGCTCCGACATCGGCGAAATCCGAGCAATCCACCAAGTTTGAGCCGCCCAGCTGGCGCACGGATCGCTACATCTCCTGTACCGATACGGCGAAGCTGGTGCGCGCGGCCCTGAAACGCGAGTTTCCAGGGGTGCGGTTCAGTGTGCGCGTGTGCCGATATGTCGGCGGTGGCGGCTCCATAGACGTGTGCTGGGTCGATGGCCCTGAACCGGAGACGGTGAGGCCAGTCGCCTGCGCCTATGAGGGGGCCCGCTTCGACGGGATGATCGACTTCGGATCCCACGTGACGCACTACCTGACGGCGGACGGCCGTGCGTTCCTGGCCGAAGATCACGGCACTGTCGGCATGCACGGCACAAGGAGGCCTCACCGCGCCTTCAAGCCGACGCCCGATGCCGAGCGCGTCCGTTTTGGCGCCGACTACATCCTCTGCTTCCGCAGACCGAACCTCGCGGAAGAGAAGCCCGTCCAAGCATCCCCCGTCTCCGACAGCGGGGAGGCTCATGACCCTTGCCCATTCTGACATCGCCACCATCAGGCTCGCGAGCGAAGCCGTGACCGAGGCCTTCATGGCGGCCCACCGTGATGGTGGGAAGCATATGGCAGTCGCCGTGGCGGTGAATTGCCTGTCGTCGGCCGCGCATCTTCTCCTTGGTGCTGTTGGCCGCGAGGTCACGGCAGAGGAATTGCGCACGCTGGCCGGCGAGATCGAGGCCTATGAGCCGGCGGTGAAGCAAGAGCCCAGCGAGGCCCCCTGATGGTCGCTTTCTATCGCCATGACATCCCCGGATGGATGGACGGGACGGAGGCGCTTGGGCACCTCGAATACCGCGCCTACCACGTGATCTGCCAGCTCATCCATCTGAACGACGGGCCGATCTCTTTCAACGAGAGGGGTATCGCGGGCCGCTGCAACATGCGTCTCGACCACTTCCGTAGGGCATTGGCCGCCTTGGTACAGGGCGGGAAGGTACGGATCGCTGACGGTGTCGTCTTCAACGAACGCTGTGTCCGCGGTGCACCAGGAGAACGTCCGTGACGGAGCTGCGAAGGGACATGCCTGCGCCACTCGTGCCCGCCGACGTTGATCTGCGGGATCTTCCGTACATGCCGGTCGATATCGGCCGGCTGTTTGGCAGCGAGTTCAATGGACAGGCCAATGACGCCGAGTGGCGGGCGGCGGTCACTTTGTGGCTGAAGAGCTATCACCAGGTACCGGCCGCCTCCCTTCCTTCCGACGATGTGCAACTGGCTCGGCTGGCCGAGTTCGGTCGCGATGTTCGGGGCTGGAAGAAGGTCAAGGAGAAGGCACTTTGGGGCTGGGTCCGGTGCGAGGACGGTCGCATCTATCACCCCGTCGTCGCCGAGAAAGCGCTGGAGGCGTGGATCGGAAGGCTCAGTCTGCGGCTGAAAGGAGCGGTCGCAATCGCGAAACGATGGAAGAAGGAGGCCGACACCACTTCCATCGAGGCGGAAATCGGAAT
Source organism: Xanthobacter aminoxidans (assembly GCF_043193615.1). Taxonomy (NCBI): domain Bacteria; kingdom Pseudomonadati; phylum Pseudomonadota; class Alphaproteobacteria; order Hyphomicrobiales; family Xanthobacteraceae; genus Xanthobacter; species Xanthobacter aminoxidans. The sequence goes on along the minus strand of NZ_JBAFUS010000001.1, from coordinate 1,582,884 downwards.
TGCGGTGGGCTTGCTGCGGTCTCTGAACCCTTCGGCGCGCGTTCTGCACAGCCCTAATATGGGAAAGCTTGCGCCTGTAAAGCCGGACACCCCTCCTGAGGAATACCACGGGTATACCGAGGGTAAGCCGGACACCCCTCCTGAGGAATACCACGGGTATACTAAGGAGAAGGAGAAGGAGAAGGAGAAGGAGAAGAAAGAAAAAGAATCTGGTGCGCTTCGCGCCGATCCGCCTCCGGCGCCCGCCGATGTCCCTTCTTTCGATGATCTTCCGCCCCCCAGCCCGACGCCTGTCCCGGCGGATATGTCCGATGATGGCGGCGACCCGCGTGGCAGCCTGGAGGATCAGTACTGGCATCGGGTCGGGCTTGTGGTCGCCGGGACGCGGGTCGCGCGCAGCCGGTTCGGCCAGCTTGCGAACCTGCTCAACGGCGACTTCGAGCGCGGGCTCGTGATTATCGATGCCGTGGCGAAGGCGAAGACGCCATCTGCCTACCTCGGCGCGATCATCCGGGACATGACGGCGGAAACCAGCGGCGCCGCGCCTCCGAAGCGCGCCAAGGGTGAGCCCGAGTGGGTCGCGCGACGCCGGGCCGAGGGCGCCTTCGTCGAGCGCGAGGGTCCGAACCGCTGGCGCGACTGCGGCATCCTTCACGACGACGAAGGGCGGGAGGTCGGATGGTAATCGACGAACTCCGCCGAAAAGGGATCGCGGTCCCCGGCGCCCGCGGTGAGTTCCGCGTCCGCTGCCCCCAATGCTCACCGACGCGGCGAAAGAAAACCGACCGCTGCCTTGCTGTGAAGGTCGAACAAGATGGCGCATGTTGGCACTGTTGGCACTGCGGATGGTCAGGCGGCGTCGGTAGCGAGCCTCGGCCAGCGAGCGGAAGCGTACGCCCGGGAGCGAGGCATAAGCCGGACGACTTTGGAGCAGCTCGGCGTCGTCTCCGCTACGGTCTTCTTCCCTGAGCTGAAGGGCAGTTCCGAAGCGATCATCTTCCAGTACTTCGTCGGCGGGAAGCGGACCTTCTGGAAGGGTCGAGCCTTTCCGGACAAGGCTTTCGTGGCCCAGAAGGGCGGAGAGGTCGCGTTCTACAACCTCGAAAACGTCCTCGCCGATATCCCGGAGACGGTGTTCATCACCGAGGGCGAGTTCGACTGCGCCGCGCTCGTCGAGGCTGGGATCGGGCTGAACCAGGTGCTCAGCGTACCGACGGGTGCACCGGAGAAGCCGATCCCTGATGATGAGCCGATCAGCGGCTACGGCTTTGTGGATGACGCGCTGAGGGCCGGCCTGAGCAGGGTGAAGCGGTTCGTCTGGTGCGGCGACGGGGACGCCAATGGCCTGGCCCTGCGCCAGAACATGGCGCGGATATTCGGCTTCGCCCGCTTCTGGTTCGTGGACTGGCCCGAGGGCATCAAAGACCCGAACCAGATGCTCATGACCGATGGCCCGGAGGACCTTCGCGACCTCGTGGTCAATGGGTGCCGCCCATGGCCGGTGCAGGGCGTCTATCGCATCTCGGAGATCCCCGAGCCTCCACCGCTCACCCTGTGGACGCCGGGGTTCGTCGAATGGGAGGGCAAGGTGAAGCTCGCCCCGGGGACCATGAGCGTCGTCACGGGGCACCCCGGCCACGGCAAGACGGCGCTTTGGGCGCAGATCTGGTTCAGCATTGTGCGGAAGTACGGCGTCGGCGCCTGCATGGCGACGTTCGAGACGAGGCCGGTCCCGCACATGCGCCGCACCCTGCGCACCCTGTTCTGGGGCAAGCTCGAATGCGACATGTCGCCGGAGGAGAAGGCCCGGGCCGACTACTGGATCGATGACCGATATCGCTGGATCATCCATCCGGACCAGAAGCCGACCCTTGGCTGGCTGCTGGACATGGCCGAGGTGGCCGTGATCCGCCACGGCGCCCGCATCGTCCAGATTGACCCCTGGAATCGCTTGGAGAGCCAGCGGGGGCCGAACGAGACCGAGACCGACTATATCGGCCGCTGCCTCACCAGCCTGTATGTGTTCGCCCAGCAGATGAATGTTCATGTCCAGGTACTTGCCCACCCGTCCAAGATGGACGGTCCACGGAAGGGCAAGGCGCCAGAGCTGGATGACATCGCGGGCTCGAAGCATTGGGACAATCGCGTCGATCAGGGCTTCGTCGTGCACCGGCCAAAGCTGTTCGAAGGCGGCCAGCGCTGCACCGACGCCGAGCTTCTCTACAAGAAATCCCGGTTCGAGGAGCTGGGCTACCCCTGCAAGCTGCTGATGCGGTTCGATACCGCCCGGCGCACCTACGTTTCCGTCGACTACGAGGCCTGACATGACGACGAAACCGAAGCTGGACGCCCGGGCCCGCCTCGCCTCCGCTGAAGCCGCGGTGGCGCGCTGGCGGAAGTCCATCGCCGCGGCGGAGGCGGACAAGCTGCGCGCAGCGGACAGGGGCGACCATAACCGCGTGGTGTCCATCCTGGACAAGCTGGAGCGGCTGAAGGACCGGCTTGCCGCCGCCGAGGTGCGGCTCGTGCACCTGCGCGAGGGCCTGCCGAAGGCGCTGAAGCGGGAGCAGGCCGTGAAGCGCGCCGTCCGCGGTGGGGTGAAGCTCGCGGAGCGAGTGGCCGCCTCGGCGCCGGTGGCGGCGGCAGGGTGGGCGGCGGATAGGGAAAAGGCTCGCGTTGCTGATCTCCGCCGGCGGCGGCGGGGAGTGAAGGCCGAAGGCGAGGACGGCAAGGTGGCGCGCGGCCGCAAGGAAGTCCCGGATCCGTGGGAGCCCGGCGCCCGCATCTCTGTGCCCTGCAACACCCGGGAAAGCCCGATCGAGCACATGGCGGCGCGGAAGCGCATCGACGCGGCTCAGAAGGCGGCGGCGGATCGATATCGGGCGGTGTACGAGCGCGCCCAGCTGGGGCCGCTGCGCGCCATGGACCCGGCCAAGGAGAAGCTGGACGGAGGCGGCTCTGGGGATGCCTTCAGTGACGGGATGCTGGATGCAGCCCGCGAGCTCGCCGCCACGAACCGGAGCGTTGGTCGAGTTGCCGCGGCGCTGCTGATCGACGTGGTGGGCGAGGGCGTCACCCTGGACGAGATGGCGAAACGATACCCGCACCTGCAGGACAAGCGGGCCCAAGGGTACGTCACCGGCCGGCTCATCGAGGCGCTGGATCAGCTCGTGGACCGTTGGGGGTTGATCGCAGAGGGTCAGCTTAAGCCCCAGGCCCGAGGCAGCGGACCGATCTCCATTTCAGGCCCGCAGGTCGAGCACGATCTCGTGCGGCCGGCCCGCGCTGTCGACAAGCTGATGCACCTGCCTAGCCTTGCCAAATCCACGTGAATGGTGGGCTAATCTCGTACCGCCACCGATTCAAGGGCAGGATATGACCGAACCAAAGGCATGGATCGTACTCGTTTGGACCGACCTGAACAAAAATGGAATGAAGGTACTCGTGGGCTATGCGGCGGGCTTCTCTGATCTCGAAGATGCGGTTGAAGCCGTCCTGAAGCACCTCGGTGAACCCGACAACTCGAACGTCTGTGATCCAGCACCACTTCGGCAAAGCACCATCGATGCTCTGAATATCAGGCCAGGTGAAGTTCGAATGCTGTAGGCGGCGATATTTTGGACGCATCCACCTTGACATGGACCCGATCATATGGCCCATTCTTCGTAGACGCCGTCCTGCGCCCTGAACCTGAAACCCTCGCTTCGGCGGGGGTTTTGCTTTTGAAGCGCCAAATCCTTAGCGTCTATCCCCCAGCAGTCAGCTGAGCTGGCAGCGGGTCGGCGGTTTCCGCCGGCGCAAAATTGACCCATGCTTTGTGCGCAGCCAGCTCTTCGGTCTGTCCCGAGGACAGCGCCTTGATATAGGGATCGGGCCGCAGGAACTTCGTGGATTGGACCTCCCGAAGCGGCTTGCCTTCTTCGAGGAGCCGCTTCCGGATCGTCAGAGCCCGTGTCACGTCCTCGAAGATGTAGAGGGCAATATCCGCGGCATTGTGCTGGTGCGGATGGCCATGCGTGAGAGCGACCCTCAGCGTATTGCAGAACACGAAGACCGCGACCTGGTCCTCCTGCAGAATTGAGTCATAGAGGGCGACGGTGATATCCGGCCGCTGGAGTTGGCTCCGCAACGTGTCGATCTTCATCAAGCGGTTGGGATCGGTATCCGTGGTGTCGCGCATCTCCATCCAGGTGGAATAGAGGTTGCGGATGGTCGCGAGGTACCCGGTGATACGGTGAACGGCTGCGTCGCGATTGCTCGCAGCGTGGCCGTAAAGGACCCCCACATAGGCAAGCGCGCCGGCGGTCACCGTGGCGATAGCTCCCAACACCGCGCCGGTAAAGCCGAGCCAGTTCGAAAGCTGGTTCTCGTTGATGGCCCCGACCAGCTGATCCCAGAAGGTGGCTGCCAAGGCAAACCCAAGCACGACGCCGATCACGACGCCTAGGCCGCAGATAAGCGCCGCTTGCAACCCATCCTTCATTTTCCCGTTCCTCGTGGTGAGTCCTGCCACACCACCTGATAGGTATCGCAATCGAGGTGCCCACGCACCTGCAACACCCCGGGCGATCTCGGCGACGTCGCACAGCCGACGGATCTGCAGCACCGCTTAGCGGGAACGGAGCGCTGCGGCGTGCGAGGGGAACGATGGCAGGGCGCGCCTTATTCGGCTGTCACGACACGGAGGAAATGGATAGGCGTCGTCCCGAGACCCGACCATGGCGGTCTTGGTACTGGAAGGCGCGGTGGCGGAAGATCGCCAAGTCCCAATTGGGCGCCGAGCCTCTCTGCCGAAAGTGCAAGGAAATGGACCGGGTCACGCCGGCCACGGTCTGCGACCACATCACGCCGCACAAGGGTGACGAGACGCTGTTCTGGTCCGGCCCTTTCCAGTCCCTCTGCAAGCCCTGCCACGACAGCGCAAAGCAGTCCGAGGAGGCCAGAGGCTACGTGAAGGGATGCGACGCCACTGGTCGGCCCCGAGACCCGGCGCACCCGTGGAACCGCGGACGCTGACGGGGACCGAGCCGCGAGCGGGCAATGGGGGGGGGCAGATCCCTCAGGCGGTGGGAGGCTGCACCGCTCAGGGTCCCCCGTTCGCACCGAGAGCTGATCCAGAACAAAAAGTTGGGACCACCCCAGAGGGGTGAAAACGCATGAATGTCGTAGAAGGCACCGGGCTGATCGTCGCCGAGCCTCATTGGCAGATGCTGCTCACGGACGAGATCGAGATTGAAGCGGCTGCCGACTATTGGCGGGCGGTCACGACCGAGCTCCGCGATCGCAGCCTGCTGGCACCGGCGAATCGTCACGCAATTCAGCGGCTGGTGCTGGCCTACGTGATCTATGACCGCTCCTCTCGCATCGTCGCAGAGCAGGGCGCCGTGACGAAGCCGAAGCGCGGAAATGCGAAGGCCATCGCGCGGCTGAACCCGCACTTCACCGCCATGCGCGAGGCTGGGTCCGACGCGGCGACCCTCGAGGCGGAGCTGGGCTTAGCGCCGCGCCGTCGAGCGGCCGCGACGAAGGTGGAGAAGAAGGCGAGGGCGGCCCGTGCGTCGGACGAATTCCTCGGCAAAGCTGCCCGATGACCCGACGACCCGGTGGGCGCGGGACGCGGTAGAGGGGCGGATCGTCGTCGGGGAGATCGTCCGAGCGGCCGCTGAGCGGCACCTCCGGGACATCGTGGACCGGGCCGACCGAGACCTGCACTGGCGGCCGGAGAAAGCCGGCCACGTCCTGCGTTTCCTTCCGGCGGTCTTGCCCATCACGGCGGGGGCGAAAGCCGGTCAGCCGTTTCACCCGCTGCCGTGGCAGGTGTTCTGCGCGGGGTCGCTGTTCGGCTGGAGGATGGACAGCGGGCGAATGCGATTCCGCCGAGCCTGGTTGGAAACCGGCAAGGGGCAGGCAAAAAGCCCGTTCATGGCGGCCATCGGGCTCTACATGATGGGCTGGTACGGCATTGCGCGCTCGGAGGTCTATTCCATCGGGCAGGACCGGCGCACGGCGAACGTGCTGTTCTCGGATGCGGTTGCCATGTGCCGGGCGGCCATCCCCGGTCAGGATGATGAGCCGGAGGAGCTGCGGGAGACGCTCGAAAGCCGCGGCGATGTGCTGATCCGAGGTGAGGGCGACAACGCCTGGAAGATCGAACACCCAGCCACCAGCTCGAAATTCCAGGCACTGGCGAACGGCGAGGCCATCTCGGGCCCGCGGCCGACGCTGGTGGCGGCGGATGAGATCCACGAGTTCAAGTCGGCGGACGCGATCGAGACCTGGCAGCGCGCTATCGCGAAGATGCCGGGCGACGCTTTGATGATGCTCGGCACCAACACGCCGGCGTCGACCCAGCCGGTGGGCACGGCCTTCAGCGATTTCTTCCAGAAGGTCGCCCGGGGCGAGGTGCGAGATGATCAGGCTTTCGCATTCATCGCCAGGGTGGACAAGGCGGACCGGGAGACGATTTTCGAGAACGAAACGGCCTGGCAGAAGTCGCTACCGGCTCTCGGCATCACCTTTCCGGTTGAGAACATCCGCGGCGAGGTGGCGACGGCGAAGGTGCTGCTATCCACCGCCATGTCGGTGAAGCGGCTCTATTTCGGGATCCCCGTCGGCTCGACCGACTTCTGGATTGCTGAGGAGGCGTGGGCGGCGGTTCAAGGTGAGCTCGACGTCGAGGACATGCGCGGCTGCCCGTGCTGGCTGTCTCTGGATCTGTCGCAGAAGAACGACCTCACGGCCCTGACGGCGGTATGGCTGAAGGCGGGCAGGCTCTACGCGAAGACCTGGTACTGGACGACGCGGGCCGGGCTCGCCGATCGCGGCAGGGCGGATCAGGCGCCCTATGAGCAATGGGTGGATGAGGGTTGGCTGGAGGCGGTCCCCGGCGCCACGATCGACAAGACTTTCGTCGCCGCCAAGGTCGCCGAGATCTGCGCCACCCACGATGTCCAGTTTCTCGCCTTCGATACGGCCGGCATGGCCGACTTCATGGCGGCTTGCGAGACGGTCGGATTTCCGGCGTGGCGGTTCAAAGGAGCGGCTGAGCCCGAGGGCGTTGGGCTCAAGCTGGTCGCGCATGCGCAGGGCACGCGGGTGATCTTCGAGGATCGGCAGCTTTGCATGCCGCGTTCCGTGGAGCGCCTCGAGGACCGGATCCTGAAGCGCGACATCCTCGTGGAGGCGTCACCTGTCACCTACTGGTGCGCCGGCAACGCGCAGCTGATCGCCGACGGGATGAAGAACCGTGCCTTCGACAAGAAGCGCTCGCGGGGGCGCATCGACGGAATCGTGACACTGGCGATGGGCGTTGGCGCCGCGGATACTGCGATGCAGGAGCCTCCGCCCGCAACCTCGCCCTGGGATGACCCCGAGTTCAGCTTGGCGGGCGCATGAGCGAGAATATCGAGAACCCGACGATCCCGGTGAGCGCGGAGAACTTCCTCGCGTTCTTCGGCGTGAGTTCGGGAAACCTGCCGAACGTCTCCATCGACAGTGCTCTGACTGTGCCTGCGGTGTGGGCGGCGGTGGCGTTTCTGTCGCGCACACTGGCGGCAACTCCGCTCCATCCATTCCGGCGGACGGACAAAGGACCCGAGAAGCTTAGGGGCAAGCTCTCCATCGTCGTGCACGAGAACCCGAACCCGGAAATGGATGCATTCAAGTTCCGGCAATGGTTCTGGCAGCAGGTGTTCACCGGAGGGCGCGGCCTCGCATGGATCGAGCGGAACGGCCAGAATGTCGAGGCTCTTTGGCCTATGGACCCCCGCAAGACGACAGTGAAGCGGACGGCGGGAAGGACGCTCTACAGGTTCGAGGACAAGGAGTACCCAGCAGCGGACGTGATCGACGTGCCGTTCATGCTCCGGGCCTGCGGCCTGAAGCACTACGGACCGATCACCATGGCGGGCAAGGCGATCCAGCTCGCGCTGGCGATGAACAGCTATGGCAGCAATTTCTTCGCCGGCGGCGGCGTGCCTCCCCTTGCTTTGACTGGGCCGCTGCCACAGGGAGCGGACGGAATGAAGCGGGCGCTGGCGGACGTACATCGTGCCATTGAGGCCGCCAAGAACAGCGACAAGCCATTGTTCCCGTTGCCGCCCGGCCACGAACTGAAGCCGATCGGCTTCGACCCGGCCAAGGGGCAGATGATCGAGGCGCGGCGCTTCCAGATCGAGGAGATCGCTCGCGCCTACCAGCTGCCGCCCGTCTTCCTGCAGGATCTCACGCGCGCAACGTTCTCGAATGCGGAGCAACAGGATCTGCACTTGGTGAAGCACTTGATCGGCCAGTGGGCCGCGGCGCTCGAAGGCGAGATGAACCTGAAAGTCTTCGGCCGCATGAACAACGGCCGGTATGTGAAGCACAATCTGGACGGCCTGCTACGCGGCGACTTTGCCTCCCGCATGACCGGCTATGCCACGTCGATCCAGAACGCGGTGCGCACGCCGAACGAGGTTCGCGCTTTGGAAGATCTGCCGGCGCATCCCGAAGGCAATGATCTGCTGCTTCAGGGGGCAACTGTGCCGCTTGGCGCCACTGCCCCCGCGCCCACACCCAACAAAGGCCAGGACAATGCCGGACAGCCCTGAGAAGCGGGCGCTTGTCGCCCCGGTCGAATGCCGGTCCGAGGGCTCTGGCCCTGTCGTCGCCGGCTACGCCGCTGTGTTCGATCAGGAGGCGGACATTGGCGGGTTCTTCCGGGAGAAGTTCGCGCGCGGCGCCTTTACTGAGACGCTGAAGACAGCGGACGTGCGGGCCTATTTCGATCACGACACCGGCCGCGTGCTTGGCCGCTCATCGGCCGGCACCCTGAGGCTGAAAGAGGATGCCAAGGGGCTCGCGGTGGAGATCGACCTTCCCGCCACCAGTGACGGAAACGACGTGCAGGAGCTGATCCGCCGCGGGGACGTGACGGGCATGTCGTTTCGGTTCCGTGCCACACGCGAGGAGTGGGACGAAACCTTGAAGGTGCCGCTGCGCACCATAATGGCGGCCGAGCTCTACGAGGTGTCGGTGGTGTCCGAGCCCGCCTATGACGGCACGTCCGTGGCGCTGCGCAGCCTTGAGGCCGCACGCCAAGAGCGCCGCCAGCACAATTTCAGCGCCGCCGCCCGTCGCGTCGGCATGAAAGTCACCCTCGACCTGCAGGTGCGGGCGAGGAGTAAGGCCTGAGGCCGTCGGCCCCCGCCCAAGCACCCCGAACATTCTGAGGAGCTGAGCGATGACCAATCGCATCAAGGAACTGCGTGAAAAGCAGGCCACGATCGTCACCGAGGCCCGTGAGCGCCTGGATCAGATCGACAAGGCTGACGAGGCCCGCGCGAAAGAGCTGGAGACCCAGCACGACGCGGCGATGGCCGAGTATGACCGCCTCGAGAAGCTCATCGAGCGCGAGGAGCGTATGGCGAGCATCGAGAAGGCTGCTGAGCAGCGCGCCGAAGAGGAGAGGGCCCGGCAGCGTCCCGGCCGTGGGGACGCCGAGGCGCGGGGTCAGGAAGATGGTGATGCACCCGAGTATCGGGAGGTCTTCCACCAGTTTCTTCGCCGCGGTGCCGATCTCGCGGAACTGAGCTCGGAAGAGCGGGCGATCCTTCGTGCCGGTGTGGTGAGCATGGAGACCCGGGCGCAGACGGTGGGGACCACCACTGCCGGCGGCTATACGGTCCCGACCGAACTCGCCGACATGATCGTGGTGTCGATGAAAGCCTGGGGCCCGATGTATGACGGCGACGTCTCCACGGTGTTCCAGACGACGAGCGGCAACCCGATCAAAATCCCCACTGTCGACGATACCGCCGTCACCGCCGTGGCACACACCGAGGGCACGGCGCTGACCGACACCGGTGCGAAGGACGTGACCTTCGGCCAGAAGTCCCTCGATAGCTACGTGTTCGACACGCAGTTCGTCCGTTGGTCTTTGGAGCTCCAGACTGACTCAATTCTCGATGTCGAGACCCTCCTTGCCAGTCTACTGGGCGAGCGCCTCGGCCGCATCGCCAACACCCAATTGACCACCGGCAGCGGCGCCTCGGCGCCGAGCGGCGTCGTCACCGCGTCCACTCTCGGCAAGACCGCCGCATCCGCGACGGCCATTGCGTCGGACGAGATCATCGATCTGCTCCACTCGGTCGACCCCGCCTATCGGCAGTCTCCGAAGGTCCGGTTCATGTTCAACGACACGACCTTGGCCGCCATCCGCAAGCTCAAGGACGGGCAGGGCAACTACCTCTGGCAGATGGGCGACGTGACGAAGGGCCAGCCCGGCACGCTGCTCGGCTATCGCTACGAGGTCAACCAGGCCATGGCGTCGATCGCCACCGGCAACAAGACCATGCTGTTCGGCGACTTCGGCAAGTACTTCGTCCGCAAGGTGGGCGCTCCAGCCATCGGCGTGCTGCGGGAGCGTTTCTGGCCGGACCTCGGCATCGCCGGCCTGATCCGCTTCGACGGCGAGCTGGGCGACAGTGCTGCGGTGAAGCACCTCATCCAGGCGTGACCTCTGCGGCGGGCGTTCTTAAGGCGCCCGCCGCTCATTCCTAGTAGGTGATCCCATGAAGGTCAGGATGCTGGTGAGTATGGCGGGCGTCGGATTCGCTCTGGCCCCGGGCGAGGTGACGGAGCGCTTCGGCGATGAGGAGGCGACCCGGCTGGTGCTGGCCGATTACGCCGTCGTTATCGCGAGTAGTGCCGAGACTGCCGTGCAGGCGCCCGTGGGCGAGGTGAGGAGCGGAGGAGGCGAGCCTGCGGCTACTGCCGCCACGCCCGCTGCAGACCCGCCTCCCGGCGAGGGCAAGCCCTCGCCCAATGCCGCGGCCATAGAGCCGCTCGCCGGCGTCAGTGAGGCGCCCTCCGCTGCGTATGGCGAGGCTGGCGAAGGCGACGTTAAGGCGGCCCTGCAATCCGAAGCCGAGACGTTCGAGATCGACGTGGACAAGCGCTGGGGTGTCGCTCGCCTGAACGCTGAGATTGAAGCGGCCCGGGCGAAGGCGACGGGCTGATGTGGTTCCCTGATAAGGTGACCGTGGCGCCGGATACTCAAGCCGCATTCGATGCTTGGGCCAAGCGACTTCGCAGGCAGATCGGGCTGTCCGGGATCGACCTTTCCCGCGATGACGATCTGGCGGCAGCGCTCTCTTCCGCGCTCTCCTTCGCCGAACGGTATTGCTCGATCCACATCCTGCCTCGGACCGTGGAGGTGCAGTGCACTAGCTTCCAAGATATGGAGCGGGTGCCTGTCGCACCGGTCCGATCCGTCGTCGGCATCGGCTATGTGACGGCAGAAGGCCTCGCCAATACGCTGCCGACAGGGTGCTACGAATTGCACCCGGACGGCCTCAGCGCGTCAATCGGGCTTGCCTATTGCCAGCAATGGCCTGGGGTCAGACGCGATTCGCGGATCACCGTCACGGCCGCAACGGGTTTCCCCGATCCGGCAAGCGTTCCCGACGACATCGTGTTCGCCCTGGTGCTGCATGCCGGTGCAGCATGCGCACTCGGTGGGCGCGATCTGATCGTGCGATCTGAGACGGTCGATGGCGTCGGCTCCACGACCTACGGAGGCATTGTCGAGGTCACGGGCGCGCAGGGCAGGGCGGTCGAGGCCCTGTTGCAGAATTTCCGCTGCTGGCCACTAGCATGACGCCCGCGCAGGCAATCTCGATGCTCGACCGCGCCCTGGACGCTCGCGGTCAGGACGCCATCCTCCGACGTTGGACCGGCAGCGGCAGCGCCCGCACGCCCATCGACGTGGCGGTGCGCGTCCGTGCGCAGGATTATCGGGTGGAAGAGCTCGTGGGCGGCATCGAGCAGGGCGACACCCGCGTCGTCCTTTCGCCCACGCAGATCGTCGCCGCCGGCTGGCCCGGCCCGCAGGGCTGGCCCCGCAATGGCGACGCCATCGTCATCGCCGGCCGCGAGCGCGACATCATCTCGGCGCCGCCGCAGGTGCTGAACGGCGTGGTCGTGCGCATCGACATGGTGGTGCGCGGCTGATGGCCATCCGCACCCGCGTCACGCCCATCAATCGCGACGTGATGCTGCGCCTGTGTCCGACGCTCGACCCGAAGGAACGCTCCCGCCGCATCGCGGACTATGCCCGCACGGCGCTGGCGGAGGCGCAGGAAACGAACCGGCAGGCCACGGGCGGCGTGCCGGAACACACCACCTTCGTCGATGGCCGCGAGGGCGCGCCGCTGGAGAGCGTCAACCCGGACAATGGCGTCATCGTCTTCCGCTTCGAGCTCGTCACCGACCTGCTCGCCTGGATCGACAAGACGCTGCAGGCCCACTCGCCGGTGCGCAGCGGACGTTACCAACGCTCGCACGTGCTCATCGCCGACGGCACCGCAGTGGACCCGGAAGGGCCCATCCCCGATGCGTCGGAATATGTGTTCGTGAACACCCAGCCCTACGCCCGCAAGATCGAGCGCGGGCTGTCCCGGCAGGCGCCGGACGGCGTCTATGAGGCCGTGGCGGCGCTGGCATCGAAGCGTTTCGGCAATGTCGCCCGCATCCGTTTCGGCTTCCGCTCCCCATTGTTCGGCGACATCGACGCCTGGGCCTCACGCACCGGCATGAAGTCGTCGCAGCCCTCCCGCAACCGCCCCGGCGCCCAGCGCCGCGCCTGGCTGAACCGCCAGCCCGCCATCGTCATCACGAGGTGATCCTGTGGCCTCCTTCGCCGTCATGGCCGCCGTCAACGCCCGGCTCGACGCCGTCTGGAGCCGCACGCTTGTGCGCTACCCCAATGCGGCGGACGCGGCGGACGGCATACAGGTGCCCGCGGACAAGAGCCCCTTCCTCGCCGTGCAGTACCCGCTGGCCGATGAGGAGCAGATCACCGTCGGCGCGCCCGGCCACAACGTGTTCCGCGAAGAGGGCGTGATCCGCTTCGTGCTCCAGATCCCGCGCGGCGCTGGGGTCGAGGAGTATTCAGGCTGGCTCGACGAGCTCCGCGCCGCCTTCCGCGGCAAGCAGTTCGGCGGCGTCACCACCTATGCGGCCTCGCCCGCCACCCTCGACGATCGCAACGAGGACGGGGGCTATTGGGCCCTGTCCTGCGCCGTTCCCTACAAGTTCGACCTCTTCGGCTGATCCGGCGCCGCCGTGCGCCGCGCATTCCCCCTTACGCACCCCTGACGATCCATTCCGGAGCCCTTCCATGGCTGAACTCCAGACGACGAACCGCGTCACGCTGTCCAAGGTGCGCGAGACCACCTTCGGCGTGATCCCCACCTCGCCGGCCTTCACCACCCGGCGCCAGACCTCCTCTTCGCTCGCCGCCAACCCGAAGACCGTGGTCTCCAACGAGATCCGCAGCGACCGTCAGGTGCGCGACCTCATCCTCGTGTCCCAGGAAGCCGGCGGCGACATCGGCGGCGAACTGGCCTTCAACGTGCCCGACGACGACTTCGAGGAGGTGGTGCAGGGCACCTGGTCCAGCAACCCGGCCATCACCGTCGTGACGTCGGACACCGAGATCAGCGACCTCACCACCACCACGCTCACCGTCTCCGCCGGCGGCGCGGCCTTCGTGGCGGGCATGCTCGGGCTGCTGTCGGGCTTCCCCACCTCCGGCAACAACAAGGTGGCCCGGGTGGCGTCCTCCACCAGCACTACCATCGTCTTCCCCGCCTCCACCTTCACCGCCGAGAGCGGGCCGATCCCGGTCGGCGCCAGCGTGCGGGTGGTGGGTTTCGCCGGCGCCTCCGGCGATCTGGTCGCCGCCGCGTCCGGCCTCACCTCGACCGCGCTGGATTTCACCACCCTCGGCCTGTCCGTGGGCGAGTGGGTGCGCCTCGGCGGCGCCTCCGCCGGCAGCCAGTTCGCGACGGCGGCCTGCAACGGCTGGTGCCGCATCTCCGCCGTGGTGGCCCACGCGCTCACCTTCGACGTGGTGCCGACCGGCTGGACGACGGACACGGGCACCGGCAAGACGGTCGAGGTCTACACCGGCGATTTCCTCGTCAACGGCTCCACCAAGCGCTCCAACACCTTCGAGCGCCAGTATCTGGACCATTCCCCCGTCACCTACGAGTACCTGACCGGCCAGACCGCCGACCAGATGAAGCTGTCGCTGGCCACCCAGGCCATCGCCACCTATTCCATGACCTATATGGGCAAGGCAGGGCAGGTGCTTTCGGCCCGCGTCTCGGGCGCCACCGACATCGCTGCGCCTGCCACGGACGTCCTCAACACCTCGTCCAACGTTGGCCGCATCGGCTTTGGCGGCACAGAGGTCACCGGGCCGAACTACATCATCTCGGCCGAGATCGACATCAACAACAACCTCGGTCGCCAGCCCGCCATCGGCTCCGTCGGCGCTGTGGGCACCCGCAACGGTGAATTCTCGGTCACCGGCACGCTGGACACCTATTTCGGCGACCCGTCCATCTATCAGGCCGTCATCAACAACACCGCCACCAGCGTCGATTTCCGTGTCGGCCGGGCGGACGGCAACCGCTCCACCTACGTCTTCGATCTGCCGCGCATCAAGCTCTCCGGCGGCTCGCCCGAGGTCGGCGGCAAGAACCAGGACGTGTCCATCAAGGCGACCTTCCAGGCCTCCCGCCACCCGACGCTCGGCTACACCATCAGCATCGGCCGGTTTTGGTACCTGCCGAGCTGATCGCCCGGCCCCGATTTCTCACCCCTTGCCACATCACCACGCCGGGCCTCCGGCGCGCACTCCTCCCAGCCCCACAAGGACAGACCATGGACCTCGCCAAGATCAAGGAAGCCGGCGCCCGCATACGCACCGGCGCCTGGGTGAAGGACATCCCCGTTGCCGGCTTTCGCGGTGTTGCCCTGCGCGTGCGCGGCACCAGCAATCCCGACCTGCGCAAGCTGCGTGAGACGCTGGTGGCCGCCGCAGTCACCGAAGTTGCGGGACCTCTCCCGCCGGAAAAGCTCACCGCCATCAACGACCGGCTCATCACCGAGACCATCCTGCAGGACTGGAACATCACCGATGCCGGCGCGCGCGTGCCCTGCACGCCGGAGAAGGTGGCGGAGTTCCTCGCCGATCCCGATCTTGGCATCCTACTGCGCGAGGCTGTGAGCTGGGCCTCCGACCAGGTGGCGGAAAAGGGCCTCGCCGAGCTCGAGGCCGCCGCGGGAAACTGACCGCCGCCCTGGTCTGGCGGCTGGACTGGGGCGGCAGGGCTGAAGCCATCTGCGCCGCGCACCGGGCGGCAGGGCGGGATATCTCCACGCTGCCGTTCATGCGGAACAAGGTCGAGCCCAGGCCCGACCTTGCTTTTACATGGCGGGCCTTCCACGACCTGTCCGGCGACCGCCCGGTTGGGATGGCGGTCGGCCGCATCCCCTTCACCGCCATCGACCGCTACGCCACTCGCTTCGGCATTGATGCGCGCGACGATTTTGAGCGGTTCATGTTCCTGATCCGCGCGATGGACGTGGCGTTTGTAGAATGGGCGGCGAAGCAAGCGGGGTGATGTCAGGACCGATCAATCTGGCCGCGCTCAATCATCGCGTCGATGGCAGCGCGGAACTCGAGGGCATTACCCCACGCTCGAATTTCTGAATTGACTATTGCCGTAACCGAATAGTCATCATATTGCGTATATGGAACTCCACGATATACGTTTGTTTCGAGTATAGATTTCGATTTTGGTGCTTCTGCTGCAAACTCATGTCCGCAATATCTACATACTAATGCTGCGGCTTTGACGCTTTCAGCGCAACGCGGGCATATTTTTTCATTCTGCGAAATTCGTGATCGGGGCGTGTCCGAGATATATTTTTCTCGTGTGCCAGTGGGCTCGGTTGATACAACGGTTGGGTTTGTAAGCGCCCAAATAAGAGCGGCAACCCACCCAATAAAAGACCATCCAGTAAAGAAATTTAGCCAGAATATTGCTGATTTCTGAGCATGATTTCTGTTTCTGGCCACAAATGATGGAATAAAATAGATAATTGCTCCGAGTGCGAACAAGACAAAGAGCAAGATAAACCCGCCGATCCGATCAGGGTTTTGTCCCACGAAATGCCCCCCAATTTGGCTCCGTCCTTCCGATAGCACTGTCGCGGCGATGTGACCACTTTTTGAGCTTCCGCCCCCAAAGGCCGCCCCATTCCGGGCGGCCTTTTTCATGAGGTCCGCATGACCACCGAAATCAACGAACTCCGCATCGAAGCGAAGACCGAAAGCCTCGCCCGCGCGGAGTCCGATCTGAACAAGGTGGCCGATGCCCAGCAGCGTGTGGCGGCCTCGGGCGAGGTCATGGCGACCGCGACCGACAAGGCGATCAGGCGCCAAGTGGACGCCTCCGTCGCGCTCGATCGCCTACGCAAGACCGTGGATGATGCCTACAAGGCCCAGCAGGCCTTTGCCGCCGGCCAGCGGACGCTCGACCGCAATCTCGCTCAGGGCAACCTCAGCCAGCAGGACCACGCACGCCTGCTGGATATGTTGCGGGTGAAGTACGGCGTTGCGCAGACCGCCAACGACAATTTCAGTCAGAGCGCGGCCAAGGGCACGAAGCTCACCGCCAACGAGATGACGAACCTCGGCTACCAGCTGAACGACGTCGCCACCTCGCTGGCCTCCGGCGCCTCGCCCTTCATGGTCATGGCCCAGCAGGGCGGGCAGGTCTATCAGGTACTCGCCGGTTCGCAGGCGGGCGTCGTCGGCAGCATCAAGCAGCTCGGAACCGGGCTTCTGGGCCTGCTCACCCCGGCGCGCCTCGTCACCGCCGGCGTGGCCGGTATCGCGGTCGCCGCCGCCCTGGCCTATTCGTCCTATTCGGCGGGCGAGCGCCAGCTGACCAATTCGCTGCAAGGGCTGGGGCGGTCGACCGATGCCACGGTCGCGCAGCTTGAGACCATAGTATCGGTCTCGGCTTCTGCGAGCCGCATTTCGGTGTCGTCCGCCCGCGACCTGACCGCGAGCTTCGCCAGCACCGGCAAGATCGGCACCGAGGTCTTCACCGGCCTCATCGACGTCACCAACCGCTATGCGACCCTCACCGGCGCCGACCTCGCCGACGCCGGGAAGGAGATGGCACAGGCCTTCCGCGATCCGGCCAAGGGCGCCGTCGATCTCAATCAGAAGCTCAATTTCCTCGACGTCGCGACGCTAAAGTACATTCAGGACCTCGAATATTCGGGGCAGAAGACCAAGGCGCAGCAGGCGCTCACCGATGCCCTGAACAAGAACCTGCCCGCCGCCACGGCCAACGTGACCAAGCTCGGCTGGGCTTGGCGGGAAGTCGCGAACTTCGCTACCGGCGCCTATGACGCCATGGGCAAGGCGGTCTCGTCGGCCTTCAAGGGCCCGAGCCTCGACCAGCAGATCGCAGCGCTGGAAAAGCAGGTTGCGGCGGAGCGCGTTGCTGCCGCAGGCCCCAAGGGGCGGACGCAGGGCGTCGCGGCGGCGAACCTTATCCGCGACGAAGCGGAACTGAACAAGAAGTATCAGGAGCGCGCGCGGCTCGCGGCCGAGGTCGCGGCGGCCGATGCGCGCTCTGCCTCCATGGCCGCGCAGCAGGTGGCCGAGGGCCGTGACCCGCGCTTTGAGCAGCTCCGGCAGCTGCGCGAGCAGCAGGCCCTGCTGAACAAGGCGACCGACGGCGGCACCAAAGGCACGCAGGAACAGCGAGACGCGCTGGAGGGCGTCAAGAACGAGATCGCGGCGCTCTCCGCCAATGGCACAACGCTGATCTCGGTGCAGGAGAAGCTGCGCCGCGAGCGCGAGCTGGAACTGGCCGTCACCCGTGCCACCACGACAGCGGGCAAGATCGAAGCGCAGGCAGCCCTCGATGCCTTCCGCGCCAAGGCCGCCGGCGCCACCAATGCCGTTGCGGCGGCTCAGGCGGAAGACACCAAGATCAAGGCCCTCGCCGAGGTCTACGCCCAGCTTTCACAGGCCGCCCGCCAGCGCCTCGATACAGCGGACGAGACCATCGCCCAGCAGGGGCTGGAAGCCCAGCTTATCGGCAAGACGGCGGGCGAGACCGCGCTGCTGCGCGCCAATTTCCAGACCTATTGGGATCTGCGCAAGGAAGAGATTCAGACCGGCGTGAAGGCCAGCGAGGCCGAAGCCGATGCCCTGCGTAAGAAAAACGAGGAGCTGGCCCGCAGCACCCAGCTCACCGCCGAACTCAAGCTGCAGGACGAGATCGCCTTCCAGCGCGCCCAGCTCGGCCGCTCCTCGCAGGACCAAGCGATTGCCTCCACGTTGCGCTCGTCCGGCGTCGCCGTGGACCTCAATTCCGCCGACTCGGCGGCGCTGCGGCTCAACGCGACGCTGTCGGACATGTCGACCACAGCGGACTCGGCCCTCTCCGGCTTCATCCAGGACTTGCGAAACGGCAAGTCGCTGACCGACGCGCTCACCAACGCCATGAACAAGCTGCTCGACAAGCTCATCGAGATGGCGAGCAACCAAGCCATTTCGAGCCTGATGTCGGGGCTGTTCGGCATCAGCGGGCTCGGCGGCGGCGGATCCCTCGGCACGGTCGGCACCACCACGGGCGCGGTCTATGTGGCGGGTGCTCATAGCGGCGGTGTGCTTGGGGCAGGGGAGGCGACCTTCGTTCGCGCCGATCATCCGGGCCTCTATTCCGGTGCGCCGCGCTACCACACCGGGCGCGACCCGTTCGGCCTTCTCGCCGGTGAGGAGCGGGCCATCATCAAGAAGGACGAAGGCATCTTCACCCCGGCCCAGATGCGGGCGCTCGGCGCGCGCATGGGCGGCGGCGACACCATCGCCCCGGTTTTCGCCCCGGTCATCAACATGGGCGCAGCCGGGCAGGGCGGCGGCGGGGTCTCCCCGCAGGAGCTGATAGTGACGTTGCAGCAATGGTGGAAAACGCAGCGCGCCGATGTGCTGAATGTTGTCCGCGATGCCCGCTCGCGCCGCGTGCCGGGGGTGTGACATGACCATCAGCTATCCCCGGTCCTTTCCCGCCGGCGCGGGCTTCATCACCGTCGATTTCAAGCTGGGCGACCTCTCCGTCCAGAACACGCTGGAAAACGGCGCCATCCAGGTGATGGAGATGGGGGAGGCGCTCTGGTCCGCCACCTTCACCACCTTCGAGATGACCATGGCCGACCGGCAGCGGTGGCAGGCCTGGGCGCTCACTTTGCGCCTCGGAAAGCCCTTCTATGCCTACGATCCGGAGAAGGTCTATCCGACCGCCTATGGCGCCTCCGTGCTGAACCTCACCCGGGCCGGCGGCGGCGCCTATGACGGCACGGCCACCCTCGCGGCCGTCACCGCCAAGACCGTGCAGCTGACCGGCCTGCCAAACGGCTACAAGGCCTCGGCCGGCGACATGCTCTCTTTCCCGTGGAACGGCGGCACCGCCCTGCACATGGTGGTGGAGGACGCGACGGCGAGTGGCAGCGGCGGCGTCACCCTCACCGTGGCGCCGCCCGTGCGCCTCAGCCCGTTGCCGAGCATCTCCTCGACGGTGCAGCTCGTGCAGCCCGTCTGCGTCATGAAGCTCAAGCCCGGCACATTCTCGGCGCCGGCCGGCTTCCAGCCGCAGTCCGTCACCTTCGAGGCGGTGCAGGACATCACCGGCGCCAGCACTGCGGATTACGTCTGATGCGGTCCTTCAACGCCGCCACCCTCGCCAAGCTCGATGCCGGGGCCATCGTCACGCGCGGCTTACTCCTATTCGACTTCCCCTCGGGCCTCTACGGTTTCTGGGATGGGGTGGGCACGTTGACCTATTCGGGCGTCAATTATGTCGGCGCCGGCCGGCTGATCTCGGCCGATGCCATCGGCCTGGTGGGCGACCTCTCGGCCTCGTCCATCACCCTCACGCTCTCCGCCATTCCCGACGCGGGGCTCGATCCGGACGTGCTGGCAACCATCGAGGCCGAGGCCTATCACCAGCGCCCCGTCACCCTGAGCCGGGCATATATCGACCCCGACACCCGCGCCCTCATTTCGGTGGAGCGGGTGTTCCGCGGTTACGTCGACCAGATGCCCCATGAATACACCGTAGGGGGCACCTCGGTTCTGAACTGCCTCGCGGAAAGCCGCGCCCGCGACAACACCCGAAAGGGCTGGCGCATCCGCTCGGATGCCGACCAGAAGCGCATCAATGCCTCGGATGGCGGCATGCGGCACGCCACGATCGCCGGCTCGCAGGTCATTTATTGGGGCAAGTACCCGGGGACGGTGAAGAAATGAGCCGCGACACCATGCGACTGCCGGGCTGGGATCAGCGCCTCGCCGACCTCATCGCCGCCTATCAGGGCGGCGGTTTCATTTGGGGCGTGCGCGATTGCTTCCGCCTGCCGCAGGACGTGGCCCGCGCGGTTGCCGGCCTCGCCATCTGGCCCGATGTTCGGCCCTACTGCACCGCACGGGGCGCTGCCATCCGGCTGGCCCGCCATGGATTCTCCGGTGTTGGCGACGCGCTCGCCGCCGTGCTGCCGGAAGTGCCGCCCGCCCAGGCGCGGCGCGGCGACGTGGGCATGGTGCTGGAAGCGGGCGCACAGGCGGGCGTGGTGGTGCTCGGCGCCGAGATCGCCGGCATGGCTCCCGATGGCGGCCTCACCCTCCTGCCCCGCGCGCGCCTCGTGCGTGCCTTCGCGGTGGGCTGACCCATGCCCTTCATCGGAGCCGCCATCGTCGGGGCCATCGGCCTCAGCGGATTCGTCGCAACCGCCACCAGCGCGCTCATCAATCTCGGCGTCGCGGCCGGCCTGTCCTACCTGTCCCGCTCGATGTTGGGCGCCACGGCGACGACCGATACCGGCATCAAGACCAATATCGAACTGGGCGGGAACCAGCCGCGCGGCTGCATCTTCGGTGAGACCGGCACGGCGGGCCAGCTGATCTACTGGAACACCGCAAACGAGAACAACAACTACCTCCAGATGGTGTTCGCCCTGGGGGAGGGGCCCCATGAAGACCTGACCCGTATCTGGGTCAACGGCAAGGAGCGCACCCTCACGCTCACGGCCTCGACCGCGTGGTCCAAGACCTATCGCGTCTCCGGCTTCGCCACTTCGAGCGGCGTGCCCGTGCTCTATGTGGATTTCTACCACGGTTATGAGGACCAGCCCGTCGACGCTGATCTCGTCGAATGGGCCAAGCCATCCGACCGCTGGACCAGTTCGGACCGTCTGGCCGGCATCTGCTATGCCAAGGTGCGCGCCTTCTACATCGACACTGCCTTCGACACCGGCGGGGTGCCCACCTTCCTGTTCGGGGTGCGCGGGCGCCGCCTCTACGACTGGCGCAAGGATTCGACGAACGGCGGAAGCGGCGTGCATCGCTGGAGCGACCCCCACACATGGGAATACTCCGCCAACTCCATCGTGCAGCTCTACAATTTCCAGCGCGGGCTCACTCTCGGCGGCGAGCTGATCGTCGGCATGGGCGTGCCGCCCATCGACCTCAGGCTCGACATGTACACGGCGGCGGCCAACGTCTGCGACACGCTGGTGGCAGACCCGGACGGCGTCATGGGGCCGGCCTTCGCCTGCAACACGGTCGTTTCCGCGAACGAGGAATACGGCTCGGTCATCCAGCGCTTCCTCGACAGCTGCGCCGGCTCCCTCTACGAGCGCGTCGGCGCCTATGGCCCCATCGCCGGCGCGCCGCAGAGCGTCGTCTACCCCACCATCACCGACGGCGACCTGGTGGTGGGGCGGCCGGTCAAGTTCACCGCGAAACTGAGCCGGGCCGACCTCATCAACGGGGTCTTCGGCTCCTATGTCTCGCCGGACGACCAGTACCAGATGGTGTCCTATCCGGCCCGCACCGATTCCGGGGCCGAGGCCGAGGACACCGAGATCCGGCGCATCCAGCAGGATGAGCCCACCATCACATCGCCCGGCATGGCGCAGCGGCTGGCGCAGATCCGCCTGAAGCTGGCGCGCCTGCAGGCGACAGCCACCATCACCCTCGGCTTCCGTGCCATCGTGCTCGAGCCCGGCGACTGGGTGCGCTGGAACTCGGCCCGCTATGGCGACCGCACCTACATCATCCTGTCGCTGACGCAGAACACCGACCAGACGGTCACCGTGAACCTGCGGGAGATCGCGGCCTCGGCCTATGACTGGTCGGCGGGCGACGAACTGCCGGCCGGTGCCCCCGGCATCGAGGGCGACACCTCCGGCCTTGCCACGGGTGTGACCGGCTTTTCCCTCTCCGCCCTCACGCTCTCCGGCGCGGGCGGGGCCAAGACACCGGCCATCCGCGTGTTCTGGAGCCCGATTTCCGACCCGACCATCACTGCGGTCCTCATCGAATATCGCATCGCCGGCACCACGGATGCGCTTTCCATCAGCACGTCCTCGGTCGGCAACGGCGAATATCTCATCAGCGCCGGCCTGGTGCCGAACACCTCCTATGAGTTGCGCGCCACCATCGTCACCGTCCCGGTGCGGGCCACCGAATGGACCGACTGGAGCACCGTCAGCACCGGCGAGCAGCTGGCCGGTGGCGTGGTGCCCAACTCCATCACGCCGGCGCAGATGACGGCCGCCACCCGTGAATTGGTGGTGACGCTGACGCAGACGGCGCTCACCTCGCTTCAGGCATCGGTCGCGCAGCTGGCCCTCATCGTCGCCGACGTGGATTCGGCCGGCGACCTCAACAAGCGCGAGCTGGCGCGCTCGCTCACCATCCAGCTGGGCGCGGCCGTCGCCAGCTTCAGCGAGCAGATCACGGCGGCGGTCGGGCCGGATAGCGCCATCGTGGCGCAGATCACCGCCTTGCAGGCGCAGATCGGAGACATCGGCGCGTCCCTGAACGTGAGCTTCGTGGCAGAGGCGACGCCCGCCGGCGCGCTGGCGGCCTTCCGCGTGAAGGCAACCGCGCAGAACGCCGAGGGTGGGTTGCTGATCGTCGCCAAGTCCGGCCCGGGCGGCGTCAACTATAGCGAGGTGTGGATCGACGCCACCCGCTTTCTGGTCACAGGAACCGGGGCCGACCCCACGCCGGTCTTCCTCATCGACACCTCTGACCCGTTGTCTCCGGTCATCGTGCTCAACGGCGCCGTGGTTGCCCCCGAGAGCATCACCGCCGGCAAGCTCAACGTCGCGACCCTCTCGGCCATCGTGGCCAACCTCGGCGAGATCACGGCTGGCGTGGCGCGCTCGGCTGACAACCGCCTGCGCATCGATTTCGACAACGCCCGGATCGTCATCAGCTCATGAGCCCCCGGTTTGTGCTGACGGAGACAGGCGGCAAGCTGGCCATCCGCGCGTCGCGTCCCGGTTTCGACGCCAGCGACCTGACCCTTGGTGGTGAGCAGATCGTCTTCGACAGTTCGTGGCCGGAGATCCTTTCCGTCCTCGCCGCCAGCTGGCAGCTCACCGGCACAGTCTCGGTCGAGACATGGACGGCGGACGGCGGCGTCACCTACACGCGGCGCTACCGCACCGTGACCTTTGCCACCCTGCCGTGGGAGCCGATCTGCATCGGATGGGCGCGCCAGATCAACGGCTCGGGGCAGGTCACATACACGCAGACGCCGAGCGCGTCCTATGTGGACCACTGCACCTTCACGGTTGGAGCGAGCAGCGGCGTCGACACCGCCTACATCATCTTCGCCAACCCGCTGACGCAGGCAGACAGCCGCGAGGCGGATAACGGCGGGAGCTATAATCTCATCGCCGGAGTTCATCCAACCCGCGGGCCGGGACTATTCGTCCCGCGCCGCGGCGCCGACGCCTATACGTGTCCCGACCGAGACCTGCGGCTGACCATCGAGCGCCCGCCATTCCAGATTGCCGAAGCTGGCGCGGTGTGGCGTCCGGCTTCGGCGACCATGACGGTCAACCTGCGCGGCAGTTACCCGGATTTCCCGCCCGTTATCATCATGGCGAGCGAGGACCGGGGCTCGGCGCCATCCGTTGCAGCCGGACCAACAGTCACGTGGGTCAACGCCAGCACGATCCAGATCACGATCACCAGCACCAATGCGCAGGCGTTGCAGTACATCATCCCGGCCTATGACCCGGCCTATGTGCATGGGCCGGATGCTGTCTCCACGCCGCGCGTGCTCATGGACGCGTCGGCAGGGCTGGCAATCAGCCAGCGGAATGTGAACGTGGAGTTCGCGGCGGACTCGCAGCTGCTGTTCCGCGCCTCCCGCCCGGTGCTGCACGTGGCCGAGCGCAAGGCGGTGAACAACGCCGGCGTCGCCGTCATCAGCAAGACGGCGCTCACCACCAACCCGGTGGGGCCGCCCATCGCCTTTTTCGGCGCCTACCGGCTGGGCCGCTGGTGGAGCGCGGCGGGCGGGATCGACATGGAGAACTTCGCGCTTGGGGCGCCCAGCTCCCTGCCGTCGTCTGGCGCCATCAACTACGAGCTGTTCGCCACCATCAACCAGGAGAAGAAGCTCCGGGCGGCGTGGGCGGCGAGCAATTCCACGCCCAACCTGCGCGTCGCCATCGTCGACCACTCGGCCACGCTGCTGGACGACAGCGACCTCTACAGCGGGCCGGCCTTGCAGGCCGAGAGCACCTATGACGACTTCTCCGGCGCGACGGTAGGTTCCGCCCCGCCGGGCTGGACCCGCCGCTATCAGGCGACGACGGGCATGGCGGTGGTGACGAACGCCGTCGCCTCAGCGCTTACCGGCAAGGCGATACGCGTCACCGGCGGCTTCGGCACGCCGTCGGCGTCCACCTATGCCGAAATCACGTTCGATGCGCCGGGAAGCGCCGTGACGGACTGCGAGATTCTGGCCGGCATCCGCATGGTCAATGGCCCCATCGTGTTCCCGATGGAGATCATGTTCCGCCGCTCGGCCTCGTCCACGCACCAGGCGGCGGGGGTCGTCTGCGACGTATCAGGTGGCGTTGCCTCCGGCCAACGCTTGTGGTTCGGGCCGACCTATGACGCGGCGGCCGGCGCCGCCGACTTCGCGTGGGCCTATGACACATGGTACTGGCTCCGGCTCAACATCAAGGGCGACCAGCGCCGGCTGAAGATCTGGCCGCGCGGGAGCGCGGAGCCGACGTTCTGGAACCTCTCCTTCGTCGGTCCCGGCTCCGCCTCCGGCTATGTCGGCCTCACGCAATGGGGCTCCACCACGACGCCCTACGCCTATCTCGACTTTTTCAGCGTCTGCACCACGGGCCGGCCCGCCTGGGGGCCGCTGCCCTGAGGATCGCTCATGGACTTCGCGAACTATTACGGGACGGGCACCATCTCGGTGTCCGCCAACGGCACCGCCGTGACCGGGGTCGGCACGCTCTGGAGCGCCTTGGTCATGCCGGGCGACACGCTGGAGGCCGGCGGCCGGGCGGTGCGCGTCCTCTCGGTGACGGACGACTCCCACCTGACGCTCGCCTATGGCTGGCCTTCGACGGCGCTGGCTGGCTCCGGCTACATGATCGTCTACAACTCGCCCGACCGCGCCACCGGCACCTATGTGGCCGAGCGGGTGCGCGAGCTGATCGAGCGCCAGCGCGTGCTCGACGATGCCGTGGCGACCTATGCGGCGGTTTCGGTCGGCCTCGACACGCCCCCCGGTTCGCCGCTGGAAAGCGACCTCTATGTGGTGGGCACGTCGCCCACGGGCGCGTGGGTCGGCTATGCGGGCTATCTCGCCATCTGGAGCGGCATCGCGTGGCGCTTCACCCCGCCCGCGCAGGGCATGCAGGTGGTGGCGCTCGACACCGACATGATGTGGCGGCGCACGGCGGCCGGTTGGAGCATGTGGGCGCTGGGCGATCGGCTCGCCCTCAACGGCCGCACACCCATGCTGGTGGCGGACTTCGTGCGCGACCAGTACCGGCTCAACGGCTCGGGCGTGGCGGCAAGCGACCTGTTCACGCGCTCCGGCGGCACCAAGCGCGTCATTGGCGCGAGCGGGTTGCTGGAGACGGTCGCGGCCAATGTGCTCGCCATCGACTATTCGACGGGCCGCCGGCGCCTGCTGAATGAGGGTTCCACGACCAACCAGGTGGTGAACTCCAGCACCCCCACCACGTGGAGCAAACCGGGAACCACGACCATCACCGCCAACGCGGCGGTGGCGCCGGACGGCACCACCACGGCGGCGCGCATCCAGGCGACGGAATGGACGGCGATCCCTACGTCTGGCGTCGCGGCATCGACGCTCTACACGAATTCCATCTGGATCAAGAGCGCCACGGGCGCCAACCAGAATGTGCCCCTGACCGTCAATGATGACGGCCCGCCCTTCACCGTGGTGGCGTCCAAGACTGTCGCCATAACGCCGCAGTGGCAGCGGGTGACGATCACCGGCACGGCTCTGGCGACCACCTCCAACTATCGGCTGGTGCTGGGCGCGGGCGACTATCACGTCTGGCAGCCGCAGACCGAGAAGGGGCCGGTCGCGACCTCGCTCATTCCCACATCGGGCTCGCCGGCCTCGCGCGTGGCGGACGTGGTGACGTGGACGGCGGCGGCGGTTGCCGTGCTCAACACCGGCACCACGACGATTGCCTGGCGCGGCATGCTCTCGGGCGCGACAGAGACTTGGACCCTCATGCTGACGGCCAACGCCAATGCGCTCTGGATGATGGCCTACCGAGCAGACTCCACATCGGCATGGTTCACCGCACCCGGCGCCCCGTCCTCCGGCATATCGGTGTCGCCTGTCCCCCTTGGAAAGATCGCTATTTGCGGCTGCTGGGACTCTGCGGGCTGGCGCATGTCCGCCAACGGCTCCGCCCCGGTGTCGGCGGCCGGCAGCGGCGCCGGCGTGATCTCTTCGGTCAATTTCGGCGGTGCCGGCGGCCCTTCGCCCGGCACTGCGCAGTACATCGACGAGATCGACGTGTGGTCCATCGCCGGCAGCGCGGCGGCGGTGCAGGTGCAGGCCCGCGATTGGGACTGATCCTCATGCAGACGATCTATCTGCGCTTCGGCGACCGTGCCGCGGCGCTGGCGGCGCTTGCCGCCGGGCTCGGCTATGGCCCCGCCATCGACCCCGAAGGCGGCGAGACGTGGCCCTCCACCGGCTTCGCTGCCGGCACGCGCTTCGATCTGGTGTTCATGGGTGAGATCCGCGCGCCCACGGGCGAGACCATCGACACACCTTTTGGCCCGTCCCCCGTCACCGCGCCCCTGCCGGGCTACCACGTCAATGTCCTGTGGTGGGGCGCCGAGCCGCCCGACTTCGGCGCGGCTGTGGTGACGCCCGCGACGCCGGCCGGCGTGTTCGCGGCCTGATCGAAACCTGCGGCTGAAAGGAAATCAACGATGGCCATTGTCCAAGAAACCCTGACAGGGCCAGGAAGCACTGCGCCTTTCACGCCAAGTGAGGCGCGGCCGTGGCTCCTCGCGTGGCCGTTCTCGGCCTGGGTGCTGCTTGGCTCTTCATGGTCCGGCCCGCTCTACCTCGAGCGCTCGCCGGATGGCGGCACCACGTGGGTGCCCATCGTCGTGGGCAACACGCAGCTCTATCTCGCCAAGCGCATCGGCTGCACGCCGGCCGAGGAGATTGAGGCGGGGGTCAGCTGGAGGTGGACCGCTGGCGCAAACTTCTCCGGAACCGCGAACGTGAGGCTTTCGTGATGAGCGCGATGGGCATCCTTTCGCAGGGGCTGGCGACCGACCCCGGCAATATCGGTGACACGTGGGCGCAAAGCCGTTCCGCCCTCAAGACCCGCCTGGTGCGGGCGGCCCTGCGCGGTCACAACCTGCATGGCCAGCAGCCTTACAAGGCCCCTCCGCCCTGGCAAACCGACACCCGCTATTATCAGGGCAATGTGGTTCGCACGAGCACCGGCGGTGTCTACGTCGCGATGAGCACCCCGGCAGGGTACAAAAGCGGCCCAAACGAGCCCTCCCATGACGGTTCGGGCGGGGTGACCAATGCATGGGACGGGACGGCCAGCCAGTCGGTGCTCTGGTCCCATGTGTTCACCGCGCCATGGAGCATGGTGGATGATGCGTTCGCACCGACCGTGACGGAAACGCGCTCCGCGTCCCTCCCGGGCGGATACACATCGGCTCCGCCTTGGGTCAACCGGGCTCTGCTCGGGTTCCGAGGCTGCGACCCGCAGCAGCATGTCGCTTCGGGCGGCGTCAATCTCGTCGATTATACGTCCAAGTCCGATGGCTCGCTGAACATTGGCGGGGGGAGCATCGTCTTCGGCTCCGATGCGCCGGGGCATGCCTTTCAGGTATCCTCATCGGGCCAAGGCATCGTGGTGGCGGTGAATGACCGTCTCGTCACAATGGGGGCTCTCGGCGTCCAGCCAGATACCAACAATGTGGGCGTCTGGGGCTGGAACATCATCGATTTCGGGAAGCGCCAGCCCCGCAAATGGGAGATCCTGACCGGTAAGGACACGGCATCCCTTTACGGCCTCGCCGTCCCAGCCGGGGCCCATATCTGGTCCATCGTCGACGATCTCTATGCGGCCCTCATGTCCGACAGCTATTTTGATGGGTCCGCCTATGGTCCGTGGGTGCCCGGGAACGTGTTGTCCGCGTCCTTTGGGCGGCGCATCGGTGTCCCGAACATGCGGCGCTTCGCCAAGGGTGGCACGGGCCTGACTGCCACCAATGGCGGCAATTACACGTTCAGGGAGCGGCTGCCTCAGGTCATCGCGTCCAAGCCCGACCTGGGCATCACCATGGGATCGTCCAACGATGCGGGGCAGAGCTATGCCACCATCTTCGCGGCGGCCACTGACTACCTCAAATATTGGAACGACAACACGCCAGCACCCATGTTCTGGTTTGGCGTGCCGCCCATTGCCGCGGGCACCTACAGCCAGCTTCAGACGGTCGATGGTGCGATCGCCGACGCCTGCGCGGCTCAGGGTGCAATCTTCGAGTCCCTGATGGCTGCGCCCATGCCGCTGTTCACGCATGGGGCGAACAACGCCGGCATCACATGGTCCAACAACAGCACGATCTACTTGGGCGGTGATCTTACTCACCCCGTGGACAAGGGCACCATGTACACGAGGGACGTGATGGTGGACCGCTGGTTCAACTCGATGCTGCCCCGGCTGGCGGCCTGACGCGAGGCGCAAAACCATGAGCAAGACTGCCACCATCCGCGAAGACGGAACCTACGGCCTTTCCGAACCTATGGCCCCGTTCAGCGATGGGCTTTGCTTCTCGGCTGTCGTCATCCGCGAGGCTAGCCCTGAGGTCGGATTGCTGGTGCTCGGCGTAAGCGAGGATGGCCGGGAGCACCCGGCCCCTCTTCTGCCGCCCGGCCAAGAATCCTCACCCGCCGCGGCCCTCGCCGCCCTCGGCTACACGCTGGCCTGACGCTTCCCACATCCCCACCATCCACGCCGCCTCCGGGCGGCCTTTTCATGCCTTGAGGGTGAGCCGGGCGGCCTACGGGCGTGCAGACCGCCCGGCTCGTGTCCACCCTAGTGTCAGGGCAAGGGCAGACACACCCTTTTACCACGGCCGCCTTCGGGCGGCTTTTTCATTTCCCACCACATCAACAGGTGACTCATGGCACGACGCGATATCAACGCGGCGGGGCTGGCGCTCGTGAAGTCCTACGAGAGCTTCGTCCCCTTCGTTTACGACGACCTGCGCCCGGTGAAGGGGGCGCCCTACGGCTACCGGGAGTGGGACGGCAGCAAGCCCACGGGAACGCTGACCATCGGCTACGGCCACACGGATGATGCCCAGCACCCCCTCAAGATAAGGAAGGGCCTGCGCATCACCGAGCCGGAGGCCTGCACGATCCTTGATGCGGACCTCGACGAATGCGAGGACCGTGTGGCCCGCACGGTGAAGGTGCCGCTGACGGACAACCAGTTCGCGGCGCTCGTGTCCTTCGACTTCAACACCGGCGCCATCGCCGGCGAGAAGCAGGCCTCCTTCGTGCGCGCCCTCAACCGCGGCGACTATGACGCCGTGCGCCCCGGGCTGATGCAGTGGGTGAAGTCCAAGGGGAAGACGCTCCGCGGCCTGGAGCGGCGTCGCGAGGCCGAAGGCGCGCTGTTCACCCGGAAGGCCGTGGCTCGGGTCGTGGAGCCGGTCGCCGCCGGCGCGGGCGTCCCCACAGGCACCGTCGTGCCTGACACCCCGGTGGAGGAGCAGCCGCTTTCCAGTTCAGGCGTCATCCAGGGCACCGCCGCGGCCTCGGTCCCCGCTGGCGGCTTCACCGCCGACAAGGCGCTGGAGGTGATCGACCAGGCGCAGGGCGGCATCGACCGGATCCAGGCGGGGACGGTGCTCGGGTTCATTGCCGGCCTCGTGGTCCTCTGCGGCCTCGCCTATGCCGCCTACTCGCGGGCCAAGGCTGCAGGAAGGCTCCCGAAGTGGTGGCCGTCGTGGCTCGGCGGTGAGGCGGCTCCGGCTGCCGGGGTCACGGCATGACCCAGTGGGTGCTCTCCATCATCCCCTGGTGGCTCTACGCCATCGGTGCCGTGGCCGCCTACGTCGCGGCCCGGCGCTACCTCGGCGAGAAGATCGCCCTCGGCTACGCCATCGCCGCCGCGGCCTGGGTGGCGATGGACTATGGCGGCGACTCCCGCGAGGCGTGGTTGCGCGAGGGCGGTCAGATGGCAGTCTCGGACGCCGATGCTGCGGCCGCCAGCGCAGCGGACGCCCACGCCTCCGCCCTTCAATCCCAGCTCGATCAACAGGCGCGAAAGCTCAAGGAGGCGACCGATGCGCTGGAAGCTCTTGCCGGCCGTCCCGGCTGCTCTGCTGATGATGTCCTTGACCGGCTGCCAGGATGGGGTGGCCGGCCTTAGGCGCGCCCTCCCGCCGCTCCCGGCCGTTTGCAAGCCTGTCGAACCGCCGGCCATCCCGCGCGGGACGGACGCGCGGGTGGCGCTCGCCAAGGTGGGGGCGGCCTTCCTTCAGGCCAATGGCCATCTCGCCGCGTGCCGCGACTGGTACGAGGCGGTGCGCGCTCAGTTCGCGAAGGGGTAGCCTATGGGCGACGTCGACACCGATACGCGCGACCGGGTGATCCGCCTGGAGACCCAGATGGAGCACATGGAAAAAACCCTGGCGAGCATGTCCACTAAAGTCGACTCCATGCACGCCCTTCTCCAGCAGGCGCGCGGCGCACGTTGGTTTTTGGTCGGAATCGCAATGGTGATCGGCGCGGCCGGAGGCTTCCTCGTGAAACTCGGCACGATCTTCGGCTGGCCGGTGAAATAGCCCGTCGTCAATTGAAGCGCTGGGGCGCCGTTTCGGTCGCCGACACCTCCCTGGACGCTCTCGCGACCCGCTGTCCTTCGGGGCCGCGGGCTTTATTTGCGTATCTGACCGCAGAATACTTACAATCCAAAGCTGTTCAAGGCATGCTGATGCAACCCGAGTTCAGGGCCTTGGGGGGCACACATGGACAACGAGGCATCGAGGTACATCGCCAGCTTGGCGGTCGAACTCCGAGAAATAGCGCTGCGTGCGGGGCTGATGACCAGTGTCTACTTGCTGGACATGCTGATCCTTGAGAATAAGGGCCGAATAGCGGAAAGCGAAGAGCGGCGCCGGCAAGAGCAGAAGCTCGGCTAGGCGGCATTCCAGAGCCTCGGGTGATCCCTGACCAATCCAGGAGGGTCGATCATGCGCCACATCACGACGGCCATCGTCGGCACCATCGTGGCGGGCTACGGCACGCCCGCCGCGGCGGCTGTGACCGCCCGATATCTGGGGGTGCCGGATATCCCTGTCGCCTCCATGGAGGGAATGGTGGGGTTCGTGCTCGGCCTAATCGGGATGTCGCTGTGTGAGGCGCTGATGCGCTGGGCGCGGATCTGGCGCGATGGGCCTCCGCCTGGGCTTCCGCCGCTTCCGCCGCGCAGCGGCTAACCGAGACCGCCGGGGCGCCGGCGGGAGGCTGCTTCGGTCGCCAATTCATGGGGGGCCAACTTGGCCGCTCGCCTTGGGAAGCGCGAAGTCGTGCAGTGGGTCGGCCGGAGAAGTATCCAGGGCCGAAAAGCTGGCCCCGGATCATAGTTACACCGCGAGACAGCAAGCCCGTCGAATTGCAAGCTGGACCGGCGACGGCGGCAGCGAGGGGTCGAATTCGGAGCGCGGCAATAGCGGAGGCTGCGCCATGAAACGGGGCTGCTGACCTCGGTGAGGTTGTGCTGCATGGACGAGGAAGGGGTGGCACAAATAGACCGTGCCTGCTGCCCCGACGGCCAGATCGACCGGACACTCCTCCGTCGAACGATAGCCATGCGCCGAAAGCTGTCGAAGCGTCGCTCCCCGTTCGCCATAAGGCAGGAGCTCTCTGGCTATCGCGAGATGCGAGCCTCTACGAATCCTTGTCGGCGCATTGCTGGGGCTCACATCAGAAAAGAGGAAGAGCATCAGCAGCGCTCTTCCGCTGCTTTTGACGTTTGCTCTCCATTCCATGAAGTCAGGGTTTTCCAAGCTGAAACTCACGTCCACGTGCCAGCCATCATCGCCCGGGGCATCCGGCGAGGGAAACCTTATCGGGAAGGTGCCAAGGCCGGCGGGAGCCAACCAGCGCCCTTCTCCGACGAGCTGATCATAGGCCGCGTGGAGGCGCGGTGTGTTCGCGGCTTCGACGAAGGGCGCCGACGACTTGAAAGGCACCCGAATGACCGGCTTCGTCCAGGTCTCTGGCTCATCCGGAGACAGGCCGATATCGGCCCACAACTCGTCCCTGCATCGCCGCGCAAGGTCACAGCCAAAGGCGTGATCAAGTTTCACGTAGCCATAGTCGATAAAGGTCCGCACCTGACTGGCAGTCAGGCCGGCCGCATGATCATTGGGCATGTCACATATCTCCGCTCGGCGGTCGCCTGCGCGACGCGCCTCGATCTGATCGGCACAACTGTGCCGCGCTGCACCGGCGTGCTCAGATCAGGGGGAAAAATGTGGAAGCGAACATCATGATGGGCAGGGCTACCATGACACCAGCCTTCGCTTCAAGCGTCGGCGCCCAGCGCACATCGTTCCGATCTGGATCTAATTGCGCTGGTGGGGGCCGGCTCTCGCCACTATCGAAACGTTTAGATTGATCTGCCTTAGGGCATGAGCGGCGAGGAACCGATGCCCAGGACGAGAACGGCCACCTTTGCGGGATCCAGCAGCTACGCAAGCGTTCGCCTGCGCCGTGCAGAGCTCGCGCTCATGGCAATGATAGTGGCCATCTTTGTCCTGACGGTGGGTGTCGGGGCGACGATGGTCTTTCGTGCGATGGGGTACGGACCGCCCGCCCCAATAGACATCGTCCTGGAGGGCGACACTTCGCCGGCAGCAGACGACGACTAGCCCCGATGGCAAGCGTAAAACGCTGCCTGGTTACCGCGACTTGAACTTACATCAGTGGCCGGCCCCGGTTTACCCGACGCCGGCCGAGGTGATTAAATCAGTTCCGCCTCGTGAGCCGCCCCCGCCACGGCTGGGCGGAGGAGGCATTTGGGTGCCGGCTGTAACGCCGCCAAGTGCCATGCCGGGCGTTCTGACCGCGATACGTCCGATCTAGAGAGGGCGGTCAATATGAACGCGATCCGTCATGTCGACGTGAATCCTGTTCTGCGTCGTGGGCTCTAACCTCGTCCTCAATGCGGGCAACGAAGGTGTCCAGCTCAGTCTCCTCAAACACTTCCGGGCTATTCGGGGCACGCTCCAAAATGGCCAACGCTGTCCTGTATGCGTCTGTTAACTTTGGATCCGTCGGCGCGCCAACAATAAAATGAGGCTTGAACCTCTCAGCATCGCCCCCAGCCACCACGGCAGCAAGATGTCCGAGCCACTCGCGCGCCTTTACTTTAATTCCGTCGGCGTCTGCTAGGTCAAAGGATAGGGGCTCGTAGACATGCCATTGACCATTTTTCCACGCATGCTTGAATATAATATCGTCCACTTCTCCATGAATGGATTTTTCCTGGAGACGCTGGGCGAGGTTCTTTTCTTCAAGTTTGCGCCGGACTGGGCGCCAGATGTCTTCATCCGAGCGACGGTGGCGTGGGGGGCAATCATAGCGGGAGACGAAGCGCGCATAGATACGCTCCAGCGCCTGCCCGGGGTCGGCAGTCACACCCGATCCGCTGGGCGACCATTGCAAGGAGCTATCGTCGAGGGGCAGCGCCTTACGAGCGATGGTCGCGGCATCTTGAACATCGGTGAAGAGGTCTGGCGGGCCTTCGTTCCGTGCGACGCCCTGGAGAGCGCGGCGCACGGCGTGCATTGCGCGGACAAAGGCCTTGCGGTCGATGTCTGGAAACACGCCCTTTAGGCGCCCGATTGTGGATCGGGTTTTGAACTTGACGGTGCCGGACGAAGGGAGGAACAGCACGACGCCGACGTTCACGAACTCGCCCGTTAGCACGTCGTGGACGTACCGAAGCACCGTGTAGGTGTAGGTCGTTCTGTCTGTCATGAGAGCACCCGCCTCACTTCCGCCAGCACCCCGTCGATGTTGTCCCGCGCATCTCGGATGAGCTTCGCAGCTACCGACACGGCGGGAGCTGCATTTGCCCACTCGGGCGGAACCGCAGCCTCATAATCTGCGATCCGACCGTCAGACAAGCCCGCCCATGTGGCCCCGATTGGCGACAGGTCGACATTACTCCCTTTTAGGCCTGACCAGAAAATATGCCCGCCGTGCTCAAAGCACGTCAGTCCCCCCAGCCGCCAAGGAGGTATCCACCCGAACAGCGGCAGGCGATGCGAAAACGCCAACTCGTGGTCGAAGATTATCAGATCGTCGCCGCGAACGAGGCAGTTGGGATTGCTGGTTCGCCTGTCAACGTTTTGGATCGCTGCGTCGAAAACGAATATGCCGGCTGCTTTAGGCCGCATCGCGTCCAAAATCTGATTTCCCGAGTTCCAAGCTGCAAATTGTCCCACTGCTAGGCGAGAGCCAAACGCGACAGGAGAGCCGGCAAGGATTTTTGCTCGTCTTGCCGCGTCCGGGATCGTATTCGCCCACTCGGGGCTCACTTCCAAGACAAACGGCTCGGGGATAGGCAGGCCGAGGTCTGCGGCCAAACATGCTGCAAGAACCTCCATCGCGAGGCTGACCTCCCCCTCAAAGCAGCCGGCGGAGAACTTCGCCACTACTTCGACCTCCTCCCCGCTATCGAGCTCGCAGGTGACGAGGGACGGCTCCGTCCTGCCCGATGATGTTCCTCTTTCGAACCGAATGGGGTGAGCCCTTCTCAGCACAGTCCTACTCCCGGCCCGCCGCCTGATTGTGCAACCCTTCCATGAGACAGCGAGGGGTTGCAATAGCAAAGGCTCGGCTTGGATGGCGCGCGGTCTACACGCTATCCTCCCTCGCACCCCGCGCCACGATCTGCAGCGCGTCAGCCCGGAGCGGGCGCTGGAGCACCTTCGCCTCTTGCCACGGAGCACGCATCCAGACATCGATCTCTTGCGGCTCTGTCAGGATCACTGGCATCGCTTTCGGGTGGATGCTGGCGACGGGCTCGCTGGGCTCCGTGGTGAGGAAGCCGAACAGGTCCGCGGTCTCGACGCCCGTCTTCATCTTGCGGACGCAGGTCCATCCCGGCGTCCAGATCCCCGCGAACACGGCCAGGGGGCGTTCCCCCGAGAAGGCGAACCACACGTCCCCACCGGCGGCCTTGTTGAACTCGCTGAAGCTCGTGAAGGGCACAAGGCAACGGTTGTCCGGGCCGAGCCATCGCTGCCAGTGCTTGCTCGACGTGTTGCGGATGTTCGTGGTGCCGCTGTCCGGCTCCAGGCGCA
This sequence comes from Xanthobacter aminoxidans, assembly GCF_043193615.1. Lineage (NCBI taxonomy): Bacteria > Pseudomonadati > Pseudomonadota > Alphaproteobacteria > Hyphomicrobiales > Xanthobacteraceae > Xanthobacter > Xanthobacter aminoxidans. The sequence continues at coordinate 1,547,276 of NZ_JBAFUS010000001.1, read as the reverse complement.
GCAGCTCCTTAAAATCGACAGGCTGGCCCTTGGCCTCCAGCTTCGCCGCGCGCTTCTTTGCAGCTTCCATGAGCGCCAGCTGTGAGGACGGCATGCCCCATCTTGCCATCGCAATCTCGCGCGCACCGTCGGCGCCTGTGCGCACGATGGGCGCCTCATAGTCCGGGAAGATGCCCGGCTGCGGCGGCAAATTGCCCGCGAGGTTTCGCGTCGCGCGCACCAGATCGATGATCGCTTGGACGTTCGAGGTGTGGCTGTAGAGGTTGCACATGGCAGGAGGCTACGGCACAGCGCCGGGCCGGCACCAGCCCCTATATCTCGTGGCTTGTTCTCTTTTCGTTCTCATGGAATCCATAGGCGCAGATCAGCGCCGGAGATTGACCATGTCGAGCGAGCCGCAGCCCGCCGAGCGAACCCCTTTTGACGTCAGCGATGCGGAGATTGAGGAGGCCTTGGCGGCCTGCGACGGCGACCCTCGCGCCACGATCCGCGCGCTCCTCGTCGGGCAAGCCTACCTTGAGCACGAGATGTCCCGCATCCAGGCGGACGCATCATCTGGCTTCCGCCGGCGCCGCCACGCTCTTGGTGATTGAGGTGGGCCGCCGATCAACGCGGTATTGGAGCCCAGCCGACCGAGAAGCCTTCATCGAGGCTGTGGGGACGGTCCGACATCGCATCATTGCCCTGATGAGCACTTGCCCTATCGGATCTCCGGAATACCGTGCGCTTTCGGACCTCATGGAAGCGGTGAACGCGGCGGGCAGATTCCTTGATCTCAAGTGGACCTATCCGGGAGGCAACCAGTTTCAGGAAAAAAGATGAACGACCAGCCTTGGACATCGCCAGACGCGCCGCGCTGGAAGCGATGGGCCGGGAGCGTGATCCTGACCCTCTGCATCGTTGGGGCGTGGATATTGCTTCTCCTCGACCCCATCGTCCGGCTTTGGCACTGGTGGTTTGGTGTCTGAGGTTGCGGCACCATCGAACGGAGCCTCGGCCGGTGATAGCCTCCCGTGACCACCTGTGGGAGGGAATCATGAAGACGCTCGCAATCGCGTTCGCCCTGCTGTCGCTTTCGGCTGTCGCCGCCTCGGCTGACACCTGTGTTGCCAATGCCGACGCGAAGAAGCTCGCCGGCGCGGCGCGTACCAGCTTCCTCACCAAGTGCCAGAAGGACGCGACGGCGGCCTGCAACACGCAGGCGGCCGACAAGAAGCTGCACGGCGCCGCGCAGACGAGCTTCACCACGAAGTGCGTGAAGGATGCCGTCGGTCAATGACAGAGGAGCGCGGCGCTGTTCTGGTGCCGGCGCGCCAGCCGCCTCATGCCTTGATGCGCATGACGTCGATCGCATTGCCGCGCGCGACCTTCGCACGCGTCGTCTCGTCGAGCGGCGCGGCGTCGAGGAAGCGGCCTGCCGTTGCGGAATCCTCGTACGGATAATCGATGGAGAACAGCACCTTGTCGGCCCCGAGCGCTGAGAGCGCCGCGATCAGCGGGACGTCGTCGAACTGGCCGGACGTGGTCACGAACATGTTCCGCTTCAGATAGAAGGACGGCACCTCCTTGAGGGGGCGCTTGCCCACGATGAGTGCGGCGCGGCTGTCAAAGCGCCACAGATGGTAGGGCAAGGTCTCGCCCATGTGGCCGACGATGATCTTCAGCCCGGGAAAACGGTCGAACACGCCGGAGAAGAGCAGCCGCAGGAAATGCGAGGAGGTCTCGAAGTTCCACTCCCAGGTCGGCTTCACGAGCTCCGGGGCGCCTTCAAGCACGTAGGGCAGCACGAAGGAATCCGTCGGGTGCAGATAGAGCGGCGCATCGAGGGCCTGCATACGCTCCCAGAACGGATCGTATCTCGGATCGTCGAGATAGGCGCCGTTTGTGTGGCCGTTGACCATGGAGCCGACGAACCCAAGCTGGCTCACGCAGCGCTCCAGCTCGGCGGTAGCCGCCGGCACATCCTGCATGGGCAAATGGGCAAAGCCCCGATACCGGGCCGGCTGCTTGACGACCTCGGCCGCCAGCCGGTCATTGGCGTCACGGGCGAGCTTCACGGCCACGGCGGCGTCAGGCTCGGCCTGCACGCCCGGCCCGGATATGGACAACACGGCGATATCCACGCCGGCCTCATCCATGGCGGCAAGCCGGCGTTCGCCGAAATCCAACATGAGTTGGCTCAGGTGATCCGCGCCCTCCGCCGATACGCGCGGCATCGCCGCCCGCATATGGGGCTCCAACCCCGGCGTGATGAAGTGCTCCTCAAGGGCGATCTTTTTCACGGGGGCTCCGGGGCTGACGGCTGCGGGCGCAAGCGAGGACGCCGCAATCTACAGCGCCGGACATTGGATGAGAAGGGAGATTGCCGTGCAAAGATCCGTGCGCGCTGAATTTAGCTACGTTTAAGCATCGCCCTTTGCTTCCGATTGCACCGAAATTACCGGGCGATAGATCGGGGCGTCACATCGGCCGGGCGCCCGCCCTCTTCAACTTTCAAAGAAATCTTGCTTGCAGGTGGCGACGTTCACACAATTGTTTCTCTTATGGAACGATACATTCAAGCCTGATAATTCTCGACGCATGGCCGGAGGAACAAAAATGGGCGAGAAGAAGCCTGAGGGCACCGTTGTGGCATCCCGAAGAGAGATTTTCACCTCCGGCGCCGCTTTGGTGGCTGCTAGCCTTCTGCCGAAGGAGACACAGGCCGGGGGCCTGCCGTCCCGGGCACCTTCCCCGATCAAGGCGCCCGACGCACCGCCCGGCGGCTACAACCTCCTGTTCATCCTGGTCGATCAGGAGCACTTCTTCGACGCATGGCCGTTTCCGGTGCCGGGCCGCGAATGGATCAAGGCCAACGGCATCACCTTCACCAACCACCAGGCTGCGTCCTGTGTGTGTTCGCCGGCGCGCTCGACGCTCTATACCGGGCTCCACATTCCCCATACCGGCGTCTTCGACAACGCCAATGCCCTGTGGCAGCCTGACATGTCGACGGATGTGAAGACGGTAGGCCACCGCCTCGCCCAACTCGGCTATCACGCCGCCTATCAGGGCAAGTGGCACCTTTCGATCAATCTCGACCAGGTGAACGAGGCCATCGACGCGCCGTTCGCGAAATATCGCGAGATCATCGAAAGCTACGGCTTCGACGACTTCTTCGGCGTCGGCGACATCAACGACCGCACGCTCGGCGGCTATAATTACGACGACACCACCACGGCCTTCGCCACCCGCTGGCTGCGCACCCGCGGCCAGGAACTGAAGGCGGCCGGGAAACCTTGGTATCTGGCGGTGAACTTCGTCAATCCGCATGACGTGATGTTCATCAATTCCGACCTTCCGGGCCAGACGGTACAGGGCAAGCAGTCCTCCATGCCCATCGCTCGCGCACCGGAAAACGACCTTTACAAGGCCACGTGGGACGTGCCCCTACCGTCCACGCGCACCCAAGCCTTCGACGCTCCCGGCCGCCCCAAGGCGCAGCAGATCTATCAGGAGGTCATCGACTTCCTGGTCGGCCAGTGGCCGGACGAGGACCGCCGCTGGCGGGTGCTGCAGAACTACTACTTCAACTGCATCCGCGACTGTGACCTGCAGGTCTTCCGCATGCTGGAGGCCATCAAGGCCAACGGCATGTCGGATGACACCATCATCGTCTTCACCGCCGATCACGGCGAGCTGGGCGGCCATCACCAGATGCGCGGCAAGGGCAATTCCACCTACCGCCAGCAAAATCACTTGCCGTTGATGATCGTCCACCCCGCCTATCCCGGCGGGCTCGCCTGCAACGCGGTGACCTCGCAGGTCGATCTCACCCCCACCATCCTCGCCCTCACGGGCGCGCCGCCCGACAAGCTGAAGCACGTGGGCGAAGGGTTGCCGGGGCATGATTTCTCATCCCTGCTCACCGCGCCGGGCGCCGCCAAGGCGGACACGCTGCGGCCGGGGTCGCTGTTCTGCTACAACATGCTGAGTTATCAGGACGCGCGCTGGGCGGCCCATTTCGACGTGAAGTCGGACACTTCGGTCCCGCTCGCCCAACGCATCGCCGCCATGGAAAAGCAGCCCCCCGACTTCCGGCTGCGCTGCTCCATCCGCAGCGTGTTCGATGGCCGCTACCGCTTCTCCCGCTACTTCTCCCCGCTGGGCTTCAACACGCCCGACACCTGGGAGGAGCTGACAGGGAAGAACGATCTAGAAGTCTACGACCTGCAGAACGACCCCGACGAGGTGAACAACCTCGCCATGAAGGGGCGGGCAGCGGGCGATCTCATCATGGAGCTGAATGCCAAGCTCAACGGCCTCATCGCCGCGGAGGTTGGCGTGGACGATGGCAGCTTCTTGCCATTCAAGGACGGCAAATGGGTATTCCCGCCCGCAAGCGAGCGGTAGTGACGTTTATCGCCGAACAAGTCCGCCCATGTCGTTGCCCTCAGGCGGCAGGGCCGGACGTTCGACGTTGAGCTCTACCATTGCAAGTATTCGACGCGCGACGGAGAGCCGGGAGTTGACGATAGGTTTCAGTCTCCGGAAGCCCGTCTTTGCCTCAAACATCCCGGCCGCCGCCGATTGCAGAGCTATCAGCGCTGACATCGTTCGCGCACTGAAGCTGGTGAACTCCCATGTGGTGGCCGCAGCCGCCTACCCGGCCCGCTTGAGAGCTGCGCGACAGTCGGCCGGCCGATCCTGACGCCGCGCTAAATAGACTATAGACTCTTGGCATTGCATCATATCGACTAGGCTGGTCTCGCGTGTCTTCTGCTCGCTCGCTGAGCATCGAGCCGTCGATTCGGTGAAGTTCAGCCTCTGCGGACCTCGAAACCTGAGAGGAAATCCTCGGGGGTTGCGCGCGGATCGCCGATCCGTCTAATCTGCGCTCAAGGGGCTCCCGCGATTGCCCCGTGAGGCGCCAGCCTGAAATCGCGTCCTTTCTCCCCTCTGCCCAGGGATGGACGCTCGTGCCTTCAAACACCGAAATCACCGTGGCGCAGCTCGGCCGCCTCGTCGGCCTGCCGACCGCACCCGTCATCATCGATGTTCGCACCGACGATGATTTCGCCGCGGACCGGCGAATGCTGCCGGCAGCCCGCCGGCGTGCCCACTCCGCCGTCGCCGAATGGGGGCCTCCACTGGCGGGGCGATCCGTCGTCGTGGTCTGCCAGAAGGGCCACAAGATCAGCCAGGGCGCGGCCGCGTGGCTTCGGGTCCAGGGCGTTGCGGCGGAAACGCTAGAAGGCGGCTTCGCGGCGTGGCGGGATAGCGGCGGCCTGCTCTTCTCTGAAGCAGCCCTGCCGCCGCGCGATGCGGCGGGGCGGGCCGTCTGGGTCACGCGCGCCCGCCCGAAGGTGGATCGCATTGCCTGCCCCTGGCTGATCCGCCGCTTCATCGATCCCGACGCCGCCTTCCTCTTTGTCGGCGCCTCCGAGGTGGAGGGCGTCGCGGCGGCCTTCGGTGCCGCGCCCTTCGATATCGACGGCGCATTCTGGAGCCACCGCGGCGAGGGCTGCACCTTCGATACCATGATCGAGGAATTCGGGCTCAGGTCACCCGTGCTCGACCACCTCGCAGTCATCGTCCGCGCCGCGGATACGGCACGGCTCGACCTGTCGCCCCAGGCGGCCGGCTTCCTCGCGGCCTCTCTTGGCCTCTCCCGCATGTATCGGGAAGACCTGCAGCAGCTCGATGCCGGCATGATGCTCTACGACGCCTTCTATCGCTGGTGCCGTGACGCCGTGGAGGAAACCCACAACTGGCCCGCCGGCCACCAGAGGCAGGGGTGAGGGGCGCGCCATGGCCATCACGTTCGAAACGAGCGGCACCGCCGCAGCACCCGCGCGCCCGACCTTCCGGGAGGCCATGAAAGTCTGGGCGAAGATCGGCTGCCTTAGCTTCGGCGGCCCCGCCGGGCAGATCGCCCTCATGCACCGGGAACTCGTGGAGGAGCGCCGCTGGATCGGCGAGCAGCGGTTCCTGCACGCCCTGAACTACTGCATGCTCCTGCCCGGTCCCGAGGCGCAGCAGCTCGCCACCTATATCGGCTGGCTGATGCACCGCACCGCGGGCGGGCTGGCGGCCGGGCTGCTCTTCGTGCTGCCCGGCGCTGTCGTGATGCTTGCCCTTAGCATTCTGTATGCCCTGTATCGCCACGTGCCGCTCATCGATGCGGCTTTCCTCGGCGTGAAGGCCGCCGTGCTGGCTGTAGTGGTGGAGGCACTGCTGCGGATCAGCCGCCGCGCGCTGAAGAACCGCCTCATGGTGGTGATTGCCGGCCTCGCCTTCCTGGCCATCTATGTCCTGCACATACCGTTCCCGCTGATCATCCTTGCCGCCGGCCTCGCCGGATGGGCAGGCAGCCGGGCCGCGCCGGACCTGTTCCAGAGCGCGGGCTACGGCGGCGCGAAGGCCGACACCCACGGCGTGGTGGACCAGATGTTCGAGCGGGGGGAACTGACCCATGCCGAGCCATCGCTGCAGCGCGCGGCCGGCATCATCGCCGTCTGGTTGCCCCTGTGGCTCGGCCCGGTCGCGGTGCTGTGGGCGACCTTCGGCAGCGGGAGCGTGTGGACGCAGATCGGCTCCTTCTTCAGCCTGATGGCGGTCGTTACCTTTGGCGGGGCCTATGCGGTGCTCGCCTATGTGGCACAGGCGGCGGTGGACGGCTTCGGCTGGCTCGCGCCCGGCGAGATGCTCGACGGTCTCGGACTTGCCGAGACGACACCCGGCCCGCTCGTCATGGTGCTCCAGTTCGTCGGCTTCCTCGCCGCCTATCGGGCGCCTGGCATTCTCAACCCGATGCTGGCGGGGTGCCTCGGCGCCCTGCTGACGCTCTGGGTGACTTTCGTCCCGTGTTTCTTCTGGATCTTCCTCGGGGCGCCTTATGTGGAGGCGCTCCGCGGCAACCGCGCGCTCGGGGCAGCCCTGTCCGCGATCACGGCGGCGGTGGTGGGCGTGATCCTGAACCTCGCCTTGTGGTTCGCCATCCACGTCGTCTTCCGGCAGGTGGTGAGCGTGGACTGGCACGGCATCGGGCCGGACCTGCCCGTGCTCTCCTCCATGGGCTGGCGGGCGGCCGCGCTCTCCGCGATGGCTATGATCGCAATGTTCCGGCTCAGGCTCGGGATGCTTCCTACTCTTGCGATATGCGGCTTGGCGGGAATGGTGCTCTCTGTTTTGGGCTGAACGAGACGCATGTGGCGACGATGGCACGCCACCGGCGCCGAAGCGCCGTCGTCAGCGTGTCGATCGACGATGGGAGACGACGAAGGATGGACGTGAGAGAACTGCCCTAGGCCATACCTCTCTTCAGGAGAGGTGGGGCGCCATGGCCATAGTGGAGACGTGATGCAGCCCGAGCCCATGCCAGCCAAGCCAGGCGGTGTATAGCCCGACCATCAAGATAAGCGCGGCGGACGCATAGGGAGCACGGCGAGCGAAACTGCTGAAGCCGGACCACCGCCGCGAGATATGCCGGACGCTGAGCGCGGCGAGCACGCCGGCCGATACCAGCGTGAGAGCAAGGCCAATGCTGAAGCACACCACCAGCACGAAGCCGAGGCTCAACTGCTTGAGCTGCATACAGATCAGCAGGACGGTGATGGCCGCGGGGCAAGGGATCAGGCCACCCGTCAGCCCAAAGGCAACGATCTGCCAGGTTGTCACCTCCCGGCCGGCGAACCGCCTGCGGATGTCGTCGGCATGGGCGCGCGCATGGTCGTCATCCTCCTCGCCCAGGCTCATGTGGGAATGATCGTGCTCCTCGAACGTGAGCTTGTGCTCCTCCGTCCTGCCGTCGGCGCGCTGTAGCCGCAGCGTTGCCGCGAAGGCATGCGGTTCGGGAATCTCCTGCCAGCTTTCCAGGAAGCCGCCTCGGCCCGTGAAGGAAAATGCCTGCCGGATATTGCCGGGACGGAGCGTCTCGACGTGAACTTGGCCCGGATCTGGAAGCTTGTCTCCGGAGGGACTCGATACCCGCCAGCGCGGCGGCACCCCGTCCTCCAAGATGCCAAGCGCAATCGGTCCCTCGCCGGTCGGGATGATTTGGGCCTCATCGTCATGATGGTGATGACGTTCGCACGACTGCTCGCGCCACGTGCGCCAGGCCATCCAGACGGCAATGGCGACGATCACTGCGGCCGACGCCAATTGGAAATAGGGCTCGCTCGCTTCGCCACCCCATTGCTGGCCGAAATACTGCCCACCCAGGGCGATGATCCAGACGACTGCGGTATGGGAGGCTGTCGCGGCGAGGCCCAGTAGCACCGCCTGCGCAACGGTTCCGCGGATGGCGATGATGAAGGCTGCCATCATCGTCTTGGAATGGCCAGGCTCCAACCCGTGCAGAGCGCCGAGCAAGATGGCCGAGGGGATGAACAGCCAGGCGTGAGCCACGCCCTGCTGCATGAGGTCGGTGAACGAGGTCATTGCTTGCCTGGAGGCTATTTCAGGTAGGTGCGGACAACCTCGATGAGGTCGGCAGCGCCTTTGGCGCGCTCGGGATCAGGCTCCGCGTCCGGGTTCACCACGTGATGACGGATGTGGTCCTCCATCAACTCGGCCGTCAGGCCGCTGATGGCTCCCCGCATGGACGCGACCAGCATGAGCACGTCGGTGCAGCCGAGTTCGGCCTCCAGAGCGCGTTCCACGGCCTCGGCCTGTCCCTTGATGCGGCGGACGCGGGCGAGAAGCTTCGCCTTGTTTTTGATCGTATGGGCCATGGCCGCCAAATAGCATAGGGGGGTACCCTATACAAGGCGCGCCGCGCTTGGCCATTGGCATACACCGCATCTCTGCCGGCTTCGCCAGCTCGGAGGTGCCCTCGGCGTCACGCTTCCCATCGGATCTGATGCCGACCTGTTCGAGTCTAACTGTTGAAATCTTGAGTGATTTGATGCCGATGCAGGGCTAGACCTACATCACGATCACCCTTTTTGGAGTGGCGGGTTTGTTCTCCTCATCATTACGGATTTGAGGAAAAAGTTCCGGGGGCATCACATCTGTGATGCCGCGTTCTAGATCCACCCGCACTACCATGCCGGCGGCTTTAGCTGCTTTGAAGACCCGGGCCAGGTCTGCTTGCGTGAAGCGAGCGGCTCGGCGGCTCATATCGCGGGTTTCCCTTCTCTGCCGATGTCTTGCGCTCGCCCGGTCATGACGACTACGCGAGCACGTGCAATAGCAGGATGACGACGGCGAGGAAGAACCCGACGACGATCAGCGCCGCGAGGATCAGCGCGTCCCGGGCTCGCTCACGGTCGGTGGGGAACGTCACCCTCGATCTCCATGGGCGGGACCACCCCGGAAGGAAGTCTTAGGCCGCGGCTTGGTCAGGTGAGACCGACAGCCGTAGGCCGAGCGCCTTCATAACCCCCATGAGCGTGGTGAGCTTGGGATCGCCTTCCGCGCTCAGTGCCTTGTAGAGCGCCTCTCTGGTCACGCCAGCGTCCTTGGCGATCTGTGTCATGCCGCGGGCGCGCGCCACCACGCCTAGGGCATTGGCGATATAGGCCGGGTCTCCGGTCTCGAACGCATCGGTCAGCAGTTCAGCCTGGGACTCGGCGTCGTCGAGAAATTCCGCTGCATCGAATGGGGTGGTGTTGAGTGCCATCTCAGACCTCCTCTGCCATCTTGAGGGCCTTCTTGATGTCCCGGTCCTGCGAGGACTTGTCTCCGCCGCAGAGCAGGATGATCAACGTCTCCCCACGCTTGACGAAATAGACCCGGTAGCCGGGGCCGAAATCGACGCGCATCTCTCCAATGCCGTCGAAGAACTTCACGTCGCCGAGCAGTCCAGACGCCACCCGCACGATCCGCTGGGCGATCTTCTTGGCCGCACGCTCATCGCGGAGGGCCTCGATCCAGGCCTTGAATTCGTCGGTCTGGCGGACATCGATCATGTGTGAACTGTAGTTCACATGGGGCGAGGTGTCAACCGATCTGTGAACTATAGGTTACGGCGGTATGATGCGCTGGCGCTCGGATCACCGCGCCCCGTTGGTGCAGCGCGCATCGGGATACCGGGGATATTTCGCCACCACAGCATGACAGTTCGAGGCTCAGGGCGCGTCCTTTCATGGTTAACAACCTGGGAGGACGTTATGCTCAATGCTCTATCTACCGCTAAATTCTCGGCCCTGAAGTCCGAGCTAAATGCGGGGCCGGTCCCGATGCTGCAATGGATCGAGGTCGAGAAACTCGTGGTCGATTCCGGATATCAGCGCGAGATGAGTACGCGGGGGCAATCGAATGTCCGCCGCATCGCCGAGGGCTTCGACTGGTCCAAGTTCGCTCCCGTCATCGTCGCGCCTGTCGAGGGTGGGCGCTTTGCCGTGGTCGACGGGCAGCACCGCACCACGGCCGCGATGCTTCGCGGGTTCGAGACCGTCCCGTGCCAGGTTGTTCAGGCGGATCGCGCCAAGCAGGCTGAAGCCTTCGCGGCCGTGAACGGTCATGTGACGAAGATCCAGCCGCAGCAGATCTTCTATGCCCGTTTGACCGCCGGTGATCCCCAGGCTCTCGCCATCGCTGAGGTGTGCGCGGCGGCAGAGGTATCAATTTCGCGCAAGAGTCTGGGGCGTCATCGGGTGAGGAAGGGGCAGACACAGTCGGTTGCCGCTCTTCAGCAATGCCTCGACAAATTCGGTCGCGACACCCTCATCACGGCCTTGCAGTGCATCACCCAAACCGGTGACGGAAATGCCGGCTCGGTCCGTGGCAAGATCGTCGAGGCTCTCTGCCTGGTGCTTACCGAGAATCCGCAGTGGCGGGATGCCGGGTCGGCTCTGTTCGAAGCCATGGACGATTTCGACTTCATCGTCACGTGGGACGAGGTGATGGTCAGCGCGACTTCGCATCTGTGCCAGCCGGTCGTTCCGGAGATTGCCGATCGGATCCGCAAGCACCTGAGCCGCAAGTTCAAGCCGGCGAAGCGCGCGGCATAGTCAGAGAGCGCGAGGTCCGACACCGCCACGGTCGGGGTCGGATCTTGGTGCGGCTCGGCGTGAGCGCACCGAGATCCGACCCGGTTAGGGCGGGCTTGGGTCTAGGGGCTTCAATATGGTTCATTCCGCAATGAAACGGACCATATACAACCCTGGAATCAAAAAGCCCCGCCGAAGCGGGGCAATCTGAAAGAAGGGGCTAAATCACGCGGCCTTGAGGGCCTTAGTCGTCGCAGCTCGCAGCATCTCACGAACGGCGTCTGGATTCTCGTCAATAATCATTAAATATGCGCGCGCTGCCCCGGTAGGGCGGGCGCGACCCTGCTCCCACTGACGAATTTGATGCACGGTGAAGCCAAACGCGGCAGAAAAATCCTCTTGCGAGATGCCGAGCTTCGACCGAATGCCGCGCACGTCAATTTCAGCAGGGACATAGAGCTTCGCGGGCGTAGCTTCGCCGCGAGCAATCGCGACGGCTTCACGAAGCCCTTCTGCGATCTTGTCAAATGCCTTCCTGCTCATGCTCTTTCTCCTACTGAGACTACCCGTCGTTCGTAGGCTCGAACGATCTCCTTGGTTAATGACGCCAAAGCCTTCTTCTCCGCCTGCGACAGGTTCACCCTGTCGCCTTTGGCGAAAACGGTTAGCAGATAGACGGGGATCTGCTGGCCGCTGTAAAATGTGATGATCCGGAATGCGCCTCGCTTCCCTTTCCCCTTGCCGGCCCACCGCAACTTGCGGCATCCGCCTGTACCGGGAATTTCATCCCCGGCCATCGGGTTCCGCGCGATGTGCTCCACCAGGTCGTCGACCTCGGCTTCACTCATCCCTTCGTCTTCGGCGGCCTTCACGAAGGCAGGAGTTTGGGAGACGCTGTGCATAACGACATGCTGCGTAAAATACGCACTAATGTCAACCTTTCAATAGGCGGACATTCCGGTAGTACAGCGCTGCTGTACAGCCTCCCATCGTCCGTGTGCAATCAACTGCAGCGCTGCCGCGATCGGTGTCATGCTCGCTCGATTGCCTCATTGCACCGTGCGCTGTTCGCTTCCTGCGCATATATTAATGATGGACCCCCACGAGCATCGATCCTCGCCTGGACGGCCGAGCTTGTCCATCAGGCTGCAGTCGCACATCGTGCCCCGCTCTCTCCGGAGGGCGGGGCTTTTTGCGTCAGAACGGGATTTCGTCGTCCAAATCATCTGCCCATCTGCCGCCAGGAACCGCCGTCATCAGCTTCCCGCTGTTATTAAATCTCCCGCGCATCCCATCTTTCAGAGTAAATTCAATAGCATTATTTGAAATCTTTATGTGCTCAACAAGAGGATGAGCTGCCAGAATATCGCGAGATATTATTCTTATGTCTTTTTCCGTTTCGAATCTTCCAGACATTTTCTTTAAGATCGTATGTACATCGTCTCTCATGTGCAGAGCAGTGTCGAGCAGCCGGCGGACAGCCTCCACTTCCGATGCAATCAGATTGTCCTTTTGAAACTGACGAATCCTCTCGACCAGTTCCACCGGAAGCACATAAACCCGGCGCTCTGTCGCTTCTTTCTCAGCCATGGCTGTCACCCTCCGATGGTCGTCGGACGGAGTTTTTCCACAGCTTCTATGGAAAGGCGATTGACATTGTGATGTACATTGCGATGTAGTTAACGGGTGGTTCATAACGAGAACGTGGTGTCAGCATGGAGCACAAGACGCGAGCGCTCTACCGGCCGCCGAAGGGCGAGCGGGTGGTTCTCAATTTGCCGAAGGAGGAATTGGAGGCCGTGGATGGCTGGGGCGTACCGGCGGGAATGCCGAGCCGCACGGCGACCATCCGGGAGCTTCTAAAAAAAGGCCTGGAGGCCGTCGCCCATGAGCGGGCGGCGTCTGGCTAGTCCCGCCTCATGTGGGGCGGCATCACATGCTCTATCACGTCGTATAGCTTAAGTTCTATGTCTTGGAGGCGCTTTTCGAAGTCGGCTTCAAGCTCTTGCACACGATCAGTAAGCTTCACCAACGCGGAATCGTCTTCCAATGTCTTCTCGATGCGGGCGATCAACTCTGCGTTCATCGATCGACCATTGGCCTTGGCCTCGCGAGTAATCCTGTCCCGCATGCCTTCGGGCATCCGGAGCATGAATTTGTCAAAGTCGCGTACCGGCGTTTCTTCAGCCATGCCGAACTCCATACTGGCACAGTGCTACAAAGAAAATGATAGCACAGTGCCACATTCGAGTTGACGGTCATGGTGGCACAATGCCATATCTTGGTTACGAAAGGATAAACGGATGGCGAGTGGCGATCCGAAAATGATGATCCGCATCCCGGCCGAGATGAAGGGCTGGGTCGAGGATCAGGCGAAGCGCAACGGCGCCTCGCTCAACAGCGAGGTGCTCCGGTGCATTCGGGAACGGATGGATCGGATGGTCGGCCCCGAGCGGGCCAAAGGAGTGGACGGCAACGGGGAGTGTTTTGCAGGCGCGCCCCGTCGCCGGTCCAGCGTCAATACCGATGGAGATCAGCAGTGAACGACCTGACGTATACCGGAAACGGCGGCGATGGGGAAGACCCCGCGCCCCGCATCGAGTACCGCGGCAAGCCCGTCATGACGACAGAGCAACTGGCGAAGGCCTACGGGGTCACGCCCGACCACATCTACGACGGCCAGCGTAAGAACCCGGACAAATTCGAAGAGGGCTACCACTTCCACAAGCTCACCGGCGCCGATCTGAAGACCTTTCGGAGCCAACCGGAAAATAGCCGGGTGGCTCACAAGTTCGCGGCCCACCTGATCCTCTGGGCTGAGCCAGGCGCCCTCCGCCACGCGAAGCTGCTGGAGAGCCCGAAGGCGTGGGAGGTGTTCTCGAAGCTGGAGGACACCTATTTCATGGTGAAGTCCGGCGTCGTTCTGCCGGCGCCGTCGCCGGCCGGCGACGCGAGCGCGAAGGAGGTGCGCCTCACCATGGCGCACAACCTGAAGCTCATGAAGATGGCCGGCTTCGAGGGTTCCCGCGCCCTGATCGCGGCGAACCTCGCGACGACCCGCCTTACGGGCTTCGACCACCTGGAAGCCCTCGGCATCCCCCGGCTGCACGACAGCGCCGAGGACATCCTGCTCAACGCGACCGAGCTTGGTCAGCGGCTGAACGGCCTCTCGGCCCAGACGGTGAACCTCCACTTGCAGCAGCTCGGCTTCCAGATGCAGGAGCAGACCCACAAGGGCAAGAGCCGGTGGGCCCTGACGCAGAAGGGCAAGGATGCCGGCGGCGCGCTCGATGCCGGCGCCTACAGCAATAAGTTGGGCATGTACCAGCAGGTCCGCTGGCCCCTGTCCATGGTCGAGACCCTCCGCAGCTTCCTTGCTGGGAGGGCTTGATGGACATCCCCAACCTCACGTCCATCCTCGCCATCGCCGATCAGGCCATCAAGCTTCATGAGGCGGGGCAGCGGCGGAAAGAGGCGCAGCTTCAGCTGGGCTTCGCCTACAATGCCTGGAAGAACAAGCACAGCATCGAGCACGTCGACCGCGACACCCTCGACTGGACGCGCATGATGGTCGCCACCAAGGCGCCGTTCGATGCGCTGGAGAAGGCGAAGCGGGCGGAACGCTATGCCCGCGGGCGTCTCGCCGTTGCCGTGACCCGGCACCAGAAAGGCGGTGCCGCATGAGTCCCGCCGACGAAGCCAAGCTGGCAGCCCTCAAGGGTCTGGAGGGCGACCTCCACGACATCACCATCATGACGGACATCGTGGCGGACCTTCTGGAAGACGCCTTCAAGAATCCCGAAAGCCACAGGGAGGTCACGGGCGGCGGCCCGGGCACGTGGTTCATCCCCGCGCGCCAGCTGGAGCGCATCCAGTTCTCGGCGTTCCATGCCCACGAGATGGTCAGGGCAATGGAAGGCCGGTTCCTGGCCATCCTCGAAGGTGCCCGCGAATCTGGAGAGGAGGTGCACTCATGATTCCGCCTCGCAAGAGCAGCCCGACGGCGGGAGAAGCGGTAGATCGCCTCCGTGACATGGAGGACGACCTGCATGCCGCCGCCTATATGGCGGGCATCGCGTGGGATCTCATGTCGGAGATGTTCGATGGCGGTACCGCATCGGCCAGCAAGGAGCTGACGGGTCATGACCACTGCTTCATGGTGGATCCTGGTCGCCTTGAGCGTCTCCACTTTGCCATTGCGGATGCGATGCGCCGGATGGGACAGGTGAGGGACGACGTGTTGAAAGTCGCCTACGGCCGGTAGGAGCGGCTCTTCTCCTTTTAACGTCAGGCCCCGCCGTGCGCGGGGCCTTTTATTTCCGCTCTCGAAGCCTCCTCCGCCGTTCTTGCAGGACTTCTAGGGCAGCTGCTTGGGCGGCCTGCATACGCGCTCGATCCGAGCTGGCTGGCTGTACGGTCCCGGGGGGAAGGCTGTCTTGGCCGGATCGAGCGGCGATGCCGCCCTTTCTCTGCAGACGAGGGGTAAGCGCTTCGCGGAGCGCGGCCTTGGTGACAAAAATCTTTCCCGCAAGCCTGATCGCCGCCAGCTCGCCGCGCGCTATTGCCCTTCTAAGGGTTGAAGCGGTGATGGGTGAATCGGGGCCCAGCAGCATAGCTGCTTCTGCGATGGTCATGGGTTCGTTTTCGGACCATGCGTCCAGGTGCGGGCGCGCCTCGACCCGCCGTAAGGAGGAGGTGGGCGACTTCATCTTCCGCGACAGATTTTGATCACGTGCTCGCCCCAAGCTTCAAGAGCTGCTGTCTTCTCCGCGAGGTAGAGCGCTCTGTTGTAGATGCCGGCCACGCCGGCGCGGGTGCCGCTGACGTGGTTCAGGATCGCTTCAACGATGTGCGGCTGCATGCCGAGGCCGAGGGGAGGGCTCTCGTTCATCATGGTCGCGCCGGTGCGCCGAAGGTCGTGCAGTGTCCAATGCGGCATCGGCTTGGCGGTGGGGTCTGCCTTGAGCCGGGCTTTATGCACGCGATCCTCCAGCATGCGCTTCGCCTTGGAGAAGCCGGAGAACGATCCCTTGCCCTCGCCGAACAGGAAGTCGCGCTCGTCGCGATGCTCCACGCCAGCGAGGATCTGAGCCGCGGCGGTGGAGATTGGCACCAGGTGCTCGCGGCCGTTCTTGGTGCGTGCCGGCGGCAGGGAGATGATGCCCTTCGTCAAGTCGACCTCGTCCCAACTGAGGGCGGCAATCTCTTCGCGCCGCTGCAGCGTGAGAATGAGGAGCCGCACAATTCGCCCGAAGTCGTCGTCCAGGCAGGCTCTCCACACCTCGCCGAGCTCTTCCGCTGAGAGGGTGCGCGCTCGGCCGCCGGTCGGGCTCTCGCCGGCTTTGGCCTTCACAAGCCGGCTGGAGCGGGTGCGCATGACGGGGTTGTCGTTCACCAACCCCTCGCTGATCGCCCAGCCGTAGAGGCCGGACAGGGCGACGCGGGTGTGGTCGCCGGTCGAGGTGCCGATCTCCCTTCGCAGTACCGTCAGGCGGGCTGAGATATCCCCGTGCCCGATCTTGTCGAGCGCCATTCCGTGAAGAGGTTTGAGGTGCGTCCTGAGGTGGAGCCGAGCATTCCGAAACGTGCTGGCTCGCACCGTCGGCTCGTAGGCCTCCAAATACGATTCGATGACCGATCCGAGAGTGCGCGAAGCCGATACCCTGGCTGTGGCCTTCGCTCCTTGTGGGTCGCCGCCAAGCTTCACCTTGGCGTGGATTTCGGTGGCGGCCTTTTTCGCCTGGTTCAGCTCGATCACGTCGGCGCGGCCGATGGTGATCCGTCGCTGCTTGGTGCCGAGCTTGTACTGGAACACCCAGGTGCGTGATCCTCCCACACGAAGGCGGATGCCGAACCCGGGCAGGTCGTCGTCCCAGAACAGCGCTTCTGACTTCCCGGCGGGCAGTTGGAGCCCCGCAACGGTGGGCTTGGTGAAGCGCATGGAGACGGCTCGCTGGGAAGACTATGGGAAGATAGATCGTGACATTTCGTGGCCGCTATCGCCTCGAAACTCAGCGGGTATATCCTCCGAAGACTTTCATAATCAAGGCTCTTGACGCCTTGTGACATTTCATGGGAAGAAGCGCAGTCCCTCCTCTTAATCAGCGGGTCCTAGGTTCGAGCCCTAGTGCGCCCACCATTAAAATCAAAACTTACGGCGGTTTCACCGTTTCGGATTCCTGATCTGAAACGGCTTTTGAAACGGTTTTCGCCGTAGCCGGCGGGCGAGCGCTATCTCTCTGTATCTGAACTGTAGAGCGCGGTGCGCTTGAAGTCCTCGGTGAAGTTCGCTTTGCCCATCGGGGCCTCCTTGCCTCGAACTTGGGGAAGAAGGCGTCCGGGAACCTAGGGGCGGTCCAGACTCGTCCAAATCTGACACCCGCCATGACACAGAGAGGTCGGGCACGGGTCGGAGGGATGACGACTTCAGCCTCTCGTTCAGTCAGGAGCACCGACAAAAACCCGGGGAACGCCGTTCAGATCTTCTCGGCGATGTCGTCGAGCGCGCTCCATTGGGGCACGTCGCCGAACCCGGTGGGGATGCGCAGGGCCTTCACATAGGTGAACTCGTTCAGCGTCATGGCCGCCCGCTCGCGCCCGTAGCCGCTGGACTTGGTGCCGCCGAAGGGGGTGCCGTTGCCGCCGCGGTTGTAGTTGTTGATGAAGACGATCCCCGCCTCCACCCCCCGGGCCACCCGGTTCGCCCGGGCCTGATCGCGTGAATAGATACCGGCCACCAGCGCGAAATCGGTGGAGTTGGCGATGGCGATGGCCTCCTCCTCGGTGCGGAAACTCATCAGCGCGGTGACGGGGCCGAAGATCTCCTCCTGCGCGATGCGCATATGCGGCGCGACGCCGGTGAAGACGGTGGGCTGGACGAAATAGCCGTTCCGCAGCCGCTCTTCCTGCGGCAGCGGGGCCTGCGCGAGGATGGTGGCGCCTTCCTCCAGGCCGATGCGGATATAGTCCAGGACCTTTTGCTGCTGGGGCTTCGAGATCAGCGGACCCACATGGACCTTCGGGTCCGTTCCCTCGCCCAGCCGGAGCCGACGGACGAAGGCGGCGAGCCGCGCGGCGAAGGCATCGTGGATGTCGGCGTGAACGAGGATGCGCGAGCCCGCGGTGCAGGCCTCGCCTTTGTTGAAGAAGGCCGCATCGACCGCATCGCGCACAGCCCGGTCGAGATCCGCGTCCTCGAACACGATGAAGGGGTTCTTGCCCCCGAGTTCCAGCAGCACCGGGACGTGCCGCTCCGCCGCCGCCTTGAGCACCGCCGTGCCGGTGGAGGGGGCGCCGGTGAAGGAGATCTTGCGGATCAAAGGATGCGCGGTGAGCGCCCGGCCGGTCGCGCCGGGGCCGGGCACCACATGGACGAGATCGGGCGGCAGCACCGTGTTGATGATCTCGACGATGCGCATGATGGTGAGCGGCGCCTGCTCGCCCGGCTTCAGCACGATGGTGTTTCCGGCTGCCAGCGCCGGCGCGATCTTCGCGCCGGTGTGGATGGGCGGCCAGTTGAAGGGAATGATGCCCGCGACCACGCCATAGGGCTCGCGCACCGTGACCGAATAGACGTTGCCCATGTCCAGCGTCTCGCCGCTCATCTTGTCGGCGAGGCTGCCGAAATAGGCGAAGGCGTGGATCAGGGCGGAGACGTCGAAGGCCTTGGCGTCACGGACCGGCTTGCCGTTCTCGCGGCAGAGCAGTTCGGAAAGTTCGTCGGCATGTTCGGAGAGCTTGCGGCTGGCCTGGAGAAGGGCGAGCCCGCGCTCGCGCGCAGGGACGCGTCGCCAGCCGAGAAAGGCTGCGTGGGCCGACCGCACCGCCGCGTCCACTTCCGCCACTCCGCCGCCCTGGACCACGGCGAAGATCTCGCCGGTGGCGGGATTGTCGACGGGAAAGCGGTCCTCGGCGTTCGTCGAGGACCAGCGGCAGGTGACGAGATCGAGCGGTGCTGTTCCCATGGCGGGTCTTCCTCATCGGTGGCCATGCCCGAAGGAAGCCGGACACGGCAGTGCACCGGCCAGCCCCATCACGGGCTGGCCGGTGCCGGTTTCAGCGGGAGATGTCTTCCAGCGACCGGTTGGTGGTCTCGATGGCCAGAGCCGAGACGACGATGCCGGCGACGATCGCGGCCGATGCGAAGACGAGGAACACCATGCCGATGCCGTCGGCCACGAAGAAACCCACGATCAGCGGGCCGACCATGGAGGCCAGCCGCAGCCAGGCGGTGCCGAGGGCGGTGCCGATGGCCCGGGCGCGGGTCGGGTAGATCTCCGGCGTGTAGAGATAGATGCCGAGAACCGACAGGCCGGCGAAGTAGTAGGCGATGCCGCTGAGCACCACGAACTGGGGCACCGACGTGAGGCCGACGTACCAGATGGAGAGGAGCGCCGCCGCGGCCCCGAACAGGGCGACCATGAACAGTCTGCGCCGGCCGATCCGGTCGATGACGAAGCCCGCCGTCAATCCTCCGGCCAGCTGCATCAGGCTGCCGATGGTGCCGAAGCGCAGCGCGGTTTCGAGCGGCAGGTTGAACACGCTCCGGTACAGGGTCGGCAGCCAGGTGCCGAGGCCGTAGGTGATGAGGAAGGTGGAGAACCAGATCACCCACACCACCACCGTGCGCTTGATGTAGTCGGGGCCGACCAGGTCACGCCAGGACGACCTGCGCGGGTCCGCGGGGACCCATTCGGTGGGCGGGGCGAGCTTCTGGCCGGTGGAGGCCTCGATCTCGCTCTCGATGCGCGCCATGGCGGCCGTCGCGTCGGCCACGCGGTTGCGGCTCGCGAGCCAGCGGGGCGATTCCGGCAGCAGGAAGCCGAGGCTCACGCCGATGATGATCGGCAGGACGCCGATGAAGAACATGGCCTGCCAGCCCAGGTGCGGCACCACGAAGGAGCCGATCAGGCCGGAGGCGAACAGCCCGAAGGTGAAGACGCATTCGTAGAGGATGAAGAAACGTCCGCGCTTGTGCGCCTTGGCGATCTCGCTGATGTACACCGCCGCGATCGGCACCTGCGCGCCGAGGCCCAGGCCCTGGATGGTGCGGAAGACAAGGAGCGTCTCGTAGTCGGAGGCAAACGCGCAGGCGAGGCTCATCGCCGACATGATGCAGATGGCGCCGATCATGGTCGGCAGGCGGCCGAAGCGCTCGGCGCACATGCCGGCCACGAGCGCGCCGACAAGCTGGCCGAGATAGCCGGTCGAGATGAGAAAGCCGACCTGCGGCCCGCTGAGCTTCCAGAGGGGCCGCAGCACCGGCAGCACCTGGGCGATGGTGAGCGCGTCGAACGCATCGAAGAAGGTGGCCGTACCGATCAGGATGCGGGCCTTCAGGTGCCAGCGCGAGAACGGCAGGCGCTCGATGCGCGCGGCGACGTCGCGGATCACCTCCGCATGCGCGCTGTCGGACTTGCCCATACTGATGTTCGTCATCCAATCACCTCCCCGGCATTGCTTTGATCTGTGTTCTTGATGAGGGAGCGTACCGATCACCGGCACGCGTCCTCGCCGCGGCCGGTCTCACGCCAGCTTCAGCAGCCTCTTGGCGTTGCCGCCGAAAATCTTTGCCTTGTCGGCGTCGCCCAGCTCGAACGTCCGCAGCCAGTCCACGCCCGGCGCGTTCTCCACGAAGGGCCAGTCGATGGAGAACAGGATGCGGTCCACGCCCATCTCCGCGATGCAGCAGGCAAGCGCGGGGTCGGAGAAGAAGCCGCTCGTCGTCACGTGGAAATGGTCGGTGAACAGCTTGCGGAAGGTCTTCGTCGGCGTGTCGCGGCTCAGGGCCTCGTCGATGCGGGCCATGAGGAACGGGATCCCCTCGCCGAGGTGCCCGAGAATGAGCTGGAGACGGGGAAACGCCTCCAGCGCCCCCGACAGAACGAGGCGCATGGCATGGGTGCCGGTCTCGATGGTGAAGCCCCACGCGGCCGTGGCGAAGGTCGGGTGGGTTTCGGCGTATTTCCCCATGTAGGCCTGCCGCACCGCAGCCATCGGCAAGGCGGGATGGATGTAGAGCGGCACATCCAGCGCCTCGGCGCGTTCCAGGATCGGCCAGAAGCGGGCGTCGTCCAGAAACAGCCCGTCCGTCGTCCCGTGGATCATGGCGCCCTTGAAGCCCAGCTCCCGCACGGCGCGTTCCAGTTCCCCCGCTGCATGGTCGGGCACGGACGTGGGCAGCGAGGCGAAGGCGGCGAAGCGGGTCGGGTGCGCCGCCACCACCTCGGCGAGCCGGTCATTGGCGCGCCGGGCAACGTCGGCCGCCGATGCCGCCGGAACCCTTTGAAGCCCGGGCGGCGCATGGGAGAGCACCTGGATATCGACGCCCGCCTCGTCCATTTCACGCAGGCGCTGGGCACCGAGATCGCGCATGCGGGTGGCGAGGCTCCCGCCGGCACCGCCGGCGATGGCGTACACCTCCGCATCGAGATAGTGCTCCTCGATGGCAACGACCGGCCCTGGCGCCGCCATGGCGCGCCTCCTGCTGCTCGGGTGCGTGTCAAAAGCTCTGGCCCGCCATCCCCTGCGCCGGCGGTGCCGGCGCAGGGGCGTGGCTCAGGCACACAGAGCGGCGAGTTCGGCGTGGGTGGTCAGACGCGCCAGCGCCTCGTAGCGGCGGGCGAGGCGCAGCGACTCGATCAGCTCGATGATCCCGTAGGGCCGGCCGAACACGTGCGCGTGCACGGTGATGTCCAGGCAGCAGGGGCGCTTGGGGGCGTCCGGCCAGTTCGCGAGCAGGCGCTCCAGGATCTGGGTGAAGGCGCGCGGCTCGTTGCCGTAGCGGATGTAGAGGGGCATGTCGTTCACCTCCATGGTGAACGGGACGCCGACGACGCTGCCCCGCGGCGTTTCCAGCTTGTAGGGCACGTCCGTGTCGAAGATGTCCGAATGCCAGGCAAAGCCCTGCTCCGCCAGCAAAGCGGAGGTGACGGCGCTGGGGGTGCAGCGTGGGCTGATCCAGCCCGCCGGGCGGCGGCCCGAGGTCGCCTCGATGGTGGAGATGCAGCGCAGGAGGTCGGCGCGCTCCTCGGCCTCGGTCTGGTAGGCCGGCACGATGTTCTGCGCCCAGGCATGGGCGGCTATGTCGTGCCCGGCCGTGACGATGGCCTTCATCAGGTCCGGATAGCGCTCGGCGAGGATGCCGCTGACGTAGAACACCGCCTTCACGTCGGCGGCTGCGAGCGCGTCGAGGATGCGCCAGGTGCCCACCTTGGGGCCGTAGTCCGCCCAGGAGCGGCCCTGCAGGTCGAGCACGCCGGCCTTGAGCGGGTTGCCCATGGGGCCGATGCCCGGCGCGGAATCGTCGCTCCAGGCTTCGAGCATCACGCTGACCGAAAGGGCAAGCGGACGGTCCAGGGGCCAGGCGACGGGGGTGGAGGTTGCTGCGGTCATGCGGCGCGCCCTTTCAAGTGTCGCGGTTCGTTCAGCCGATACGGTTCTGGAGCGTGCCGATGCCCTCGATGTGGCAGGTCACGAGGTCGCCCCGCTGAAGCGGGTGGGGCGGCGTCATGGCATAGCCGACACCGGAGGGCGTGCCGGTGGCGATGATGTCGCCCGCTTCCAGCGTCATCCCGCGCGAGAGGTCCTCGATGATGCGGGGCAGGTCAAAGATCATCTGCGAGGTGTTGGCGGCCTGGCGGCGCTCGCCGTTCACCTCCAGCCACAGGTCGAGCTTCTGCGGATCGGCGATGGCGTCGTCGGTGACGATGCAGGGGCCGATGGGGCAGCTGCCGTCGAGGCCCTTGCCCTTGAACCACTGATCGTGGCGCCGCTGCAGGTCGCGGCCGGTAATGTCGTTGAGCACCGTGTAGCCGAACACGTACTTGCGCCAGTCGGCAGCCGGAATATCGCGGCCGTCGCGGCCGATCACGATCGCCAGCTCGATCTCGTAGTCGAGCAGGTTGGTGATGCCCTCGTGAAGCGGAATGGTGTCGCCGGTGGCGATGACGGTCGTCGGCGGCTTGGAGAAGAACTGGGGAAATTCCGGCAGCTTCAGGTCCAGCCCGCGCGCCTTGTAGCCCTCGGTGACGTGATCGATGTAGTTGCGGCCGACGCAGAAGATGTTCTTGGCCGGGCGCGGGATCGGCGCCAGCAGCGTGACGTCTTCCAGCGGCACGAGACCAGGCCCGCCGCTACCCGCCCCCCGGGCGGCCTCGGCCAGAGCCTTCGCGGCATCGACGGCGCCGGCGCGGATCAGCGAGAGCATGCTCTCGAATTCCGGCTTGCCGGTTGCCGTGAGGTCGAACACGGCGTCATCGAGCACCACACCCAGGTGCTGATCGGCGGACGGCTTGCGAACAAAGGTGACCAGTTTCATCGGCAGTTCTCCTGCCGTCAAAAAATATCGATTTTCCGAGTCGGTCAACTTAAATATCGATTTTTTGATTGTGCATTGCAATATTATCGATCATTCAGGCTTTACGAAGCGGCTATGATCATCCAAGGTTCGCAGGCGAAGAACGGAGCGCGGCACTGTTGATGACGAAGAGCGCAACCCTGGCCAGCGAGGCCTATGGACGGCTGCGGAGCGACATCATCGATGGGGCGATCAAGCCGGGCGCCAAGCTGAAGATTCGCACCATCTGCGATCAGTATGGCATCGGTGCCAGCCCGGTCCGCGAGGCGCTGAACCGGCTCGCCAGCGAAGGGCTGCTCGATCATCGCGACCAGCGCGGGTTCCGGGTCCACTCGGTCACCCTCCAGGACCTCGACGAGCTGATCCTTGCGCGGTGCTGGGCCAACGAGGTCGGGCTGCGCAATTCGATCCGCAGCGGGGGGCTCGCCTGGGAAGAGGGCGTGACCGCGGCACTCCAGCGGCTGGAAGCCATCCCGCGCTATCTCTCCGACGACACCACCGAGCGCAATCCCGCATGGGAGCAGGCCCACGGCGCCTTCCATGCGGCGCTGGTGGCGGCGTCGGGATCGTCCTGGATCAACGATTTCTGCACGCAATTGTATGTCGCGGCGCAACGCTACCGCCATGCGGCGCGGACCGTCCCGCGCGCCGGCCGCAACGAGCAGGACGAGCACCGGGCCATCGCGCAGGCCGCTATCGCCCGGCGCGAGAACGAGGCCGTCGAACTGCTGATGGAGCATTTCCGGCTGACCGCGCGGCTGGTCCGCGCGGCCCTGCGCCAGGATGGCATGTAGACGTCTGTAACGTCGGGCCCTAGCGGGCGGGGCCGGTCCACACCGTCTTGGTGTTGGTGAACTCGCGGATGCCGTAGGATCCCAGTTCCCGGCCGTATCCCGAACGCTTGATGCCGCCGAACGGCAGGCGCGGGTCCGAGGCGACCATGCCGTTGATGAAGACCGCGCCGGCCTCGATCTGGCGGGCGTAGACGGCGGCCTTCGCCACGTCCCGCGTCCAGATCGCCGCGCCGAGGCCAAACTCGGTGTCGTTGGCGTGGGCGATCGCATCCTCGGCCGACGCAACGCGGATGATCGCCGCGGCTTTCATCATTCTGTTTGTGATGAAGCCCATGCGGATCCGGGCGACTTCGGGAGGCTCATCCGGGAAGCGATGAAACCTGAGACCATCCGGCGGGGGCCTCGCCCCGCCGGATGGTTTGCCTGAACGGAAGGGGCCGGGATCAGCGTGGCTGCGTCGGCCAAACCTGAAACGCCAGTCGGTGCCGGGCACGTCTTTGCCGGACACGTCCGATTGACATGATCTGCCATTGTCAATGAATGGCCCGGGCTCCCGAAGGATCCGGCGGGCCACCGACTGCTGCAAAGCGGTGCACCGGGGCGCGAGGCGGCCGCAGGCGCAAGAGGCCCGCGGCTTCGCCTGCTAGTAGGTCGCCGCCAGATAGTCGACGATCGCCTTGGCGTCCTTCTCGTCGATCGGGGCGCCGTAGACGGAAATCATCTTGTGAACCTCGGCATCCCAGAACGGCCGCCCCATCTTGGGTGGCTGCGTGAGGATGTAGTCGGCCGAATGGCACGCGGCACAATTGTTCTCCGCGGCCTCGACCCCCGGCCCCGGCTTGAAGACGGCGGTCTCCGGCGGAAGCACATAAGACATGGGCTGCGCCACAGCGAAGCCGGCGAAGGTGCCGGCACAGGCCAGGGCGGCGGTGGTGACGAGGGCGGCGGCGAGGGTCTTGGGATGGCTGGTCATCGGAATCTCCCTCACGCGGCCACGATACGGGTGGTTTCGACGACGTTGCGCATATAGCCGGAGGGGTTCCAGGTCGCCTCCATGGGCTGGCTCTTGCCGAGCACATTGGTGGCCCGCACCAGGATCGCGTGGTCTCCCGGCGGCACGGTCACGCTCGTCCGCCATTCACGGAACGAGTACTTGCCGAGATCCTCGCCCAGCGTCGCCGGCGCGAAGGACTTGCCGCCATCGGCGGAGACTTCGACGCGCGCGATGCCCGAGCCGCCATCGAAGGCGATGCCGCGCAAGGGCAGGGGCTTGCCCGCCGCGACCTTCGCGCCGTCGAGAACGTTCGTGAGAAAGGACCGCACGACGAAGCGGCCGATCGGCACGGTCTTTTCCGGCTTCCCGCCGGGGGGCACGCAGGCGCATTCGTTGTCGGGAATGCGATAGGCCGTGGCCATCCAGAAATTGTCGAGCGGCTTGTCGAGCACGGTGATCTGGTTGAGGTGCTTCACCCAGTAGGTGCCGAAGTAGCCGGGCACGACGAGGCGCAGGGGAAAGCCGTTCAGCCAGGGCAGGTCGGTGCCGTTCATCTGGTAGGCCAGGATCACCTCGCCATCGAGCGCATGATCAAGCTTCAGGGACTTGGCGAAGGCCGGCGTCTGCGGCATGGCGGGACGGTCGAGCCCGCTGAAGGCGACCTCGACGGCGCCGCTTGCGATGCCCGCCTTTTCCAGCACGGCCTTCAGCGGCACGCCCTTCCAGCGGGCATTTCCCATCAGTCCGTTGCCCGCCTGTCCTCCGCCCACGCGCGGCTGGAAGATGCCCCGGCTGTTACCCGAGCATTGATGCACGGCGACGAATTCCACCGGCTCGAACTTGGTCTTCAAATCATCGAGAGAAAGCGAAAGGGGCGTCGCGACCTTGCCCTTGACCTCCACGCGGAAGGTGGTGGGGTCGATGTCGAGCGGAATGTCGGCAAGGTGATAGCGCACGAAGAAGGCATCGTTCGGCGTCAGGATGCCGTCGTTGAACACGGAGAACGGGGTTTCGAGCTGCGGGGGGCGCGCGGTCAGGCCAATCAGGGCGCGTTTGCCGGGATAGACCACGAGCGGGCGCTCGCCATTGCCAAAGGGAAGCGTGATCGTTTCCGCAGCCAGTGCCGCGAAACGGGACCCCGCCATGAGCCCCGCCCCGGCCCCGAGGGCCATGCCTCCGACCGAACGCAACGCCTGCCGCCTTGTGATCATTCCCCGTTTCCCTTCCCTTGCAGCCCGGTTGGTCCGGGATCTGCTTTTGTCCGGCGTTATCCGAGCTTTTCCGTCCAGCCCGACGGGCGGCAGATCGCTCCTGGCACCGATACAGGCCGCCACCCTTGCGCCGGCGACCTGACTCAAACTTCACCGAACCGCCGAAGTGGTCAACATCTGTCTTGTCGATCTCGGCACCGGCACGCGCGGTGCCCTCATTGATCCCCTTCGCTGTCCCTGAAGTCGGTTTCTCCCCGCTTCCAGTACCCGGACATCACGAGCCTGCCGCGCGGGAAGGCGCGGTCGAGCTGGAAGTGTCGGCGGACCGTGCGGACGATCGAGGCTTCCGCAGCGAACCAGACCGCACCTGTATCCGGCGGCAGTTCCGCCCCCATCATCGCCTCGGCGAGCCGGGTGCCGGCGTTCCGGCCATTGCGGGGGAGCCAGGTGATTTCCACGTCGGCTGTCGAGGTGAGGATCTGGGCGTCGTCATCCCAGGGAACTTCCACGAAGGCATCGACGGGAAGTCCGGCCGGCAAGGATTCGAGGATGGACGCGATGGCCGGAAGCGCGGTCTCGTCGCCTCCGATCAGCAAATGCGAGACGTCGGGATCGAGCCGGAAGCCGCCGCGCGGGCCGGCGATCTGGACCACGTCGCCAAGTGCCGCGTTCTGCGCCCATGTGGAGCAGGGGCCGTCTCCGTGCAGGACGAAATCGATGTCCATCTCGCACCGCGCCTCGCGGAAATGGCGGATGGTGTAGGCGCGTCCGCTCGGTTTCTCGCCGTCGGCGGTCGGCACGAAGACCTTGACCCATTGCGCGGGGCGGCGGACGGGAAA
This sequence comes from Xanthobacter aminoxidans, assembly GCF_043193615.1. Taxonomy (NCBI): domain Bacteria; kingdom Pseudomonadati; phylum Pseudomonadota; class Alphaproteobacteria; order Hyphomicrobiales; family Xanthobacteraceae; genus Xanthobacter; species Xanthobacter aminoxidans. The sequence goes on along the minus strand of NZ_JBAFUS010000001.1, from coordinate 1,520,164 downwards.
ATCCATGAGCGCCGCCGAGGCGAGGGTGATGCGTCGCATGTGCGGGCTCACCTCGATGACCTTGCGGACCTCGGCGATCCTCAGGCGGCGTTCGGGCGGGACCGGGCGTTCGGCGCCCGCGAGGGGTGCGTTGTGCTGTTTCATCGTAAGGATCCTTGGCAGCCGGGTCAGGCGCGACGCCGGCGCAGCGTGGTGAGGGAGAGGAGGAAGGCGGCGGCCGCCATGGACGCGGCGATGCGGAAGGCGAAGCGCATGGCCTCCGTCACGAGGTCCGGGGTGGCGGTGGCCGTATCGCCGGCGACGCTGGCGAAGAGCGCGCCCATGAGGGAGGCGCCGGTGATGAGACCGAGATTGCGGGCAAGGGCCAGCAGGCCGGAAACGAGGCCGCGCTGTTCGGGGCGCGCATCGGTCATGACGGCGGTGTTGTTCGGCGTCTGGAAGAAGGCGAGCCCGACGCTGATGAACAGGATGGCGACGATGTAGATGGCGACACCGCCATCGCGCGACACCCAGGACATCACGAAGGCCCCGATGGTGAACAGCGCCAGCCCGATGACCATGGCGAGCCTCGCGCCGATGCGGTCGGCAAGGGTGCCGGCCGGCACGCCCATGATGGCAGCGGCGAGGGGACCGACCGTCATCACAAGGCCGACCATGCGGGTGTCGAGGCCGAGCGCCTTCGAGAGGAAGAACGGCCCCAGCACCAGGGTGGCCATCATCACCGCATAGACCAGCACGCTCATGACCATGCTGGTGGAGAGCAGCGCGTTGCCGAACATGGAGAGCTTCAGCAGCGGCGCCCGCGCCTTCACCTGCACCGCGAGGAACAATGCGAGGCCGACGAGCGCGCCGAGCCCGAGCTGCAGCACGAGCGGGGCATCGAAGCCCTGCTTGCCGGCCAACGTCATGGCCAGCGCATAGGCGCCCAGCGTCAGGGCGAGGAGGATGGTGCCGAGCCAGTCGAACCGCGCCGCGGGGACGGGATGCTTCGGTGCATCGACGGCGTTGGGCAGATAGCGCGAGACCAGAAGGAAGGCGAGAAGCCCGAACGGCAGGTTGACCCAGAACACCGCCTGCCAGCCGAAGGCGGCCAGCGCCAGCGAGCCGAGGGACGGGCCGAGGGCGATGCCGAAGGACACCATGGTGGAGAGCACGCCCATGGCGAAGCCGGTGCGCTCCTTGGGGAACACCTCGCCGACGAAGGCGAAGGAGAGCGCCATCAGGATCGCGCCGCCAAGCCCCTGGCCGGCGCGGCCGGCGATCAGCAGCGGCAGGCTGGTGGAGAGGGCGCACAGCACCGAGGCCGCCATGAAGACGGCGAGCCCCCACAGATAAAGCCGCTTCTTGCCGAGCTGGTCGCCGAAACGCCCGACGCCGACGATGAGGGCGGTGACGACGAGCAGATAGCTCACCACCACCCATTGGACGGCCCCGAAGTCCACGCCGAGGCTCTTCACCAAGGTGGGCAGGGCGACGTTGATGATGTTGGTGCCGAGCTGCGACAGCAGGATGGCAAGGGAAAGCCCGGTGAGCACCATGCCGGACCGGATGGGCCGGTGCGCGGCCGCGGCGTGCGGCTGGGCGGTGGGGGAAGAGGTTTGTCGTGTCATGTGGGGTCCTGTCGAAAGCGGCGCGCAGGCGCGTTGAACTGGTCTTTCGATAGGGGCCGGACTTGTTTGCATACAGTGCAATGTCGCTATTATATGATTGCATCGGATGCACTGATGCGGAGGCGCCTCCCTTGCCTGCCAAACCGACGCGACGCCAAGTTACGCGCCAAGTTGCGCGCCACTTGCCGCGCCACTTGCCGCCGCTCGACATGAACCTGCTGGTGACGCTCGATGCGCTTCTTTCGGAGGGCAGCGTCGTGGGTGCCGCGCAGCGGCTGAACCTCTCCGCGCCGGCCATGAGCCGCCAGCTCGCGCGCATCCGTCACCTGCTGGGTGACCCGGTGCTGGTGCGGGCGGGACGCGGGCTCGTGCCGACCCCGCGTGCCGAGGGCCTGCGCGAGCGGCTGCGCGGTCTCGTGGTCGAGGCCGAGGCGCTGGTGCGCGGCGACGACGAGATCGATTTGTTGAGGCTGGAGCGCACCTTCGTCATCCGCGCCAATGACGGGTTCGTCGGCACCTTCGGCGCGGCGCTGGCCTCATTGGCCGCGCAGGAGGCGCCCCTGGTCCGGCTGCGCTTCGCCCACCAGGACAAGGAGGATGTGGAGGCCCTGCGGGAGGGGCGTATCGACGCCGATGTGGGCGTCATCGGCGCCATGGGGCCGGAGATCCGTTTGCAGGCGCTGTTCCACGATCGTTTCGTGGGGGTGGTGCGCCCCGGCCATCCGCTCGCCGGGGAGGTGACGCCGGAGCGGTTCGCCGCCTTTCCCCATGTCTCCGTCTCGCGAAGGGGCCGGTTCTCGGGCCCCATTGACGTGGCGCTGGCAGCACTGGGATTGAAGCGCTTCGTGGCCATTGCGGTGGCCAATTTCAGTGATGCGCTCGCCATCGTGCGCACCTCGGATCACGTTGCCGCGGTGCCGGCGCGGCTGACGGAGCCGGGGCGTGCCGGCCTCCACACCTTCGACCTACCGGTGAAGACGGATGCGCTCGCCGTGTCTCTTGCCTGGCATCCCCGCTTCGATGCCGACCCCGCCCACCGGTGGCTGCGCGCGGCACTGCGGGCCGCATGTTCGTCCCGCGCGCCGGGAGAGACCGAACCGGCCGGTTAGGCGCGCGGACCGCCGGCTGGCTCTATGACGGTTCCCGGGCGAGAGCCGGGCTTATGGCCGGCGCCGTGGCCGAACGGCGGATCACCAGCTCGATGGGCAGCTCCACGCGCTGCGGCTGCGCTTCGCCGCGAAGGCGGGCGAGCAGATGGCGCGCCACCGTGCGTCCCAGCTCGGTGGTGGGCAGATGCACCGTGGTCAGCGGCGGCGCGAGGTGGGCGGCGACTTCCAGATTGTCGATGCCTACGACCGACAGCGCGCCGGGCACGGCGATGCCGCTCGCCTGGGCCTCGAACAACGCGCCGGCCGCCAGAAGATCGTTGCCGCAGACCACGGCCGTCGGCGGCGTCGCCCGCGCCATCAGCTCGGCCAACCCCGCGCGGCCGCCGGCAAGGGTGAAGGGGGCCTCCACCACGCAGGACGAGGGCAGCTCGATCCCGCGTGCGGCGAGGGCGGCGCGCACCCCCGCGACGCGGGAACGGGCGCGGTCGTTGGCGTGGGTGAAGCCGGAGATCATCCCGAAACGGCGGTGGCCGAGGTCGAGCAGGTGATCGGCGATGAGCCGCCCCGCCTTCTCGTTGTCGAAGCCGATGGCGGGCAGGCGCGCGTCGAACGACCAGGACAGAACCACCGGAACGGACGCCGTGGTGAGCAGCGCCCAGGTCTCCTCCAGATGGTCGGCACCCACCACCATCAGCGCGTCGACGCCGCGCGCCAGCATCGCCCGCACCGCCGCGGCCTCCTGCGCCGGGGCATAATCGTGGGCAGCGACGAGGAGCTGATAGCCGTTGCCCGCAAGCTCGGTCTGCATGGCCTGGATGGCGCGGGCGAAGATGGCGTGATCGAGGGTGGGCACCACGGCGCCGATGGTCAGCGTCTTGCCCGAGGCGAGGGCGCGCGCCGCGCCGCCCGGCACGTAGTTCAGCCGCGCGATGGCGTCGCTCACGCGCGCCAGGGTTTCCTCCTGCACCAGATCCGGGCGCGAGAGGGCGCGCGAGACCGTGGCCGTGGAGACCCCGGCCAACTGAGCCACATCCTGAAGCGTCGCCCGCGCCTTGCGATTCATGGTTGTCATCATGCCAGCAGGCGGTCGTGATGAACAGGGATGAATGCGCTTGCAGCCTGTGCGCGCAAGACAGCCACCGCAGTGCAGCAGTGAAAGTCCAGATCTTGGCCGATCGCTGCTTGACACTCGAACGCTCGATGATAGCTTTTATGTAAGCGCTTGCATAAGCCGCCGACGAGGCGGACCAGCAGCGTGCCGATGCTCCCGCAGATGGAGCACGCAATGACGGGAGGAGACGAATGCCGCTCGGGCGCAGGTCCGCCATCGGCGTGACGACGCTCGGCTTGCTGGTGCTCGCGTGGTTCATGGCCACCGGCGCCAACGGGCTGATCTCACCGGGACGCTTCCCGACGCCGGCCGATACGTGGGCCGCCGGCCTCCAGGCCATGGGGCGGGGCTACGGCGACGCGACGCTGGTCGTGCATGTGCTGCAATCGCTGAAGCTGGTGGCGCTGGGCTTCGTGGTGTCGGTGGCGGTGGGGGTGCCGCTGGGCCTCCTGATGGGCACGAGCGCCACGGCCGAGGCAGTGCTGAACCCGGTGTTCATGCTGCTGCGCCCCATTCCACCTTTGGCCTGGATCCCCCTCGCCATCCTGTGGTTCGGGCTCGGGGACACGGCCAAGATCATGGTCATCTTCTTCGCCGCCTTCGTTCCGTCGGTCATCAACACCCAGGCCGGCGTGCGCACCATCGAGCGTCCCCTCATCGAGGCGGCGCGCATGCTCGGCACGCCGCACGGCCGCTTCATCCGCGAGGTGGTGGTGCCCGGCGCGGCGCCGATGATCTTCACCGGCCTGCGCCTGTCGTTGCAGGCGAGCTGGACCACGCTGGTGGCGGCCGAACTGGTGGGTGCCCTCGCCGGGCTCGGGCACCTGCTCAACCTCGCCCAGCAGGACCTTTATCCCGGCATGATCCTCGTGGGCATGATCTGCGTCGCCATCTTCGGCGCGCTCACCACCGCTCTCTTGGGCCTTGTCGAGCGCCGCACCCTGACCTGGGTCCGCATCAAGGGAGAGACGGCATGACCGGCGCGCTGGACCCTGCCCGGCGCATGGTGCTGGGCCTCGCCGGTCTCGTCGGCTTCTTCGGCCTGTGGGCGCTGGTTGCGGCGAGCGGGCTTGTGGGCAAGGCCTTCCTTCCCGGCCCGCTGGAAGTGGCCGAGCGGCTGGTGACGTTGCTCCACACCTCGTTCGCGGGGGGCACGCTGCCGCAGCACCTCGCCTCCAGCCTCCAGCGCTTTTCCGCCGGCTACCTGCTGGCGGCGGCGGTGGGCGTGCCGCTGGGCCTGCTGATGGGGCGCTTCCGGCTGCTCGACGACATCGTCTCGCCGCTGTTCGACGCCCTGCGCTTCATCGCCCCGATCGCGTGGGTGCCGTTCGCCGCCTTGTGGTTCGGCACCGGCTTCGGCGGGCCCGTCCTGATCATCTTCTCCGGCGCCTTTCCGCCCTGCCTGCTCAACGCCTATCGCGGCGCCCGCCAGGTTGACCCGCGCTATATCGAGGCCGCCGAGATGCTGGGCACGCCGACCCATCGCCTGATCCTGGAAGTGCTGCTGCCCGCCGCCACCCCCTCCATCGTGGCGGGCCTCAGGATCGGCGCCGGTCTCGGCTGGCAGTCTCTGGTGGGCGCCGAGCTGATCGTGGCCTCCACCGGCGTCGGCTACATGATGGTGCAGGCCCAGAGCGGCGTCGCCACCGCGACGGTGATGGTCGGCATGGCGGCCATCGGCCTCGTCGGCGTCCTCATCGACATCGCCCTTCGTGCCCTCGAGGCGCGCATCCACAACCGCCTCGCGCGAGCCTGAGAGGACAAGATGAGCTCCATCCGCTTCGATGCCGTGAGCAAGAGTTTCGGCGCCGGCCAGGTGAAGGCGCTGGACGACGTGGACCTTGCCATCGCCGACAAGGAATTCCTCGCCATCGTCGGCCCCTCCGGCTGCGGCAAGACCACCTGCCTGAGGCTCGCCGCGGGCTTCGAGTTTCCCACCTCCGGCCGCGTGCTGGTGGGCAATGCCGAGGTGCGCGAACCGGGGCCGGACCGGGCGGTGGTGTTCCAGCAGTTCGCCCTCTTCCCCTGGAAGACGGTGGTCGAGAACATCGAGCTGGGCCTGCGCAACCGGAACATGCCCCGCGAGGAGCGGCGCATCCGCGTCATGGAGGCGGTCGAGCTGATCGGCCTCAATGGCTATGAGGGCGCCTATCCGCACCAGCTCTCGGGCGGCATGCAGCAGCGCGTGGCCATCGCCCGCGCCTATGTGCTCGATCCCCAGGTGCTGCTGATGGACGAGCCCTTCGGCGCCCTCGACGCGCAGACCCGTGTGGTGATGCAGGAAGAGCTGGTGCGCCTCGCCCGGCGCAATCCGCGCACGGTGCTGTTCATCACCCACGGCGTGGAAGAGGCGGTCTATCTCGCCGACCGGGTGGCGATCATGACCCGCCGCCCCGGCCGCCTGAAGGAGATCGTGGACGTGAAGTCGATCCGCGAGGCCGAGGGCTGGGAGCGCTACAGCCGCATCGAGGACGTGATGGACCTCGAATCCTTCGTCCACCTGCGCACCCACATCTGGCGATCGCTCCGCGAGGAAAAGACCGGTGCCGCGCACTGACGGCGTCGAAAAAGGGAGCAGGGCGCCCCGGCGCGCGCTCCAGAACAGGCCGGACCACCGGCAGCACCAGGGAGAGACACGCATGACCAAGGTCAAGGACACGCCGTTCGAACGCCCCGCGCGCAGGCACACCTTCCTCGCGGCGGCGTTCGCCGCCCTCTCGGCAACCCTGGTCGCTCCGGCCGCACCGGCACGGGCCGAGGGGCTGACCAAGATCAGCATCTCCTACCAGCCCTCGCTCTACTGGGCTCTGCCCTTCTACATCGCCACCGAGAAGGGCTGGTGGAAGGAGGTCGGGCTCGACGCGACCTTCGTCACCTTCCCGGCGGGTGCGCCGCAGGTGGCGGCGGCGCAGGCGGGCTCGTGGGATGTGGGCGGCACCGGCTCGGTCCCGGCCGTGCTGGGCGCGGCGCGCTTCGGGCTCGTCACGGTGGGTATCACCAATGACGAATCCAAGACCAACGCGCTGATGACCCGCGCCGACAAGGTGGCGGCGCTGCAGAAGGATCCGTCCGCCCTGAAGGGCCTGAAGCTGCTGCTCACCACCAATTCCACGGCGGACTATGCGGCGCGCAACTGCCTCGCGAAATGGGGGCTGAAATCTTCCGACATGCAGTTCGTCAATCTCGGTCAGGCGCAGATCATCTCCGCCGCCATGGCCAACACTTCCGAGGTGGTGGGGGTATGGGCGCCCTACACCTACACGCTGGAAGAAAAGGCCGGCGCCAAGGTGCTGTGCTCCGGCGCGGATGCCGGCGCCATCGTGCCCGGCGCGCTGGTGGTGCGTCCCGCCTTCGCCAAGGAGCATCCGGACCTCGTGGCCAAGGTGGCCGCCGTCTATCTGCGGGCCTGGGGCTGGGCCAAGGCGCATCCGAAGGAAGCGCACGCCATGACCAAGGCCTTCTATGCCATCGGCGGCGTCGAGGCCTCGGATTCCGCCATCGACCAGGAGTTCGCCCTGCGGCCGACCTTCGCGCTCACCGAACAGCTCCGCCTCATGGATCGCGCCAAGGGACCGTCCGCCCTCGACGGCTGGCTCGGCCGGATCGGCGCCTTCATGGCGGAAGTCGGCACCATTCCCGCGGCGCCCGAGGCCAAGTCCTACGTGGACGACAGCTTCATGCGGAGGGTCGCGGCCGACCCCAAGCTCAAGGCCTTCGCCACCGAATTCGACACGACCAACTAGAGCCCGGACGGCAGGACGTCTCCTCCCCGGCGCCATGGAGCATTGAAATGGCCATCGAATACCTGAAGCGCGCGAGCAAGACCCCCGAGACCGAGACGGGAACGGCCCGCGAGGTCGTCACCGCCATGCTGGGCGAGATCGAGCGCCGAGGCGAGGAGGCGGTCCGCGAGTATGCCCTCAAGCTGGACAAGTGGGACGGCCCCATCCTCGTCACCCGCGAGGAGATGGAGCGCCGCGCCCGCGAGGTGCCCGATCAGGTGCGCCGCGACATCGCCTTCGCCGCCGATCAGGTTCGCCGCTTCGCCGACGCCCAGCGCGAGAGCGTGAAGGACTTCTCGGTGGAGCTTCTGCCCGGCCTCACCGCGGGACAGAAGCTGGTGCCCTGCAATGTCGCCGGCTGCTACGTGCCCACCGGGCGCTATGCTCACATCGCGTCCGCCTACATGTCCGTCGCCACGGCGAAGGCAGCGGGCGTCGGCACCGTGGTCGCCTGCTCCACGCCCTACCGGGGCGGCGGCATCCACCCTTACGTGCTCTATGCCATGATGGTGGCCGGGGCGGATGTGGTGATGACGCTGGGCGGCGTGCAGGCCATCGCCGCCATGGCCTACGGCCTGTTCACCGGCAAGCCGGCGGACATCATCGTCGGCCCCGGCAACAAGTTCGTCGCCGAGGCGAAGCGCATGCTGTTCGGCAAGGTGGGCATCGACGTGTTCGCCGGCCCCTCCGAGGTGGCGGTGATCGCCGACGAGACCGCCGATCCCCTGATGGTGGCGGTGGACCTCGTGGGCCAGGCCGAGCACGGTCACGAGAGCCCCGCATGGCTCTTCACCTCGTCCCGCGCGCTGGCGGATGAGGTGATGCGCAGCGTGCCCGGCCTCATCGCCGATTTGCCGCCCACCGCGCGTGATGCAGCCGCCGCCGCTTGGCGGGACTATGGCGAGGTGATCGTCTGCGACACCCGCGAGGAGCTGGTGGAGGTGTCCGACCGCTACGCCTCCGAGCATCTGGAGGTCCACGCCGCCGACCTCGGCTGGTGGCGCGAGGCCCTCACCAATTACGGCTCGCTCTTCCTCGGCGAGGAGACCACGGTGGCGTTCGGCGACAAGACATCCGGCCCCAACCACATCCTGCCCACCAAGTTCGCGGCCCGCTATTCGGCCGGGCTGTCGGTGCACAAATTCCTGAAGCCGCTCACCTGGCAGCAGATGAGCCGGGACGCCTGCAAGACCATCGCCCAGGTCACGGCCCGCATCTCGCGGCTGGAAGGCATGGAGGCGCACGCCCGCACCGGGGATTACCGTCTCGCCAAATACTTCCCCGGGCACAATTTCGACATGGGCGTGCCGGTGGACGCCTGAGCCATGTTCAATCTGTCTTCCCTGTTCGACCTTTCCGGCCGCACCGCGCTGGTGACGGGCGGAAGCTCCGGCATCGGCCTCGCCATCGCTGCGGGGCTGGGGCAGGCGGGGGCCGGCGTGGTCCTCGCCGCCCGCCGCGCGGCGGAGCTGGATGCCGCCTGCGCCGACCTCGCCCGCAACGGCATCGCCGCCCGGGCCATCGTCGCCGACCTTGCGGCGGACGACGGGGCCGAGCGTCTGGCTGAAGCGGCCGGCGACGGCATCGACATCCTCGTCAATGCCGCCGGCATGAACCTGCGCCAGCCCTTTGGCGCCGTGACGCGGGAGGCCTTCGATCTGCACATGGCGGTGCATGTGCGCGCGCCGTTCATGCTGGTGCAGAAGCTCGCGCCGGCCATGGCGGGGCGGGGGTGGGGACGCGTTCTCAACATCGCGTCGCTGCAATCCTTCCGTGCCTTTCCCAATTCCGCGCCCTATGGCGCGGCGAAGGGGGCCGTCGCCCAGCTCACGCGGGCCATGGCGGAGGAATGGTCCCGGCATGGCATCACCGCCAATGCCATCGCTCCGGGCTTCTTCCCCACCGCCCTCACCCAGGCGGTGTTCGAGGATGAGGCGCGCGCCGCCCACAATGCGGCCCAGACCGCCATTGGCCGCAATGGGCGGCTGGAGGATCTGGTGGGTCCCGCCGTTTTCCTCGCTTCCGACGCCGGGGCCTACGTCACCGGCCAGGTGCTGGCGGTGGACGGCGGCTTCACCGCCAAGTAGCGCGCCGCAAGATGAAAGCCCCATCCATGAAAGCTCTGGTCTATACCGGCCCGCACCGGCTGGAGTTCCGCAGCGAGCCCGAGCCCCTTCCTGCCAACGACGAAGTGCTGGTGCGGGTGGAGGCGGTGGGAATCTGTGGCTCGGACATGCACGCCTATCACGGGCACGACACGCGGCGCCCGGCGCCGCTGGTGCTGGGCCACGAGGCGGCGGGGCGCATCGCCTCCGGGCCACGGGCGGGACAGCGTGTCACCGTCAATCCGCTTGTCACCTGCGGCACCTGCCCGGCCTGCGAGGCGGGGCGCGCGCATTTGTGCCCCGACCGGCAGATCCTCTCCATGCCGCCGCGCCCCGGCGCTTTCGCCGAGCTGGTGCGGGTGCCGGAGCGCAATCTGGTGCCCATCCCGGACGATTTCCCCGTCGCCCATGCCGCGCTCGCCGAGCCGGTGGCGGTGAGCTACCACGCGGTGAACCAGGGCGCGCGCCTTCTGGGCATGCCCCTGTCCGCCGCCCGCTGCCTCGTGCTCGGGGGTGGGGCCATCGGCCTTGCTGCGGCGCTAGTGATGGCCATGCAGGGAGCCGCCGAGATCTTCGTCGCCGAGCCCAACGCGGCGCGGCGGGCCACGGTGGAGCGCGCCGGCCGTTTCCGCTGCTACGCGCCGGAGGAGGGCGGAGAGCCGAAGGACGGCAGCATCGATCTTGTGATCGACGCAGTGGGCGCGGTCGCGACCCGCGCCGCGGCCTGCCGGCTCGTGCGGCCGGGGGGCGTCATCGTCCATGCCGGACTTCTGCCCGGCACGGAGGGGCTCGACATCCGCCGCATCACGCTTCAGGAGATCATCGTCTCCGGCACCTATTGCTACACGCCCGCCGACTTCCGGGCGACGGTGGACGCGCTCGCCTCTGGGCGCCTCGGTTCCCTCGGCTGGATCGAGGAGCGCGGATTCGCGGAGGCCATTTCCGCCTTCGCCGACATCGATGCCGGCCGCACCGGCGCGGCGAAGATCGTCCTGCGGCTCTGACCGCCGACGCGCCCCGGCCGGTCCGGGGCGCTTTCCTCATCCCTCGATGCTGTCCCCGTCTGCGGCTCCGGTGCAGGCGTCGGTGCCGCGCGGCCAAGCCCCGCCCTTCATTCAGGCCCGCTCTTCATTCGAAAAACCAGAAAGAACGCCGGGACCCGACGGGCCGCTTGACAGGGTTTTGTTCGCAGTTTTATGTACTATATCTTATATAAGACTTGGCCGACACAAGCCGGCCGAGACGACAAGGAGGAGGCAAGCGTGAGTGCGCCGCAACTGTTGGTTCACGAGAAGAAGGACACCGTGGGTGTCGTCGTGGTGGAAGGCCTGAAGGCCGGCACCGACATGCTGTGCGTGGTGACGCACGACAATTCGGCGTTCCACCTCACTTCCAAGATGGACGTGCCCATCGGCCACAAGGTCGCCCTCACGGACATCAAGGCCGGGGACACCATCTGGAAGTACGGCCAGGACATCGGCATCGCCAAGGCCGACATCGCCAAGGGCGAGCACGTCCACATCCACAATGCCAAGACCAAGCGCTGGTGAGGGAAGAAATGTCCAACATCGCCATGTTCCACGCCCAGACCGCGCCCAACCCCTTCCGCGGCGGCGCGCCCGACCAGCTCATCACCAAGGCGACTCCCAAGGCGCTCGCCTCGGCCGACTATGCCAACGCCACCGTCCGCGGCTGGCGCCGCGAGAACGGCCGGGTGGGCGTGCGCAATCACGTCGTCATCCTGCCCCTCGACGACCTCTCCAACGCCGCCTGCGAGGCGGTGGCCGCCCATGTGAAGGGCACCATGGCGCTGCCCCATGCCTATGGCCGCCTGCAGTTCGGTGAGGATCTGGAAATCCACTTCCGCACCCTCATCGGCATCGGCTCCAACCCGAACGTCGCCGCCGTGGTGGTGATCGGCATCGAGGACCAGTGGACCAACCGCGTGGTCGAGGGCATCGCCAAGACCGGCAAGCCGGTGGTGGGCTTCGGCATCGAGCTCAACGGCGACATCGCCACCGTGGCCAAGGCCTCCTACGAAGCCAAGCGCTTCGTGCAGTGGGCCAACGAGCTGCCGCAGGAGGATTGTCCCATCTCCGACCTGTGGATCTCCACCAAGTGCGGTGAGAGCGACACCACCACGGGCCTGTCCTCCTGCCCCACCGTGGGCAACATGTACGACAAGCTGATCCCGCACGGCATCTACGGCGTGTTCGGCGAAACCTCGGAAATCACCGGCGCCGAGCACCTGTGCAAGGAGCGCGCGGCCACGCCGGAAGTGGCCGAGAAGTGGTTCAAGATGTGGAAGTCCTACCAGGACGACGTGATCGAGGCCCACAAGACCGACGATCTCTCGGACAGCCAGCCCACCAAGGGCAACATCGCCGGCGGCCTCACCACCATCGAGGAGAAGGCGCTGGGCAATCTCGAGAAGATCGGCCGCGAGTGCCGCTACATCGACGCCCTCGAGCCGGCCGAGGCTCCGGCCAAGGGCCCCGGCCTCTACTACATGGACACCTCCTCCGCGGCGGCCGAATGCGTGACGCTGATGGCGGCGGCGGGCTATGTGATCCACACCTTCCCCACCGGGCAGGGCAACGTGATCGGCAATCCCATCGTCCCGGTCATCAAGATCTCGGGCAACCCGCGCACGATCCGCACCATGGGCGAGCATATCGACGTGGACGTGTCGGGCGTGCTGCGCCGGGAGATGACCATTCCGGAGGCCGGCGACGCGCTCATCGACATGATCGTGCGCACCGCCAACGGACGCCTCACGGCGGCTGAATCCCTCGGCCACCGCGAGTTCGTGATGACCAAGCTCTACCGCAGCGCGTGAGGGCAGGGCGGCCGGGAGCGGCCGCCTTCTCCGCTCACAAAAAGGGCCGCCGGCAGGATTTGCCGGCGGCCCTTTTCTGTTTCCGGTCTCAAGCGGCGGAACGGCGCTGCAGGTCTTCCAGCAGGTCGGCGGGGATGGTGATGCCCTCGGCCTCGCTCACCGCTCGCGCCTTCAGCCGCCGCTCGCCGGGCAGGCGCGTGCCGTCCTGCCCCAGGATGGCACCGAGCAGCCGTTCGAGCCGGACGAGATAGTCCGGCCCGCCCAACCGCACCGGGTCCATCACCAGGAACAGGTGGCCGATGGCGGGGGAGGGGCCCTCCGCGGTGAAGAAGGACGCCGCCTCGAAGCCGAACTGGCCGCCGGTGAGGGCGGCGGCGAGGATCTCCACCATCAGCACCAGCGCCGCGCCCTTGGCATCGCCGATGGGCAGCATGGTGCCGGCCAGCGCCGCCTTGGGATCGGTGGTGGGGTTGCCCTGCGCATCGAGCGCCCAGTCGTCGGGAATGGGGTTGCCGCGCTGGGCGGCCACCATGATCTTGCCCCGCGCCACCTTGCTCAGGGAGGCGTCGATGACGAGGGGCGCGGCATCCTTGCGCGGGGTGGCGAAGGCGATGGGATTGGTGCCGAACACCCCGGCCTGCCCGCCCCACGGGGCGATGGCCTGCGGTGAGTTGGAGAAGGCGAGGGAGGCCAGCCCCCGTTCCGCCATCTGCTCCACATGATGACCCATGACGCCCGCATGGTGCGAGGCGAACACCGAAACCGCGACGATGCCGCTTTCGGCGATGCGGCCTGCGGCGGCATCGAGCCCGGCGGCGATGGCGGGAAAGGCGAGGCCCTCGCGCGCATCCACCCGCAGGGTGGAGACGGAGGTCCATTCGAGCGTCGGCTCCGCCTGTCCCTTCACCTTGCCGGAGCGGATCTGGTCCGCATAGGCCGGCAGGCGGGAGAGGCCGTGGCTGGCGATGCCGTCCGCGTCTGCCGCGACCAGGGCCTCGGCGGTGGCCTCGGCCGCCGCTCGACTGGCGCCGGCCGCGATCAGCACCGCGCGGGCGAGGGCGCGGGCCGCGTGGAGGTAAAGTTGCTCGCTCATGCCGCCTTCTCCTGAAGCACCTGCGCCACCGCGATGGCCACCGCCTCGCTGACACGCACGTTGGATTCCACGGTGACGCCCGCAATGTGCGGCGTGAGGATGAGGTTCGGCACCCCCTCGAGCGGGCCGCCGCCGGGCAGGGGCTCCGTCTCGAACACGTCCAGCATGGCGCCGGCGAGCCGGCCCGCCTTCAGCGCCTCGGCCAAAGCCGCCTCGTCGACCACGCCGCCGCGCGCGGCATTGATGAGCACCGCGTCTGGCCGCATGCGGGCGAGGGCGTCGGCGCCGATGAGGCCGCGCGTTTCGGCGGTCAGCGGCACGTGAAGGCTCACCGCATCGGCGTCCCGCAGCACTGCGTCGAGCGAAGCGGGGCGCGCGCCGTTCGCGGCGAAGGCGGGATTGTCGGCATCGAGGAAGGGATCGTTCGCGATCACGTCCATGCCCAGGGCCACGGCGCGCCGCGCCGTCTCCCGCGCGATGGCGCCGAAGCCGACGAGCCCGAGGATGCGGCCGGACGTTTCCCGCCCCATGAGGCGCGTGCGCGGCCAGGCGCCGCCCGCCACCTCGGCGGAGGCATGGTAGGCGCCGCGCAGCAGCATCATCACGCCGCAGATGACATATTCGGCCACTGCCAGATCGTTGGCGCCAGTGGCCGGACGCACGGCGATGCCGCGGGCGCGGCAGGCCTCCACGTCGATATTGTCGAGGCCGACACCGAGCCGCCCCACCACCTCCAGCCGGGGCGCCGCCGTGAGCAGCGCCCCGCGCACCTGCGTGCGGTTGCGGACGATGAGGGCGCGCGCGTCCTTGAGAAGGGCGTGGAGGGCGTCCGGCTGGTCCACCAGTGCCGGGTCGTAATGGACCTTGTGACGGCCGCGCAGCGCGGCGAGCGCCGCCTCGTCCATGAACTCGGTGACGACGATGTCGGGCATGGGCGTTTCCGGTTGTCGTTTTCGGATATTGTCGTTCTGGGCGCGGAACGAGGGCATTGCGTGCGCTTCTATTCCGTTATCATATATAAGATATGAGACTGACGGGCGTTGCAAGCTCCACGGGGAGAGATGCAAGCCAGGCCAGCCGCACCTATAAGCGTCGGAGACGGACGCGCCGGACCAGGGGGCAAGACCATCGTGAGCAAGCCAAGCATTGCCGCCGGGGCCGAGCCCCGCAGGGCGCAGGAGAGAAGCCCGGCCGGCGCCGCCCATCGCGGCGAGGGCGAAGGACTCGAATCCAAGCCGCTCTACCGGCAGGTCCGCGAGACCCTGATCCGCCGCATGGTGGATGGCGTGTGGGCCCCCGGAGAGCCCCTGCCCAGCGAGATCCAGCTCGCCGCGGAACTTGGGGTCAGCCAGGGCACGGTGCGCAAGGCGCTGGACGAGATGGCGGCGGAGAACATCGTGGTGCGCCGGCAGGGCCGGGGCACCTTCGTCGCCCGCCACGACGAGGAGCGCATCCTGTTCCAGTTCTTCAAGCTGGTGGGGGATGACGGGGAGCGCCACTTTCCCGAAAGCCGTGTGCTCGGCATCGAGAGGGCCAAGGGCACGGCCGCCGAATGCGGCGCCCTTGCCTTGCCGCGCAACGGGCGCGTCCTGCGCATCCGCCGCCTGCGCACGTTCGACGGCGCGCCGCTCATCATCGAGAGCCTGATCCTGCCCGACCAGATGTTCCCAGGCCTCGCCGATGCGCCCGTGCCGAACAATCTCTACGGCCTCTACGCGCAGCGCTACGGCATCACCGTGGCGCGGGCGCGGGAGCAGCTGAAGGCCGTCGGCGCGGATTCCGACACTGCGGCGATGCTCAATGTGGAGCCCGGCGCGCCGGTGCTGCTGATCGACCGCCTCGCCTATTCGCTCGACGGCACGCCGGTGGAATGGCGCATCAGCTTCTGCCTGACAGCCGGTTTCCACTATCTCTCCGACCTGACCTGATTTTCACAAATCATTGATCCTGTTGGATCTTGCGGCGTGAGGCGGCCGTGGGCGTGGCGCGACAAAACTTATGTCTTATATATGATAGTAGATGACCTTTACAGGCCTACCGGCCTTGTCTATCGTCATCACACCTGAGGCGGCGCGACAGGCGTCCGCGGCCAGCAGGAAGAGCCGAAGAACGGCGGGGCGGATGCGCCATTTCGCTCGCCCCGACCGCGGGATCCCAACAGACACGACAAGGCCTGCCGCCCCGCCAAGGGTGGTCAGGCCCCATGAAGACCGGGAGCAGAAACGACGCCTCGCCAGAACGGCCAATAAAGGCCGCGGCGACAGGTCCCAAGGGAGGGATGCATGGGTTCGCAGAAACCTCTTCTGGAGGTGAGTGGCGTAACGCTGCAGTACAAGACGCCGAATCTACTCGTCACCGCCACCTACAGGGTGGATTTCAACGTTCTCGAGGGCGACCGCTTCATCCTCTTGGGGCCGTCCGGCTGCGGGAAATCCACCCTGCAGAAGGCCGTCGGCGGCTACATCACGCCCACGGAGGGCGAGATGCGCCTCAAGGGGCAGGTGATCCGCGCCCCCGGGCCGGACCGCATGATGGTGTTCCAGGAATTCGACCAGCTGCTGCCCTGGAAGACCGTGCGCCAGAACGTGGCCTTCGCCCTCACCGCCGCCCGCAAGCTGAAGGGCAAGGAGGCGGACGAGCGGGCCATGCACTACATCGAGAAGGTCAACCTCACCAAGTTCGCGGACACCTATCCGCACATGCTCTCCGGCGGCATGAAGCAGCGCGTGGCCATCGCCCGCGGCATGGCCATGGAACCGGACATCCTCTTGATGGACGAGCCCTTCGCTGCGCTGGATGCGCTGACGCGCCGGAAGATGCAGGACGAGCTGCTGCAATTGTGGGCGGACACGCGCTTCACCGTGCTGTTCGTCACCCATTCCATTGCCGAGGCCATCAAGATCGGCAACCGCATCCTCCTGCTCTCGCCCCATCCCGGCCGGGTGAAGGCCGAGATCAACAGCACCACCGATCCCAAGGACGCCGCGCTCCTCGAGCAGCGCATCCAGCACATGCTGTTCGCCGACGAGGCGAAGGAGATCATCGATGCCTGAGGTCGCCACCCTGAAGGTCATTCCCATCACCGAGCCGCGTCCGGAAATCTATCGCGAGGACATGCCGGCCGACGCCATGACGGTGGTGGAAAAGCCGCTTTCCACCTGGGAGCTGCTCTACAACTGGAGCTTCTTCCGCAAGCTCATCATTCTCGCCGCGCTGGCATTGGCCTGGGAAATCTACGGGCGCGTCCTCAACAACGACCTGCTCTTTCCCACCTTCAGCGCCACAGTCTCCGCCTTCTTCGCCAACGTGATGAACGGCGTGCTGCCGGAACGCGCGTGGGGATCGCTCCGGGTGCTGCTGATGGGCTACGCCATCGGCATCACGCTGGCGGCGGTGCTGACCGCGCTCGCCATCGCCTCGCGCATCGGCACGGACTTCCTGGAGACCATGACCTCCATGTTCAATCCGCTGCCGGCCATCGCGCTGCTGCCGCTGGCGTTGATCTGGTTCGGGCTCGGCACTGCCAGCCTCGTCTTCGTTCTGGTGCATTCGGTGACATGGGCCATCGCCCTCAACACCCATTCCGGCTTTCTCTCGGTGAGCCGGACGCTGAAGATGGTGGGCCGGAACTACGGGCTGAGGGGGCCGCGCTTCATCGCCACCATCCTCATCCCGGCGGCGTTTCCCTCCATCCTCACCGGGTTGAAGATCGGCTGGGCGTTTGCATGGCGCACGCTGATCGCGGCGGAACTGGTGTTCGGCGTGTCGTCGGGGTCCGGCGGTCTCGGCTGGTTCATCTTCGAGAACAAGAACATGCTGGATATCGCCAACGTGTTCGCCGGTCTGCTCACAGTCATCCTCATCGGCCTCGTGGTGGAAAACCTGATTTTCCAGACCATCGAGCGCCACACCATCCAGCGCTGGGGCATGCAGGCCTGAGCGGCGCCGCGACGTGCGAAGCACGGACCGCCCTCACTCGAGGGCGGTCCTGTATTTGAGGTGGGCGGTGAAGCTCTCGCGATATTCCACGCGCCGCCCATCGAGGGCGTGGGCGACGCGCCGCACCTCCAGAACCGGGGCGCCCGTCGCGATGCCGAGATGCTGCGCCATGGTGGCATCCGCCACCGCCATGCCCACCTCGTCCTCGGTGCGCATGATGGTGACGCCGCAGCGCTCCTGATAGAAGACGTAGACCTCCTCCACGATATCCTCGCCGGTCTCCAGCCCCAGCGCGGCGAAGGTCTGCGCCGGCAGCGCCAGGCGCTCGTAGACCAGCGGCTGGTCCTTCTCGCTGCGGATGCGCGTGAGCGCCAGCACCTTGCCGTTGGCATCGAGATCGAGCTGCCGGCGCTCTTCGGCGCTCGCCGCGCGAACGGTCTGGGTGAGGAGATGCGCAACCGGATCGAGCGGGCGTCCATCCCCATGCACGAAGCGCAGGAAGCGGAAGCGCGACTTGGCGCTGGAGTGGGGCACCACCCGCGTGCCGCGTCCGTGCTGGCGCTCCAGAAGCCCGTGGATCACCAATTCCTCGGTGGCCTTGCGGATGGTGCCGATGGACACGCCCAGCTCGCCGCAGAGCTGCTGCTCGCTCGGCAGGTAGCCGCCGGGCTTCCAGACGCCATCGATGATGCGCTTCAGCAGCAGGTCGCGCGTCTGCTGGTAGAGCGGCCGCGCCTCGATGGCGGCCGCCCGGGCGTTCGTGGGGGTGATAGATTCCGATGTCATATATATGACCTAAGACTATTGACACCTGTCTTGCCGAGGGTACTCTGCCCCTGCCGACACTCAATCGGAAAATGGTCGCGCGCCGGATCGAAGCCGAGCGGACATGTCCATCGGCCTTTGATCCCGAAACGAAAACAAGACCGCACGCCTTGAGCGCGCGGCAAAGGCAGCCCCAGGCGTGCCGGCTGCAAGGCGCCAGGGAGTCTGCCACCAGGGAGAACGCAATGGGTCTCTTCTTCAAACGCGCGGCTGTGTTCGCCGCCGCAGCGCTTGCCCTCGTTCCGCTGTCGCTCGCCGCAGGGACGGCGCGCGCGGAAACCGGAACGGTCCGCCTCGCCAAGCAGTTCGGCATCTCCTATCTGCCGATGACGGTGATGGAGGAACTGAACCTCATCGAGAAGCAGGCGAGCGCCAAGGGCTTTGCCCTGAAGACCGAATGGCTGCGCTTCACCGGCGGCTCGGGCATGAACGAGGCCCTCATCTCGGGCAATCTGGATATCGCCGCCGGCGGCGTCGGGCCGATGCTCACCATCTGGGCTCGCACCCGCAGCAATCTCAAGGTGAAGGGCATCGCGGCGCTGAACGCCATGCCGCTCTACCTCGTCTCGGTGAACCCGAACGTGAAGACCATCAAGGACTTCACCTCCGCCGACAAGATCGCCCTGCCGGCGGTGAAGACCTCCATCCAGGCGGTGACGCTGCAGATGGCCGCCGAGCAGGCCTTCGGCGCGGGTCAGCAGAACAAGCTGGATTCCCTGACCGTCTCGATGGGCCACCCGGACGCCCAGCTCACCATGATGGGCGGCAAGTCCGAGGTCACCGCGCATTTCGGCTCCTCCCCCTTCCAGGAGCTGGAGCTGAAGGACCCGCGCGCCCACAAGGTGCTGGACAGCTATCAGGTGCTCGGCGGGCCGCACACCTTCAACGTCATCTGGGCCACCGAGAAGTTCGCCACCGAGAACCCCAAGGCCCTCGCCGCCGTCCTCGCCGCGCTGGAGGAGGCCAATGCCCTGATCCGCAAGGATCCTGCCGCCATGGCGGCGCTGTGGATCAAGGCCGAGGGCTCCAAGATGAGCGTGGACGAGGCGGTGGCCATCATCAAGTCGCCGGAGAACGAGTGGACCACCACCCCGAAGAAGGTGCTGTCCTATCTCGATTACATGCACCGGGCCGGCCTCGTCGGGGCCACCACCAAGGACTGGAAGGACATCTTCTTCCCCGCCATCCACGGTGCGCCGGGGGGCTGAACATCTCCTTGGCCGGCGCGCGGCCATCGCGTGCCTTCCCGTCGCGGGCGGCAGCCTGCGGCGTCTCAAGAAGCCTTCAGGACGAACGACATGACGAGCACGAGCCAGAACGGGCGGCCGGCGGCAGCGCCGGCCGAGGAGACCCTGCGCGTCCGCGTGTGGCGCGGCCAGGCCGACGGCGCCTTCGAGGACTTCGCGGTGCCGCGCCGCGCCAGCCAGACCGTTCTCGACGTGGTGACGGAGATCCAGCGCGCGCAGGACCCGACGCTCTCCTATCGCTTCGCCTGCCGGGTCGGCATGTGCGGCTCCTGCGCGATGGTGGTGAACGGGCGGCCGCGCTGGACCTGCCGCACCCGGGTTTCCGAGGCTCTGGACGGCGACATCCTTGTGCTGGAGCCCCTGCGCAACCTGCCGATCGTGAAAGATTTGACCGTCGACATGGTCCCCTTCTTCGAGAAATGGCGCGACGCCCACGGCGCCTTCGAGCCGGGCGAGGCCCCGCCTGCGGATTTCGCGCCGGTGCGGCCCGACAGCCCGAAGCGGAGGGCCGCCGACGCCGGCGTCGAATGCATCAATTGCGGCGTGTGCTATTCCGCGTGCGACGTGGTGGCCTGGAACAAGGACTATCTCGGCCCCGCCGCCCTCAACCGCGCCTGGACTCTGGTGAATGACGAGCGCGACCGGGGCAATGCGGCGCGGCTCGCCGCCGTGTCCGGGGACGTGGGCTGCCACTCCTGCCACAGCCACATGAGCTGCACCGAGTTCTGCCCCAAGGATCTGGCGCCCACCTACGCCATCGCGGGCCTCAAGCGCGCCACCGCGCCCTCGCCCCTCGGCCGCCTCCTCGCGCTGCTGGTGAAGTCATGAATCCCCTTCTCTACATGGCCCAGCGCGGCACGGCCGCGGTGCTGGCGCTCGCGGTGGCGCTGCACCTCGCCACCATGGTGCACGCCGTTCGCGGCGGGCTCAGCGCGGCGGAAATCCTGTCGCGGACGGCGGGCAACGGCTGGTTCCTCGCGTTCTACTGTGTGTTCGTCTGCGCCGCCGCCATTCATGCCCCCATCGGCCTGCGCAGCGTGATCCGTGAATGGACCGGCTGGCGCTCGCGCTCCCTCGACATGGCCATGCTCGCCTTCGCTGCCGCCATCCTGGTGCTGGGGCTGCGTGCTGCGCTGGCGGTCTATCAGCCGGGAGGACTGGTGCCGTGAAGCCGTCCACCCTCACCTCCACGACCCGCCCCGGCCTGCGCGAGGCTGCCCACCTGAAACCGGGCTTCATCGCGGCGCTGCTCCATCGCCTGTCGGGCGTGGCGCTGGCGGTGTTCTTGCCCATGCATTTCATCGCGCTAGGCACCGCACTCTCGGGGGCTGGTGCGCTCGACAGCTTTCTGGCCGTCACCCACAACCCGCTGGTGAAGATCGCCGAATGGGGCCTCGTGAGCGCCCTTGCCGTGCACATGGCCCTCGGCCTCCGGGTGCTGGCCATCGAGTGGTTCTCCTTCCGTGGCCACACCGCCGGGGTGGTGGCGGGTGCCATCGCGACAGGGCTCGCCGTGGGGCTGCTCTTCCTGCTGAGCGGGTGGTGAGCATGCTCGGCATTCCGCTCGCGACCCTTTCCATTCTCTGGGCCGGCGCCTTTCTGGGTGCGCTGGCGGCGGGCGGGGCAGGGTTTGCCTTCGCCCTCGCCGCCTCCGCCATCTGGCTGCACGCGCTCGATCCGATCCAGACCACCGCTCTGATCGTCGCCTGCGGCAGCATCCTGCATCTCACGCTGGTCTGGCCCATCCGCCGGTCCATCGACGGTGTGCGTCTTGCGCCCTTCCTCGTCGGTGCGCTGGTGGGGGTGCCGCTGGGCGTCCTGGTCCTCACGGCGGTGAACCCCGCCCCGCTGAAGCTCGCCTTGGGCCTCGGTATGGCGGCCTATGCCCTCTACGCGCTCCTCGCCCCGCGCCTTCCGGTGATCGGCGGAGGCGGCCGGTGGGCCAATGCGGGCATCGGCTTCGTGGGCGGCATCCTCGGCGGCCTCGGCGGCTATTCGGGGGTCGTTCCCACCATCTGGACCCAGCTGCGCGGCTGGCCGAAGGAGGTGGCGCGCGGGGTGTACCAGCCCTTCATCCTGTTCGCGCATGTGGTGACGCTGGCAGCCGTGGGGGTGGTGGGCATCGACGGGCGCTCCTGGCTGCTCATCATCCTCGCCTTGCCGCCGCTCGCCATCGGCGCCGTGCTCGGCCTCCAGATCTACGGCCGACTGAACGAGAAGGCATTCAAGCAGATGCTGTCGCTGATGATCCTGCTCTCGGGTCTGGCGCTGGTCTTCTAGGAGCACCCCATGGACCTCAACCTCGACGAAGTCGAAAAGATCTGCGCCGACCTCTATCTGCGCGCGCTCCAATTGCTGCCGCCAGACATCAAGGCCGGCTTCTCGGAACTCCAGCGCACGGAGACGGACGCGACCGGCCAGGCCATCCTCGGCACCATGGTGGAGAACATCAAGGTCGCCGAGCGCACCCGCAACATCCTGTGCCAGGACACGGGCATTCCCATCTACAACATCACCATCGGCCGCAACGTGGCCTTCGACGGGGCCGGGCTGAAGGCGGCGGTGCGTCGCGGCGCGGCGCGCTCGACCAAGGAAAACTCCCTGCGCTCGTCGGTGGTGCATCCCATCACCCGCAAGAACGACCAGAATTCCTGCGGCATCCGCGTGCCGGTGATCCATATCGACTTCGACGACCGGGAGGAGACCGTCTCCATCGAGATGATCCCCAAGGGCTCGGGCTCGGAAAACGGCTCGTTCCTCAAGATGCTGCTGCCCTCGGACGGCATCACAGCCGTGAAGCGCTTCGTGGTGGACCGGGTGATCGAGCTGGGCGGCCGGGTGTGCCCGCCCACCATCGTCGGCGTCGGCATCGGCGGCACCTCGGACCTGTGCATGCACCTCGCGAAGATCGCCGCCACGCGGCCCCTGCGCACGGTGTGCGAGGATGCCGAAGGCGCGAAGATCGAGGCCGAGCTGTCCCGCGCGGTGAACGAGCTGGGCATCGGGCCGCAGGGCCTCGGCGGGCGGTCTACGGCCTTCGCCGTTCATGTGGAAGTGGCCGCCACCCACATCACCCAGAACCCGGTGGCGGTGAACATCCAGTGCCATTCCGCCCGCCGCGCGCGGGCCACCTTCACCCCCGGCGGCATCGCCTTCAGCTGATCCGGAGCGCCCCGATGGCCCACCATGTCCTTGAAATGCCGGTTGATGCCGATCAGGTCCGCGCCCTGAAGGTCGGCGATACGGTGACGCTCCAGCGCACCCTGTTCGGCATCCGCGACGCCACGCAGATCCACATGTTCGACCGCGGCCGCACCACGCGGCTCGATCTCAAGGGCCATGCGGTGATCCACACCGCGCCCAACGTGCACCGGGTGGAGAAATCCCCCGCCGCGCCCGCCGGCTACACCCCCTTCTGCATCGGCACCACCACCTCCATGCGCATGGAGCGCTTCACCCGCCCGCTCATGGAGCGCGAAGGGGTGCGCCTCATCGTCGGAAAGGGCGGCATGGGTCCGGCGACGCTGGAGGCCTTCCGCGATCTGGGCGGCGCCTATCTCGCCATCGTCGGCGGCGCGGCAGCGCTGGAGACCACGTGGATCGAGGAGATCGAGGACGTGGACATGGACGATCTCCACCCCGAGAGCCTCTGGAAATTCCGCATCCGTGATTTCGGGCCACTGCTGGTGGGTATGGACGCCCACGGCGGCTCGCTCTTCGCCCAAGTGCAGGCGGATGTCGCCAGTCGCCGCGACGCTGTGCTCGCCGGCATCGGAGCCTCCGAATGACTCCCTCGGTCGCGGTCCGCGAGACGGACGTCCTCATCCTCGGCTCGGGTGGAGCCGGCCTGTTCGCCGCGCTCCACACCAAGAAGGCGGCGCCCGACCTCGACGTGACGGTGGCGGTGAAGGGCCTCATTGGCAAATGCGGCTGCACGCGCATGGTGCAGGGCGGCTACAACGTGGCTCTTGCCCCCGGCGACAGTGTCGAGCGCCATTTCATGGACACGGTGGAAGGCGGCAAGTGGCTCAACGACCAGGACCTCGCCTGGACGCTGGTGACCGAGGCGCAGGTGCGCATCCGCGAGCTGGAGACGGAATTCGGCTGCTTCTTCGACCGCAACCCGGATGGCAGCGTCCACCAGAAGGCCTTCGCCGGCCAGACCTTCGACCGCACGGTGCACAAGGGCGACCTCACCGGCATCGAGATCATCAACCGCCTCATGGAACAGGTGTGGCGGCGTGACGTGAACCGCATGGAGGACCATCGCGCCCTCGACCTCATCCCCGCCGCGGACGGCTCCGGCCTCGCCGGGGTGCTCATGCTGGACATGCGCACCGGCGTTCCGGTGCTGGTCAAGGCGCGCGCGGTGCTGCTCGCCACCGGCGGCGGCCCGACCATGTACAAGTACCACACCCCTTCCGGCGACAAGTCCTGCGACGGGCTCGCCATGGCCCTGCGTGCCGGCCTCGCCCTGCGCGACATGGAGATGGTGCAGTTTCACCCCACCGGCCTCCTCGCCGGCCCCGGCACGCGCATGACGGGCACCGTGCTGGAGGAGGGGCTGCGCGGCGCCGGCGGCTGGCTCACCGACCGCACCGGTTCGCGGTTCATGCACCTTTATGACCCGCGCGGCGAGCGGGCCACCCGCGACATCGTCAGCCGCTCCATCATGCGCCGCATCCGCGACGGCTATGCCACCGCCCATGGCGGCGTGCACATCGAGATGGGGCATCTCGGCCCCGATCATGTGCGCAAGACCTTCAAGGGCATGGTGGAGCGCTGCGCCGATTGCGGCTTCGACCTCGCCGGAGGGCGGGTGGAGGTGATCCCGACCGCCCACTACATGATGGGCGGCGTGGTGTTCGGCGGCAATTGCGGCACCGCCATGCCCCGTCTCTACGCGGCCGGCGAGGATACGGGCGGCGTGCACGGCGCCAACCGCCTCGGCGGCAACGGCGTCGCCAACTCCACCGTGTTCGGCGGCATTGCGGGTGATGCCATGGCGCGGGAGGTGGAGCGCGGGCGTACCTTGGCCGATCCTGACCCGGCGGCCATGGAACACGCGCTGGAGCGCGCCTTTTCTCCGCTGGGCCGCGACGCGCGGGACCTGCCCGCCATCCGCGAGGCGCTCTACGAAGCCATGTGGAACGACGTGGGCATCCTGCGCACGGCGCAGGGGCTGAAGCGCGCCCAGGAGACGCTGGGTGCCCTCGGCGATGCCGTCTCCCGCGCCGGCGCGCCGGATGGCGACCGCCGCTACAACCTCACCTGGATGGACCGGCTGAATCTCGAAAATCTGGTGCTGGTCAGCCAGGCCATCACTGCCGCAGCGCTTGCCCGCGAGGACAGCCGGGGCGCCCATTTCCGCGAGGACTTCCCCGAGACGTCGGACCTTGATACCTCGCGCTACACGCTGGTGCGGCAGGCGGCGGGCCGCCTCGACATCTCCACGGCCGCGGTGGCCTTCACCCGCGTCGCGCCCGGCCAGAGCCTGCTGAAGGACGTCGCATGAGCCCCGCACCCAATGCCGCCGTGCCCCCCAACGTGCAGCGGGACCTCGCCCCGCGCGGTGCGGACCTCGTTGTCCGCGCGCTTGAGGCGCATGGGGTTAAGCGGATCTTTTCCCTGTCCGGCAACCACATCATGCCCATCTATGATGCGCTGCTGGAGACCGACATCGCCCTTGTGCACGTGCGCCAGGAAGCGGCGGCGGTGCACATGGCGGATGCCCATGCGCGCCTGACCGGTGAGATCGGCGTGGCGCTCGTCACCGGCGGGCAGGGCCTATCCAACGGCGCGGCCGCCTTGTTCACGGCGCTGGGGGCGGAATCCCCGGTGCTTCTGCTGTCCGGTCAGGCCGGCATCGGCGAGTTGGGCCGGGGCGCCTTTCAGGAGATGGATCAGGCGGCCGTCGCGCGGCCCATGACCAAGGCCTCGTGGATGGTGGAGAGCGCCGAAGCGCTCGGCACCGACATCGCCCGGGCCATTCGCATCGCGCGGGAGGGGCGGCCCGGCCCCGTTCATCTCGCGCTGCCGGTGGATCTTCTGGAGCAGCGGCTGATCGCGCCGGAGCCGGCCGTGACGATCGGAGAGCCGACCGCCACGCCGGACGCGCAGGTCATCGCAGGGCGCCTCGCGGCGCTGCTTGAGAGCGCGGACCGGCCGCTCATCCTGTGCGGTCCCGCCTTGTGCACGCCGCGCGGGCGGGGCGCCATGGCGCGGCTGGAAGCCGCCACGGGCGTTCCGGTGATCGGTATGGAGAGCCCGCGCGGGGTGAACGATCCCGGCCTTGGCGCTTTTGCCGAGCTTCTGGCCGAGGCGGATCTCGTGGTGCTGCTTGGCAAGGCGCTGGATTTCACCCTCAAGTTCGGCGCGCCGCCCGCGGTGGCGACGTCCTGCCGTTTCGCGGTGGTGGACCCGGACCCGGACCTTCTGGCGCGTGCCGCCAAGGCGAAAGGTCCGCTCCTTGTGGAGCGCGTGGAACGAGAGGCCGGCAGGGTGCTCGCCGCCCTCGCCGTATCCCCGCCCGCCGCCACAGCGGCCCGTGCATCCTGGCTGGCGCGGGCGCGGGAGGCGCTGGCCTTTCTGCCGGCGGCCTGGGCGAATGCGCGGGCTGCCTCGGGTCGTATCCATCCGGTGGAGCTGTGCGTCGCGGTGCGCGATTTCCTCGCCGGCCATCCCGACGGGACGCTGGTGTGCGACGGCGGCGAGATCGGCCAGTGGCCGCAAGCCATCGTCAAGACGCAGAACCGCATCATCAACGGCGTGTCCGGCACCATCGGCGCCTCCATTCCCTTCGCCATCGCGGCCCGGCTCGCGCGGCCGGAGGCGCCGGTGGTGGCGGTGATGGGGGACGGCACCTTCGGCTTCCACATGGCGGAGTTCGACACCGCCCTACGCGTTGGGGCGCCCTTCATCGCGGTCATCGGAAACGACGCCCGCTGGAACGCCGAGCACCAGATCCAGCTGCGCACCTATGGCGCCGGGCGGACCCGCTACTGCGACCTGCTCCCCACTCGCTATGACGAGGTGGTGCGGGCGCTGGGCGGATATGGCGCCCTCGTCACCGACGCCGCCGACCTGCCGGATGCCCTCGCCGAGGCCCACGCGAGCGGGCTTCCCGCAGCGATCAACGTGATGATCGAGGGCGTCCCCGCTCCGGTGATCCGTCGCGGCTGAACTTGAAGCCGCCCAAGACCCAATCCGGGCATCAGACCCGGCGACGCCCTTAAGACGGGTGAGGAAACGCAGACGGAGGGCTCAAGGATGATCGCATTCAAACGGAAGCTGGCGGGCGCGCTCGTGATGCTCGCCGCAATGACGTCAGCTGCGGTGGCGGAAGTGGACAACGTGACCATCGCCCGCCAGCCGAGCCTCGGCCATCTGCCGCTGATGATCATGGAAGACCGTGGCCTGCTGGAAAAGGAGGCGGCGGCGCGTGGCGTGCCGAACCTGAAAACCCGCTACATCAAGCTCGCCGGTGGCGCGGCGATGAATGATGCCCTGCTGTCCGGCGCCATCCAGTTCGCCGCCGGCGGCGTGCCGCCTCTGGTGCTGCTGTGGGCCAAGACCAAGGATAGCGCGAATCCGATCAAGGCGGCGGCGGCCATGAATTCCATGCCGCTGCTGCTCAATACGTCCAATCCCAATGTGCGCTCGCTGAAGGACTTCACCGCGAAGGACAAGATTGCCCTGCCGGCGGTGAAGGTGTCGGTGCAGGCCATGTTCCTGCAGATGGCGGCGGAGAAGGAGCTGGGTCCGGACCACCGCAACGACCTCGACAAGTTGACCGTCACGCTCTCCCATCCCGATGGCATGGCGGCGCTCTTGGCCGGCAATGAGGTGACGGCCCATTTCACCGCCGCGCCGATCCAGGAACTGGAACTCAGGAAGCCCGGCGTGCACACGGTGCTCAACACCTTCGATGTGCTGGGCCAGCCTTCCACCTTCAACGTGGTGTGGACCACCACCCGCTTCGCCAATGACAATCCGAAAATCTATGCCGCCTTCTTCGCAGCGCTCGAAGAGGCCATCGCCATCATCAACCGCGACAAGTCGGCTGCCGCACGGGACTATGTTCGCCTCGCCGCCGACGGCAGCGAAGTGGCGCTTATCGAGGGCATCCTGAACGACCCGCAGGTGACCTTCACCACCACGCCGCAGGCGATCCAGAAATATGCGGATTTCATGACCCGCACCGGCATGATCGCCGCCACGGCGCAGAGCTGGAAGGACCTCTTCCTGCCCAACGTGCACGGCAAGCCCGGAAGCTGACGTGACGTCAAATGGGAGAGGTGGCGCCACCTTACGGCTTGGCACCGCTCGATTTTCTCCGTTATTGTGCGGCGCAGCAGAGCGCGATGTTGCGCCGCATTTGGCGAGGGGCACGGCTGGGGATATAATGGGCACTTGAAACCACGCTCGTGACCCAGATGAACACCCAAGACGAACTGCGAAAGGTCTTCCTGCCGCTCGTGCTGGTGGCGGCGCTGTTCGCGGCCGCGGCACCGCGCGCGGCCGGGCAGCCGATCTCGCTGTCGGCCGTCTCCAAGACGCTCGCCCAGTGGGGCGAGGCCTATGCGGCGTCCGAGTCCATGCTCCAGATGGGCAACTGATCCGCCCTTTCAGCCGGCCCGCGTCTCGCCGAGGCTGGCTGCGGCGGGCCGTGAGTTCTGCCAGACGCCCTCAATCTTTCCAGACATCGCGACCGGGAGCGTGCGTCCGGCCTGGGCGCAGGTGAGCGCGATCATGTGGAACACGTCGTCCTGCGAGCAGCCGCGGGAAAGATCGTTGGCGGGTTTGGCCAGCCCCTGAAGCACCGGCCCGATGGCCTTCGCCCCGCCGATGCGCTGGGCGATCTTGTAGCCGATATTGGCGGCATCAAGATTGGGGAAGATGAAGACGTTCGCATCCCCCCGGATCTTCGATCCCGGCGCAGTCTTGGCCGCGCCGACCGTGGCGACGAAGGCGGCGTCGAACTGCAATTCCCCCTCGATCACCAGATCCGGCTCCGCCTGCCGCACAAGGCGCACCGCCTCCACCACCTTGTCCACCCGCTGGTGCCGGGCGCTGCCGTTGGTGGAGAAGGAGAGCATGGCCACCCGGGGCGCCTCGCCGGTCATGGCGGTGTAGGAATGGGCGGCGGCACGGGCGATGTCCGCGAGTTCCGCCGCGTCGGGATCGATGACGAGGCCGCAGTCGGAGAACACATAGGCCCCCTTCTGCTCGTGATAGTCCTCACACAGGATCATCAGGAAGAAGCTGGAGACGATCTTCGCTCCCGGCGCGAGGCCGATGATCTGGAGCGCGGCGCGCACCGTTTCGGCCGTGGTGGCCACCGCGCCGCCGACCGTGCCGTCGGCATCCCCCTGCCGCACCATCATGGCGGCGAAGGCGAGGGGCTCGCGCATGCGCCGCCGTGCGGCGGCGAGGTCCATGCCCTTGGCGTGGCGCAGCAGGTGCAGCGCCTCTGCATAGGCCTGGAAACGCGGCGATGTGGCGGGATCCTCGATGGCGATGCCCCGCGCATCACCACCGAGGGCCGCCATCACCTCCTCGTTGGGGCCGAGGAGGATCGGCCGGGCAATGCCTTCGCGCGCGGCGCGTCGGGCGCCGGCGGCAATGCGCGGGTCGCTCCCCTCCGGCAGGACGATGCTGCGGGGGGCGGCACGCGCGGCGTCGATGATGCGGTCGAGGGCGAGCATGGCCGTCATCTCGGGCTAGAGCACGCGCCGATCTGATTGCATCGCAATCAGATCGGATAACGCGTTCTCGTTCCAAACGTCAGAGAGCGATCCGCTCGGATCGCGCTCGAGGGCAGAAAAGGCCGGGCGGGCGTGCTGAGGAGCGTGCCCGCCCGGATCTCGGTCAGCGCGCGATCTGCTCGCGCATGTCGGCGCGGGCGATGCCGGCCACCGGCACCGGCTTCTTCATGGCATCCCGGCGGAAGGGTTCGCCGAGCTCCTGGTTCAGCACCACTTCGATGAAGGTGGTGATGCCCTTCTTCTGCTCCTCGGCGGCGGTGTGGATGGCCTCCCTGAGGCTCTCCGGCGTGTCCACGCGCACCCCCTTGAAGCCGCAGCCCTCGGCGATCTTCGCGTAGGAGAGCTTGGGGTCCAGCTCGGTGCCGACGAAGTTGTTGTCGTACCAGAGCGTCGTGTTGCGCTTCTCGGCGCCCCACTGGAAATTGCGGAACACCACCATGGTCACCGGCGGCCATTCCTCGCGGCCGATGGAGGTCATCTCGTTGATGGAGATGCCGAAGGCGCCGTCGCCGGCAAAGCCGAACACCGGCACGTCCGGGCAGCCGATCTTCGCGCCGATGATGGCCGGGAAGGCGTAGCCGCACGGACCGAACATGCCGGGCGCGAGATATTTCCGCCCGATCTCGAAGCTCGGATAGGCATTGCCGATGGCGCAGTTGTTGCCGATGTCCGTGGACATGATGACGTCCTTCGGCAGCGCCGACTGGATCGCCCGCCACGCCTGACGGGGCGACATACGGCCGGCGTCGCGGGCGCGGGCGTCTTCGTTCCAGCGGGTGCCGGGATCGTCGTCCTCGTGGTCCATGGAGGCGAGCTGCTGGAGCCAGCGCGAGCGCGTCTGGTGGATCAGCGCGCGGCGCTCCGCCCGTCCGGCATCGCCGGCGCCGGGGGCGAGCTGGCCGAGCAGCTGGCCGGCCACTTCCTTGGCGTCGCCGCAGATGCCCACCGTGATCTTCTTGGTGAGGCCGATGCGGTCCGGGTTGATGTCCACCTGGATGATCTTCGCCTGCTTCGGCCAGTAGTCGATGCCGTAGCCGGGCAAAGTGGAGAAGGGGTTGAGCCGGGTGCCGAGCGCCAGCACCACGTCAGCCTGTGCGATCAGCTCCATGGCGGCCTTGGAGCCGTTGTAGCCGAGCGGGCCGACGGCGAGGGGATGGCTGCCGGGGGCGGCGTCGTTGTGCTGGTAGCCGGCGCACACGGGCGCATCGAGCCGCTCGGCCAGTGTCATGGCCTCGCCGATGGCATTGCCGATGACGACGCCCGCGCCGTTGAGGATCACCGGGAACTTCGCCTCGGACAGGATTTGCGCGGCCTCGGCGATGGCGTTGCGGCCGCCGGCGGGACGCTCGAGGCGCACGATCTGCGGCAGCTCGATGTCGATCACCTGGGTCCAGAAATCACGGGGCACGTTGATCTGCGCCGGGGCGCAGGCGCGCCAGGCCTTCTCGATCACGCGGTTGAGCACCTCGGCGACGCGGGAGGGGTCGCGCACCTCCTCCTGGTAGCACACCATGTCCTGGAACATGGCCATCTGGGAGACTTCCTGGAACCCGCCCTGCCCGATGGTCTTGTTGGCCGCCTGCGGCGTCACCAGCAGCATGGGGGTGTGGTTCCAGTAGGCGGTCTTCATGGCGGTGACGAAGCCCGTCACGCCCGGCCCGTTCTGGGCGATGGCCATGGC
The DNA here is from genome assembly GCF_043193615.1 of Xanthobacter aminoxidans. Taxonomy (NCBI): domain Bacteria; kingdom Pseudomonadati; phylum Pseudomonadota; class Alphaproteobacteria; order Hyphomicrobiales; family Xanthobacteraceae; genus Xanthobacter; species Xanthobacter aminoxidans. The sequence continues at coordinate 1,489,056 of NZ_JBAFUS010000001.1, read as the reverse complement.
CATGCGGCCGGTGGCGCGGGTGTAGCCGTCGCAGATCAGGCCCGCATTGGTCTCGTGGGCGCAATCCCAGAAGCGGATGCCGGCCTTGGGGAAGAGGTCGGAGACCGGCATCATGGCCGAGCCGATGATGCCGAAGGCCTCGTTGATGCCGTGCGCCTGCAGGACTTTGATGAACGCCTCTTCGGTGGTCATCTTCATGACGAAAAAATCCTCTTGGAACCTTGGAGATCTTGCAATTCGGGGGAGGGAGGCGGCGGCCGCGCGCCGCCTCCGGATCGGGAACCCGTCAGCGCGCTGGCTGGCGTACCGTTTCGGTCGAGGCGCGCGTGGCCTTCGATAACTGGGCGCCGGGGGCCGGCACCCGGATCGCCAGCGCCGAGAGCATGGAGACCAGCGCCGCGAACACCACGTAGGCGCACACCTGCCAGGGCTGTCCGTCGCCGCGGGCGAGCAGATAGGTGGCGATGATGGGGGTGATGCCGCTCGCGACGATGCCGGAGAACTGGTAGACGAACGAGATGCCGGTGTAGCGCACCCGGGCGTCGAACAGGTCCGAGAACAGCGCGGCTTCAGGCCCGTAGCACATGGCGTAGAGCACGCCGAACGGGAACACGATGCCGAGGGCGATCAGCGGCAGCGAGCCGGTGGAGAACAGCCAGAAGGCCGGATATGCCACCAGCGCCAGCAGCGCCGAGCCGATCGCATAGGTGCGCGGGCGTCCCCACTTGTCGGACAGCTTGCCGAACATGGGGATGGTGAACACCATCACGAACGCCGCGAGCGTCACCAGCCAGAGCGCCGTCGTGCGGGGTACCTTCACGTAGTTCGCGAGATAGACGATGGAGAACACCGCGAAGACGTTGAAGAACACGCCGTCGATATAGCGCACGCCCATGCCCAGCAACACGTTGCGCGGATACTCCCGCAGCATGGTGAGGAAGGGGATTGCCTCCGCCTTGTTGGCCGCCTTCACCTGCTCGAATTCCGGCGTCTCGTGCACCTTCAGCCGGATATACATGCCGACGATGATGAGCACGATGGAACCGATGAAGCCCACGCGCCAGCCCCAGGCCATGAACTGCTCGTCCGGCAGCATGGAGACGATGGCGGTGACGCCCGAGGCGAGGCACAGGCCGAGCGCAAGGCCGATCTGCGGGATGGAGGCGAAGAAGCCGCGCTTGTCCTCCGGCGCGTATTCATACGCCATCAGCACCGCGCCGCCCCATTCGCCGCCGATGCCGATGCCCTGGGCGATGCGCAGGAGCAGCAGCAGGATGGGCGCGGCGACGCCGATCTGCGCATAGGTGGGCAGGAGGCCGATGGCCACCGTCGCCACGCCCATGATCATCAGCGTGATGATGAGCATGCTCTTGCGGCCCAGCTTGTCGCCGAAATGGCCGAAGATGAGCCCGCCCACCGGCCGCGCCACGAAGCCCACCGCGAAGGTGGTGTAGGCGAGCAGGATGGAGACGACCGGATCGTCGCCCGGAAAGAACAGCTTGTTGAAGACGATGCCGGCGACGATGCCGTACAGGAAGAAGTCATACCACTCGATGGTCGCGCCGATGACGCTGGCGCCGACCACGCGCCTCAGCTCGCGACTTGAAGCTCCTGCTTGCCCAGCCATTGTTGTGTCCTCCCGTCATTGATTTGATTTGGGGCGTTGTCTCGCCCATTCCTGTTGTTCATCACGTCCTCGCGGATCATGTCGGCGGCTTTTTCTCCGATCATGATCGCGGGAATATTGGTGTTGCCGGACACGAGGCTCGGCATCACGGAGCAATCCACCACCCACAGGCCATCGACGCCACGGACCCGTAGGCGCGGGTCCACCACCGCATCGCGGTCGGTGTCGGGGCCCATCCGGCAGGTGCCGGCGGGGTGGAAGATGGTGGCGCCATATTCGCGGGCGAAGGCGAGCAGGCCCTCGTCGTCGGTGACGCCCGGGCCGGGCATCTTCTCTTCCGCCACATAGCTCTTCAGCGGCTCGGTGGCGGCGAGCTTGCGGGCGAATTTCATGGCGGCGACGGCGCAGCGCCGGTCGGTGTCGGTGGCCAGATAATTGGCGGTGATTTTCGGCGGCTGGAGCGGATCGCCCGAGCCGAGCCGCACCCAGCCCGTGCTCTCCGGCCTGAGCTGGCACACCGAGAGGGTGAAGCCGGAATAGTCATGCACCTTGCCGCCGGCCATGTCCGCCGAGAGGGTGCCGATGTGGAACTGGATGTCGGGGGTCTTCGATTCCGGCAGCACGCGGGTGAACAGGCCACCCTGGTTGATGCCGATGGCCAGCGGGCCGCCCCGGAACAGGAGATATTCCAGCCCCATCCTGAGACGGCCGAACAGGGAGTTCAGCGCATCGTTGGTGGTGATGGGCTTGGTGCAGCGATAGAGCAGGCGCAGCTGGAGGTGATCCTGCAGGTTGCCGCCCACGCCGGGGCTGTCCACATGGACGCCGATGCCGTTGGCCTTGAGGTGCTCCGCCGGCCCGATGCCCGAGAGCATGAGCAGGTGCGGCGATTGCACCGCGCCCGCCGACAGCACCACCCCCCGCCGCGCCCGGATGACCTTCACCCGCCCGGCGACGCTCACTTCCACGCCCACGGCGCGGCCGTTCTCGAACAGCACCCGGCGGGCCTGCGTCTCGGTGAGGATGGAGAGATTGGCGCGGCCCTTGGCAGGGGCAAGATAGGCCTTTGCCGCGCTCATGCGGAAGCCGCTGCGGGTGGTCAGCTGGTAATAGCCGACGCCTTCCTGCCGGGCGCCGTTGAAATCCGCCGTCTCCGGCACGCCCAGCTTGCGGCCGGTCTCCTTGATGACCTCGATCAGCTCGTGCTTTCGCGGGATGGAGCTGATGCGCACAGGGCCATCGGTGCCGTGGAGCGGATCACCGGCGAAGGCAGGGTTGTCCTCCAGCTTGCGGAAATAGGGCAGCACGTCGTCGAAGCCCCAGCCGGTGGCGCCGCGCGCCGCCCAGCCGTCGTAATCCTCCTGCTGGCCGCGGATGACGATGAGGCCGTTGATGGAGGAGCAGCCACCCAGCACGCGGCCGCGCGGCCAGTAGATGCGCCGGTCGCCCATGGTGGGTTCCGGCTCGGTGTGGAAGCGCCAGTTGAGGCGATCATTCCACATGGTCTTCCCATAGCCGATGGGCACGTGAATCCAGGGGTTCGTGTCCTTCGGTCCGGCTTCCAGCAGGGCGACGCGGCTCTTGCCGTCTTCGCTCAGCCGATTGGCCAGAACACACCCCGACGACCCGGCGCCGATGACGACGAAGTCGAAGTTTTCCTCGCCTTGCATTGGCAGTTTCCTCTCTGCGAAACGGACGATGCGACGAAGGGATGAGATGAGTCAATGCATTTTTTGAACTGAAACGTCTCATTTAATGAGATTTATGTTGTGCAGTGCGAGGGGCGCTGTGTGCACCTGCGTTCCGTTTGACACCCCGCCGCCAGCCGCTAAGGCTGCACGCAGCGAGAGGCTGGCGATTCAGATGGCCAAGGCAGCGAAGCAGCAGCTGGAGAGCGTGGAGAAGCCGGAGAAGCCCGAGGAGCGGGACAACGCCTCGGCCATGCTCCGCGCGCTCGATCTTCTGGGCGAGATCGCCCGCTCCGAAACGCCCCTCGGCGTGCCCGAGCTGTGCGTGCGGCTCTCGCTGCCCAAACCCACCGTCCATCGCCTGTGCCAGAAGCTGGAGGCGGAATCCTATCTGCTGCGCGAGCCGGACGGCCGGCGCTTTGCGGTGGGTCCGCGTTTCCTGCGCATGGGCTTCGACATGCTGCGCAATTCGGTGAGCACCGAGCGGCGCGGCATCCTTGAAGCGCTGGTGGACGTGGCGGGCGAGACCTGCAATTTCGTCACCCGCGTGGGCTCGGAAGCGATCTATCTCGACCGCGTGGAGGCGGCCTGGCCCCTGCGCCTGCATCTGGAGGTGGGCTCGCGCGTGCCCATGCATTGCACCGCCTCCGGCAAGCTGTTCCTTTCCGCCATGCGCCCCGTCCAGCGCCGGCGCATTCTGGAAACGCTGCACCTGAAGGCGCAGACGCCGAACACCATCACCACCGTCGAGGCGCTCGACGCCGAGCTGGAGCGCATCGCGAAGAATGGCTACAGCACGGACGATCAGGAGTTTCTGGAGGGCCTCGTCGCCATTGCCGTCCCGGTGAAGGACCGGCGCGGCACGGTGGTGGCAGCGGTGGCCTGCCACGGCCCGTTGCCGCGCTTCTCGCTGGAGAAGGCGCGGGCGCTGGTGCCCAACCTCAAGGAAGCGGCGGAACGGCTGCAAGCCACCCTTCCCGATTCCGGCGACGGCGCGGACGACTGACGCACGGCTTGCCTGCGGGATTGCCCGAACCGAACGATGGGAAACGAACCCGCGACATACAGTCAGGGAGTTCGGTGCAAGCCGTTGAATTGAAACATGCAGTCAATGGCTGAGATCAAGGCCGCCAGGTCGAGTGTCCGCTATCGGCAGATCCGCCTTGCCCCTCAACTTGAGACACGAGCCTTCTCGTCGCGCGGCGGCACGGGGTCGTCTGCTGGCCGGTAGCGAGGGGACGGAGGTTTGGCCTATATAAGGCCGCTCGCAAAACGCGATCCTCAACCGAAGAGTGACCCGTGATCCCCTGGTCGCAGCTCGACACCGCGGACGTGCCCGATGGCGGCGGCCGCCTCCGCCTGATGCAGCGCGGCGCGGAATTCTCGATCATGGCCGGGTCCATCGAGCTGATGAACAGCCGCCTCAGCGGGTCGGAAGAGGCGCTCGCCACGATGGTCTGCGCCAGACTTCGGGACCGCCCCAGGCCGCATGTGCTGATCGGTGGGCTGGGAATGGGTTTCACCCTTCGCGCGGCGCTCGCCGAACTCGGGCCCGATGCCCGTGTCACCGTGGCGGAACTGGTGCCGGCGGTGGTCGCGTGGGCGCGGGGCCCCATGGCGGGGATCTTCGCGGGTTGCCTGACCGATCCGCGCGTCAGCATCCGCGAAGAGGACGTGGTCGGCCTGATCCGTGCCGGCCGGGCGGCTTTCGACGCGATCCTGCTTGATGTCGACAACGGACCCGAGGGGCTGACACGCGCGGCCAACGACCAGCTTTACGATAGTGCCGGCCTCAACACGGCCAGGGCCGCGCTGCGGCCTGGCGGCGTGCTGGCCGTCTGGTCGTCGAGGCCGGACCGGAATTTCACCCAGCGGGTTCGCAAGGCCGGGTTCGGCGTCGAAGAGGCGCGCGTGCGGGCCAATGGCGGGCGCGGAGGGGCGCGCCACATCATCTGGATCGCCACCAATCCGGAGGTCCGCCCTCCCGGCCCCGCCCGGCACAGGCCGGCCTGACGGAGGCGGATCCTGGAGACATCCCTTTATCTGCCCGTGAAGGCGTTTCTGGAAGGCCTCGGCTTTGCCGTCAAAGGCGAGGTCGGCGGCTGCGACCTGGTTGCGCTCGCGGGAGACGGAATCCCGATCGTGGTCATTGGGGAATTGAAGCTCAGCTTCAATCTGGAGCTCGTCCTTCAGGCCGTGGACCGTGCCTCCGCCTGTGACGAGGTCTGGCTCGCAGCGCGCACATCGGTGCGCGGAAACGGACGGGAAAGCGACGCGCGCTTCCGCAACCTGTGTCGGCGCCTCGGCTTCGGCATGCTCGGCGTCTCGTCTGGGGGCGAGGTGACGGTCCTCGTCAGCCCCACGTCTCCCATGCCGCGCAAGGATCCGCGCCGCAGGTCGCGGCTCGTGGAGGAGCACCGGCGCCGGCTGGGCGATCCGGCGGTGGGGGGCGGCTCTCGTACACCCATCATGACCGCCTATCGGCAGCAGGCGCTCGCCTGTGCCCTGGCCATGGCGGAGGCCCCCAAACGCCCGCGCGATCTGCGTGCGTTCGCGCCCAACGCCGGAAAAATCCTTCTGGACAATGTCTATGGCTGGTTTGCCCGCGTGGATCGCGGCATCTACGGCCTCACGCCGGCGGGGCGCGAGGCGCTGATCCGCTGGCAGGCGGCTCCCGGTTCCGCGACTGCGGCCGGCGCCGTGGTGCCGATGGGCTCCAGCACAGCCGGCGATGCCTGAACCAGCCGACGCCGGTGAGCGTCGCGAACGCGATGGTCTCGAAAGATCACCATGGACTGCGCAGAAGCTCGGGGCGATGTCGGGGACGTTCCCTCCGTCTTTACACGCCATTGACCGGCCGGTCGCCCGATGACCCGAAAAGGTGTGACCCAGTCGATCGGATCGAAGAGCATGAGGGAGGAGCGATCGGCCGCACCGTGGACAGAGACCTCCACTGCGATAGAACAGCGTTGATGACATGACTGCGGAAGATGCGCCCGTGGCAGAATCAGCGTCCAACCTGACAGCGCCGAAGCGTCCGCAAGGCGCGACGGCGAACCGCGCCCTCGCGAGAGTGGCCGGCGCGGTCGTCCTTCTGTTCGCCCACGCCATAACCGCCGTTCGCGCCAAATGGGAAGGCGTGGCGCCCATCGACGAACAGCGGATCTATTTCGCCAACCACGCCAGTCATGGAGACTTCGTGCTCATCTGGGCGGTTCTGCCGACCCGGATGCGGGCGCGGACGCGACCGGTCGCGGGTGCCGACTACTGGCTCAAATCCGCCATCCGGCGTTTCATCGGCTGCGACGTGTTCAATGCCGTTCTCATTGCCCGCGACCGGCTCACGCAATCGGAAAATCCCATCACGCAGATGGTGCAGGCCCTCGACGACGGCAGTTCGCTCATTCTTTTCCCGGAAGGCACACGCAATCTGAGTGACGCGCCTCTTTTGCCGTTCAAGAGCGGGCTCTATCATCTCGCCCGAGCGCGCCCCGACGTCAGCCTCGTTCCCACCTGGATCGACAACCTCAACCGTGTTCTGCCGAAAGGCGAGGTCATTCCCATCCCACTCATCTGCACCGTCACGTTCGGGCCTCCGCTGCGAATTGGCGACGGCGAGACCAAGACGGCCTTCCTCGCCCGGGCCGAAGCCGCCCTGTTGGCCCTGTCCGCGAAAGCACCCCTGACGTGACAATGCCTCCCTCAGAACTCGTGACGGTCCTTGCCGGGCTCCTCGGTTTTCTCGGCGTCGCGTCAATCATCGGCTATGCGCTGAAACGGCGTTTTTCCGCCGACGGGTCCAACAGTGTCATTGAAAACCTGAATGACCGCGTCCGGTCCTGGTGGATGATGGTCATCCTGATGGGGATCGCTCTGGCCACGGGAAGAGCCGGCGTAATCGTGTTCTTCGCCCTCTGCTCCTTCGCGGCGTTGCGTGAATTCATCACGCTGACCGACACCCGCCGGGCCGATCACTGGGCTCTTGCGATCGCCTTCTTCATCGTCCTGCCGGTTCAATACTATCTGATCTGGATCGACTGGTACGGCCTCTACGCCATTTTCATTCCGGTCTATGCCTTCCTGTTGATGCCCATCGTTGCCGCATGGCGTGGCGACACAGACCATTTTCTCGCGCGCATCGCGGAGACCCAGTGGGCACTGATGATCTGCGTCTTCTGCACCTCCCACGTGCCGGCCCTGCTCAGCCTCGACATTGCCGGCTTCGGCGGACGCAATGTGATGCTCATCGCCTTCCTGGTTATCGTCGTCCAGTCGAGCGACGTGCTGCAATATGTCTGGGGCAAGCTGATCGGCCGCAGGAAGATCGCTCCGAAGCTCTCACCATCAAAGACGCTGGAGGGGTTCCTTGGGGGCGCGCTGAGCGCAACCGCGGTCGGTGCAGCCCTCTTCTGGATAACGCCGTTCTCCCCGATCGAAGCCGCGGGAATCTCGTTCGTGATTGTCGTCATGGGCTTCTTCGGCGGCCTCGTCATGTCGGCGATCAAGCGCGACCGCGGCGTCAAGGATTGGGGTCACCTCATCGCGGGTCAAGGCGGCTTCCTCGACCGGCTTGATTCCGTGCTTTTCTCCGCTCCGATCTTCTTTCACATCACGCGCTTCTGGTGGTCGGTTTCATAAATCTGCACGCGGTACTCTCTGCGTGGGGCGGCCCCGACACCTGAGCGCCGGAAACGCGAGCCATGACGACTGGAAGCGATCGCCGTCCCCTTGCAAGCCGCAACACGGGCTGGGCACGTGCCGCCGCACGCCGGCTGACCTCCGCCGGCATCACCCCGAACCAGATCTCCATCGCGAGCATCGCGATGGGTGTGCTTGCCGGAGCGTCGTTCTGGGGGGCGGGCCTCGCGGATGGTTGGCTGCGCATTCCCCTGTTAATTGCAGCGGCGCTCTTTTGCCAATTGCGGCTGCTCTGCAATCTTTTCGACGGGATGGTGGCGATCGAGGGAGGCAAGCAATCGCGCGATGGCGCCTTCTGGAATGAGTTTCCCGATCGCATTGCGGATCTCGCGATCTTCGTGGGTGCGGGATACGGCATTGGCATGCCCGGGCTCGGCTGGGCAGCGGCAGCTCTTGCCATTCTGACCGCCTATACGCGGGAACTTGGTCGTGCTTGCGGCGCGGCCGCCGACTTTTCCGGACCATTGGCCAAGCAGCATCGCATGGCGACAATCACGGCGGCGGGCCTCCTCAGTCTGTTGGAGCCCCTCTGGAAAGGCCGAGATGACGTGCTGACAGCGGCGCTCTGGATCATTGCGATCGGTTCGGCCATCACGGTATTCCGACGCGCCATGCGCCTGGTTGAGGCGCTTCGATCACCGCCGGGGCTGCCTCCGCAATGAACACGGGGGAGCATCTCGTGCTCCTGTCGGCTCTATCCAGGTGAATGTCCGCCCTTGGCAGCATTTCTACGCCTGGTTCTGGTGTGCGTTGGGCGCCATGTTGATGCCATGTCAGGCCATGTGGACCTTCTCCGGCCTTCTGCCTTTCAAATGCCCTAGGGCTCCTCGTCGAAGGCATCGTGGGCTGCCTCGATCGCGGCCATGCGGCGCCGGCCTTCACGGCCGCTTAGTTCCAGGACGCGGGTGGCCAGAAAATGCGAAAGCCCGATCACCGCCACATGGTTGTCCAGCGGGCCGGCCGCCCGCGCCTGGCAGGTGATGAGCCATGTGGCCGGGCCCGGGTTCTCCGTGGCCGAGTCCACCACGCACAGGACCTGCGCGCCGGCCTCGACTGCCCGCGTGATCAGGTGGGAGGAGGCGGGCGTCGAACGTCGCAGGGCGAAGACGATGAGGACGTCGCCCTTGTTCAGGGTTACCGCATATTCGGCGATGGTCTCCCCCGCAACCGGCAGCAGGATGCTGGTCTCGATGACGCGGAAGACCTGCCAGCGCAGATAGGCCGCGAAGGACTGGTTGTTGCGGAAGCCCACGAACCAGACCCGCTTTGCCGCGAGCATGGCCCGCGCGATCCGGTCGATCATCTCTTCGGACAATCCGCCGTAGGTCTCGGACAGGTTCTGGACACTGAGTTCGAGGTGGGCGCGCAGCGTGTCGCTGGCATGGCTCTCGCCGCTCAGCAGCATCAGCGGCGAGCCGGCCTTCTGCTCCAGCCGCACCTGCCGCCGCGCGTCGTTATAGCTTTCATACCCGAGCCGGTGAAAAAAACGGGTCACCGCCGCATTGGAGACCCGTGCGGCAGTGGCAAGCTCGGTTGCTGTATAAGCAGGCAGATTGCCCGGGAAATCGATCAAGAATTCGGCGAGCCGCCTCTCGGTGGGAGACAGATCATCCCTGTGGCGGGTGATGCGCGCCACCAGCGAGTCCTTGGCCGAAATCGTCGTGCTCACCGCGCCTCACCTGTTCCTATCATCTTGTGCCGTCAGCCGAACCGCGGTTCGGCCCGCCTGCCGCGGGCATGCGATCCACCTCCTGTATGACCCAAAGCGCCGCGCGGCACCATGCGGATCGTTGCGCTGGCATGGAAGTTGCTGAAAAAAATTTTGCAGAACGGGTATATTGAAAATTCAATCGCAGCCGTCCTGCGGGTTTGGGGACCAACGAAGGGACTGACCATGGCTGGGGAAAACGTGCAGCTTTCCGCCCCCGCGTCCGAGGCGGCGGTGCAGGTCGAGACGGCGCTCGACAAGATCGGCGTGACCACCGCGCACAAGCTCATCGTGCTGCTGGTGCTGTTCGGGGTGATGTTCGACGTCTTCGAGCAGAATACCGTGGGGCTGATCGCCCCGTTCCTGCGAGAACAGTGGCATCTCTCCGCGGCCGATATCGGGTTTCTCAACACGATGACCTTCGTCGCGGCCGCCATGGGGCGGCTCGGCTCCGGCGTCCTGGCCGACAGGGTGGGCCGCCGTTTCATGCTGAACGTCAACCTGCTGTTGTTCACGGTCGGCGCCGCGATCTGCGCGCTCGCGCCGGGCTATACCACGATGGCCATCGGCCGTTTCATCGTCGGCCTCGGGCTCGGCGGCGAGATCGTGACGGCAGTCACCCTGCTCGCCGAGTTCTGCTCCTCCAAGTTCCGCGGCACGGCGGTCGGGCTCATCAATGTGGGAGGCGGCGGCCTCGGCAACATGCTGGCCCCGGCCTTCGCCCTCCTGATCTTCACCCTGTTCCCGGGCGGGGACGGCTGGAGGTGGCTGTTCGGCGCGCTCGTGCTGCCGGCGGTCCTCGTCGTGTTCTATCGGCGCTTCGTGCCGGAGACGCCACGCTTCCTGGTCACACGAGGCCGGGTGGCAGAAGCCAATCGCGTGTTGTCGCAGCTTGCGACCGGGTCCTTCTCGACCAAGAACGTCAGGGTGACCGATCACGTCACCTCGCAGCCGGTGATCGAGACACCCAGGCTCGGCGCGATCGTGGCCGATATCTTCCGCCGCGGCCTTCTTCGCCGCACCCTTGCCGTGGGGATCGCGTCCTGGATGACGTTCGGCGCGCAGCTCACCGTGCTGACCCTTATGCCGACGATCCTCGTCTCGCAGGGCCATACGATCACGCGGAGCTTCCTGTACACGATCATCCTGCAGAGCGGCAGCCTGTTCGGCGCGCTCACGGCGGCGGTGCTGGCAGCGCGCGTCCCGCGCAAGATCGTGCTGACGACGGGTGCTCTGTGCGCCGTGGCGGCGGGGCTGGGCTTCGGCTTCCTGGCCACCACCGACGCGCTGATCCTCGCGTTCGGCGCCGCATTTCAGTTTTTCGTGCTGCTCCTGAACACGACCATCTGGATTTTCGCGCCGGAAAACTACCCCACCCGGGTTCGCGGCTTCGGCACGGCGTTCATCCTCGCGCTCGGGACCATGGCGGGCGCGTGGATGCCACTGCTTGCCGGCCGGGTGTTCGACATGGCCGGTGTCGCCGGCATGTTCACCATGATGGCGGGCATGTACGCGATCTTCGCCATCGCCGTGCAGTTCGCACCGGAGACCTTCGGAAAGTCCATGGAAGCCGTGCCGGAGACGGCGCCGGCCGAACGTCCGCTTCAGACCGCCTGACGCCTCTCCCCTGGGCCGAAGTCCGGCCCGGGTATCAGGAACTTGCCGTGACAACGATCCTCCTCATCAATCCCAATACCTCGACCCGCTCGACCGAGATGATGCTCTCGGTCGCGGGGCCCCTCCTGCCCGATGCCGTCACCCTGCGAGGGGTGACGGCCAAGAGCGGGGCCGCCATGATCGTGGACGAGGCCGCCCTTGCCGAGGCTGCCGATGAGGTCGTCCGCATCGGGCTCGCGGAGGCATCGCGCGTAGATGCCATCATCGTATCGGCCTTCGGCAATCCGGGAGTGGGGGCACTGCGTGCGCTCCTGCGGGTTCCCGTGGTTGGTATCGGTGAAGCGGCCATCCTCAAGGCCGCGGCGAAAGGATACCGCTTCGGGATCGCCACAACGACGCCGGATCTCGTGCGCTCCATCGAGGCCGGCGTCCGCGACCTTGGCCTTCATGGCCAGTTTACGGGGGTTCGCGTGCCGGATGGTGATCCCCTCTCGCTCGCGGCGGATCCTCCCGCGCAGGACCAGGCCCTGGCCGCGGCGGCGACCGCCTGCATCGAGCAGGACGGCGCGGACACCGTGGTGATCGGAGGTGGCCCGCTCAGCGCCGCCGCCGCAAGACTGCGCCTGCGTTTTCCCGACCGGATCGTCGAGCCCGTCCCGGCCGCGATCCAGAAAATCCTGGGGTCGATGTTCATGGCCAGTCGCTGACGGTCGAAGCGGTGCAGACGGCCGCGAGAAAGCTGAAGGCGGGAGCGTATCGTGTGGTGACGCGTCGGACGTCCTTGAGGCGCCCGGCGAATACCAGATGTTGCCGCTGTCACACGCGACCAGCATCTCGCATGGCCTCACGGGTGGCCGCGAATTCGCCGAGTTCCACGCTTTCTCGGAGCGCGCGCATCATGTCGGGCGTCGCCAAACTCGCGCGCTGCAGCAAAAAGCCCCGGCGTTGAGGCCGGGGCTTGGCAGTGCTGGATTTTATTGTTGCAGCTCGATTTCTCCGGGACGCCATGTTTTGTCGAACCATGGCTCCAACGGTCCATAGAGGCGAAGGATCATAAACCAGCCTTTGCCAGGAAGCGTCTGCACCCAGTTTTGTTCAAAGCCAGCGGGAGCTTGTGGCCCAAAATAGACATCCACGGAGCCATCATCATTGACCTTGACGCCTTTGTTCTGACTGCTCACGCTGGGGAATTGCTGGTCGCTCTGCACCATGGAGCGCGTCTGATTGTCGTAAACGATGACCGACCAGAAATCCTTGACCGGAATGTTTGGAGGCAGGTGCAGTTTGTAGGTTTTGGCACCGTCGAACGGGTTGCCTTTCGAGTCCTGGGCTGCCCACGGGTACTGAGACCCCTGGCCGACCATCTTCAATGCCATCGCCGGTGTCACGCCTGTGGCGATATAGTAGAAGAAGGCGGCCCCATCCAGGTTGGCAACCCCCGGTGCGACTTCGAATTTGTAGCCACCGAAGAAGGGCAGTCGCCAGGAACTGTTCGGATAGAAGTAGGCGTCTTCGCTGCGAATCTTAAAGGCGATCGTGCGCGCGGTCACGGCGCCGATATTCGCAGCGTCCTCCAGAATCCTCTTCATCCGCGCATCGGGATCAAACGGCTTTCCCTTAACGATCCCGATGGAAGCAAAAAGGCCCAGCGTGGTTGGATCACTTCCTTCGCTCGGTTCTTCCTGGATCGCTTGGTTCAGCAGACTCCAGAAAGAATAGTCACCAGGGGCAACAAAATTGGACGGAACGCCCGATACATTGACAAAATTCATTGCGGGCGGATTGGCGGCGTCTGCGAGCTGATAAATCTTCAGATGTTTCTTCACGGATTCGACCCCGGGCTGGGGTGAGCCGTCGACAAGGAACGATCGGAACGGCATCCAGTTGCCGTATGTGCTGGGCCGTACGACAAAATAGCCGGGTGGAATTTCGCCCTGATATCCCGGCGGCAATACAAGGTACTTGCCACCCTTGCCTTTGTCGTCACCGGTGATGCCGACGTCGGCAACCCAGCGATACCAAAAGTCATCGATAGCCCCCAAGACCTTGGGTGGAATTTCGACGACTAACGGGCCCTTGTGTGTGTCAAGCCAAATGAAACTGTAGACGGTGTTGTCGTTTGCGGTCAGTTCCACGGTCCGAGAGTCGACCAAATTCTCCCAGATGACGTTCGTCTGGTTGACCGGCCCAAATCCGCGCAGCGCATCTCTCATTCCGACTTGATTTACTATGGGTAGGCCAAGCAGATAGGCTTGCAGGGCGCGCGAGCGGTCCAAATTGTCGTAGATCGTCTGAATGGTTGGCGCATCGGGGTAGCCATGCGACAAGTTGAGTTCGCCGATTGATGTGTCGACCTTATCGGGTACGGAAACGCCGGGCGCAATCGGGGTTTCATATTTGTACTGCTGGGCGGCGCCGGGCATCGCCGAAAGCGCAATCAACGTCAGCGAAGACAGGACTAGCTTCAGTTTTTGTCTCATGGTTACGATCTCATCGATTCAGTAACGGTCAAACTTCGTGAAGTTCGGCAAGTATTCGGGCTGATTTGGTCCAAGGTCTGCACCAAACTCCGAGAATCGATGATTCTTGAAATCACCTCGTGCCGCCCGAGGCGGCGCGCCCAATCGCAGCGAATTTTTATTTAAGTTGATACAACGGAACCCAAATCAACAGGCTTGATTCACGTCAACTTGCGCTAAACATCCGAGATGGAGCCAGCGCTTTGCCGTTCAGGTCTCTGAGTTGCCCCGAGTTTCCAGACGCCTTCAGCTTTGGCATTGTACTGCCGTTCGAACTCGATTGGCGACAGCATATGCCGCGTGTGTGCTTCCGGGGGGTACGATAAGGCGAATAGACCGAAGAAGGCCGGGGGCACGAAAAGAGTCCGAAAGGCGCAGGGCATCGTCTCGATGATGCGCCGGCTACCGGGATATGGCGTCATGGCCGAGCCCCCAGAGTGCGGACGGCTGGCCCGCATCCTCGATGAGATCCGATTCAAGCGACCTGGTCGGCGCAGGTCGAAGCTGGAGCTGCACCCTGCGGCCGATGCTGGACCGGGGGCCTCACGTGGTCGCACATCCCGGGCGACCTTCTTATGGTGAAGGAGACCGCCAGGACGGGCGCCGATCCAAATGCGGTCAGCTCACCGGAACAAGCGGTAGACCTCCACGGGGAGCGCCGAGTTCAACGGTATGCCGACAAGCTCTTGTCACAGCTCGCGAAACTGGAGCGGGCGATGGGAATCGAACCCACGACATACAGCTTGGGAAGCTGTCGTTCTACCACTGAACTACGCCCGCGCAGGCGCCGACCATAATCGGATGCGGGGTTGCCCATCAAGGGCGTTTCGCGAAATACCCACTGCGTTGCCGTCGCCCGGCGGGGCTCCTATGGTCGGAGGGATTTCAACGATTGCCCGGCGCCCCGCCCATGACGTCCCCTTCTTCCGCCCATTCCCCGGTTCATCCGGCCTCCCACGGCCATCCCCCGTTCAAGGCGCACTTCCAGACCTTCGACGATCTCGCTGACGGCGCCGAGGGGCCGGCGCGGCTGGCGGCGCTTCGGGCGGAACTCGCCCGCCTCGGCTTCGACGGCTATGTGATCCCGCGCGCGGATGCGCACCAGAACGAATATGTGCCGGCCTGCGAGGAGCGGCTGGCCTACCTTACCGGCTTCACCGGCTCGGCCGGCACCTGCGTGGTGCTGCCGACGGAGGCGGCGTTGTTCGTGGACGGGCGCTACACCCTCCAGGCCCCGGCGCAGGTGGACGAGGCGGCCTTCACCGTGGTGCCCCTGTCGCAGACGCGGCCGGACAAGTGGATCGAGGACCATCTGCCCCGTGGCGCCCGGCTCGGCTTCGATCCGTGGCGCACCACCATCGATGGTCGCGAGCGGCTGGTGAAGGCGGTGGCGGCAGCGGGCGGCATCCTTGCGCCGCTGGATGCCGATCCGTTCGATCCCATCTGGCCCGATCGGCCCGCACCGCCCCGTGAACCCGTGCGCCTGCTCGACCTCTCCGTCGCCGGCGAGGACACCGCCACCAAGCTCCGGCGGGTGCAGGAGAAGCTCGCCGAGGAGAAGCTCGACGGCGTGCTCGTCTCCGATCCGCACGGGGCGGCGTGGCTGTTCAACATGCGCGGCGGGGACGTGGCGCACACGCCGCTGCCGCTCGCCTGGTGCATCATCCCGCGCGAGGGATTGCCCGACCTTTTCCTTGAGGCGCTGAAGCTCTCCCACGAGGTGCGCGCCGCCCTCGCGGGGCATGCCCGTCTGCACGGCGTGGGCGACCTCGACCGCGTGCTCGCCGCCTTCGCCAAAGGCGAGGGCAAGGGCGACGGGAAGGGCCGGCGCATCCGCGTCGATCAGGCCACCGCGCCTGTGCGGCTCGCCACGCTCATCGAGACGGCAGGCGGCATCGCCGACAAGGGCGCCGACCCCATCTCCCTCATCAAGGCCTCGAAGAACCCGGCCGAGATCGCGGGGATGCGCGCGGCCCATGTGCGCGACGGCGCGGCGCTGGTGCGCTTCCTCGCCTGGTTCGACCGGGAGGCGCCGACCGGCAAGCTCACCGAGATCGACGCGGTGGAGGCGCTGGAGACGTTCCGGCGCGCCACCGGCTGCCTTACCGACATCTCCTTCCCGACCATTGCGGGCGCAGGGGAGAACGGCGCCATCGTGCATTATCGGGTCACCCGCAAGACCAACCGGGCGATCCATCCGGGCGAGCTGTTCCTCCTCGATTCCGGCGCGCAATATCCTGACGGCACCACGGACATCACCCGCACCCTCGCCGTCGGCACGCCGACGGAAGACATGTGCCGCCACTACACGCTGGTGCTGAAGGGCCATCTGGCCCTCACCCGCGCGGTATTTCCCAAGGGGATCACGGGGGCCCAGCTCGATCCGCTGGCGCGGCAGTTCCTGTGGGAGAACGGGCTCGATTTCGATCACGGCACCGGCCACGGTGTTGGCGCGGGGCTTTCCGTGCACGAGGGGCCGGCACGCATCTCCCAGCTCGGCCACTTGTCGCTGGCCGCGGGGATGATCCTCTCCAACGAACCGGGCTTCTACCGCACCGGCGCCTACGGCATCCGCATCGAGAACCTGATCCTGGTGGAGGACCGCCCGGTGGAGGCCGGCGAGCGGCCGTGCTTCGGCTTCTCGACCCTCACGCTGGTCCCCTACGACCGGCGGCTGATCGATCTTCGTCTCCTCACCGGTGCCGAGCGGGCGCAGGTGGATGCCTATCACGCCGAAGTCCGCGCGACCCTCGCGCCGCTGGTGGACGAAGGCAGCGTCGACTGGCTCGCCGGAGCCACGGCGCCGCTCTAGAGCACGCGCCCATCAGATTGCATCGCAATCTGATGGGGTCACGCGTTCTTCTAAGAGTGAGAGGGGGATTTACCGCGCGGATTGATTCAATCCGCTCGGATCGCGCTCTACAAGTTGGCCGGACCGCCCCCAGAGCTTCGGTCGTTCCTCCACAAGCCAAGGAACTGCAAGGCCTCGTGGGCGTTACCAGATGCGCGAGGCGGAGCGTGGCTCCGCCCGACAGACTGGGAGGCCGCTGATGTCCACGATCCTCATCATCATTCTCGTGCTGCTGCTCATCGGCGCGCTGCCGAGGTGGGGCTACAGCTCCGGGTGGGGGTATGGGCCCGGCGGCATCGTGGGTGTGCTGCTGATCATCGTGATCGTGCTGGCACTCACGGGACGGCTCTAGCGGCCTCGCGGCTGGCGCCGGCTGGCGCCGGCTGGCTGGGCCGGTCGGTGCCGGCCGCGTAAGGCGCGCGCAAATCTCCACGTCCAGTCGCTTCCATATCGAGACCGCGAACGTGCGGCCCGCGAGCTTGACGCCCCTGCTTCGCGGCCCGCACGGCCTGGCCGTCGGCCGCACCCCGCTGCGGACCGGCGGCCAGGGTGTGTGCGTTGCCCGTCGGCGTCCGCCGCTCACCAGGGGGCGGCGGACGCGCGCGGCGTTCTTCAGGCGGTCTTTTCGATCACCCGTCCGAGCTTCTCCACCAGCTCGCCCACCTGATCCTTCGAGATGATGAGGGGCGGGGTGATGACGAGCGTGTCGCCGGCGATACGCATCATGAAGCCTTCCTCGTGGAAGGCCTTCTCCAGCGCCTCGTATCCGCGCAGGCCGGGCGAGCCGGCGCGCGGGGCGAGGTCCACCGCACCGGTGATGCCCACGGTGCGGATGTCGAGCACGCCGGGCTTGTCCTTCAGCGACATGACCGCATCGGCGAAGAAGGGCTCCAGCGCCAAGGCGTGCGTGAAGGTGTTCTCCTTCGCGTAGAGGTCGAGCGTCGCGAGGCCGGCGGCGCAGGCCAGCGGATGCGCCGAGTAGGTGTAGCCGTGGAACAGCTCCACCATGTGCTCCGGCCCCTTCATGAACGCATCGTGGATGGGCTTGCGGGCGATGACGCCGCCCATGGGCACGGCGCCGGCCGTGATGCCCTTGGCGAAGCAGATCATGTCCGGGATGACGCCGTAGCGCTCGGCGGCGAAGGCATAGCCGAGGCGGCCGTAGCCGGTGATGACCTCGTCGAAGATCAGCAGGATGCCGTACTTGTCGCAGATCTCGCGCAGGCGCTTGAGATAGCCCTTCGGCGGCGGCAGCACGCCGGTGGAGCCGCCCATGGGCTCGACGATGACGGCAGCGATGGTGGAGGCGTCATGCAGGCCGACAATGCGCTCCAGCTCGTCGGCGAAATGCGCGCCATATTCCGGCTCGCCCTTGGAGAAAGCCTGGTTCTCCCGGTCGTAGGTGGTGCGCAGGTGGTCGACGCCGGCCAGCATGGTGCCGAAGGTGCGACGGTTCGCCACCATGCCGCCCACGGAAATGCCGCCGAAGCCGACGCCGTGATAGCCGCGTTCGCGGCCGATGAGGCGGGTGCGGGTGCCCTGGCCGATGGTCTGCTGGTAGGCGAGGGCGATCTTCAGCGCCGTGTCCACAGCCTCGGAGCCCGAGTTGCAGAAGAACACATGGTCGAGGTCGCCGGGCGCGAGGTCGGCGATCTTGGTGGCGAGGCGGAACGCACTCGGGTGGCCGTACTGGAAGGTCGGGCCGAAATCCATCTCGGCGGCGCCATCGCGGATGGCCTCGACGATGGGCTCGCGGTTGTGGCCGGGGTTGACGCACCACAGGCCGGCGCAGCCGTCGAGGATGGGGCGGCCCTCCGGCGTGTAATAGTGCATGTCCTTGGCGCGGGACACGAGCCGCGGTCGCTTCTTGAACGACCGGTTGGAGGTAAACGGCATCCAGAAGGCTTCGAGGTCGTTCGGAACACTGTCCGCGCGCACGCCGTCCGTCACCAGATCGTCCAGAGCCATGATGGTTCCTCTCCCGCGCGCCTTGTCTTTGGCGCCGATTTGCAACGCGCCAGCGCGCACAGTGCGGGTCGCGCGCCGCCGGCACATGCCGGCCGGCGGCCTCGGGTGCGGTCGCGTCGCGGCAAGGCTAGCAGCCCGCATTGCCGGTGGGAACCGTCGCGGGAAGCTTGCCGCAGGGAGCGGGCTCACCTTGATCCCGCCCTCTTGCTTGTGCATGGGTTCTGATCGACAAAGGTCGTGACCGTAGGTTAGGACGGTATCGTGGTAAGCAGCGCTGCAGACGCAGGCGAAGAGAGCGCGGTGGAAGCCGGCGTGGAAGGTGTGGCCGAGACGGTCGATGCCTCTGCTAGCGTGCGCGCCGCTCTCGATCGCGTGCTTGCCTCGGCCGATTTCGCCTCCTCGCCCCGCCTCGCCGCCTTTCTGCGGTTCGTTGTCGAATCGACGCTGGACGGGCGCGCGGACGCGCTGAAGGGCTACACCATTGCGGTCGAGGCCCTGGGCCGCCCGCCATCGTTCGATCCCCAGTCCGATCCCATCGTCCGGGTGGAGGCGACCCGGCTTCGGCGCGCGCTTGATCGGTATTACGCGACCGTCGGCGCCGATGATCCCGTCATCATCGATGTTCCGAAGGGCGGCTATGTGCCTCAGTTCCGCGCCCGTGGGCCGGACGATGCGGCGCTGGCCGATCCCGACACATCCGCCGTGCCGCCGGGATCGACCGAGGTCCCCGCCGAGATCACCCGCCCCCGCCGGCTGCTGCCGGCCCTGGCGGCAGGGCTCGCGGTGGTGGTGACGGCCGGCCTAGGCTTCGCCCTGTGGGACGCCGACATCAAGGCGCCGCGCGATGCGGCAACCGCCGCCGCGACAGCGGACCGCATCCGGCTTCCGCTGGTCGAGGTCCGCACCTTCGAGGCGTCCGGCGACGGTGCGCCGCCGATGACCGAGCTGCGCGCCATCGAGGAGCGGATGCGCGACGCCTTCGCCCGCTTCGATTTCACCCAGGTGCGCGCCGCCGGCGCCGATATCCATGAGAGTGCTGTCGCCGAAGCGTGCGCGGCCAAGGTGCCGCGCTCGGTCTTCTCCCTCGCCGGCCTCGCCGAAGGCCGGCCGGATGGCACCTTCTCCCTCGCCGTTCGCCTCACCGACCGCTGCGACGGCTCCATCGTCTGGTCCACCATGATGGACGGCCTGTCCGGCGCCGGAAAGCTCGCGGAGAGCGAGCAGCGGGTGATCCATGACGTGGCCGTCGCGGTGATGGAAGGCTATGGCGTGGTGCAGGTCCGCGCACGGGCGCAGGCCCTCGCCCGTGCTCCGGCCTCCGGCTACGGCTGCGTCGCCGCCGCGGCCGCCCAGCGACGCAGCGACAGCCAGGAGACGCGGCCGGAAATGAAGGCCGAGACCCGGCAGGAGACGCGCGGCATCAATGTGGACGAGTGCCTCGCCGAACTCACCCGCCGCGACCCCGCCTTCGCTCTCGGCCACGCGGTGCGCGCCGAGACCCAGCTCCAGCGCACGCTGCATGACGACACGCCGGCCCCGTCCGAGGCCGAACTCGAGGTGATGCTGGACGAGGCCGAGCGCGCCGTGGAACTGGCCCCCGCCAGCGCCTATGCCGCCCGCGCGCTCGCTTTGGTGCAGCTTTTCGCCGGGGAGCCGGACGAGGCGGTAACCACCGCGGAGCGCGCCTTGCGCCTCAATCCGCTCGATTTCGACGTGGCGGCCACGGTGGGCGTGGTGTTCATCGGCGCCGGGCGGATCGCGGAGGGCGAGGCCCTGCTCGCCAACGCCCGCCGCGAGGGGGCGGTGGCGACCCCGTTCCGGGATTCCTATCTGGCGCTCGCCGCCTTCCTGCGCGGCGACCTGATCGCGGCGCAGGCCATGCTGCCCCAGCTGACGTTGCATCCGACGGTGGAAAACCGCATCGCGCTCGCCCTCAGCCTTCACGCCCTCGGGCGCCACAGCGAGGAGCGGGAGGTGGTCAACCTCATGGTTCATCAGGCCTCCGACGGAGCCGATGGCGTGCGCCGGCTGGTGACGCGCCTGCTGCCGTCCAAGGATCACGCCTCGCGTGCACTCGCGGCGCTGGAAAGCGCGGGCCTCTCCGCCGATGCTGGTGCGGGCAAACCGCCGCGGGGCTGACCGGCGAGCCTGCCTGATCGGGTGGGCGGAAGTGACACCGTGAGAATGGGTTGTGCGGGCGGCAAGGCTTCCTTTACGCTGCCGGGCGTCTACTTCCAGGGATGTTCTTTTCCCGCGATCCGCAGTCCATGTCCCAGTTTTCCATCGCCCGGCGTACCGGCGGGCCGGCCCGCCTTCTGATCTGCGATCCTGACCCGACCGCACGTGCGGCCGTGCGTGCGGCGCTTGCCCGACGTGATTCCCTCGATCTGATCGAGGCGACCGACATCGCCTCGGCGCTGACCCTGCTGCCCCGCTGCACCTCCGTCCTCCTCGGGACGGAGGATCCGGAAGATGTGGTGCGGCGGGTGCGCGCCAGCGGATATGCCGGCACGCTCGTGGTGGCGCTGAGCGAAAGTTCGGTGACAGACGCTGTCGCCGCCATGCGGGCGGGGGCCGACGACGTGGTGCAGAAGCCGCTCGTGATTGAGGAGGTGATGGACCGCCTGCTCGCCGCGACACCGGCGCGCCGCCCCGAGCGCCGCCGCCGGGCGGCCCGTCCCCTGCCGCGCGGGGGCGATTTCTGCGGTCTCTCCGGGCGTTCGCCGGCCATGCAGGCGGTCTACGCCCAGATCGAGCGCCTTGCCGCCTCGCGCGCGGCGGTGTTCGTGACCGGCGAGAGCGGAACCGGCAAGGATCTGGTGGCGGCGGCGGTCCATGCCGCGTCCTCGCGGCGCGATGCGCCGTTCGTCGCTCTCAACTGCGCCGTCATTCCCCCCGAACTGATGGAAATCGCCCTGTTCGGCCGCGAGGACGCCGGCGCCATGGACCGCGCCCAGAGCGGCACGCTCCACCTGGACGAGATCACCCAGATGGACCCGGCCTGTCAGGCCCGGCTGATGCACTTCGTCGAGACCGGCCGGTTCAGCCCCGTGGGCGAGGTGGCGGAGCGGGAGGCCGACGTGCGCCTCGTCTGCG
Source organism: Xanthobacter aminoxidans (assembly GCF_043193615.1). NCBI lineage: Bacteria > Pseudomonadati > Pseudomonadota > Alphaproteobacteria > Hyphomicrobiales > Xanthobacteraceae > Xanthobacter > Xanthobacter aminoxidans. The sequence goes on along the minus strand of NZ_JBAFUS010000001.1, from coordinate 1,467,284 downwards.
CCACCAGCCGCGATCCGCTGGAGGAGGTGCGCGCCGGCCGCCTGCGGGAAGATCTCTATTACCGGCTGGCGGTGCTGCCGCTGGCGCTGCCCCCGCTCAGGGCGCGCGGCGACGACGTGCTGCTTCTGGCCGAGACGTTCCTGGCCCGCTTCGCCGGAGAGGAGGGCCGGCCCATGCCGCGCTTCACGCCCGAGGTGGTGGAGGCGCTGCGTGCCCGCCGTTTCCCCGGCAATGTGCGCGAATTGCAGAACCTGATGCGTCAGGTGGTGATCCTGAGCGAAGGCGGCACCATTCCGCCCGGGTTCCTCGCCGAGCCTGCCGCGCCCGAGGCAGACACCCCCGGCCGGAGCCCCGAGGTGTTCATCCAGGGCTGGTCCGATAGCCTTGCGTGGCACGGCCGGGTGGAGCCGCTGGCGGTGATCGAGCGGCGCGCCATCGAGGCCGCCATCGCCGCCTTCGACGGCAACATCTCCCTTGCCGCCGCCGCTCTCGACCTCAGTCCCTCGACCCTCTACCGCAAGAAACTGGCCTGGGGCGAGCGCACCCGCCTGTCGTGAGCCGCCTTTAGAGGATGAAGCGGCTGAGATCGGCGTTCTTCGCGAGGTCGGCGACGCGCGAGCGCACATACTCCGCATCCACCACCACCGTCTCGCCGGAGCGGTCGGGCGCGGAGAAGGAGAGGTCGTCGAGCACGCGCTCGATCACCGTCTGCAGGCGACGGGCGCCGATGTTCTCCACATTGGAATTCACCTCCACCGCGGCATCGGCGATGGCCTCCACCGCGTCCGCCGTGACGTCGAGCGTGACCCCTTCCGTCCCCATGAGCGCCACCGACTGCTTGACGAGGCTTGCCTCGGTCTCGGTGAGGATGCGCACGAAATCCGCGCGGGTCAGTGCCTCCAGCTCCACGCGGATGGGCAGGCGGCCCTGAAGCTCCGGCAGCAGGTCGGACGGCTTGGAGACGTGGAAGGCGCCGGAGGCGATGAACAGGATGTGGTCGGTCTTCACCGACCCGTGCTTGGTGGAGACCGTGGTGCCCTCGATGAGCGGCAGCAGGTCGCGCTGCACGCCCTCGCGGGAGACGTCAGCCCCGGACCGGCCCTCGCGCCCGGCGATCTTGTCGATCTCGTCGAGGAAGACGATGCCGTTGTTCTCCACCGCGTGGATGGCTTCCTGCGTGATGGCGTCCTGGTCGAGCAGCTTGTCCGCCTCCTCGGTGAGGAGAAGGGGGTGAGCCTCCTTCACCGTGACGCGGCGCGGCTTGGCGCGGCCGCCGAAGGCCTTGCCCAGCATGTCGCCCAGCGAGATGGCGCCCATCTGCGCACCGGGCATGCCGGGAATCTCGAACATGGGCATGCCCTGCGCGCCCTGCTGTACCTCGATCTCGACTTCCTTGTCGTCCAGCTCGCCGGCACGGAGCTTCTTGCGGAAGGCGTCGCGGGTCGCCTGCGAGGCGGTGGCGCCGACGAGGGCGTCCAGCACGCGGTTCTCGGCATTGAGGTGGGCTTTCGCCTGCACGTCCTTGCGCTTGGCCTCACGGGTCAGGCCGATGCCGACCTCCACGAGATCGCGCACGATCTGCTCCACGTCGCGGCCGACATAGCCGACCTCGGTGAACTTGGTGGCCTCCACCTTCAGGAAGGGCGCACCGGCAAGGCGGGCGAGGCGGCGGGAGATCTCGGTCTTGCCGACGCCGGTGGGGCCGATCATCAGGATGTTCTTGGGCAGAACCTCCTCGCGCAGCTTCTCGTCCAGCTGCTGCCGGCGCCAGCGGTTGCGCAGGGCGATGGCCACCGCGCGCTTGGCCTTGGCCTGGCCGACGATGTGGCGGTCCAGCTCGGAAACGATCTCGCGGGGGGAAAAGTCGCTCATGGAATCAGCAGTCCTTATCGCGGGGGCCGGGGGCGCTCAGGACCCGATGGTTTCCACGACGATGTTCCGGTTGGTGTAGACACAGATGTCCGCCGCGATCTCCAGCGAGCGGCGCACGATCGCTTCCGGGTCTTCCTCGCGGTCGAGGAGGGCGCGGGCGGCGGCGAGGGCATACATGCCCCCCGAACCGATGCCGGCCACGCCCGCATCCGGCTCCAGCACGTCGCCCGTGCCGGTGAGGACGAGGGACACCGAGGCGTCGGCCACGATCATCATGGCCTCCAGCCGGCGCAGGTAGCGGTCGGTCCGCCAGTCCTTGGCGAGTTCCACGGCGGCGCGCTGCAGCTGGCCGGGATACTGCTCCAGCTTCGCTTCCAGCCGCTCGAATAGCGTGAAGGCGTCGGCTGTGGCGCCGGCGAAGCCGCCGATCACGTCACCCCGGCCCAGCCGGCGCACCTTGCGCGCATTGGCCTTGAGGACGGTCTGGCCGAGCGTGACCTGCCCGTCGCCGGCGATGGCGACGCGGTTGCCCTTGCGGACGGTGACGATGGTGGTGCCGTAAATGGTATCAGGGGAATGCATGAAGTGCTCCGCTTGGGGCTTACTTATGCGCTTCCGCGGCTGACGCAACTCGCTTCCCGCTCAGTTTCCGTCAAGGAAGGTGCGCACGGTGGTGCAGAAGTTCTCCGGCGCCTCCACCATGGGGCAGTGGCCGCTGTCGATGATCTCGTCGAGCTTCGCGCCGGGAATGCCGTTCGCCACCTCGCGCACCATGGCCGGGGAGAACAGGCGGTCGTCGTCGCAATAGATGGCGAGGGTGGGCGCGGTGATCGTGCCGATGCGGGCAAGGCTGTCGAAGCCGACGCAGACTCCCACCTGGCGGATGAAGGCGTCCTTCTCCTGGTAGAGGCCGGCGTCCAGCGACTGCTGGACCGCCGCAAAAAGCGGGATCTTGTTCAGCGTGCGCATGCCGAGCACGAAGGTCGTGAGCGCCGCGCCGAACGTCAGCTCGTTGTCGAGCTGGAGCCGCAGCTCCTTGAACAGCCGCATGATTTCGGTGGTGTAGAGATCGTTGCGGGCGATGGTGTTGGAGAGCACCAGCCGGTTCACCCGCTGCGGCGCGGCGATGGCGAGTTCCTGCGCGATCATGCCGCCCATGGAATGGCCGATGACATGGGCCTTCTCGAAGCCCGAGGCATCGAGCACGGCGAGGGCGTCGCGGGCCATGTCGGCTGCGGTGTAGGCCGCCTTGGCCCGCTGGCTCTTGCCGATGTCGCGGTTGTCGAACTCGATGAGGGTGAAGCCCTTCAGCAGCGGGCGCGACAGGGCCCAGAAGGAGCGCTCGGCCGAAAGGCCGGAGATGATGAGCAGGGGCGGGCCTTCGCCGCTGACCTGATACGCAAGCTCCAGCCCGTCATTGTGCGTCGTCGGCATCGGCGATCCCCGTCGGGTTGACGGGTGCGCTATGCCATAGTTGGCGCGTCGGCGCGAGGCGGGTGACGCTGGGAAAGGCGTAGCATTCCGTCGCGCGCGCCGTCATCTCATCGCCATATGGCGTTGCAGCGAGGTTGCTGATAGAAGCCGCAGCCTTGGAGGAGTTCCATGCGCAAGGCCGAAATCGTCCGCGAGACCAAGGAGACCAGCGTCACGCTCGCCGTCGACCTCGACGGGACGGGGCGGACGTCTGTCGCCACCGGTGTCGGTTTCCTCGACCACATGCTGGACCTGCTCGGCCGCCACGCCCGTTTCGATCTCGATATCAAGGCGGTGGGCGACCTCCACATCGATTTCCACCACACCACCGAGGACGTGGGCATCGTGCTCGGCCAGGCGGTCAAGAAGGCGCTCGGCGACATGCGCGGCATCACGCGCTATGCCGACGTGCTCCTGCCCATGGACGAGACGCTGACCCGCGTCGCCATCGACATTTCCGGCCGGCCGTTCCTTGTCTTCCGCACCGAGTTCGCGGTGCCGAAGATCGGCGAGTTCGACACCGAGCTGGTGCGGGAGTTCTTCCAGGCCTTCGCCTCCAATGCCGGCGTCACCCTGCATGTGGAGACGCTGTACGGGGTGAACGCGCACCACATCGCGGAAAGCTGCTTCAAGGGCCTCGCCCGGGTGCTGCGCGCGGCTGTGGCGGTGGACCCGGCGGCGGCGGGGGAGATCCCTTCCACCAAGGGCGCGCTGGGCACCTGAGGCGGGCTGAGACGAGGCAGGAACCGAGGCAGGAGACGAGGCAGCCATGGCCAGCTGGACCGTTCTGACCCGCACCGTCCCCGGCGACACCGCCGAGCAGGCGGCGGGGCGCACCGTGTTCGTGCGCGAGAAATTCTCCTGGGTGACGCTGTTCTTCGCCCCCATCGTGCTGCTGCGCTTCCGCCTGTGGCTGGTGTTCGCCGCCTATGTGGCGGTGATGGTCCTCATGGGCCTCGCGGAAGTTTGGGTCGGCGTCGCCGATGGGGTCGGCAACGCGGTGATGATCGGCTTCCATGTCCTCCTCGCCCTGGAATTGCCGCGCCTGCGGCAGCGCAAGCTGGAGCGCCTCGGCTATGAGGAGACCGCCGTGGTGGTCGCCGCCGACCGGGACGAGGCGGAACATCGCTTCTTTGCCGAGTGGGACGGCCTGTTTCCCGCGGCCCGCGCCGCCTCCGCCCTTCCGGCCATTCGCCCGTCCTTCCCGGTTCCGGGCGGCTCATCCGGCGTCATCGGCGCCTTTCCGGGAGCCTGAGGCGTGACCGTCGCCATCATCGACTACAATTCCGGCAACCTGCATTCCGCCGCCAAGGCCATGGAGCGTGCGGCGCAGAGCCTCGCCCATGATGCCGGCCAGAGCGTCGTCGTCACCAGCGACCCCGAGGTAGTGCGCACCGCCGATCGCGTCGTGCTGCCGGGCGTCGGCGCCTTCGCCGACTGCCGGGCGGGCCTGGATGCCGTGCCGGGCATGGTGGAGGCGATGACCGAGGCGGTGAAGGGCAGGGGCCGTCCCTTCCTCGGCATCTGCGTGGGCCTCCAGCTTCTCGCCGAGCGCGGGCTGGAGCACGGCGTCACCGAGGGCCTCGGCTGGATCCGCGGCGAGGTGGACCGCATCACCCCCAACGATCCGACCCTCAAGATCCCGCACATGGGCTGGAACACGCTGGAAATCGCGCGCGAGCACCCTTTGCTCGCCGGCATTCCCACCGGCGCGTCCGGGCTCCATGCCTATTTCGTCCACTCCTACCACCTCAAGCCGGCGGACGGCATCGACCTCCTCGCCACCACCGATTATGGCGGCACCATCACCGCCGCGGTGGCGCGGGACAATGTCGCCGGCACCCAGTTCCATCCCGAGAAGAGCCAGACCCTCGGCCTCGCGCTCCTCGCCAATTTCCTGAAGTGGCATCCGTGATCCTCTTTCCGGCCATCGACCTCAAGGACGGCCTCGCCGTGCGCCTCGAACAGGGCGACATGGCGCGGGCCACCGTTTTCAACCGCGACCCTGCCGCCCAGGCGGAGGAGTTCGAGAGCCTCGGCTTCCGCTACCTGCATCTCGTCGACCTCGACGGCGCCTTCGCCGGCAAGCCGGTGAACGCGGCGGCGGTGGACCGAATCCTCGAGACGGTCTCCATCCCGGTGCAGCTCGGCGGCGGCATCCGCGACATGCGCACGGTGGAAGGCTGGCTGGAGAAGGGCGTCACCCGCGTCATCCTCGGCACCGCCGCAGTGCGCGACCCGGACTTCGTGAAGGCAGCTGCGAAAGCCCATCCCGGCCGCATCGTGGTGGGCCTCGACGCCCGCGACGGGCACGTCGCGGTGGAAGGCTGGGCGGAGACGTCCGAGCTTGCCGCCGTGGACATCGCCCGGCGCTTCGAGGATGCGGGCGTCGCCGCCATCATCTACACCGACATCGCCCGCGACGGCCTGCTGAAGGGCCTCAACCTCGAAGCCACCATCGCGCTGGCCGAGGCCATCTCGCTGCCGGTGATCGCCTCCGGCGGCCTCGCCTCCCTGGCGGATATCGAGGGACTGCTCGCGCCGGGCGCGAAGAAGCTCGAAGGCGCCATCACCGGCCGGGCCCTCTATGACGGGCGACTGGACCCGCGCGAGGCCCTCGCGCTGGTGGCGGGACGATAGGTGCGCCATGCTGAAGGTCCGCGTCATCCCCTGTCTCGACGTGAAGGACGGCCGCGTGGTCAAGGGCGTCCAGTTCGTGGATCTGCGCGACGCCGGTGATCCGGTGGAGGCCGCGCGCGCCTATGACGCCGCCGGGGCCGACGAACTCACCTTCCTCGACATCACCGCCAGCCACGAGAACCGGGGCACCATCCTCGACGTGGTGCGCCGCACCGCCGAGCAGTGCTTCATGCCGCTCACGGTGGGTGGCGGCGTGCGCACGGTGGACGATGTGCGCACCCTGCTCCATGCCGGGGCGGACAAGGTCTCCATCAACACCGCTGCCGTGAACCGCCGCGCCTTCGTGGGCGAGGCGGCGGAGAAGTTCGGCGAGCAGTGCATCGTCGTCGCCATCGACGCCAAGAAGGTGTCGCTGCCGGGCGAGACGGACCGCTGGGAGATTTTCACCCATGGCGGCCGCAATCCCACCGGCATCGACGCCATCCAGTATGCCCGTGAGGTGGTGGACCTCGGTGCCGGGGAGATCCTGCTCACCTCCATGGATCGCGACGGCACCGGACAGGGCTTCGACTGCGCGCTGACCCGGGCGGTGGCGGATGCGGTGCATGTGCCGGTCATCGCCTCCGGCGGCGTCGGCATCCTCGACCATCTGGTGGAGGGCATCCGGGATGGCGGCGCCTCGGCGGTGCTCGCTGCCTCGATCTTCCACTTCGGCACCTTCACGGTGCGCGAGGCCAAGGACCGGCTGGCCGAGGCCGGTCTTCCGGTACGGCTCGATTGAGCCGCGCCGGGAACGGCGGTGCCGCAGCGCTTCCGGTTAACCCGTTTCTCGCATTTTCTTGATGCGAACCGCTCCCCAAGTCGCTGAAAATGCTTCAGTGCCTTCGTTCCTGACCCTTTTTGTGGGGCCGACCCGATGAGCGACAGCTTCTCCCTCGCCGACCTCGAAGCCATCGTCGCGGCGCGGGCCTCGGCGGACGCCGGCTCCTCCTACACCCGCTCCCTGCTCGACAAGGGCGTCGCCAAATGCGCCCAGAAGCTGGGTGAGGAGGCGGTGGAGACCGTGATCGCCGCCGTCTCTGGCAGCGAGAAGGACCTCGTCGGAGAGGCGAGCGACCTGCTTTACCACCTGATGGTGGTGCTCAAGGCCCGTGGCGTGAGCCTCGCCGACATTCATGCCGAGCTTGCGCGGAGGACCGCCCAGTCCGGTCTCGCCGAAAAAGCCGCCCGTCCCACCGCCTGACAGAGACATCGCGATCATGGACCGGCCCATCGACCCCGGCCTCTCCCCGTATCGCTCCTTCTCCCGCGAGGAGTGGGCGAAGCTGCGCCGCGACACGCCCATGACGTTGCGGCCGGACGAGATCGCACGGCTGGAAGGCCTCGGCGTCCGCCTCTCCATGAAGGAGGTGGAGGAGATCTACCTCCCGCTCTCGCGCCTGCTCTCGCTCTATGTGGCGGCGACGCAGAAGCTCTACCGCGCCATGAGCCACTTCCTCGACCACCGTGAGGGCGAGGCGGCGGGCGAGCAGAAGATGCCCTATATCATCGGCGTCGCCGGCTCGGTGGCGGTGGGCAAGTCCACCACAGCGCGCGTGCTGCAGGCGCTGCTCGCCCGCTGGCCCAACACGCCCAAGGTGGACCTCGTGACCACCGACGGCTTTCTTTTGCCCAACGCCATCCTCGAGCGCGAGGGGCTGATGGAGAAGAAGGGCTTTCCCGAGAGCTACGACGTCGCGCTGCTGCTGCGCTTCCTCACCGACATCAAGGCCGGTCGCCGGCCGGTGCGCGCGCCGCTCTACTCGCACTTCTTCTACGACGTGATGCCCGACCAGTATGTGGAGATCGACCGGCCGGACATCCTTATCGTGGAGGGGCTGAACGTGCTCCAGACCACGCGCCCGCCGAAGGATGGCAAGGCGATCCCCTTCGTCTCCGACTTCTTTGACTTCTCGGTTTATATCGACGGGGACGAGGACGTGATCGAGCGCTGGTACGTGGAGCGCTTCATGCGCCTGCGCGAGACCGCCTTTACTGACCCGCTCTCCTACTTCCACCGCTACTCGCAGCTCTCCGACGACGAGGCGCAGGCGACCGCACTCTCCATCTGGCGGCGGATCAACCTCGTCAACCTGCAGGACAACATCCTGCCCACCCGCCAGCGCGCCGACCTCATCCTGCGCAAGGCCGGCCGCCACGAAGTGGCCGAGGTGAGCCTCAGGCGGCTGTGAAACGATGCCCCCGGACGGGCGCGTGACGGACCGTTCGCCGTGATTTTGGCGGCATGAACCCGCGGTCGACCATCGAAGCTTGGCCGGAGTGGTAACGGGACGGCGACTTCGTTGGTATTTAGCTCTTCTTTTCGTTCAGACAGGTCCGACAGGCGCGGAAACGTGCATTCTACGCAGGCGATTCTGCGTTTTCTGTAGGCTCTCTGGATGGGAATAGGGCGGATGAGGCGACCGAGGCGATCTGACGATCGACGCCGCCGTGCCTGCGGCCGGACGGCGCAGACACGGCTCGCGCTCATTCCCGCGCTTTTGGTATCCGCTGCGGCTCCGGCTCTCGCGGGCGATCTTGCAGCGGCCGGCACGGCGGCACCGTCCTCTGTCGCGTCGGACGATTTCCTGACCCGACCCTATCTCTTCGGGGATCTGGGGCGGAGCCGGCTGAAGGAGCAGGGAATCGACATCTCCGGCGGGCTGGTCAACGAGACGGTCGGAAACCTGTCGGGCGGTACGCAGCAGACGGGCGCCAATGCGGGCCAGGCCTCCATCCAGGCCCTCTTCGACATGGAGAAGCTGGCCAACATCACCGGCGGTACCTTCGGCATCACGCTCGTGGGCCGCTGGGGCGACAACCTCGCGGAAGTCGCCAACATTCCGGCGCTGATGCTGATGAACGAGGTCTATGGCCGCGGCAACATCGTCCGCCTCGTGGACTTCCACTACAATCAGGCCTTGTTCGACGGCGCCGTTGACATCAAGGTCGGCCGCCTCGCCGTCGGCGCCGATTTCGGCTTCGAGCGCTGCGATTTCATCAATCTGACCTTCTGCGGCTCGGTTCCCGGAAATATAGCCGGGAACTACATCTTCAACTGGCCGGTGAGCCAGTGGGGTGGCGTCCTGAAGGTTCATCTCACCGATGACCTGACCTTTTCAGCCGCCGTCTACGACGAAAACCAGACCTATTTGTCGGTTCAGGCGAAGTGGGCGCTGCTGCCCAGCTGGCCGTCCGGTTCCGAGGGGGCCCTGGTGCCCCTGGAGCTGAAATGGACGCCGACGCTCTGGAATCTGTCGGGCACCTACAAGATCGGGGGATGGTTCGATACCGCGACCGCGGATAACGCCGTCACGAGCATCAACGGGCAGCCCCAGCTTATCTCGGGGCTGCCCTATGCCCAGGATTATGGGCGCTACGGCTTCTATGTTTCCTTCATCCAGCAGCTGACCGGCAATGCCCAGGGGCCGAACCCGAAGCAGGGATTGTGGAGCTTCTTCAACTTCACCTATGCCGACCCGCGGACCTCCACACAACTCTATCAGGTGGCGTGGGGCCTTCAGCAGCACGGCACGTTCGCAGGCCGCCCCGATGACGACATCGGCTTCGCCATCGGAACGACCGGCATCAATCCGCGGCTCGCAACCGCGCAGGCCGAGGCCAACTGGCTGGGGCTCGGCCCGGGCTATGTGCAGCACAACGAATACGTGCTGGAAGCCTATTACGGGTTTCAGGCAACGGGCTGGCTGAACCTGAAGGCCTCGCTGCAATACGTCATCGATCCCGGCGGCTACACCTCGCCCGTCAATGAAAACGCCTGGGTGGTGGGCCTGCGCACGACGGTCGCCTTCTGAGGGCGCGCCCGGCCGTCAGTTCACGGCTGGGGGAACGGCCCCGACGGCCGGTCATGCGGAGTCACGATCATTCTCGGGTTCGAGAGCTGACACCCGCCGACAGCCGCCAGCACCACGGCCATGATCACCACGCGCCCGATCCTGCCCATTCTTGCCCCCAACCTTGTCTCTGCAACCAGAGCGGTATGCACGTTGCGAGCTATGCGACCAAGTAGCATGACGCAAGGGCGCAGATCGTCAGCTGGATGCGGTGCGCCAGGTTGGCCCGGAAGGCATTGACCGTCACGCTGTCTGCGCACTGGCCGACATAGGCCATGCCGAGGCCGACCTGTTCGCTGATGCGCAGAGCATGGTTAATTCATTGAAAACTATGGTGTCCCGGAAGGGATTCGAACCCCTGACCTGCGGTTTAGGAAACCGCTGCTCTATCCTGCTGAGCTACCGGGACACGCCCTCCTTCTAAATCGCGGCACGCCGGGAGGGAAGGGGCCGGATGGCGGCTTCCCCCGTCCGAGGCGGGAGCCGGACGCCGGCGTAAGGCGGCGTAAGGACAGTTGATCGGGCCGGCCTTCAATCCGGAGGGCGGTTGCCGCTATCGTTGCCGCATGACGCTAGGCCATTCATCAGCGCGCGCAGGGGGGCGCAGCCACACGCATTCATTGCGGGCGCTGGCGCGTCTTCTGGCGGTGGGCGGTCTGGCCCTTGCCGGTGGGCTGATCCTCGAAACCATCTCTCCTGCCGCCGCCCGCCCGGCGCAGAGGGCTGCCGTCCCGGCGGCCACCGATTGCGCAGGCGGCGGGACGGATGCGGCCGGGAGCGTGGCGCGCTGGAGCGATGCGGGGGCGCTCGCACTTGCCGACGGCCGGAGCCTCGCCCCGGAAGGCGTCGCCTTGCCGACCCGGCTCTCGCCCGACCCGCAGATGCTCGCGGTCGCCGCGGATGCGGCGGCTTCGGTGCTCGATGGCTGCGCGGTTACGCCGGCCACGGCCACGCTCGATCGTCACGGCCGTCTTGCCGGGACGGCGCGGCTCGTCTGTCCGGCGGCGGGAGACGCCCGGCGGGAGGATCTTGCCACGGCGCTGGTTCGGGCCGGGGCAGGCTATGCCACGGCGGAAGGGGATACCTTCTGTGCCGCCCAGCGCCTTTCTGCCGAAGCAGAGGCGCGCATCGCCCGCCGGGGCATCTGGAGCCTGGCCTCGGCGGTCGCCCCGGCCGGCGATGAAAAGGCCATGGCGGAACGGCGCGGCCTTTTTTCCGTTACAGAAGGAACGGTGCTCGCCGTCGGCGGACGCGACCGGATTTTTCTGAATTTCGGGGCAAGCTGGAAGCAAGATTTCACTGTCATGCTGACGAGGGAGGATTTCGCCACAATCTTGGGCGATAGGCTCGATCCTGCCATCTTGCGCGGAGCCCTTATCCAGGTAAGGGGCGTCGTCCGCGAGGAAGGTGGGCCGGCCATGGCGCCGCGGCGGCGGGGCGAGGTGCTGCGCATCGAGGGCAAGGTCGAAAACCTGCCCGATGCACAGGCGCTGCCGTCGAGGCGCCGGGAGCGGTGAACGGAAGCATGAGGTGCTGGGTGCGTGAGGCGCTGAGAGGGCAGGGTGCGGCGAGGCGGGTTCGGGCGGAAGCGCCTGCGCGCGCGCTTGCCCGGCGCTCCGGCCTGCGCGCGCTGTTCGCCTGTGCCGCCGTCGCGCTCCCTCTGTGGCTCACCGGGTGCGCTGGCATCGACCTCGATCAGGTGAGCGTGCCGCTCGCCTCCACCGGCGCGGCATCCGAATTCGCCGATATGTCGCCCAGCCAGCGGCGCGAGCATGAAAAGCTCGTGGCGAGCTATGGCGGGGCCTATGACGATCCCGAGCTCAAGGCGCTGATCCAGAAGGTGGTGGAGCGCCTTGTCGCGGCCTCCGAGCGGCCGGACCTGAAATACCGCGTCACCGTTCTGAACTCGCCGGCCATCAACGCCTTCGCCCTGCCGGACGGCTCGCTCTACGTGACGCGCGGCCTGCTGGCGCTGGCCAACGATACGTCCGAGCTGTCTTCGGTGCTCGCCCACGAGATGGCTCATGTCATCGCCCGCCACGCCACCATCCGCGAGGACCAGGTGAAGCAGGCGGTGCTGGTGAGCCGCGTCATCTCCGACGTGGTGAACGATCCCGATCTCGGCGCCCTCGCCATGCAGAAGAGCCGGCGCACGCTCGCCTCGTTCAATCGCGGGCAGGAGCTGGAGGCGGACGCCATCGGCGTCGGCATCGCCGCGCGCGCGGGATTTGACCCTTATGGCGCCTCGCGCTTCCTGACCGATATGGGTCGCTTCTCGGAGATGAAGAGCACGGCCTTCTCCGGCTCGTCCTCCACCACGCCGGACATGGACTTCCTGTCGTCCCACCCGGCGACGCCGGAGCGTATCTCCATCGCCATCGCCAATGCCCGCCAATATGCCCCGGCGGCGGGGCCGTCGGACGGCGAGCGGGACCGCAGCGCCTATTTCAGCGTCATCAACGGCATGGTCTACGGCGACGATCCCAAGGAAGGCTTCGTCCGCGGCCGCAAGTTCCTGCACCCCAAGCTCGGCTTCACTTTCATGGCGCCGGAAGGCTTCTCGCTGGAGAACACCTCCCAGGCGGTGCTCGGCGCCACCCAGACCGGGCGCGAGGCGCTGCGGCTCGATGCGGTGCGCATCCCCGCCGACCAGTCCCTGGGGCAATATCTCTCCTCCGGCTGGATCGACGGGGTGGAGATCAACACGGTCGAATCGCTCACCGTGAACGGCTTCAGCGCGGCGACGGCGGTGGCGCGCGGCGACCAGTGGTCGTTCCGCATGTTCGCCATCCGCTTCGGCTCGGACGTCTACCGCCTCATCTTCGCCGCCCGCGAGCTGACGCCGGAGCTGGACAAGCAGTTCCGCGCCGCCGCCGATACCTTCCGCCGCGTCTCCTCGGGAGAGGCGGACACGGTGAAGCCGCTGCGCGTGCGAATCGTCCAGGTGGGGCTCGGCGACAATGTGGAGAAGATCGCCGGCAAGATGCAGGTGCCCGACCGCCCGGTGGAGCGCTTCCTCATCCTCAACGGGCTCGATGCCAATGCCCGGCTGAAGTATGGCGAGAAGGTCAAGATCATAGCCGACTGAGGGGCGGGTGCCCCATTCTCCGCTCCCGGCGATTTGATGGCGCGCAAGCCGCTATGCCGCCCCCCGCTGCTATGATCTCGGCTCTCGTTGCGGGAGGGAGCCATGTACAAGAAGATTCTCGTCGCCACCGACTGCTCGGCGCTGTCGGACCTTGCGGTCTCCCACGCCGTCGCGCTCGCCGCGGCGCTCCACGCGGCGCTTGTGATCGTCACCGCCAGTGAGCGCTTCCACCTCTTCAGCACCGAAGCCGACCAGATCGCCGATACGGAAGCCGAATATCGGCGCCAGACCGGGCGAAAGGCCGAGGCGGTGCTCTCCCGGGCCGCCGCCACCGCCGCCGCAGCGGGCGTCGAGGCGAAGCAGGTGCATGTGGAGGACGACCAGCCCTTCCACGGCATCATCACCACCGCCGAAGCCGAGGGCTGCGACCTGATCGTAATGGCTTCCCATGGCCGCCGGGGCCTGTCGGCCGTCGTCCTGGGCAGCGAGACCACCAAGGTGCTCACCCACTCCGGCCTTCCCGTGCTGGTGGTGCGGGAGGAGGTGGCCCCTGCCGTCCAGGCCAAGCCCGCGGGCAGCGTAGAGTGGCCCGAGCCCAGCCCGGCCTTCCTCGCCCCCGGCCGCTGAGCGCGCCTTCCGGACGGCCAGCCTTGTGGGAGCAGGATTGCGCGAGCCCTTGCGCCAGCGGGGTTTTTGCCCTATGTGAGCCCGGTTCGTGGCCGCGCTCCCTCAAGCGGGGAGCCGCCCGGGTGGGCAGGGACCGGCGGTATACGCGGTCCTGATCGTCGGAGGCAGCCCGCCCTGGCTTTCTGTGAGCGCGCATCGACACTCAATTCATCGCCTGTGCCGCCCGGCCTTCGCGCCGGCCCGCCGCTTTTGCGGCGGCCGTTCGTCATTCCCTCGGAATGGCGGGCATCCGAGCGGTTCGGGCCTCGCAACACGAGATGCCGGCGCAGCAAGTCTGGAGCGTGAATGTCCGCCGTAGAAACCACCCGTGAGGATTTTGCCGCCCTGCTCGACGAGAGCTTCGGCCGCGCCGACACCAATGAAGGTTCGGTGGTCAAGGGCATCGTGGTCGCCATCGAGAAGGATCTGGCGATCATCGATATCGGCCTGAAGACGGAAGGGCGTGTCGCCCTGCGCGAGTTCGCCGGCCCCGGCCGCGAGAACGCCATCAAGGTGGGTGACGAGGTCGAGGTCTATCTCGAGCGCGTCGAGAACGCCATGGGCGAAGCCGTCCTCTCGCGCGACAAGGCGCGCCGCGAGGAGAGCTGGGTCAAGCTCGAGAAGGCCTTCACGGCCAACGAGAAGGTCTTCGGCGTGATCTTCAATCAGGTTAAGGGCGGCTTCACCGTCGATCTCGACGGCGCCGTGGCCTTCCTGCCGCGCTCCCAGGTGGACATCCGCCCGATCCGCGACGTCGGCCCGCTGATGCACAACCAGCAGCCCTTCCAGATCCTCAAGATGGATCGCCGTCGCGGCAACATCGTCGTCTCCCGCCGTACCGTGCTGGAAGAGACCCGCGCCGAGCAGCGCCACGAGCTGGTGCAGAACCTCGAAGAGGGTCAGGCCATCGACGGCGTGGTCAAGAACATCACCGATTACGGTGCGTTCGTTGACCTCGGCGGCATCGACGGCCTGCTGCACGTCACCGATATCGCCTGGCGCCGCGTGAACCACCCGACCGAGGTGCTCAACATCGGCCAGACGGTGAAGGTCAAGATCATCAAGATCAACCACGAGACCCACCGCATCTCGCTCGGCATGAAGCAGCTTCTGGGCGATCCCTGGGAGGGCATCGAGGCCAAGTATCCGGTGGAGGCCCGCTTCAAGGGTCGCGTCACCAACATCACCGACTACGGCGCGTTCGTGGAGCTGGAGCCCGGCATCGAGGGCCTCATCCACGTCTCCGAGATGAGCTGGACCAAGAAGAACGTCCACCCCGGCAAGATCGTCTCCACCTCCCAGGAGGTCGAGGTTCAGGTGCTGGAAGTGGATTCGGCCAAGCGCCGCATCTCCCTCGGCCTCAAGCAGACCCTCCAGAACCCCTGGGAGGCCTTCGCCGAGAAGTATGCGCCCGGCGCCGTGGTGGAAGGCGAGGTCAAGAACAAGACCGAGTTCGGCCTGTTCCTCGGCCTCGATGGCGATGTGGACGGCATGGTCCACCTCTCCGACCTCGACTGGAACCGTCCGGGCGAGCAGGTGATCGACGAATACCGCAAGGGCGACATGGTAAAGGCCGTGGTGCTCGACGTGGACGTCGAGAAGGAGCGCATCTCCCTCGGCATCAAGCAGCTGGCCGGCGATCCCTTCGCCGACGCGGGCGAGGTGAAGAAGGGCGCTGTCGTGACCTGCGAAGTCACCGACGTGAAGGACGGCGGCATCGAGGTGAAGCTCACCGGCACCGACCTCTCCGCCTTCATCAAGCGCTCCGAGCTCGCTCGCGACCGCAACGACCAGCGCCCCGAGCGCTTCTCGGTCGGCGACAAGCTCGACGCCCGCGTCACCCTGTTCGACCGCAAGGCGCGCAAGGTGCAGGTCTCCATCAAGGCGATGGAGATCGCGGAAGAGCGTGAGGCCGTGGCCCAGTTCGGCTCGCAGGATTCGGGCGCTTCGCTCGGCGATATCCTGGGTGCCGCGCTGAAGCAGCGCGCCGCCGACACGGCTGACACCGCCGAGGAGGCGGACAAGGAAGACTGATCGCTCCACGCGATCGGATTTCTCTGAAGAACGAAGGGCCGGTGCATTGCACCGGCCTTTTTTTCAACCCATGCGCCATTCAGACGCCGACTGGCATCCTTGTGCTGGGATCAGCGCAGAAGTATCCAAGTCTGGTTGTCAATGGGAGGTTTGCCATGAAGCGCAGGATGATTTCCCTCGGCGTCGTCGCCGCGGTCTCGCTCGCCGCCACGGGTTCGGCCTTCGCCCTCACCGGCAAGGAGTTCCTTCGCAAGTACAACAAGGACAAGGACAGCACCGTCGAGATCGTCGAGGCCATCGACCTCGGCACCAAGGTCTTCAAGGCCATCAATCCGGACAAGGACAAGACCCTTGAGGCCGCCGAGACCAAGGGCCGGCTGACCGACGAGGATTGGGCCGCCGTGAACAAGGACGGCGACAAGACCCTGGAGCTGGACGAGTGGCTCATCATCGTGCGCAAGCGCTTCAACGATGCCGATGCCAACAAGGACGGCAAGCTGACCGAGGCCGAGCTGGATTCCCCCGCCGGCCAGCAGCTTCTGCTGCTCATCGCCAAGTGAAGCTGACGGCACGCCGCGCCTGATGCGGCTGGGGAGGGCGTGGCGTCCTCCCCCAGTGAAAAGCGTGTAGGCGCGCCGCTGTGGCGGCGCTCCTTGTCCCAGTCGCTGCTTCAGTTGAGACGCAGCAGGAAGCGCCGGTTCACCGCCTGCAGCGGGCGGGCGTTCATGGGGAAGATGGCGCGGAAGGCGTCGATGTCCGCCTGCGCCACCTCGATGGGCGCCCCGAACACGTTCCAGTCCACGATTTCCGAGCAGGGCGGCGTGGTCAGCGACCCCTCGTAGCGATAGGTGCCGCGCGCCGACGGCAGGAAGCCGGCCGGATCAAGCGGCGCAGCCAGCGTCTTGTCCCCGGTCTTGCGCGGCGCGGCAGCCATGATCGAGGAGAAGCCGGCATTGGCGGCGCCGGGCACCATGAACACACCGGCCACCAGCAGCCCGCCTTCAGGCGCTGCATGGACGAAATGGGCTTCCATGGCGGTGCGCTTGCCGTCGATCGCGTGCTCGCTCGGCGCGTGGAAGTGGAACTGCTTGAGCGCGTAGGTCTTGCCGCCCATGGTGGCGGTGCCCCCGTCGCCGGTCACGTCGGCCTGGATGGTATGGCCGTTGTTCACCACCTTGTAGGCGAACGGCTTCCAGGCAAGCACCGGGCCGGCGCTCTCCGCCTTGACGGCGCCTTCGAGATTGATCGGCGATTGCTGGCTGCCCACCGAGCAGGCCGAAAATCCCTTTTCGAGCGAACCCCATTCCTGCGGTCCGCCGTGGCCTTCATAGGTCCAGTGCGCTCCCTCGGAAGCGCGGGCGGCGTTGGCGCAGACCGGGCAGGCGACAAGGCCCGCAAGCAGCGTGCGACGATTGATGGTCATTGAATTGCCCCTTGTATGGCGGTTCCTCCGCTGCGGCCAAGCTTACCAGCGCTGGGGATACTCGCAAAAGCCGATACTGTTCCGGGATGGATCAGATTGCGGCTGACGCGGCTGCTGCCAGGGCGGCGAAGGCGGCTCGCGGATCGTCCGCGCGCATGATTCCCCCCATGACCGCGACGCCCTTGGCCCCCGCGGTGAGGCAGGCCGGCGCCGTCTCTGCGTCGATGCCGGCGAGCGCGACCACCGGCACGGCGCTCGTGCGGGCGAAGGCCGAGAGCCCTTCAAGCCCCAGCGCCGGTCCGTATCCCGGCTTGGATCTTGTGAGGAAGACGGGGCTCGCCGTGATGTAGTCGAGCGCGGCCGGATCGGCGGCGGTGGCCTCCGCCAGGGTGTGGGTGGACAGGCCGATCAAGGCCCCCGGCCCAAGGAGCGCCCGTGCGGCCTTCGCATCCCCGCCGCCGGAGAGGTGCACGCCGTCCGCAGCGGCGGCCTGCGCCAGCGCGGGCGGGCCATGCAGCGTCAGGCGGGCATCGAAGGGGGCTGTCACGGCGCGCAGGCGGGCGAAGAGGGCGATCTGCGCTGCGGCCGGCAGGTCCTTCTCCCGCAGGCTCACCCATCTGCACCCGCCGGCGCAGGCTGCGGCCACCACGTCCGCCAGATCGCCCCGCGCCAGCGTGCGGTCGGTGATGAGGAGCAGCGGCGGCGTCGGCAGATGGGGCAGGGGTCAGCTCCCGACCAGACCGAACTCGGGGCTGGAGGCCTCCGCGTGCAGCTTGCGCGGGATGCGGCCGGCGAGGCGGGCGAGGCGGCCGGCGTCCACCGCGTGGCGGAAGGCGGTCGCCATGCGCACCGGATCGAGCGCCTTGGAGACCGCGGTGTTGAGCAGCACTGCCGAGCAGCCCAGCTCCATGGCAAGTGCCGCGTCGGACGCCGTGCCGATGCCCGCGTCCAGCACCACCGGCACGGGCGAGCGGGAGCAGATCAGCTCGATCATGTGCGGATTGGCGATGCCGAGGCCGGTGCCGATCATGGAGCCGAGCGGCATGACGGTTGCGGCGCCGAGGTCCGCGAGCTTCTGGCAGGTGACGGGATCGTCGTTGCAATAGGGCAGGACGACGAAGCCGCGCGAGACCAGCTCCTCGGTGGCCTTCAGCAGCTCCTCCACATTGGGATAGAGCAGCTCGCGGTCGCCGATGACCTCCAGCTTCACCCAGTCCGTCTCCAGCGCCTCGCGGGCGAGTTCGGCGGTGAGCACCGCATCCTTGGCGGTCTGGCAGCCGGCGGTGTTGGGCAGGATGTGCACGCGGCCGGTGAGGAGGTCCGTCAGGCTCTCCTCGTAGCCGGCGAGGCTGATGCGGCGGATGGAGGCCGTGGCCATCTCGCTGCCCGAGGCGGCCAGCGCATCGAGGAAGACCTTCTGGTTGGGATAGCCCGCCGTGCCCAGGAACAGCCGCGACGAGAAGGTGCGGCCGGCGATGACGAGGGGATCGGCGTTGGGATTTTCGAACGCGCTCATGGTGCTTCTTCCCGGCGCCCGCGCACGAGCGCTCTGTTCTGTTCGGCCGGGGCTCAGCCGCCCTGCTTGGCCTCGATGATTTCCACGGCGTCGCCTGCGGAAAGGCGCGCGTCGGTCCAAGTGCGGCGAGGCACCACCGCGCCGTTCACCGCCACCGCGATGCCCTTGCGCTCCGGCTCAAGCCCCTTGGCGACGAGCAGGTCGGCAACGGTGGCGACGGGATGCGCTTCCTCGGCGCCGTTCACCTTCAGGGCCAGCATGGCGCTCACTCCGCCGCCGCGCGCGGCGGGCCGAAGCGCTCCGCGCCGAAGGGCCGGGCCACGTCCGCAATGGTGCCGCTGAGAATGTGGTCGGCGATCACCTGCGTCGTCACCGGCAGAAGGAGGATGCCGTTGCGGTGGTGGCCGGTGGCGTAGACGAGGCCGTCCACCTCCGGGCTCGGGCCGAGGATGGGCGCATCGTCCCGGCTGCCGGGGCGGAAGCCGACCCATTGCTCGACGATGCTCAGCTCTTCCAGCGTCGGCAGCGCCCGCCACGCATGGGTGAGGAGCGCGAGCTGGCCGCCGGCCGTGAGGTCGGTGTCGAACCCCTTCTCCTCGGTGGTGGCGCCGAGGATCAGCCGCCCATCGCGCCGCGGCACGAGATAGGAGCCCGGCGCCCACAGCACGTGGGAGAGGATGGGTGCCGCCGGGTCCATGCGCAGCGAAAGCATCTGCCCCTTGATGGGGCGCACCGGCAACGGCGTCGCCGGGGTAATGTCCACACCCCGGCTCCAGGCGCCGGCGGCCAGCACCACCACGTCGGCGGCATGGTGGGTCTCGCCGGTGACGACGCCGGTGGCCCGGCCGCCGGCGGTCTCAACCCGGCTGACCGGGGTGTGTTCGTGAAGCGTCGCGCCGGCCTTCAGCGCGGCGATCTTCAGCGCGGCGGCAACCTTGCGGTTGTCGACCTGATGATCCTCCGGGCTCAGCACGCCGCCGGCGAGGCGGGGGGCGAGATAGGGCTCGCGCCGACGCACCTCGGCGGCGGTGAGCCACTGGACGGGCAGGCCGAGGCCCTGCTGGAAGGCGAATAGGTGGCGCAGCTTAGCGAGATCGTCCGCCGTGAGGGCGATGGTGATGGTGCCTTCGGTGCGCAGGTCCACCTCTTGTCCGGAGGCATGCTCCAGCTCCGCCGCGAAGGCGGGCCACAGGGTCTGGCTGGCGCGGTTGAGGGTGAGCAGCCCTTCCTCGCCGGGCTCGGCCTCGGCGCAGGCGGCCAGCATGCCCGCGGCGGCGCGGCTCGCGCCTTGCCCGGTCTCACCGGCGTCGAACAGGTCCACCGGGCAACCCGCCTCGGCGAGGCGCCACGCGAGGGCGAGGCCGATGACGCCGCCGCCCACGATGGCCACATGGGGACGGGCCACACGCGGTTTCGCCTTTCCCGCCGGTGCAGAGCCGGCTTGCGATGAAGGTGCGAATGTAAACTGCGACAAGCTCTCGCTCATCGGCATCTCCCTACGCTGGCATGATCCAGACAGGTTCGATGGGTGTGATCTCAGCCGCGCATGATGCGCGGCACCCCAGGCCGTGTCTGTTATTTATTCATGCCGGCCGCAGAACTGCAAGAGGCGGAGCGCCCGGGACGAGGCGGACCTCAGCGGTTGAGTTCGCTTTCGTCCAACTGGCGCGCCTCGTCGGCGAGCATGATCGGGATGCCGTCGCGGATGGGATAGGCGAGGCGGGCGGCGCGGGAGATCAGCTCCTGGCGCTCGCGGTCATATTCCAGCGGCCCCTTGGTGAGGGGGCAGACCAGGATTTCGAGCAGCTTGGGGTCGACGTCGTGGCCGGGACGCTGGGACTGGATCATGTTCTCGCTCTTTGGTGCCGCGCGTTTCGAGGGCAAAGGGTCCGCGGCGCGCCACCATAGCGGCGGCGGGGTGGCCTTTCACCAGTGATTTTCGCGACATCACGGCCGCTGATGGGCATATCACGCGGTTTCGCTGTCTTTCCGCCCCCGCAGCCCCTAATGAAGCGGCCTTGGAATCGCGCCCTCGGGAGCCCAATGGATCGACGCTTGGCCCTCGGGCTTCTTCTCGGCTTCGTCGCGGTCGTGATGTTCGGCGCGACGCTGCCGCTCACCCGCTTCGCGCTGCACGATTTCAGCCCCTGGTTCATCAGCTTCGGCCGCGCCGCCTTGGCGGGCTTTGCGGCGCTCGGGCTGGTGCTGGCGCTGCGCCGGCCGTGGCCGTTCGGCCAGCCCAAGGTGCTGTGGCGCCTCGCCGTGTCCTCCGCCTGCCTGATCTTCGTGTTCCCGCTGGCCATCGGCGTCGCCACCCAGACGGTGCCGGCGGCCCATGGCGGCATCGTGCTCGGCCTTCTGCCCCTGTGCACGGCCATCGCGGCCATGCTGCTGGCCGGCGAGCGGCCGGGCCTCGGCCTGTTTGCCGCGAGCGCGGTGGGGGCCGGGCTGGTGGTGGCCTTCGCCTTGCGCAACGGCGCGGGCGGCGCGCTGGGGATGGGCGACAGCCTCTTGTTCCTCGGCGTCATCGCCTGCGCCATCGGCTACGCGGTCTCCGGCGGCCTCGCGCGCACCATGTCGGGCTGGGAGGTGATCGCGTTCATGCTGATCCTCTGCCTGCCGGTGACGCTGCCGCTCGCGCTCCTCACCTTTCCATGGGGTGGGGCGGGCACTGTGGCAGGCGCCTCCTGGGCGGCACTGGTCTATCTCGGCCTCTTCAGCCAGCTCATCGGCTTCTTCTTCTGGAATGCCGGGCTCGCCATGGGCGGCATCGCCCGCGTCGGCCAGATGCAGCTCCTTCAGACCTTCGTGACGGTGGGACTCGCCTGGCCCATCAATGGCGAGGTGCCGGACGCAGAAACCGTGGCCTTCGCCGCGGGCGTGGCGCTGGTGGTCGCGGTGGCGCAGCGGACCCGCTCCCGGCCGCGCTGATCCCGCAAAAGCAAACGGCCCGCCGAAGCGGGCCGTTCGTCAGTTTCCAGAATGCCGGAAGGCTCAGGCCGCCTTGGAACGGGCGGTGATGAGCTTGCGGTTCACCAGCACCTCGGCGATCTGCACCGCGTTCAGAGCGGCACCCTTGCGCAGATTGTCCGACACGCACCAGAAGGCGATGCCGTTGTCCACGGTCGGGTCGTCGCGCAGGCGGGAGATGTAGGTCGCGTCCTCGCCGGCCGCCTCGTGGGGGGTGGCATAGCCGCCCGGCTCACGGGTGTCGATGACGAGGATGCCGGGCGCCTCGCGCAGGATCTTGCGCGCGTCGTCCGCGGACAGCTCCTTCTCGAACTCCACGTTCACCGCCTCGGAGTGGGAGATGAAGACCGGCACGCGGACGCAGGTGGCCGTGAGCTTGATCTTGGGGTCGAGAATCTTCTTGGTCTCGGCCACCATCTTCCACTCTTCCTTGGTGAAACCGTCGTCCATGAAGACGTCGATCTGCGGGATGAGATTGAAGGCGATGCGCTTCGGGAACTTCTTCGGCTCCACCGGATCGGAGACGAAGACGGCGCGGGTCTGCGAGAACAGCTCGTCCATGGCATCCTTGCCGGCGCCGGAGACGGACTGGTAGGTGGAGACCACCACGCGCTTGATGGTCGCGGCATCATGCAGCGGCTTCAGCGCGACCACGAGCTGCGCCGTGGAGCAGTTCGGATTGGCGATGATGTTCTTCTTGGTGAAGCCGACGATGGCGTCCGCATTCACCTCGGGAACGATCAGCGGCACGTCCGGGTCCATGCGCCACTGGGAGGAATTGTCGATGACGACGCAGCCCTGCGCGCCGATCTTCGGCGACCACTCCTTGGACACGGCTCCACCGGCCGACATCAGGCAGATGTCGGTGTCGGAGAAGTCGTAAGTCTCAAGCGCCTTCACCTTCAGGGTTTTATCGCCGTAGGAGACTTCCACGCCCTGCGACTTTCGCGAGGCGAGCGCGACGACCTCGTCCGCGGGGAAACCCCGCTCGTCGAGGATCGAGAGAATCTCCCGGCCCACGTTGCCCGTGGCGCCGACGACGGCGACCTTGTAACCCATGATGTTCCTCGGATGTCTCGGCCCATGCGGCCGAAGACCGTGCTTTTAGGCCGAACCCCCTGGCCTTGCAAATCGAAGATTCGCGATCGGGCACGGCATCGGCGCATTGAACTGTTGCGTCAACGCAACGCGCCGGCGTCGAGAAGGCGGGAACATGGCACCGAGGAGGCGGGTTTCCTTGCGCAGGGGACAAACGTCTATTAATCCAGTCAAGGTCGGCCCTGCGCCGATCTGGGAGGATGCCATGGGTTTCGCGTCGTTCACCACCTTCGCTGCTTTCGCCCGTTCGGGCCTGAAGACGGCGCTCTCGGTGTCGCTGGCGGCGGCAGCCATTGCGGCGACCACCGGTGCCTTTTCCATCGCGTCCGCCGACAGCGCCGAGGCGCAGACGGTGAAGAAGCGCAACCGCATCGTGGTGGAGCGCCGCTCCTATCTCGATGCCGGCACGGTGGTGAAGCCCGGCTCCAAGTCGTACCTCGATTACGCGCTGCCGCCCGGCTATTTCTACCCGACCTATGGGCCCACCGCCGCCGGCCCCGGCCCCATCACCGGCCTGCGCTGGCCGCTGCCGGGCGCCTTCGACCTGCCGGGCTTCTGAGCCTCGGCCGAAGGAGAAGACGGAAGGGGCCGCCTCGCGGCCCTTTTTTGTGCGGCGAAATCACAGCGATTTATCGGTGTTTAATTTTTATCCCGGCCAAGCATGACATTTCCGCTTGTGCGCGCCATAACGGCCCTATGCCGCGCCGTCGGCCCGACCTTCCAGCGCAAGATGCCCCTTAAGAGCCCATGCCCCGCCCTCGCTTCGCGCTGCCGATGCTGAGCCGCCAGCCCCGCCGCAGCGTCATTCCGGGCTTTCGGCTCTCGCTCGGCCTCGCACTGCTCTATCTCGGCCTCATTGTGCTCCTGCCCATCGGCGCGCTGCTGCTGAAGGCGGCGGACGTGGGCTTCGAGCGTTACATCGCCATCATCACCTCGCCGCGCACGCTCGCCTCCTTCCAGGTGACGCTCACCACAGCGGCGCTGGCGGCGCTGTTCAATGCCATCTATGGCCTCGCCCTCGCCTGGGTGCTGGTGCGCTACGAATTCCCCGGCAAGCGCCTGCTGGATGCCATGGTGGACGTGCCTTTCGCCCTGCCCACGGCGGTGGCGGGCCTCGCGCTGACGGCGCTGTTCGCCAAGAACGGCTGGTTCGGCGCGCCGCTGGCGCAGTGGGGGATACAGGTGGCCTACGCCCCGGCCGGCATCGTCTGTGCCATGGCCTTCACCTCCATCCCCTTCGTGGTGCGCACGGTGCAGCCGGTGCTGGAGGACATGGAGCCGGAACTGGAGGAGGCGGGCGCGACGCTGGGCGCGAGCGACCTCACCATTTTCCGCCGCATCATCTTCCCCACCATCTTCCCGGCCTTCCTCGCCGGCACGTCGCTGGCCTTTGCCCGCTCGCTCGGGGAGTTCGGCGCGGTGGTGTTCATCGCCGGCAACCAGCCGTTCCGCACCGAGATCGTGGCGCTGCTCACCTTCATCCGGCTGGAGGAATATGACTACGCCGCCGCCGCGGCGATCGCCGTCACCATGCTGGGCCTCGCCTTCATCATGCTTCTGATCGTGAACGCCGTGCAGGCGTGGCATCAGAAGTTTGCGATGGGGGATGCCTGATGGCCCGTCCCGTGAACCGCCACCGCCTGCGCGTCGGCGACGGCGCGGTGACGCGCGCGGTGATTCTCACGCTGGTGCTGGCGACCACCGGTCTGGCGCTCATCGCGCCGCTGGCCGTCATCTTCGCCGAGGCGTTCGCGCGCGGCGTGCCCACCTATCTCGAAGCGCTCGCCCGGCCGGATACGCTGCACGCGGTGGGGCTGACGCTGCTGACGGCCCTCATCTGCGTGCCGCTCAACACCGCCTTCGGCATCGCCGCCGCCTGGGCGGTGACGAAATTCTCCTTCCGCGGGCGCAACCTGCTGCTGGCGGTGGCGGAGCTGCCCTTCTCCATCTCGCCCATCGTGGCGGGCGTCGCCTATCTCTTCGTCTATGGGGCGCAGGGGCTGTTCGGGCCGTTTCTGCAGGCACACGACATCAAGATCATGTTCGCCGTGCCGGCCATCATTCTCGCCAGCCTGTTCGTCACCGCGCCGTTCGTGCTGCGCGAACTGGTGCCGCTGATGATGGCGCAGGGGCGGGACGAGGAGGAGGCGGCGGTCAGTCTCGGCGCCTCGGGCTTCGACGTGCTGCGGCTCGTCACCCTGCCCAACGTGAAGTTCGCGCTGCTCTACGGCGCTGCCCTGTGCAATGCGCGGGTGATGGGCGAGTTCGGCGCCGTCTCCATCGTCTCCGGCAACATCCGCGGCCAGACCTCCACCCTGCCGTTGCAGATCGAGCTGCTCTATCAGGACAGCCACGCCGTCGCCGCCTTTGCCGCCGCGACGGTGCTGGCGGGCGTCGCCCTGTTCACGCTGGTGGCGAAATATCTGATCGAGCGGGCAGAGCGGGCGCGGGGCGAGATCGTCGCGCCGCGCCGGCCGGGGCACTGATACCGACGGTCCCGGTCTTGGACCGGTGCCGATTGCTTCGCTCAGGCGCCGCGCGGGCTTGAGCCAGCCTCAGGCCGCAGCGGCGGTGCCCGTGGCGGCGGCGATTTCGCGCTTCATGGCGGCGATGGTCGCGGCATAGTCCTTGGCGCCGTAGATGGCGCTGCCGGCGACGAAGGTGTCCGCCCCGGCCGCGGCGATGGCGCCGATATTGTCCACCTTCACCCCGCCGTCGATCTCCAGCCGGATGTCCTTACCCGAGGCGTCGATGCGCTCGCGGATGGCCTTCAGCTTGTCCAGCGCCGAGGGAATGAAGGCCTGCCCGCCGAAGCCGGGGTTCACCGACATGACGAGCACGAGGTCCAGCGCATCCAGCGTGTAGTCCAGCACCGAGAGGGGAGTGGCCGGGTTCAGCACCAGGCCGGCCTTCGCGCCCTTGGAGCGGATGAGCTGGAGCGAGCGGTCCACATGCTCGGACGCTTCCGGGTGGAAGGAGATGAGGTCGGCGCCGGCGCCTGCGAACGCCTCGATCATGCCGTCCACCGGCTTCACCATCAGATGCACGTCCACGAACGCCTTGGTCGCCTTGCGCAGGGACTGGAGGATCAGCGGGCCGATGGTGAGGTTGGGGACGTAATGGTTGTCCATCACGTCGAAATGGATCCACTCGGCGCCGCCCTCGAGCACCGCATCCACCTCGGCGCCGAGGCGGGTGAAGTCCGCCGAGAGGATGGAGGGGGCGATGATGGGATAGGCGCGGGCCATGGGGATCTCTCCTTAACGACTGGATAGGCGGGGCGCGGTCTCGTGCCCTGGCCGACTGGAGCGTCAGTGGAAGGAGAGCCGGGGCCCAGCGCAATATTGCGCCGAAGGCGGCTCCCTTCATGACCCTCGCAGACGTGAGCCTGCTGCGCAGGACCTTTCCCTGGACCCCGGATCAGCGCTCCAACTGCGCTGTCGCTTGTCCGGGGAATGAGGCAGCCGTGGCTGCCTCAGGCACTTCTATAGGCACGGCGCCGGGTGGGCGCCAGCCGTCCCCTCAGTGCACCACCTGCGCCAGCTCGCCGGACGCATAGCGCTTGGCCATCTCGTCCAGTTCGATGGCCCGGATCTTCTCGGCCTTGCCGGCGGAGCCGAAGGCCTCGAAGCGGGCGATGCAGACCTTCTTCGCCTCTTCCATGGCGGCGGCCATGAACTTGCGCGGATCGAACTCGCTCTTGTTCTTGGCGCCGACGCGGCGGATGGCGGCGGTCATGGCGAGGCGGATATCGGTATCGATGTTCACCTTGCGCACGCCGTAGCGGATGCCTTCCTGGATTTCTTCCACCGGCACGCCGTAGGTCTCCTTGATGTCGCCGCCATAGGTGCGGATTTCCTCAAGCAGCTCCTGCGGCACCGAGGACGAGCCGTGCATCACCAGATGGGTGGTGGGGATGCGCTGGTGGATCGCCTTGATGCGGTCGATGGCGAGGATGTCGCCGGTGGGCTTGCGGGTGAACTTGTAGGCGCCGTGGGAGGTGCCGATGGCGATGGCCAGCGCATCGCACTGGGTCGCCTTCACGAACTGGGCCGCCTCGTCCGGATCGGTGAGCAGCTTGGAATGGTCGAGGGCCTCCTCGGCGCCATGGCCGTCCTCGGCCTCGCCCTTGCCGGTCTCCAGCGAGCCGAGGCAGCCGAGTTCGCCTTCCACCGACACGCCCACCGCATGGGCCAGCTCCACCACCTTGGCGGTGACGGAGACGTTGTAGTCGTAGTCCGCCGGGGTCTTGCCGTCTTCCTTCAGGGAGCCGTCCATCATCACGGAGGAGAAGCCGGACTTGATGGCGCCCATGCAGACGGCCGGGGAGGCGCCATGGTCCTGGTGCATCACCACCGGGATCTCGGGATAGGCTTCCACGGCAGCGGCGATGAGGTGGCGCAGGAAGGCTTCGCCGGCGTATTTGCGGGCGCCGGCCGAGCCCTGGAGGATGACCGGCGACGCGGTGGCGCGGGCGGCGTCCATGATCGCCTTCACCTGCTCCATGTTGTTCACGTTGAAGGCCGGCAGTCCGTAGGAATGCTCCGCCGCATGGTCGAGCAGCTGGCGCATGGAAACGAGGGCCATAGTCCTCTCCTCTTCAAAGTTCAGGTCGGCGCCGCGATGCGCGCGCCATGGTTCCGTCCGCACCGTCATCCCCGGCCTGTGCCGGGTTCACGGTGCTGCTTGGCTGCTGTCCGTCGCCTTCACCGGTCCGGCGGACCCGGCGCGGGCCGGGTCGATCGTTTCGTCCGGTGGCGCCCCCGCCCAGCCGTCCCCCGCAGGGGAGAGGCCTTCATTGGCGCTTACCCTACCGCGCGGCGCACCGCGTCGGCCACAGCTTCCGGTGTAAAGCCGAACAGCGGCCACAGGTCCTTTTCCGGTGCCGATTCGCCGAAGCGGTCGATGCCGATGGCGATGATGCCGTCGGCGCGGGTGCCGGAGAGGCCGCGCCAGCCGCGGGTGACGCCCGCTTCCACCGCCACCACCGGCACGCCCTTGGGGAAGAGGGCCGCGCGCTCGGTCTCGGTCAGCGCCTCGAAGCGCTCACGGCAGGGCATGGAGACGATGCGGGTGGGAATGCCCGCGGTATCGAGCAGGTCCGCCGCCGCCGCTGCCAGCTTCACTTCCGAGCCGGTGGCGACGAGCACGGCACGGGCGAGGCCCTCGCTCTCGCGCAGCACGTAGGCACCGGCCTCGATACCTTCGATCTGCGCCGCGTCACGCGGCCAGCACGGCAGGTTCTGCCGCGACAGGATGAAGGCGCTCGGGCCATTCGTGCGGGTCAGGGCGGCGTGCCAGGCGGCCAGCGTCTCCACCGTGTCGGCGGGCCGCCACACGTCGAGGTTGGGGATGAGGCGCAGGCTCTCCACATGCTCCACCGGCTGGTGGGTGGGGCCGTCCTCGCCGAGGCCGATGGAATCGTGGGTGAGGATGTAGATGACCCGCTGGCCCATGAGCGCGCTCATGCGCATGGCGTTGCGGGCGTAATCCGAGAACACGAGGAAGGTGGCGACGAAGGGGATGAACCCGCCGTGCAGCGCGATGCCGTTGGCGATCGCCGACATGCCGAACTCGCGCACGCCGTAGAAGATCTGGTTGCCGGCGGGATCGCGGGTGATCGGCACGGCGCCGGGGAAGGTGGTGAGGTTGGAATGGGCGAGGTCCGCCGAGCCGCCCAGGAATTCCGGCACCGCCGGGGCGAGGGCGGCAAGGGCCAGCTGGCTAGCCTTGCGGGTGGCCACCGTCTCCGCCTTCTCCACGGTGGCCTTCAGGGCCGCCGCGTAGGTCTCAGCGAAGGCGGGGGAGAGGTCGCCTTTGAGCCGGCGGCGGAATTCGGCCGCTTCCGCCGGATAGGCGCGCTCATAGGCTTCCATGCGCGCGTCCCAGGCCGACTGGCGGGCCGCGCCGGAGCGGCGGGCATCCCACAAGGCGTAGATGTCCTCGGGCACCTCGAAGGGCGCGTGGTCCCAGCCCATGGCGGCGCGGGTGCGGGCGATCTCCTCGGCGCCGAGCGGGGCGCCGTGGGTGTCCTGGTGGCCTTCCTTGGTGGGCGCGCCGCGGCCGATGGTGGTCTTGCAGCAGATCAGCGTCGGCTTGCCGGTCTCGGACAGCGCCGCCTCGACCGCATCGCGCAGCATGGCGGGATCGTGGCCGTCCACGTTGCGGATCACCTGCCAGCCGTAGGCGGCGAAGCGGGCCGGGGTGTCGTCCGGGAACCACTCTTCGACCTTGCCGTCGATGGAGATGCCGTTGTCGTCATAGAAGGCGACGAGCTTGCCGAGGCCGAGGCGCCCGGCCAGCGAGCACGCCTCGTGGCTCACGCCCTCCATCAGGCAGCCGTCGCCGAGGAAGACGAAGGTGCGGTGATCGACGATGGAGAGGCCCGGCCGGTTGAACTGGGCGGCCAGCGTCTTCTCGGCGATGGCCATGCCCACCGCATTGGCAAGGCCCTGGCCGAGCGGACCGGTGGTGGTCTCCACGCCCGGCGTCATGCCGAGTTCGGGATGGCCGGGGGTGCGCGAATGCAGCTGGCGGAAGCGCTTCAGCTCGGCGATGGGCAGATCGTAGCCGGTGAGGTGAAGCAGGGCATAGATCAGCATGGAGCCGTGCCCGTTGGAGAGCACGAAGCGGTCGCGGTCGGGCCAGGAGGGGTCTGCCGGATTATGCCGCAGATGCTCGCGCCAGAGCACGGCGGCGATCTCGGCCATGCCCATGGGGGCGCCGGGATGGCCCGATTTCGCCTGCTCCACGCCGTCCATGGCGAGGGCGCGCAGGGCCGCCGTCACCGGCCAGCCGAGCGCGCCGGGAGAACGGTCGACAGGCGCCGGAGCGTCGGCAGCGGCGAGTGCAGCGGCGTGGGCGGTCATTGTTTTCTCCCTCCGGCTCGTGACCCCGCGCAACACCCCGGGCGTCGCCGGGTGGTCGGAAGGGCCTGCCAATTGTCAGTTACGCAAAACGCGCGCCATCTCTTGCCGGAAGAAGCGCTCGGCTCCGGTCCGGAAAGGGTGGGGGGAGGGCAGCAGCCACGCGTCCAAGGTCGCCCGGGCTTCGGGGCTCAAGAACGTGCCGCCCTCCCCCCTCACCCTCCCCCCGGCGCGGGGGAGGGGAGCTTCGCGCCCGGCTCAGCCGGCGCGGCGCTTCCTGTCCATCAGCTTCATGATGAGCGGGGTCAGCAGGAGCTGCATGGCGAGATCCTGCTTGTTGCCCGGGATGACGATGGAATTCGCCCGCGACATGAAGCTGTTGTGGATCATCGACAGCAGATAGGGGAAATCGATGCCGTGCGGGTCGCGGAAGCGGATCACGACCATGGATTCGTCCGGCGTCGGGATCCAGCGGGCGACGAACGGGTTGGAGGTGTCCACCGTCGGCACGCGCTGGAAGTTGATGTCGGTCTCGGTGAACTGCGGACAGATGTAGCGCACGTAATCGGGCATGCGCCGCATGATGGTGTCGGTCACGTCCTCGGTGGTGTAGCCGCGGGTGGCCTTGTCGCGGTGGATCTTCTGGATCCACTCCAGGTTGATCACGGGCACCACGCCGATCTTCAGGTCGGCATGCTGGGCAAGATTCAGTTCGTCGGTGACGACCGCCCCGTGCAGCCCCTCGTAGAAGAGGATGTCGGTGCCCTGCTCCAGATCTTCCCAGTCGGTGAAGCGGCCGGGCTCGGTATTGTACAGCTTGGCTTCGCCGGCATCGTGGACATAGTGCCGGAAGCGGCCGGAGCCGGTCGCCCCGTAGTCCTTGAACAGCTGGGCCAGATCGTCGAGCCGGTTGGTCTCGGGCGAGAAGTGGCTGAAGTGCTTGTTGCCCTTGGCCGCCTCGGCGGCCATCAGCTCGCGCATCTCATAGCGGTCGTAGCGGTGGAAGCTGTCGCCTTCCACGAAGGCCGCCTTGACCTTCTCGCGATAGAAGATCTGCTCGAAGGTCCGCTTCACGGAGGTCGTTCCCGCGCCCGACGAACCGGTGACGACAATGATGGGGTGCTTGATGGACATGGTGTGCTCGAATCTCGGAGATCAGGGGGCGCGGTTCAGATGAACAGTCCGCGCCGCGCGAACAGCGGCGAGCGCTCGCCATGGCCGTTCGGCTCCAGGTGATAGCGGGAGACCCGGGCCACCTCGTCGCGGGAGCCGAAGATGAACGGCACGCGCTGGTGCAGGCCGGTGGCGGAAAGGTCCAGGATGGCGCCCCGGCCGTCGGTGGCCGAACCGCTCGCCTGCTCCATCAGGAAGGCGACCGGGAAGGCCTCATAGAGAAGGCGCAGGCGGCCGTGGGTGTAGCCCTTCCGGCCATCGCCCGGATAAAGATAGATACCGCCGCGCTGGAAGATGCGATGCGCGTCCGCCACCATGGAGGCCACCCAGCGCATGTTGAAGTCGCGCTCCCGCGGCCCCTTCTTGCCGGCGAGGCAGTCATCCACATAGTCACGCACCGGCACGTCCCAGTGGTGGTAGTTGGACATGTTGATGGCGAACTCGGCCGCGCCCTCCTTCACCTTCACCTCTGCATTGACCAGGCGGAAGAGGCCGGCGCGGTCGAGGGCGAAGTGCCAGGTGCCGGCGCCGAGCGTCAGCATCATCGCGGTGTGGGGGCCGTAGATCACATAGCCGGCGGCCAGCATGTCCCGCCCGTTCTGCAGGAAGGCAGAGGGTTCGGACGCGTCGGCGCCTTCGGGACGCGGGAAGACGGCGAAGATGGTGCCGACCGAGATGTCGGTATCGATGTTGGACGAGCCGTCCAGCGGATCGATGGCGACGAGCAGCGGCGCGGTGGCATCGAGCAGGACCGGGGCGTCATTCTCCTCGGACGCCACCGCCGCGACCGGCGCCGCCTTCAGTGCGCCGATGACGATGTCGTTGGAGATGACGTCCAGCGCCTTCTGGCCTTCGCCGGCCTCGCCGGAGGAGAGGGTGCGGGCGAGATCGCCGGCGAGCGGCCCCTCGGCGATGGCTGCGGCCAGCGACGCGCAACCGGTGGCGAGGGCGCAGACGGTATCAGCGACGGCACGGCGGCGGGCATCCGCACCCGCCCACTCGTCGAGCATGACGGTGAGCGTGATACGCGAGGCTGCGACACCTGCAGCCTGGGCAACTGCGGCCCGATGGTCTGCGTTCGGCTCCAACATGGCAGATCTCCCTGAGGGCTCCTCCGCGCGGCCCGTTCGGCGGGCCGTCACAGGTTTTATTTTTGGTCGTCTTCCGGTCCCGAAGCGGATTATTCCGTCTGGGGTTTGTAGTCCGGGGCGTCGATGCCGCCGGCAAACACCCGGCTGGCGCGAACATCCCCCTCGGAAATGGTCGACAGGGCAGCGCGGTCGGCGAGCCCGCCGCTCTCGAACAGCCGCAGCGACTGGCGCAGCCGCATGCGGTCCAAAGCGTTGCGGATCGAGCGCGCGTTGGCGAAGTTCGGCTGGAGCCGGCGCTTGGCCACATATTCCTCGATCGCGACCTCGGCCTCCGGGCTGAAGGTGTAGTCGGCATCGGCCGCCATGGTCTTGGCGATCTCCACCAGCTCGGCGTCCTCATAGTCCGGGAAGTCGATGTGGTGGGCGATGCGGGAGCGGAAGCCGGGATTGCTCTCGAAGAAGCGGTCCATGCGGTCCTTGTAGCCCGCGAGGATCACCACGAGATCGTCCCGCTGGTTTTCCATCACCTGGAGCAGAATCTCGATGGCTTCCTGACCGTAATCCCGCTCGTTCTCGGGCCGGTACAGATAATAAGCCTCGTCTATGAACAGGACGCCGCCCATGGCCTTCTTAAGAATCTCTTTGGTCTTCGGTGCCGTGTGGCCGATATATTGGCCCACGAGATCGTCCCGCGTCACCGAGACAAGATGACCCCGCCGCACATATCCAAGGCGGTGGAGGATCTGCGCCATTTTCAGCGCGACCGTGGTCTTGCCGGTGCCGGGATTGCCGGTGAACGCCATGTGCAGCGTCGGCGCGCCGGAGGTGAGGCCCAGCTTTTCGCGGGCCCGGCCGATGACGAGGTGGGCGGCGATCTCGCGGATGCGCCGCTTGACGGGCTTGAGCCCGATCAGGCCCTCGTCCAGCTCGGCGAGAAATTCGGGGACTTCGCTCTCGGTGAAGAGAGCGCCGAGGTCGAGCCTGCCCTCGGCAGCCTCAGCCGGCAACGCGGCGGACGGTGCGGATGTGGCAACATCGAGCATGACTCGAACCTCGGCGTTAAGTGGCGCGGTGGGAACGGCCGCGCTGGTGAAGCTCGAAATGGGTGGTCAGATCAGCCGGCCGCGTAGGACCGGTGCTGGAGTGCGTAGCGCTGGGTGCGGCCCGGCCCTTCGGTGCGGTCGAGGCGGAAGCCGTCTTCCTTCTCCGGACGCTGGACGATGAAGGAGAGGCGCACCGTCTCCCACCCGCGATTGGAGTCGAAGGCGTTCACCCGCACATACTTGCCGGGATGGGCGGTGCGGCAGGCCTCGACCTCGCCATAGACGCCGGCGGCATCGCGCAGGTCGAACATGGGCAGGCCCCACATCTCCCAATAGGTGTTCCGGGGATGGGGATCGTCCGTGTACTCGACCGAGACCGCCCAGTTCTGGTCCAGCGCATACTGGATCTGGGCCTTGACCTGGGCCGCCGTGAGGTCGGGCAGGAAGGAGAAGGTGCCTTGGGTGATGCGCATGTCTCTTCTCCTCAGGCGACGGACGCGGTGGGCACGAAGTCGGACGTGTCGGTGGAGGCGTAGTTGAAGGTCACCTCGCCCCAGGTATCGAGGGCGGCGCGCAGCGGCTGGCACCACTTGGCGGCCTCGACCAGGATTTCCGGGCCTTCGTTCTTGATGTCCCGGCCCTCGTTGCGGGCAAGGATCATGGTTTCCAGCGCGACGCGGTTGGCGATGGCGCCGGCCTGGATGCCGTCGGGATGGCCGATGGTGCCGCCGCCGAACTGAAGCACCACGTCCTCGCCGAACAGGTCGATGAGCTGGTGCATCTGGCCGGCATGGATGCCGCCCGAGGCCACCGGCATGACCTTGCGCAGGCCCGCCCAGTCCTGATCGAAGAAGATGCCGCGGGTGTAGTCGGTCTTGGTCACGTCCTCGCGGCAGACGTTGTAGTAGCCCTGCACGGTCATGGGGTCGCCTTCCAGCTTGCCCACCGCGGTGCCGGTGTGGAGGTGGTCGACGCCGGCGAGGCGCAGCCACTTGGCGATGACGCGGAACGAGATGCCGTGGCCCTTCTGGCGCGTATAGGTGCCATGGCCCGCACGGTGCATGTGCAGCAGCATGTCGTTTTCGCGGCACCAGTTGGAGATGGACTGGATGGCGGTCCAGCCGACGATGAGGTCCACCATCACCACCACGGAGCCCAGCTCCTTGGCGAAGTCGGCGCGGCGGTACATCTCTTCCATGGTGCCGGCGGTGATGTTGAGGTAGTGCCCCTTCACCTCGCCGGTCTCGGCCTGCGCCTTGTTGACGGCTTCCATGCAGTAAAGGAAGCGGTCACGCCAGTGCATGAAGGGCTGAGAATTGATGTTCTCGTCATCCTTCACGAAATCGAGGCCGCCCTTGAGGCCTTCGTAGACCACGCGGCCGTAGTTCTTGCCAGAAAGACCCAGCTTCGGCTTGGTGGTGGCGCCCAGAAGGGGGCGGCCGAACTTGTCGAGGCGCTCGCGCTCCACGACGATACCGGTGGGCGGGCCGCGGAAGGTCTTCACATAGGCGACGGGGAGGCGCATGTCCTCTAGGCGGCAGGCCTTCAGCGGCTTGAAGGAGAAGACGTTGCCGATGATCGAGGCGGTGAGGTTGGCGATGGAGCCTTCCTCGAACAGGTCGAGCTCATAGGCGACCCAGCAGAAATACTGACCCGGCTGCCCCGGCACCGGCTCCACCTTGTAGGCCTTGGCGCGGTACATGTCGGCGGCGGTGAGGCGGTCGGTCCACACCACGGTCCAGGTGGCGGTGGAGCTTTCACCGGCGACGGCGGCGGCGGCCTCGACCGGGTCCACGCCGTCCTGGGGGGTGACGCGGAACAGCGCGAGGATGTCGGTGTCCTTGGGCTGGTAGTCGCCATCCCAATAGCCCATCTGGGCATATTTCAGCACGCCTGCGGCGTACCTCTTCTTGGCGTCCTTGATCTGCCCGATGGCGGCGTCGGCACCCATGATGGCGGCCCTCCTGTTTGTTGAGGTGACCTTGCCCCCGCGCCGATTTCAGGTAAATTTAAATGATATGAAGTAGGCATTCAGGAAATCTGAAGTGGCGCCTCACTGGACCCTTCGACAGCTCCGCCTCGTGGCTCTCGCCGCGGCCTCCGGCTCCTATGCCAAAGCCGCGCAGGACATGGGTTTGAGCCCGCCCGCCGTCACTGCTCAGATGAAGGCGCTGGAGGAGGACATCGGCGTCCCGGTGTTCGAGCGGGTGGACGGCCGTCTGCGACCGACCGCCGCTGGACAGGAGCTTCTTTCCGCTCAGGAGCGCATCGCGCGTGCCTTGTCGGAGGCGGAGCGGGCCATTGCGGCACTGAAGAGCCCCGAGCGCGGTTCGGTGGTGGTGGGGGTGGTCTCCACCGCCAAATACTTCGCCCCCATGGCCCTCGCCGCCTTCCGCCGACGTCGGCCGGAAATCGAGCTGCGGCTTATCATCGGCAACCGCGAAGACATCATCCGGGGCATTGTGAGCCTTGATTTCGACGTGGCCATCATGGGCCGTCCGCCGCCGTCGCTGGAGGCGGAGACGCGGCTGATCGGCGACCATCCGCACATCGTCGTGGCGCCCGTGGACCATCCCCTGTTCAAGCGGCGCAAGCGAATCACCCCGGCCGATCTCACCCGCGAATCGCTGCTGGTGCGCGAGCCGGGATCGGGCACGCGCATCCTCATGGAGCGGGTGTTCGAGGAGGCGGGGGCGCCCAACCCGCCCATCGCCATGGAGATCGGCTCCAACGAGACCATCAAGCAGTCGGTGATGGCCGGCCTCGGCCTCGCATTCATCTCCGCCCACACGGTGGCGGCGGAGGTGGCGGACGGTCGGCTTCGGGTGCTGGAGGTGGAGGGGCTGCCGGTGGTGCGCCAGTGGCTGGCGGTGCGCGCCCGCGACAAGCGCCTGCTGCCGGCCGGACAGGCGCTGATGGACTTTCTCGAGCGCGAAGGCGCGAGCTTCCTGCCGCAGATGCCGGGCGGGGAGGGCGGCCGCTGCTATCTGCCGGACCACGTCTCCGGCAGCACCCCTGCGAAGGCTGTAGCCCGCGATCCGGTCTGAGTGCGCCCCGAAACGAAAGACGCCGCGCTCCTTGCGGGGCGCGGCGTCCTGACGTCCGGGCGGTGACGGGAGGCTATCCCTTGGCCGCCGATTTCTTGCCGAAGCCGAGGGCGCCCTTGATGTTGTCCCACAG
Organism: Xanthobacter aminoxidans; assembly: GCF_043193615.1. Classification (NCBI taxonomy): domain Bacteria; kingdom Pseudomonadati; phylum Pseudomonadota; class Alphaproteobacteria; order Hyphomicrobiales; family Xanthobacteraceae; genus Xanthobacter; species Xanthobacter aminoxidans. The sequence goes on along the minus strand of NZ_JBAFUS010000001.1, from coordinate 1,431,258 downwards.
CTCGATCTTCACCCCGTTGCGCCGCATGATGACGGCCTGCTGGGTGACGGAGAGCGTGTTGTTCCAGGCCCAGTAGATCACCAGGCCGGCGGCGAAGTGCGCCAGCATGAAGGTGAAGATGATGGGCATCCAGTTGAAGATCATCTGCTGGGTCGGGTCCGGCGGGGCCGGGTTCAGCTTCATCTGCACCCACATGGTCACGCCCATGATGAGCGGCCAGGCGCCGAGCAGGAGATAGCTGCCGATGACCGGCACGGAGCCCGGATCCCACGGGATGAGGCCGAACAGGTTGAACACCGTGGTCGGGTCGGGTGCCGAGAGGTCGCGGATCCAGCCGAAGAACGGCGCATGCCGCATCTCGATGGTGACGAACAGCACCTTGTAGAGGGCGAAGAACACCGGGATCTGGATCAGGATGGGAAGGCACCCCGCCACCGGATTGATCTTCTCCTTCTTGTACAGCTCCATCATCGCCTGCTGCTGCTTCACCTTGTCGTCGGCGTAGCGCTCGCGGATGGAGGTGAGTTCCGGCTGCACCGCCTTCATCTTCGCCATGGAGGCGTAGGACTTGTTGGCGAGCGGGAAGAAGATGCCCTTCAGCAGCACCGTCACCACCAGGATGGCGACGCCGAAATTGCCGACGACGCGATAGATCCAGTCGATGACGAGGAACAGCGGCTTGGTGATGAAATAGAACCAGCCCCAGTCGATCAGCCGGTCGAAGCGGTCGATCTTGTAGGACTCGGCGTAGCCGTCCACCACCTGAACCACCTTGGCGCCAGCGAAGAGCTGGCCGGAGGAGGCGATCTTGCTGCCCGGCTCCACCGTGAGGGGCTGGGCGAGATAGTCGGTCTGGAAGGTCTGAACGCCGTTGATCATGGCGGAGGAGAACTTGGCGTCCACCTTCACGCTCTGGTCGGGAATGACGGTCGCCGCCCAGTATTTGTCGGTGATGCCGAGCCAGCCGCCGGTGGCGGAGAAGGCGAGCGGCTTCTCCTTGTCCATCTTGGCGTAGGTGACTTCCTGCAGGCCGTTGTCGCCGAGGACACCGATCAGGCCCTCATGCAGGATGTAGAAGCCGGCCACGTGCGGCACGCCGTGCCGCGAGACGAGGGCGTAGGGATAGAGGGTGGCCGAGGCGGAACCCTTGTTCTCCACCTCGTCCTTCACCGCGAACATGTAGTGGTCGTCGATGGTGAAGGTACGGCGGAAGGTCAGGCCCTGCCCGTTGTCCCAGGTGAGGACGAGGGGGGTCTTCTCGGTCAGGGTGGCGCCGGGCTGGGCGGTCCAGAGCGTGTCCGGGCCGGGCACGGCGACGCCGGCGCCGGCGGCCGAGGTCCAGCCGAATTCCGCATAGAAGGGATTGGGACCGCCGGACGGCGACAGGAGCACGATGTTCGGGCTCTTGGGGTCCACCGTCTCGTGATACTCGGTCAGGAGCAGGTCGTCCGCGCGAGCGCCGCGCAGCGAGATCGAACCGCTGAGGCGCTGGGTGGCGATGGGCGCGCGGGGAGAGGCGGCAATGGCCTCGGCCCGGGTCAGCGCCCGGCCGGCGCCCGGCGCGCCCGTCTGGGGCAGGCCCGCGGGGGTCGTTCCCGGAGCGGCACCCGGTGCCGGCGTGGTGTCGGACTGGGCCTGCTGCTGCGCCTGCTGGACGATTCGCTGCTGCTCGGCGGCCTGCCGCTGCTTTTCCGCCTGCGGAATGCCGAAGAAGAACTGCCAGCCGATGAGGATCGCCATCGACAGGCCGATGGCGATGAACATGTTGCGGTTTTCACTCATGCCGGAGGGTCTCCGTCGGCGGCATCGTCAAATCGGGAGTGTGCAAGCCGGCATCGCCAGCGGAGCGTGCCGCGTCCTTAGACGCCGGCAGCGACTCTTTTAAGACCCGCGGCGCGCCCTGTCGGGACCGCGCCTTGTCTTTCGGGAGGGTATCCTTGGAAGCCCGGTCCTTGGGAGCCCTCTCTTTGGGGGCCTTGGGCGCGTGCAGCTTGCGCACGGCGCGCTCCATCTCGGACACGAGGCTGTCGAAGGGGGTGCGCAGCGAGGCCTCGCGGGCCACCAGCACATAGTCGAAGCCGGGTCGCCCGGCTTCCGGCAGCACCTGCCGCACGGCCTCGCGGAGGCGGCGGCGGATGCGATTTCGCACGACGGAATTGCCGGTCTTCTTGGTCACGGTGAAGCCGACGCGCACACCTGCCCCATCGCCGCGATCGCGGCCCTGCATGAGGAAGGAGGCGACGCCGGCACGCTCGGCCTTGGCCGCAGCGAGGAAATCACGGCGTTTCTTGAGACGGTCCAGCCGGCGGAGACGATCCGGATTGAAGTCCGAGGGGCGTTCCACGTTGGACGGCTCCCGAAGTCGGGCAGCTCCGCGAGGGTCCACCCTCAGGCGGACAGGCGCTTGCGGCCGTGGGCGCGGCGGGCGGCAATGATCTTGCGGCCGTTGCGGGTCTCCATGCGCGCACGGAAGCCGTGGCGGCGCTTGCGCACGAGCTTGCTGGGTTGATAGGTGCGCTTCACGGTCAAATCTCCAGATGTCTTGAGGCCGTCTTGCGGATCGGACCCCAGCAGCGGCGCTGCGACGGCGATGGTTCGCTGCTGCCCGGCTTGCGGCCCGATCCCTAAGGATCACGCGGCAATGAAGGCTGGGCTCCGGCCGCCGCAGCCGCCTGAGTTCGGGCTCGGCTTATAGGGGCAGCGGCGGCGCGCGTCAATCCAAAGCATGGGGACAACACGCGCCGCCGGCGCTTCTCGTCAGGCGCGCAGCGTGGCGCCCGTCTTCTTCGCCACTTCCGCGACGATGCGGCCGGCGACCTCCTCGATCTCCTTGTCGGTGAGCGTGCGCTCCCGCGGCTGGAGCGTGACTTCCACGGCCACCGACTTCTTGTCGGGATCTATGCCCTTGCCCTCGTAGAGGTCGAACACGCCGACGCCGGTGACGAGCTTCTTGTCCGCCCCCTGTGCGGCCTTGAGGATATCAGCGGCGGCAACGTCCCGGTCCACGAGGAAGGCGAAGTCGCGCTTCACCGCCTGGAACGGCGAGAGGTCGAGATTCGGCTTCACCCGCGTCGCCTTGGCCTTGGGCTCCGGGATCTTGTCGAGCACGATCTCGAAGGCGACCAGCGGCCCGGTCACGTCCAGGGCCTCCAGCACGGCGGGATGGATCTCACCGAAATGGGCCATGGCGTTGGAGCCGAGGCGCAGCGTGCCGGACCGGCCGGGGTGGTACCAGCCGGGGGCATCGGTGGTGACCTGCAGATTCGCCACCGGAGCGCCACAGGCGGCAAGCGCGGCGAGCGCATCCGCCTTGGCGTCGAAGGCATCCACCGCCGCCGCATTGCCCGCCCAGTGGCGGCCGCCGCCCGAGGGCTTGGCCGTGCCACGGCGGACGCCGGAGGCGGCCTGGCGCTGGTCGCCGGGGCCGTCGCCGAGGAAGACCTGTCCCACCTCGAACAGGGCCACGTCGCCCGCCCCACGCGCCGCATTGGCGCCGGCTGACCGGATGAGGCCGGGGAGGAGGCTCGGGCGCATGTCAGAGAGGTCGGAGGCGATGGGATTCGACAAGGCGAGGGCATCCGCGCCGCCGCCGAACAGCCTCGCGGCCTCCTTGGACACGAAGGACCAGGTGACCGCTTCCACCATGCCGCGCGCAGCCAGCGAGCGGCGGGCCTTGCGGCTGCGCAGCTGGAGCGTGGTCAGCACCGCCTTGCGGGCATCCGCCCCGCGCGGCAGCTCGGTGGAGGGCACGCGCTCGAGGCCGAGAATGCGCACCACCTCTTCCACGAGGTCCGCCTTGCCCTCGATGTCGCCGCGCCAGGACGGCGGCACCACATCGAGCACCGGCGCCGCGCCGGAGACGGCGAAGCCGAGCTTCTCCAGCACGCCGCGAATCTCGTCCTCGGAGGCTTCCAGCCCGGTCAGCCGCTTCACCTCGGTGAGGGGGAAGGCGATGGTACGGGCGGTGTCGGGGATGGTGCCGGCCAGCACCATCTCGGACGGCTCGCCGCCGCACAGCTCAAGGATGAGGTGGGTGGCGAGGTCGAGGCCCGGCAGGGTGAAGGCCGGGTCCACGCCGCGCTCGAAGCGGAAGCGGGCATCGGAATTGATGCCGAGCTTGCGGCCGGTCTGAGCGATGTTGATCGCATCCCAGAGCGCCGATTCGACCACCACGTCCGTGGTGCTCTCATCGCAGCCCGAGTCTTCGCCGCCCATGATGCCAGCGAGGCTCTCCACGCCCCTGTCGTCGGCGATGACGCACATGCTCTCGTCGAGCGTGTAGCTCTTGCCGTCGAGCGCCAGCAGCGTCTCGCCGCCCTTGGCCCGGCGCACCACGAGGTTGCCCGTCACCTTCTTCAGGTCGAACACGTGGAGCGGGCGGTTGCGGTCGAACGTCATGAAATTGGTGACGTCCACCAGCGCGTTGATGGGGCGCAGGCCGATGGCGCGCAGGCGGTCCTGCAGCCACTGGGGGGAGGGGCCGTTCTTCACGCCCTTCACCACCCGAAGGGCAAAAGCCGGGCAGAGCGGCGAGGTCTCGCCGAACTCCAGCGTCACCTTCAGCGGGGCGGGGAAGGTGCCCTCGACGGGCTTCACCCGCGGCGCCATCAGCTCGCCGAGATCGGCGGCGGCGAGGTCGCGGGCAACGCCGGAGACACCAAGGCAGTCGGCGCGGTTGGGCGTCACGGCAATCTCGATCACCGGGTCGTTCAGCCCCAGCACCTCCGCGAAGGGCGCGCCTACGGGGGCGTCCTCCGGCAGCTCCAGGATGCCGTCATGCTCCTCCGAAAGCCCCATCTCGCGGGCCGAGCAGAGCATGCCGCGGCTTTCCACATCGCGGATCTTGCCGATCTTCAGTTCCAGCCCCGACGTGGGAATGACCGTGCCCGGCGCGGCAAAGACGGTCTTCAGCCCCGCCCGTGCATTCGGCGCGCCGCACACCACCTGGATGGGGTCGCCCTTGCCGATTGAGACGGTGCAGACGCGCAGCTTGTCGGCGTTCGGATGCTTCTCGGCGGTCAGCACCTCGCCCACCACGAAGGGCGCGAGCTGCTTCGCCTTGTCCTCAACGCCCTCGACCTCAAGGCCGATGAGGGAGAGGCGCTCCACGATCTGGTCGAAGCTGGCGGTGGGCTCGAGGTGATCCTTGAGCCAGGAGTAGGTGAATTTCATGGGTCCTGCTCCTTACGCGCTCAGGCCGCCGGCGAGGGTGGGGAAGTCCAGCGGGCGGAAGCCGTAGTGGGAGAGCCAGCGCACGTCCGCCTCGAAGAAGGCGCGAAGGTCGCTCATGCCGTACTTGAGCATGGCGATGCGATCGATGCCCATGCCCCAGGCGAAGCCCTGGTACTCGTCCGGGTCGATGCCGCAATTCCTCAGCACGTTGGGATGAACCATCCCGCAGCCGAGGATTTCCAGCCAGTCCGAGCCCTCGCCGAAGCGGATCTCGCCGGGGCGGGAGCGGTCGCACTGGATGTCCACTTCCATGCTGGGCTCGGTGAATGGGAAGAAGGAGGGGCGGAAGCGCATCTTCACGCCTTCAACCTCGAAGAAGGACTTGCAGAACTCCTCCAGCACCCACTTGAGGTGGCCGAGGTGCGCGCCCTTGTCGATTACCAGCCCCTCCACCTGATGGAACATGGGCGTGTGGGTCTGGTCCGAATCGCAGCGATAGGTGCGGCCAGGGCAGATGACGCGGATGGGCGGCTTCTTCGCCTGCATGGTCCGCACCTGCACGGGCGAGGTGTGGGTGCGCAGCACCTTGCGCTCGCCGTCCGCGCCGGGGGGCAGGAAGAAGGTGTCGTGCATCTCGCGGGCCGGATGGCCGGCGGGGAAGTTCAGCGCGGTGAAGTTGTGGAAGTCGTCCTCGATGTCCGGGCCTTCCGCCACCGAGAAGCCCATGTCGGCGAAGATGGCGACCAGTTCCTCGGTCACCTGCGCGATAGGGTGGACGCGGCCGGTCTCGGCGGCGGCCTCGCGCACGGGAAGGGTCACGTCAACCCGCTCGGTGGCGAGGCGCGCCTCCAGAGCAGCACTCTTCAGCGCCGCGCGGCGGTGGGAGAGCAGGCCCTGCACCGCGTCGCGCAGGCCATTGATGGCGGGGCCCATCACCTTGCGCTCGTCCGGGCTCATGCCGCCCAGCGACTTCAGCAGTTCGGAAACCGATCCCTTCTTGCCGAGGGCGGCGATGCGCACCTCCTCAAGGCCGGCCTCGTCCTGGGCGCGCAGGATGGCGGCGGAGAGGCTCTCCTGAAGGTCTTCGAGGGCGCTCGGATCGGTGGCGGATGGTGTCGCGGACATGGGCCTATCCCGGAAAACGAAAAGGCCGGCGGGGTGGCCGGCGTCGGGTCGCGCCGCTTATAGACGGGCCGCGCCCAATGGCAAAAGCCCCGGACGGATGATCCGCACGGGGCTCTTGAAGGTCTCGGAAAAGACGGGAGGAGAAAGCGCTGCGCTGTCGCCGATCCGGCGAGGGCAGCTTTTCAGGCGAGTGCCGCCTCTCAGACGAGAGCGGCCTTGGCCTTCTCCACCAGGGCCTTGAACGCGTCGGGCTCGTGGATGGCGATATCCGAGAGAACCTTGCGATCGACCTCGACCCCGGCCTTGCCGAGACCATCGATAAATCGCGAATAGGTCAGGTCGAGATCGAGCGCGCGCACACCGGCGTTGATGCGCTGGATCCAGAGCGCGCGGAAGTTGCGCTTCTTCACCTTGCGATCGCGGTAGGCATACTGCATCGACCGTTCGACGGCCGACTTCGCAGCGCGGATGGTATTCTTGCGGCGGCCGTAAAAGCCCTTTGCGGCTTTGTAGACCTTCTTGTGCTTGGCGTGTGAGGTAACGCCACGTTTCACGCGGGCCATGGAAAAGCTCCTTCAGATCGCAGTGGCGTCAGCCGTTCGGCAGGAACGACTTGCGGATGACCTTGCCGTCGCACTCGGCGAGGATGGTCGTGCCGCGCTGGTTGCGGATCTGGTTGTTGGTCCGCTTGATCATGCCATGGCGCTTGCCGGCCTGACCCGCGATCACTTTTCCCGTACCCGTCAGACGGAAGCGTTTCTTCGCTCCCGACTTGGTCTTCATCTTGGGCATTTGGCTCTCCGTGGCATGGGTCCTCGCCCGCGAGGGCGGTGGACGCTCAGCCTCTTGTTGCTGTTGAGCGGTATGGACCCGCGCGGCAGCCCTTAATCGCCGGCGAGTTCGAAGGCGGCAGTCGTTACAGGAGCGGGAGCATAAAGGCAAGGGCCAGGCCGCCCAAGCGGGGGGAGGGGAGCCCTGAAAGGCCGGCCGCGCATGAAAAAGGCCGCCGCGCTGGGCGGCGACCTTCTCTATCACATGCCTATCGCCTCAGGGGCAGGGGTGCTGAAGCCCGTCATAGCCGGTGTAGGTGCCGGTGGCGGGGTTGTAGGAGCGGAATCGCTGGGCGCAGTAGGACACCGCGTCATTGCCGCCGGAATTCGCCGCTGCCGCGCCGGCCGCCGCACCGATCGCGAGGCCCGCGATGCCGGCCGCGATCCACGCGCCGTTGTTGTTGCGATAGTACCAGCCGCCGTTGCGCCAATAGGGCCGTCCCCAGCGGGCGTGATAGCCGGGCTGGGGGCCATGCCAGCCGGGCCGGCCGTAACCGGGCCGACCATAGCCAGGCCCCCGAACCGGGCCGCGCACGGCGTGTCCCGGACCGCGCCCGGGGCCACGCACAACCGGGCCCCGGTGGGGTCCACCGCGTCGCGCCTGGACTTCGTCCGGTGCGGCGGCCTGAACGTTCATCGATGCGGCACCGGCCCGCAACGCCTGGGCAGAAGCGGCCGGTGCCGTCGCCACGGCGGCCACACCGACGCTGGAAGCGACGAGGGCCGCGGAGGTGAGGCCGACGGTGATCCGCCGGAAGGTCTTGCGTAACAGATGGGGCATACCGAACTCCTTGTGATGTCAGGTCAACGCCCCAGAGGACGGAGGGATGCCTTCCGTCACGCACGCGTGATCGTCGACGGCAGATGTGCGTGGAAATGCACCAGTTCGCCGCTTTCCAGCCGCAAGTTCCGCTACGTCCGCGAAACATTCGACACAAAGACCGCTGAAGATAAAAAGTGTTGAGGGAGTGAAGATCATGTTCGGCACAAGAAGGGTGGCATTGTTTGCCGCGGCGGCTGTCGCGGGAGGCATGCTTTCGCTTTCGGTTCCCGTCGCGAATGCACAAGCGCTGCGCCTTGGCCTTGCCAATCCCGCGATGGCCAATGTGGGCACCGTGGAACAGGTGGCTTGGCGCGGCGGCGGTGGCCCGCGCGTGGGCGCCGTGCGCATGGGCGGGCCCCGCGTCGGCTATGGTGGTCGGGGTTATGTCGGCCGCCCCGGCTTCGTGGGCCGCCCCGGTTACGTGGGTCGTCCCGGTTACGTGGGACGTCCCGGCTACGTGGGGCGCCCGGGTTACGTGGGCCGTCCCGGCTATGTCGGTCGTCCCGCTTACGCCGGCGGTTGGGGACCGGGCCGTCCCGGCTGGGGTCCCGGCCGTCCCGGTTGGGGTCCCGGTGGTCCGGGCTGGGGTCATCCGGGCTGGCGCCCGCCGCCGGGCGCCTGGGGTCCGGGTCCGTGGCGTCCGGGCTGGGGCTGGTATCGTCCCGGCTGGGGTTGGGGCTACTACAACAATACCGGCGCGTGGATCGCACTCGGCGTCGCCAGCGGTCTGGCCCTGGGCGCCGTGGCGGCGGCCAATGCGGAGCCGGTCTACACCAACGATGCGGTGGCCTACTGCATGTCGCGGTTCCGTTCGTACAACCCGGCGACCGGCACCTACACCGGCTACGACGGGTACCAGCACCCCTGTCCGTGAGGGACGCGCGGCCGCACTGTCGGCCGCGATCCCGACGGCCCAAGGGTCGCAAACCCGGTGCCTAAACGAGAAAAGCCCGGCGCGCTGCGCCGGGCTTTTTCTTTAATGCCCCCGATCCCGCATCAACGCGGGGCGAGAATCATAATCATCTGCCGGCCTTCGAGCATGGGCTCGGCCTCGACCTTGGCGACGGTCGAAACTTCTTCCTTGAGCTTCTGCAGCAGCTTGTAGCCGATGTCCTGGTGCGCCATCTCGCGACCGCGGAAGCGCAGGGTGACCTTCACCTTGTCGCCTTCCTCGAAGAAGCGCTGCATCGCCCGCATCTTCACGTCGTAGTCGTGATCGTCGATGCCGGGACGGAGCTTGATCTCCTTGACCTCGACCACCTTCTGCTTCTTGCGCGCCTCGCTGGCCTTCTTCTGGTTCTGGTACTTGAAGCGGCCGTAATCGAGGATCTTGCAGACGGGGGGCGCGGAATTGGGGGAGATCTCCACGAGATCAAGCCCGGCTTCCTGCGCCAATGTCAGCGCATCGCGGATTGCTACCACGCCGCGGTTCTGACCGTCCTGGTCGATCAGCTGGACTTCGCGGATGCGGATTTCCTCATTGACGCGCGGTCCATCCTTCTCCGGCGCGACGGGTCTCATAGGGCGGCGAATGGCTTCAGCTCCTTGGCAATCAACACGATCCCCCGAGGTAGACAGGCCGCGGCGCCGGTCCTTGCCGTCGTCTGCGCAACCCGCCTCTCAGGGTAGGCTGGAAAGATCGTGACAAACCGCCGTAAAGTCAATGACCCATGCGGATTCGCGCGGCATTGCCGAGGCGGCTGCCGGCGGGTTCCGCCCGCGGGCGGTCCGGCGGGGCTGCCAGCCGGTCCGGCGATGGGCCACAGTTCAGCCGCCTTCCCTGTGCATGCCTCTGGGACACGGGTCCGCCGGCCCCCCGGACGTCTCCTTCCGGATTCTGCAATGACGACGCCCCCGATGACCGCTCCTTTGCCCCGTTTCCGGCGCCGCGCCGGTGCCGCCATGGCCGGCCTTTTCCTTGCCGCTGGCCTTGCCGGTCCCGCCCGTGCGGACGGACAGTTCAATGCCAAATATGTGCTCTCCGTGGGCGGGGTCGAGCTTGGCCGCGGGTCCATCAAGGTCGAGGCCGGGGACCAGACCTACGAGATTTCCGGCTCCGCCCGCGTCACGGGCGTGCTGCGTGCCGTGTCGTCCGGTAAGGGCGTCGCCGCCTCGCGCGGCACCATCTCCGGCGGCAAGCTGGTGCCGAAGGTCTACGCGCTCAACGCCGAGGCCGACGGCAAGGCGGAGACCGCGCGCCTCGCCATGGCCTCCGGAGCGGTGAAGGAGATGGAGGTGGAGCCGCCGTTCAAGCCGGCCGCCGACCGCGTCCCCATCGAGCAGGCGGTGCTGCAGAACATTCTCGACCCCATGAGCGGCGCCTTCGTCTATGTGCCCGGCACCGGCGACATGGTGTCCGCCGCGGCCTGCGCCCGCTCGGTCCCCGTGTTCGATGGCCGCCAGCGCTACGATCTTGTCTTGACCTATCAGCGCACCGAGACGGTGAAGGTGGCGGGATACGCCGGCTCGGCCGTGGTGTGTTCCGTGCGCTACCAGCCGGTCGCCGGCCACCGGCCCACCCGCTACACGGTCAAGTACATGGCAGAAAACAAAGATATCTACGTCTGGCTGGTGCCCATCGCTGGCACGCGCCTGATGGCGCCGTTCAGGGTGTCCGTTGCGACCATGATCGGCACCGCCCTGCTGGAAGCCACCTCGCTGGAGACCGAGGCGAAGGCCGGCACGGTGCCGGTGAACGCGCCGCGCTGAGCGGTCCCCGAATCCGCTACCACTGAGGCCGAGGCCCAACATCTCGTAGGGGGAGAAGCGGGAACACGGCCGGCGCTGCGATTCGATCGTGATTCGTTCGATGGCTGTTCCGAGGCCGCCCGCGCGCCTGTCCCGGACCGGAACATCGCCGCCGCACCTGCATCTTTCCCGAACGTGAGCCTTGCCGCTACCGCGTCGCGTTGACACTGACGGCGGCGCAGGTGTTCCCTGATCGGGCGTGAGCGGTTCACGCCCGAGGACATCATGTCGAAACGCAGCAAGGGTGCGCAGAAGGCTCAGGCAACGGCCCCGCGGGGGGTGACATCGCTGACGGAAGCCAAGGCCTGGATGGCCAGCCGGGGCATCACCGAGATCGAATGCACCGTTCCCGATCTGGCCGGCGTCGCCCGCGGCAAGATCATGCCTGCCTCCAAGTTCTTCTCCTCGCCCGTGATGAACCTGCCGCTATCGGTCTTCTTCCAGACCATTTCCGGCGAGTATCCCGATTACGAAGGGCTGGTCGATTCGGTGATCGCCGACAGCGACCTCGTGCTGGAGCCGGACCTCGCCACCTTGTGCTCGGTGCCGTGGGCGCAGGACCCCACCGCCCAGGTGATCCACGATGCCTATCACCGCGACGGGCGCCCGGTGGAGCTCGCCCCCCGGCAGGTGCTGCGGCACGTCATCTCGCTCTACGAGAAGAAGGGCTGGAAGCCGGTGGTGGCGCCGGAGATCGAGTTCTATCTCGTCGAGCCCAACACCGATCCCGATTACCCCCTGAAGCCGCCGGTGGGCCGCTCGGGCCGGCCGGAGATCGGCCGCCAGTCCTATTCCATCCAGGCGGTCAACGAGTTCGATGCCCTGTTCGAGGACATCTACGACTATTCCGAGGCCCAGGGGCTGGAGATCGACACGCTGATCCACGAGGACGGCGCGGCGCAGATGGAAATCAACCTGCGCCATGGCGATCCGCTGGTGCTGGCGGACCAGGTGTTCCTGTTCAAGCGCACCATCCGCGAGGCGGCGCTCGCGCACAAGATCTATGCGACCTTCATGGCCAAGCCCATCGCCAACGAGCCGGGCAGCGCCATGCACATCCACCAGTCGATCCTCAACACCGCCACCGGGGGCAATTTGTTCTCGGACGAGGACGGCGACCCGACGCCGGAATTCTTCTCCTTCATCGCCGGCCACCAGAAGTACCTGCCGGCGGTCATGTGCATCATGGCGCCCTATGTGAACTCCTATCGCCGGCTGACGCGCGACTCCATGGCGCCCATCAACCTGCAATGGGGCTACGACAACCGCACCGCCGGGCTGCGCGTGCCGCCGTCCACCCCCGAGGCGCGGCGGCTGGAGAACCGGGTGCCGTCGTCGGACGCCAATCCCTACCTTGCCATCGCCGCCTCCCTCGCCTGCGGCTATCTCGGCCTGACCGAGAACCTGCGCGCCACGGACCCGATCGAGGGCGACGCGAAGAATCTCGATTTCGATCTGCCCCGCGGACTGCTCGAGGCGGTTGCAGCGTTCCAGGACAACGAGGCCCTGGCCGAGGTGCTGGGGGCGCGGTTCGTCTCCGCCTTCGCGGCGGTGAAGCAGGCCGAGTTCGAAACCTTCATGAGGGTGATCTCGCCCTGGGAGCGGGAGTACCTTCTGCTCAACGTGTGAGGCCGTCCCGGTGCACCAAGAGAACAAGAAGAAGGAAAGCGCCATGCACCGGGTCGCCGCACCACTCAATCCGGCCGGCCACGCCCGGTCCTGGTATACCGCGACGGCCACCGCGTTCCCCGCCTTCTCGCCCTTGAAGGGCGCGGTGCGGGCCGACGTGTGCATCATCGGTGCCGGCTATACGGGCCTGTCCGCCGCACTGCATCTGGCTGAGTCGGGGTTCAAGGTGGTGGTGCTGGAGGCCGCGCGGGTGGGCTCCGGCGCCTCGGGGCGCAACGGCGGGCAGCTCCACAGCGGCCAGCGCCGCGGGCAGGACTTCCTGGAAAAGGCCGTCGGGCTTGAGGACGCCCGCAAGCTGTGGGACCTCGCAGAGGAGGGCAAGGCGCTGGTGCGCAACCTCATCGCCCGGCACGACATCCCCTGCGACTTGCGCGACGGCCTGATCCTCGCCGACCACAAGGCTCGCTACGTCCCGGACAGCTACGACTATGCCCGCTCGCTCGCGGCGGACTACGGCTACGACGCCCTCGTGCCGCTTTCGCGCGACGAAATCCGGGCGCTTGTCGGCACCTCGGCCTATTATGGCGGCCTGCTGGACAAGGGCGCGGGCCACTTGCACCCGCTCAACTTCGCCCTCGGCCTCGGCTCCGCCGCCATCGCGGCCGGGGTCGAGATTCACGAGGGGACGCGGGTGGTCAAGGTGAGGGACGAGGCCGGCGTGACCGTCTCCACCGACGGCGGCGGCAGCGTGGTCGCCGACTTCCTGCTGGAATGCGGCAACGGACTGATGGACGGGCTCGACCGGCGGGTGGATGCCCATGTCATGCCCATCTGCAACTATATCGCCGCCACAGAGCCCCTCGGAGAGTTGGCGCAGGAGATCATCGCCAACGACGCGGCCGTGGCGGACAGCCGGTTCGTCATCAACTATTTCCGTCTGTCGGCGGACGGCCGGCTGCTGTTCGGCGGCGGCGAAAGCTATCGCCGCGGGCTGCGGCCGGACGTGGCGGACTTCGTGCGGCCCTTCATGCTGCGCATCTTCCCGCAGCTCGGCGAAGCGCGCATCGACTATGCCTGGGGCGGCGTGCTGGCCATCACCATGACGCGCCTGCCCTTCGTGCGGCGGGTTTCCCCGAACGTCCTCGTCTCGGCCGGCTACAGCGGCCAGGGCGTGGCGCTGGCGCCGCTGTTCGGCAAGATCCTCGCCGAGGCGGTGCAGGGCCAGCTCTCGCGCTTTGATCTGCTCGGCCGCCTGCCGGTGCCGCCCTTCCCCGGCGGCACCCTGCTGCGCACCCCGCTGATGATGGCGGGTCTCAGCTACTACGCTCTGCGCGACCGGCTCTGAGCCCGCGAGGCCTCAGTTCAGGCCACCCAGCCGCTTGGCCTCGGCGAGCGCCTTGAGGCAGCCGGCCTCGTCGCCCGCCGCCTGCAGGTTGATGGCCTGGTTGAGCGCGCCGAGGGCGCCGGAGTCCGGCTGGGTCAGGCCCGCCGCGGCGAGCGAGCCCGGCGTGGCCTGGCGGTCGGTCTGCGCCGCGATGGACTGGTCCTGCTCCGGCGGCTTCTTGGGGTGGGGCAGGCGCTCCTTGAGCGCTGCCTGAACCGTAACGATCTGCTCCAGGCAGGCCTGCGCGCGCGCCGGGGCGGCAGACGCGATCAGCACCAGCGCCGGCACCAGCGCGACGGCGAAACGGGACGCGGAAAAATGAGCCATTCTCGACCTCGGCCACAGGATGCGGGGCGGCGGACTGCCGGCGACGCCCCTTTGAGTCGCGGGCCGATCCGCCCGCCCCGCGAGCATAACCATGCCCGCGGCGCGTTGGAATGCGGTGGCGCGACCGGATGGCGCGGCGCGCGCCCCGTCTTGCATGGGACCTTCCCGGCTCAGTGCCCTGCGCCGGCCGTGCGGCGGCGGCGGACCAGCATGTTCAGGCCTTCGATGGCCGTGGAGAAGCCCATGGCGGCGTAGACGTAGCCCTTGGGGACGTGGGCGCCGAAGCCTTCCGCGATCAGCGTCATGCCGATCATGATGAGGAAGCCCAACGCCAGCATCACCACGGTGGGGTTCGCCTCGATGAAGCGGGCCAGCGGGTCCGCGGCGAGCAGCATGCAGGTCACGGCGGCGATCACGGCGATGACCATGATCGGGATGTGCTCGGTCATGCCCACGGCGGTGACGATGCTGTCGATGGAGAACACGATGTCGAGCATCAGGATCTGCACGATGGCGGCGGTGAAGCCGATGGTGATCTTGCTGTCCTTGACGTCCTCCGCATGGGTCTGCGGGTCCACGTTGTGATGGATCTCGGTGGTGGCCTTCCACACCAGGAACAGGCCGCCGGCGATGAGGATGAGGTCGCGCCACGAGAAGCCATGGCCGAACACCTCGAAGATGGGCGCCGTCAGCCGCACGATGATGGCGATGGTGCCGAGCAGGGCGAGACGCATGATGAGCGCGAGGCTGATGCCGATGCGCCGCGCCTTGCTGCGGTATTGCTCCGGCAGCTTGTTGGTGAGGATGGAGATGAAGATCAGGTTGTCGATGCCGAGCACGACTTCCATGGCCACCAGCGTCACCAGGGCGACCCACGCGGCGGGATCGGCTGCGAGTTGGAGGAGGTAGTCCATCTAGGGGGTGCCTTCAGCGAGGGGTTGCGAGGAATTCTGGACGCCGCCGGTCTGGGGCCAGGTCTGGGGCGGGATCTGCGGCGGCGCGTGGACACGGATGGCGGCCGGGCGGATGCTGAAATGCGCCGGGGTGAAGGTGACAAGTTCGCCGTCGGTATTCACAGGGCGCGGACGGCTGGTGCGCACCACCACCTTTTTGGTCCGGAAGGCGCGCACATCGTCCCACTGGCCCTGCGTGCCGTCGCGGAGCGAGGGCAGGAGGGCCAGAAGGCGCCACCAGTGGTCCACCTCCAGGCTGTAGAAATCGAGCTGGCCGTCATCGGCCGTGGCGCTCGCCTCCACCGTCAGGCCGCCGCCATAGTGGCGGCCGTTTCCCACTGATACCTGAAGGGTGCGCACGGCTTCGGCCGTCCCGTCGTGTTCGATGTAGGCGGTGAACAGGCGCGATTGCATGAGCAGGCGGGCGGCGACGATGCCGTAGCCCACCACGCCGAAATAGCGCTTGGCCTCCCGCGTGAGCGCGCGGGCAAGATCGGCGGAAAAGCCGATGCTTGCCACGTTCAGGAAGGGATGGCCGTTCACGTCGCCCAGGTCGATGAAGCGGGGCGCGTGGTCGAGGATGACCCGCGCCGCCGCCAGCGGATCAGTGGGAATGGAGAGGGTGAGGGCGAAGTCGTTCGCCGTGCCGAGCGGCAGCACTCCCAGGGGAAGCTGGGTGTCGTAGAGGCCGGACGCCGCCGCATTGAGCGTGCCATCGCCACCGCCGAGGATGACGAGATCAACCTCGGGCGCGCGGGCGCGCAGCACATCCGAGACTTCGCCTGACGGCGGCAGTGGGGCTTCGAGAAGATCGATGCCGGTCTCAAGGACGGCGCGCACGGCATCAAGCGGCAGAGCGCCGTTGCGGGCGTGCGGATTGACCATGAACAGCGCACGCCGTCGGCTCTTCGGGCCTTGTGCGGTCATGCTCAAACGGGTCTCGGCGATGCGGAGGTAACCATGGGGCCTCTGGACGGAGCGCGGATATCACGCCTGATCCGACATCACGCAGGAGACCTGCGCCAGAGGGGCCCGGACCGGTGAGCGAGGAAATAGGGGCTTTAGCCCGTTCACCAAAGGGGATGTGGCGGAATGTCGCGGCGGGGCGGCTTCGGCTCGGGCGGAAGGGCGGCCGGCGGGACATTCGGGAGGAGGGGCCGATGGAAACAGAGGGAGGAGAGCGGGGGCGTTGCTCTCCTCCCTCTCGCATCAGTCAGGACCAGGGTTGCGGCACCGGGTCATGACCGAACCGATCGGCGGGAAAGGAAGGGAGGAGAGCGGGGGCGTTGCTCTCCTCCCTCGGTTCGTTCAGCGCGTGGGTTGCGGTTCCAAGCGATGACCGAACGGTTTGGTTCGATGAATATTGACATAGCGCACCGCTTTCGGTCATGCAAGAACGAACTGAACGGTTCGGTCAGAAAAGTTGTGTCCCGCCCCTCCCCTGGGGAAGGCGGGGGCCTTCGCGGAGGGCAGCGTGTGTCATCGTTGCCATGGCCGCGGCTGAAGGCGCCGGGAAGGCGTCAACGTGCTTGCGCAGAGCCCGCGCGATCGCGGAGAACGAAGACAAGAGGAAGAGATCGGCGGAATGACGGACAGCGAAGGCGATATCGCACTCAAGCCGCAACAGGCGGCCGGCCGGGAGGATTGCGGCCCGTGTGATGCGCATGAAGCCGGCTCCGGCGCGGGCCAGGACCCCGAGAAGCGCAGCCAGATTCTTTCCGGCGCGCGGCAGGTGTTCTTCGATCGCGGCTTCGATGCTGCCAGCATGGGCGACATCGCCCGCGCGGCCGGCGTCTCCAAGGGCACGCTCTACGTCTATTTCGAGAACAAGGAAGACCTGTTCGCCGAGCTCGTCTCCAGCGAATGCGGCGAGACCGCCGAGCGCATGTTCGTGGTGAATCCCGACGAAGCGGACATCGAGGCGGCGCTCACCGAGATCGGCCGCTCCTTTGTCACCGCCATCCTGCGGCCCAGCAGCATCGCCCTTCTGCGGACCGTCATCTCCATCTCCGGAAAGTTTCCGGACGTGGGTCGCCGCTTCTTCGAGGCGGGGCCCTGCGAGGGGATTACCCGTCTCTCGGTGTTCCTGAAGGCCAAGGTGGAGCAGGGGCTGCTGGACATCGAGGATGTGAACCAGGCGGCGAGCCAGTTTCTCACCCTCTGCAAGGATGGTGTCACCATTCCCGTCCTCGTCGGCGCACCGGATGCGCCGGACCCGGCGGTGGTGGAGAAGTCGGTGCGCGGCGCCGTCCGAGTATTCCTGCGTGCGTACGGCAGCGACCGCCGCACGGCGCCCTGAAGGTCAAGCGCCGGGCAGCACCAGCCGGCCCTCGGCATCAAACGGAAAGAAGGGATTGTGGGCGACCTCCCACAGATGCCCGTCGGGGTCGGCGAAATAGCCGCTCGTTCCGCCCCAGAACACCTTCTGCGCGGGCTTCACCACGTGCCCGCCCGCCGCCTCCGCCCGCGCGATCAGGGCCTCGGCCTCCTCCGGCGATCCCACATTGCAGGCGAGCGTGAGGCCGGCGAAGGGCTGCGGCGGGGTATCCGCCAGCGTCGCATCCTCGGCGAGGCGCCCGCGCGGAAAAAGGCTCAGCACCACATTGCCCGCATGGAAGAAGGCGACATTGCCGGCTTCTCCTTCTCCGGCCTTGCTCTCCACAAGGCCGAGGGCGCGATAGAAGGCGGCGGCGCGCGACAGGTCGGAAACGCCGAGCGTGACGAGGTGGAGTCTGAGATCGGGGGCGGTCATGCTGGGGCTCTTCAAGCGAACAGGTCGAGCTGCTCGCCCGCCTGCTTGGGGTGGCGGAAGTGTGCGGTGGTCAGCTTCAGTCCCCGCCCCGCGAGGCCGAGGCGGCGGGCGGCGATCTCGAACCTGCGGCCCACCGTCCAGGCATAGGGGCCTTCCCCCCGCCCTCGCTTGCCGAAGGTGGAGTCGTAATCCTTGCCGCCGTGCATCTGGCGGATGAGGTTCAGCACGTGGCGGGCCTTGTCCGGGAAATTGGCCACCAGCCATTCCCGGAACAGGTCGGCGATCTCCAGCGGCAGGCGCAGCATCACATAGCCGGCCTCGGATGCTCCTGCGGCCTTGGCAGCGTCGAGGATGCGCTCGATCTCCATGTCGTTCAGCGCCGGGATCAGCGGCGCGGTGAGGACCGCGGTGGGGATGCCGGCGTCGGCGAGCCGGCGGATGGTGCCGAGGCGCACATGGGGACTGGCGGCGCGTGGCTCCATGGTACGGGACAGGTGCGGGTCGAGCGTGGTCATGGAGATGGCGACCTTGGCGAGGCCCTTTTCCGCCATGGGCCCGAGGATGTCGATGTCGCGCACCACCAGCGCCGATTTGGTGACGATGCCCACCGGATGGCCGAAGTCCGCCAGCACCTCCAGGATGCGCCGCGTCAGCTCATAGCGCCGCTCGATGGGTTGGTAGGGATCGGTATTGGTCCCCATGGCGATGACGCGCGGCTTGTAGGAGGGGTGCGACAGCTCCCGCGCCAGCAGTTCCGGCGCGTCCGGCTTCACGAACAGCTTGGTCTCGAAGTCGAGCCCGGCGGAGAGGCCCTGATAGGCGTGGGTGGGCCGCGCGAAGCAATAGATGCAGCCGTGCTCGCAGCCCCGATAGGCATTGATGGAGCGGTCGAAGGCGATGTCGGGGGACTGGTTGCGGGTGATGATGGTGCGCGCCCGCTCTTCCGTCACCTCGGTGCGGAAGGGCGGGAGGTCTTCCAGCGTCTGCCAGCCGTCGTCGAACAGCACGCGGGCGGCGGGCTCGAAGCGCCCGGCGGCATTGGAGACCGCGCCCCGGCCGCGCCGTCGTTCCGCCTCGACGCCGGTCCCGACCTCGCCGTCCAGCGCGGGCGGCAGGGCAGGGGGCGGAGCTCGGCGTTCCTCGGCGAGCCGGCCCATGATCCGATCGCTCCGGGTTTTCACCGGCGGCGAGGCGATGCGGGCGTCGCCGGACGCAGCCTTTGGCTGTGCCGCCTTGGCGGGAGCCGTTTTGGCAGGAACAGCCTTGGCAGGAACGGCCTTGGGCGATGCCGTCCTGGCGGCCTTCAGGGCGGGAGCGATCGGCGCGGCAATTGGTCCCCCCGGAACGGGCGGGGCGGCTGTGCGCGGGCCGTGGGAATCGGATGCGGGGCTCATGCTCAAAAAGCTAGCACCGAAAACGGAACATAACAAGAACATGTGGCGCGACGCGAGGGGCTCGCGGGCCACGCCGTTCAATCTGGCATACTGTACACCAGAAGGCAGTTGCCAGACATTCCCATCTCCGGTAAAGGCGTCAGAAGACGCTTAGGAGCAGGGGGATAAGATGGCTGAACACGCCACGATCGAATACGCCACGGCAGACGGTAACGATTATCCCGAGCACGAGCGCACCTACGCCATGTTCACCGCCCTCGCCAAGTGGGGCACCATCGGCGTTGCTGCCATCCTCGTCCTGATGTGGATTTTCCTCCTCTGACCCGCTGAGCGGCCGGAGCACCGGAGACATCAAGAAATGAAAATCGCTGTTCCCGCCGAGATCGATCTCGGCGAGCCGAGGGTTGGCGCGACCCCGGATACGGTGAAGCGTCTCGTCGCACTGGGCGCATCCGTGACCGTGGAGAGCGGCGCGGGCGTGAAGTCCGGCATTCTCGATTCCGACTTCGTGGCGGCAGGAGCCACCATCGCCCCGTCGGCGGCGGATGCGCTGAACGGCGCCGAAGTCGTACTGAAGGTTCGCCGGCCGACGGAAGCCGAACTTTCGTCGTACAAGCCCGGCGCCCTGGTCCTCGCCATCATGGATCCCTATGGCAATGACGCGGCACTCGCCGCCATGGCCAATGCCGGGATCGCCTCCTTCGCCATGGAGCTGATGCCCCGCATCACCCGTGCGCAGGTGATGGACGTGCTCTCCTCGCAGGCGAACCTCGCCGGCTATCGCGCGGTGATCGACGCGGCCGCCGAGTTCACCCGCGCCCTGCCGCAGATGATGACCGCCGCCGGCACCGTTCCGGCCGCGCGCGTCTTCGTCATGGGCGCCGGCGTCGCGGGCCTCCAGGCCATCGCGACGGCCCGCCGCCTCGGCGCCATCGTGACCGCCACCGACGTGCGGCCCGCCGCCAAGGAACAGGTCGCCTCGCTGGGCGCCAAGTTCGTCGCGGTGGAGGACGAGGAGTTCAAGCAGGCCGAGACCGCCGCCGGATACGCCAAGCCCATGTCGGCGGAGTATCAGGCCAAGCAGGCTGCCCTCGTCGCCGAGCACATCAAGAAGCAGGACATCGTCATCACCACCGCCCTGATCCCGGGCCGGCCTGCGCCGCGCCTCGTGACGGCGGAGATGGTGGCCTCCATGAAGCCGGGTTCCGTGCTGGTCGACCTCGCGGTCGAGCGCGGCGGCAACGTCGCCGGTGCGGTGGCGGGGCAGGTGGTCGAGGTGAACGGCGTGAAGATCGTCGGTCATCTCAACGTGCCGGGCCGCATCGCCGCCTCGGCCTCGCCGCTCTACGCCAAGAACCTGTTCAACTTCTTCGAGACGATGGTGGACAAGGCGTCGAAGGCGCTGGCCGTCAAGTGGGACGACGAGCTGGTGAAGGCCACGCTCCTCACCCGTGACGGCGCCGTCGTGCATCCGAACTTCGCACCCAAGAATCCCGCAGCGACCAGCGAGGGAGCGGCCTGATGAATCCCGCCACAGCCCAGACCGCGGCGGATGCCGCAATGCAGGCCCGCACCGCCGCCGAGATCGCGCGGCAGGCAGCGGAAGCCGCGCAGCTCTATGCCGACCAGGCGGCCTCCGCCCTCGGCGCGGCGGCCCATGCGGCGACCGGAGGGGCCATCGACCCCTTCGTGTTCCGCCTCTCCATCTTCGTGCTCGCGGTGTTCGTGGGCTACTACGTGGTGTGGTCGGTGACCCCGGCGCTGCACACCCCGCTCATGAGCGTCACCAACGCCATCTCGTCGGTGATCGTGGTGGGCGCGCTGCTCGCCGTCGGCGTCACCACGGTGGGCGATTCCAGCCACGCCTGGGGCGCGCGCATCTTCGGCTTCGTGGCGCTCGTCTTTGCCTCGGTGAACATCTTCGGCGGGTTCATGGTGACCAGCCGTATGCTCGCCATGTACTCCAAGAAGAAGTGAGGCGAGGCACATGACCGCGAACCTCGCCGCCCTGCTCTATCTGGTTGCAGGCATTCTCTTCGTGCTGGCCCTCCGGGGCCTCTCCCATCCCACCACCTCGCGGCAGGGCAACCTGTTCGGCATGGTGGGCATGGGCATCGCCATTCTCACCACGCTCGCCCTCTCCCCGCCGTCCGACGGGATCGGCTGGGTGCTGGTGCTCGCCGGCATCGGCATCGGTGGTGGCGTCGGTGCCGTGGTGGCCAAGCGCATCGCTATGACGGCGATGCCGCAGCTGGTCGCCGCCTTCCACTCGCTCGTCGGCCTCGCCGCCGTGCTGGTCGCCGCGGCCGCGCTCTATGCGCCGCGCGCCTTCGGCATCGGCGATCCCGGCCACCTGCACGGGGCGAGCCTCGTGGAGATGTCGCTGGGCGTGGCCATCGGCGCGATCACCTTCACCGGCTCGATCATCGCCTTCGCCAAGCTCAACGGCAACATGAGCGGCAAGCCGATCATGCTGCCGGCGCGCCACCTCATCAATGGCGGCCTGGCCCTGCTGCTGCTGATCCTCATCGTCGCGTTCGTGCTGACCGGCTCGATCACGCTGTTCTGGATCATCACGCTGCTGTCGCTGATCCTCGGCGGCCTGCTCATCATCCCCATCGGCGGCGCGGACATGCCCGTCGTGGTGTCGATGCTGAACTCCTACTCGGGCTGGGCGGCGGCCGGTATCGGCTTCACCCTGGGCAACACCGCGCTCATCATCACCGGCGCGCTGGTGGGCTCCTCGGGCGCCATCCTGTCCTACATCATGTGCAAGGGCATGAACCGGTCCTTCATCTCGGTCATCCTCGGCGGCTTCGGCGGTGACGCCGCGGCGGCCGGCGCGGCTGGCCAGGCGGAAGCCCGCCCGGTGAAGCAGGGTTCGGCCGATGACGCCGCCTACATCATGAAGAACGCCGAGAAGGTCATCATCGTGCCCGGCTACGGCATGGCGGTGGCCCAGGCCCAGCACGCGCTCCGCGAAATGGCGGACCTGCTCAAGGAGGAGGGCGTCGAGGTCAAGTACGCCATTCACCCGGTGGCGGGCCGCATGCCGGGCCACATGAACGTGCTGCTCGCCGAGGCCCAGGTGCCCTACGACGAGGTGTTCGAGCTGGAGGATATCAACTCCGAGTTCGCCCAGGCGGACGTGGCCTTCGTGATCGGCGCCAACGACGTGACCAACCCGGCGGCCAAGACCGATCCGCAGTCGCCGATCTACGGCATGCCCATCCTCGACGTGGAGAAGGCCAAGACCGTTCTCTTCATCAAGCGCGGCATGTCGGCAGGCTACGCGGGCGTGGAGAACGAGCTGTTCTTCAAGGACAACACCATGATGCTCTTCGGCGACGCCAAGAAGGTCACCGAGGACGTGGTGAAGGCCTTCGGCCACTGAAGACACGTCCATTCTGAACGAGATCGAAGCCGCCGGATCGCAAGGTCCGGCGGCTTCTTCGTTACAGAGCCGGGCGGCCGCCCGATCGGAAGGCGTCTAACAGGTTCATGCCGCCACAATTTGCGCCATTTCCTTGACTGCCCACCACTTCTTAACCAGAAGCACATACCGTGGAGTCTGGGATTCGGACGGCGGCTGCGGGGATCGGGGGACGATGACACGCTGGACCCATGGACTGGTCAATCGGCTCGTCCTGTCGTGCGACGTCGTCATGGCGGCGCTCGGGGCGATCATTGCGCACCTGCGCTGGGAATTCCTGTCCTGGAGCCAGCTCGCCATCCTCTGGGCGTTCGGCATCTTCGTCTATGTGCAGGTGCTTCAGATCGGCCGCGGCTACCGGGTCGAGCACTATGTGCGCCCGCTGCGGCAGATCGGCCATATCGGCGTTGGCGTGGTGCCCGCGGGCGCGGTCATCGCCGTCTGCTATTACGCGCTGATCCCCATCGGCCAGACGAACCTGTGGGCGCTGCTCGGCTGGGGCGTCGTTACCACGCTCATGCTCATCTTCGGCCGCCTGGTTCTCGTGCGCATCGGCATGGCGCTGGTGCAGACCCACGAGGTGCTCCGTCGCAACGTCGTGCTCATCGGCGATCTCGGCCGCGCCCGCGATCTGGTGCGGCGCTATGGGGAGGAAGAGGGCAACACCGGCCTCCTCAGCTTCGTCGCCCTGTTCGATGACAGCCACGTGGAGGGCGCGCCCCTCCCGCCGCCCGGTCCGGATGGCCTGCCCGTGCTCGGCGGCATGAAGGACCTTCTGGAATATGTGAAGCACAATCCGGTGGACATCGTGGTCGTCGCCAAGAGCTGGAACGACCCGGCAGCCATCAGCGCCATCGCCAACCAGATGTACCAGATCGCCGCCGACGTCATCGTCGAGCTCGATCCGGACCGCTTCACGCTCAATTACGCCAACCTCACCCGCATCGCCGGCGAGCCGGCCCTCCAGGTGCAGCAGCAGCCGCTGAAAGGCTCGCTCGGGCTCCTGAAGGGGGTGGAGGATTATGTGGTGGCCTCCATCGGCCTCATGCTCACGGCACCGATCCTCATCGGCGCGGCCATCGCCATCAAGCTGGATTCCCCGGGGCCCATCCTGTTCCGCCAGCCGCGCGTCGGTCTGAACAACCGCGTGTTCCAGTGCTACAAGCTGCGCACCATGCGGGTCGATCCCACCGATGACGGCTCCAAGGGCACCAGCAAGAACGACCCGCGCATCACCAAGGTCGGCAACTTCCTGCGCTCCACCTCCATCGACGAGCTGCCGCAGCTTATCAACGTGCTGCGCGGCGAGATGAGCGTCGTCGGCCCGCGCCCCCATGTGCCGAACATGAAGGTGGCCACCAACGTCCGCTATGAGGCCATCAGCCAGTATGTGGCGCGCTATCGCATGAAGCCGGGCATCACCGGCTGGGCGCAGATCAACGGCATGCGCGGGGGCATCAACACCCTGGAGAAGGCCGAGCGCGGCGTCGAGCTCGACCTCTTCTACATCGAGCACTGGTCCATATGGTTCGACATCAGAATCATGCTGCTCACCGTCACCAAGGGCATGGCCGGTCCGTCGGTCTTCTGAGCGCTGCGCTTCTCGCCTTGGTTCTGACCGCCGCGTCGGCAGCGCGGGCGAAGGAGAGCGACCGGCCATTCCTCGCCTATCTCGCCTCGTGGTCGGAGGTGACCACGCAAGCGCCCGCCGAGACGCTGCTCGCGCGCCTGCCCGGCTATTTCACCCACGTGGCGCTGGGCTTCGTGAAGCCCGATCTCGCCTATTCCGGCAATCTCGACCTCGCCGGAACCGGGCTGGCCTTCCCCTATTCAGGCGCTGTGCTGAAGGGCGCCATCGCCGAACTCAAGGCGCGCCATCCCTCGGTGCGCGTCCTGCTCGCCGTGGGCGGCTGGGGCTATTTCGGCTGGGACGCGCGCGATTTCCGGGCACTGGCCCAGCTCGTCCGTGACCTCGGCGCTGACGGCGTGGATCTCGACTACGAGACCGCCGATGCCGGCTGCGTGCGCAAGCCCGAGGGCGGCATCGCCTGCGCCGACGACCCCCGCTCCATCGCCGTGCTCGCCGACCTGCGGGCTGCGCTGCCGCGGCCCTTCGTGGTCAGCGTCGCCGCCTGGAGCGTGGGCGCCTACGGCGAAGGCCGCTTCGCCTCCGCCGAGCCGCGGTTCGGGCCGTTCGTGGGCATGATGCGGGCGATGCTCAAGGCACCGGAGGCGCAGGGCATCGACCTCGTCTCCATCATGTCCTACGACGCCGGGCCGACCTACAGCCCTGAGGAGGCGTTCCGCGCCTATCGCAGCCTGTGGCGGGGGCCGCTCGCCCTCGGCATCGCCGTCATGCCGTCCGAGGCGGGAGGGCCGCGCTTCACCATCGACCGGACGGCCCGGCTGCTAACCCAGGTGATGGCGGATCCCAAGGCGGGCGCGATGCTCTATGGCCTCGGCCTCGTGCCGCCCGGACCGACCAGCCCGGACAATCCCGACTATCGCAGCCTCTCTCTCGCCATCTGCGTCACGCTGGAGCGTCCGGGCTGCGACCAGCCGGTGCCCTGATCATCCGGCCGGCGGCGGATCGAGGGCCACGACGAAATCGAGCAGGTTGCCGCCCGGGAACAGGTGCCCGGCGATGCCCGCCGCCGCCGCCGCCGCCATGTCGGAGGGCTGATCGCCGATCAGCAGGCTCTCGGCCGCCGCCACCGGCCAGTGGGCCATGAGGTCGAGGATCATGCCCGGCGCCGGCTTGCGCCAGGGATGGACGGCGCGATAGGCCGCCACGGTCGCTTCGGGATGGAAGGGGCAATAGCGCCAGTCATCGATCCGTGCGCCGTCCCGGGCGAGGTCCTCGGCCATGAAGCGGTGCAGAGCCTCAACGTCGGCCTCGCCGTAGAAGCCGCGCGCGACACCCGACTGGTTGGTCACCACGAACACCAGGTAGCCGAGATCATTGAACCGGCGCACCGTCTCGCGCGCGCCCGGCGTCCACTCCAGATCCGCAGCCCGGTGAGCATAGCCGGTGTCGAGGTTGAGCACGCCGTCGCGATCAAAGAATACCGCGGGACGGCGATGGGGCTGGCTGGTCAAGTCGTGTCGCCTTCTGTCCGACCAAGGAAAGTGTCCGTGCGGTTTTGCAGCACGCGGCCTGCAACCTGCGGGCTGTTCATGCGAATCTGAAAATATCCGAAGTATCTTCAATGTAAATTCACGCGCGCCATGTCATTCTCAACCTTGGCACGCGCTCCGGTGGGAGCGATGTCTGGCGGGTTTCCACCTCGTTTCCGGAGCCGTGGGGAGCACCGGGAAGGGAGTGAGTTCTGACGACGTTCAAGTCCATTCTTGAAAGCCGCATGCCGCGGCTTTTCGCGTTCGCCTGCCCGTGGATCGACGAGCGGGTTGCGCGCGATCCCGCAAGCGAGGTCGGGCTGCTGAAAATCCTGGTGTCGCCGGGGGAAACGGTGTGCGACATCGGGGCCAATCGCGGCCTGTTCACCTACTGGCTGCTGAAGGGCGGCGCCCACGTGCTTGCCTTCGAGCCGAACCCGCGCCTTGCGCGGATACTGCGCCTGCGCTTTCCCGACGAACTGGCCGACGGTCGCCTGCGCCTGTTCGAAACCGCGCTCGGCAGCGCCAGCGGCGAGGCGGTGCTGCACATCCCGGAGGGGATGTCGCCGCTCGCCACCATCGACGGCAATCTCGCCAGCGGCCTGCCGGGGACGGTCGACGACGTGCGGGTGGCCCTGAACCGGCTTGATGCGTGCGTGGATGCGCCGGTGAGCTTCATCAAGCTCGACGTCGAAGGCTATGAGAGTGCCGTCCTTCAGGGCGCGACCCGTGTTCTGGCGGAGAGCCGGCCGACCTTGCTGGTCGAGGCCGAGGAGCGGCATAGGGCCGGCGCGGTCGCCGACGTGGCGCGGATGCTGGCGCAGTTCGGCTATGAGGGCTTCTTCCGCTTCGGCGGGGCCATGAGGCCGCTGGCCACTTTCGACCCGGCCGTCCACCAGGCCCGCGAGGCGCTGGTTCCCGACGGGTCCCGCACGCGGCGCGACGCCGTTTATGTGAACAATTTCATTTTCGCCGCGCGGCCGGAGATCATCGCGCGGCTGAAAGACTGGTCGGCCTGACGCCCCGGCATCGCCGGGGCGCGGAACCTTCGCCGAAAGCCGCCGGGCATCGCCTCAGGCGGCCGGCACGCCGCCTTCAGAGAGCACGCGGCCCTGCGGATGCAGCGCCACATAGTTGCCGAAAGCGCTGGGGCAGGTCGCGAGCGGCTTCAGGACGCCGTCATCCTGCATGTGGAAGAAGCGGTAGCCGTGCGCGGCCAGCGCATTCCAGGCCGCTTTGGTATCGCCGCCGTCCGCAACGAGGGTGGGGCAGTTCATCTCGAAGATGACCGTCGGATGGAAGGCATCCAGCGTCTTCGCCGCGCCGCCGATCACCCGGTCCTCGGCGCCTTCCACGTCGATCTTGATGCAGTCGACGCGGGCCACGCCGGCATCCGCCACCAGATTGTCGAGGGTGGTGATCTCCACTTCCTCGCTCTCGGTGCTGGTCCCGTCATTGATGAGCGAGAAGGCCTGCGGGTCGTCGCCGAGCGGGTTGTGGAACAGCACCGCCTTGCCCACTGCGTCCGAAATCGCCTTGGGCACGATGGTGACGTTGGTGAAGGCGTTGAGCGCCAGGTTCTGCTTCAACTGCTGGCCGGCATCGGCACCGGGCTCGGCCGCCACCACGCGGCTCGCGATGGTCGCCGCCTTCAGGGTGAACAGGCCGATATTGGCGCCCACGTCCACGAACACGTCGCCGCGCCGCAGGAACTTGTCGAGATAGCGCACCTCGGGCTCCACATTGTCGCGGAGCAGATAGATGGAGGTGGTGGTGAAGCGCAGGTCGGCCGGCAGCTTCAGCCGGGCGCCGGGGGTGATCTCGGCGATCGGGCTGCGGCCGAGGGCCACATGCAGGGCGAGGGAAATCGCGCGTCCCGTCACCGTCAGAGGGGCCTCGCGGAATGCCGGTTCGTTCACGAGCTTCTTCACTCGTCTCAACATCTTCAAACCCCCTCACGCTTTTCGCCGGTCGCGGACTGGAACGTCTGCCGGACACCGGGCCGCCCGGCCCCCCGTTGGGCGGTGCAGCATCGATCACGAATGTAGGAATAGACAGACCTTGCCGGGGTTCGGCAAGGCGGTAAAGGCGACTTCCGGCGAAAAAGCCGGCTGCCGCGTGCTCCTTTCATCCCGGCCGTTCGGCCGTGACCTTGCCGGGCGTTGCGCGCCGGCCGCTCATGACCCGCAGCAGCGGCCGCTCGACCGCCAGATGGACCAGCACGGAAATCACCATGGCCGCGCCCACGGCGGCGACCCCGCAGGCGATGTAAAGGGCGGGACCGGAAAGCGGCAGAGACGGCGCCAGGCGCACGAACACCTGCCCCACGGCGGAAAGCACCATGCCGTGAACGAGATACAGCGAATAGGAGGCGTCACCTAAAAGCGCCAGGACGGCCACCCGGGGCACCGGGCGGGCCCGTTCCAGAACCAGCGCGCCCGCCACCACCATCGCCGCCGGCACGCCCCAGCGCAGCATCCGCGTCTCCGGCGGCACATCCCCCTGCGACAGGAGCGAGATGAAGCCGCAGCCGATCAGGACAAAGCCCCAGCCGCGCGGGATCGGCGCGCCGTTCAGATACCAGAGCCCGAGGCCTAGGCCGAATACGAACTCCAGCATGATGGACGACGTGTAGAAGGCGAAGAAGGGATTGTCGCTCGGCGCGGCGAATCCGAGGACGGCGAGGGCCGCGATGACCACGCCGACCCCGACCACCCGTCGCTCCTGCGGGAGCAGGAGGGCGATGCCCCACAGCAGGTAGAAGAACATCTCGTAGTTCAGCGTCCAGCCGGGCACCACGAGGGGCTCGAGCGTGCCCAGCACCGGGTGTCGGGCCGGCAGGAACAGGTAGGAGGCGATGATGTGCCAGGCTTCGGCCTTGCCGCTCTTCACGAGCTGCGGCGCGAGGAGGAGCAGCGCGAGGCTCGCGGTGGTCACGATCCAGTAGAGCGGCACAATGCGCACGAGGCGCTTGTGGTAGAAGCTGCCGGTATAGCCGTCCCGCTTGTAGGTGGTGACCAGCATCAGGAAGCCCGACAGCACGAAGAAGATGTCCACGCCCGCCGCGCCCGATTGCGGCCAAGGTGCTTCGAGACCCAGCCGCTGAAGCGGTGCGCCGAGATGGAACACCACCACCATGAGGGCGGCTATGGCGCGCAGGACCTGCAGCGACTCAAGCATTCCGGCCTCCCGACCGCTCAACGTGCACCCGGGCTGCGCCCGAGCGTGACATGACGCGCACCGCGCCCGCCGGCACGCGGACCCTCACGCGAGACAAGATGGGCCTCCGCGCTCCGGCTGAAGCGGGATAGGACCGTCACCGGCGCGGCCGGCGCGGCGCGTCGCTGACGGTCGAGATACACGATGAGCGCCATGACGACGCCCAGCTCACCGGGGGTGAAGACCACCGAATACACGGCCGAGCTGACGATCAGGTAAAGCACGTAGTCGGCGAGGGCGAGGGTGAAGGCGTCGGTGAGGTCCCGCGTCAGGCGAAACACATAGACGAAGCACCAGCCGTAGAGCACCGCGAGCAGCGCCGCGCCGATCACCCCATACTCGAAGATCACGCCGATCCAGCCAAGGTCGGCGATGAAGAACTGCCCGTTCCCGAAGATGTCGTTGAGGGTGGTGGTGCTGAAGCGGGTGGTGGCGCCGACGCCAAAGGTCCAGCGCATGGGGTCGTCGCCGAGGAAGCCGAACGCCAGCGCCGACGAATTCTGCCGCACCGAGAGCGAGGCGCCGAGCGCGTTGGTCGCCCCGTCGAGGGAGCCCGAGAACAGGCCGAGCTTGTAGGCGAGAAGGCCGGTGCCCGCGGCCGCGCCGACCAGCGCAGCGCCGACGACGAGGCGGCGGAGCATCGGCGGCAGGGACATGGTCATGCCGAAGGCCACCACCACCACCGCCGCACCGATGGCGGCGCGCTGCTTGAAGATGAACAGCATGGGCAGGAAGGACACCGCAACGCCGAGCGCGAACAGCACGTTGCGCCGCAGGATGAAGGAGCGGGCCAGGAAGAACACCAGGATCATGCCGAAGAACATGGGCATGTAGACGCGATAGCCGCGCTCGAGATCGAAGAGCAGCAGCTTGCTGTCCGCCGGATTGTTGGAATACCAGGAGGTCGGCGCCGCGAGATAGATCAGCACCATGAGGATGAAGGTGCCCGCGCCGAACGCCAGCACGATTTTGCGGATGCTGGAGGGGTTGACGGCAAGCAGGGCGAGCAGGGCGGAAAGGCTGAAATAGTAGGTAAAGGGCCAGGCCTTGATGGTGGTGGTCAGCGCATCGAGGAAGCCGTTGCCGAGCTGGATCATCGACACCATCGGCGTGAAGCCGAGCGCATAGGCGAGCACGGTGAGGAAGGCCCCGCTCACCGGCAGCTTGAGCCGGGCCACGGCATAGAAGGCGAGCGGCAACGTGAGGAAGGGCCAGGCCTTCGAGAGAAGGTAGGGCGGCGGATACTCGTTGAGATAGTAGAAGACCTGCGCAAACAGCGGCAGGGTGCCGGCGAGCACGAATTTGGCGAGGAGCGCTGCGTCATGGTCGAGCCGGGCATCGCCGGGGGAAAAGGCGGCCACGTCCCGCCGCAGGGGCATCACCACGCGCGGGCGAGCGGCGGGGCTTTTGCCGGGTGCGCCGGTGCCACCTGGGCCGGGAATGTCCGCCGCCCCGCCCGCCATCAGGGGCGGTCCGCCGCGGCCGGCTTCATGCCATAGGCCGCGGGATTGACCTTCGCCTTCGCCGCCACCCGGAAGATGGGCAGCGAATCCACGAACACCCGTTCGATATGGGTGCTGGGGCTCTGGATCAGCCGGTAAAGCCACTCCAGGCCGAGTTTGCGGAAGGCTGGGCTCGCCCGCTGCACCAGACCGGTGAGGAAGTTCAGCGCGCTGCCGACGCATAGGCCGGTGCCCACCGCGTTGCCGCGCGCGCGGATCATGTGGGCGAGGTATTCCGACCGCGGCGCGCCCACCACGAGGAAGACATAGCGCGCCGGGTGCTCCTCCACGAAGCGGATGGTCGCCTCCACCGCCTGCGGGTCGTCGATGAAGCCCATGGGCGGCACGTGCATGTGGAGGGTGCGCAGACCGTAGCGCGCAATCAGGCGGCGCTTCATCTCGTCATTGCCGCCGATCACCGTCACCGCGTCGTCGGGCGTGATGACATGCTCGAACAGGTAGGTGGAGAGATCGCTGCCGGGGCACAGCGGGATGTCGAGGCCGAAGAGGTTGCGGGCGAGCCAATGGGGCGCCGAGCCATCGAGGGTGTGCAGGCCGGCGTCCTCGAGCGCGGCGGCGAAACGCGCATCGCCACGCTCGTTGAGCCGCACCAGATGGGAGGCGTTGGACGTCACCACATAGGCGAACGGCGATCCCGGCGGGCGGGCGGCGATGGCCCGCGCCGCGCCGGCCACGTCCAGGCAGTCGAATGGCACCTTCAGGAAGGTCTGCGTCCGGACGGAACCGGCGGCCTCACTCTCCGCGAACATGATGGTCCAGCCTTTTGCGGTGCCGCTCCGCTTGCGGCACGGATGATGCGCGACCGCGGTCCGCCCGCGCAGGTCTACTGCAGGAGCGAGCTTGCGCCGCCGGTCTGGGTGTAGGAACCGATCGTATAGCTGAACTGACGCTGGAACGGCACCACCTTGGTGATGAACTGGTCGATCCAGAGATTGACTTCGGCGATCGAGGAGCGCGGCACATAGATGATGTCGCCGGTCACGAGCGGCACATCGTTGGCGTCGAACCCGGTCTGGATCACGTCACGCACGTTGATGAGGCGCAGCATGGGCTCGTTGTTGGGCCCGCGGCGGATGAGCGCGACCTGTCCGGTGCGCGCCTCTTCGGTGAAGCCGCCGGCCTGGAGGATGCCCTGCAGAACGCTGGTGCCCATGTCCGCGAGCTTGAAGGCGCCGGGATGGGCCACCATGCCGCCCACATAGACGCGTGCCGAGACCGCTTCCTCCAGCGAGACCACCACCTTCTGGTCGACGAGCTCCTTGCGGGACTCGCGGCGGATGTAGTCCTGCACGCTGGAGAGGTTGCTGCCTTCCACCCGGATTTGGCCGATGGCCCGCGGCGCGATGGAGCCGTCGGGACCGACGGTGAGATCCTCGTCCATTTCGCGGGTGATGAAATACTTGACCTTGATCTTGTCGCCCGGCCCAAGCCGATAGCTCGGCACCTGGTCCGTCCACGGCTTGAAGCGGTCGGAATTCACTTCGGTGAAGCGCAGTTCGTGCCCCGTGGTGAAGGGCTCAGTGCCCGTGTTCTGCGATGTCGCGATGGCGGCGCAACCGTTGAGAATGCAGAGGCTGACGAGGGCGAGCCCGATGCGGGAGAGGGCGGCGGCACGGCGGCGGGACGCGGCGCCGATCATCTCCGGTGCCGTTCCGCGCGCGGTGTGTCTCCCGTCGCACTGTGGCAAGACCATCGACAACCCCCGGAACGAATCATAAGCGAATGGTTAACGCGCAAACAAACCGTGTGTCGGCCGCCATCGGCAAACCGTCAACAGAAGAGCCAGCAGCGAGAACCGTCGAACGTGGTAAAGGCACCCTAAAGGGCCATGGTTAACGTTCGCTTATTGGCGGGGCGGCGATTGCTGCGATGCAGAAAACCCGTGGCTGCCCAAACGCATAAGGGGCGCTGACGCGCCCCTTTGCCATTAGGTCTTGCAGCTTCAGGATGCAGTTTAGGCGCGTCTATACAGCCAGTTGGGAAGATAATAGCGGCGCCCGAGGAAGATGAAGCCGAACAAGAGACCGCCGCTCTCGATCACCGAATCACGCAGGTGGAGCGCGGCCGGCTTGCGGGTGCGCTCGGCCTGCACGGCCATCACGTTGCCGTCCACCAGCTGGGAGAAGCGCTGGGTGACGAGGGAGGCGCGCGGCAGGTTCGAGCAAACGACGATGCAGTCGAACGCCTGCTTCAGCTCTGCCATCATCATCTCGGCCTCGGCGATGGGCAGGCGCAGGTCGAGGAGCGGCGAGCGGTCGGCCTCCGCCGCCACCCACAGGAGAGGCACCGGTGTCGCCACCACCGCGACGCCCCCGCGCACCGCGCTGTCCCCCCCGACCAGCGGATAGGGCGTCGCCGAGCACAGATCCACGAAGAGGGTGCGCTTCTGGCGCTGGCGCGCGAATTCCTCGGCGAGGGAGCGCGCGAACCACGGCAGGGCATCATCGTCCTCGGGCGAGAGGAAATGGATGGCGCGCAGCGGCTGGTCGTCGATTCGGGTGTCGAGGAGAAGGGTGGCGCAACTGCTGATGGCACGCTCGGTGGCAAGGGAGTCCGGCTGCTCCCCGGTGTCGTCCAGCACCGCGATGGCCGGCATCCCGAGCGCGCGCTCGGCCTCGCCCGGCATGATGAACGAGGTGCGCAGGGTGGAGGCGATGGCGCCCGCAGCTCCGCCGAACAAGAGGCCGGCGAACAGGCCGGCCGCAACCAGTGGCAGCGCCAGCGACCGCTTGGTGACGGCCGAGCCGGCATCCTGCACCACCCGCACCGACGACTGGCGCGACTGGGCCGCGGCCTCCTCGATGGACGCGGCCACCGCACGGCGCTGATATTCGCGGAAGCCCTCGCTCAGAGAATCGCGCCGGCGGTTCAGCTCGATGAGGGGAGTCTCGGCGGCGCGCAGGGCGGCGAGGCGCTCCTCGGCCACCCGCTGCTGCTGCACCAGCTCGCCCTTCTGACGGGCGAGCGAGTCCTGTTCCACCCGCAGGCTCAGGATCATGTTCTGGATGTAGTTGACCTGCGGATTGCGTATCGCGCGATCGGTGTTGTAGCGCCGCTCCGAGCGGCTCTTGATACGCGCGCGGATGGTCACGATCTGCCGGTCGAGATCACGCAGGAGCTGGCTGCCGGGGGCATATTGGGAGGACACCCGGTCGCGCTCGAGCAGGAGCTTGGTGAGGGTGTTGTTGTCCTCGTCGCCGGGCAGCGCATCGGTCTTCTCGGAGAAGTCGAACACCGAGTCCGGCAAGGCGGCGAGCTGCTTCTCCGCCTCGGTGAGCTGCGCGGTGACGGCGACTTCACGCTCGGCGACCTGGCGGCGGCGCTGGAGGATGCCGTCCACCTGGTTGGACGCGAGGATCGCATCCTGACTGAACTCGATGATGCCGACCTTGGCCTTGAGCTTCTCGATCTGGGCGTCCACGGAGCTGAGGTCCTGGCGGAAGCGCTCCACCTCCAGCTTGAGGATCTTGGCGGTGGGATTCTCGAACAGCCGGCGCCGGACCGACAGATAGTTCTTCACCAGGGCGTCGGCGGCCTCCACCGCCACGTCACGGTCGGGATTGGTGAAGCTGACGCGGATGACGTTGGAATCCGCCAGAACGGAGGCCCGCAGGCTCGCCTGGAACCGCTCCACCGCCTTGTCCACGGCGTCCTTGTCAGAGCTGAACATGCGGGTGATGGCGGAGAAGCGGCCGGGCGGGAACAGGCGATCCATGCCCACCTGCTCCACCGTGGCGCGGACCACGTCCGCGCTCTCGATGATCTGCACTTCGGATTCGACCTGCTTGAGGCCCTCGATACTCAGCACCGAGGGACCCGAATCGGTCACGTTCTGGGCGTTGGAGACCTCGCGGCTCACGATGACCATGAGCAGGCTTGAGGCGGTGTATTCGGTGCGGCTCGTCACCGCCGCGCCGATCGCGATGGCGAACGGAAGCGCGGCCGCGAGCAGCACGATACGGATGTGGTAGAAGGTGGCGATCAGGAAGTCGCGGACCGTGAAACCAAGGGATCCGGATGCGACGGCGGGGGATGAATCCGTGGCGTCCGGCTGCGCCGCGTGCGGCATCAACATGCTTCCCCCTGAATGCTCCGCGGCGCCGGCCAGCTCTCTGGTCATCACTTCGCACCTCGGTTGAGGCGCGGCAGCACGGTCGAAATCTCGCCGTGAGACTGCCGGAGCGCCATTACTTTAGCGTTAACCACCTGTTGCGAAAAGCGATGCACCGGGCGCGCGGATCCTCGTCTCAGAATGCACGCGGCATGGTGCGCAGGACTGCCAGCGCGGAGCCGATGGCGAGCTGGGAGGCGAACACGGCCGTGGCGATGGCCGCGCCGATCATGCCGAAGGACGGGATGAGCAGCACACACAGGATCAGGCAGACCACCGTCTGCGCCACCGTGAGCCAGCGCAGCAGTCCGCCGTGACCCGCCATGGCCAGCACGATCTCCTGGCAGGGCAGCAGGGCATAGACCAACTGGCCCACCGCAAGGATGACCAGAGCGGTGGCGGCAATCTCGAAGCCCGGGCCCACGAGGTGCAGGATCATCGCCGGAAAGAAGAACATGCCGACCAGCAGCGGCGCGCTGAACACCGCGATGGCGAGGCGGACCTTGCGGTTCAGCTGGCGCAGGGCGTCCCATTGGCCCTGCCGGTGGCGGGCGGCGAAGGAGGGCGCCGCCACGCTGCCGATGGAGGCGCTCACCACCCAGGTCAGCATGGAGATGCGGCTCGCCACGCTGAAGGCGCCGACCTGGGCCGGCTGGCCGAAGGTGGCAAGCAGAAGCACCGGCAGGGAGGGCAGAAGGATCTGCACCGTCTCCACCACCGCCAGGGGCATGGCCGTGCGCCACAGCGCGGGCAACTGCTCCGCCGTGCCGTCCATATCCGAGGGGGTGTCCACGAAGCGGTGGCGATCCCGCCACACCAGCACCAGGCCGATGAGCGCGGCCGCGACGTTGGCCACCGCCAGCGCGATCAGGACACCGTCGAGGGACTGCACCCCGGCGAGCAGCGCCGCAAGGGTGAAGCAGGGCCAGAGCCCGTTCTGCACGAGCTGCCCCCAGGCGCTCTTGTGCAGGCCCATGAGGGCATTGCCGACGAAATAGCACATGGCCTGGGGCAGGATGATGAAGGCGGCGAGGAACAGGGGGCGGGCCGCCTCGGGATCACGGAAAAGGCGAGTGGCGATCGGCTCCGACAATGCGCCGGTGATCAGGGAGACGACCAGCCCGATGACGAGCACGGCCACTCCGCCGGTCAGCAAGGCGTGCCGCGCGGCGCGCCCCTTGCCGATGGCGAGTTCTGCGGCCACGTGG
Source organism: Xanthobacter aminoxidans (assembly GCF_043193615.1). Lineage (NCBI taxonomy): Bacteria > Pseudomonadati > Pseudomonadota > Alphaproteobacteria > Hyphomicrobiales > Xanthobacteraceae > Xanthobacter > Xanthobacter aminoxidans. The sequence goes on along the minus strand of NZ_JBAFUS010000001.1, from coordinate 1,395,510 downwards.
CGCACCACGGCCCGCTCGAAGCCGCCGCGCGAGACAGTGGCGAAAACGCCGACCCAGGTGAGGCAGAGGAAGAAATAGCCGGAATCATGCACGCCCAGGATGCGCGCGCCGAGCACGTAGAGGCCGAGCTTGCCGACCAGTTCGAGCCCGCGCGCCATCATGGCCGCGAGATAGATGCCGTAGGTGTTGATGAGCCCCATGGCGGAGCGGAGCTGGGCGGCGCTCACGGGCGGAACGATCCGGTCCGGGCCGCCGGTAGGCCGAGGATCGATCCCCGCGCGGCAGGTGCCCGCAACCTGCCTGCGCCTTTCTCGTCCGTTCTCGCCACCCGAGCCCCCGTCGCCGCTATCCTGCCTCGGCGAGGTCATGGCCCCCGCCGGTGCCGGACCGGTTCCGCAAAGCAGCATCCGGCCCTATGAGGGAGCATTAGTGCGCACGCGCGGCCAAGGGAAGCGGTAGCACAGGGGTTGCCGCTTTTTGGGGCGGGAGCGGGCGGCGCGGGAAACGGGAGGCGGCCTATGGCGGGACGAACCGGAGGCAGGCGAAGCGGGCACTCCCCGGCGGGGCGCAGCTTCACGAGCCTCTTCGTGGGGGTACTCATCCTCGGGCTTATGGCAGGTCCGGGGCGCGCGCAGGCCCCCATGCAGAGCTTCGGCGACATGCCGGCGCGGCCGCGCATCGATCCGGATGTGGACCCCTATCCCTTCGATCCGTTCCTCTCGCTGCGCATCTACCTGCGCCAGCGCCTTCCGGCCGGATGGTGGGCGCGCGACCCGGTTTACGACGCCGGCGCCTTTACCGTTGTGGTCAACATTCCCGAGAACTGGCGGGGCAATCCCACCTCCGCCATGCTCCAGCTATGCCCGCAGCCGACGAGCGCCCTGTGGCAGGGCATCACGCTGATCGAACTGAAACCGTTCTTCCACAAGAGCCCGTGGCCGTCGGTCTCATGCCGCAAGTGACGCTGCCTCAGGCGCGGCGCAGTCTCAGAGGTTGATCTCGCTGCGGAGCGACCGGTGCACGTGGACCGGGGAGGCCGGCGCCATGTGACGGCCGGACGTGCGCTCGAAGCCGAAGACGACCGCCATCGCGACGAAGGCGAAGAAGATGATGCTGCTCGCCGTGCTCAGCGTCAGAACGAGGCTGCCCAGCGCGACGAACATCTCCGACGGGTGGGTCACCACCGCGAACAGCAGCGCGAAGGCGAGAAAGGCCGGGAAAACGGCGCGAATGATCCACATGGCGAGGCCTCCGAGTTTGACGCTGTCCAGTGCCAAAATGTCACAGATAATCTTAACGTTAACATATAATTTACCATTTTGAGAAGGGCATGAAGGTGCCGCGCGCGCTCGCATAACGAGGCGATGAACGGAGCGGTTCCTGCGGGGGAGGTCGGGGCGGGGGCGGGATCCGCCCGGTCAGACGGGGTGTGGCGGCGGGCTGGCGTCAGGCCGCAACCCGCGCCTCAAGCCTTCGCTGCGAAAGCCCCAAAATGAAAGGACCGCCGCGCCGATCAGGCGGGCGGTCCCGGAAATGGCCGGAGACGCGGTCAGCGTCAGATCTGGCGCTCGACCATCATCTTCTTGATCTCGGCGATGGCCTTGGCCGGGTTGAGGCTCTTCGGGCACGCCTGGGCGCAGTTCATGATGGTGTGGCAGCGATAGAGCCGGAAGGGGTCTTCCAGATAGTCGAGCCGCTCGCCGGTGCGCTCGTCGCGGCTGTCCTTCAGCCAGCGGGTGGCCTGGAGGAGGGCGGCGGGGCCGAGATAGCGGTCGCCGTTCCACCAGTAGCTCGGGCAGGAGGTGGAGCAGCACGCGCACAGGATGCACTCGTAAAGGCCATCCAGCTTCTCGCGGTCGTCCTTGGACTGGCGCCACTCCTTCTCGGGGGCGGCGGTGTCCGTCTGGAGCCAGGGCTCGATGGAGGCGTGCTGGGCGTAGAAATTGGTGAGGTCGGGCACCAGATCCTTCACCACCGGCATGTGCGGCAGGGGATAGATGTTGACCACGCCCTTCACCAGCACCTCGTCCATGCCCTTGGTGCAGGCGAGGGTGTTGGTGCCGCCGATGTTCATGGCGCACGAGCCACACACGCCTTCGCGGCAGGAGCGGCGGAAGGTGAGGGTCGGGTCGATCTTGTTCTTGATGTAGATCAGGCCGTCCAGCACCATCGGGCCGCAATCCTCGCGATCGACGTAATAAGTGTCGATGCGCGGATTTTTCCCGTCGTCCGGATTCCAGCGATAGATGCGGAACTCGGTCAGCTTCTTGGCGCCGGCGGGCTTCGGCCAGGTCTTGCCGGTCGTGACCTGCGAGTTCTTCGGAAGAGTGAGCTCAACCATGGGACGTCCTGAAGCGCTGGAGCGGTGACCGCCCGCAGGAATTCTTGCCATGGCCGCGCGCGGCGGGCGTTTCCCCCGGCGCGCGCGGTCGAGTGGGGCGTCAGTACACGCGCTTCTTCGGCTCGATGTACTGGATGTCGTTGGACAGCGTGTAGGTGTGCACGGGGCGGTCGTCGAGCCGGACGGCACCGGAGGCCGGGTCGAAATAGGCCAGCGTGTGCTTCATCCAGTTCACGTCGTCGCGGTCCGGGAAGTCCTCGCGGGCGTGGGCGCCACGGCTTTCTTGACGGTTCGCCGCGCTCTCCATGGTGACGATGGCCTGCGAGAGGAGGTTCTCGTATTCCAGCGTCTCGATGAGGTCGGAGTTCCACACCAGCGAGCGATCGGTGACGCCGATATCGCTGGAGTCCTTGAACACGTCGTGGATGAGCTTCTTGCCCTCTTCGAGCACCTCGCCCGTGCGGAAGACGGCGCAGTTGTTCTGCATCACCTTCTGCATGGAGAGGCGCAGCTCGGCGGTGGGGGTGCCGCCGGAGGCGTAGCGGTACTTGTCAAGGCGGCCCAGTGCCAGCTCGGCGCTGTTTTCCGGCAGGGGCCGGTGCTTCTCGCCGGGCTTCACCAGCTCGGCGGCGCGCAGGCCGGCGGCGCGGCCGAACACCACGAGGTCGATCAGCGAGTTGGAGCCGAGGCGGTTGGCGCCGTGCACCGAGACGCAGGCGGCCTCGCCGATGGCCATCAGGCCCGGCACCACCTTGTCCGGGTCACCCTGGCGCTTGTCCAGCACCTCGCCGTAATAGTTCGTGGGGATGCCGCCCATGTTGTAGTGCACGGTCGGCAGGATCGGGATCGGCTCACGCGTCAGGTCCACGCCGGCGAAGATCTTCGCGCTCTCCGAAATGCCGGGCAGGCGCTCGTGGAGGATCGCGGGATCGAGATGGTCGAGGTGGAGGAAGGCGTGGTCCTTGTTCTTGCCGACGCCGCGGCCCTCGCGGATTTCCATGGTGATGGAACGCGAGACCACGTCACGCGAGGCAAGGTCCTTGGCCGAGGGGGCATAGCGCTCCATGAAGCGCTCGCCCTCGGAATTGGTCAGGTAGCCACCCTCGCCGCGGGCGCCTTCGGTGATCAGGCAGCCCGAGCCGTAGATGCCGGTCGGGTGGAACTGCACGAATTCCATGTCCTGCAGGGGCAGGCCGGCGCGCAGCACCATGCCGCCGCCGTCGCCGGTGCAGGTATGGGCCGAGGTGGCGGAGAAGTAGGCGCGGCCATAGCCGCCGGTGGCGAGCACGGTGAGGTGCGCGCGGAAGCGGTGGATGCTGCCGTCGTCGAGCTTGATGGCCACCACGCCGCGGCAGCGGCCTTCCTCATCCATGATGAGGTCGATGGCGAAATATTCGACGAAGAACTCGGCCTGGTGCTTCAGCGCCGCGCCGTAGAGCGTGTGCAGCATGGCATGGCCGGTGCGGTCCGCCGCGGCGCAGGTGCGCTGGGCGGTGCCCTTGCCGAAATGGGTGGTCATGCCGCCGAAGGGGCGCTGGTAGATCTTGCCGTCCTCGGTGCGAGAGAAGGGCACGCCCCAGTGCTCCAGCTCGTAGACGGCCGCCGGCGCGTTGCGCACGAGGTATTCGATGGCGTCCTGGTCGCCCAGCCAGTCCGACCCCTTGACGGTGTCGTACATGTGCCATTCCCACTTGTCGTCGCCCATGTTGCCGAGCGAGGCGGCGACGCCGCCCTGGGCGGCGACGGTGTGGGAGCGGGTGGGGAACACCTTGGTGATGCAGGCGGTGCGCAGGCCCGCCTCGGAGCAGCCCACCACGGCGCGCAGGCCCGCGCCGCCGGCGCCGACCACGAGCACGTCGTAGGTGTGATCCTCAATGGGGTAGGCGGCGCCGTTGATGCCGGGCGCGGCGGCCCCGTTCGTTGCGGTATCGGCCATGTGTCAGCCTCCCAGGCTGATCTTGAGCACGGCGAAGGCGCCGGCGAGGGCAACGGCAATGCTGAAGAAGGTGTTGGCCACGATGAGCAGCACCTTGAGGCCTTCCGTATGCACGTAGTCCTCGATGACCACCTGCATGCCGATGCGCATGTGCGTCGTAACGGAAAGCAGCGTCAGAAGGATGATCACCGCCACCAGCGGATGACCGAGCGTCGCGCGGGCCGCGGCGTAGCTCTGGCCGGCCACCGAGATCACGATGATGATGAAGGCGATGGAGAGCAGGAGGTTCGCGGCGCCGGTGACGCGCTGCGTGAAGAAGTGCTCGGTGCCCGACTTCGCAGCGCCGAGGCCGCGGACGCGGCCGAGGGGCGTGCGCATGGTGGTGCGTGCGGGCGCGGGGCCGGAATGGGGGGTGCTCATGGCGTTCTCCTCAGCCCTTCAGCGCGAGGCCGATGATCCAGACGACCACGGTGAGCACCACCGAGCCGGCCAGGGTGGCCTTGGCGAGCAGAACGCGCTCCGGACCGAAGCCGTGGATGAAGTCCCAGATGAAGTGCCGGATGCCGCCGAGCGCATGGTGCAGCAGCGCCCAGGTGAAGCCGAAGAGGACGAGGAGGCCGATGGGCGAACCTGCAACCGCGGCGAAGGTGGCGTAGGCCGAGGGGGACGTCGCGGCCGCGAGCAGCCACCATACGAGGATCGCCATGCCGAAATACAGGCCGACGCCCGTGATGCGATGCACAATGGACATCATCATCGTGAACAGCGGACGGTAGATCTGTAGGTGTGGCGATAGGGGGCGATCAATGCGCTGAGGGCTGTCGGCCATGGGGCCTCCTCCTGAAAAATCGATCGATCAGGTATCTCAATCGTCGTCTCTTCGCAACGATTCCAAAGCACCTTGGGCGGCTTTAAAGACCGTTACGCAGTGGTCGGCAATTGGATGATCGTCCTATGTCCGCGCTTGTAGCGGCCGATTGCTGCGGTGCCAACGCCCCACCGGGGGCCGGATCGCCCCGCGCGCAAGGGAATGTGATGCCTTCGCGGATCGGCGCGACGCAGAACTGTTGCGGGCGTGCGGGCTGGCGGGCGAAAAAAAACGCCGGGCAAGCCCGGCGTTTTCTTTAGGTCGCGACTGGATCGGTCGATCAGAAGCGGTAGGTCACGCCCGTACCGAAGATCCAGGGATTGATCTGCGCGCTGCCCTGCAGGTAGGCACCGCCGACGGTCTGCAGCAGGAAGTCGGGCTGCAGGAAGATCTTCTTCACGTCGACGTTAAAGCCCCAGTGGCGGTCGATCATCCAATCGAAGCCGGCCTGGAGGGCGAAGCCCCACGCATCGTTGACCTTCAGCGAGGAGAAGGCCGGGTTGGTGGCATCCTGGCTGAAGAAGGCGGTGTAGTTCACGCCGGCGCCGATGTAGGGCTTGAACGGGCCGAAGTCGGTGAAGTGGTACTGCAGCGTGAGGGTGGGGGGCAGCAGCCACACCTTGCCGACCTGGCCGAGGCCGGTGATGGTCCCCGCGCCATTGATGTCGTGGGGCGTCACGCCCAGAATGAGTTCGGCGGCGATATTCTTCGTGAAGTAATAGGTGATGTCGAGTTCGGGAACGACCGAGTTGGAGATGGAGAGGTCGGAGCCGGGAATGCCCGTCACCGAACCGCCGGCCTCCGGCACCACGTAGAGAGCGCGCACACGGATCTGCCAGGGGCTCAGCGGCTCTTCAACCGCGGGGGCCTTGTAGACCGGGGTGGAAAGATCGGCGGCCGTCGCGCTGCCGGCAACGAGGGCGCTGAGCCCCGCCGCGAAAATGATACCAAGTCCGAGCTTCGACATGCCCCGCTCCCACAAGCCCTTTGAGATAACTGATGGGAAACACTTCCTCCTGCGAGGCGCTGTTCAGTTTGATCTAGATCAAATTGGCGGCGGAGCTGCCGCGTGTGTGGCCGCAATGACACACCGCCGCCCCGCCGCCGCCGTATTCGCAGGGCAAGCCTGGATGCGATGGCAGGGGCGGCCGCCGCGCTAAATTCTATTTGTTTCAAGAGGCTTATTGCGCTCATGACGGTCCTTGCCGCCCTTGTTCGCCGCCGCCCGGCCCCCGATGCTTCGACTTTAGACGTGTGGCAATCGTGGCTGCGGCGGGGCGCCGCTGGCAGCGGGATGTTCCTTGCGAGTCTCTTTTTGTTCCTGTTTTGGTCGGTTTTTGCTCCGGCCCATGCGGAATCGGTCAAGGACCTCAGGCTTTCCGTCAACGGAGAGACGCGCCGTTATGTGGTTGTGACACCCGACGGCGTCACCACGCCGGTGCCCACGGTGATCGCGCTGCATGGCGCCGCGCAGACGCCGGAGAGCTTCCGCGCCTATTTCGGGCTCGACGCCGCGGCGGCAAAGCACGGATTCGTTGCCGTCTATCCGGAAGGGGAGGGGCGGACGTGGAACGATGGCCGCCCGGCGGCCATGCGGCTCAAGATGATGCTGCGGCCGGGCGACGACGTGGCGTTCCTCGTGGCCCTGGCGCGGCGTCTGGCGGCGGACGGCATCGCCGATCCGAACCGCATCTATCTCACCGGCATTTCCAACGGCGGCTTCATGGTGCAGCGCATGGCCTGCGAATACAGCGAGCTGTTCGCCGCCTACTCGGCCATCATGTCCACCGCCCCGGCCAACTATAAGGAGGAGTGCCAGCCGTCGAAGCCGGTCTCCATCCAGTTCATCCACGGCACGGCGGATTCGGTGATCGGCTATAACGGATTCTGGACGCCGCTGGGCTCGACCCTTTCGGCGCCCGACAGCGCCCGTCTCTATGCCGCATTGGACGGATGCGGGCCGGCCACCAGCACCAAGCTGCCCGACCTGGCCCCGGAAGACGGCACCACCGCCGAGCTGCGCCGCTGGGAGGGGTGCCGGGATGGCAGCGCGGTGGAGCTCATCACCATCGAGCGCGGCGGCCACCAGTCGCCGGCCATGGTGGAGACCAAGCCGGATCTCGCCACGCCATTTCTCGGCCTGCGCAGCCACGATATCGATGCCGGCGAGGAGGTTTGGCGCTTCATGTCGGTCTTTGGCGGGCTTCCGGCCCCAGCGGCGCCGGCCGCGCCGCCGCGCAAGCCGAAGCCCAAGCCGACCACCTCAGGCGCCGCGGCAAAGCCGACGGCGACGACCTCGGGGCCGGCCGACGGGAGCAAGCCGTCGGAAGCGAAGTCGCCGGCTGCCAAGCCCCAGGGGGCGAGCGCCGCACCGCCCGCGACCTCTGCCGGGGCGGCGGCGGCGTCCGGCGCGACAGGTCAGCGCGGGATCAGCGCCCAGTAGTCGAGATCGAGGATGACGCTCGGGTCGTAGTCGCCGTTCTCCGCCTTGAAGGGGAAATCGGCGGTCGGCCGGTCCTTGGTGGCGACGGTGCGCAGGCGCAGCGCGCCCACGTCGTCACGGCCCGGTAGTTCCTGCGCGTCCAGCACCTCGCTCCAGGCATGGACGGTGAGGCCGGCGAACAGCGGCGCCACATGCCGGCCGCCGTTGATCGCGGCGATGTGGAAGGCGTTGGCGAGGCCGTTGAACGAGAGTGCGCGGGCGATGGAGATCACATGCCCGCCGTAGATGAGACGGCGGCCGAAGCGGCCCTGGCCCTCGGTGAACTGGTTGAAGTGCACCTTCGCCGTGTTCTGGTAGAGGCGAGTGGCGATCATGTGCTCCGCCTCCTCCACCGTCATGCCGTCCACATGGTCGATGCGCTCGCCCACCGCATAGTCGCTGAAGCGGGCGGCGGAGCCGGACAGGTCATCGCGCCAGCCGGCGAGGTCGAGCACGGGCACGGCGCCGCCGAGGGCGTCGGGCGCCAGCGCCGCCGGGAGGGTCGGCACCACCGGCTCCGGCGCGGGCAGGGACGGGTCGGCCTTGCGCACCATCACCCAGCGCACATAGTCCAGCACCTCGGTGCCATCCTGGTTGAAACCCACGGAGCGGACATAGACGACGCCGCTCTGGCCGTTGGAATTCTCCCTCAGGCCGATGACCTCGGAGACGGCCGTGAGCGTGTCGCCGGGATAGACCGGGGCAAGAAAGCGCCCGCCGGCGTAGCCCAGGTTCGCGACTGCGTTGAGCGAGATGTCCGGGACCGTCTTGCCGAACACGGTATGGAACACGAGCAGATCGTCCACCGGAGCGGCGGGATAGCCGATGTCCTGTGCGAAGGTGTCGGCCGACTGGACCGCGAAGCGGGTGCCATACAGGGCACTGTAGAGGCTCACATCGCCCACCGTGACGGTGCGCGGCGTCGCGTGGCGGATCACTTGGCCGACGCTGAAATCCTCGAAGAAATTGCCCCGGTTGGTCTTGCTCATCTAGGGTCCCCCAATTCGTCGCCGCATGTTGCAGAGCCCGTGGGTGCGACGCAACAGGCCGAAGGGAGAACGTGCCGAATCTCGGCCGCGATGCGGGATCGGCTTGACGCATACCCCCCTAATAGTCCTCATGGGGGCGTTCCGAGGCGGTGCTGGGCCGCTCCGGGAAAACGCAGCGGGCAAGAGGGGGCATTCGTGTCGGGTTCGGCGAGCCAGAATCTGTCGTTCAAGGCCATGATCTTCACGGCCTGCCTGTTTCCCTTCTACATCCTCGCCGCGACGCTCACCAATTCGGCGGCGATCCTCACCGACCTCCTTGCCACCTCCTTCGACCTCACGGCGCTCACCGCCTGCTGGCTGGTGCTGAAGCTCGCCCACAAGGCCCATGCGGGCAAATATGCCTACGGCCTCGGCAAGCTGGAAAACCTCGCCGAACTGATGATCGCGCTGCTGCAGACCATCCTGGTGGTCATCGCCGGCACCCGCGCCATCATCCGCGTGATGCACCCGGAGGGCGTGGATGGCGCCGAGCTGGGCCTGTTCGTGGCGGCCATGGCGGTGATCGGCAACGTGATCCTGAACCGCAAGGCGACCCGCCTCGCTCACGAGACCCATTCCCCGGTGCTGGCCGCCCAGGCCCGCGTTCACCTCGTCTCGGCCATCGCCTCGGGCTCGGTGTTCACGGTCACGGTGATCCTGTCGATCTTCAACAACATCCCGATCCTGTACTACCTCGATCCGCTGGGCTCGTTCGTGGTCATCGGGTTCATGATCTACAACATCTACGCCATGCTCTCGAACTCGGTGGCCTCGCTGCTCGACCAGGCCATCGACGAGGCGGGGCAGCTGCGCATCCTCAAGGTGCTCACCACCCACTTCGACGATTTCGACGAACTGGGCGACATCCGCACCCGGCAGTTCGGCGGCAAGATGTTCGTGGAGCTGCATCTCGGCTTCGAGAGCGACTGGACGGTCGCCCGGGCCCGCGCCGTGGTAGCCAAGCTCTCCGAGTCGGTGAAGCGGGAGTTCCGCGAGGCCGGCGACGAGGTGGACGTGTCCATCGTCCTCATGCCCGGCCACGCCGCGGCTGCCGAGGCGAAGGCGGTCTGATCCGCCGTCGCGCATCTCCGATCGGTGATCCCCGATCGGCGCTCCCAATAGGCGATCGCTTGGCGCGGGCTCAGTGCTCGGAGAGCACGACCTCGTCCGACCACTCGCCTTCCACTTCCTTCACGATGGCCTGCCCGCAGATGACGCGGCCCTGAACGGTGTCGAAGGTGAGCGTGGGCGCGCCGTGGAGCTGCCAGCCCCGGTTCAGGGCAGCGGACACGCGCTTGCAGAAGGCGGCGTCGTCAGGGCCGGTGAGATAGCGATAGAGCTTCATGGTTCAGTCCCCCCGGGGTGTCAGAGCCGCGCGCCGATACGACGGGCGACGGCGTCGCGCTTGTCCTGGAAGCCCTGTGTCCGCCCCCGCACTTCCTCGACGAGGCGGGGATCCTCCTGGTCGCGGGGCGGGAAGGGCGGTTCGGGCTGGTATTCGATGGCGAGGGTGATGCGCCGTGCCTCCTCCTCCCCGGCGATCTCGCTCGCCAGCGCCAGCGCAAGGTCGATCCCGGAGGAAACGCCGGCGCCGGTGAGGCGATTGCGGTCAATCACCACCCGCTCCTCCACCGGAATGGCGCCGAGGTGGGCGAGCTGCGGCAGGGACAGCCAGTGGCAGGTGGCGCGGTAGCCCTTGAGCAGCCCCGCGGCACCAAGGATCAGCGAACCGGTGCAGACGGAGGTCACGTAGCGCGCGCCGTCCGCCATCTCCTGCAGGAAGCCGAGGGTTTCCCGGTCCTCCATCAGCTCCAGCTGGCCCGGCCCGCCGGGCACGAACAGCACGTCGCAGTCGTGGATTTCCTTGAACGCGGCGGTGGGCATGATGGACAGGCCCGCCACGTCCTTCACCGGCCTGGTGCTCGTCTTCCAGACAATGTCGATCTTCGCGCCGGGCAGCCGCGCGAACACCTCGAACGGGCCGGTGAGGTCGAGCTGCGTCATGTCCGGATAAGCGACCATGACGATGTGCAGGGGCGTGGGAGCGGTCGGTGCGGCGGGCGTGGTCATTGTGCGATCAGCCGCGGGCGGCGATGGCGTCGGCCAGCGCGACAGTGCGCTTGGCCATCTCGGCGTGGAGCAACTCCACCATGCGGCCGTCCAGCGTGATAACGCCCTTGCCCGCATTCTCCGGCAAAGCGAAGGCGGCGATGATCGCCCGGGCGCGCGCCACATCGGCCTCCGGGGGGCTGAAGGCGATGTTGCAGGGCTCGATCTGGCTGGGGTGGATCAGCGTCTTGCCATCCATGCCGAATTCAACGCCCTGGGCGCATTCGGCCTTGAAGCCTTCGAGGTCCTGGAACTGGTTCCACACGCCGTCCAGCACGTCCACGCCATAGACGCGGGCGGCGGCGACGACGAGGCTCAGCCAGCCGACCATGGGCGCGCGGCCGGGCACAAGAGCGGCGCGGGTTTCCTTTGCGAGATCGTTGGTGCCGAGAACGAACACCGAAAGCCGGGTCAGCGGGTCCTGCGCGGCGGCGGCGATGGCCTTGATGTCGAGGATCGCCAGCGGCGTCTCGATCATCGCCCAGACCCGCGTGGTGGCGGGCACGTCCAGCGCCTTGAGGCGGCGGCCCACCGTGACGAGCTGTTCCACCGACTGGACCTTGGGAAGCAGGATCGCGTCGGGCGTGGCGGATGCTGCGGCTTCCAGATCGTCCGGTCCCCACGGCGTGTCCAGGCCGTTGATGCGGATGACCACCTCGCGCGGCCCGAAGCCGCCGGCCTTCACCGTCTCGACGATGCGGCCGCGAGCCTCAACCTTGGCGTCGGGGGCGACCGCGTCCTCGAGGTCGAGGATCACCGCGTCCGCCGGAAGGGTGCGCGCCTTCTCCAGCGCGCGGGCGTTGGAGCCGGGCATGTAGAGGACGCTGCGGCGCGGACGGATGGACGCGGCGGAATTTCCCTCGGACATGACGGCTCCTCGACCGATGTGGCGGGCGGCGCCCGCATTTCTTCCCTGAAATCGGTAAAGCGCCGCTCCGGCTTTGCAAAGCGGATTTTGCCGCGCTGCGGCAGAGCTGGTCAGGCCGCCGGAAGACGGGAAGCGTCAGCGTGCCGGCGGAGCGGCGGCCGGCTCGGCACCGGGGGGCGGCCAGGTGAAATCGTCGGCCCGTCCGCGAACGGGCGGCGGCGCGACACCGTCCTTCAGCACCTTCGCGGCGGAAGCGGCGCTGGTGGACACCTGAACCGCATCAGGGCGCGCTTCGCGGCCCGTCGCCGGCGCACCGGCGAGGGCGGAGGGTCGCTCCGGTCCGCTGGTCGCGTCCGGCGTCGCAGAGGCCTTGGCGCCGCCGCTCTCCTCCAGCATGCGGTTGATGTCCTTCTGCACGAAGAAGGCCAGCTTTCGCCCGCCGGCGCGGGTAAAGCGCACGCCATCGTTGAATCTCAGGCGCCTGCGCTGGCCGTCCACCGCCGGGCCGTTCGCCATGTATTTCCCGTCCTCGTCGACGAAGCCGTCCCAGACATTGGCAAAGGTGAGCCCCGCGCGGGCCACGCGGGCGCGCAGGATTTCGTTCAGCTTGGCGTAGTCATCGGACAGCTGGCCGTTGGCAACGGGGGCAAGGCCGACGACGATCACCCGGCCCGCCTTTTCGCGAAGCGCGGCGAGGACCTCGTCGACGCGCTTGCCATAGAGCTCGCTCCACCGTTCGGTCAGCGGCTGGGCCTGGCCATCTCCATCCTTGATGGGCTGGAGGTCGTCGGCGCCGAGCGCGACGACGGTCACGGACGGCCGTGCGACCGCGATCGCATCGGGAAGGCGGGCGAGCCAGTCCACCGGCGTCGGCAGGAAGCCGCTCTCGTCAACCGTGTTGTCGATGATCGCGATGCGCTGGCGTTCCGGCACGTAGGAATCGGCGAGGCCCTGCGCCAACTGTCCGGCCATGCGATCTCCCAGCACCAGCACGAACTGGCTGGGCGGAACACGCTTGCCCTGGCTCGCGGCATCGGCGGAGCCATAGACGACGCCCGTCGGTTCGGCCGGCGCCTGGGGCTTGGCCTGCTGGGGCGGAGGAAGGACCTCGGGCTGGGGCTGGAACGGCCACCAGCCGGAATTCTGCGGGGGGCGCTGCTGCTGCTGCCGCTGCTGGGGCTGGGGATTGCCGCGTGGCACGTTGGCCGGGGGGCGCAGGAAGAAGAAGAAGTCGTTCTGCGCGAAGGCGGGGCGGGCCGAATCGGCGGCCAGCGTCATCCCGGTGAGGAGCGCAAGCAGCAGCAGGGCGAGGGGATTGAGCCGCACGGGCAAACGGCCTCGCCTCCGGCTCGGCCCAGTCTGGGAAGGACGTGTTTCCGCTGCGCGCCACATACCCTAGCAATGGACCAGCGCGGCGGCTCAATCAAGGCGTCCGCGGAGCGGCAGGGCGATGGAGCAGGTTCGCGGCCGGGAGCCGCGGGCGCCCCGCCGGGGCGGATGGCGACGCTCCGCCTACATCGGTCGCGTCGCCGAGCTTTTCGAAAACGAAAAAGGCCGCCAGTGGCGGCCTTCTGGAAGAACGGAGCTGATTGCGCTCAGTTCAGCTTGGTCCTGACCTCGCCGATGGCGTGGGAAATCAGGCGGTCGGAGACGTCGCCGGTAGCGGCACGACCCAGCAGAACCTCGGCGGCCTTGGCGGCAGCCTCGGCGGCGATGGCCTTCACATCGGCCACGGCCTGGTGCTCGGCCTGGGCGATCTTGTCCTCGGCCATCTTGGTGCGGCGGGACACGAAGTCCTCAAGCTTGGCCTTCGCCTCGGCGGCGAGGCGCTCGGCCTCAGCCTTGGCGGCGGTGACGATGGATTCGGCCTCGGCCTCGGCCTCGCGCTGCTTGCGCTTGAACTCGGCAACGAGCTTCTGCGCCTCTTCCTTCAGCCGGCGGGCTTCTTCAAGCTCGGCGGAGATGCGCTGGCCGCGGCTGTCGAGCGCGGAAGCGATGGCGCGGTGGGCGCCGGCATAGATGAGGATGCCGACGAAGACCACGAAGGCGATGGCGACCCAAAGTTCAGCCAGTGACATCTCGTTCATAACGTGGTCCTCGGGTCCGTCTGCGTCCGCCCGGTCCGGGCCTGCGCGACGTTGAAACGTCAGGGTCTCGTCGAGAACGCGAACCGGTCAGGCGCGTTCAAAATTCCAGAACCCGGCTGCCTTGAAGGCGCGCGGGTGTCGCGACCCTCAGGCCGCGTCCTTCTTGGCGAGGGCGCCGTCGACGGCCTGTTCCACCTCGTGCTGAGCGGGGCTCGTGCCGATGAGGGTGGAGACGATGGCGCCGGTGGCGTCCACGGCGATGCCCTTCACATGGGTGAGGGCCTCGGTCTTGGTGGAGGCGATGCGCTCCTCGGCGGCAGCGAGCTTGGTGGCGAGCTCCGCCTCGAGCGACTTGCGGTTGGCGTCCTGCTCGGCGTTGAGACGATTGCGCGTCTCGCCGGCGATGGAGTTGGCCTTGGCGCGAGCCTCGTTGAGGGCCTTCTCGTAGGCCGCCTGGGCGGCCTCGCTGTCGGCCTTGTGCTTCGCCGCTTCCTCAAGGTCGTCGGCGATGCGGTCGTGGCGCTCTTCCAGGATGCGACCGATGCGCGGCAGGGCGATACGGCTCATCAGGAGATAGAGCAGGCCGAAGCTCAGGGCGAGCCACAGCAGCTGCGAGGCGAAGGTGGTGCCGTCGAAGGGCGGAAAGTGGCTCTTCTTGCCGTGCTCTCCGGCTGCATCCGCATGTCCCGTGCCGGGAGCTGCGGCGGCAGGCTCGTGGGTCCCGTGCCCGGCGGCGCCGGTGGGAGGAGCCGCCTGCGCAACCACGGCCGGCTTGCCGGCAGGATCGCTCGCCGCCGAGACGGGAGCGCCCATCAGGACCGCACCCGCAAACGCCAGCGCGACAGTCACTTTCCACGACTTCATCATGGCTTGCCCGCCTTCGCACCTGTCAAGACATGGGTGTCTCAAGCACAGGTAGTCAATCACTGCGCCCGGGCGCTTGGCGCCCGGGAGACCTCTTCCGTCGCGAACCTGAAATCAGGCCACGAACAGCAGGACGAGGGCGACGACGAGCGAGAAGATGCCGAGACCTTCCGCGAGCGCCGCGCCGATGAACGCGCGGGCGAACTGGCCGTCGGCAGCCGACGGGTTGCGCAGGGCGCCGGAGAGGAAGTTACCGAAGATGTTACCGACGCCGACGCCGGCGAGACCCATGCCGAGGCAGGCGAGACCGGCACCAATGAACTTACCAGCTGCGGGATCCATGGACTGCTCCTTCAAAAACTCGAGTGTTGGGGAAACGGCGGAACGGCGAGGCGACGTCCGGGTCAGTGACCCGGGTGGATCGCGTCGTTGAGGTAGATCGAGGTGAGCACCGCGAACACGTAGGCCTGCAGCACCGCCACCAGAAGCTCCAGCGCGGTGAGCGCCACGATCATCAGGAAGGGCAGCGTCGCGCCGAACCAGCCGGCGACGCCGGCGGAGGCGAGGCCCACCACGAAGAAGGCGAACACCTTCAGCGCGATATGGCCGGCCAGCATGTTGGCGAACAGACGCAGCGACAGGCTGATGGGGCGGGAGAGGAACGAGACGACCTCGATCACCACCAGGAAGGGAAGCAGGAAGCCCGGGACGCCCGACGGCACGAACAGGTGCAGAAAGTGGGTGCCGTGCTTGACGAAGCCGTAGATGATGACGGTGCCGATCACCAGCAGCGCCAGGGCGGCGGTGACGATCAGGTGCGCCGTGACGGTGAAGGTGTAGGGGATGAGGCCCACCACATTCGCCACCAGCACGAACATGAACAGCGAGAACACCAGGGGGAAGAACACCATGCCCTGGTTGCCGGCGCTGTCGCGCACCATCTTGGCGATGAATTCGTAGCTCATCTCCGCCGCCGACTGGGCGCGGCCCGGGACCAGCGTGCGGCCGCGGGTGGCGTAGGTGAGGAAGAAGAAGATGATCGCCACGATGCCGAACATGAACACGGCGGCGTTCGTGAATGAGAATTGCACGCTGCTGAAGTTCAGCAGGTCAACGTAGCGCTTGATCTCGAACTGGTGGATCGGATCGACGGTCATCCGAACGCGCCCCCTGCCATCGCGGCCTCGGCCGCTGAACCCAAGATCACGGCCGAAGCCGCCAAATGCATCAACAGGTCGAAATCCGTCGCCGGACCCGGCCCAATGACCCGGACGGCTCGCGCCGCCCCGAAAACCCGATCCCGCCGCGCCTAGCCCCTTTGCCGAGGCGGCGCCCGTCAGGACTTGCCAGGGCCGATCTTCCGGCCTTCGCCGGACGCCCTCAGCATGTTCGTCACGCCCGCGGCAAAGCCGACCAGCGTGAACACGATCAGCCCCCAAGGCGTGATCGAGAAGAAACGGTCGATGCCGTAGCCGATGAGAGACCCCACCAGAACGCCCGACACAAATTCGGCACCCAACCGGAAGGCAAGCGCGACGCCCGATTTGGACGAGGTATCCTGCTCTTTTGGAGCTGGCACCTCGGCTTTGGCGCGCACGTGGCCCAACGAGGTGTTGAGCCGCTCAAGCCTAGCGGAGAGCTCGGTATCGCTGGGCCGGGAGCTTCCCGCCCCGTCCGGTCCGCTTTTGCCTCCTGCGGAGGTATCGTCAGGTCCGGACATGGCGCAAGTTCCTGGCTCCGGTGGAGGACAGCAGCCCTCTCCCTTGAACCGCGGCGCACCATAGTTGCGTCAAAATTGGGTGTCAAGGCGGCCGTATATGGTATCAAGTTGCTGAAAATAAAAGAGAAAAATGTGGCTGCGACATCGTGCTTCGCCGTCTCGGCGCTGCCGCCGCGGAAAGCTTGCGCCTGCCAGCTTCAGCAAGGGCCACTCCGTCGCGACGGAAAGGTCCCGCTCAAGCGTGCTCCAAAGCGTTACACAGCCTCCCGCAGGCGCTCTGCGCTCTGCAGATCCACCGACACCAGACGGGAAATTCCTCGCTCCGCCATCGTCACCCCAAACAAACGATTCTGGTGGGCCATGGTGATGGGATTGTGGGTGATGGTGAGGAAGCGCGTGTCCGTGAGGCGCGTCATTTCCTCCAGCAGGGTGCAGAATCGCTCCACGTTGGCGTCGTCGAGCGGCGCGTCCACCTCGTCCAGAACGCAGATGGGGGCGGGATTCGTGAGGAAGACGGCGAAGATGAGCGCCATGGCGGTCAGCGCCTGCTCTCCGCCGGAGAGCAGCATGAGCGTCTGCGGCTTCTTGCCCGGGGGCTTGGCGATGATGTCGAGGCCAGCCTCCAGCGGATCGTCCGCATCGGTGAGCACCAGTTGCGCCTCGCCGCCGCCGAACAGCGTGTCGAACAGCTTGCGGAAGTGCCCGTCCACCACCGCGAAGGAGGCCTGAAGCCGTTCGCGCGCCTCGCGGTTGAGGCTCTGGATGGCGGCGCGCAGGCGGCGGATGGCCTCGTTCAGGTCGTCGCGCTCGGTGGTCAGCTTGGTGTGCTGGGCCTCGGCTTCCTCCAACTCCACGTCGGCGCGCAGGTTCACGGCGCCGAGTCGCTCCCGGTCGCGCTTCGCCCGCTCCAGCGTCGTCTCGATGGCGGCGACGTTCGGCGGCGGGGATGAGTCGGTCAGGCCGGCTTGTTCGCGGGCGAGGTCCGGCGGGCCGTCGAGAATGTCGGCGATTTCGCGCTGGAGGTCGTCGCGGCGTTGGCGGGCGCCTTCCAGCCGGGCGTCGGCGCGGGCGGCCTCGGCCCGGGCGCCGGACATGGCTTCCAGCGCGTCGCGGGCGGCCCGGTCGGCAGCAGCGAGTGCCTCCTCGCCCTCGGCGAGCCGGTCGGCAGCCTCGCGGCGGGCGGCCTCCGCCTCTTCCAGCGCATTCATGATCGCACGACGGCGGCGGATGAATTCGGAGGGGGCCTCCTCGATCTCGGCGAGCTCGGCCTTCGCCTCGGCTTCTCGGGCAGCGACCGCGGCAAGCCGTTCCCCGGCACCTCCGGCGCGCTGGCGCCAGGAGCGTTCTTCCGCGGCAATGGCTTCCAGCCGGCGCATGCGCTGGGTGGCATCGCGTCGCAGCGCATCGAGCCGGGCGCGGGCCTCGGCCACGGCGGCGCGGCGCTCGGCGGTGTCCGCACGGGCGCGGGCCAGCTCCGATTCGAGCACCTGTGGCGTGTCGAGGGCGGCGAGCTGGCGCTCGGCATCGGTCAGCGACGCCACCGATTCGGCCCGCACGGCGGCGAGGCGATTGCGGGCCTCGGCCAGTGCGGAGAGCCGCGCGAGATGCTGGGCAGCGCGGCGCTCGGCCGCCTCCAGCGTGGCGCGGCTCGCCTCGGCGGATCGCTGCGCGGCGCGGCGGGCCTCCCGGGCGAGATTTTCGCCCTCGGCGGCCTGACGCAAGACGCCTTCCCGGTCCGCGAGGGTGGCGCGCACTTCGTCCAGGTGAGCTTCCGCCAGCGCCGCCTCGGCCTCGATGTCGGCGAGCCGATTGCGCTCGGCGAGGCGGCGAGCGGCGGCTGTGGGGGCGTCAGCGGCGGCGACCACGCCGTCCCAGCGCCAAAGGTCCCCCTCCATGGAGACGAGGCGCTGGCCCGCTTTCAGCCGGCTTGCTAGCGCTGGACCGTCGGCGCGGGCCACGATGCCCACCTGCGCCAGCCGCCGTGCCAGCGCCGGGGCGCCGGAGACGAAGCGGGAGAGGGGCTGGGCGCCATGCGGCAACGGGGGGTCGGACGGGTCCAATGCCGCACCGGCCCAGCGGGCGGGGGCGGCGCCGTCCACCGGCAGGTCGAGATCGTCGCCCAAGGCGGCGCCCAGCGCCGTCTCATAGCCCTTGGCGACGGTGACGAGATCGGCCACAGGCGGGAAGCGCGCATCGCTGGACTGGAGCACCTTCGCCAGCGTCCGCGCCTCGGTCTCCAGACGGCCGAAGCGGGCCTGCGCCTCGGCGAGGGTCGGGCGCAGTTCCTCAATGGCGCGGCGGGCGACAGTGTGGGCAACCTCTGCGTCGATGCTCGCTTCCTCGGCCTCGGCCAGGGCGTCGCGGGCGGCCTCGGCCTCCATGCGCAGGCCTTCGAGGGCGTCGGTTCCTGCCTGCTGCTTCAGGCGGCTTTCCTCGGCCTCCACGGAGGCGCGCTCGGCGGCGTTGCGCACCAGCCGGTCGCGTGTCTCACGCAGAAGCTGTTCCAGCGAAGCGCGGCGGGCGCCGAGATCGGCAAAGTGCGCGGTCTTTTCCTCAAGGGCGCGCTCGGCCTCCTCCAGAAAGGCGGCGGCCTCCTCCTGCATGTCGGCGGCGATGGCTTCGCGCTCGGCCGCCTCCTCCTGCTCGAAGCGCAGGTTTTCGGCCTCGGTGGCGAGACGCTCCAGCACGCTCTCGGCGTCGTGGGAGAGTGCCTCCTCGCGGGCGGTATCCTGAGCCAGCTGAACGAGGCGACGTTCCAGCTCCTCCTTGCGGGCGGCAAGACGCGCCTCTTCGGCGTCCAGCTCCTGCCGGGCATGGGTCAGGCGCTGCAAGGCGGCGGCGGCTTCCGCCTCCTTCTGGCGGAGCGCCGGGAGCGCGTGGGCGGCAAGGGCCTGAAGGCGCGCGGCCTCGGCCTGCAGGCGCGTGTGCTCGGCCCCGTCGCGCTTGGCGGCTTCAACGGCCTGCTCGGCGTCGGCCAGCGCCTTGGTGACGTCCTGCCAGCGCAGCCAGAGCAGAGTTGCCTCGCACTGGCGAATTTCGGCGGCCAGCGACTTGTAGCGCACGGTCTGGCGGGACTGGCGGCGCAGGCTGTCCACCTGTGTGCCCAGCTGGGTGATGACATCCTCCAGCCGCAGCAGGTTCTGCTCGGCGGCCTTCAGACGGGTCTCGGCCTCATGGCGGCGGGCGTGAAGGCCGGCGACGCCGGCGGCCTCTTCCAGAATGCGGCGGCGGGCATTGGGCTTGGCGCCGACGATCTCGCCGATCTGCCCCTGCCGCACGAGGGCGGGGGAGCGGGCGCCGGTGGAGGCATCGGCGAAGATGAGCTGGACGTCGCGAGCGCGGACGTCCTTGCCATTGATGCGGTAACTCGATCCGGCGCCGCGCTCGATGCGGCGGACGATCTCCAGCTGGTCCCACTCGTTGAAGGCGGCAGGGGCGGTGCGGTCGGAATTGTCGAGGTGCAGCACCACCTCTGCGGAATTGCGCGCCGGCCTCCCCGTGGTGCCGGAGAAGATGACATCCTCCATGTCGTTGGCGCGCATGGCCTTGTAGGAGCTTTCGCCCATCACCCAGCGCAGCGCCTCGACAAGATTGGACTTGCCGCACCCGTTCGGCCCCACCACGCCGGTAAGGCCGGGCTCGATCAGGAGATCGGTGGGCTCGACGAAGGTCTTGAAGCCCACGAGCCGCAGGCGGTCGAACTTCATGCCGCGATCTTGGCTGTGGGAATGGGGAACAGGGTCATCGCCGCGGGGTGTGCCAGCCTTTCCGGTGGAGGTCAAACCAGCGTGCATGGGCCATCACCCCCGCGCAAGCCTTGGTTTGTCAACGATCCACAGGGGGTGCCTTGTGCGTCGGCGGGAGGTGCACGCAGATACGTCCTGTGGTTGCGCCGGCGCCTCCTGCCTTACCTTCCACCGTTGAAAGGGGTACAAGGCGGCAAGCGCCGCATTGCGTCGGTGTGTCTGCGCCCCATTTATGGGGGGCCGACCCGGCGATGGCGCCTTCGGGCGCTGCGGGGCTGGATTTTCGGGGATTGCGACACATGCTGCTCAATCAGGCAGGCGCCACGGGTGCCAAACCGGCTGCGGGTTCGGACAGCGCCGGCGGCGACATCATCGACACCACCACCCAGACCTTCATGGCAGAGGTGATGGAGGAATCGAAGCGCCGTCCGGTCCTCGTGGATTTCTGGGCGCCGTGGTGCGGCCCGTGCAAGACGCTGACGCCGGTCATCGAGAAGGTGGTGAAAGCCGCCAAGGGCAAGGTGCGCCTCGCCAAGCTGAACATCGACGACCATCCGGTGATCCCCGGCAAGCTCGGCATCCAGTCGGTGCCCACCGTCTATGCCTTCGTGAACGGCCAGCCGGTGGACGGCTTCATGGGCGCCCTGCCGGAGGGGCAGGTGAAGGCGTTCATCGATCGCCTCATCGGGCCTGCCACGGACGGACTGGAGGAAGCCCTTGCGGCGGCCGAAGGCGCGCTGGCGGACGGCGACCTGGCCGCTGCGGCCGAAATCTTCGCTGGCGTGCTGGGCGAGGAGCCGGACAATCTGAAGGCCCTCGCCGGCCTCGTGCGCACCCAGGTCGCGGCTGGCGCGCTGGAGCAGGCCAAGGCGACGCTGGCGCTTGCGCCCGCCGACAAGGCCAACGACCCGTCCGTTGCCGCTGCCCGCGCCGCCCTCGATGTCGCCGAGCAGGCCGCCTCGCTGGGCGATCTCGCGACGCTGCAGGCGAAGCTCGACCTCGACCCGGCCGACCATCAGGCCCGCTTTGATCTCGCGATCGGGCTCAATGCCAAGGGCCGGCGCGAGGATGCGCTGATCCACCTGCTCGACATCGTCAAGCGCGACCGCGCCTGGAACGAGGATGCCGCGCGCAAGCAGCTGGTCCAGTTGTTCGAGGCCTGGGGCCCGACCGATCCGCTCACCCTTTCAGGACGTAAGAAATTGTCGGCGATCATGTTCGCCTGAGAGCGCGGCCTTTCCTTATTCCGGGGCGAGACGCAGCTTTCGATCATTGGTCGATGCGCTTTGCCGACGCGGACGGAGTTTCGCTCGAAGGCGCTCGAGAAGGATTTTTTCGTGGCTAACAACCGCAATTACCTGTCGCCGGCGGACATTCCGCCGGTGATCCCCGTGTTTCCGCTCACCGGTGCCTTGCTGCTGCCGCGGGCGGAACTGCCGCTCAACATCTTCGAGCCGCGCTATCTCGCCATGGTGGACGATGCGCTGGCCGGCGCGCGGCTCATCGGCATGATCCAGCCCGACGAGGCGGCGCCTGCGGGCGCGAGCGGACCGGCTGTGCACAAGGTGGGCTGCGTGGGGCGTCTCACCCAGTTCGGCGAGACCGGGGACGGGCGCTACCTCATCACCCTGAGCGGCATCTGCCGTTTCCGCGTGGTGGAGGAGATGGCGGTGACAACCCCCTATCGCCAGTTCCGCATCGATACGGCCCTGTTCGCCGAGGATTTCGATGTCTCGGCCGGCGAGGCGGAGGTGGACCGGGAGGCGGTGCTGGCCGCGCTCGCGGCCTTCCTCGACGCCAACAAGCTGGAAGCCGACTGGGACGGTATCCGCCAGGCCGGCACCGAGACTTTGGTGAACGCCCTTTCGGTGATGTCGCCCTACGGCGCGCTGGAGAAGCAGGCGCTGCTGGAGGCGGAGAACCTCAAGGCCCGCGCGGACATGCTGGTGGCCATCACACAGATGATGCTGGCCCGCATGCCGGGGGACGGCGAGGGATCGCTCCAGTAGCTCAGGGCTCTACCGCAAAGCGCAGCCGGCCCGCCGGGGCGAGGGTGCGGGCGTCGAAGGTGCGGATCTCGGTCGCGCCGTTGACCTCGATGGCCACCACCACCACGTCGCCGGAGACGGCGGTGGAGACAATGCGGGCGCCCTTGGGCAAAAGCGCGGTCATTTCGCCCGACGCAAGCGGTTTCGCCCGGATCATGCGATAACCGATCACGCCGAACACGGCCGCCACCCCCAGCACCATGACCAGCATGGAGATGCTGGAGAAGCGGCGGAACTTGCGGATGACGCGCTCCTGTTCCGGCGTCAGCGCCTCTTCGGGGGTGTCGATCTGGGGCGGGCGGTGGAACATGAGGGGCCGGGGCTCCTGACGGGACGAGAATGAACGCGAAGACGACCGAAGCTGCCCTTGTCGACGGCTTCGACGACCTCACCGACGACATCGGGCCGGACGAAGCCGGTCAGGACGCTGGCGCGAGCCTCACCCTCGCCGTCGCCCCCGAGGATGCGGGGCAGCGGCTGGATCGCGTCCTGGCGCGTCTTGCGCCCGAACTCAGCCGCACCCGCATCCAGCGTCTCGTTGCGGAAGGGCAGGTGTCCATCGGCGGGGGAGTGGTAGGGGACGCGGCCGCGAGGGTCAATGCCGGCGAGGTCTACACCCTGACCCTGCCGCCTCCCGAGCCGGCCGAGCCGGTGGCGGAAGACCTCCCGCTCACCATCGCCTTCGAGGACGATCATCTCATCGTCATCGACAAGCCGGCCGGGCTGGTGGTGCACCCGGCGCCGGGCCATGCCTCGGGCACGCTGGTGAACGCGCTCCTGCACCATTGCGGCGACAGCCTCTCCGGCATCGGCGGGGTGCGGCGGCCGGGTATCGTCCACCGCATCGACAAGGATACGTCGGGCCTGCTGGTGGTGGCCAAGTCCGACGCCGCTCACAAGGGCCTCGCCGCCCAGTTTGCCGACCATGGCCGTACCGGGCCGCTGGAGCGCGCCTATCTCGCTTTTGTCTGGGGCGTACCCGAGCCCCGCGGCCGGGTGGATGCGCCCATCGACCGGCACCCCACCCATCGCCAGAAGATGGCGGTGCGGGGTTCCGGCCGCCATGCGGTGACCCATTGGGAGGTGCTGGAGACTTTCGTCGGCAAGACCGGCACCGAGGTCGCGAGCCTCATCGAATGCCGGCTGGAGACCGGGCGCACCCACCAGATCCGCGTCCACATGGCCCATGCCGGCCATCCGCTGCTCGGCGACGAGGTGTACGGCCAGGGCTTCCGGACCAAGGTCTCGCTGCTGCCAGATGAGGCCCGGGCCTGCCTTGCCGCGCTTGGCCGGCAGGCGCTGCACGCCGCTCGGCTCGGCTTCGCGCACCCGGTGACCGGCGAGGAATTGTCGTTTGAAAGCGAGCTGCCGCAGGATCTTGCGGCGCTCAAGGCGGCGCTGCGCGACTGATCGCGAGCGTGCAGAAACGCAATCCGCTCTCGCAGCGACGTGAGAGGATGAAACCTATCCGCCTTTCGTTCGTATCTATATTATCGTGCGTCGCGGTCGGCGTCATGCGGCCGCACGAGCGGCTGCCCGGATGGGGGCCGCGGGAGAAGGAGGCCTCGTGATGGCCCAGCAGAAGTCCATGCCCATTCCCTCCGCAGAGGGCGGGCTTTCGCGGTACCTGGAGGAAATCCGGCGGTTCCCCATGCTGGAGCCGCAGGAGGAATATATGCTCGCGAAGAGCTGGCGCGAGCACGGGGACCGGGACGCCGCTCACAAGCTGGTGACGAGCCATCTGCGCCTCGTGGCCAAGATCGCCATGGGATACCGCGGCTATGGCCTGCCCATCTCCGAGGTGATCTCCGAGGGCAATGTGGGCCTCATGCAGGCGGTGAAGCGGTTCGAGCCCGAGAAGGGCTTCCGCCTCGCCACCTACGCCATGTGGTGGATCCGCGCCTCCATCCAGGAATACATCCTGCGCTCGTGGAGCCTCGTGAAGATGGGCACCACGGCGGCGCAGAAGAAGCTGTTCTTCAACCTGCGCAAGGCCAAGAGCCAGATTTCCGCGCTGGAAGAGGGCGACCTGCGTCCCGATCAGGTGAAGCAGATCGCCACCAAGCTCGGCGTCACCGAGCAGGACGTGGTGGACATGAACCGCCGCCTGTCCGGGGACGCCTCCCTCAACGCCCCCATCCGCGAGGATTCGGAAGGCGGCGAGTGGCAGGACTGGCTGGTGGACGAGCGTCAGGACCAGGAGGAGCAACTCGCCGAGAGCGAGGAGCTGAGCAACCGCCGTTCGGCCCTGTCCGGCGCCCTGTCCGTGCTCAACGACCGTGAGCGCCGCATCTTCGAGGCGCGTCGGCTCTCCGACGACCCAATGACGCTGGAAGACCTTGCCGCCGAGTTCGGCGTCTCACGCGAGCGCGTGCGCCAGATTGAGGTGCGCGCATTCGAGAAGGTGCAGAAGGCGGTGATGGACCGCGTTCGGCAGATCGAAGCACCGGAGGCGGTCTCGGCCTGAGCCGGGACCGCGCCATCTCGCCATCGACCTGTAAGGTTCCGGTCGAGTAGCCGGCTCGCGGCCGGCGCTGTCGCCTATGGCCGTCACCCCCCTCTCAGGATACCTCCGAAACCTTTCCGGCAGGACGTGGCCACGCTTGGGTTGACGTATACGGCATTCAATCAACTCTAAATATCTGCTCCTTGGCGAAAATTGGTCCAAATGGGGATAGATTGGATCGATCTGATCTGGATCGCATGAGCCTAGCATGATACCCGCCTAGCTCGACCTCCGGGGTGGCTTTGACAGGAACTCCCGTGCCGACGGCTGTTCGTGCCGGGGGTGGCCATGGCGCGTGTGATGGCAGTTGGGCGATGCGGGATGTTGCGGTCATCGTCGTCGATGACGACAAGGAGTTCCTTCTTGAGGTGCGAGAGGGCCTCGCGCTCGAGAACCTGCCAGTGGTCTGCGCCTCTTCGCCTTTGAGCGCTCTCGATATCGTCGAGCAGAACTTCGCCATACGCGTGCTGGTCACCGACCTTGCCATGCCGGATCTTGACGGTCTTGAGCTGATCCGTCGTGTGGGTGAACTTCGTCAAGGCCCGCAGATTCTCCCCATCATACTCACGGGAAATGCATCGCTGGAGAACTCCGTTGCCGCCCTGCGCATGGGCGCGGTGGATTTTCTCCAGAAGCCGGTCGAAATCGCCAATCTCGTGGCCGCCATTCGGCGTGCGCTGGATCTCTCCGTGCAGAAGCGGCGGGCAGCGACCTTGTTCGACGATCCTCTGTCTCTTCTGCGCCTGCTTGACGGCCTGCGCATGGACCGCAAGCGGGTTCTTCCGAGGATTGCCGGCGGAGATGCCGCCTGGGAAATGCTGCTCGATCTCGCCATGGCGCAGGCTGCTGGCCGGCAGGTTTCGGTCTCGGCGCTATGCGCGGGGGTCGGAACCTCCACCACCACAGCCTTGCGTCGCCTCGAAGCGCTTGAGCAGGAAGGGCTTGTCGAGCGCCATCCCGACCCCGAGGATCGCCGAAGGGTATGGCTCCAGCTGACCCACAAGGGCGGAGCATCCGTGCGTCAGGCCGGCCGGCGCTTTGCCGAAACCCTCCGGGCGCTCATTTAGTAATATGTCCGAACGAAAATTGTATTTCGCTAAAATTGCGTGTTGCAACGAACTATTTTTGACCTCATATTTTAATATAGATAGGTCCATTCTGGACATTATGACTACAATCTGAACCCGATTATCATTGTGAAAATTTCGGTACCCGGGCACTTTCCGCGGAGTTAAGCGGGTGGAGTGCCATGGGTGCAGCTGTTCTTGCTGATGACGGTGGTCGCGTCATCAATCCCTCTCACCATGAGAGAGGTCTTGTGGCGGCTTGGCTCGGAAATGCCGTCGGAACGTTCGTCGATGTCGGTGCGGGGGATCCCATCCGCGGCAGCCAGACCTATCATCTCGAGCTGAACGGCTGGAAGGGTCTGCTCATCGAGCCGTCCGTCGAGCTGGCCAAGGCATTGGAGACGACACGAAAGTCTCCGGTTGTCCCGGTCGCCTGTGCGGCGCCCGGAGCGCCAGACATACTTCAGCTCTGGCTTCTGGGATGGGAGGCGCGGTCACACCTGTTCCCCGGCGACCAGCCGAGCGGCGTGATGCGCGTGGCGGCCAGAACGCTTGATGACATTCTGGCGGAGGCGGGCATCACCAGCTTCGACTTCCTGTCCCTCGACGTGGGGGGCACCGAGGCGGACGTTCTTTCCGGCTTCACCGCCTCCCGTTTCAAGCCGCGTCTCATCCTGGTCGACGACCGGGTGGATTTCGGCCGCAGCCGCCGCCTGTTGCGGGCACATGATTATGTGCCGGTCCGTCGCACCGGGCACAACGCCTGGTTCGTGCCCCGCAAGGTCGCCGGCCTTGCGTTCGCGGACAGGGTGACGCTCGCGTGGCACTACGGGCCGGCGCGCCTCGCGCGGCGGCTGCAGCGCCGCGTTCTGGCCTGATGCTGGAGAGGGCGCCCTCGCCAGACGGGTCGACAGTCGGGGCTGGGCGTGAGCCGCCTGTTGTGAAGCGCGGACAGGAGTGACGCGATCAGCATCAGGGCGACGCCGATGAAGATGCCGGCGAGGCGTTCCACGACCGGCATCAGTTCGGCGGGCGGTCTGCCATCGGTGAGCAAGCGGGAGAAATAGAAGATGCCGCCCGCGAGCGCCGCCAGATAGCATGAGGTCGAGATCGGCGGTCAACGGCGCCTCCCCACACAATCGCTGCGCCGGCCTGTCCGGATGACGGCGTCGGGGCGTACAAGCGCTTGATACCCTTTGGAAACCCCTCGGCGCCAGCGCCCGATCGCAGAGGGTCCGACGCCGTGCTCCGTTCAGCCGTGCCTGTCCTTGTCCTCGCCGATGGACGTGGCGATGTCGGTGAAGGTCGGGGAGGGGCCTTCCTGGCGATTGGTGGCCGCGCGCAGGAAGCGGATGGGGAACAACACCCCTTCGGCCTGGCCCGGGCTGATGGTGCGGCAGGCGGCATCGCGGCGGCAGGCGTCCTCCGCCTCGGCGAGGGCTGTCTCGATCTCGCCGGAGGTGAGAAGGCCCTTGTTCCGCATGGTCTCGAGCAGGCGCGACAAGGCGAGGAGCACGCCTTCCAATTGCAGGTTCGCGGTGTTCATGGGTTTCTCCGCTCTGGCTCGGCATTCCGCCGTCCAGCCATGCCAACGCTGCGGACCTCGCACCGGTTTCCCCGCGCCGGCCGCAGGTTCTCAACCGCACCGTTGCCGCATAGGATGCGCGCCCGCCCCGGCGCCCGCCCGCCACTCCACTTTCGGTGTTCGTTTCCCGCAGCGCTCCAGCCGGATGGCCGGATGAGCGGCGGCCTACGGCCCACCGGGGCGCAAAGACCGATTCGAATACACGGTTCGACCGGCGCCTGCGCGATCCACGGCGCGGCGCCCCAAGGAGGAAGCCCGATGTCCGATGCCTATCCCAACGTCCAGCTCCACATCGACGGTGTCTGGCGCGACGCCGAGGGTGGCCGCCGCATCCCGGTCATCAATCCCGCCACGGAGGAGGAGATCGGCTCGGTCGCGCACTGCTCGCGGGCCGACCTCGACGCGGCGCTGGAGGCGACTGAGCGCGGCTTTGCGACCTGGAGCAAGGTATCGGCCTTTGATCGGTCCAAGCTCATGCGCAAGGCCGCCGACCTGCTGCGCGAGCGCGCCGACGGCATCGCCCGGCTGATGACGCTGGAGCAGGGCAAGCCGCTCATCGAAGCGCGGATGGAGACGCTGGCGGCTGCCGACATCATCGACTGGTTCGCCGAGGAAGCCCGCCGCGCCTATGGCCGCGTCATTCCCGCCCGCGCGCCCGGCGTCTATCAGCTCGTCATCAAGGAGCCGGTGGGGCCTGTCGCGGCCTTCACGCCGTGGAATTTCCCCCTCAACCAGGTGGTACGCAAGCTGTGCGGCGCGCTGGCGGCGGGCTGCTCCATCATCGTGAAGGCGCCGGAGGAGACGCCGGCGTCCCCCGCCGAGCTGATCCGTGCTTTCGTGGACGTGGGCGTGCCGGCCGGTGTCATCGGGCTCGTCTATGGCGTGCCGGCGGAAGTGAGCGAATATCTCATCCCGCACCCGACCATCCGCAAGATCACCTTCACCGGCTCCACCCCGGTGGGCAAGCGGCTGGCGGCGCTCGCCGGTGAGCACATGAAGCGCGCCACCATGGAGCTGGGCGGGCATTCGCCGGTCATCGTTTTCGATGATGCGGACGTGGCCGCCGCGGCCAAGCAGATCGCCACCGCCAAGTTCCGCAACGCCGGGCAGGTGTGCGTCTCGCCGACCCGCTACCTCATTCAGGAGAAGGTCTACGAGCAATTCGTGGACGCCTTCGTCACCGTCGCCAAGGCGGTGAAGGTGGGCAATGGCCTGGACGCCGGCACCACCATGGGCCCGCTCGCCAACGAGCGCCGCATCCCGGCCATGGAAGCCCTCATCGCCGATGCCCGTCAGAAGGGGGCCGAGGTGGCGACAGGCGGCTCGCGCATTGGAAACAAAGGCTATTTCTTCGAGCCCACGGTGGTCACGGGCGTCACCCGCGACATGCGGATGATGAACGAGGAGCCGTTCGGCCCGCTGGCCATGATGCTGCCCTTCTCTGATTTCGAGGAGGCCGTCACCGAGGCCAACCGGCTGCCCTATGGCCTTGCATCCTATGCCTATACCCGCTCGGCCAAGACCGCCCAGCAGGTGGCGCACCGGGTGCAGGCGGGCATGATGACCATCAACCATCTGGGCCTTGCTCTGCCTGAGGTTCCTTTCGGCGGCATCAAGGATTCCGGCTATGGCTCGGAGGGTGGTTCGGAGGCCATCGAGGCCTATCTGAACCCCAAGTTCGTATCCCAGGCCGGGATCTAACCCTCAGGTAGAAAACGACTTTCGCTGCCCTCCGGCTGGGCTGGAGGGCGGCGGCGGTTCAGGTGCCTACACCAGCATCTGCATGTCGCCGTCCACCGCGATGGCCTGGCCGGAAATGGTGGAGCCCATCGGGGACGACAGGAAAACCGCAACATTGGCAAGGTGTTGCGGCGGGATGAGGCGCTTCAGCGAGGTGGCGGAGAGGGCCATGGCCTGCACTTCCTCCATGGACATGTTGCGTTCGCGCGCCTTGTTCTCGAACACCGATCGGATGCGCGGGCCGTCTACCGATCCGGGCAGTATGGCATTGGCGCGTATACCGAATTCGCCCAGCTCCATGGCCAGGGACTTGATGAAGCCCACCACCCCCCACTTCGCCGCCGCATAGGGCGAGCGCAGGGGAAAGCCGAAGCGGCCGGCGGCCGAGGAGAGGCCGATGATGGAGGCGTTCTCGCTCTCCTTCAGGGCCGGCACGGCGAGGCGGGTGACGTTGAAATGGCCGGTGATGTCCACCGCCAGAGTGCGGTCCCAATCCTCCGGCGAGATCTGGTCCACGCGGCCGGTGGGGCCGGCGATTCCCGCATTGTTTACAAGCACATCGAGCCCGCCGAGACGGCCCAGCGCCCCCTCCATGAAGGCGGCGACGGAGGCCCGGTCCGACACGTCGCACCAGGTGCCGACGGCCCCCGGCGCGGTGCTCCCCAAGGCCTCCAGGGCGGCCTCGTCCACGTCGCAGACTTCCACCTTCGCCCCCTCCTTCAGGAAGGCGCGGGCGATTTCCAGGCCGATGCCGCCGGCGCCGGCGGTGACGATGACGCGAATGCCGGCAATGCCGAGGTCCATGGCGTTCTCCCTAGGTTTTCGGGTGGGGTATCGGTGCTGTCAGGTGCCGGTTCAGGCACGTTCAGTCTTGAATCAGTCCGGAAGCACGTCGCGCGAGAGGATGAAGTCGCCCGCACTCCAGATATCCGCGACCAACGCGTCCCGTGCCGCGTCCGAATCGCGGGCCTTGAGGGCGGCGACGAGGCGGGCGTGGTGGAGGTGCGCCTCCCCCTGCCGCACCCGCTCCGGGCCGGCGCGGAAATCGAGGTTGAGAACGGGGCCGATCTGCAGCCAGAGACCCTCGATCATCCCCATGAGGGTGGGCAGGTGGGCGGCGCGGTAGAGGGCGAAGTGCAGGTCCTTGTTGTGGCGCATGGCGGCGGCGCCGTCCGGTCTCTTCTTGTCCCGCTCGGCGGCGAAGGCGCGCTCGCAGCGGACCACTTCGGCGATCTCCTCATCCGTGGCCTCGCGGGCGGCGGTGGCGGCGGCGAGGCCTTCGAGGCTGATGCGGATGAGGCGCAGCTCGGCGAAGCGGGCGCGGGGCATGAGGGGCACGCGCACGGCGCGGTTGGGCAGCACTTCCAGCGCGTTCTCGGCGACGAGGCGCGACACGGCTTCCCGCACCGGCATGGCGCTGGTGCCGATGGCGGCGGCCAGCCCCCGCAGGGTGAAGCGCTCGCCCGGCGCGGCGCGGCCGGAGAGCAGAAGCTCCTTCAGATCGCCATAGACCTGATCGGCCAAAGTCTGGCGGACGATGCGGCCGACACGGGCATCGAGCGTCGCCGCCGGCTCGTCGCCGCGGACCTCTGAGGCATCGCCGTCTGCGGCGGAAGGTGTCTTGTGTTCCATGTTCCGCGTCTGCTATGTGTGATCACAGATAACAGATAGCCGAGCCAGTCGGCAATCATTCCGGAGCGGTCCGAACGGGAAAAATCCTGCCGCCGCAACGTCCAGCCGGATCCATGGGAGGAGACGACGCCGTGAACGACATTCCCCATCACGCCCGCATTGCGTCCGCATCCGTCGGTCGTCGCACGCTCCTGAAGGGCGTCGGCGCGGCCGCGCTTCTCGGTGGCGTCGGCATGCCGGCCATCGTGAAGGCGCAGGCCGACACCGTGACCTTCGGCCACCTCACCCCGCTCACCGGCTTCCTCGGCCCGCTCGGCGCCTATGGCCAGATGGGCGTGCAGCTCGCGGTGGAGGAGCTGAACGCGGCGGGCGGCATCAACGGCCGCAAGATCAACCTCGTGATGGAAGACAGCGTGAACCCCGCCACCGCCTCCTCCAAGGCGGAGCGCTATATCGAGCGCGACAAGGCGGCGGTGATCGTGGGCGAGATTTCCTCCGCCTCGGCGCTGGCCATCGCCCAGGTCGCGGCGCGCAACAAGATCGTATTCGTCAACACCGGCGGCAATTCCGATGCCCTGCGCGGCAAGGATTGCAACCGCTACATGTTCCATGTGGAAGGTGCCAACACCCAATATGTGAAGGCGGTGGGCGCGGCGATGCTGCGCGACGGCCTCATCAAGGGCAAGAAACTCTTCTTCCTCACCGCCGACTACGCCTTCGGCCACGATCTCTCCCGTGTCGCCAAGCGCTACATCGCCCAGAACGGCGGCGAGGTGATCGCCGACGAGCTGGTGCCCACCGATGCCACGGACTTCTCGTCCTATCTGCTCAAGGTGCGTCAGTCGCGCCCGGACGTGGTGATCTCCAACCTAGCCGGAAACCAGATCACCAACTTCATCAAGCAGTATTCGGAATTCGGCCTGAAGTATCCGTTCGGCGGCTTCGGCTTCGATACGGCGGTGGCCTGGGGCGCGGGCAAGGATGCCTTCGGCGGCATCTGGCCGCTCATCTGGCACCATGACGTCTCGGCCCCGTCCTCCAAGGCCTTCGTCGCCGCCTTCGTGAAGAAGTGGGGCAAGCCGCCGGAGAATCAGGCGTGGGGCGACTATGTGGCCACCAAGCTCGTCGCCCGCGCCATGATCGAGACCAAGAGCACGGATTCCGCGCAGATCATCTCCTTCTTCGAGAAGGAGAAGGAGCTGGACATCCTGAAGGGGCGCAAGGGTTACTTCCGCGACTGGGACCACCAGCTCATCCAGGAGATGTACACGGTGACCCCCCGCCCGGTGGCGCAGGTGAAGGACAATTGGGACATCATGGTCCTCGGCCCGGCCGTGCCCGGTGACGGCACCGCCCTCGACGTGATCGCGCCCACCCCGGAAGAGAACGCCTGCACCTTCCCCGCGGGGTGAGGGGCGCCCCTCTCCCTGCAATGCGAGAGGTGCCGCTTTCACCGCCGTCGTGCCCGGCCTTGTGCCGGGCATCCACGTCGGGCCGAGGGGACGTTGTTCGGGAAGATGTTCCCAGCCGAACCACGTGGATGGCCGGGACAAGCCCGGCCATGACGGTTGATGCGGATAACCTATGTTCCTCCCCTCTCCCCCTGCGGGAGAGGGGCCGGGGGTGAGGGGTGGGGATGCCTCCGCGGGCACCGGCCAATGGCGCTCGCGGCGCCATACCTCTCACCCCAGCCTTCTCCCGCAAGGGGAGAGGGAGTCTGAGCGGCGCGGGGGCCGCCGTCGATGTCTGCCAGTAAAAACGCCTAAGGCCGGAGAAGATGCAATGCCCATGGAACTCGTCTTCCTCATCGAGCAATTGCTCAATGGGCTTCTGGTGGGTGTCGCCTATCTCTTGATCGCGCTGGGCCTCTCGCTCATCTTCTCCCTCGGCGGCATCGTGAACCTCGCCCATGGCGGCTTCTATGCCATCGGCGCCTATATCGGCGTCGAGGTCGGCAACCGCTTCGGCTTTCCCGCCGCCTTCGTCGCGGCGCCGCTCTCCGTGGCGCTCATCGGCATGGTCATCGAGCGCACCCTGTTCTCGCGCTTCTACCGGGCCGATCCCATTCTCTCGCTGCTCCTCACCTTCGGCCTCGCCATGGTGATCGAGCAGGCGCTGCGCATGGCTTTTGGCGCCACGCCCATTCCCTTCTCCATTCCCGCCTTCCTCAAGGGGCAGGTGTTCCTCGGCGACTTCATCTATTCGCGTTATCGCCTCGCCATCCTGGTGGTGGCGGCGGTGGCGGTGCTCGGGCTATGGCTGCTGCTCCAGCGCACCGCCTTCGGCCGGGTGGTGCGGGCCGGGGTGCAGAACCCGGACATGGTGGGCGCGCTCGGCATTTCGCTCACCCCCTATCTCACGGCGGTGGCGGCCATCGGCATCGGCCTTGCGGGCCTCGCCGGCATCATGCTCGCGCCCATCTCCGGCGTGCATCCGGCCATGGGCTCGGAAATCCTCACCGCCGCCTTCGTGGTGGTGGTCATCGGCGGTCTCGGCTCGTTCTGGGGCGTGGTGGCGGCGGGGCTGCTGGTGGGCCTCGTGCGCGGGCTCACGGTCTATTTCATCCCGCCGGCGGCCGAGGCGTCCATGTACGTCCTGATGCTGGCGGTGCTGCTCGCCCGGCCGCGCGGCCTGTTCGGCGAGCGCATCCTGCGCTTCGAGTGACCGCCATGCCCAAGGCCTCCACCGCGCCTTCCGTGACTGCGACATCTCCCTCGCCAGAAGCCGCGCCGAGCGCGGCGTGCCCTCCCGCCACAGGAGCCGCGATGCTCGCCCGCAATGCCAACCTCATCGTCGCCGCGGTGGCGCTGGCCCTTCTGCCCGCGTTGCTCTCCGCCCTCGGCCTGACGGTGACCTCCGCCACCGACGTGGTGATCCTCGCCCTCGCCTGCATGGCGCTGAACCTGCTCGTGGGCTACACCGGCCTCGTCTCCTTCGGCCATGGCGCGTGGTTCGGGCTCGGCGCCTATGCGGCGGCGCTGGTGCAGCAGCGGCTGTTTCCCGAGTGGGGCCTCGTGCTCGCGATCCCAGCGGCGGTGCTGGTGACGCTGGCGGCCATCCCGGTGGGCTACGTGGTGCTGCGCCGGCGCGGCGTCTATTTCTCGCTGCTGACGCTGGCGCTGACTGCGCTGGCCTACACCATCGCCTTCCGCTGGACCGCCGTGACCGGCGGCGAGAACGGCCTCGGCGGCGTCAATCGCGGCCCCTTCCTCGGCCTCGATGTGGATCGCAACGCCACCTTCTACTGGGTGGTGGCGGGCGCGGCCTTCCTCATCATCCTCACCCTCCAGCGCTTCGTGCGCTCGCCGGTGGGCACGGTGCTCGTCGCCATCCGCGAGAACGAGCAGCGGGCGCGCTTCATCGGCTACGATACGCGGGCCTACAAGATCGCCTGCTTCACCCTCTCGGCCGGCCTCACCGCGTTCGCCGGGGCGCTGCTCGCCTTCAACCACCGCTTCGCCTCGGCCGATCCCATCGCCATCGCCTTTTCCGGCGAGCTGCTGGCCATGGTGGTCATCGGCGGCATGCGCTCCTTCCTCGGGCCGGCGCTGGGCGCGCTGTTTTTCGTGCTGTTCCGCGAGTTCCTGTCCATGTGGACGGCGAACTGGCTGTTCTGGTTCGGCCTCCTGTTCATGGCCTTCATCGTCTTCTCGCCCACCGGGCTCGTGGGCGTCGCCGGCCGGCTGCTGGCACCGCTCCGGAAGAAGACCATCGAGGCCGCCGCCATGGGCCGGCGCACCTCGGCGGAAAAACGGCCGCTGCCGTCCTCCCTCACCGCCCGCGCGCGGTGGGAGAGCCCGGCGCCGCTGCTGGAGGCGAAGAACCTCGCTCTGGGCTTCGGCGCCATCAAGGCGGTGCGGGCCGGCGCGGTGGCGGTGAAGGACCGCACCCTCCACGCCCTCATCGGCCCCAACGGTGCGGGCAAGACCTCCACCTTCAACATGATCTCCGGCATGTTCGCCCCCAATGCCGGCGAAATCCGCCTCGCCGGCGAGCGCATCGACGGGCTCTCCCCCAATCAGGTGTGCATGAAGGGCCTCGCGCGCTCCTTCCAGATCACCAATCTGTTCCCGACCCTTTCCGTGGAGGAAAACCTGCGCCTCGGCGTGCAGGCCACCCACAAGAGCCGCTTCGACCCCTGGCGCGATGCCGCGTCCATCCCCGAGATCAATGCCGAGACGGCGGAGATGGTGGCCTTCCTGGGCGTCGCGGGCATGGAAAGGGCGGAGGCGGGCGCGCTCTCCTACGGCGGGCAGAGGCTGCTGGACATGGGTCTTGCCCTCACGTCCCGTCCGCGCGTGCTGCTGCTGGACGAGCCTTTGGCGGGCCTCGCGGCGGCGGAGCGCAACCGCGTCTCCAACCTCATCAAGGACATCTCCGCCGAGGTGCCGGTGCTGCTGGTGGAGCACGACATCGACCGCGTGTTCGAACTGGCCGACGCGGTGACCGTGATGGCCGACGGCGCGGTGCTGGTGGACGGCACGGTGGAGGATGCGCGCTCCGACAAGCGCGTGCAGGAGGTCTATATCGGCTCCGGTGCCGCGGCGCTGGCCGCCCGCGACCTTCAATCCGCCGCCACCGACACCATCATGCTGCGGCTCCACGGCATCGACGCCTTCTACGGCAAGAGCCGCATCCTGGCCGGCGTCTCGCTGGAGGCGAAGGAGGGCGAGATCCTCGCGCTGCTCGGCCGCAACGGGGCGGGCAAGTCCACGTTGCTCAAGGCCATCACCGGCATCGTCAAGCCCATGAACGGGTCGCTGACTTTGGCGGGCGAGGAACTCATGGGCCTCTCCTCCGCCGCCATCGCCCGGCGCGGCGTCGGCTACGTGCCGCAGGGCCGGGCGCTGTTCCACGGCATGAGCGTGCGCCACAACCTCGAACTCGGGCGGCTGAAGCGCATCACCGGTGCCGGAAAGCATTTCAGCGAGGAGGAAGTGCTGGACCTCTTCCCCCGCCTGAAGGTGCGCATGGACACGCCCGCCGATCTCCTCTCCGGCGGCGAGCAGCAGATGGTGGCGGTGGCCCGCGCGCTCATGGGCGACACCCGCGTGCTGCTGCTGGACGAGCCGTTCGAGGGCCTCTCCCCGGCCGTCACCGAGGAACTGTTCGACGCCTTCGACCGGCTGCGCCGCTCGCTCACCCTCGTCATCGTCGATCACCATCTCGATGTGGTGCTGAACCTCGCCGACCGCGCCGTGGTGCTGGAGCGCGGCGAGGTGGTCCACGAAGGCCCCGCCCGCCCGCTGGCGCGCGACCTCGACCTGCGGAGGCAGGTGCTGTGGCTGTGAGGGGTGGGGCAATGACCTCCAAAAGCCACCCCTCTCCCCTTGCGGGAGAGGGGATGGGGGTGAGGGGTGGGAGCCCCTCCTCCATCGCACTCATCGGTCAAACGACACCACCCCCTCATCCGGCTCGCGGCTTCTCCGCGATCCACCTTCTCCCGCGAGGGGAGAAGGGTCGTCCGATGGACATCGCCGGCTGCGCCGACTTTTCCCCTGGGCCCCGGCTCGGCGCTCCGGCTGCGCCGTCGCTGGTCCGGGGCGCAAGCTTATTCGACCTCAAGAGGCATCCATGACCAAGATCGCCATCATCGGCTCGGGCTTCATCGGCCGGGCCTGGGCCATCACCTTCGCCCGTGCCGGCTTCGACGTAGCGCTGGCGGACAAGGCGGAAGGCGCGCCCGAGGCGGCGCTCGCTTACATCGAGGGCGTGCTGCCGGACCTCGCCGCCAACGACCTCCTCAATGGCGCCAGCCCGCAGGATGTGCGCGCGCGCCTCAGCGCCGCCGGCTCCTATGCCGAGGCGCTGGAGGGGGCCGTCCATGCGCAGGAGAATGCGCCGGAAGACCTCGCCCTCAAGCAGGCACTCTATGCCGAACTCGACGCGCTGGCGGCGCCCGAGACCGTGCTCGCCTCCTCCACCTCGGCCATCCTGCCCTCGCGCTTTTCCGAGAGCCTGAAGCATCGCGAGCGGGTGTGCGTGTGCCATCCCATCAACCCGCCCTATCTCATCCCCGCCGTGGAGGTGGTGCCCGCGCCCTGGACCTCCGCGGACACCATGACCCGCGCCGCCGACCTCATGCGCGCCGCCGGCCAGTCGCCCATCGTGATGAAGCGCGAGCTGGACGGCTTCGTGATGAACCGCATGCAGGGCGCTCTGCTGGAAGAGGCGTTCCGCCTCGTGGCGGACGGCTATGCCAGCGTCGAGGACGTGGACATCGGCATCCGCGAGGGGCTGGCGCTGCGCTGGTCCTTCATGGGGCCGTTCGAGACCATCGACCTCAACGCGCCCGGCGGTGTCGCGGACTATGTGGCGCGCTACCAGCAGATTTACGAGCGCATCTCGCCCGACCAGTGGCGCCGCGTGGACTGGGCCGGCCCGGTGCTGGAGACCGTGCTCGCCGAGCGCCGCGCGCGCCTCGCTCACGATGCCCTTCAGGAGCGGCAGGTGTGGCGCGACCGCCGACTGATGGCGCTGGCCGCCCACAAGCGCAAGGCCGACAAGGACATCGGCGCCTGAGCTTTCCGAACCCCCATATTCACGACCACCGAGGCAACACCGTCATGACCGAGGCCGCCCCCAAGAAATCCAACCGCAAGGTCATTATCACCTGCGCCATCACGGGGGCGATCCACACGCCCACCATGTCGCCCTATCTGCCCATCACGCCGGACGAGATCGTCGCCGACGCGCTGAAGGCGGCCGAGGCCGGCGCGGCCATCCTGCACCTGCACGCGCGCAACCCGGAGACCGGCCAGCCGGACCAGACGCCGGAGGCGTTCGCGCCGTTCCTGCCGCGCATCAAGCAGGCGACGAGCGCGGTCATCAACATCACCTCCGGCGGCAGCCCCTACATGAAGGTGGAGGAGCGCGTGCTGCCTGCCGCCACCTTCAAGCCGGAAGTGGCTTCGCTCAACATGGGCTCCATGAATTTCGGGCTGTTCCACCTGCTCGACAAGTACAAGGAGTTCAAGCATCCGTGGGAGAAGACGCATCTTGAGAACACGCGCGATCTCGTCTTCCGCAACACCTTCAAGGATATCGAATATATCCTGACCACCTGCTACGACAACGGCACGCGCTTCGAGTTCGAGTGCTACGACATCGGCCATCTCTACAATCTCGCGCACTTCCTGGAGCGCGGGCTGGTGAAGCCGCCGCTGTTCGTGCAGTCGGTGTTCGGGCTTCTCGGCGGCATCGGTCCCCACCCCGAGGACGTGATGCACATGAAGCGTACCTGCGACCGGCTGTTCGGCGATCAGTATCGCTGGTCCGTGCTCGGCGCCGGCCGCAACCAGCTCCCCATCGCCGCCATGGCCGCCTCCATGGGCGGCAACATCCGGGTGGGACTGGAGGATTCGCTCTGGGCCGGCCGTGGCAAACTCGCCACCTCCAACGCCGATCAGGTGAAGCTCGCCGCCAAGATCATCGAGGGCCTGGGGCTGGAAGTGGCCAGCCCCGACGAGGCGCGCGAGATCCTGCAGCTGAAGGGTGCCGACAAGACGAACATCTGAGGGGGGCGGGGGCAGCGGGCTGGTCGCCCGCCCTCACCACCGTCATGGCCGGGCTTGTCCCGGCCATCCACGTGGGTCGGCTGGGAACACGCGCTCGGCCTTAGCTCCGTCGGCCCGACGTGGATGCCCGGCACAAGGCCGGGCATGACGGCGGGTCCGGGAACCGCCCTCGCGCCCCGGACGCATGCAGCGACAGCGGAATGCGATCCGGGGCCCAGCGCAAGGGACCGCCGAAGGCGCTTCTCAATCTGACGCTTTCAAATATGCCCCGCTGCGCGGGGAGTCTTGCGCTGGCCCCCGGATCAGCGCTCCGGCTTGCGCCGTCGCTTGTCCGGGGAACAGCCCGGCGCCCCAACCGCCTCAGCGCGGCAGGGTCGTCGCGCCCATCAGGTCCTTGTCGATGGCGTGGGCGGCCTGGCGGCCTTCGCGGATGGCCCAGACCACCAGCGACTGGCCACGGCGCATGTCGCCGGCGGCGTAGAGCTTGGGCACGGAGGTGGCATAGGCCTCCTCGTCCGCCTTCACGTTGCCGCGCTTGTCCAGCGCCGCGCCGGACTGCTCGATGAGCCCGGCGAACAGCGGGTGGGCGAAGCCGATGGCGAGGAAGACGAGATCGGCGCGCAGCACGAACTCGGTGCCGGGGATGGGCTGGCGCTTGGCATCCACGCGGGCGCACTTCACGCCGGTGACGCGGCCGTTGCGGCCCTCGATGCCCAGCGTCGCGCAGGCGAACTCGCGCTCGGCGCCCTCGGCTTGGGAGGAGGAGGTGCGGAACTTGGTGGGCCAGAAGGGCCACACCGCCAGCTTGTCCTCCTTCATGGGCGGCACCGCGCGGATGTCGAGCTGGGTGACGGAGAGCGCGCCCTGGCGGAAGGCGGTGCCCACGCAGTCGGAGGCGGTGTCGCCGCCGCCCACCACCACCACATGCTTGCCGCCGGCGAGGATCGGGATCTCGTTCACCGGCTCGTCGCTCTCGCGGCGGTTGGACTGGACGAGATAGGGCATGGCGAAGTGCACGCCCTCCATCTCCTGGCCGGGCAGGCCCGGATCGCGCGGGGCCTCGGAGCCGCCGGCGAGCAGTACCGCGTCGTGACCGTCGAGAAGCTCCTGCAGGGGGCGGACCACACCGATGTTCTCGTTGTAGTGGAAGGTGACGCCTTCCGCCTCCATCTGCTTCACCCGGCGGTCGATGTGGTGCTTTTCCATCTTGAAGTCGGGGATGCCGTAGCGCAGCAGGCCGCCGGCCTTGGGCTCGCGCTCATAGACATGCACGTCGTGGCCGGCGCGGGCGAGCTGCTGGGCGGCGGCAAGGCCGGCCGGGCCGGAGCCGATGATGGCCACCTTCTTGCCGGTCTTCACCGCGGCGGGCTCGGGCTTGATCCAGCCCTTCTTCCACGCCTTGTCGGCGATGGCCTGCTCCACCGTCTTGATGGTGACGGGCACGTCCTCGAGGTTCAGCGTGCAGGCTTCCTCGCACGGGGCGGGGCAGATGCGGCCGGTGAACTCGGGGAAATTGTTGGTGGAGTGGAGGTTGCGCGCGGCCTCTTCCCACTCGTTGCGATAGACGAGGTCGTTCCAGTCCGGGATCTGGTTGTTGACCGGGCAGCCGGTGGAGCCGTGGCAGAAGGGGATGCCGCAATCCATGCAGCGCGACGCCTGGTTCTCCACCTCGGCGTCGGGCAGCGGCAGCGTGAACTCGCGGAAATGGCGGATGCGGTCGGATGCGGGCTGATACTTCTGCTCGCGCCGATCAATCTCCAGGAACCCCGTGACCTTGCCCATAAAAACCTCGTTGGCGAACCTTGAGGGAACCGCCGCGCGCGCCGGATGTCTCCGCGTGCCGCACCACCAGTTCCATTACAAGAATTGTTCCAGCTTGAGGACTCGGTTTTCGCGCGCGTTTCCGCACGGGCGACCGGCCCGCGTGCCGGCCGTTCGGGGCCGGCCGGCGTCCCCTCCGGAGAGGGG
The DNA here is from genome assembly GCF_043193615.1 of Xanthobacter aminoxidans. Taxonomy (NCBI): domain Bacteria; kingdom Pseudomonadati; phylum Pseudomonadota; class Alphaproteobacteria; order Hyphomicrobiales; family Xanthobacteraceae; genus Xanthobacter; species Xanthobacter aminoxidans. Next base: position 1,355,398 of record NZ_JBAFUS010000001.1, on the reverse strand, counting down.
ACGCTCCTGCCTCATTCGGCCGCCGCGAGGCCGCGGCGCTTCTCCATCTCGCGCAGGGCACGGCGGTATTCCACCGGCATCACCTTGACGAACTTGGAGCGGTAGTCCGCCCAGTTGTCGAGGATCATCTGCGCCCGCGCCGAGCCCGTGTGGTGCAGGTGCTTGGCGATGAGCTGGTGCAGGCGCTCCTCGTCGTGGCGGGACATGTCGCCCTGCACGTCGATGCGGCCCTTGAACTCCAGGTCGCCGCCGTGGTGGTGGAGGCGCTCAAGCAGGTCCTCCTCCTCCTCCACCGGCTCCAGGTCCACCATGGAGAGGTTGCAGCGCTTGGCGAAGCTCTTGTCCTCGTCGAGCACGTAGGCGACGCCGCCGGACATGCCGGCCGCGAAGTTGCGTCCCGTGGGGCCGATGACCACCACGATGCCGCCGGTCATGTATTCGCAGCCATGGTCGCCGGTGCCTTCGACGACGGCGATTGCCCCCGAATTGCGCACCGCGAAGCGCTCCCCGGCGATGCCGTGGAAGTAGCATTCGCCCTCGGTCGCGCCATACATCACGGTGTTGCCGACGATGATGGAGTTCTCCGGAACGATGGCCGAATGGGCCGGCGGCCGCACGATGATGCGCCCGCCCGACAGGCCCTTGCCCACGTAGTCGTTGGCCTCGCCGATGAGGTCGAAGGTGACGCCCGCCGCGAGGAAGGCGCCGAAGGCCTGGCCCGCCGTGCCCGAGAGGGTGACGTGGATGGTATCGTCGGGCAGGCCGGCGCCGCCATAGGCCTTGGCCACCGCGCCCGAGAGCATGGCGCCGGCGGAGCGGTCCACCGAGCGGATGGGGGTCTCGATGACCACCTTCTCGCCGCGCTCCAGCGCCGGGGCCGCCTTTGCGATGAGGGTGCGGTCGAGCACCTTCTCGATGGGGTGGTGCTGGCGCTCGGTGTGGCGGATGCCGACCTCGGCCGGTACCTGCGGCACCGCGAAGATGCGCGAGAAGTCGAGGCCCTTGGCCTTCCAGTGGTCGATGGCGGCCTTCTGGTCCAGCACGTCGGCGCGGCCCACCATTTCTTCCAGCTTGCGGAAGCCGAGGGAGGCCATGATCTCGCGCACTTCTTCCGCGATGAAGAAGAAGTAGTTGATGACGTGCTCGGGCGTGCCCTTGAAGCGCTTGCGCAGCACGGGGTCCTGCGTCGCCACGCCCACCGGGCAGGTGTTCAGGTGGCACTTGCGCATCATGATGCAGCCCGCCGCGATGAGCGGCGCGGTGGAGAAGGCGAACTCGTCGGCGCCGAGCAGGGCGCCGATGATGACGTCCCGGCCGGTGCGCAGGCCGCCGTCCACCTGCAGCGCGACGCGCGAGCGCAGGCGGTTGGCCACCAGCGTCTGCTGGGTCTCGGCGAGGCCCATCTCCCACGGCGAGCCGGCGTGCTTGATGGAGGTGAGCGGGCTCGCGCCCGTGCCGCCCTCGAAGCCGGAGATGGTGATGTGGTCGGCGCGCGCCTTGGCGACGCCGGCCGCCACCGTGCCCACGCCGACCTCGGAGACGAGCTTCACCGACACGTCCGCGTCGGGGTTCACGTTCTTCAGGTCGTAGATGAGCTGGGCGAGGTCCTCGATGGAATAGATGTCATGGTGCGGGGGCGGGGAGATGAGGCCCACGCCCGGGGTGGAGTGGCGCACCTTGGCGATCACCGCGTCCACCTTGTGGCCGGGCAGCTGGCCGCCCTCGCCGGGCTTGGCGCCCTGCGCGACCTTGATCTGCATCACGTCGGAATTGACGAGGTATTCCGCCGTCACGCCGAAGCGGCCGGAGGCCACCTGCTTGATGGCGGAGCGCATGCTGTCGCCGTTGGGCAGGGGCTTGAAGCGCTCGGGCTCCTCGCCGCCCTCGCCGGTGTTCGACTTGCCGCCGATCCGGTTCATGGCGATGGCAAGGGTGGTGTGCGCCTCGCGCGAGATGGAGCCGAACGACATGGCGCCGGTGACAAAGCGCTTCACGATCTCGGAGGCGGGTTCCACCTCCGAGACGTCCACGCTCGCCTGCCCGATCTCGCCCGCCGACCGGATGCGGAACAGCGAGCGCACGGTGAGGAGGCGCTTGTCCTCCTCGTTGATCATGGCGGCGAACGCCTTGTACTTGTCCTGCGCGTTGCCGCGCACGGCGTGCTGGAGCGCCGAGACCGAATCCGGCGACCACGCATGGTCCTCGCCGCGGATGCGGTAGGCGTATTCGCCGCCCACATCGAGCGCCATGCGGAACACGGGCGCGTCCGAGAAGGCGAGGGTGTGCCGCAGCACGGTCTCTTCCGCGATCTCCGGCAGGCCCACGCCCTCGATGGTGGTGGCGGTGCCGAAGAAATACTTCCGCACCAGCTCGGAGGAGAGGCCCACCGCGTCGAAGATCTGCGCGCCGCAATAGGACTGGTAGGTGGAGATGCCCATCTTGGACATCACCTTCAGCAGTCCCTTGTCGATGGACTTGATGAAGCGCTTCACGATCTCCTTGTCGTCCACCTCCTCCGGAATCTCGTCCTTCATGGAGAGCAGGGTCTCGAAGGCGAGATAGGGGTTGATGGCCTCGGCGCCGTAGCCGGCGAGACAGGCGAAGTGATGCACCTCCCGCGCCTCACCGGTCTCGACCACAAGGCCGACCGAGGTGCGCAGGCCCTTGCGGATGAGGTGGTGATGCACCGCCGCCGTGGCGAGCAGCGCCGGGATCGGGATGCGGTCCGGTCCGATCATGCGGTCGGACAGGATGATGATGTTGTAGCCGCCGTGGACCGCCGCCTCGGCGCGCTCGCACAGCCGCTCGACGGCATCCTCCATGCCCGCCGCGCCCTTGTCGGAGGGGTAGGTGATGTCCAGCGTGCGGGTGTCGAACCGCTCCTCCATGAAGCCGATGGAGCGGATCTTCTCCAGGTCCTCGTTGGTGAGGATGGGCTGGCGCACCTCGAGCCGCTTGCGGCGGGCGTTGCCCTCCAGGTCGAAGATGTTCGGCCGCGGCCCGATGAAGGAGACGAGGCTCATCACCAGCTCCTCGCGGATCGGGTCGATGGGCGGGTTCGTCACCTGCGCGAAGTTCTGCTGGAAATAGCTGAACAGCGACTTGGACTTGTTGGACAGCACGCTGATGGGCGTGTCGGTGCCCATGGAGCCGACCGCTTCCTGGCCGGTGATGGCCATGGGCGCCATGAGCAGCTTCAGGTCTTCCTGCGTGTAGCCGAACGCCTGCTGGCGATCGAGCAGCGACACGTCGGTGCGCACCTCGCGCGCCTCCACGGGGCGCAGGTCTTCCAGCACCAGCTGGGTGTGCTTCAGCCACTCCTTGTAGGGGTTGGCGCGGGCCAGCTCGGTCTTGATCTCCTCGTCGGGGACGAGGCGGCCTTCCTCAAGGTCCACCAGCAGCATCTTGCCGGGCTGGAGGCGCCACTTGGTGACGATCTTTTCCTCGGGCAGCGTGAGCACGCCCATTTCCGAGGCGAGGACGATGGTGTCGTCGTTCGTCACCATGTAGCGGGCGGGGCGCAGGCCGTTGCGGTCCAGCGTCGCGACGATCTTCCGGCCGTCGGTGGCGACGATGGCGGCGGGGCCGTCCCACGGCTCCATGAGGGAGGCGTGGTACTCGTAGAAGGCGCGCCGCTCCTCGTCCATGAGCGGGTTGCCGGCCCAGGCCTCAGGCACCAGCATCATGGCCGCGTGGGGCAGGGAATAGCCGCCCTGCACCAGGAATTCGAGCGCGTTGTCGAAGCAGGCGGTGTCCGACTGGCCCTCATAGCTGATGGGCCAGAGCTTGGAGATGTCGGCGCCGAACAGCTCGGAATCCACGCTGGCCTGCCGCGCCGCCATCCAGTTGACGTTGCCACGCAGGGTGTTGATCTCGCCGTTGTGCGCCACCATGCGATAGGGGTGGGCCAGCGGCCAAGCCGGGAAGGTATTGGTGGAGAAGCGCTGGTGCACGAGGGCGAGCGCGCTCTCGAAGTCCGGGTCGTGCAGGTCCGGATAATAGGCGCCCAGCTGGTCGGCGAGGAACATGCCCTTGTAGACCAGCGTGCGGACCGACAGCGACACCGGATAATAGCCGGCGGTGCGCGGGTCCCGTGCGCCATAGACGGTGTTGGAGATCACCTTGCGCAGCACGAACAGGCGACGCTCGAAGCCGTCCTCGTCGCCCGCGAATTCGCCGCGGCCGATGAAGATCTGCACGTGCTTGGGCTCGGTCGGCAGCACGCTGACGCCGAGGGAGGAATTGTCGGTGGGCACGTCGCGCCAGCCGATGAGCTGGAAGCCCTCTTCCGCCACCACCCGCTCATAGGCGGCGCGCACGATGGTCTCACCCTCGGCCTCGCGCGGCATGAAGATGTGGCCGACGGCATACTGGCCGGGCTCCGGCAAGGCGAAGCCGAGGCGGGCCGCTTCCTTGGCGAAGAACTTGTGCGGGATCTGCACCAGCATGCCCGCGCCGTCGCCGGCGCGCGGATCGGCGCCCACGGCGCCGCGGTGCTCCAGATTGAGCAGGATGTTGATGCCGTCCTGCACGATGCGGTGGCTCTTGCGGCCCTTGATGTCGGCGATGAAGCCGACGCCGCAGGCGTCACGCTCGTGCGCCGGGTCGAACAGGCCGAAGGCGTCCGGACGGCCGACGATCGCCGTGTCTTTCACGGCGGCGGCAGTCTGAGCCACGCTTCCGATCAAGCCATCCTTGCGATCCATCGGTGCCATCTGACCATTCCTTTTCCATAGGGCGGCGCGCCGCCCGCATTTTCCGGCTGTGCCGCCGGCTTCCCCAGACTGTCGGTGCCCGTGCGCATCGCGCCGGGCGCCGGACCCCCTTCGCCCGGACGGGGCGTCCCGGCGATATCCGATACCTGCTTTGCAACTTTTGCACCACAGCCGCGCCGCGCGGAACTGCGCCTCCGTCCGACTTCGGCCGGCGACGCGCCGGCCCTGTGGAACGTGAGCTCGGCAATTCGGCGCGCACGGGAGATAGGGAAGTACGACTGCCCTATCTCGGCGAAGATGACAGAAAAGCAGCAGCCTCACAAGCGCCACGATGGCGCAGAAGCGGTCAAATTGGCGAAAAATTGCGCGACTGGCGGTTCTGGCGCAAGAACGGTACGGGGCGGTTGGCGTTCGCGCAACGGGATTTCGGCGCCTCCCGGCGGGTCCGATCCCGATGCGGCCGATTGCCGGCTCCCGCCCCAATTTTGCGTCCTGACTTGCGTCCTACGGCTGCCGCATTGGAAGGCTTAGGTGAACGGGAATCAGGCGGCTCCGCCGGGTCCCGTCCTCGCATGCGTGGACGCGCGCGGAGAAGAAGGGGCGCAGGCCGACCGACCGCCTCACGTTTCTACCGTTCCGGAGCTGCGCCGTGCACCACACCCTCTCCCTTCCCCTCGGCTCCCGGCCGGTGCTGCGCGCGGCCGCCGTTTCTGCCCTTCTCATCGGCAGCGCGCTGCCGGCTGCGGCGCAGGTGCTGATCTATGAGGGCCAGCCCGGCCTCGCGCCGCGCGGCTATCCGGTGCCGCCCGGCGCCTATCCGCCCGGCACCTATCCCGGCGGGGCGTATGGGGTGCCGCAGGCGCGCTATCCGGTGCTGCCGCCCGAGGAGATCCGCGGCATCGTCCAGAGCATGGGCTATTGGAGCATCGGTGCGCCCAAGCTCTCCGGCCGCTTCTATCTCGTTGCCGCATCCGATCAGGAGGGGCGGGCGCTCCTGCGGGTGAATGCCTTCACCGGCCGGGTGGTGAGCGCGCGCGCCATTCCGGGTGGTCCCGGCGGTCCTGCCATGGCTGCGCCGGCGCCCGCGCCCCAGCGCCAGGCACCGCCCGCGACGGCGCGTGCCGTTCCCCCGGCTCCGGCACCGTCCTATTCCGCCCCGTCGCCCTCGATTGCCGGAACCCCGGCGCCGCTGCCGCCCCAGCGCCCGCCGGAGGCGACCATGGCCGCCGTCACGCCAGCGCCTGCGGTGGTTGCACCCGCCGCGCCTGAGCCGGCTGCTGCCGCGGCCCCCGCGGCCCAGCCGACGCCCGGTGCCAGCGCGAACGCGCCGGCCGGGCAGACGGCCGCCCAGCAGTCGGCCAACGCCGCCCCCTCCGCGACCCCGGCGAGCCCGGCCCAGCCGCAGAAGCGCAAGGCGGGCGCCGGCACGGCGACCACCGACAGCGCGTCGGCGGGCACCGCCTCGGTGCTGTCGCGTCCGAAAGGTCAGTAGGGGAGGCCGGCAGCCTCAGACGAAATAGGCCGCCGCCACCAGTCCGATCACGATGACGGCCAGCAGGCCCAGCGTGACGAGGCCGAGCCGCTTCTCGATGAACTCGCGCGCGGACGGGCCGAAGTAGTACAGGATCGCCGCCAGCAGGAAGAAGCGGGCGCCGCGGGTGATCACCGACAGCACGAAGAACCAGAACAGGCTGTAGTTGGCGAAGCCCGAGGTGATCGTGACCAGCTTGAACGGGATCGGCGTGAGCCCCTTCAGGAGGATCACCCAGTGCCCGTAATGGGCATAGGCGGCGCGGAACTGGTCGACCTTCTGGCCGTAGCCGTAAAGCTCGATGAGGAACTTGCCCACGCTGTCATAGAGCAGCGCGCCGATGGCGTAGCCGACAAGGCCGCCCAGCACCGAGGCGATGGTGGCGATGAGGGCGTAGCGCCAGGCCTTGTCCGGCCGCGCCAGCGTCATGGGCACCTGCAGCACGTCCGGCGGTACCGGAAACACCGAGCTTTCCGCAAAGGCGACGAGGGCGAGGGCCCAGGGTGCCGACGGCTTCGACGAATACGCGATGATCCAGTCGTAGAGCTTGCGGAGCATGGGCGCCTTGCTGCGTCGCGAAAAGGTGCCCTCGCTTAGAGCCTGGAACGATCCGAGTAAAGCGCCGCGCGGGCCTGCCGGCGCGGCCTTTCGCCAGCCCGCGGCGCGGGCTCCCGTTCGCCGCGTCTGCGCCGGGATGTACCCCGCTGCGGCACCGCGTAAACCGCTGCTTTACCACCCCGGTTCACGCAAGGGCGCTGTGACTCGCAGGACACAGACACGTGACGCGGCGCGGTGTAAACCCGGTTTCGCTGCGGTCGAGTCGCGGGGGCGATACCCCGGTCGCGGTGCCAGCGGGGCGGGCCACGCCCCGGACGATTTCCGGGGAACACCCCGGTGCCGTTCAGTCTTTATGAACCGCTGCTGACACACTCATTCAGCTCCGGTGCCGCACGGGAAGCGTATTTCGTGCTGCACCGCCGCAAGCGGGTGTCGTCGGCGACGGAAGCCGCGACGCAAGTTCTGAGGATCGAGGATGACCAAGCGAATCGCCGTGTTTGCCGCTCTCGTGCTGGGCTATGTGCTGACAGGCATGGCGCTGAACGCCAGCCAGCCGGCCGACGCCGCTTCCCCCGTTTCGCCTGCCGCCGCGCAGAGCGAGGCCGACTGAACGCATCCCGATCAAGGCGCCCGTCCGGGGCGCCTCCCGTCCGTGGGGCGGGTGTGAGGTCGAGGCCCGCGCGGTTTTCCTGAAGCGACGCAGACATGAAAAAGGCCGGGCAAGCGCCCGGCCTTTTCATTTTCAAGTCACCCTGTGGGCCGCGTCCGATGACCGGGCGGACCCGGCCATCGGGAGGGGAGGTCTCAGTGCACCGCGGCCTTCTTCTGCGGCTCGAGATCGGCGGCGGTCAGCGGCGGGTTGGCGAGGATGCCGCCGAGGCCGGCCATGGCGGCGCGCTGGCGCACCAGGGCCAGCACCACGTCGAGGGTGGGGGTGGGCATGTCCAGCATCTGGCCCATTTCCTGGACGACGCTGACCAGCGGATCGATCTCCATGGGGCGGTCGCGCTCCAGGTCCTGGAGCATGGAGGTCTTGTGCGCGCCCACGGCGCCGGCGCCGTTGATGCGGCGTTCCACGTCCACGCGGAAGTTGACGCCGATGCGCTCGGCGATGGCCTTCGCTTCCAGCATCATGGCCTTGGCGACGGCGCGGGTGCCGGGATCGGCGGCGATGAGGTCGAGGGTGGCGTGGGTGAGGGCGCTGATGGGGTTGAAGCAGAGATTGCCCCACAGCTTCAGCCACAGCTCGTCGCGGATGTTGGTCATGACCGGCGCGCGCAGGCCGCCCTTTTCCATCATCTGGCTGAGGGCGGTGACGCGGGGCGTGATCTCGCCCGACGGCTCGCCGAGGGGGAACTTGTCGCCATAGATGTGCTGGATGACGCCGGGCGCCACCACCTCGGTCGCGGGATAGACGATGCAGCCGATGGCGCGCTCGGGACGCAGCACTTCCCACTGCTTGGCGCCGGGATCGATGGTGGCGAGGGTGCGGTTCTCCAGCGCCCCGCCATGCTTGTAGAAGTACCAGTAGGGCACGCCGTTCACGGCGGTGACGACGGAGGTGTCGTTGCCGAGGAGGGGGCGCATCTGCTGCACCACGCCGGGCACCGAATGGCCCTTGAGGGCGATGATGACGTAATCCTGCGGGCCCAGCTCGCGCGGGTCGTCGGTGGCGCGCACCTTGGCGACGCGCTCTTCGCCATTGATCAGCAGCTTCACGCCATTGGTCTGCATGGCCTCCAGATGGCCGCCACGGGCCACCAGGCTGACATCGGCGCCGGCCTGGGCGAGCTGCACGCCCAGATAGCCGCCAATGGCTCCGGCACCGTAAATGCATACCTTCATGGCTGATCCTCCCTGCTGAGCGCGATCTGTGTCGTATTATGTATACCAGATTAGCGGGCAGCCCCGCCGTCCGGCAAGTCCCGGACACAATACTTATGGAAATTAATTCCGCAACGTGGAAAATTTGACGCAGGGGCAGCGCACGGGGTGGACGGGCGCGAGGGGAAAGATAGTTTGATGCGCAACGAAACGGGAGGAGAAAGCGGCATGCCGGACACCGAGGTCGCACCGCGGCGCAGGGGACGGCCGGCCTCCGGCACGGCGTCGGAGGGCGGGGCCGAGGTCCAGTCGCTGGATCGCGCCATCGCCCTGCTGCGCGTGGTGGCCGATCAGGACGGCATGGCGCTGGCCGAGATCGCCCGGCGCGCCGAGCTGCCCGTCTCCACCGTGCACCGCCTTTTGACCACGCTGGAGAAGCGCCAGCTGGTCAATCACGACCTGTCCACCGGGCTCTGGACGGTGGGGCTCGGCCTGTTCCGCATCGGCTCGGCCTATCTGCGCATCCGCAAGCTGCCGGACATCGGCCGTCCGGTGATTCGCCGTCTCCTCCATGAGACCGACGAGACCGTGAACCTCGCCATGTTCGATGCCATGGAGCTGGTGGTGGTGGCGCAGGCGGAGGCCCACGCGCCCGTGCGCGCCTTCTTCCGCCTGGGCGCGCGGCTGCCGCTGCATGCCACCGCCGCCGGCAAGGCGGTGCTGGCTGCCGCGAGCCCCTCCTTCCGCGGCGCCTGTCTCGCCCAGATCCGCTACGAGCCCTTCACCACCGCCACCCGCCGCGAGGAGCGGGCGCTGATGGATGATGTCGCCGAAATCCTGGAGCGCGGCTTCGCCGTGGACCGGGAGGAGCACGCCCCCGGCATGCGCGCGGTGGCGGCCGCCATCCTCAATGAATGGCGCGAGCCCATCGGCGCGGTGTCCGTGTCCGGCCCGGCGGTGCGCATGAGCGAGGACCGCATCCAGCGCCTCGGCCGGCGCGTGGTGGCGGCGGCGGAGCAGATGACGCGCCTGTATTCCGGTGCCGATGAAAACCTGCCGCAGGACTACGCCGCCTTCCGCTGAGGCGGCCTTCCGCAACTGGAATACAGTATTCCAAAGTTGTGGCATACAACGTACCTAATTCCGAATTGAAAATTCCAATTGACACCCCTCCCTTGGTCTATACTCTTGCCAAGCCGCCGTAACGGCAACGGTGGGAACGCCAACTAAATTGCCGGCATAAATCGCGTATTGGTGAAGATGCGCGATGTAAAACAGGCTGAAGTCCCGTTTTCGTCTGCTCCATAGAGGCTAAGCCCGGGGGTTCGACGAACAGAAGTGTTTTCGGGACCTTGCCCGGCGCAACAGGCGTCGGTTGATTGAAGCTCTGGAATTGCGATCCGCACCAAAAAGAACGCGGACGTGGGGAGGAAAAATCAGATGCATTCGGCAATCGCCAAGATCGTCAGGAGAGGTGCGGCTGCGCTCGCGGTCACGACGGCGCTCGCGCCGGCCGTTATGCCGTCCTGGGCCCATGCGGCCTGGGAGCCCACCAAGACCGTGGAATTCATCGTTCCCGCCGGCACCGGCGGCGGCGCCGACCAGATGGCGCGGATGATCCAGGGTATCGTCCAGAAGAACAATCTGATGAGCCAGCCGCTCGTCGTCATCAACAAGTCCGGCGGCGCCGGCGCCGAGGGCTTCCTCGACGTGAAGGGCTCCAACCGGAACCCCCACAAGATCATCATCTCGCTCTCGAATCTCTTCACCACCCCGCTCGCCACCGGCGTGCCCTTCTCCTGGAAGGACATGACCCCGGTCTCCATGCTGGCGCTCGACGAGTTCGTGCTGTGGGTGAACGCCAAGGCGCCCTATGACGACGTGAAGGGCTTCCTCGCCGCGCTCAAGGCCGCCTCGGGCGACCAGACCTTCAAGATGGGCGGCACCGGCTCCAAGCAGGAAGACCAGATCATCACCGCCGCCATCGAGCAGAAGACCGGCGCCAAGTTCATCTACGTGCCCTACAAGGGCGGCGGCGACGTCGCGGCCCAGCTCGTCGGCGGCCATGTGACCGCCTCGGTCAACAACCCCATCGAGGCGGTGTCCCAGTGGCGCGCGGGCGAGCTGAAGCCGCTCTGCGTGTTCGACTACCAGCGGCTGCCCTACAAGGAGCCCATCGCCAACGGCAAGTCCTGGGCGGACATCCCCACCTGCAAGGAATCCGGCCTCGACATCGAATATCTGATGCTGCGCGGCATCCTCATGCCGCCGAATGCCAGCAAGGATCAGGTCGATTACTTCGTCGAGCTGTTCAAGAAGGTCCGCGCCACTCCCGAGTGGCAGGAATTCATGCAGAAGGGGGCCTTCAACACCACGGCCCTGAGCGGTCCTGAATATTCGGCCTGGCTCACCAAGGCCGAGGCCACGCACAAGGACCTCATGGAGAAGGCGGGCTTCGTCGCCAAATAGGCGACGAGGTTCGCGGCGCCGGTGCCGTGTGGCCGCAGAGCCGCGGGCGCCGGAAGGGCAGGGACGGCAGAGGCTTCGCCGCACGACGGCGGGGCTGGGCCGGCCGCCGACCCTGTGCGCCGATCTGGGAAGCCCATCCGGGACGCCGCGCGGAACGCGACCGTCGTGCGCCCCGGCCGTGACCGGCCCCGTTTTGAAGCCCCGCACGAAGCCTGAGACGGATGCCTGACCGGCGGGGCGCTTCAAGGATCTGATCCCATGAGCACTGAAAGCGGACACTCCGCCCCCACCGCGCACAATGAGAAGACCGTCACCAACCGCACCATGGACGCGGCGGTGGCGCTGATCTTCATGGCCCTCGCGGCCCTCGTCATGTCCGACAGCTGGCGCGTGGGCGCGCGCTGGGCCTCGGATGGCCCGCAGGCCGGCTACTTCCCCTTCTATGTCGGCCTCATCATGTTCATCGCTTCCACCGTCACGCTGGTGACGGCGCTGGTGAGCCGCCATCCGGATCTCGGAAACTTCGTCGATCGCTCCCAGCTCGTCTCGGTGATGCAGGTGCTGATCCCGACGACGGTCTATGTGGGGCTGATCTTCCTCGTCGGAATCTATCTCGCGTCGGCGGTGTTCATCGCCTTCTTCATGTGGTGGCTCGGCAAATACCCGGTGGCGAAGATCATCCCCGTCGCCGTGGGCGTGCCGCTCGCCCTCTTCGTCATGTTCGAGATCTGGTTCCTGGTGCCGCTGCCCAAGGGCCCGCTCGAGACCGCGCTCGGCTACTGACCGCCGGCGCCCCGCGCCGCGGTCCCGCCCGCGCGCCCCGCCTCCGGGGCCGCGGGAGGCGACAGACGATCTCCGCCCGGCCCCGCCCGGCGGACCCACGGGCGATCCGACGCCCATCCATCTTTTCGAGACCATCGACGCACAACAGGCAACGCGCCCGACCCCGCGCGAGCCGCCACAGAAGCGGCCGGGGGGCGCAACGGAGGACCCCGTGGAAGCGCTCACGTCACTCATCGGAGGGTTCGGTGTCCTCGCCGACCCCATGAACATCGTCTACATGTTCGTCGGCATCTCGCTCGGCGTCCTCATCGGCGTGCTGCCGGGGCTGGGCGGCGCCAACGGCGTCGCCATCCTGCTGCCGCTCACCTTCTCCATGTCGCCGGTGTCGGCGATCATCATGCTCTCCTCCATCTATTGGGGAGCCCTGTTCGGCGGCGCCATCACCTCCATCCTGTTCAACATTCCCGGCGAGCCCTGGAGCGTGGCCACCACCTTCGACGGGCATCCCATGGCCCAGAAGGGGAAGGCCGGCGAGGCGCTGACGGGGGCCTTCACCGGCTCCTTCATCGGCGCCTTCTTCGCCGTGCTGCTCATCACCTTCCTCGCGCCGGTCATCGCCAAGTTCGCGCTGCAGTTCGGCCCGGCCGAGTTCTTCGCCGTCTACCTCCTCACCTTCTGCTCGTTCGTCGGCATGGGTAAGGAGCCGCCGGCCAAGGTGATCGCGGCCATGATGCTCGGCTTCGCCCTCGCGGCGGTGGGCATCGACACGGTGACGGGCCAGCTGCGCATGACCTTCGGCTCGGTGGAGCTGCTGCGCGGCTTCGACTTCCTGGTGGCGGTCATCGGCCTGTTCGGCGTCGGCGAGATCCTGCTCACCATGGAGGAAGGCCTCGCCTTCAAGGGCAAGAGCGCCTCCATCAATCCCAGGGTGGTGCTGCACACCTGGGCGCAGATCCCCAAATACTGGGCGGGCCTTCTGCGCTCGGCCATCGTCGGCTGCTGGATGGGCGTGACCCCCGGCGGCGCGACGCCGGCCTCCTTCATGAGCTACGGCCTCGCCAAGAAGTTCTCCAAGAACGGGCGCAACTTCGGCAAGGGCGAGCTGGAAGGCGTCATCATGCCGGAGACGGCGGCCCACGCCGCCGGCACCTCGGCGCTGCTGCCCATGCTCACCCTGGGCATTCCCGGCTCGCCCACCGCGGCGGTGCTGCTGGGCGGCCTGCTCATCTGGGGCCTCCAGCCCGGCCCGCTGCTGTTCGTGGAGCAGAAGGACTTCGTGTGGGGCCTCATCGCCTCGATCTACCTCGGCAACATCGCCGGCCTGATCGTGGTGCTGACCACCGTCCCGATCTTCGCGGCCATCCTGCGCATCCCGTTCAGCGTGATCGCGCCCATCATCCTCGTGATCTGCGCGGTGGGTGCCTACACGGTGCACAATGCCGGGCTCGACATCGCCGTCATGCTGATCTTCGGCGTCATCGGCTACCTGTTCAAGAAGCTCCAATATCCGCTGGCCCCGCTGGTGCTGGCCCTGGTGCTCGGCGACATGGCCGAATCGTCCTTCCGGCAGGCCATGCTGGTCTCGCAGGGCCACCTCTCCATCTTCTGGTCCAACCCGCTGGTGGGCTCCATCGTCACCCTCGCGCTGGTGATGCTGGTGTGGCCGCTGGTGTCCAAGGTGATGGCCCGCCTCAACGGCGGGAAAGAGGCGGCGGCCGCCGAGTGAAAGACGGCGGGCGGGATAACCAAAGGCCAATGAGCCCGGCTCATGGGCCTTTGGTCCAGCCCGCGCGGCGCCTGAGCGTGGCCCTCTCGGCCTCGGACAAAGACCGAGGCCGATGGCACAACAGCCTCCGCCCGCATCGCTTTTCCGGGCCGTTGACCCTGGGTCGTGCTGCGACGCGCAATCGAATTCCCGGCGGACGGGATTGATATGGCGCAATGAACACCGTATACAGTATTTCACGGATGAGGAGCGCCTCGACAGAAGGCGGCCGCTTCCAGGGAGAGGAAGTCCAGGTCGTGCAGACGCCCGTGCATCAGACGCCCGCGCTTGAGGTCGTTGATCCTCCGAAGCTCAAGGTCGAGCCTCTGGAGGCCGCGTCCAGCCTGCGCATGCTGGCCTACGAAGCCCTGAAGCGCGCCATCACGCAGATGGACATCTACGGCTCGACCACCGAATTCCGTCTCGACGAGCGCCAGCTCTCCGAGACGCTGGGCGTCTCGCGGACCCCGATCCGCGAAGCCATGACCGTTCTGGAGCAGGAGGGCTTCGTGCGCTCCGTTCCGCGCCGCGGCATCTTCGTGGTGCGCAAGACCAAGCGCGAGATCCTCGACCTCATCGTGGTCTGGGCGGCGCTGGAGGCGATGGCGGCGCGCCTGGCCGCGACCCACGCCTCCGACAGCGAGATTGCGGGCCTGCGCCGGCTGTTCCACGAGTTCGAGGCGCAGCCCCTCGCCAGCCACATGAACGAGTATTCGGAGGCGAACATCGCCTTCCATCAGGCCGTGATCCGCATGGGCGGGTGCCGGCTGATCGTGGACATGACGGAGAACCTGTTCCTGCACATGCGCGCCATCCGCGCAGTCTCGGTGCGGCAGGAGAACCGGCACGAAATCTCCATGCGGGAACACATGGCGATCATCGATGCGCTCGAGACAAGAGACCCAGATCTCGCCGAGCGCCTGGTGCGGGAACACACCATGGGCCTTGCGGCTCATGTGGAACGGCACGGCGTCTTCCCCGAATAGGCCGGTCACAGGCCACGGAACGACGCCCTAGGAGATCCTCATGGCTACGGCGGAAAAGTCCAAGATCGAAGACAACGTGGTGCACATCGACCCGGCCGCCGAGGCCGAGCGTGAGCTCACCGACGGCTTCCACCTCGTCATCGATGCCCTGAAGCTGAACGGCATCGAGACGATCTACGGCGTGCCCGGCATCCCGATCACCGATCTCGGCCGCATGTGCCAGGCCGAGGGCATCCGTGTCATTTCCTTCCGTCACGAGCAGAATGCCGGCAACGCGGCGGCGATTGCGGGCTTCCTCACCAAGAAGCCCGGCATCTGCCTCACCGTGTCGGCCCCCGGCTTCCTCAACGGCCTGACGGCGCTGGCGAACGCCACCACCAACTGCTTCCCGATGATCCTCATCTCCGGCTCCTCCGAGCGCGAGATCGTCGACCTCCAGCAGGGCGACTATGAGGAGATGGACCAGCTCGCCATCGCCAAGCCCCTGTGCAAGGCCGCCTTCCGCGTGCTGCACGCGGCGGACATCGGCATCGGCGTCGCCCGCGCCATCCGCGCGGCCGTGTCGGGCCGTCCCGGCGGCGTCTATCTCGACCTGCCGGCCAAGCTCTTCGGCCAGGTGATGGATGCCGAGGCCGGCGCCAAGTCCCTCGTCAAGGTGATCGATCCCGCCCCGGCGCAGATCCCGGCCCCGGCCGCGGTGGACCGCGCCATGGAGCTGCTCAAGGGCGCCGAGCGTCCCCTCGTCATCCTCGGCAAGGGCGCGGCCTACGCGCAGGCCGACGACGAGATCCGCACCTTCATCGAGAAGAGCGGCATTCCCTTCCTGCCCATGTCCATGGCCAAGGGCCTGCTGCCGGACACCCATCCCCAGTCCGCCGGCGCCGCGCGCTCCACCGCGCTGAAGGATGCCGACGTGGTGCTGCTCGTGGGCGCCCGCCTCAACTGGCTGCTCTCCCACGGCAAGGGCAAGACCTGGGGCGATGCCCCGAAGAAGTTCATCCAGGTGGACATCGAGCCCAAGGAGATGGACTCCAACGTCGAAATCGCGGCTCCCCTCGTCGGTGACATCGGCTCGGTGATCGCCGCGCTCAACGCCCGCCTCGACGGCAGTTGGAAGGTTCCCCCGGCCCAGTGGACCGAGACCATCCGCACCAAGAAGGAAGCCAACATCGCCAAGATGGCGCCGAAGCTCCTGAAGAACTCGGTGCCCATGGACTTCCACTCGGCCCTCGGCGCGCTGAAGAACGTCATCAAGGAGCGTCCCGACGCCCTGCTGGTGAACGAGGGCGCCAACACCCTCGACCTCGCCCGCGGCATCATCGACATGTACGAGCCGCGCAAGCGCCTCGATGTCGGCACCTGGGGCGTGATGGGCATCGGCATGGGCTTCGCCATCGCGGCGGCGGTGGAGAGCGGCAAGAAGGTTCTCGCGGTGGAAGGCGACAGCGCCTTCGGCTTCTCCGGCATGGAGGTGGAGACCATCTGCCGCTACAACCTGCCGGTCACCATCGTGATCTTCAACAACAACGGCATCTACCGCGGCACCGACACCGATCCCACCGGGCGTGATCCCGGCACCACGGTGTTCGTCCCCGGCGCGCGCTACGACAAGATGATGGAAGCTTTCGGCGGCGTGGGCGTGAACGTCACGTCCCCCGACGAGCTCTATCGCGCGGTCAGCGCCGCCATGGATAGCGGCAAGCCCACCCTCATCAATGCGGAAATCGACCCGGCTGCCGGCTCCGAGAGCGGCAACATCGGCTCGCTGAACCCGCAGAGCGTGGTCAAGAAGAAGAAGTGAGCGGCGCCCGGCGCATGAGCCGGTGCCACTCATGATGCAAGGCTGGTCGGCGGGGCCTCAGGTCCCGCCACCCAACCCGACGACCTAAAATAATAAAAGTAAAACCGGGAACGAAAACAGAGCGGAATTGTGAGGATACGATGGGCAAGGCACTAGAGGGGGTCCGCATCCTGGACTTCACCCACGTTCAGTCCGGACCGAGCTGCACGCAGCTGCTCGCCTGGTTCGGCGCGGACGTCATCAAGGTGGAGCGTCCCGGCGAGGGCGACGTGACGCGCGGCCAGCTCCGCGACGTGGACGGCGCCGACAGCCTCTATTTCACCATGCTCAACTCGAACAAGAGGTCGATCACCCTCGACACCAAGAACCCCGAGGGCAAGGCCGTCCTCGAGCAATTGGTGCGCCAGTGCGACGTGCTGGTCGAGAATTTCGCGCCGGGCGCGCTCGACCGCATGGGCCTCACCTGGGAGCGCCTCTCCACCATCAATCCGCGCCTTATCCTCGCCTCCGTGAAGGGCTTCGGCCCCGGTCCGTTCGAGGATTGCAAGGTGTATGAGAACGTCGCTCAGTGCGCGGGCGGCGCCGCCTCCACCACCGGCTTCCGCGACAGCCTGCCCATGGTCAGCGCCGCGCAGATCGGCGACTCGGGCACCGGCCTCCACCTCGCGCTCGGCATCGTCACCGCGCTGTTCCAGCGCGAGCACACCGGCCGCGGCCAGCGCGTCCTGTGCGCCATGCAGGACGCGGTGCTGAACCTCTGCCGGGTGAAGCTGCGCGACCAGCAGCGCCTCGCCAACGGCCCGCTCAAGGAATACAGCCAGTTCGGCGAAGGCATCCCGTTCGGCGACAGCGTGCCCCGCGCCGGCAATGATTCCGGCGGCGGCCAGCCCGGGCGCATCCTGCGCTGCAAGGGCTGGGAGCACGATCCCAACGCCTACATCTATTTCATCACCCAGGCCCCGGTCTGGGAGAAGATCTGCGACGTCATCCACGAGCCCGAGTGGAAGACCGACCCGAACTACGCGACGCCGGCCGCGCGCCTGCCGCACCTCAACGAGATTTTCACGCGCATCGAAGCGTGGACCATGGCCCACACCAAGTTCGAGGCCATGGAGATCCTCAACAAATACGACATCCCCTGCGGTCCCATCCTCTCCATGAAGGAGATCGCCGAGGATCAGTCGCTCTACGCCACCGGCACGCTGGTGGAGGTGGAGCACCCGATGCGCGGCACGTATCTGACCGTCGGCAACCCCATCAAGCTCTCGGACAACCAGGTCGAGGTGGAGCGCTCGCCGCTGCTCGGGGAGCACACCGAGGAGGTGCTCGCCGGCGTGCTTGGCCTCGCCCCCGACCGCATCGACGCCCTGCGCGCCTCGGGCGCCATCGGCACCCCCCGCCGCATGGCGGCGGAATAGCAGCTACGCCTCGGGGCGGCGGTCCTCAGGGGGCCGCCCCATCGCCGGCGACGGCGGGAGGTGACAGGTTCGAAAGGAAGACGTGATGAGTGCGGCCCTCGATCTTGCTCAGCTGATGGATGCCGTGGCGGACGCCATCGTGGTCTGCGACAAGGCCGGCGCCATCGCGCTCTGGAATCCGGCCGCCGAGCGCATGTTCGGCTTCACGCCCGACGAAGCCATGGGGCAGTCGCTCGACATCATCATCCCGGAGCGCCAGCGCCAGCGGCACTGGGACGGCTATCACGAGACCATGCGCACCGGCGTCACCCGCTACGGGACGACGCTCTTGCGCGTGCCGGCCATCCACAAGGACGGCCACGCCTTGTCCATCGCCTTCACCGTCGCCCTCCTCGTGTCCGAGGCGGGCGTGCCCACGCACATCGTCTCGGTCATCCGGGACGAGACGGCGCGATGGAAGGAGGAGCGCGACCTTCGCAAGCGCCTCGCGGACGCCGAGACGCAGATGAAGGCGGCATCCCAAGCATGAGAGACCGGGCAAACCGGCGGGTGAAGCCGGCGGCGGCCCCGTGCCGTGACGCCGGAAGGTTTCGGGACTGCGGATGCCTCGCGTGACGCCGTCCCGCTGTTGAAGACCAGTTTTTGAAAAGGGAACGCAAATGACCAGCAAGCCGTTGGAAGGCATCAAGATCATCGACTTCACGCACGTTCAGGCCGGCCCCGCCTGCACGCAGCTCCTCGCCTGGTTCGGCGCGGACGTCATCAAGGTGGAGCGTCCCGGCTCGGGCGACGTGACCCGCAACCAGCTGCGCGACATCTCCAATGCCGACGCGCTGTACTTCACCATGCTGAACTCCAACAAGCGCTCCCTGACCCTGGACACCAAGACCCAGGAAGGCAAGGAAGTGCTGACGAAGCTCATCAAGGAGAGCGACGTCCTCGTCGAGAACTTCGCCCCCGGCGCGCTCGACCGCATGGGCTTTACCTGGGAGCACATCAACGAGCTGAACCCGGGCATGATCGTCGCCTCGGTGAAGGGCTTCTCCGACGGCCACCACTACGAAGACCTGAAGGTCTACGAGAACGTGGCGCAGTGCGCCGGCGGCGCGGCCTCCACCACCGGCTTCTGGGACGGCCCCCCCACCGTGTCCGCGGCGGCGCTCGGTGACTCGAACACCGGCATGCACCTCGCCATCGGCATCCTCACCGCGCTGCACGCCCGCAACAAGACCGGCAAGGGCCAGAAGGTCGCCGTGTCCATGCAGGATGCGGTCATCAACCTCTGCCGCGTCAAGCTGCGCGACCAGCAGCGCCTCGACCGCGTGGGCTACCTCGAGGAGTACCCGCAGTACCCGCACGGCACGTTCTCGGACGTGGTTCCGCGCGGCGGCAACGCGGGCGGCGGCGGCCAGCCCGGCTGGGTGCTGAAGTGCAAGGGCTGGGAGACCGATCCCAACGCCTACATCTACTTCACCGTGCAGGAGCAGGCCTGGGGCAAGGTGGCGGAAGCCATCGGCAAGCCCGAGTGGATCAACGATCCCGCCTACAACACCGCCCGCGCGCGCCAGGACAAGATCTTCGACATCTTCGCGGTGATCGAGGCGTGGCTCGCCGACAAGACCAAGTTCGAGGCGGTCGACATCCTGCGCAAGTTCGACATCCCCTGCGCCCCGGTGCTCACCATGAAGGAGATCGCCGAGGACAAGTCCCTGCGCGAGAGCGGCACCATCGTGGAAGTCGATCACAAGCAGCGCGGCAAGTATCTGACCGTCGGCAGCCCGATCAAGTTCTCCGACATGAGCGTGGAAGTCACCGGCTCCCCGCTGCTCGGCGAGCACACCGACGAGGTGCTGGCGGAGCTCGGCTATTCCCCCGAGCAGATCAAGTCCATGCACGAAGGTCGCGTGGTCTGATCTGAGGGATTGAAGCCTGCGCGGGCTCGCAGCGAACGTCATGGCCGGGCTTGTCCCGGCCATCCACGTCGCGACGATGGCGCAGTCTTCCGAAACCTGATCCCGGCCGTCCCACGTGGATGGCCGGGACAAGCCCGGCCATGACGCCGAAACTGATTGCGTCCGAGGTCGGATCGTCCCCGTGGATGATCCCTGTCATTCCCGGCCTTGCCCGATGCGCTGAGCGCTCCGGCCGCCGGCTTCACGCCGCCCCTGAGGGGAGAGGCGATCTTTCGTCCGCAAGGACGGTCCGCAAAATTCACCTCGCCGAGTGCGTCACGCCTCGCGCCCCACTGGCCCCACGCCCCCACTGGCGTCGTGTCGCACTGGAGCGTGCGCGCGATTGGGTGCAGACTGCGACTTTCGTCGCAATGGGCAGCCAAAGCGCACCTTGAGCCGCGGCAAACGCGGCCCTCGACGAGGGAGGAAACCCCGATGAACATTCATGAATACCAGGCCAAGGCCATCCTCCGCGATTTCGGCGTACCGGTCTCCCGCGGCTTTCCCGCCTTCACCCCCGAAGAGGCCGAGGCCGCGGCCGGCAAGCTCGGCGGCATCGCCTTCGTGGTGAAGGCGCAGATCCATGCCGGCGGACGCGGCAAGGGCAAGTTCAAGGAGCTGCCCGAGGGCGCCAAGGGTGGCGTCCGCGTTATGAAGACCGCCGCCGACGTGAAGGCGAATGCTGCCGAGATGCTCGGCAATACGCTCGTGACGCTGCAGACCGGCGCGGACGGCAAGCAGGTGAACCGCCTTTACATCGAGGAAGGCGCGCTCATCGACAAGGAATTCTATCTCTCCATGCTGGTGGACCGCGCGACCTCGCGCGTCGCCTTCGTGGTTTCCACCGAAGGCGGCATGGACATCGAGGAGGTGGCGCATTCCACGCCTGAGAAGATCCACACCTTCTCCGTGGACCCGGCCACCGGCGTGCAGCCCCTGCACGGCCGCAAGGTGGCGCAGGCCCTCGGCCTCACCGGCGATCTCGCCAAGCAGGCCGGCGCGCTCACCGCCAACCTCTACAAGGCCTTCACCGAGAAGGACATGAGCCTTCTGGAGATCAACCCGCTGGTGGTGACGAAGGACGCGCGCCTCGTCTGCCTCGACGCCAAGGTGGGCTTTGATTCCAACGCGCTGTTCCGCCACTCGGACGTGGCCCAGCTGCGCGACGAGAGCGAGGAGGATTTCAAGGAGATCGAGGCCTCGCGCTACGATCTCTCCTACATCGCGCTCGATGGCACCATCGGCTGCATGGTCAATGGCGCGGGCCTTGCCATGGCCACCATGGACATCATCAAGCTCTATGGCCGCGAGCCCGCCAACTTCCTCGACGTGGGCGGCGGCGCCACCAAAGAGAAGGTGACGGCGGCCTTCAAGATCATCACCGCCGATCCGAATGTCGAGGGCATCCTCGTGAACATCTTCGGCGGCATCATGCGCTGCGACGTGATCGCCGAGGGCGTCATCGCCGCCGTGCGGCAGGTGGGGCTGAAGGTGCCGCTGGTGGTGCGCCTCGCCGGCACGAACGTGGACGAGGGCAAGAAGATCATCCGCGAATCCGGGCTCAACGTGATCCCCGCTGATGATCTGGACGATGCGGCGCAGAAGATCGTCGCGGCCGTGAAGAAGGAAGCTGCGTGATGTCCGTGCTGATCGACGCCAACACCCGGGTCATCACCCAGGGCTTCACCGGAAAGAACGGCACGTTCCACGCCGAGCAGGCGATCATGTACGGGACGAAGATGGTGGGCGGCACCTCCCCCGGGAAGGGCGGATCGGTGCATCTCGGCCTGCCGGTGTTCGACACCGTGCTGGAGGCGAAGGAAGCCACCGGCGCCGACGCCTCGGTGATCTACGTGCCGCCGGCCGGCGCGGCCGATGCCATCCTTGAGGCGATCGACGCGGAAATCCCGCTCATCGTCTGCATCACCGAGGGCATTCCCGTGCTCGACATGGTGAAGGTGAAGCGGGCGCTCTCCGGCTCCAAGTCGCGCCTCGTGGGTCCGAACTGCCCCGGCATCGTGACGGCAGGGCAGGCCAAGATCGGCATCATGCCCGCCAACATCTTCAAGACGGGGTCCGTGGGCGTGGTCTCGCGCTCCGGCACGCTGACCTATGAGGCCGTGTTCCAGACCTCCCAGGAAGGCCTCGGCCAGACCTCGGCGGTGGGCATCGGCGGCGATCCGGTGAAGGGCACGGAATTCATCGACGTGCTGGAGATGTTCCTCGCCGATCCCAAGACCCAATCGATCGTGATGATTGGCGAGATCGGCGGTTCGGCCGAGGAGGACGCGGCCCAGTTCATCGCCGACGAGGCTCGACAAGGCCGCAAGAAGCCGATGGTGGGCTTCATCGCCGGCCGCACGGCCCCTCCCGGCCGTCGCATGGGCCATGCCGGCGCCATCATCTCCGGCGGCAAGGGCGGCGCAGAGGACAAGATCGCGGCCATGGAGGCGGCGGGCATCCGCGTGTCGCCCTCGCCGGCGCGCCTCGGCAAGACCCTCGTCGACGTGCTGAAGGGCTGAGGGGAGACGGCTGCGGCTCCTTTGCGGGGCGCTGTTCCCCCAAACGGGCGTCATGCCCGGGCTTGTCCCGGGCATCCACGTCGGGCCGATTGTGCCTTTACCTGCGGAAAATTCCCGGCCGAGCCACGTGGATGGCCGGGACAAGCCCGGCCATGACGGCAGGCTCGGTGAGCCAGAGGCTCTAAAACAATCACCAGAGGAAACACCCATGACCACCTGGCTGCGCTTCGCCGCCGACGGAAAGACTGGCTTTGGCACGCTTCAGGGCGACACCATCGCCGTGAACGAGGGCTGCATGTTCGCGGGCGCCACCGCGACCGGCGCGACCGTGAAGCTCGCCGATGTGGCGCTGGAGGCGCCCTGCGCCCCCTCCAAGATCATCGCGCTGTGGAACAACTTCCATGAGCTCGCGGCCAAGCTGAAGGTGGCGGAGCCCGCCGAGCCGCTCTATCTGCTGAAGGCCACCACCTCCGTCTCCGCGCCCGGCTCCGTCGTGCGCCGGCCGGCCTCTTATGAGGGCAAGACGGTCTATGAGGGCGAGCTGGGCATCGTCATCGGCACGACGCTGACCAACGTTTCCGAGGCGGAAGCCGCGGCCGGCATCTTCGGCTACACGGTGGTCAACGACATCACCGCCGCCGACATCCTCAACCGCGACCCGACCTTCCCCCAGTGGGCGCGGGCCAAGGGCATCGACGGCTACGGCCCGTTCGGTCCGTGGATCGTGACGGATTTCGACCCCGCCGCGGCGCGCGTGCGCACCATCCTCAACGGGCAGGAGCGGCAGAACTACCCGCTCGCCGACATGATCTTCCCGCCGGCGCTGCTGGTGTCGCTCCTCTCGAAGGAGATGACCCTGAACCCCGGCGACCTGATCGCCTGCGGCACCTCGGTGGGGGTCGGCACCATGAAGGAGCCGACCAACACCATCGAGATCGAGATCGCCGGCATCGGCACGCTGGTGAATACCTTCGTGCAGTGAGCGCCGGTCAGGGCCGGGCGGTCAGCCTCTGACCGCCCGTGCGCCGGCAATGAGGATGCAGGCACCCACGAAGCCGGCGACGAGATAGCCGAGCCAGCCGGCGAAGCCCACGCCCAGCAGCCCGAACAGGAAGCTGGCGATGGCGGCGCCGATGATGCCGAGGATGATGTTGGTGAAGAGGCCGGTGTCGCTCTTCATGAACATGGAGGCGAACCACCCGGCAAAGCCGCCGATGATGATGGCGGCGATCCAGCCCACTTGCGCCTCTTGCATGGTGTCCCTCCGATATACCGCCCCGCTCGCGTGGGGGCGCGGAGGAAACGGTACAGCAGGCCAACGGTTCCGGCCACGCTCGCGAATGGACAGCAAAAAGGCCGCCCTGAGGCGGCCTTTTCAGGATCTTGCCGTCGGCCCCGGTCTTCGACCGAGGCCAAGGGGCACGCTCAGGCGCCGCGCGGGCTTAATCGCGGGGCGCCCCGGAAGCTCACTTCTTCAGCGCCGCCTGCGCCGCCGCGAGGCGGGCGATCGGCACGCGGAAGGGCGAGCAGGAGACGTAGTTGAGCCCCACCTCGTGGCAGAAGGCCACCGAGGCCGGATCACCGCCGTGCTCGCCGCAGATGCCGAGCTTGATGTCGGGACGCGACTTGCGGCCGCGCTCCACGCCGATCTTCACCAGCTCGCCTACGCCGTCCACGTCGATGGAGACGAAGGGGTCCACCTCCAGAATGCCCTTCTGCACATAGGGGCCGAGGAAGGTACCGGCGTCGTCGCGGGACACGCCGAAGCAGGTCTGGGTGAGGTCGTTGGTGCCGAAGGAGAAGAATTCGGCGCCCTTGGCGATCTCCTCCGCCCGCAGCGCGGCGCGGGGCAGCTCGATCATGGTGCCCACCTGGAAGGTGAGGGTGGCGCCGGTCTCCTGCTCCACCGCCTTGGCGGTGTCGCGGATCACCTTGTCCACGATGTCGAACTCGGCCTTGGTGGCGATGAGGGGCACCATCACCTCGGGCACCACCGCCTCGCCGGTCGACTTGGCGGCGATGACCGCCGCCTCGAAGATGGCGCGGGCCTGCATCTCTGCGATCTCGGGGAAGGCGATGGCGATGCGGCAGCCGCGGAACCCGAGCATCGGGTTCACTTCGTGCAGCTCCTTGTAGCGCCGCTCCACCCGCTCGATGTCCACGCCGAGGCTTTTCGCCACCTCCGCCGTCTCTTCCGCCGTGTGGGGGAGGAACTCGTGCAGCGGCGGGTCGAGCAGGCGGATGGTGACCGGCAGGCCCTTCATGATCTCGAACAGCTCGACGAAGTCGTCGCGCTGCATGGGCAGGAGCTTGGCCAGCGCCGAACGGCGGCCGGCCTCGTCGTCGGCGAGAATCATCTCGCGCACGGCGAGGATGCGGCCGGCGTCGAAGAACATGTGCTCGGTGCGCGACAGGCCGATGCCCTCGGCGCCGAACGAACGGGCCATGCGGGCGTCCGCCGGGGTCTCGGCATTGGCGCGGACCTTGAGCTTGCGCACCTTGTCGGCCCAGCCCATCAGGGTCGCGAATTCGCCGGAGAGTTCCGGCTGGAGCATCGCCACCTCGCCCGCCAGCACCTGGCCGGTGCCGCCGTCGATGGTGATGAGGTCGCCCTTCTTGAAGGTCTGGCCGTTCACGGTCAGCGTCTGGGCGGCATTGTCGATGCGCAGCGCACCGGCGCCGGAAACGCAAGGCTTGCCCATGCCGCGCGCGACCACCGCCGCGTGGGAGGTCATGCCGCCACGCGCGGTGAGGATGCCCTGGGCGGCGTGCATGCCGTGGATGTCTTCGGGCGAGGTCTCGACGCGGACGAGGATGACCTTCCGGCCCTGCTCCTTCCACGCCTCGGCCTCATCCGCCGAGAACACGATGGCGCCGGCCGCCGCGCCCGGAGAGGCGGGCAGGCCCGTGGCGATCACCTTGCGCTCGGCCTTGGGATCGATGGCAGGGTGGAGCAGCTGGTCCAGCGCGGCGGGATCGACCCGGCCGACGGCCTCCTGCTCGGTGATGAGCCCTTCCGCGGCCAGCTCCACGGCGATGCGCAGGGCCGCCTTGGCGGTGCGCTTGCCGGAGCGGGTCTGGAGCATCCAGAGCTTGCCCTTCTCCACCGTGAACTCGAGGTCCTGCATGTCACGGTAGTGGTTCTCGAGCACATGCGAGATGCGCTCGAACTCCTTGAAGGCGTCGGGCAGGGCGACTTCCATGGAGGGCTTGTCGGAGCCGGCGGCCTTGCGGGCCTTCTCGGTGAGGTCCTGCGGGGTGCGGATGCCCGCCACCACGTCCTCGCCCTGGGCGTTCACCAGGAACTCGCCGTAGAGCGCGTTCTCGCCGGTGGACGGATTGCGGGTGAAGGCGACGCCGGTGGCCGAGGTCTCGCCCATGTTGCCGAACACCATGGACTGCACGTTCACCGCCGTGCCCCAGCTCTCGGGAATCGAGTGCAGGCGACGGTAGGTGATGGCGCGGGCGTTCATCCAGGACGAGAAGACGGCGCCGATGGCGCCCCAGAGCTGCTCGTGCGGGTCCTGCGGGAAGGGCTTGCCCAGCTCGGCCTCGACCTTCGCCTTGTACTTCACCACCAGGGCCGCCCAGTCGTCCGCCGAGAGGTCGGTGTCGAGGGTGTGGCCGTGCTGGAGCTTGTAGTGCTCCAGGATCTCCTCGAAGTGGTGGTGGTCCACGCCGAGCACCACGTCGGAATACATGGTGATGAAGCGGCGGTAGCTGTCATAGGCGAAGCGCCGGTCGGCGAGACGGGCCACCGCGTCCACGGTGGCGTCGTTGAGGCCGAGGTTCAGCACCGTGTCCATCATGCCGGGCATGGAGGCGCGGGCGCCCGAGCGCACCGAGACGAGCAGCGGGTTCGACGCATCGCCGAACGACTTGCCGGTGAGCTGGCCCACCTGAGCGAGCGCGGCTTCCACCTCGCCCTTCAGCTCGGCCGGATAGGTTTGGCCGTGGGCGTAATAATAGGTGCACACCTCGGTGGTGATGGTGAAGCCGGGAGGGACGGGCAGGCCGAGGTTCGACATCTCGGCGAGGTTCGCGCCCTTGCCGCCGAGAAGGTTCTTCATGTCGGCTTTGCCCTCGGCCTTGCCGTCGCCGAAGGTGTAGACCCATTTCGTCATGTGGGTTGGCCCCGTTTGGGATTATGCAGAGTGGCGGGATGCTTTAACGTGCAGCGCACAAAGCATCAACTGGGCAATCGGACGGCCGTTCCTGCGCGGCCCCTTCTGAAGCCGTCGCGGATCAGTGCCCCATGAGGCCGGTGACGCCCACGATGATGAGGTAAATGGCGACCAGCACGTTCAGAAGTCGCGGGAAGGCGAGGATCAGGACTCCTGCAATCAGCGCGACCGCCGGCTGAACGATGACCATGTTGAAAGACATTGTGAAGCCTCCCCTTTCGTCCGGGCGGCCCGAACAGCCTCCGTCGCCGCCGCGGCGCACGATTGCCGATCCGGGGCGCAAGGTCCATGGGGGGCGTCGCGCGGCGTGATCGCACGGCCGGCGCGGGGCTGGCAGGGCGGCTCACGCTGGCGTTACGTGCGACGACATTGCGCGGGCGGCGCAACACGGCACAATCGTGTCATCCGCATTTCGCCGGAACATCCGAGCACCCCTCGCCGCCGCCCATGCCCGCGGAGCGGGGCGGGCGCGACCGATGGGAGCCGCCATGTCGTCCCCTGCCTTCGCCGCAATGCCGAATGCCGTGGCTGCCAACTGCCGCAGGGGAAGTCTGCGCGCGCTCCTCGCCGCGTCTGCCTTCGGGGTGCTGGCGCTGTCGGCAGGGACCGCGCTGGCGCAGCCAGAAAAGTGCCCGCGCATGGTGGCCGAGCGGCCCAAGGTGCGGCTTGCGGCGCTGGATGCGGCCATGCTGCGGCTCGCGGAGGCCACGGGGCCGGTGCACCTGACCTTCATCGGCCATGCGAGCTTCCTCATCGAGAGCCCGGCCGGGGTCAGCATCGTCACCGACTACAACGATTATGTGCGGGCGAATCTGGTGCCGCGCATCGTCACCATGAACCATGCCCACGACACCCACTACACGGACGCGCCCGACCCCGGCATCGAATATGTGCTGAAGGGCTGGGGGCGGGACGGGGCGCCGGCGCACCATGAGGTGACGGTAGAGGACGTGTGGATCCGCAACGTCCCCACCAACATCCGCCGTGGGGCGGGGACGGAATATGACGGCAATTCCATGTTCGTGTTCGAGGTGGCGGGCGTGTGCATCGCCCATCTCGGGCACCTGCACCACCTTCTGACCAAGGACCACCTGGAGGCGCTGGGCCGCATCGACGTGGTGCTCGCGCCGGTGGACGGCTCCTACACGCTCGATCTCGAAGGCATGGTGGAGGTGCTGAAATCCATCAACGCGCCGCTGGTCATCCCCATGCACTACTTCAGCCAGTACGGGCTGGAGCGCTTCCTGGCGCGGCTGGGGCAGGAATGGACGGTTCAGCGCTCCGCCGAGCCGTTCGTGCTGCTCAGCCGGGAGACCCTGCCCAAGACCCGCACAGTGCTGGTGCTGCCGGGGCGGTAGGGGCGGTGAGGGCAGGGGAGCGCCGGCAGGTATTCCCAACCGTCATCGCCCGCCTCGTGCAGGCGATCCACGGCGCGGCCGGGCTGCCACGTCGAGACCCGGCACCGTCCGTGCGAGCCGGTGGATGCCCCGGACGGGCCGGAGCATGACGCCGTGTGGCTGCAATGGCCGTCCTGAGCCCTTGTGCCAAAAGAAAAAGGCGCCGCGCAGAGCGCGACGCCTTTGTTCTGTCTCGACCCGGGTCAGGCGACCCGGCCGACCTCACTTGAGAGCGAGGAAGGAGGTGTCGAAGGAGAGGCTGGCCACGTAGCGGTCGCCGCAGACGTTCTTCAGGCCCGAGATCACGCCGCAGGTGCCCATGGAGGCGAAGCCGACGCCGGACACGTAGGACGGGCTGGAGGTGAGGGTGCTGCCGTAGTAGCGCAGGTCGAGGGTGGCGGCCTTGTAGGTGAAGGCGGCGCCCACGTTCCAGGTGGTGTAGGAGGGCAGCTCGTAGTTGGCGACGAAGATGTTGCCGAGGTCGGTCTGACCGAGCCACTGATAGCCGAGCTCACCCGAGATGTAGAAGCCCACGTCCTTGACCGGGCTCCACTTGGTGAAGTCGATCTTGGCAGTGCCCGACAGGTAGGTGCCGGTGGAGCCGGAGCCCGCGTAGCTGTTGGTGTAGTAGAGGTTGGCGCCGACGGTGAACACGTCGTTGAAGACGTAGGTCGGCTTGAAGTAGACTTCCCAGTAGTCGATGTTGACCGAGGGAATGCCCGCGCCGAGCGAGTTCACGGCGATCTCGCCGGGATAGTAGTAGTAGACGAAGCCGACGTCAGCGGTGAAGGCGCCCCAGGTGTGGCGCAGGCCGCCGTACAGGTCGATCTCAGCCGAGGCGTCGGTCAGGCCGGTGAAGCCGCCGAACTGGTTGATCGGGGGGAAGTCCACGTTCGAGGCGAAGATGCCGGCGTAGACCCAGTCGAACAGGCGCAGCTCGGCATAACCCTGAACGGTGGGGTTGCCGTCGGTCTGCGAGATGCCGCGGAACACGTAGTCGGTGCCGAGCTTCACGCCGAACGCCACGTCCCACAGGGGAGTCTCAGGCGCCGGAGCGGCCTTCACGGGCATGGGAGAGCTCAGGTCCGCGGCGCCGGCGGCACCCACGGAAGCGGCTCCGGCCAGGAGCATGGAAGCGGCCACGACTGCAATCTTGTTCATAACGGTTTTCCCCGCAGCGATCTGGAATGATAAAAATCAGGTCGCGGCTTCAAGTCCAATGCGAAATTTGAGGCAGCGATTGCATCCGCTTTAGGCAAACCGTTGCAGTTGCTGGATTCTGCTGTTGCATGGTTGCAACGCACTGTCCCGAAACGGTACGGCGGCCCGTTCCTGCCAGGAAAATGATGTGCCGGGAAAGGGGTCGGGCGCCTCAAAAAGGCCATGGAAATGGTATTATGATCCGGCGAGGTGACGCTTTCCGATCACAGGGCCCGTCACACGGGTGACTCATGGGCGTGACTCGGAGCACGCCCGGGTCGGTCGGAACGGCCATAGGGGCCGACCGCGGAGGCTGCCCCGGCGCGAGGTCGGGGCCGATGCCCGAGTGTCAGGGGCGCGTCATCAGCAGCGGGCGCCCGCGTTCCGGCGTGCGGGCCCAGCCGCCGTCTTCCTGCCGGGCGAAGCGGATGACCGAGGCGCCGCCCTCGCCGCGCACGAGGATGTTGCCGCCCTCGATGTCCCACGCGGTGGGACCGAAGCGCAGCAGGGCCGCATCGCAGCCGCTGGCGATGCTCAGGCGGAACCCGCCGCCCTTGGCCGGCGAATCGAGGAGCGTCACCCGGCACACGGGCGTCCCCACCTGTCGGGCGAGGTCCCAGTCGCCGACCACTTCCTCGGGCTTCAGCTCGGTGCCTTCGGCCACGGCGGGGTTGGCGAGGAAATAGACGCCGTCGCCTTCGCGCAGCGCCTCGTAGCTGCCTTCGGTGCCCTCGGTGAACTCGGCGACGGTGCGGCCCTGCGCATTGAGAAGGCGGATGGAGCCGGAGGGATCGGGCAGCCAGGCGACGACCTGCGCGGAAAAGCCGATGTCGGCGCAGGCGGGCCGGTCGAACTCCACCGCGAGGCCGGGGCCGGCGGCGTCGGGCTTCAGGGCGAAGGCGCAGCCGCGTGCGCCGTCGGCGCTGGAGAGCCGGAGCGGCGCGGCCATGCGGGCCGCCGCCTCACGCACAGCGGGATCGAGCTTCGGCGCCACGGTGGCGGCCGGCGGCTTCGCGGCCGGATCGGCCTTCTGGGCGAAAGCAGGCGCGATGGCGATCAGGCCGGCAAGAAGGGGGGCGGCAAGAAGGGGGGCGGCAAGGAGAGGGGCAGCAAGCACGCGGCACAGCGCGCCGCGGCGCGTTTGAACCCGCGGAAAATCGTTCAGATGCGCCATGCTGCCCTCCACGACGACCCGCGCCCCGGTCGCCCCGCCGCGTCGCGCTGCGAGTTTAGCACCGCGCGGGCAGGGGATCATCAGGCACGCGCGCCGGCGCGAGGACCGGCGCGTCGCAGCCCGGGGGCGTCCGTGGGTCAGCCCCGCGGCCAGGGCGTCTCCGCGACGGGGGTCAGCGGCCCCTTGCCGTCGAAGAAGGAGAGGATGTTGTCCACCACCAATTGTCCCATGGCGGCGCGGGTAAAGTGGGTGGCGGAGCCCACGTGCGGCAGCAGCACCACGTTGTCGAGGGCGAAGAAGGCCTCCGGCACGTTGGGCTCGTCCTCGAACACGTCGAGGCCGGCGGCGAGGATGGTGCCCGACTTAAGCGCCGAAAGCAGCGCCGCCTCGTCCACCACGGTGCCGCGCGCCACGTTGATGAGGATGCCGTTGGCGCCCAGCGCCGCCAGCACCTCGGCATTGATGATGTGGCGCGTGGCCGGTCCGCCGGGAAGAATCGCCACCAGCACGTCCACCGCCCGCGCCATCTCCACGAGGTCGGGATAATGGCGATAGGCCACGTCCGCCTGCGGCCGCCGGCTGTGATAGACGACGGGCACGGAGAAGGCCTCAAGCCGCTTGGCGATGGCCTTGCCGATGCGGCCCATGCCGAGGATGCCCACGGTGCGGTCGCGCAGGGTGGGGCCGAGGGGAAAGGCGCCCTTGGTCCACTGTCCCGAGCGCACGAAACGGTCGCCCTGGGGGATCTGCCGCACGGTGGCGAGCAGCAGGCCGAGGGTGAGGTCGGCCACCTCCTCGTTCAGCACGTCCGGCGTGTTGGTGACGATCACGCCGCGCTTCGCCGCCGCCGCCGCGTCCACCGTGTCGTAGCCGACGCCGAAATTGCCGACGATCTTCAGGTTGGGCAGGCGCGCCATGAGCGCGTCGTCCACCTTCACCTTGCCGCGGGTGGCGATGGCCTCGACCGCGCCGGCATTGCTGTCGTTCAGGGCCTCCAGCGGCACCAGGGTGAAGCGGCCGGAAAGCTGGCGCTCGACGACCTCCTCCATCACGGAGCCGGTGAGGAGAAGGGCCGGGCGGGCGGCATCGGTCATGGCAGATCCGGTCATCGCAAGTCTCCGCTATGGCGGCTGGGCAGGAAAAACGGATGGAAATGTCACCGGCGGGCCGGCGGGAGCGCCGCCCCCTGAACCCGCGCCGGAGCCCGCAGAGCACGGCCGGAAACGGCCATCCCCTCGGCGGGAGGGGTATCTCTAGCCCCATATCAGACCTTCGTCCAATGGAGCTTCAATCGTTTTAAATTTCCACTTGATCCCGTTCTCGCCTCGCACCATGATCGCGCCGCGTTCCGGAAGGGGCGCCCGGCCGGAGGTCTGTTCCGGCCCAAGAATGGTGCGGCTGCATCGGGCAAGGTCCTCAAGGGCCCCCGCGCGGCACGAGGAAACGGCGAGGGGAGAGGACGCTGCATGGCGACCGTGGACATTCGCGGTGTGAAGAAGGCCTATGGGTCGACGCAGGTCATCCATGGCGTGGACGTGGACATCCGCGACGGTGAGTTCGTGGTCCTGGTCGGCCCCTCGGGCTGCGGCAAGTCCACGCTGCTGCGCATGATCGCCGGCCTCGAAAACATCTCCGGTGGCGAAATCCTGATCGGCAATCGCGTCATCAACGAGATGCCGCCGAAGGAACGGGACATCGCCATGGTGTTCCAGAACTACGCGCTTTATCCGCACATGACGGTGGCGGACAACATGGGCTTCTCGCTGAAGCTGCGCAAAGCCCCGAAGTCCGAGATCGAGAGCCGGGTCCAGCGCGCCGCCGAGATCCTGAACCTCACCAAGCTGCTCGACCGCTACCCCCGCCAGCTCTCCGGCGGCCAGCGCCAGCGCGTCGCCATGGGCCGCGCCATCGTGCGCGATCCGCAGGTGTTCCTGTTCGACGAGCCGCTCTCCAATCTCGACGCCCAGCTGCGCGTGCAGATGCGCACCGAGATCAAGGAACTGCACCAGCGGCTGAAGACCACCACGGTCTACGTCACCCACGACCAGATCGAGGCCATGACCATGGCCGACAAGATCGTGGTGATGCACGACGGCATCGTGGAGCAGATCGGCGCCCCGCTCGACCTTTATGACCGGCCCGCCAACCAGTTCGTCGCCGGCTTCATCGGCTCGCCCTCCATGAACTTCGTCAAGGGCAAGGTGCGGCTCGGCGCCAATCCCATGCTGGTGACGGACAGCGGCGTCGAGGTGCCCCTGCCGGACGCGCAGGGCCTCGCCGACGGGCAGAAGGTGGTCTACGGCCTGCGCCCCGAGCACATCCGCCTCGATCCCGCGGGCGTGCCGGCGCAGGTGGTGGTCACCGAGCCCACCGGCTCGGAGATCCTGGTCGTCGCCCGTCTGGGCGAGGGGGCCGCGGCGCAGGAGATCACCTGCCTGTTCCGCGAGCGGCTGAGCTTCAGCCCCGGCGAGACGATCCGCATCGCGCCGCAGCCGGGCCTCACACATCTTTTTGACGAGGCGACCGGCAGTCGCCTCTGACAAGGTCCGGTACCGTGCCGGGCTTCGGTACGATCAGGGGGAAAGAAGACCGTTCGAGACTGTCGTCCGAAACGGCCCATCCTCGAGGAAACGCTTCACGGGAGGAAGACCAATGACCATTTCCAGACGTGACCTTCTCATGAGCGGCGCGGGCCTTGCGGCCGGCGCCATGGCCCTGCCCATGCTCTCCACCAAGGAGGCCATCGCCCAGGCTGTCGCCAAGTTCGAGCCGGAGGCCGGCGCCTCGCTGCGCCTGCTGCGCTGGTCGCCGTTCGTGAAGGGCGAGGAAGACGCCTGGATCGCCAACACCAAGAAGTTCACCGAGGCCACCGGCATCGAGGTGCGCATCGACAAGGAGAGCTGGGAGGACATCCGTCCCAAGGCCGCCGTCGCCGCCAACGTGGGCTCCGGCCCTGACATCGTGTGGGTGTGGTTCGACGACGCCCAGCAGTATCCCGACAAGCTGCTCGACGTGACCGACCTCGCCGACAGCCTCGCCAAGCAGTATGGCGGCTATTATCCGGCCTGCGCGGCCTATGCGACGGTCAAGGGCCGCTTCGTCGGCCTGCCGCTCGCCACCATCGGCAACGCGGTGGTCTATCGCGACAGCTGGGTGAAGCAGGCGGGCTTCTCCGAATTCCCGAAGGACACCAAGGGCCTTCTCGAACTTGGCAAGGCGCTCAAGGCCAACAACCACCCCATGGGCTTCACGCTGGGCCATGGCGTGGGTGACGGCAACAACTTCTGCCACTGGGTGCTGTGGAGCCACGGCGGCAAGATGGTGGACGAGAGCGGCAAGGTGGTCATCAACTCGCCGGAGACCGTGGCCGGCCTGAAATACGTGGCCGAGCTGTACAAGACCTTCATCCCCGGCACCGAGAGCTGGCTCGACGTGAACAACAACCGCGCCTTCATCGCCGGCGACCTGTCGGTGACGGCGAACGGCGTGTCGGTCTATTACGCGGCGGCCAACGACCCCAAGCTCGCCGAGATGGCGGCGGACATGAAGTCCACCAACTTCCCGGTCGGCCCCGTCGGCAAGAAGGTGGAACTGCACCAGACCACCACCGCCTGCATCTTCAAGTATTCGAAGTTCCCCAAGGCGGCGCAGGCCTATCTCGCCTTCATGTTCCAGGCCGACCAGTACAATGCCTGGCTGACCGGCGCGAGCGCCTATTGCTGCCAGACGCTGAAGAGCTTCTCCAACAATCCGGTGTGGACCTCCAAGCCCATCCACGCCGCCTATGCGCTCGCCTCCGAGACGTTGCAGCCCAACGGCTACGCCGGTCCGCTCGGGCCGAAGTCGGCCGCGGCCATGGCCGACTGGATCGTCGTGGACATGGTGGCGGAAGCCGCCACCGGCCAGCGCACGCCAGAAGAAGCCGCCAAGCGCGCCCAGCAGCGCGCCGAGCGCATCTACCGCTGAGGCGGGACAGACGCCTTCATCCTCCTCCCCTCTCAACTCGCGAGTGAGGGCTGGAGGTGAGGGCCGATGCGGGGTGGGGGGAGCAAACCCCTCACCCGTCTCGCGGCTGCGCCGCGATCCACCCTCTCCCGCAAGGGGAGAGGGGCTTTCCCTCCCGGTCGGGAGGCGCTCGTCAAAATGCTTCCGGAGACCCATTCATGGCCAACGTCGCAGCGGCTGAGCCGACCCACAAGCGGTCCTTCTGGGCCGGCATCGGTCAGGGCCGGCACGTGCTCGGCATCGCCTTCATGGTGCCGGCGGCCGTCTTCCTGCTGTTCTTCCTCACCTATCCCCTCGGCCTCGGCGTGTGGCTCGGATTCACCGACACGCGCATCGGCCGCGAGGGCGTGTTCATCGGCCTCGAGAACTACGAGTCGCTCTGGGGCGACAGCCTGTTCTGGCTGGTGGTGTTCAACACGCTCCTCTACACCATCGCCGCCTCGATCCTGAAGTTCGGCCTCGGCCTGTGGCTGGCGCTGCTGCTCAACGAGAACCTGCCGTTCAAGGCCTTCTTCCGCGCCGTGGTGCTGCTGCCGTGGGTAGTGCCCACCGTGCTCTCGGCCATCGCCTTCTGGTGGATCTTCGACAGCCAGTATTCGATCATCTCCTGGGCGCTCATCAAGATGGGGCTCATCTCCGCGCCCATCAACTTCCTCGGCGACGTCACCAACGCCCGCGCCTCGGTCATCGCGGCCAATGTCTGGCGCGGCATTCCCTTCGTCGCCATCTCGCTGCTGGCGGGCCTCCAGACCATCTCGCCCTCGCTGCACGAGGCGGCGACGCTGGACGGCGCCACCAACTGGCAGCGCTTCCGCTACATCACGCTGCCCATGCTCTCGCCGATCATCGCGGTGGTGATGACCTTCTCGGTGCTGTTCACCTTCACCGATTTCCAGCTGATCTACGTGCTGACCCGCGGCGGCCCGCTGAATTCCACCCACCTCATGGCGACGCTCTCCTTCCAGCGCGCCATTCCCGGCGGCTCGCTGGGCGAGGGCGCGGCCATCGCCGTGGCCATGATCCCCTTCCTGCTGGCGGCGATCCTGTTCAGCTATTTCGGCCTGCAGCGCCGCAAGTGGCAGCAGGGCGGGGCCGACTGAGCCCGCCCTCAAAGCCCCGCGCGCCGCCCCCCAATTCTGCGAGGACCCCCATGGCCCAGCCCCAACCCGTTGAGATGACCGACAATTCCACGGGCATGAGCTATCTCGACAGCCTGCCCCGGCGGGTCGTCACCGTCTTCCTGCCGCTCATCGTCTTTGTCTTCGTGCTGCTGTTCCCGTTCTACTGGATGGCGATCACCGCCATCAAACCGAACTTCCAGCTCACCGATTACAACAACTACTCCCCGCTCTGGGTGGTGGAGCCGACGCTGGAGCACATCAAGTATCTCCTGTTCGAGACCTCTTATCCCCACTGGCTGTGGAACACGGTCTACATCTCGGTGGCGGCGACCGTCATCTCGCTGGTGACGAGCGTGTTCGCGGCCTATGCCATTGAGCGCCTGCGCTTCAACGGCTCGCGCTGGGTCGGCCTCGGCATCTTCCTCGCCTATCTGGTGCCGCCCTCCATCCTGTTCATTCCGCTCGCCATCATGGTGTTCGGCCTCGGCATCTACGACACCAAGCTGGCGCTGATCCTCACCTACCCCACCTTCCTCGTGCCCTTCTCCACCTGGCTGCTGATGGGCTACTTCCGCTCCATCCCGTTCGAGCTGGAAGAGTGCGCGCTGGTGGACGGCGCCTCGCGCTGGCAGATCCTCATCAAGGTGCTGCTGCCGCTCTCGGTGCCGGGGCTGATCTCGGCGGGCATCTTCTCCTTCACCCTGTCGTGGAACGAATTCATCTACGCGCTCACCTTCATCCAGTCGTCGGAGAACAAGACCGTGCCGGTGGGCGTGCTCACCGAGCTGGTGCGGTCGGACGTCTATGAATGGGGATCGCTGATGGCCGGCGCCCTCATCGGCTCGCTGCCGGTGGTGATCCTCTATTCCTTCTTCGTGGACTATTACGTCTCGTCCATGACCGGAGCGGTGAAGGAGTAGGGCACACCCTTCCGGGGGCCGCGCCTGCCGAATTTGCCCGCTTGCCCTCGCGCGCGCGCCGTGGCACCCCTTGCCGCGGCTCGTTGCGGTGCATCATGCGCCGGGGGAAAGCGGGGGTGAGGGATGATCGAGCGGGTGATCGAAGGGATCTTGTTCCGCAGCCGCTGGATTCTCGCGCCCTTCTATGTCGGCCTCGTCGTGGGCATGCTGGTGCTGCTGTTCAAGTTCGGCCACGAGCTGCTGCACTTCGTGCTGCACGCGGTCTCGGCCACCGAGAGCGACATCATCCTCGGCATCCTCGCTCTGGTAGACCTGACGCTCACCTGCAACCTCGTGGTGATCGTCATCTTCTCCGGCTACGAGAACTTCGTGTCGAAGATCGATCCCGACGGCCACCCCGACTGGCCGGACTGGATGACGCGGGTGGACTTCACCGGCCTCAAGCAGAAGCTGCTGGCCTCCATCGTCGCCATCTCGGCCATCCAGCTGCTCAAGGCCTTCATGAACCTCGACAAGGGGAACATGAGCGAGAACACGCTCATGTGGTTGGTCATCATCCACATGGTGTTCGTGGGATCGAGCCTGGTGCTGGCCTGGTCGGACAAGCTCTCCAACAACAAGCACTGAGCGGCGCGGGCGCCTCGTGTGCCCTCGGCCCCGGTCTCTGACCGGCGCCGGGAGGGCTTCACCCGCCCGCCATCTCCTCCACCGTCGCCGCGGCACCGCGCGCCATGAGGCGGGCCAGCGCCTCGCGCACCGGGCCGGCGAAGCGCGGGTCGGCGCCGAGGTCGGCGAACACCTCGCGCACCGAGAGAAGCGCCGGCGCGAGCCGCGTCGCATCGGGACCGGCCTCGTCCGCCAGCGCCTTCAGGCGGGCGGCGAGGGGGTCGCGCACGTCGATCATGCCACCCTGCTCGTCCCGCCCGGTCACGTAGCGCATCCATCCGGCGACGCCGAGGGCGAGGAGCGGGATGGGCGCACCCGTCGCGAGGCGGTCGCGCGCGGTGGCGACGAGGCGCTGGGGCAGCTTCTGAGAGCCGTCCATGGCGATCTGCCACGTGCGGTGCCTGAGCGCCGGATTGGCGAACCGCTCCCGAAGCGCGCGCTTGTAGGCGGCCACATCCACGCCCGCGGGCAGATGCAGCGTGGGCGTCACCTCCTCATCCTGAAGGCGCGCCACCAACCGGGCGAAGGCGGGCACCGCCATGGTGTCGGCGATGGTGGCGTGGCCCGCGAGATAGCCGAGATAGGCGAGGGTGGAATGGGCGCCGTTCAGCAGGCGCAGCTTCATGTGCTCGAACGGCGCCACGTCCGACACCAGCTCCACGCCCACCTCCTCCAGAGGCGGCCGGCCGAGGGGGAAATGGTCCTCCACCACCCATTGGGTGAAGGGCTCGGCCATCACCGGCCACGCATCTCCCATCCCCAGCCCGGCGGCCACCAGCGCGCGGTCGTCGTCCGTGGTGGCGGGCACGATGCGGTCCACCATGGTGGAAGGGAAAGCGACCTCACCCGCGACGAAGCGGCCGAGATCATCGTCGCGCAGGGCCGCGAGGCGGGCCGTCACCCGCGCCACGGTCTTGCCGTTGGCCGGGAGGTTGTCGCAGGTGAGCACGGTGAAGGGGGCGATGCCGGCGGCGCGGCGGCGGGCGAGGGCCTCCACCAGAAAGCCGGGCGCGCTCACCGGCCGGTGCGGGTTCGCCAGATCGGCGCGGATGTCCGGGTGCGCCTCGTCCAGCGTGCCCGAGGCGGGATCGTGGCAATAGCCCTTTTCGGTGACGGTGAGGGTGACGATGCGCACGCGCGGATCGGACATGGCCGACAGCAGCGCCTCGGGATCGCGCGGCGCCACCAGCAGCCGGCGGAGCGATCCGATGACGCGCAGCTTGTCCCCCGCGCCCGAGCGTTCGGCGAGCGTGTAGAGGCCATCCTGCGGATCGAGCGCGTCCGAGGTGTCGGGCGAGCGCAGGCTGGCGCCGCAGATGGCCCAGCCCGTGTGCCCGCGCGCGAGGATGGCGTCGAGATAGGCCGCCTGATGGGCGCGGTGGAAGGCGCCGACGCCCAGATGCACCACCCCCACCTCCGCCGCCGCAATGTCATACGCCGGGCGGGCGACGGCGGCGGGCAGGTCGGCGAGGGTCGAAAGCGAGAGCCGGGGGCTCAAAGCCTGTAGGCCTTCTTGGCGAGCCCATAGGCCAGATCGCGCGCCACCTCTACCGCCTCGTCCTCGTCCAGCCGGTGCTCGCACACGAGCTCGGCGAGGAAGCCGCAATCGATGCGCCGCGCCACGTCATGCCGGGCGGGGATGGAGGGGAAGGCGCGGGTGTCGTCGTTGAAGCCCACGGTGTTGTAGAAGCCGGCAGTCTCGGTTGTCATGGCGCGGAAGCGCTTCATGCCCTCCGGGCTGTCATGGAACCACCACGCCGGGCCGAGCCGCAGCGCCGGGTAATGGCCGGCCAGCGGCGCCAGCTCCCGCGCGTAGCTCGTCTCATCCAGCGTGAAGAGGATGATGGTGAGGCCGGCTTCGTTGCCGAAGCGGTCCAGCAGCGGCTTCAGCGCGCGCACATATTCGGTGGGGGAGGGGATGTCCGCCCCCTTGTCCCGGCCGAAGCGGGCGAAGATCTGGCCGTTGTGGTTGCGCACCGCGCCGGGATGGATCTGCATCACCAGCCCGTCCTCCAGGCTCATGCGCGCCATCTCGGTGAGCATCTGGCCGCGGAACAGCTCGGCATCCTGCGCGCTCACGGGTGCATTGCCGGTGACACGGCGGAACAGTGCCTCGGCCTCCTGCGGCGGCAGGTCGAAGGTCGCGGCGGTGGGGTGGCCGTGGTCGCTGGAGGTGGCGCCGAAGGTCTTGAAGAAGGCGCGCCGCTTGCGGTGGGCGGCAAGATAGCCCGGCCAGGAGAAGGTGTCCTCCCCTGTGATCTCGCCGAAGCGGCGCAGGTTCGTGGTGAAGCCCTCGAACTCCGGGTCCACCACCGGATCGGGCCGATAGGCCGTCACCACTCGCCCGCCCCAGCCGCTGGCGCGGATTTCCGCATGGGCGGAAAGGTCGTCCAGCGGGCTCTCGGTGGTGGCGATCACCTCGATGTTGAAGCGCTCGAACAGGGCGCGGGGCCTGAACGCCTCCTGTTGCAGCTTATCGGCGATGAGGTCGTAGGCGGCATCTGCGGTCTTCTCGCTGAGACGCTCCTCAAGACCGAACAGGGTGGCGAAGGCATGGTCCAGCCATGCCCGCGTGGGGGTGCCACGGAACAGGTGGTAGTTGGCCGCGAACAGGCGCCAGATGGCCCGCCCATCCTGCTCCGTCTCGCCGCCGTCCGCGCGGGGAACACCGAGCTTTTCCAGGGGGATGCCCTGGCTGTAGAGCATCCGGAACACATAATGGTCCGGCACCACGAACAGCCGCGCGGGATCGGGGAAGTTCTCGTTGAAGGCGTACCAGCGCGGGTCGGTGTGGCCGTGGGGCGAGACGATGGGCAGCGTCTCCACCTCCCCATAGAGCCGGCGGGCCACCGCGCGCACGGACGGATCGGCGGGCAGCAGGCGATCGGGATGGAGGAGGCTGGACACGGAACTCACCTCGCGTTCACGGCATCGGCGGGCGCACCTTCCGCCTCGAAATAATCGGGGTGGGCGGCGCCCAGATCCTCGACGCTGGGGATGACCCGGCCGAGATGGGCCGCCATGGCCTTTTCCGCCCCATCCGCATCGCCCTCGCCGATGGCATCGGCCACCATCTGGTGCTCGGCGATGACGCTGGCGCGGCGCTGGGGGGAGGGCAAAGTGAGGAGGCGGCAGCGGTCCACGTGCGCCTTTTCCTGCCGGATGACCCGCCAGATGTTCGGGTGGCCGGCAAGCTCCGCGATGATCTGGTGGAAGGCCTCGTCGGCGGCGTGGAACTCCGCCAGCGCCCCGGCGCGGTGGGCGGCGCGCTGCTGGCGCAGGGTGGCGAGGAGCGGCGCCATCGCCACCCGCCGCGCCTTCTCCGGCAGCGTCGCCACATGGGCCGCCGCCTCGCGCACGCTGGTGCGTTCCAGCGCGTTGCGGATGATCATGGCGTCGCGCACCGCCGGCACCGAGATGCGCGAGACGAAGGTGCCGTACTGGGGAAAGATGTCCACCAGCCGCTCGTCGGCGAGCTTCAGGATGGCCTCGCGCACCGGCGTACGGCTGACGCCGTAGGCGAGGGCGATCTGCTTTTCTTGCAGCGGCGCGCCGGGCGGAAGGGTCATGGCCACGATGTCGTCGCGCAGGGCGGCGTGGATGCGTGAGGATGCCGGCGCCGCACGGACATTCTCGCTGCGAAGCGCCGGCCTGCGCCTGAG
The DNA here is from genome assembly GCF_043193615.1 of Xanthobacter aminoxidans. Taxonomy (NCBI): domain Bacteria; kingdom Pseudomonadati; phylum Pseudomonadota; class Alphaproteobacteria; order Hyphomicrobiales; family Xanthobacteraceae; genus Xanthobacter; species Xanthobacter aminoxidans. Next base: position 1,314,745 of record NZ_JBAFUS010000001.1, on the reverse strand, counting down.
ATCCGCCCCCGTCACCACCACCGTTCCAGCCTCCCCGGCAGCCTGCCCGCTCTTGCGAGGTCTTCCATACTAATATATTAGCATATCAAGAGCGTCAACGAAGGCGCGGGTCCGAGAGTGGCCGTGAAACAGGTCGGGGAGACGTGCTCATGGGGATGGAGGCGGGCATGGCGCCACGCACCCTTCGGCTTTCTGCGAAGGACAATCTGGCGGTGGCGCTGGACGAGGTTGCGCCCGGCGGTTCGGTCGCGGGCATCGTCGCCACCCAGCGCATCCCGCGCGGCCACAAGGTGGCCATCGAGCCCATTCCCGCCGGCGCATCGGTGGTGAAGTTCGGCCAGGTCATCGGCTTTGCCAGCGAGGACATCGCCCCCGGTGCCCACATCCACACCCACAATGTGGTGCTGCACGATTTCGCCCGCGACTACGCCTTCGCCGCCGACGCCCGCGACGATGTGCTGGTGCCGGAGGCCGAGCGCGCCCACTTCATGGGCTTCCGCCGCTCCAACGGGCGCACCGGCACGCGCAACTATCTCGGCATCCTCACCAGCGTGAACTGCTCGGCCTCAGTGGCGCGGTTCGCGGCGCAGGCGGCGGAGCGCTCCGGCATCCTCGCGGACTTTCCAGGCATCGACGGCATCGTGCCCATCATCCACGGCACCGGCTGCGGCATGGCCTCCAAGGGCGAGGGCTATGACGTGCTCTCGCGCACCCTCTGGGGCTATGCCACCCACCCCAACTTCGCCGCCGTGGTGATGGTGGGGCTCGGCTGCGAGATGTTCCAGATCGCCCGCTTCAAGCAGGAATATGGGGTGGAGGAGGCGGACGGCTTTCGCACCCTCACCATCCAGGACGAGGGCGGCACGCGCCGCACGGTGGAGCACATCCTCGGCACGCTGAAGGAGATGGCGCCCCGCGCCGCCGCCGCCCAGCGGGAGGCCCGGCCGGCGTCCGAGATCGTGCTGGCGCTCCAGTGCGGCGGCTCGGATGGCTATTCGGCGCTCACGGCGAACCCCGCGCTGGGGGTGGCTTCCGACCTGCTGGTGGCGCAGGGCGGTACCTCCATTCTCTCCGAGACGCCGGAGATCTACGGGGCCGAGCACCTGCTGACCCGCCGTGCCGCGACCCGCGAGGTCGGCGAGAAGCTGGTCGCCCGCATCAAGTGGTGGGAGGAGTACACCGCCCGCAATGCGGGGGAGATGAACAACAATCCCTCGCCCGGCAACAAGGCGGGCGGGCTCACGACCATTCTGGAGAAGTCGCTGGGCGCCGCCGCCAAGGGCGGTTCCTCCACCCTGCGCGCGGTCTATGAATATGCCGAGCCGGTGACGGATGCCGGCTTCGTCTTCATGGACACCCCCGGCTACGATCCGGTGGCCGCCACCGGGCAGGTGGCGGGCGGGGCGAACGTCATCTGCTTCACCACCGGTCGCGGCTCCGCCTTCGGCGCCAAGCCCACCCCCTCCATCAAGCTCGCCACCAATTCCGACATCTATCGCCGGATGGAAGAGGACATGGACATCAATTGCGGCGACGTGCTCGATGGCGTGTCGCTGGAGGAGAAGGGCCGCGAGATCTTCGACAAGGTGCTGGCGGTTGCCTCCGGCGCCCACACCAAGTCCGAGGAACTGGGCTACGGCGATGCCGAGTTCGTGCCCTGGCAGATCGGCGCGGTGATGTAGGCCGCCGCGCCCGTGGGAAGTGAACGGCCGCAAAGGCCGCAATAAAGCGGAAAAATATCCGACACACAGGGAGAACGCCCATGCTGACCCGACGCCGACTGACCTCCCGCGCCGCCGCGCTCGCGCTCTCCGGCCTTGCGCTCTCGGCGCTGCCGGCGATGGCACAGACCACGCTGCGGTCCGCCGACATCCATCCGGACGGCTACCCCACCGTCGAATCCGTGAAGTATTTCGGCGAGATCATCGAGAAGAAGTCGAACGGCAAGTACAAGGTTCAGGTCTTCTCCTCCGGCCAGCTCGGCGGCGAGAAGGACACCATCGAGCAGACCCGCTTCGGCGTCATCGATCTCAACCGCATCAACACCGCGCCGTTCAACAATCTGATCCCCGAGACGGCGGTGCTCGGCATGCCGTTCCTGTTCCGCTCCACCGACCACATGTACAAGGTGGTGGACGGCCCCATCGGCGCGGAGATTGCGAAAGCCTTCGAGCCGCACGGCCTCGTGGTGCTGGGCTTCTTCGATAGCGGCGCCCGCTCCATGTACAATTCCAAGAAGCCCATCAAGACCCTCGACGACATGAAGGGCATGAAGATCCGGGTGCAGCAGTCGGACCTCTTCATCGCCATGATCAACGCGCTGGGCGCCAACGCGACGCCCATGCCCTTCGGCGAACTTTATTCCGGCTTGCAGACCGGCCTCGTGGACGGCGCGGAGAACAACTATCCCTCCTATGACTCGGTGAAGCACTACGAGGTGGCGAAATACTATTCGCTCACCGAGCACTCGCTGGCGCCGGAGGTGTTCGTGATGTCGAAGCGCGCCTTCGACAAATTGAGCCCGGACGAGCAGAAGATGTTCAAGGAGGCCGGGCTCGAGGCCACCAAGAAGATGCGCGAGCTGTGGGCCAAGCGCGATGTCGAGGCCAAGGACCACGTGGTCAAGGGCGGCGCCATCATCAACGAGGTGGACAAGAAGCCCTTCATCGACGCCATGAAGCCAGTCTACGACAAGTTCGTCACCACCGACAAGATGAAGGACCTCGTCGCCCGCATCCGGGCGGTGAACTGAAGGCGCGGCACCGGCCGGGCCTGCGCGCCCGGCCATCCCCGGGAGGCGCAGCGGCATGAACATCAAGTCCAGCGAGCGTTCCGGCGGGAGCGGAGAGGCTGCAAGGCCGGCTCCGCTGCTCGCGCTGAGGCGGGTGGTGCGTGTCCTGTCGGCGGTGGCGCTGTGGATCTCCGGCGCCGGCCTCGTCGCCATGACGGCGGCGGTGTTCTGGCAGGTCATCGGCCGCTACGTGCTGAACGCCTCGCCGAGCTGGACCGAGCCCCTGTCCTTGCTGCTCATGAGCTGGTTCATCCTGCTCGGCGCCGCGGTGGGCGTGCGGGAGAACATGCATCTCGGTTTCGAGATCGGCCTGCATTTCGCCTCCCCGCCGGTGCGGCGCGTGATGGAGATCGCAACCCACGTCCTCGTCATGGGCTTCGGCGGCGCCATGGCCTGGTATGGCTGGGATCTCGCCATGGGCACCTGGAGCGCCAAGATGGCGGGCGTGGACCTGCCGCAGGGCGTGGACTACCTGCCGCTGGTGGGCGGCGGCGCGCTCATCTGCCTGTTCTCGTTCGAGCGGCTCCTCACCGACCTCACCGAGGGGCGGGTGCCCGAGGTGCCGCTCGCCCATGTCCACACCGTGGAATGACGCCGGACCAGACCCATGGCCATCACCATCCTCTTCGGCGTCTTCGCGCTGCTCCTCGTCATCGGCACGCCGGTGGCCTTCTGCCTCGGCCTCGCCTCGCTCGCGACCGTGCTCTATCTCGATCTGCCGCCGGTGGTGGTGTTCCAGCAGCTGAATTCCGGCATGAACGCCTTCTCCATGCTGGCCATCCCTTTCTTCATCTTCGCCGGTGACCTGATGATGCGCGGCGGCATCGCCGACCGGCTCATCGGCATGGCGGCGAGCCTCGTCGGGCACCTGCGGGGGGGCCTGGGGCAGGTGAACGTGGTGGCCTCCACTTTGTTCGGCGGCATCTCCGGCTCGGCGGTGGCGGATGCCTCGGCCATCGGCGGCATCATGATCCCGCAGATGGCGCGCCACGGCTATGCCAAGGACTATGCGGTCAACGTGACGGTGAACTCGGCCATCATCGCGCTGATGATCCCGCCGTCGCACAACATGATCATCTATTCCCTGTCGGCGGGCGGCACGATCTCGATTGCGGACCTGTTCACCGCCGGCATCATGCCCGGCCTCCTGCTCGCCGCGGCGATGATGATCACGGCCTACATGGTGGCCCGCAATCGCGGCTATCCCGCCGGCACCTTTCCCGGCTGGTACGCGGTGCTGCGCTCGGTCGTGGCGGCCATCCCCGGCATCATGCTCATCGGCATCATCTTCGGCGGCGTGCGCTCGGGCATCTTCACCGCGACGGAAAGCTCCTGCATCGCCGTCATCTATGCGCTGCTGGTGACGACCTTCGTCTACCGGGAGATGGACTGGGCGGGCTTCGTGGAGGCGACGCTGGGCGCGGTGCGCACCACGGCCATGGTGCTGCTCGTCATCGGCACGGCGGCATCCTTCGGCTGGCTCATGGCCTTCCTCCAGGTGCCCAAGGCTACCATCGAACTGATGCAGGCGGTCTCGTCCAACCCCTACGTCATCCTGCTGCTCATCAACATCATCCTGCTCATCCTCGGCACCTTCATGGACATGGCGCCGATGATCATCATCTGCACGCCCATCTTCCTGCCGCTGGTGAAGGCCTTCGGCATCGATCCCGTGCATTTCGGGGTGATCCTGATCCTCAACGCCGGCATCGGGCTGAACACGCCGCCCGTGGGCTCGGTGCTGTTCGTGGGCTGCGCCGTGGGCAAAATCACCATCGGCGAGGCGATGAAGACCATCTGGCCCTTCTTCGGCGCCTCCGTTGCGGTGCTGATGATCGTCACCTACGTGCCGGCCGTGTCGCTCTGGCTGCCGGGGGTGTTCCGCTAGCCGCCGTTCTCTTCTCTCCGCTCTCCTGCCCCGAGACTGCCCCATGATGATCGACGTGCGCCATGTGCACCACCAGGACGCCACACGCGGCTTCGACACCGAGGCGCTCAGGCGCAACTATCTGGTGGAGCGCCTGTTCGAGCCGGGCATGGTGCTGCTCACCTACAGCCATGTGGAGCGCTTCGTCATCGGCGGGGCCACGCCGGTCACGGTGCCGCTGGCGCTGGAGAGCGACAAGGCCACCATCGGCTCGCCCAACTTCCTCGACCGGCGGGAGCTGGGCGTCTTCAACATCGGCGGCGCCGGCAAGGTGAGCGTGGACGGTGTGGCCCATGCGCTGGGGAACCGGGACGCGATCTATGTGCCCATGGGCACGAAGGAGGTGCTGTTCACCTCCGACAGCGCCGATGTGCCGGCCCGCTTCTATCTGCTCTCCACGCCCGCCCATGCGCGATACGAGACCAAGGTGGTGCGGATCGCACAAGCCAAGAAGATGCTGCTGGGCGAGGCCGCCACGGCCAATCGGCGCACCATCTACCAGATGATCCACCCTGACGTGGTGACCTCGTGCCAGCTGGTGATGGGCATGACCCAGCTGGACGAGGGCAATGTGTGGAACACCATGCCCTGCCACGTCCATGACCGGCGCTCGGAGGTCTATCTCTATTTCGACCTCATGGCGGACGCCCGCGTCATCCACCTGATGGGCCAGCCGACCCAGACGCGGCATATCGTGGTGGCGGACGGGCAGGCGGTGATCTCGCCGCCCTGGTCCATCCATTCCGGCTGCGGCACGCGCGCCTACACCTTCATCTGGGGCATGGGCGGCGACAATATCGACTATACGGACATGGACATGGTTGCCATGGACCAACTGAAGTGAGTGTCGTGAATCCGTTTGATCTGTCCGGCCGCAGGGCCGTCGTCACCGGCGCCAATACCGGCCTCGGCCAGGCCATCGCCGTCGCGCTCGCGCGGGCCGGCGCGGGTGTGGTGGGGGTGGGCCGCTCCGCCATGGACGAGACCGCCACCCTGGTGGCGGCCGCCGGCGGCAGCTTCACCGCCGTCCGCGCCGACCTCGCCACCCTCAAGCCCATCGACCGCATCGTCGCCGAGGCGGAGATCGGCGGGCGCGTCGATATCCTCGTCAACAATGCCGGCATCATCCGCCGCGCCGACGCCATCGACTTCACGGAAGAAGATTGGGACGAGGTGATGGACGTGAACCTCAAGTCCACCTTCTTCCTCACCCAGGCCTTCGCCCGGCGGATGCTGGCGGACGGGAAGGGCGGCAAGGTCGTCAACATCGCCTCCCTGCTCTCCTTTCAGGGGGGCATCCGCATTCCGTCCTACACGGCGAGCAAGAGCGGGCTGGCCGGCCTTACGCGCCTCCTCGCCTGCGAATGGGCGGCGAAGGGCATCAACGTGAACGCCATCGCCCCCGGCTATTTCGTGACCAACAACACCGAGGCCCTGCGCGCGGATGCGGATCGCAATGCGGCCATCCTCGGCCGCATCCCGGCCGGCCGCTGGGGCGACCCGACCGACATCGGCGGCGCGGCGGTGTTCCTCTCATCGCGGGCGGCAGATTATGTGCATGGTATCGTGCTGCCCGTGGACGGCGGCTGGCTGGCGCGCTGAAAGGATCAAGAGATGAGCGAGAAGGGCAACGTCTTCGCCTTCGCCGAGACCACACCGGTGGAGGTGCTGGACGAGGTGGTGAGCCGGCAGATCCTCACCTTCAACGACGAGATCATGCTGGTCCGCGTCATCGCCCGCGCGCCGGGGCAGATGGGGGTGCCGCACAGCCATCCGCACACGCAGATCACCAGCGTGGAGAGCGGCCTGTTCGAGCTGACCATCGGCGGGCGGACGGAGCGGCTGAAGGCGGGGGACAGCTTCTATGTGCCCTCCGGCGTGCACCACGGGGCGGTGTGCATCGAGCCCGGCGTGCTGGTGGACGTGTTCACGCCCATGCGCGAGGATTTCGTGAAGCCCGCCTGAGGCTCATTTCCCCGCGGCGGCGGCAAGCTTCGCCGCGAGGGCCGGGCCGTCGCCGGCAATGCGGAAGGTCTTCACCCGCGCCGTCGCGCCCGAGGTGAGCCGGACCTGGGAGGTGGCGACACCCGCCGCCCCGGCCACCACCTTGGCGACGGCAGCGGTGGCGGCGCCATCCTCCGGCGCCACCCGTACCCGCACCTTCAGCACCTCGCGCCCGTCCGAGAGGGCGGCGACGCCGTCCACGGCATCGCGCCCGCCGCGCGGCGTCGCGCGCACCGTCACCTCCACGCCGTCCGGCAGGACGCGCAGGAAGGACGGGTCGGTCGCCACGGCAGCCGGCTCAGAACACGTAGGGGTAGATGTAGTAGGCGATGACCTGCTGCAGGAAGAAGATCAAGAGAATCAGCACCATCGGCGACAGGTCGATGCCGCCGAGATTGGGCAGCACGTTGCGGATGGGCGCGAGCAGGGGTTCCGTCACCCGGAACAGGAACTCGCCCACGTTCCGCACGAACGAGTTGTACGGATTGACGACGTTGAATGCGACCAGCCAGGACAGCACGGCCGCGGCAATGAGAATCCAGACATAGAGCTGGAGAACGACAAGGATAACGTCGAGCAGCGCGCGCATCGTCGGAAGGGTCCCCGGGAAGTGGCGTGCCAGCAATAGCCCCAGCAGCCCCCCGGGAACAAGGCCGGCCGCCGGCCCCCGGCGCCGGCCGGCTGCGTCAGCCGGTCGCGTCCGGGTCCTGCGGCTTGTCGGGATCGGCCAGGGCGCCGGCCCCCGGCGTCTTCTCGGGATCGGTCAGTTGCGGCTTGGCATGGGGGCCGGCGGCCGGCTTCTGGCGCTGCGCCTCCGGAGGGCGCTCCTCGGCGGCAGGGGCGGGCGGGTGGCCTTCCTTGGCCTTCTGCGGCGTCGCGTCTTGCGGTTTCATGACAGCCTCCATGATGTCACCATGATTTGGGGACAACGCTCCCCGCTCGGTTCCGTTGCAGTGTCGCCTTGCCCTACGGCAGGGCCGCGCGACGGGCCTTTTGTTCGCGCCGCGCGCCGACTTGATCTGGCGACCTTGACTTGACGGCGTGGCAAAGGCAGCTTCCCGCCGCTTTAGGGGGCGCCGACCTCCTCAAACCTCACGGACCCTCATGCGCAGCTATCTGGACTTCGAGAAGCCGGTTGCCGAACTCGAGGCCAAGGTGGAAGAGCTGCGTGCGCTCTCCTCTTCCGGCGACGGCGTGGCCATCACCGACGAGGTGCTGAAGCTGGAGGGCAAGGCGCGGGACGCCCTGGTCGCGCTCTATGCGAATCTGACGCCCTGGCAGAAGACGCTGGTGGCCCGCCATCCGCAGCGGCCGCATTTCGCCGACTTCGCCCGCGGCCTGTTCGAGGACTTCACCCCGCTCGCCGGCGACCGCAAGTTCGGCGAGGACGAGGCCATCATCGGCGGCTTCGCCCGCTTCCGTGGCGAGGCGGTGTGCGTGCTGGGCCACGAGAAGGGCTCCAGCACCGAGACCCGCATCCGGCACAATTTCGGCATGGCCCGCCCCGAGGGGTATCGCAAGGCCGCCCGCATCATGGAGCTGGCCGACCGCTTCGGCGTGCCCATGATCTCGCTGGTGGATACGGCCGGCGCCTATCCCGGCATCGGCGCGGAGGAGCGCGGGCAGGCCGAGGCCATCGCCCGCTCCACCGACGCCTGCCTCGCGCTTTCCGCGCCCAACGTCGCCCTCATCATCGGTGAGGGCGGTTCGGGCGGCGCCATCGCCATCGCCACCGCCAACAAGGTGCTGATGATGGAGCACGCCATCTACAGCGTGATCTCGCCGGAAGGCGCGGCCTCCATCCTGTGGCGCGACACCGCCAAGGCGCAGGACGCGGCCACCAACATGAAGATCACCGCGCAGGACCTGCTGCGGTTCGGTGTCATCGACGGCATCGTGAAGGAGCCGGCCGGCGGCGCCCACCGTGACGCGGACGCGGCCATCGCGGCGGCGGGCGACGCCATCGCCGATGCGCTGTCCTCCCTCGCCGGCCTCGACGGCGCGCAGGTGCGCAAGGCGCGCCGCGACAAGTTCCTCGCCATCGGCCGCTCCCTGTAAGGGGCGCGGTTTCGCGGCCACAGCGGTAAGGAATCCTTAACCATGGCGCTGCGGCATGGGGGATCGGCGACGGAGCCTCCCCATCTTGGCCGCATTTGCCTTATTTTCTCCATCGAGCCGGAGCGGCGTTGATAACGTCGCGTCAAGGGGGACCGGTTAGCCTTCTCGGCCTGATTGGCCGGTCCGGACCCGGGAGTTTGCGTTGAGCCGCTTCGCCATGAGCCGTCCGATGACGACCCCTTCCTCGCGCTTCGCCTCGCGCCTGCGCATGGCTGGCCTTGCCGCCTGCGCGGCCCTTGCCCTCGCGGGCTGCAACGCCACCGATTCCGAGGTCGCGCGCAAGGCCAACAAGCCGTTGTCGCCTGAGATGGTGTCGCTGCTGGCCAAGAAGGACATGGCGCCCTCGACCCCCATCCTCGTCCGCATCTTCAAGCAGGAATCCGAGCTGGAGGTCTGGAAGGTCACGTCCGAGGGCAATTATGCCCTGCTCAAGACCTATCCCATCTGCCGCTGGTCCGGCGAACTCGGCCCCAAGGTGGGCACCGGCGACCGCCAGGCGCCGGAGGGCTTCTACACCATCACCCCCGGCCAGATGAATCCGAATTCCAGCTATTATCTGGCGTTCAACCTCGGCTTCCCCAACGCCTATGACAAGGCCTACGGCCGCACCGGCGACTTCCTGATGGTGCATGGCGATTGCTCGTCCTCGGGCTGCTACGCCATGACCGACGACCAGATTTCCGAGATCTTCTCCCTCGCCCGCGAGAGCTTCGCTGGCGGGCAGCGCGCCTTCCAGGTGCAGGCCTATCCCTTCCGGATGACGGCGAAAAACCTCGCCCGCTACCGCAACAACCCCAACATGGCCTTCTGGCGGAACCTGAAGCAGGGCTCCGACCATTTCGAGGTGACGAAGCAGGAGCCGAAGGTGTCGGTCTGCAACCGCACCTACGTGTTCGACGCCACGCCCGCGCCGGGCCGCGCCTTCGATGCCGCCCAGGCCTGCCCGCCCTATCAGGTGGCGCCGCAGATCGCCTCCGCCGTGGCCGCCAAGCAGCGGGCCGACGATGCGCAGTTCGCCGCGCTCTCCACCTCCGCGCCCGTTGCCCCGGTGAAGACCGGTGCCGATGGCGGCATGCATCCGATCTTCCTCGCCAAGCTCAAGGAGCGCGAGACCGGCCAGCTCTCCTACACCCAGGCGCCCGGCCGGCTGCCGGAATATGTGAACCCGCCCAAGGAGACCGCCGCCAAGCTCCAGGCCGACGCGCTTCTGCGCGCCGACGAAGGCGACGGCGCCCCGGCCAGCACGGGCTCGGTGGCGGCTCCGGCCGATCCCGCCAATTCGGGCGCCAAGACCCAGCCAGTGGTCACAGCAGCGGCAAGGCCCGTCGCCGCCTCGGCGTCCACCGCCACCAGCGCCGCGCGGTGACAGGAAAGGGACCGGAGTGACAGACGCCACGCCGTCCCAGCTCGCGCTGCTGCTCCGCCCGGAGCACCTCACCCGGGTGGTGGATATCGGCGCGAATCCCATCGACGGCGATCCGCCCTACAAGCCCCTTCTCGCCCGGCGCCTGTGCCGCGTCGTCGGCTTCGAGCCCCAGCCGGAGGCGTTGGCCCGGCTGAACGCGGCCAAGAGCGATCTGGAGACCTATCTGCCCCACGCGATCGCTGACGGGCAGCACCGGACGCTCCACGTCTGCGCCGCGTCCGGCATGACGAGCCTGCTGGAGCCAGATCCGCACGTCCTCTCCCATTTCCCCGGTCTCGGTGATTGGGGGCGGGTGCTGGATCGCCGGCAGATCGACACGGTTGCCCTCTCGGCCGTGCCGGAGATCGACGGCATCGAGATGCTGAAGATGGACCTCCAGGGCGGCGAGCGCGCGGTGCTGGACGGCGCCGGCGATACCCTCGCCGAGGCGGTCTGCATTCAGCTCGAGGTCTCGTTCGTGCCGCTCTACAAGGGCCAGGCGACGTATGGGGAGATGGACCTTGCGCTCCGGGCGCGGGGGTTCATTCCGCACATGATGGCATCCACCAGCCGGCGGATGATCCTGCCCATGCGCGGACCCGACGTTTACGCCGCCCTGAACCAGCTGGTGGAGGGCGATGCGGTCTATGTGCGCAACTTCCTCGAGCCGGACGCCATGACGTCCGAGCAGCTCAAGCACCTCGTGCTCGTCGCCCACTATTGCTACCGCTCGTTCGATCTCGCGGTGAACGGCCTGCACCATCTCGGGCGCCGTGGCGTGGTTCCGGCCGATGCGCCGGGGCAGTACATGCGCATCGTCCAGACCGGCGGCTGATTGCGGCCCGGCCATGGCCTTGCCCATGGCCGATGCTTCGGCCTACCCTTTTTCCACGCCCGGGGGGGCGCGGCCGGGGGAGGCGGGGCATGGGGCATGATGTGTGGTGCCGGCGGATGGCCGCGCTCACGGCCGTGGTCGGCTGGGCGGCCCTGATCCTCCAGCTCGTCATCGTGGTCCAGAAGATGGCGGCGGTCGGCCAGGGGTTCGGCCCCGCGCTGTGGCGCTTCCTCGGCTTCTTCACCGTGCTCACCAATCTGGGCGTCGCCATCGTGGCCACGGAGATCGCGCTGGGCGGGCTGCACGCCCTCACCGGGGCGCGGGCGCGGCTGACGAGCGTGGTCTCCATCGTGCTGGTGGGCATCATCTATGCCCTGCTGCTGCGCCATGTGTGGAATCCGCAAGGCGCGCAGCTTGTCGCCGACCGCCTGCTGCATCAGGCGGTGCCGGTGCTGTTCCTGATCGTTTGGCTGGTGGGGCCGCACGGCCGGCTGCGGCTGGCCGATACGGTGTGGGCCATGGCGCCGCCGCTCGCCTATCTCGTCTACGCGCTGGCGCGGGGCGAGGCGGATGGCTGGTATGCCTACTGGTTCCTCGACCCGGCCAAGCTCGGCGCGGAGAAGATGGCGCAGAATGCCGTGGTGCTGGCGGTCGTGTTCTTCACCACCGCGCTGATCTTCGTCGGTGTCGACCGGGCGATCGGCCACCGGCGCGGCTGAACCTGAAGTCTCAAAGCCCGGCGCGGTGGGGCCGCGCCGGGGACGCTGCCTCAGGCGAAGCGGCCGTGGCAATGCTTGTACTTCTTGCCCGAGCCGCAGGGGCAGGCCTCGTTGCGGCCCACCTTGCCCCAGGTGGAGGGGTCGTTCGGGTCGCGCTCCATCACCGCCACGTCGCCGGACAGCAGCGGCTCCGGCCGCGCGCCGAGGGCGGCACCGATGCTCGCCATCTCGTCCTCTCCGGTGAAGGGGTCGAGATGGTGCGCCTCCATGGGGGGCAACTCCTCCTCCATGGGCTGCTGGGTGACGATCTCCACCCGCATCAGCTGGGCGGTGACCACCTCGCGCAGGCGGTTCAGCAGCGCGGAGAAGAGGTTGAACGCCTCGGACTTGTACTCGTTCAGCGGATCGCGCTGGGCATAGCCGCGCAGGCCCACCACCTGGCGCAGGTGGTCGAGCATGGCGATATGCTCGCGCCAGAGATGGTCGAGGGTCTGGAGAAGGATGGACTTCTCCACATAGCGCATGATGTCCGGCCCGTACTGGGCGGTCTTGGCGGCCATCCACTCGTCAGCGCGGCGGGTGATGCGCTCGGTGACCTCGGGGCCGGCGATGCCTTCTTCCTTGGCCCAGTCCTTCACCGGCAGCTCGATGCCGAGCACTTCCTTGATGGCGGTGTCGAGCCCGTCCACGTCCCACTGCTCGGGATAGGCGTTCTCGGGGATGAACTTGGCCACGGTCTCGGTGATGAGGGCATGGCGCATGTCCTCCACGGTCTCGGCCACGTCCTCGTCGTTCATCAGCTCGAGGCGCTGCTCGAACACCACCTTGCGCTGGTCGTTCAGCACGTCGTCATACTTGAGGACGTTCTTGCGCATGTCGTAGTTGCGCGCCTCGACCTTCTGCTGCGCCTTCTCCAGGGCCTTGTTGATCCAGGGATGGATGATCGCCTCGCCTTCCTTCAGGCCGAGGCGCTGCAGCATGCCGTCGAGCCGGTCCGACCCGAAGATGCGCATCAAATCGTCGTCCAGCGACAGGAAGAACTTGGAGTGGCCGGGGTCGCCCTGGCGGCCGGAGCGGCCGCGCAGCTGGTTGTCGATGCGCCGGCTCTCGTGGCGCTCGGTGCCGAGCACGAAGAGGCCGCCGGCGGCGAGCGCCTTCTGCTTCAGCTCCTCCACCTCGGCGCGGATGCGCGTCTCGGCGGCGGTGCGCTGCTCGCCCTCGGGCAGGTCTTTCAACTCCGCGGCGATGCGCATGTCGGCGGCGCCGCCCAGCTTGATGTCGGTGCCGCGGCCGGCCATGTTGGTGGCGATGGTGATCGCGCCCGGCACGCCGGCCTGGGAGACGATGTACGCCTCCTGCTCGTGATAGCGCGCGTTCAGCACCGCGAAGGCCTTGCCCGAGCGGTCATGGGCGAAGGCGGCGGGATCGGAGAAGTCGATCTGGTGGAAGCCGGCCTGCTTCAGCAGCTCGGCCAGCAGCTCGGACTTCTCGATGGAGGTGGTGCCCACGAGCACGGGCTGGCCGCGCGCGCTGCACTCCTTGATGAGCTCGATGATGGCGGCGTACTTCTCGCCGGCCGACCGGTACACCTCGTCATCGTCGTCGATGCGCGAGACCGGCACGTTGGTGGGCACTTCCACCACTTCGAGCTTGTAGATGTCCTGGAACTCGGCCGCCTCGGTCGCCGCCGTGCCGGTCATGCCGGCGAGCTTCTCGTAGAGGCGGAAATAGTTCTGGAAGGTGATGGAGGCGAGCGTCTGGTTCTCCGGCTGGACCTGGACGCGCTCCTTGGCCTCCAGCGCCTGGTGCAGGCCTTCCGAATAGCGCCGGCCCGGCATCATGCGGCCGGTGAACTCATCGATGATGACGACCTCGTCGTTGCGCACGATGTAGTCCTTGTCCCGCTGGAACAGGGAGTGCGCGCGCAGCGCCTGGTTCACGTGGTGCACCACCGAGACGTTCTCGATGTCGTAGAGGCTCTCGGACTTCAGCAGCCCGGCCTCGGTGAGCATCTGCTCCATCTTCTCCATGCCCGCTTCCGTCATGGAGACGGAGCGCTGCTTCTCATCCACCTCGTAATCCTCCTTGGAGAGGCGGGGGATGTACTGGTCGATGGTGTTGTAGAAGTCCGAGCGGTCGTCGAGCGGGCCGGAGATGATGAGGGGCGTGCGCGCCTCGTCGATGAGGATGGAGTCCACCTCGTCGACGATGGCGTAGAAGTGCGGCCGCTGCACCATGTGGGCGCGCTCGTACTTCATGTTGTCGCGCAGGTAGTCGAACCCGAGCTCGTTGTTGGTGGCGTAGGTGACGTCGCTGGCGTAGGCGGCGCGGCGCTCGTCGTCGTCGAGGCCGTGCACGATGATGCCGGTGGACAGGCCGAGGAAGCGGTAGAGCTTGCCCATCCACTCGGCGTCGCGCTTGGCGAGGTAGTCGTTGACCGTCACCACGTGCACGCCCTTGCCGGCCAGCGCGTTGAGGTAGACGGGGAGGGTGGCGACCAGCGTCTTGCCTTCGCCGGTCTTCATCTCGGCGATGGAGCTTTCATGCAGCACCATGCCGCCGATGAGCTGCACGTCGAAGTGGCGCATGCCGAGCGCGCGCTTGGCGCCTTCGCGCACGGTGGCGAAGGCGGGCACCAGCAGGTCGTCGAGGGTGGTCTTGCCCTCGGCCAGCTGGCGGCGGAAATCCTCCGTGCGGGCCCGCAGCTGGTCGTCGGAGAGGGATTCCAGCTCCTTCTCCAGCGCATTGATGGCCTGTACGCGGGGACGATAACCCTTCACCCGGCGATCATTCGCGGAGCCGAAGAGCTTGCGGGCAAGTCCACCAAACATGGGTTTCTCTATTCCGTTCCGTCAGGTCTGAAGGAGGGCGGAGACGGACCGCCGGACCTCCGGGCAACGATGCGCGCCGTTGGACACCCGCAATGGGGCGTCAGCAAGTCCGAAGGCGAGGCAGGCGGGCGCAGCGAACGAACGCGCAGCCGCAACCGCCCCGCTTCCGCGGGCAGCACACCATGCGGACACTTATGAACGGGTCGGTGCAATGTCAATGCGAGGACGGTGCGGCCGCGCGCGCCGAAGGCCGATCTGCCGGAGCGTTGCCGCGCTGCACAGGTGGCCCGGCAATCTGCATGGAAAAGCCGCACGGCTAATTCCTTTCATGGACACGCAATAACCCGCTGCTTAGTATCCGCCGCATCTGCACAGTGGGGGTATGGGTATGGTGGGGGGTATCCGGGTGTCGGGTCGGCTGGGCTACGCGAGCGTGGCCCTCGGGGCTGCCTTCCTCCTGTCCGCGTGCGAGGAAAAGAATACCTACGTACCCCCGCCGCCGCCCAAGGTGACGGTCGCGACCGTGCTGGAGCAGCCGGTCACGCGCTTCCTCGAACTGACCGGCAATACCGCCGCCATCAATTCGGTGGACCTGAACGCCCGCGTCCAGGGCTTCCTTACCAACATCAATTATAAGGACGGCGCCTTCGCCAAGAAGGGCACCACCCTGTTCGTGATCGAGCAGGACACCTACATCGCCCAGGTCGACCAGGCGAAGGCGCAGCTCGCCGCCAACCAGGCGTCGCAGGTGCAGGCCGAGGCCGAATACAATCGGCAGGCCCAGCTCGCCAAGCAGGACTTCGCCTCTCAGGCGACCCTCGACCAGGCCCGCGCCAAGCGCGATTCCGCCGTGGCCGAGGTGGCCAACGCCCAGGCCTCCCTGCAGCTCGCGCAGATCAATCTCGGCTATACCCAGGTCAACGCGCCCTTCGACGGCGCGGTGACGGCCCATCTTCAGGACGTCGGCGCTCTCGTGGGCTACAGCGGCCCCACCAAGCTCGCCACCATCGTCCAGCTCAACCCGATCTGGGTGTGGTTCACGCTCAGCGAGCAGGAGGTGCTGCGAATCAAGGAGCAGCTGGCCAAGCAGGGCCGCTCCCTCACCAGCCTCACCCGCGACCTGCCGGATATCCCGATCGAGATCGGCCTGCAGACCGAGACCGGTTATCCCCATGCCGGCCGCATCGACTACATCGCGCCGCAGGTGGACCCCAACCTCGGCACGCTCACCGTGCGCGGTATCTTCCAGAACGACGACTTCGTGCTGCTGCCCGGCCTGTTCGCCCGCGTGCGGGTGCCGCTCGGCCACCCGGCGCCGACCGTCCTCATTCCGGATTCGTCGATCAGCTACAACCAGCTCGGCCCCTATGTGCTCACCGTCAGCTCGGACAACGTGGTGGGGCAGACGCAGATCACCCTCGGCCAGCTTCAGGCGGACGGCCTGCGCGCCGTGCTCAGCGGCCTGAAGACCACGGACCGCGTCATCATCAACGGCATGCAGCGCGCCGTGCCCGGCTCCAAGATCGACGTGGAGGTGGGCAAGATCGTCGCCATCGCCCCGCCGGTGGACGACGGCACCAAGCCCCTGCCGAAGCCGGCGGGTGTCGCTCCGGCCAATGCTCCGGCCCGCGCCGTTCCCTCGGTGCCGCCCACTCCCACTGCTCCGGCGACGCCGGGTGCCACCCCCGCGACGCCGAAGAACTGACCCGCGCTCGAACCTGAGGCAGCGCCCATGATTTCGCGCTTTTTCATCGAGCGGCCGGTCCTCTCGAACGTCCTCGCACTGGTCTTCGTGCTGATCGGCCTCGTCTCGCTGATCCGCCTGCCGGTGTCGCAGTATCCGAACATCGTGCCGCCCACGGTGTCGGTCTCCACCTCCTATCCGGGCGCGTCCGCCAAGACGATGATCGACACCGTGGCCCTGCCCATCGAGCAGCAGGTCAACGGCGTCGAAGGCATGATCTACATGCAGTCGTGGTCGGCCTCGGACGGCACCTACACGCTCGTCGTGTCCTTCGCCATCGGCACCGATCCGAACATGGCGCAGGTGCTGGTGCAGAACCGCGTCAACATCGCCCTCGCCTCGCTGCCCACGGCGGTGCAGGCGCAGGGCGTGACCATCCTGCAGAAGGGCACCTCGATCCTCGAGTTCGTGACCCTGATCTCGCCGGACGGGCGCTATGACGGCCTGTTCCTGAACAACTACGCCATCATCAACATCCAGAACGAGCTGGAGCGCGTGGCGGGCGTCGCCAACGTCGCGGTGTTCGGCACCGGCACCTACGCCATGCGCGTGTGGATGGACCCGGACCGCATGCAGGCGTTCGGCCTGACCCCCACCGATGTCTCGAACGCCATCCAGAAGCAGAGCCAGCTCGTCACGCCCGGCCAGCTCGGCCTGCCGCCGGCGCCGTCCAACGCCTCGTTCCAGTACACGGTGAACGTCTCCGGCCGTCTCGACGACGTGAAGGACTACGAGAACATCATCGTCAAGGTGGACAATTCCGACGGCGGCCGGATCGTGCGCATCCGCGACATCGGCCGCGTCGAGCTCGGCGCGCAGAGCTATTCCAAGGACTTCATGCAGGACAACAAGCCTGCGGCCGGCATCGGCATCTTCCAGCTTCCCGCGGCCAACGCGCTCGACGTGGCCAAGCGCGTGGCGGCGAAGATGGAAGACCTGAAGAAGAACTTCCCCGAAGGGCTCGACTACGCCATCCCCTTTGACACGACCCTGTTCGTGACCGCCTCCATCGACGAGGTGTGGAAGACCCTGTTCGAGGCGGCGGTCCTCGTCCTCGTCGTCATCCTGCTGTTCCTGCAGGACTGGCGCGCGACGCTGGTACCCGCGACGACCGTGCCCGTGACCATCATCGGCGCCTTCGCCGCCATGGACGCCATGGGCTTCACCATCAACCTCTCGACCCTGTTCGCCATCATCCTCGCCATCGGCATCGTGGTGGACGACGCCATCGTCATCGTGGAAGGCGTGGCGCGGCACATCGAGGAGGGCATGGCGGGACAGCCGGCGGCCGAAAAGGCCATGGACGAGCTGTTCGGCCCGGTGGTGGGCATCACCCTCGTGCTGATGTCGGTGTTCCTGCCGGCCTCGTTCATTCCCGGCCTGTCAGGCCAGATGTTCAAGCAGTTCGCCCTCGTCATCGCGGCGACCGCCTTCATCTCGGCCATCAACGCGGCGACGCTGAAGCCGACCCAGTGCGCCCTCTGGCTGCGCCAGCCGGTGCCGCCGGAGCAGCGCAACTTCATCTATCGCGGCTTCAACGCCATCTATGCCAGGGCGGAGCACTGGTACACCGGCGTCATCAGCCGCATGGTGCACCATTCCAAGCTGATGGTGCTCATCGCCATCGCGCTCATGAGCGTCGCCGGCTACGGCCTCACCCGCATCCCGACGGCCTTCCTGCCCATCGAGGACCAGGGCTACTTCCTCGCCCACGTCCAGCTGCCGGACGCCTCGAATCTCAACCGCACCAAGAAGGTGATGGCGGATGTCTCCGAACGCATCCGCAAGGTGCCGGGCGTGCAGACCGTGCTCGCCATCTCCGGCATCTCGGTGCTCGACAACTCGTCCACCCTCGCCAATGCGGGTGTCACCTACATCACCCTGACCCCCTGGGACGTGCGCTACGCCACCAAGGGGCAGGATCTGCTCTCCATGTATCAGAACCTGAACGCGGCGGTGGCGGGCGTCGAGGAGGCGGAGGTGGTCATCCTCGTGCCGCCGGCCATCCAGGGCATCGGCAACGCCGCCGGCTTCACCATGCAGCCGCAGATCCGCAACGGCAATTTCGACTACCAGCTTCTGGAGCAGATCACCGCCTCCATGGTGGACAAGGCGCGGGCGCAGTCGGCGCTTTCCCACGTGTCCTCCTCGTTCCGCGCCGGGGCGCCGCAGATCCAGGTGGACGTGAACCGGATCAAGGCGGAGACCCTGGGCATCACGGTGGGCCAGGTGTTCAGCACCATCTCGTCCTATCTGGGCTCCACCTACGTCAACCAGATCAACAAGTTCGGCAACGTCTTCCAGGTCTACATCCAGGCTGACGCGGGCTTCCGCGTGACCCCGGCCGACCTGATGCAGCTGAAGGTGCGCTCGCCCACCCAGAACGCGATGATCCCCCTCGGCACCGTGGTGGATGTCAAGACCGCCCTGGGTCCGCCGCTGATCTCGCTCTACAATCTCTATCCCTCGTCCACCATCGTCGGCTCTAACGCCGCGGGCTTCTCGTCGGGCCAGGCGCTGTCGCTGATGGAGCAGATTGCCGCCTCGACCCTGCCCCCGGGCACCGGCTTCGAGTGGACTGCCATGTCCTATCAGGAGAAGGCGGTCGGCAATCAGATCTATTACGTGTTCGGGCTCGCCATCCTGCTCGTCTACTTCGTGCTGGCCGGCCAGTATGAGAGCTGGATCCAGCCCATGTCGGTGATCCTCGCGGTGCCGCTGGCGCTGCTCGGCACCGTCAGCGCACTGCTGGGCCTCGGGGTGGCGAACAACCTCTACACCCAGATCGGCCTCGTGCTCCTGATCGCGCTCGCCTCCAAGAACGCGATCCTCATCGTCGAGTATGCCCGCGAGAAACGGGCGGAGGGCATGGAGATCATGGATGCGGCGGTGGAGGCCTCGCGCCTCAGGTTCCGCCCCATCCTCATGACCTCCTTCGCCTTCATCCTCGGCGTGCTGCCGCTGGTGTTCGCCACCGGCGCCGGCGCCAACTCCCGCAAGTCCATCGGCATCGCGGTGGTGTCGGGCATGCTCGCCTCCACCTGCCTCGCCGTGCTGTTCGTGCCGTCCTTCTACACGGTGCTCCAGCGCTTCGAGGAAGGCCGCAAGGGCAAGAAGAAGTCCAGCGCCGGCCATGGCGCTGGAAATGCCCCGCCCGCGCCGCCGCCGGCCCCGCCCGCCGGCGTGCCCCCGGCGCCCGCATCTGCCTGATCCGGACGCGTGTGCATTGCCTCTTCCTTCGGCAACTGCCCTCGATCGGGGCGGTTGCCGCCGCAAAGTCGCGCTTCCGCCTCCTGCCGGGCTTGTCTAACCTTGGCGGGACACGCGCCCCACCCTCGGCCGAACGGCCGATCCCACCATTGACTCTATCCCTGGGCTGTCGCCCGCAGGACCTGGTGACCTAAATGTCGATCCTCGCGAGCCTGCATCACGTCACGAGCTACACCTACGACCACCCGGTCTCCATGGGGCCGCAGGTGATCCGGCTGCGGCCGGCGCCGCACAGCCGCACCGACATCCCTGCCTATGCGCTGAAGATCTCGCCGGCGGACCATTTCATCAACTGGCAGCAGGATCCGTTCGGCAACTGGCTCGCCCGCATCGTGTTCCCGGAGCGGGTCACGGAGTTCAAGGTCGAGGTGGACCTCCTCGCCAAGCTCGACGTGATCAACCCCTTCGACTTCTTCGTCGAGGAATATGCCGAGAACTTCCCCTTCGAATATGCGCCCGCGCTCAAGGCCGAGCTCGCGCCCTATCTCGAGCTGGAGGATGAGGGCACCCTGTTCGCCGACTATCTCGCCTCCGTCCCGCGCGAGAAGACCCGCATCGTCGACTTCCTGGTCCACCTCAACCAGCGCCTCCAGAGCGAGGTCGGCTATGTGATCCGCATGGAGCCGGGCGTGCAGACGCCCGACGAGACGCTGACGCGCAAGCTCGGCTCGTGCCGCGACACCGGCTGGCTGCTGGTGCAGATCCTGCGCCACCTCGGCCTCGCCGCCCGCTTCGTCTCCGGCTACCTGATCCAGCTCAAGCCCGACGTGGCGGCCCTCGACGGCCCCTCCGGCACCGACGTGGACTTCACCGACCTGCACGCCTGGTGCGAGGTGTTCGTGCCCGGCGCCGGCTGGATCGGCCTCGACCCGACCTCGGGCCTGCTCTGTGGCGAAGGCCACATCCCGCTGGCGGCCACCCCGCACTACAGCTCCGCCGCGCCCATCACCGGCTATGTGAACGAGAAGGCCGAGGTCGAGTTCGGCTTCGAGATGAACGTGGTCCGCGTCGCCGAGGCGCCGCGCGTCACGCTGCCCTTCTCGGACGAGACCTGGGCCGCCCTCGACCAGCTCGGCCACAAGGTGGACGAGGACCTCAAGGCCGGCGACGTGCGCCTCACCATGGGTGGCGAGCCCACCTTCGTCTCCATCGACGACTACCAGTCGCCCGAGTGGAACACCGAGGCGCTCGGCCCGCACAAGCGCGAGCGCGCCGATGACCTCATCCGCCGCCTGCGCCGCCGCTTCGAGACCGAGGGCGTGCTGCATTACGGCCAGGGCAAGTGGTATCCCGGCGAGACGCTGCCGCGCTGGTCGTTCGACCTGTTCTGGCGCAAGGACGGCCAGCCCATCTGGCAGCGCGAGGACCTGATCGCCGACGAGAAGGTCAATTACGGCGTCACGCCGGCCGATGCCGAGCGCTTCTGCAAGGCGGTGGCCGAGAAGCTTGCCGTGGGCAGCGAGTTCGTCCAGCAGGCGTTCGAGGACAACATCTATTACATGTGGAAGGAACAGAACCTTCCCGAGAACATCGCCCCCGGCGATCCGCGCATGGCGGACGAGGTGCAACGGCGCATGCTGGCGCGCACCTTCAACCAGGGCCTCGGCACGGCCACCGGCTCGGTGCTGCCGCTGCGCCGCGTCTGGACCCCCACCGGCCCGGCGTGGCGCTCGGAGGAATGGACCTACCGCCGCCAGTTCCTGTTCCTGATCCCCGGCGAAAGCCCCATGGGCTACCGCCTGCCGCTGGAATCGCTGCAGTATCTGGCGCCCACGCGCTACCCCTACATCGTCGAGGCCGACCCCTTCGAGCCGCGCGACCCGCTGCCCGACGCCGCCGATTTCGCCGCCCGCTACGCGTCAGGGCAGGGCGCCCCCGGCGCGGGTTCGGAAGGCACCGATGCCGGCACCCCCGGCGGGCCGGGCGGCATGCCGCGCCATTCCATCGCCCCGCGCACCGAGGCCTACGGCGTCGGCGAGCGGGCGCAGGAGCTGGCGCGCGAATACCTCGCCAAGTACGACACCCAGATCTTCACCGCCGACACCCGCACCGCGCTCTGCGTCGAGCCGCGTAACGGGCGCCTCTGCGTGTTCCTGCCGCCGGTGGAGATACTGGAGGACTATCTCGACCTCGTCGCCGCCCTCGAGCAGGTGGCCATCGAGCTGAACACGCCCATCCATATGGAGGGCTATCCGCCGCCCTTCGACTACCGCCTCAACCTGATCCGCATCGCGCCCGATCCGGGCGTGCTGGAGGTGAACGTCCATCCGTCCGCCACCTGGGCCGGCTGCGTGGAGATCACCCGCATCCTCTATGAGGAAGCGCGTCTCGCCCGCCTCGGCACCGAGAAGTTCATGGTGGACGGGCGGCATACCGGCACCGGCGGTGGCAACCACGTGGTGGTGGGCGGCTCCACCCCCGCCGACAGCCCCTTCCTGCGCCGGCCGGACCTGCTGAAGAGCCTGCTGCTCTACTGGCAGCGGCATCCCTGCCTGTCCTACTTCTTCTCCGGCCTGTTCATCGGTCCCACCTCGCAGCATCCGCGGGTGGACGAGGCGCGGCACGACAGCCTTTATGAACTGGAGATCGCCTTCTCCAAGTTCCCGGCGCCCGGGCAGGGCGAGCCTCCGGCCCCGTGGCTGGTGGACCGGCTGCTGCGCAACCTGCTGGTGGACGTCACCGGCAACACCCACCGCACCGAAATCTCCATCGACAAGCTCTATTCGCCGGATGGTCCCACCGGCCGGCTGGGCCTCGTGGAATTCCGCTGCTTCGAGATGCCGCCGGACTGGCGCATGAGCCTTGCCCAGCAGCTGATGCTGCGGGCCCTGATCGCGCGGCTGTGGAACAAGCCGGTGCACGGCCACTGCACCCGCTGGGGCACCATCCTCAACGACCGTTTCATGCTGCCGCATTATGTCTGGCAGGACTTCCTCGACGTGGTGGAAGACCTCTCCGACGCCGGCTACCAGATCGATCCCGAGTGGTTCCGGGCCCAGTTCGAGTTCCGCTTCCCCGCTTTCGGCAAGGTCCAGCAGGCGGGCGTGGACATCGAGGTGCGGCAGGCGCTGGAGTGCTGGCACGTGCTGGGCGAGGAAGGCGTGGTGGGCGGCACCGCCCGCTACGTGGACTCTTCCGTTGAGCGCCTGCAGGTGAAGGTGGAGGGCTTCAACCCCTCGCGCCACATCCTCACCTGCAACGGCCGCAAGATGCCGCTGGCCCCCACCGGCCGCAATGGCACCTATGTCGCGGGCGTGCGCTACAAGGCGTGGCAGCCGTGGTCGGGCCTGCACCCGACCATCCCGGTGCATACGCCGCTCACCTTCGATCTTGTGGACACCTGGAGCGAGCGGTCGCGGGGCGGTTGCCTCTATTACGTCTCCCATCCGGGCGGGCGGAACTACGATACTTTCCCGGTGAACTCCTACGAGGCGGAGGCGCGGCGCCTCGCCCGCTTCCAGACCTTCGGCCACACCCCCGGCACCCTCGACGTGGTGCTGGAGACGGCGCCGGACGAGTTCCCGACCACCCTCGACCTCAGGCGCCCGGCAAGCGCCTGATCGACAACCATCCCCGAGGCGCCGTCGCGGACCAGTCCCGCGGCGGGCGCAGGCTGGAAGCGCTCGGAAGAGGGGTGCATCTGGCGCCGCCACGGTCATAATGGAGAACCCGGACCCACCGGGCGCAGGAAGATGACACGCGGGCAGGGGTGCCCGCGGAAGGGGTGATCGTGTCGGGGGCGGAGCAGCGGAGCGAGGTATTCGAGCGGGCCGCGGCGGAAAGCCTGATCGGCGGCTACCGCACCCTTCCGGCCACCCGCGACGAGATGATGGATGCGGACGGCCAGCCGCGCCGTCACTGGCAGCCCTTCCTCGCCGCACTGGCCGAGCTTGGCCCCGAGGAGTTGCGCCGGCGTTTCTCCGCCGCGGACCGTTATCTCCGGGACAGCGGCGTCTTCTATCGCGTCTATGATGACGCAGGGGGCGGCGAGCGGCCGTGGTCGCTCAGCCACATGCCGCTCATCATCGGCAATTCGGACTGGGAAGCCCTCTCCGCCGGCCTCATCGAGCGCGCCGAACTGCTGGAGGAGGTGCTTCAGGACCTCTATGGCGACGCCCATCTGGTCGCCGATGGTGATCTGCCGGCGGCGGCCGTGGCCGGCAGCCCGGAATTCCTGCGGCCGCTGGTGGGCGTGCGGCCCGAGGGCGGGCGCTTCCTGCGGGTCTATGCGGCCGACGTGGGGCGCGGCCCGGACGGGCGCTGGTGGGTGCTCGCCGACCGGACCCAGGCGCCATCCGGCGCCGGCTATGCGCTGGAGAACCGCCTCGCCTCCACCCGCGCGCTGCCGGACGTCTCGCGCAACCTGAACATGAAGCGCGTCGCCGCCTTCTTCCAGGCGCTGCGCACCTCGCTGATGAAGCTCGACCGGTCGGGGGAGGGCCGCATCGGCCTCCTCACCCCCGGGCCGCTGAACGAGACCTATTTCGAGCACGCGCTGCTCGCCCGCTATCTCGGCTTCCTGCTGGTGGAGGGCGAGGACCTCACCGTGCGGGGCGATACCCTGCATGTGCGCACCGTGGCGGGCCTCCGGCGCATCGACGTGCTGCTGCGCCGCCTCGATTCCGATTTCGCCGATCCGCTGGAATTGAACGCCGGCTCGCGCCTCGGCGTGCCGGGCCTCGTCCAGTCGGTTCGCATGGGCGGTGTGGCGATGGCCAATGCGCTGGGCACCGGCATCATCGAGGCGCCGGCGCTGCTCGCCTTCCTGCCGCGCATCGCCACCCGGCTCACCGGGCGGCCGCTCAGCCTGCCACATGTGGCCACATGGTGGTGCGGCCAGCCGGCCGAGCGGGCGCAGGTGATGGAGCATCTGGACGAGCTGGTCATCTCCTCCGCCTTCGGTCGGGCGCTGCCGGGCCTGCCGGATGGCGGATCGGTGCTCGGCGCGGACCTGACCCAGGCCGACCGGCGGCGCCTCTCCACCCTGCTCGCCCGGCGCGGGGCGGACGTGGTGGGGCAGGACATCGCCCGCCTCTCCACCACGCCGGTGTGGACCGGCGAGAAGCTCACGCCCCGCCCGTTCATGCTGCGGGTGTTCCTGACCGCCACCGAAAAGGGCTGGTCGGTGATGCCGGGCGGCTTCTGCCGCATCTCCTCCGCCGCTGACGCCCGCGCCGTCTCCATGCAGAAGGGCGACCGCTCGGCGGACGTGTGGGTGCTGGCGGACGGCGAGGTGGCCGATACCACGCTCCTGCCGAGCCCGGACAATGTGAAGGTCCGCCGCTCCTCCGGTACCCTGCCGAGCCGCGCCGCCGACAACCTCTTCTGGCTCGGCCGCTATGTGGAACGGGCCGAGGCGACGCTGCGCCTCTCCCGTGTGCTGGTGGGCCGCCTCGCCGAGAGCGGCGACACCGGCACCAGCCCGCTGGTGTCGCGGCTGCTGGGCCTGCTCGGGGCGTGGGGCGCCATGCCGCGCGATCTCGCCCGCGCCACGCCCACCCGCTATGCCGTGGCCGTGCTCACCCGCCGCGACGTGCCCGGCGCGCTGCCGCAGCTGGTGCAGGCGGCGCGTTCGGCGGCTTCCGTCATCCGCGACCGCTTCTCGCCGGATGCGTGGCGCGCGCTGGTGGATCTCGAGACCTGCGTCTCCCAGCCGGTCCCCGCCGCCCCCTCAGAAGCCGATGTGGCGGAGCGGGCGGACGCGGCATTGCGCATCATCGCGGCCTTCTCAGGCCTCGCCTCGGAGAACATGAACCGGCTCACCGGCTGGCGCTTCCTGGAGATTGGCCGGCGCACGGAACGGGCCATCGGCACCCTGCGCTTCGCCCGCACCTTCGGCAAGATCGGCGCTCCGCAGGGGTCGCTGGACGCGCTGCTGCAGGTGGCGGACAGCCTCATCACCTACCGCACGCGCTATGTGATGATGGAGGCGCGCGGACCGGTGCTCGACCTCGTGCTGCTGGACCCGGACAATCCGCGCTCGGTGGCGTTCCAGGTGCATCGCATGGCGAACCATCTGAAGGTCCTCCCCGGCCGCGACCAGGATGCGCCGCCGCCCTTGTGGGAGCGCATCGTCGCCCGCATGCAGGCGGAGCTTGCCGCCAGCACGGCCGAGAGCTTCGAGCCCCAATGGTTCGACGCCATGGAGAAGATGCTCATGCAGCTCTCCGACGAGGTGTCGTCGCACTATTTCCTCCAGGGACATTCCCCGGAGATGACGCTGACCTTCGGCATGTGAGCGAGCCCCCGCGAGCCCCCAAGCCCGCGCGGCGCCTGAGCGAAAGCAACGAGACTCCAATGCTCTACGATATTCGCCAGACCACCACCTACAGCTATCAGGTGCCGGTGCGCGTGGTGCGGCAGGTGCTGCGGATGACGCCGGTAGATCGTTTCGGCCATCAGCATGTCATCGCCCACATCCTCGATGTGGACCCCGAGCCGGCGGAGCTGGAGCAGGGCACCGATTTCTTCGGCAACGGCCTGACCTGGCTCACCATCGACCAGCCGCACGGCCATCTCTCCATCACCACCCGCAGCCGGGTGGACGTGACCTCGACGCCCCTGCCGGACCCGGCGACGACTCCGCTGGTGGACGAGGTGCGCGCCGCCGCGCTGGAGGAGATGGACCTCGGGCCGGACGCGGCCGCCCACGGCCTGTTCCCGAGCCGTGCGGTGCCCATCGACAACGAGATCACCGACTGGACGGCGACGAGCTTCCGCGGCGACCGCCCGGTTCTGGAGGCCGCGCTGGAGCTGATGCACCGGGTGCATGACGAATTCACCTACGAGCCCGGCGCCACCATCGTCACCACCTCGCCCCACGAGGCCTTCGCGGCGAAGGCGGGCGTGTGTCAGGACTTCGCCCAGGTGATGATCGCCGGCCTGCGCGGACTCGGCCTGCCGGCGCGCTACGTCTCCGGCTATCTGCGCACCATCCCGCCCGAGGGCCAGCCGCGGCTGGAGGGGGCGGACGCGACCCACGCCTGGGCCGAGGTGTGGTGCGGGCCGGCCTTCGGCTGGATCGGGCTCGACCCCACCAATGCCATCCCGGCGGGGGACGACCACATCATCCTCGCCGTCGGCCGCGACTATGCGGATGTCTCGCCGGTGGACGGGGTGATCGTCTCGTCCGGCGACCACATCCTCGCCGTGGGCGTGGACGTGGTGCCGGTGCAGGGACGCTAGGGCCGCCTCAGCGGCCTTTGCCCATCACGAGGTCGGGGAAGCCGGTGGCGATCTGCGGGAACAGGCAGAGCAGGATCACCGCCAACAGCATCAGCAGCACGAAGGGCACCGTGCCCCAGATCACGTCCTTCAGCGGGATGTCGGGCGCGATGTTCTTGATGACGAAGATGTTGAGCCCCACCGGCGGGTGGATGAGCCCCATCTCCATCACGATGGTCATCACCACACCGAACCAGATCAGGTCGAAGCCGGCCGCCTTCAGCGGCGGCAGGATGATCGGCGCGGTCATCAGGATGATGGACACCGGCGGCAGGAAGAAGCCCAGTACCACCACCAGCACCAGGATGGTGGCCAGCAGCAGCCACTTGGACAGATTGAGCGCCACGATCGCCTGCGCCGCCGCCTGGCTGATGTGCAGGTAGCTCATGACGTAGGAATAGAGCAGGGACATGCCGATGATCATCATCAGCATGGTCGACTCGCGGATCGTCGAGGTGAGGATGGGCGAGAGGTCTTTCGGCGTCCACACGCCATAGATCAGGGCGATGAGCGCCAGCGCCAGCACGCCGCCGAGGCCTGCCGTCTCCGAGGGGGTCGCATAGCCGCCATAGAGGGCCACCATCACGCCGGTGAGCAGCACCACGAAGGGCAGCACGCGGGGCAGGGCGGCGAAGCGGTCGCGCAGCGTGAGGTTGTCTTCGTGAAGCAAGGCGGAGGGCGCCCCGGTCTCCGCATAGGCCTTCTTCGCCGCCGCATATTCCTGGCGGAAGCGCACCATGGCGTAGCCGGCGAACAGCGTCACCAGCAGCAGTCCCGGCCCGAGGCCGGCGAGGAACAGGCGGCCCAGGGACTGCTCGGCCGCCACCGCATAGAGGATCATGGTGATGGACGGGGGCAGCAGGATGCCGAGCGTGCCGCCCGCGGCGATCAGCCCGGCGGCGAAGGCGCCGGAATAGCCGCGCTTGCGCATCTCCGGAATGCCGGCCGAGCCGATGGCCGAGCAGGTGGCGGGCGAGGAGCCGGCCATGGCGGCGAACAGGGCGCAGGCGAACACGTTGGCGATGCCGAGGCCGCCGGGGATCTTGTGCATCCAGGCGTGCAGCGCCGAATAGAGATCCTGCCCCGCCCGCGACTTGCCGATGGCCGCGCCCTTCAGGATGAAGAGCGGGATCGACAGCAGGGTGATGGAAGCCATCTCCTCATAGACGTTCTGCGTCACCGTATCGAGGGAGGCGGCCGGCATGAAGCCGACCATGAACAGCACCGCAACCGCGCCCAGCGCAAACGCGATGGGCATGCCGAGAAACATGGTGCCGAGGGTGGCCCCGCCATAGAGGAGGCCGACGAGAGCCGTGCTCATCGTTCCACCCTTTCCAGAAGTCCGGCGAGAACCTGAATGAGGATCTGCAGCGAGAGCAGGCCCATGCCGGCGGTCATCACGCCGTAGGGGATGGAGAGGGGCGGCGCCCAGGTGGAGGAGGTCACCTGCCCGTCCACCCACGCCTCGTGCCACAGGGTGAAGGACTTCCAGGTGAAGAAGGCGCAGAAGGCGAAGCTGAACAGATCCACCACGAACTGCCGCACCCGGTTCAGGCCCGGCGGCAGCATGTGGGCGAGGGCATCGATGGCCACATGGCCGCGCTGGCTCTGCACGAAGGCGGCGGTCATGAAGGTGACGCCCACCAGCAGGAAGACCGAGGCTTCGTCCTGCCAATAGGTGGGCGCGTGGAAGAAGAAGCGCGACACCACGCTGTAGGAGAGGATGAGGCTCGCCGCCACGAGGGCGACCGAGCCGAGGGCGAGGATGAGCCGGTTGGCCCGCCTGAGCAGCCCGTGCGCCGCCGCCAGCAGGGGAGGGGCGTGGGTCGCCTCCGCCCGCGCGTCCGCGCCGTGGCCGAGATCGAGCCCGTGGCTCATGCCGGCACCTCCTGCGCGAGCTTCATGAGATTGGCGCAGCCGGCGGACTTGGCGGAATAGTCCTTCCACGCAGTGTCGCGGGCGATGGCGCGCCACTTCTCCACGGTGGCGGCATCGAGATCGTGGATCTTGGCGCCGGCCTTGGCGAACACCTCGGCCACCTTGGTGTCGTCGGCCATGGCGCCGGCCTTGCCGAAGGCCTCCATCTCCAGTCCCACGGCGGTCATCACGTCCTGCTGCGCCTTGGGCAGCTTGTCGAACACCGCCTTGGAGATCAGCAACGGCTCCAGCATGAACCAGTAGGACTTGCCGCGCCCGGTGGTGAGCTGCTTCGCCAGCTCTTCCAGACGGAAGGAGATGAGGGAGGTGGAGGAGGTGATGCCCGCATCGCACGCGCCCGTCTGCATGGCGACGTAAAGCTCGTTGGACGGCAGCGACAGCACGGCGGCACCGGCGGCCTGCAGCACCATGTCCATCTCGCGCGAGCCGCCGCGGATCTTCATGCCCTTGGCATCCTCGGGCGCAATCAGCGGCTTCTCGCGGCTGGCGACGCCGCCCGCCTGCCAGACCCAGGTGAGGATCTTGACGCCCTTGCCTTCGAGATATTCCGAGAACGCCTGCCCCACCGGCTTGGTGCGCCAGGCGAGACCCTGGTCGTAGGAGACCACCAACCCCGGCATGAGGCCGATGTTGCACTCCGGCGCCTCGCCGCCCGCATAGGAGATGGGATAGAGCGAGAGGTCCAGCGCGCCCTTGCGCAGGGCCGAGAATTGCGCGTTCGTCTTCATCAGGGACGAGCCGGGATAGACCTCGAAGGCCAGCTCCCCGTTGGTGCGCTTCGTCACCTCCGCTGCGAAACGGCGCACGAGCCGGTCGCGGAAGTCGCCCTCCTCGCCGGAGGAGGAGGGGAACTGGTGGGAGATCTTGAGGGTCGTCGCCGCATGAGCGGTGCCGGTGAAGCGCAGCACGGCAGGCGCGGCCAGAGCGCCGGCGAGCACGAGGCGGCGGGAAACCGGGCGATGGATGAGGGAATGGTCGTTGGACATGCGTTTCCTCCCTTGGCCCGGTGGCTGTGGGCCTGTGGCGTTTCTTCCCGTTTCACGTGGCCGGCCCCGGTTGATCCGGGGTCCGGCAGGTCGATTTCATAACTCTTGAGGCACCAGTTACTTGGCGGGGACTGGCCGGCGGTGGATTGGCGTTGCCGGCGGCACGGTCCCTTGGGTCAGGCGACGTTACGATAGATGTCCTTGTAGGTGTCCCGAAGGATATTCTTCTGCACCTTGCCCATGGTGTTGCGCGGCAGCTCGGAGACGAAGAAGACGCGCTTCGGCTGCTTGAACTTGGCAAGACGATTTTCGAGGGCGCGGTGGATGGCATCCTCCGTCAGCGTCGCGTCCTTCTGGGCGACGACGACGGCGGTGACGCCCTCGCCGAAATCCGGGTGGGGCACGCCGATGACCGCGCTTTCCACGACGCCCGGGATGGCGTCGATCTCGCCTTCCACTTCCTTGGGATAGACGTTGAAGCCGCCGGTGATGACGAGATCCTTGCCGCGGCCGACGATGTGGACGTAGCCCTTTTCGTCGATCTTGCCGAGGTCGCCGGTGATGAAGAAGCCGTCGCGGAATTCGGAGGCCGTTTTCTCCGGCATCCGCCAGTAGCCCTTGAACACGTTCGGGCCCTGGACCTCGATCATGCCGATCTCGCCGGTGGGCAGCACCGCGCCGGTCTCGGGATCGGTGACGCGCACGCTGATGCCGGGCAGGGGATAGCCCACCGTGCCGGCGATGCGCGCGCCGTCATAGGGGTTGGAAGTGTTCATCCCCGTCTCGGTCATGCCGTAGCGCTCGAGGATGGCGTGGCCGGTGCGCTCCTCGAAGGCGCGATGCGTCTCCGCCAGCAGCGGTGCGGAGCCGGAGACGAACAGGCGCATGCCCTTCGTCGCCTCGCGGGTGAGGCCGGGCTGGTCGAGCAGGCGGGTGTAGAAGGTGGGCACGCCCATCAGCGTCGTCACCTTGCCCGCCGCCATCAGCGCGATGGCCTCCTTCGGGTCGAATTTGGAGCGGAACTCCATGCTCGCGCCCGCCAGGAGCACGATGTTCGTGGCCACGAACAGGCCATGGGTGTGGAAGATGGGCAGTGCATGCAGCAGCACGTCGTCCGCTGTGAAGCGCCAGTAGTCCTTCAGTGCGCTGGTGTTGGAGAGCAGGTTGTCGTGGGTGAGCATGGCGCCCTTGGCGCGGCCCGTGGTGCCCGAGGTATAGAGGATGCCGCCGAGATCGTCCGGCCCGCGCGCCACATCCGCGAACGTGTCGGGGAAGCCCGCGGCGGCCTCGGTCAGCGACCCCTTGCCGTCGGTGCCCAGCGTCTCCACCGCGCCGACGCCGAGCCGGGCGGCTAGCGCCCGCGCGTCCTGTTCGATCTCCGGCCGGCACACGAACACGGTGGGCTCGGCGTCGGAGAGGAAATACTCGACTTCGTTCAGCGTATAGGCCGTGTTGAGCGGCAGGTAGACCGCGCCCGCGCGGATCGCACCGAGATAGAGCGCGAGCGCGGGCCAGGATTTCTCCACCTGCACCGCCACCCGGTCGCCGGGCTTCACGCCGCGCGCGACCAGAAGGTTGGCGAGGCGGGCGGAAAGGGCGAGGGCGTCGCCATAGGTCTCCACCGTCCCGTCGATGAGGCGGGCGAGGGGCTTGTCCATCGCCGGGATGGCGGCGCGGATGGCGCTGAAGAGGTGGTTCTCGCTCATGTCTTCGTCTCGTTGGCGACAGTGCCTGTGGCGCGGCGGGCAGCTCAGGACACGGGCAGTTCGGGAAACCGGCAGTTCAGGACAACGGCAGTTCAGGACACCGGTAGGTCAGGACACTGGAACAAGCGCACGGGCGCCCGCATCCGCCCGCAGCAGCTTCTTCACCGCCGGGCTCGCGACCACCTCGCCCTTGCCGGCGAAGGCCTCGTGGTTCTTCTCGATGTCGGTGAGGACATAGCGATAGTTCACCATGAGCCCCGCCGCCTGGGCGATGCCCTTGGGCGAGAGGTCGCCCATGGGATTGATCTTCTCCAGCCGTGCGCCGTTGCCGAGGTGGAAGCGGGCCACCGGGTCCACCGGCTTGCCCTTTGAGGTGCGGGCGACGAGGAAGTAATAGGCCGCGGCGGCGTTCAGCACCGGTGTCAGGGCCTCGCGGACCTCCGCCTTCTCGGCCCAGTCCGGCGTGTCGAGCGCCTTGAGCGTCTCCTTGTCGGCGGCGGTGAGGACGGCCGGTGTCTCGGCCTTGCGCTCGCCGTCCAGCCAGGCGCGGAAGCCGGGGACGGGGGAGAGGGTGACGAAGGTGGTGAGCGAGGGGATCTCGCGGGAAATCTCCTCCACCACCTGCTTGATGAGGAAATTGCCGAAGGAGACGCCTCCAAGTCCGCGCTGGCAGTTGGAGATGGAATAGAAGACGGCCGTGGTGGCCTTCTCCGGCTCCAGCAGCTCGCGCGACTGGTCCAGCACCGGAGCGATGGCGCCGGGAATGTCCTTGGTGAGCGCCACTTCCACGAAGATCAGCGGCTCGTCCACCAGCGCCGGATGGAAGAAGGCGTAGCAACGCCGGTCCGGGCTGTCGACGCGGGCGCGCAGGTCGTTCCAGTCGCGGATGGCGTGCACCGCCTCGTAGCGGATGATCTTCTCCAGCACGTTGGCGGGCGTCGACCAGTCGATGCGTCGCAGCACGAGGAACCCCCGGTTGAACCAGGACGAGAACAGGTGGCCGAAATCGCGGTCCACGGCAGCGAGGTCGCGCCGGTGCACCATGGCGTCCATCAGGTGCTCGCGCATGCGGACGAGGGAGAGCGTCGCGCCGGCCGCCATGTTGAAGCGGCGGAACAGCTCCTGCCGGCGCGGCTCGCTGGCGAGGTGGAGTTCGGCCATCGCCGCATCCGACCCGGTGCGGCCATAGCTGGCGATGGCCGCATCAAGACGGGCGCGGTCCGGCCCGAAGGTCTCGGCGAGCGCCTCGAAGAAGGCGATGCGTTCGCCGGTCTTCATGCGGGCGTAGCGATCGAGGATGTCGGTGGCGAGGGCGACGCCCGAGGCTTCTCCGCGGCCGGAGAGAAGCTGCTCGCACCGCTCCACCAGCGTCGCCGCCTTGGTGGCGCCGGACGTGCGTGTGTTGCGGTCGAGCAGGGCGCGGCCGCGATCCGCGATGGTGGTGAGAAGATCGCCGAAGAAGGACGTATTCGAACTCATCGCCGCACTCCACCAGCCCCGCCGCCGGATGTCCCTGCCGTCATGGGACGGCGCCCGGTCCGCGAAGGCAAGCCCATGGGGACGGGTCGGGGCGTTCTCTTTCGGGTGATCCTGCCTTCAGTCTGGGGCGAAAATGGCGCTCCGGTATCGAGATGTGGCATCTTTCAGGATCCCCGCGGCGTCTGTGGCCAATAGAGATCGGCCTGCATTTTTTGTCAACAATCATGTATGCAAGATTTTCTCTCTTGCATTGAATGGTCGGGTTCGGCTTTCTGATGGTGGGGAGATCGCAAGGAGCGCCGTCGTGCGGGGAGAGCAGACGCCGAGGCTCAGGGAGGCGCTGGAGGACGATATTGTCGCCGGTCGGCTGAAGCCCGGGCAGCGGCTCGACGAGGTGGGCCTCGCCGAGCGGTTCGGCGTTTCGCGCACGCCCATCCGCGAGGCGCTGATCCAGCTCTCGTCATCGGGCCTGGTGGAAATCCGCCCCCGCCGCGGCGCCTTCGTGGTGCTGCTCGGCCCGCGCGAACTGATTGAATCCTTCGAGCTGATGGCGGAGATCGAGGCCTCCTGCGGCCGGCTCGCCGTGCAGCGCATGGGGCCCTCCGACCGGGAGGCGATCTCGGAGGCACACGAGACCTGCCGCATCGCCGCTGCTGCCGGTGACGAGGAGGCCTATTATCCCGCCAATGCCCGTTTCCACGGCGCCATCTATGCCGCCACCGGCAATCGGGTTCTGGCGGGGGAGGCGCTGAGATTGCAGCGCGCCCTCCAGCCCTATCGCCGCCTTCAGCTGAAAGTGCCGCGGCGGGTCGAGGCGTCCTTCGCCGAGCACCAGGGCATCGTTGATGCGCTCTTCGCCGGCAACGGCCCCCTCGCTGCCGAGCGCCTCAGGGCTCACGTGCTGGTGCAGGGCGAGCGCTTCATGACCCTCCTCGCCGCGCTCCAGGCCGAATCGGAGGCGCTGGAGGACGCGGGCTGACGGCTCCGGCGTGCGCCCCTCCGCAGCAGCCTGAGGCGCCCCGGGGGCCCGCCCCACACCCCCGCCGAACCGGACCACCCGTTCTCCCGCAAGGCACGGGTATTTCACCGCAAGCCGCCGTGGACACGGCTCCATCCCCTGTTGCCGCGCCGCAAGCCTTCCGTTAAAAGGAACCCGCTCCTGCGCCACGCACCCGTAGCTCAGCTGGATAGAGCGTTGCCCTCCGAAGGCAAAGGCCGCACGTTCGAATCGTGCCGGGTGCGCCATTTCCGTACAGAACTGCGAAGCCGTTCGCCGCCGATCCCACGCTGGAAGCGGCTACCAGACTCTGAAGCAGTTCCGATCTCGATTCCATGATGCGAACCTAGTCGTCAGCGACCTCGACGCGCTGGGCGAAGGCGCGCAGGTGATCCCGCCGATAGCTGCCCGCTTCCATCCTCAAACCGCCGCGTGCTGCGTCGGACACTCTGGCATACCCGTATGGAAGCCGAGCCTGCGCATCGCTGGTTGCGCGAGACCGTCATAACGGCGTGCTGTCCGCATAGCGGCTGAGTTAAAGGAGGGCTATAGCGTCGATATAATTCTCGTATTCACCCGGGGTCCGTCAATTAAATAGAATACTTTTTCATAAAATCTGGATAGATCGAATATATTCGAATCATCGTTCCAGCCTTGGCAAAATCCCTGATTGTCATGCGACGCAAGACCCGAGTGCTCGCCAGGGCGTGATTGATGCCTTCACTCAGGCTTGCGCGTCCTGTTCTGTCCGGGCGACGTCATCCAGGGTCTTCAGGCTGAAATAGAAAACGCTTCCCTCTCCCACGGTCGAGCGCGCCCTGAGCATGCCGCCGTGCGCGTCGATGATGGAGCGGCAGATGGACAGCCCGATGCCCATGCCGGCGTGCTTGGTGGTGAAGAAGGGTTCGAAGATGCGGGCAAGAACATCCTCGCTCATGCCGCAGCCGGTGTCGGCGATGCTCAGGCGCACCATCCCCGCGTCCCGAGAAGTCTCGATGGTCAGGCGCCGCCGGCCGGGATCGACCGCCTCCATGGCGTGAATGGCGTTGGTGATGAGGTTGAAGACGACCTGCTGCAACTGGACGGGATCGGCCTCCACGGGGCGCCGGTCCACCGCCAGCAGGTCGACCAGCTCGACCCCGTTCGACTGGAGATCCTTGACCACCAGCCGCATCACGTCCTCGGTGAGATCTTCGAGGCGGATCGGCTCCAGCACCGGGGCGGTGCGCTTGGCCAGCGCGCGCAGGGACTTGACGATGCCCGCCGCGCGCATGCCCGAGGCCCGGATCTGCTCCACGCCCTGCAAGGCCTCGTCGACGTCCGGCTCGGCGCGCCGCAGCCAGCGCATCGCCGCATCGGCGCTCGCGACGATGCTGGTCAGGGGCTGGTTGATCTCGTGCGCGATGGAGGCCGCGTAATTGCCCATGGCCATCATGCGGGAGGCGCGACCGAGTTCCGCTCGCGTCTCCCTGAGATCGAACTCCGCGCTGGCCCGCCGTGTGTTCTCATCCACGAGATCGTTGTAGAGCCGGGCGGCATCGAGCGAGATGGCCGCCTGCGTCGCCAGCAGTTCCAGCAGCGCCGTGCGGTTCGGCGTGAAGACGTCCGCCGCGAGGTTGTTCTCGAGGTAGAGAACGCCCACGAGGCTGCCGCGCTTGATCAGCGGCATGAAGAGGAGGGAGCGCGCGGGCGCCCCCCCGTGGCCGGCGGCGCGCAGGCCCGGTTCCTCGCTGGCGGCATCGGCGAAGACCGCCGTCCTGCGCGTGCGCATGACCGTGTTGAGCATGGCCAGCGGCAGATCCCGTGCGG
The DNA here is from genome assembly GCF_043193615.1 of Xanthobacter aminoxidans. Lineage (NCBI taxonomy): Bacteria > Pseudomonadati > Pseudomonadota > Alphaproteobacteria > Hyphomicrobiales > Xanthobacteraceae > Xanthobacter > Xanthobacter aminoxidans. The sequence continues at coordinate 1,278,962 of NZ_JBAFUS010000001.1, read as the reverse complement.
TGGGAACGGCGGAGTGGACGTCCACTTCCACCTGCTGGTTTTCCACGCGCGCCGAGGCCTCGATCACCGGATCGCCGTCGCGCATGAGGATCAGAAGGCCGTATTGGGCACCGGCATGGACGATCATCTCCCGCATCAAGGTGCGGATGACCTGATCGAGCCCGACTGTCTCGGCCAGCGTCTGCGCGGCCTTGGTCATCACCTCAAGGTTGAGGCCGCCCTGTCCCGCCGGGACGCCCGCGACATCCGCCGTCCCGTCGCCGGCCCGGTGATGGCGCGCGCCGGCGCCGCCGTCGAGCAGGAGGGGGAAGCTGCGCAGCAACTGGTCCGCCTTCCCCTGCGCGCCCCAGTGCCGGTAGTGGCTGATCGCCGCCTGGACGTATCCAGAGGTGGGAATGCCCAGCCCGGCCTCACGGCAGCAATAGGCTGCCAGCTCGTAGGCCAGCGCCTGCTCATGGACGAACCCGCTGGCCGCCGCCGCGTCTGCCGCCTGCTCGTACAGGCGCTGCGCGTCCGCAGGGATGCCGGACAGCCGCGCCGCCTCGGCCTCCAGAAGCAAATGCTTGCACTCGAAGGTGGATGGATTGAACCGGGCGCGATCGGCAAAGCGCCGCCGCAGCTCGTCGATCCTTCCCAGCGTCACCTTCCGGGCGGGCGCGCCTGCGCTGGTGCGGGCCAATGCGAGGGCGAGGAAGAGCGCGCATGAGGCGGTGTCGATGTGCGCTGGCGCCGCCCAGCTCAGCGCCGCCGCCTGTTCCAGCTGGAGGACGGCGCGCTCGAAATCGCCGAACAGGAAGGCGGTGACGCCTGCGTAATGGCGGACCCAGAAGAGGGTCGCCAGCGAGGTGATTTCCGCTTCCGGAACGCCCTGCGCGCCGTCATAGTCGCCGGATGCAAGCGTATCCACGAAGCGGGACTGTGCCGCCAGGATGAGCTCGATGTCGCGATACTTGAACTGGCGCGTCCACGCCAATCCTTCCTCGATGTCGTCCCGCACCGCAGAGAGGGGCGCGCCCAGCATGAGCATGTTGGACGCGATGTGGTTGCGGGCATAGCAGGCCCAGCCGAGATCGCCGGCCGTCAGGCCGATTTGCGCTGCCTCGCGTGCACGGTCGAGGGCGAAGCGCAGTGGCCGCGTCCACGCGCCCACCTGGTCGAGGGCCAGCAGAACCGCCGTCTGCTGCGCCTCGTAGCCGTCCCGCTGGACGATATCTTGCGCCATCATGGCGTAGGTCTCGCCATCCTCGTAGGCGCCGTAGAGATCCGCGCAGAACACGCCGAACCACGCAAATCCGTAGGCCGCCTCCGGCGTCATACCGTGATCGAGGGTGAGTTCGACGATCTTGATCAGATGCAGCACGCGCAGGCCGCCGCGCACGAAGAAGGCCGCGCTCAGGGCAGAGAGCAGGGCGAGCGCCGACCGCATTGCGGGGTCGGTGATCTCCGGCAGGTCGCGCAGGTGGGAGACGTCGAGGGCATTGAGGCGGGCGCTGCATGCCTGATAGGCCTGCGCGAGCTGTTCGTCCGTCACGAACCGCTCGAGTTCGACACCGAGGAGGGCGAGCCCTGCCAGGGCCTCGTCGATCGCCCCTTCGTAGTCCGACCGGATGGTCCGCGCGATGGCCTTCAGGCGGTAGAGGTCGGCCTGCTCCACCGGAGTGGCGGCGATGGCGAGCGATCTTTCGATGGCCGGCAGGGCCTCATCGATCCGTCCGAGGGCGATGAGGATTTCGCAATGGAGCCATTTCACCTCCGCGAACAAGGCGCGATGGCTCACCTGCCAGACGTCGGGCATGAGGCTGCGGGCCATCTCGATATGGCCGGCCGCCTGTTGAACGGCGCCGGAATTGCGGGCGTGGCGGGCCGCGGTCCGCAAGGCCCTCACGAAGCTCAGGCGCTCCGCCTCGTCCAGCGTGGTGCGATCTGCGCGCTCGATCTGCGCGGCCATGGCGAAGGCCCAGTCAGCGTCTCCGTCGCGCGCGATGGCGATCATGCGCCGGGCGATGGCCAGATGCTCGGCCGGGCGGTCCGGCTCGGGAATGGAGGCGTAGGCGGCTTCGAGCACGCGGTCATGGGCGACGACGTAGTCCGCATCCCGCCGCAGGAGCAGGCCGGCTTCCACGAGCTCGACCGCCACATGCCCTGCCTCGGCCTCGGACTGGCCGACGAGGTGCGCAAAGGTCTCGCCTGAAACCCGCCCGCCGACGCTCGCGAGCCGCTGCAGGACACCCCGCTGGCTCGGCGGCAAGGCGTCGAGCCGCTGCAGCATGAAGTCCGAGACCGAATTATACGCGCCGAAGCGCAGCGCATCCCAGCGCCAGCGCTGCGCCTCGGGATCGAAGGCGATCACCCGGTCATCGAAAAGCTTCTGCAGGAGCTGCCGGACGAAGAAGGCATTGCCCCCCGTCTTGCGATGGATGCTGTCCGCGAGCTCGCCGAGTTCGGCCGGCGCGCCGTTCAGCGCACTCGCGACGAATTCGAGGGTCTCCGCGCCCGAAAGCGGGCCGACGCGGATCTCCGTTGTCGGCAGCGGGCCGGTGCGCGCCTCCGCCAGCAGTCCGGCCAGCTCCGGATGCCGGGCGACCTCTTCCTCGCGATAGCTGCCGATCAGCAGCGCATGCGGCGGCGCTTCGCGCCACAGGGCCTGAAGGGCGCCGAGGCTCGCCGCATCCATCCATTGCAGGTCGTCGAGGAACAGGACGAGCGGCCGGGACGGCGTCGCGAAGGCTTTGAGGGTCTGGAGCACGATCCGCACCACGCGCGCCTGCGCCATGCTCGCGGCGACCTCGGGCAGGGCGCCCCCGTCCGAGAGAATGAACTCGGCCTCGGGCACGAGGTCGATCAGCAGGCTGCTGTAGCCCGAAAGCTGGGCGGCAAGGCGCTCCCGGATGCCGTCCAGCACGTCCGCGCTCTCGCCCAGCGCCCGCATGACCAGGGTGCGCAGCGCCTGGGCGAATGGGGCGTAGGGCATGCCCTCCTGCAGCAGGACGCTCTTGCCGGCCGCGAACTGGGCTTCTGCCGGCAGCCAAGCCTTCGACAATTGCTCGACGAGGGCGGACTTGCCCGCCCCCGCCTCGCCGCGCAGCAGGATCAGCTCGCTCCGGCCCGTTCGGGACACACGCCCGAAGGCCTCCACGAGCTGCGACAGCTCCAGCGCGCGGCCAAACAGCCCGCGTGCCTCAAGCCCCTTGCGCGCGAATTCGCCGCGGCCGAGGGCGAAAGTCGCCGCGCCGTCGCCGGCCGCCAGCGCGGCGCGGGCGAGGCGCAGGTCGATCTGGAGCGCTTCGGTGCTCTGGTAGCGCTGCTCCGGATCCTTGTCGATGAGCTTCATGAGAATGGCGTCGAGCATGGGCGGGATATCGCCGCGCACGGCGCCGGGCCGTACCGGTTCGACCGCCACATGGGCGTGCAGCCACTCCGCCATGCTGGTGGCCTGGAGCGGCAGCCGGCCGACGAGCAGCGCATAGAGCAGCACGCCCAGCGAATAGAGATCGCTGCGTGCGTCGCTGGTCGGGCGGTGGAGCCGCGCTTGTTCCGGCGCGGCGTAGGCGATGGCGTCGGCCGCCGTGAAGCCGGCCGCTTGCGGGGCATCGGTGCCTATGGGGCCGACGAGATGGCGGAAGCGGACCCGTCCCCGCTCCTCCAGAAGCACGCTCGGCGGCTTGAGGCCGCCATGGATGGTGCCGAGCGCGTGCAGCCGCGAGAGCGCGGCGGCGATGGCGATGCCGAGATCGAGGAGCGCCTCCGGGGCGAGCGTGCCGGGGGCGAGGTCGTCGAGGCTCGCCATCGGGCGATCCGGGTAGAGGAGGAGCACCCGGCTGCGATGCTCCAGCCGCTGGGGCGGGTCGATGAGGTCGGAAGGGAGACCCTGCGCCAGGGCTGCCTCCCGATCGAGCAGGGCCGCGGCCGGACTGCCCCGCAAAGCGGATTTCACCCGCCAGCGTTCACCGGTCAGCTCGTCCTCGGCGAGACAGGATTCGATGCCGTCAACGGCGCCCTCCGACGTCAGCGCGAGGCGGTCGAAGGATGCGGCGTCCATCCCGCTGCGGAGCGGGGCGCTGTTGCCGTCGATGTCTCGCACGCTGTCCACTGGCGATCTTTCATCCGTTCATTGCATAAATGTACGAAAAATAGGTGTTGTTTCTTATTTGTAGTGCGTTATTGCAAGAGCGTCCAGCGCGCCGTTGGCGCTTGCGGCTGGCGGTCGATGCGCCGGAGAGACCCGAAAACCGGCTATTTATCGTTCGATTAAATATTCTCGAACGGGCGCCCGCGTCAAGGTGGCTATGGTCGGCACCGACGCGACGGGGAGGGGGCGACGATCACATGTCAGGCATCGCCTGGGCGCGCCGCGCCTGCGGTCCGGTCGAAAGCGAGCGCGTGTGCCGCCCCCACCCCGGCCTCAAATTGCCGCCGAGGCGACGCGCAGGCGCCTGGCTCATGGTCATCGATCCTCGCATCTGATGCGTCCCGGAAAATCGTCGCCATGGTGCCGGTGTTCGGGATCGGTCTCTTGTCGAATATGCCGGTCGCTTTGAACGATTGCGTCATGGGAGACGATGACGGCGGCGGTGCTTCTGCTTTGGGCGCTGGGGGTATGAGATCACGGGCGGGCCCGGGACAGGAACAGCCCGCACTCACGCAATCGCTCGCCCCGTGCCATGTGGCTTCGGGGCGAGCGATCGCGAACCGGGCGGGCGGTCGTCAGCCGTAGCCGCCGTGCCCCCCTTCGTGCTGCACCTTCCCCCGGAAGATCCAGTAGGCGTGGGCCTGATAGGCCAGCACCACCGGGATGATGACCATGACGCCCACCCCGAGGAAGGCGAGGGATCGGGGATCCGAAAGCCCGTCCCACACCGTGACCTGACGGGGCACCACATAGGGCCACAGGCTCACCACGAGGCCGAACAGGCCGAGGGCGAACAGAACGAGGGACAGAACGAACGTCTGCGCCTCCCGGCCATTCCAGATGGCCCACCAGATCCCCGCGATCACCGCCACGGTGATGAGCGGCACGGGCGCGAGCCAGAACAGGTTGGGAAGGGCGAACCAGCGGGCCGCGACCTCGGGCACGCTCCAGGCACTCCACAGGCTCACCAGCAGCATCATCGCGGCGGTGAGGATGAGCGCGGCCCGGGCGATCTCCCGGCCGAACACCTGCGTCGGCCCCTCCGCCTTCCAGATCAGCCATCCGGCGCCGATGAGCGCATAGCCGCCCACGAGGCCGATGCCGCACAGCACGCCGAGCACGCTGAGGAAGCTGAAGGCGCTGCCGGCGAACATGCCGTTCTCCACCGGCACCCCTTCGATGAGCCCGCCGAGGATGAGCCCCTGGCAGAAGGTGGCGAGGAGGGAGCCGGCGAAGAAAGCGGCATCCCACACCGGCCGGAACCGGGTCGCCTGCAGGCGGAAGCCGAAGGCGACGCCCCGGAAGATCAAGGCGAACAGCATGAACATGATGGGCAGATAGAAGGCCGGCAGCAGGACGTAGTAGCCGGCGGGAAAGGCGGCGAAGAGGAGCGTGCCGCCCATCACCAGCCACGTCTCGTTGCCGTCCCAGACGGGTTCGATGGAGGCCATCATCACATCGCGGTCCTGATCGCGCGGGGCGGCGAGGAAGAGGATGCCGACGCCGAGGTCCAGTCCGTCGGCGAGCACGTAGACCGTGACGCAGAAAAGGGCGGCGGCGGCAAAGAGGAGCGGCACATGGTCCGCCTGCATCAGCTCGGTCATGGTCAGGCCTTCGCTTGTCCGGCGCCGGGCACGGGCGACGGAAGGGTGGGGGAGTTGGTGAAGAGGCCGACACTGGCGCGCTCCATGCCGGGGCGTTCCGCCACCTCGGGCGACGTTTCGGTCGGGCCCTTGAACGCCACCCGTCCGGCGAACCAGACGAAGGCGAGGAGCAGCAGGTTGTAGACCGCGAAGAAGATCAGGAGGCTGGTGGTCACCGCGCCGGCGGTGACCGGGGCGACGGCATCGGCGGTGCGCAGCACGCCGTAGATGATCCAGGGCTGCCGGCCAGCCTCCGTCACCGTCCAGCCGGCGAGCACCGCGACAAGGCCGAGGGGGGTGGTGGCCATGGCGAGGTACTGGAACCAGCGGGTGTCGTAGAGCCGGCCGCGCGTCCGCAGCACCAGCCCCGTCAGCGCCGTCACCAGCAGCAGCATGCCGATGCCGGCCATGATGCGGAAGGCGAAGAACACGATCGGCACGTTGGGCTGGTCGGCGGGCGGCACCGCTTTCAGGCCCTCAACCTCGCCGTCCCAGCTGTGGGTGAGATAGAGGCTGGCGAGGTGGGGGATTTCGAGCGCGTAGAGGTTCTTCTGCGCCGCCATGTCCGGCCAGGCGATGACCGTCATGGCCGGGCCGCGCGTGGTGTCCCACAGGCCTTCCATGGCGGCGAGCTTGGTCGGCTGCTCCACCAGCGTGTTGCGGCCGTGCAGGTCGCCGATGAAGATCTGGAGCGGGGCGAGCACCAGCGCCAGCCACAGCGCCATGGAAAAGGCGGTGCGCGAGGCGGCGACGTGCTGGCCGCGCCACAGATGGAAGGCGGAGACACCGGCGATCATGAAGGCGCAGGTGAGGAAGCTGGCGCACACCATGTGGGCGAGGCGATAGGGGAAGGAGGCGGTGAAGATCACCTGCCACCAGTCCACCACATGGAAGATGCCCCCGGCATCCGCGACGGCGCCGGCCGGGGTCTGCATCCAGCTGTTGGCGGCGATGATCCAAGTGGTGCTGATGAGCGCGCCGCCCGCCACCATGAGGCAGGCGAAGAAGTGCGTCCCCTTCGACACGCGGGACTCGCCGAACAGCATGATGCCGATGAAGCCGGCCTCCAGGAAAAAGGCGGTCATGGTCTCATAGGCGAGGAGCGGGCCGAGCACGTTGGCGACGGAGCGCGAGAAGCCCGCCCAGTTGGTACCGATCTGGTAGCTCAGCACGATGCCGGTCACCACGCCCATTCCGAAGACCAGCGCGAACAGGCGCATCCAGAAGCGCATGAGGTCGCGGTAGACGGTCTTGCCCGTCCGCCACCATAGGAAGCTGAGCAGGGTGACGAACCAGGCGGTGCCGATGGTGAGCGTCGGCCACAGGATGTGAAAGCCGACCGTGAAGGCGAATTGCAGGCGCGAGAGCGCAAGGGCGTCCATGGTCATTTCGCTCCGGTGGCGGGGGCGGACTTCACGAGGCGCACGGGGACGCCCTTCGAGGCCGGGGTGAAGCTCTGCGGGTCGTGCGCGTAGAGCGGCACGAGGGGGTTGGTCTCGGGGTAGTAGGCCGCGCAGCTCGCCTCCGGGAACGGATGGAGGACGACGCGGAAGCCGCGGACCGCGCGCTCGATGCCGTCGGTGGAGAGGGTCACGATGTCGACGCGGTCGTCCGGCTTCAGCCCGCGCTTTTCCATCTCCTTCTCGCCGAGGAAGATCACATCGCGCGCGCCATGGACGCCGCGGTAGCGGTCGGAGAGCGAATAGAGCGTGGTGTTGTACTGGTCGTGGCTGCGGATGGTGGTGAGCCAGAGCGGGTGACCGGTGACGCCGGGGTCCTCGCACAGGCCTTCGCAGACGATGAAGTTCGCCTTGCCCGACGTCGTCGCCCAGATGCGCTCGCGGGCGGTGGAGGTGAGGTGAAAGCCGCCCGGCTGCTTGATCCGTGCGTTGTACCCCTGGAAGATTGGGAACACCGCCTCGATGTCCTCGCGGATCAGCGCATAGTCCGCCGTCAGCGCCTCCCAGTTCACCCTGGAGCGGCTGCCGAGCGTCGCTCGCGCCATGCCGGCGATGATCGCCGGCTCGCTCTTCAGATGCGCGGAGGCCGGCGGGTTGTGACCCCTGGAGGCGTGGACCATGGACATGGAATCCTCCACCGTGACCGACTGCGGCCCGCTCGCCTGCATGTCGATCTCGGTCCGCCCGAGGCAGGGCAGGATCAGCGCGTCCCGACCGTGGACGAGGTGGCTGCGGTTGAGCTTGGTGGCGATGTGGACGGTGAGGTCCAGCCGGCGCATGGCCGCCTGGGTGAGCTGCCAGTCCGGGATCGCGGCGGCGAAATTGCCGCCGAGGCCGATGAACACCTTCGTCTCGCCGCGCAGCATGGCCTCCAGCGCGGTGACCACGTTGTGGCCGAAGGCGCGCGGTGGGGTGAAGCCGAAGCGCGCCGCGATGGCATCAAGCAGCGCAGCGGATGGCACCTCGGTGATGCCCACCGTGCGGTCGCCCTGCACGTTGGAATGGCCGCGCACCGGGCAGATGCCGGCGCCCTCGCGCCCCACATTGCCCTTGAGCAGCGCGAGATTGGCGATCTGCTGCACATTCTGCGTGCCGTGGCGATGCTGGGTGATGCCCATGCCGTAAACGAGGATGGCGCGCTCCGCCCGCATGTAGGCCTCGGCCGCCGTCTCGATGTCGGCACGGGCGATGCCGCTCTTGCGCTCGATGTCCTCCCAGGAGGTCGAGGCGAGGTCGGCGATGAGGGCATCTATGCCAGCGGTGTGGCCGCGGATGAAGTCCCAGTCGAGCACCGGCGCCAGTTCCTGCGCGCGGGCCGCTTCATCCGCCGCGACGAGATGCTTCATCACGCCCTTGAGGAGGGCCACGTCGCCGCCGACGCGCACCTGGAAGATGCGCGAGGAGATGGGCGTGGAGGTGAGCGTCGCCATCTCCACCGGGTTCTGCGGCGCCTGGAAGCGCTCCAGCGCCCGTTCGCGGAACGGGTTGAACGACATGATGGTGGCGCCGCGCCGCGAGGCGTTGCGCAGCTCGGTCATCATGCGCGGCGAGTTGGTGCCGGGGTTCTGCCCGAAGATGAAAATGCAGTCGGCCCGCGCGAAATCCTCCAGCAGCACCGTGCCCTTGCCGACGCCGATGGACTGGGGAAGCCCGACGCTGGTGGCCTCGTGGCACATGTTGGAGCAGTCTGGAAAGTTGTTGGTGCCGTATTCGCGGGCGAAGAGCTGATAAAGAAACGCCGCCTCGTTGGAGGCGCGGCCCGAGGTGTAGAAATCCACCATGTTGGGGTCTGGCAGGGCATTGAGATGCTGCCCCACGAGGGCGAACGCCTCTTCCCAGCGCACCGGCAGGTAGCGGTCGCTCCCCGCATCGTAGCGCATGGGATGGGTGAGGCGGCCTTTCATCTCCAGCTCGTAATCGCCGAGGGCGGCGAGCTCCGTCACGGTGTGGGCGGCGAAGAATTCGGGCGTGCAGCGCTTCGCCGTCGCCTCCCAAGCCACCGCCTTGCCGCCGTTCTCGCAATATTCGAAGGGCGAGGTGTGCTTGGGGTCCGCCCATCCGCAGCCGGGACAGTCGAAGCCGCCGGGCTGGTTCATGCGCGACAGGGTCGCCATGCCGGACACGGCGACGTGCTGCTCCACCAGCGCGCTGCCCATGGCCTTCAGGGCGCCCCAGCCGCCGGCGGGCTCATGATAGGGACGAATGGTTTTCGCGATGCCCATGGGCGGCTCCCGCAGCAATGAGGGGGTGAGGCCGTCAAGCGAGGGGGGCTCATCTCGACTGCACAGGTCGCCGGACGTGAAAGTAACCGGAAGACGAGGATATGATTGCCGCAGGATCAGCCCGAATAAATGGGCTTCACATATGCCCGCCGCATACCTTTGTATGGCGCGGGACAGTCTTTGCGCAGGATGATGGGGCAGGGGACGAGGCAGGGGACGAGGCAGGGGATGAGGCGGCGCGAACGCATACGGCCCGCCCGGTTCGGGGCGGGCCGTCGGTCGGCTCGGGTCGGTCGTTACTTCCCGGAGATCGAGACCGTCGCGGTGAGGCCGGCGGAGAGGATGACCGAGGGTGGCACGGGATCGAGGGCGATGCGCACCGGCACGCGCTGGGCGAGGCGCACCCAGGTGAAGACCGGGTTCACCGAGGCGAGGCCGGAGACATCCGGCGCCACATTGGGGATGGCGATGCCCCGGCCGATGCCGGTGACGTGGCCGGCGAGGGGCGTGGGATAGGCCATCAGCGCGACCTTCGCCTTGTCGCCCACGTGGATGCCGGACAGGACGGTCTCCTCGAAATAGCCGTCCACCCAGAAACTGTCGCTGTCCACCACGGAGAGCGCGCGCTGGCCGCTGGTGCCATAGTCGCCCACCTGGGTGAGCAGGTTCGTGACATAGCCGTTCACCGGGGAGACAATGCGCGTGCGGCTGAGGTTGAGCTTTGCCTGGTCGCGATCGGCGAGGGCCTGCTGATAGGCGGCCACGGCCATGTCCGCAGAGGCCGCGAAGCTCTGCTTTTCCTCGTTCGACGCGGCGATGGCGCTCAGTTTCGTCCGCCGTTCCGCCTCCGCTTTCTTGTTCTCGAGGTCGGCCTTCGCGCGGGCCACGGCGGCCTCGGCATTGGCGAGCGCGTTCTGGTAGTCGGAGGGCTCGATCACCATCAGGAGGTCGCCCTTGTGGACGAACTGGTCGGCCTTCACCGGCAGCTCGACGATGCGCCCCGAGATCTGCGGCGCCACGGTGACCACATAGGCTCGCACGGTGCCGTCGCGGGTCCAGGGCGTGGTCATGTAGGTCTCCCACATCCGCCATCCGAGGATGCCGGCAACGCCGACGACGGCAAGAGTCAGGAGCACGCCTGTCACGCGACGCGAAACGGAGGCTCCCTTTTCGGCAGGGATGTCGATGGCGGTCATGAACCTGCTCCTATGCTCAGGACGGTGAGGGACAGCACGATCACGTAGATCGCGAGATTGAACAGGGCCGGGTGCCACACCGTTCGCGATAGGCCGGTGCGGTTGCCGAACATGATGAGCGGGATGGTCATCAGCCACGCCGCCAGCATCATGGCTGCAAAGGGCGAGAACAGCACGCCGAGGAGATTGAGTTCCGAGAACATGGGATGGATCTCGTCTTTCCGGATCTAGCTGAGGTTGGTGCACTGACCGTCCGCCCCTTCGAGGAGGTCTGAACAGGCATCGAGCGCGTCCGTGATGATCTTGATCTGTGCGAGCGACGAAATGACCGCCGGGGCCTCGGAGGGTTGGGAGGCCGCCCGCTCCGCCAGCGCGCGCTCCATGTCGCCGAAGGCGATGCGCGCCAGGGCCACCCGCCCCTCCGCAAGCGCGGCACTGGCGTCAGAGATGAGCCGGCGCTCGACTTCGTCCGCCGGCGTTTCGCGCAGGAGGATCAGGGCCCGCCCGAGGACGAAGAGCGTCAGGAGGGAGTTCGCCTGTTCGTCCGTGGCCTGGGGCGGGAGATCCTCGACACGGCGTGTCATCACCGCCGTCCAGCGCGCCGCGTCCCGGGCCTTTGGCCGGCCCGCGAGCCGTTGCAGGTCGCGGACCGAGAGGGCCAGAAGGCGACGCGTCCGCACCTCGGGCGACAGCCCCGGAATGATGATGAAGAACAGCGTTCCGATGATGTTGCCAAGGATGATCGTCAGCGCGATGTTGAAAAAAGTGGACGCATCATAGGAAGTCGGGTTCCCGACCCCGATCAGAGGCAGGAGATTGACGGACATCGCCAGGAACAGCGGCGTGTGCCAGCTGCCCGCCTGCATCCAGCCGACCGGCACCAGGAAGAGCGCCAGCATCACGGCGAGCTGCGGGAAGGTGGAGATGGACGGCATGACGCCGAAATAGAGCCCGCAGCCGACCGCCACCACGAGGATGGAGCCGATGGTGTAGTCCGTGACGAGCACGCGGGCCTGATCGCCCGCCGGAGCGAAGATCAGGACGGCGATCGCGACGAAGGCAATGGCGAGGGGACCGTTCGGCCATTCGGTGGCGATGGTGAAGGCTGCCGCCGCGGCGACCGCCGAGAAGACACGGAAGCCGCTGAGCAGGGGCGGAAGCGGATCGCCGATGACGATGGTCCACGGTGCGGTCCGGCGTTCTGCCCTCGCACCCATGAGCAAGGCAGTGCTTCCTGCTGTCGCTTGGAGGCAAAGGACGAGGTCGCGGGCCGCATCGGCCAGAACTGAGGCGCTGGCGTCATCGTGCGGAAGCGCCTCAAGGGCTCGCAAAGCCTCCGCGCAGGCGCTGCGGAGCCGCTCCGGGTCTCGCCCGAGATCGGCCGGATCGAGGCGGGACAGCAGGGTGTCCAGGCACGCATGAACGTCTTCGCTCGGTTGGCTGGAAACTTCCTGCTCCAAGGCAATCCTTTGCCAGCCGAGCACCGCGTCCATGAGGCGCGCGCCGGCCTCACGCAGATGACCGCTGCGTGAGCGCAGATACGGGGAATCCGCCATGGCCGCATCGACTGCGGCCTGAAACAGGCTCAGCTTCCGCAGGATTTCCCTGGGGCTAACGCCTGTCTCGCGCGCGTCTTGCGGCGCGGCGAGGGTCGAACGGAAGCCGCGGACCAACTGGCGGGCCATATCTTCCAGAAGGCTGGCGAAGGCCCTGCGCGCGGCGCCGAAGTCGGTGAGGAGGATGACGAAGAGCGTCGATCCGATGCCGATGCAGATTTCGCTGACACGGACGATGGAGAAAAAGAAGGCCGACGTCGGATCGGCGATGGTGTCGGCGAAGATCACGGCTGCGGTAAAGCCAGCCAGGGCCGCGGCGTAGGACGCGAAGTTGCGAAGCACCACGACGGCGACCCCGCACAGGCCGCACCACGCGGCGAGGCAGAAGGCGAGGGTGTATCGGCTCTGGGCGAAGAGCCCGAGCACCGTCACCATGGCGAGCGCGCCGGCCACCGTTCCGATGATCCGCCAGCGCCCCTTCTGCAGGGACGTGCCGAGGTTCGGCTGGCACACGATGGCCGCTGTCGTCGCCGCCCAGAAAGAGTTCTGGAGTTCGAGCGCATAGGTGATGTAGAGCGCCAGACAAACCGACGCCGCAAGCCGGACGCCGAACAGGGCGCGCGGACCCCAGGAGCGAAGACGTGCGCGCAGGGCTCCGGAATTTGTCTCCGGGGGGCTGTCGAGAGTGCCTTGTATTGTGGAGCTCATTGATGCCGTGCCTTGCTGAACCCATCGAGGCTCTGTTGAGCATAGGTCTTGCCGGGCAACGGCCAATTATACGCAAGGTAGTGGGGCCCTACCTTGGTTTGATTACACTATCGGGTTAGCCGAGCGAACCGCCGAGGCGCTGGCCGTAGGCGACGATCGCCGCCCCCACCGGAGCACGCACGGCGGCATAGGCCGAGAGGGCGGTGTCAATATCCGGGGTGTGGGTGAGCGCATCGCGGAGCGCGAAGGCATCGCCCGCCGCCTTCGCCACGCCCATGGCGGTGTGGGGGCGGGCGACGAAGGCCGCATCGCCCATGAGCGCGACGCGGCCGGAAACCATCTGCGGCGGCGCGTAGTCGAAGATGGCATGGAGAAAGGGGCGCGGCTCGGCCTCCACCACGGCGGCGAAGGCCGGGGGCAGCAGGCGCGCGGCATCGGATTTCATCGCGGCTGCGATGTCCGGCCGAACCCGACCTGGCGCGAGGGAGAAGGGGCGGCGCACGCCGTCGATGTCGGTGAGAACGCTATCGAGTTCGTCCGGCGTGTAGCGCCGGTACCAGACCCAGTTGTAGCGGCGGTGGCCGGCGACGGTGGAGCCGTCCGGGCCGGGCACGAGATAGCCCAGGATGTGCGAGCCCGGCATCTCGTAGAAGGCGAAGCGGTCGAAAAGCTGTCCGGCGGCCGCCGCCGGTACCTCGGCCTCGGGGACGAGGCCACGCCAGGTGGCGTAGCCCACATATGTGGGCCGGGACTCCGCGCCCGCAACCGCGCTGCGCAGCGTCGAGCCGACGCCGTCGGCGCCGATGACGAGATCCGCCCGCTCCTCGGTGCCATTGGAATAGGTCACGCGGGCGCCGCCCGGCGCCTGCACCACGGAAACCGCCTGCCGGTCGATGTGGTAGCGATCGTCCGGCAGGAGGTGACGGAAGGTGCGGAACAGTACGTCCCAGGAGAGCTGGGTCTGGGGCGTGCGCTGGCGATGGATGATGGCGCCAGCCCGGTCGAGATAGATGCGCTCGTGGGCCGTCACTCCCACGTGGGCGAGGTGCTCCACGCCGACTTCCCGCAGGATGTCGAACACCTCGCGCTGGGCGACGAGGCCGGCGCCCCGCCCCTCCAGCCCATGCACCGAGCGTTCCGTCACGCGCACGTCGAAGCCGGCGCGGTGCAGCAGCACGGCGGCGAACAGGCCGCCGATGGAGCCGCCGACAATGAGAATGCGAGGGGGCATGGCCTGTCTCTCCTGAACGCTAGACGATGAAATCGATGACGCCGCCATCGACGCGCAAGGCGGCGCCGGTGGTGGCGGAGGCGAGCGGCGAGGCGATGTAGACCGCCATGTTGGCGACCTCCTCCACGCTCGCCGGCCGCTGGATGATGGAGCTTGGCCGGTGGGCCTTCACGAAGTCGGCGCCGGCCTCCTCCAGCGTCTTGCCCGCCGCCACCGCGTCCTTCAGCATGGCGGCGACGCCCTCCGACAGAGTGGGGCCGGGTAGGATGGAATTCACGGTCACGCCCGTGCCCGCCATGCGCTTGGCGAGGCCCCGCGCGAGGGAGACGTCGGCCGTCTTGCTGACGCCGTAGTGGATCATGTCCGCCGGGATGTTGAAGGCGGATTCCGAGCCGAGGAACAGCATGCGCCCCCAGCCGCGCTCCGCCATGCCCGGCAGGTAGGCTCGGGCAAGGCGCACGCCCGACATGACGTTGATCGCCCAATGCCGGTCCCACACCGCGTCGTCGGTCTCGAAGAAGTCGGACGGCTCAAAGATGCCGAGATTGTTCACGACGATATCGAACGCCGGCTCGGCCGCCACCAGCGCGGCGGCGCCGTCCGCGGTGCCGAGGTCGATGGCCTGCCCGCGCGCCGTGCCGCCGATGCGCGCCACGGCCTCTGCCACCTTCGCCTCCGAGCGCCCATTGACGACGACGCTCGCCCCGGCCTGCCAAAGCCCCTTGGCGATGGCGAAGCCGATGCCTTCGCTCGACCCGGTGACGAGGGCGGTCTTGCCCGAGAGATCGATCTTCATGGCTGTCTCCTGTGGGTGTGGCGATGCCGCGCCCGGCGCGGGATCGGGCTCCGTTCAGCGGAGCGGCGGTGGATCCATCATGGCATGGCGGATGCGGCTTGCATCGAGGGGGAGGGTGGCGAGGCGCTGGCCGCTGGCGTCGCGGATGGCATTGCCCAGCGCCGCCCCCATGGGCCCCTGCGCCGCCTCCCCCGCGCCGAGGAAGGGCAGGCCCGGCCGAGGCACGATGTGGACCTCCACGGCGCGGGGCACGCGGGAGAAGCGCAGGATGGGATAGGCCGCCCAGTCCACCGAGGTGATGCGCCGACGATCGAAGCGCACGCCCTCGAACAGCGTCCAGCTCGTCGCCTGCACGATGCCGCCCTCGATCTGGTTGCGCACCCCGTCCGGGTTCACCACCTGCCCGGTGTCCACCGCCGCCACCACGCGCGTGACGAGGAGCCGGCCGGTGTCCGCATCGATGGCGACCTCCAGCGCGATGGCGCAATAGGCCTCGAGGTTCTTGTAGCGCGCGAAGGCGAAGCCGTAGCCGCCTCCGGCGAGGGGCTTCGGCCGGTCCTTCCAGCCGAAGCGCTCAGTGGCGGTGGTGATGACCGCCTTTGCCCGCTCGTCCTGAAGATGGCGCAGGCGGAAATCCACCGGGTCCTGCCCCGCCCGGCGGGCGAGTTCGTCCATGGTGCTCTCGATGGCGAAGACGTTGAGGTAGCCGCCCAGCGAGCGCATGGAGGAGCCGCGCAGCGGCATCTCCGGCAGGAAGTGGTTCACCGCCCGCGCATTGGGCAGCACGTAGAGCGGCACGGCGTTGCGGTCCCCGCCGCCTTCCGGCATGGGCAGGTCCACCGGCGGCGCCGGAGGGAACGGCTCGGCCTTGTCGCGGGCGGCGAGCAAGGTGCCGGGCGGGCCGGGGCGCATCATGTGCGACTGGCTCCACACATCGTGCTGCCATGCGGTGATCGCGCCGTCCGGTCCCAGCGCCGCGCGCACGCGGGCCACCATGCCCGGCCCGAACGGCTCCCAGGCATGCTCCTGCTCGCGCATCCACTGCACGCGCACCGGACGGCCGGGAAGGGCGCGGGCGAGCATCGCCGCGTCGGCGCCGGCGTCGTCCGCGCCGTTCTGGCCATAGCAGCCGGCCCCCTCCGCATGGATGCAGCGCACCTTCTCCGGGGGCATGGCGAGGAGGCCCGCGAGGGCATCGCGCAGCGGATAGACGCCCTGGGTGTGGGTCCACACCGTCATGGCATCGCCCTCCAGATGCGCGATGGCGCAGGAGGGGCCGATGGAGCCATGGGAGAGATAGGGGCGGGTGAACAGGGTATCGAGGGTGAAGGCCGACGCATCCGGCTGCCCCACATCGAGGATGGTGGTGTCCCGCGTGGGCAGGGCCATGAGCGCCTCGGGTAGGCGGGCCTCGTCGGGAAGCTGCGCCGTTTCTTCCCAGCGGGCGAGGGTGGCGAGCCGGCGCATGGCCTGGATCGCCGTCCATTCCTGCTCAGCGATCACCCCCAGGAAGGCGCCGTCGCGCACCACTTTGAGCACGCCGGGCATGGCCTCCACCGGCCCGGCGTCGAGTGCGACCAGCCGGGCGCCGTAGCTCGGCGGGCGCACGATGCGGCCGTGGACCATGCCGGGCAGGCGCATGTCCTGCACATAGGCCGCACCGCCCGTGACCTTCGCCGGGATGTCGACGCGCGGCACGGGGCGATCCATCACCGTGAAGTCGCGCGGATCGGTGACGATCGAGGTGGGCGCGGCGTCCACGTGCAGCAAGGTGTCTGAGACCAGCTCGCCATAAGAGAGCCGAAGGCCGGCGGGGCCGGTGACGATGCCGTCCCGCGCCGTCAAACCCGTGCGGGCGACGCCAGCCCGACGCGCGGCCTCGCCGATGAGGATCTCGCGCACCTGCGCCGCCGCATTGCGGATGGCAGTGCCGGAATCCTGCACCGAGTGGCTGGCTGCCGTATAGCCCTCGTCGGGTGTGCGCCCGGTGTCGGCGGTGATGAGGTCGAGCCGCGAGATGGGCAGCTTCAGCTCTTCCGCCGCCACCTGCAGCAGAGCGGTGCGGATGCCCTGTCCCAGCTCCGCCTTGCCGGTGAAGATGGTGGCGTTGCCGTCCGGCGCGATGCGGATCCAGGCGTCCAGCAGGGGCGTGGCGTCGAGGCTGCCGGGCAGGCCCCGCAGGGGTGTCGCGCTGGCGCCGGTCTCGGTCTGGGCGAAGGCCCGGCCCGACACGCCGAAGGCGAGGATAAGGGCGCCGGTGCCCCGCAGCACGGCGCGGCGGGAGAGGGCCTGTGTCATCGCACGGCCTCCATTTTGTGAGCCATCGCGCGGGCGGCGCGCTTCACGGCGCGGACGATGCGCACATGGGTTCCGCACCGGCACAGGCTGGGTTCGAGGGCGGCGAGGATGGCGGCGTCGTCCGGGTCGCCATCGCGCTCCAGCAGGGCCTGCGCGCGCATGATCATGCCAGCGATGCAATAGCCGCACTGGGCCGCCTGCTCGGCGATGAAGGCGGCCTGCACCGGCCCCGGCGCCTCGGCGCTGCCGAGCCCCTCGAGCGTGCGCACCGCGCGCCCCTCCAGCAGCATCACCGGCGTGACGCAGGAGAAGACGGGTTGCCCGTCCACCAGCACCGTGCAGGCGCCGCACTGGCCGAGGCCGCAGCCGAATTTCGCGCCGTTCAATTCGAGTTCGCCGCGCAGCACGTAGAGCAGGGGCGTGTCCGGCGCGGCGGCGATGGTGCGGCGCGTGCCGTTGACGGTGAACGTGGTCATGGGGCGCCTTTCGCGGGGTTCACGTTGGTCTGGGGAGCTGCGGCGTGGCGGGCCGCGGTGATGGCGGCGGCGAGGTCCGGCCAGGCCGGCCGCGCGGCGATGTCACGGCGCAGGTAGTCGAGAAGAGCCGTCAGCGCGGTGTCGTCCACCGCGGTGAAGGGCGGCATGACGGGCGCCGCCACGCCGTCCGCCGCCGGAACCCCGCGCAGGATGAGGTTGAGCAGGTTCTGCGGCGTCTCGGCCGCAAGCGCCGTGGAGAGGGCGAGGTCCACGCCGCCGAGCGGCAGCGGCCGGCCGGCCTGGTGGCAGACGGCACAGGCGGCGGCGAAAACGCGACGGCCCGCGCCGGCATCCGCGGGCAGGGCCATGGCGGCCGCCTGCCAGCCCGCCGATTGCGGCCGCTGGCCGGAGGCATCGGGCGCTGGCGCCTCCGGCATCGCAGTCTTGCTGGCGGGCGTGCCGAGCGAAGCGAGATAGTCCGCCATCGCCTCGATGTCCTGCGCGGGGGCCTCGGCGAGGTTCTCCGTCACCGGCCCCATGGGGCCGAGCGCGACGCCGTGGTCCGCCTGCCAGCCCTCGCGCAGATACTGGGCGAGGGCCGCCTTCGTCCACGGCACACGGGCGGGCGACTGCGCGCCCAGGGGGTAAGCGGTCCAGCCCTCGGCCTCGCCACCGGCAAAGGCGCGGGAGCGGATTTCCGCGCCCATGAGGTTGCGCGGCGTGTGGCAGGCGCCGCAATGGGCGAGGCCCTCCACCAGATAGCGGCCCCGGTTCCATGACGCATCGCGCGCGGGATCGTTCGCGAAGGGCTCGGGATGGAAGAACAGGAGCTTCCAGCCGGCGAGCACGAGGCGGATGTTGATGGGGAAGGGCAGCTGGTTCGCTGGTGCCGTGGCAACCACCGGCGCGCGGGTCATCAGGAAGGCGTAGAGCGCCGCAAGGTCCGCGTCGGTGGTCAGGCTGAAATGGTCGTAGGGGAAGGCCGGATAGAGGTGCCGGCCTTCGCGGTCCACGCCCTCGCGCATGGCCCGCACGAAGGCCGCGAGCGGCCAGCGACCGATGCCGGTTTCCGGATCGGGGGTGATGTTGGTGGAATAGATCGTGCCGAAGGGTGTCGGCATGGCGAGCCCGCCGGCGAAGGTTGTCCCGCCCGGCGCGGTGTGGCAGGTGCGGCAATCCCCGATGAGGGCGAGCGACGCGCCCCGCTCGATCTGCGCACGCTCGAACGCGCCGGCGGGCGGGGGCGAAACCGGGGCGATCTCGCCATGCCAGGCGTAGGCCAGCGCGGCGAGCGCGCCGCAGCCGGCGGCAACGAGGGACAGGAGCAATACGCGCTTCATCATCATCCGCACCCTTTCTGGGGTGCACCATGCGGCTGCCCGGCGCCCTCATCTTTCCGAAACGCACTAAAGGGGCACCCGCCAAACCCAAGTATGAGCAGGCCACGCCAATGGCCGATTTCCCCCGGCCCGTCCCCCCGACACTCTCGCAGCCGACATTGGACACCTGCGACGCAGAGAGGGACGAGGCACGCACATGACCGATCCGCACGACGCTTCCACACATGCCTTGCTGCAGCCGGGCCAGGCCGCGCCTGACTTCACCCTGCCGGCCACGCCCGACCAGAGGCTGTCCCTCTCCGACCTGAGGGGCGCGCCCGTCATTCTCGCCTTCTATCCGGCCGACTGGAGCCCGGTGTGCGGCGACCAGATGGGTCTCTACAACGAGATGCTGCCGGAGTTTCACCGCTCCGGCGCCCAGCTCGTGGGAATCTCCACGGACGGCGTGTGGTGCCACGCGGCCTTCGCGGAGGCGCGCAAGCTGCATTTCCCGCTGCTCGCGGATTTCGAGCCCAAGGGCGAGGTAGCGCGCCGCTACGGCGCCTACCGCGCGCAGGATGGCGTCGCCGAGCGGGCGCTGTTCGTGATCGATGCCGAGGGCGTCATCCGCTGGAGCTATCTCTCGCCGCTCGGCCTGAACCCTGGCGCGGATGGCATTCTCGAAGCGCTCGACGCGCTTGTTCCCACCCCCAAGCCCCCCGTCTCGAACGCCCCGGCCTCGGACACCCCCGTCTCGAACATCCATGGAGCGCAGGCATGACGCGACGTCTTCCCCCCGTGAGCGCCACCGACAAGGTGGCCGGGCCGGCCGATGCACCGGTGACCCTGATCGAGTACGGCGATTACGAATGCCCCTATTGCGGCGAGGCCTATCCGGTGCTCAAGGCCGTGCAGGAGGCGATGGGCGCGCGGCTGCGCTTCGTGTTCCGCAATTTCCCGCTGACGGAGATGCACGCCCATGCGCTGCGCGCCGCCCAGTTCGCCGAGGCCGCCGCCGCGTCCGGGGTGTTCTGGGCCGCCCATGACATGCTCTACGAGCACCAGGACGCGCTCGATGTGGCGAGCCTCACGTCCTATGGCGCGCAGCTCGGCATCGAGCGCCGCGTGCTGCAGGCGGCCTTCCAGGGTCGGTACGACGCCATCATTCAGCAGGACTTCGTCGGCGGTGCGCGCGCCGGCGTGAACGGCACGCCGTGCCTCTTCATCAACGGTGTCCGCTACGACGGGCCGAGGGACAGGCAGAGCCTGATCGAGGTGCTCGATCGCGCTGCCGCCACCGCAGAGATCGACGTCCCGGCCTGAGCCCGGATGCACCCGCCTGAGGAGGCAACCATGATCTTCAAGCAGACTTCAACCCTGCGTCCCGGCGCGCCCGCGCTCGCCGACGCCGCGCCTGCACCCGGCACGCTGGGGTTCGGTGCCACGCTCGCCATGGCCACGGCGGCCGGCCTCGCGGTGGCGAACATCTACTACAACCAGCCCATGCTCGCGCTGATCGAGCAGGATCTGCCGGGCGCCCTCACGGGGGCGATTCCCACCGCCACCCAGCTCGGCTACGCCATCGGCCTCGTGCTGCTCGTTCCGCTCGGCGACCTCGTGGAACGCCGGCGCCTGATCGTCGTGCAGTTCGTGCTGCTGGCGGCGGCGCTGGTGCTGGCCGCCGTGGCGCCCACGGCGCTGCTGCTCGTGGCGGCCTCGCTGGCGGTGGGGCTCGCCTCCACGGTCGCCCAGCAGATCGTGCCCCTCGCCGCCCATTTCGCGGCGCCCGAGAAGCGGGGCGCGACGGTGGGCACGGTGATGGCCGGGCTGCTGACGGGCATCCTCCTCAGTCGCACCGTTGCCGGCTTCGTCGCCTCGCACGGCGGCTGGCGCGAGATGCTGTGGCTCGCGGCGCCCATGGCGCTCGCCGGCGCGGTGCTGATGGCGGTGACGCTGCCCAGCAGCAAGCCGGACTCGCGCCTGAGCTATCACCGGCTGCTCCATTCCGTGTGGCAGCAGTGGCTGGATTTTCCCGCGCTGCGGCTTGCGGCGATCACGCAGGCGGCGCTGTTTGCGGCCTTCACCGTGTTCTGGACCATCCTCGCCTTCCGGCTCGCCGAGCCGCGCTTCGGCCTCGGCGCCGAGGTGGCGGGATTGTTCGGCCTGGTGGGCGCCGTCGGCATCCTCGCCGCGCCGCTGGCCGGCCGGTTCGCGGACAAGCGCGGCCCGAGGCTGGCGGTGATGGTGGGCTCCATCGTCACGCTCGCGGCATGGGTCGTGTTCGGCGCGTGGGGATCGCTTGTCGGGCTGATCGTCGGCGTGATGCTGCTGGATTTCGGTATGCAGAGTGCCCTCGTCTCCAACCAGCACATCGTCTTTGCCCTGCGGCCGGAGGCGCGGGCGCGGATCAACACGGTGCTCATGAGCGCCATGTTCCTTGGCGGCTCCATCGGCTCGGCCACGGCGACGCTCGCCTGGGGAGCCGGCGGCTGGTTCCTCGTCACGGTGCTGGGGACGGCGTTCGCCGCCTTCGCCGTCGGCCTCCAGCTGCTCGCGGCCCGCAGCCTCCGGGCCGATCCCTCTCACTGATCGGCCGTGGGCCGGAAGAAGGGTCAAGGAGGCGCCGCCATGCGCACGGGATGCTGTTTTGCCCTTCTTCTGGCCGTCGCCCTGTGGCCGGCGCGCGCCCTCTGCGCCGACAGCTTCTACGCCATCCCGGACGGCGCGAGGCAGGGGCCGCCCGGCACGCTCCTGAAGGCGGAGCCCGTGCCGCCGCCGCCGGGCGCGGGCGCCGCCTATCGCATCATCTATCGCTCGCGCAATCACGCCGGCCGCCCGGTAGCGATTTCCGGCCTCGTCGCACTGCCGCCGGCTGGCCGCACCGCCGGCGGGCGGCCGCTGGTGGCGTGGGGGCACGGCACCAGCGGGGTGGCGACGCGGTGCGCGCCCTCCCGCAATCCACCGCAGGCCTTCGCCCGCATCGGCGGCCTCGCCGATCTGCTGGGGCGGGGCGTCATCGTCGCGGCGACCGACTATGGTGGGCTGGGCGAGGCAGGCCAGCATTCCTATTTGCTCGGCACGAGCGAGGCGCATGCCATGATCGACGCCGTGCGCGCGGCGCGCCGCCTTCCCGGTGCCGATGCGGGAGAGCGCTACGCGGCCTGGGGCTTCTCGCAGGGCGGCCATGCCGCGCTGTTCACCGCCGCCACCGCCCGCGCCTACGCGCCGGAGCTGCACCTCGCGGGTGTCGCCGCGGCGGCCGCGCCGACGGAGCTGCGCCGCCTGCTGCGCGAAGATGTCGGCACCCTGCCGGGGCAGGTCGTGGCCTCCTTCGCCGCGTGGTCCTGGGGCCAGGCCTATGGATTGCCGCTCGACGGCATCGTTCGTCCGCAGGCGATCGGGACCGTGGACGGGATCGCCGCCGATTGCAGCCTCGACCCGGCCGGCGATGTGGCGCTCGGCCTCTCCGCGCTGGGCTATGCCCAGACGGGCTTCCTGCGCAGCGCCGCCGACCGGCGGCCCGGCTGGGATCAGCTGATCGCGCGCAATTCAAATCCGGACCCGAAGGGCGTGCCCGTGTTCTTCGCGCAGGGGAGCCTCGATTCCCTCGTGGAGCCGGCCACCACGCGGGACTATGTGGGCCGTCTGTGCCGGGCCGGGACATCCGTCACCTATGTGGAGGTGCCGTGGGCGTCCCATGGCGGGGTGGTCAAGGCCGTGGCGCCCATGGCCGTGTCCTGGCTTCTCGCACGGCTTTCGGGCGCGCCCGTACCGAACGGCTGTTCGCGCGCCGGCCGCTGAGCCGGCCGGGATGGGGGGTGCTGAAAAACGGCCCCCTATATTGATGTGCGATTCAATATACCCGTGTATAAGCTCATTTTCCCTCTCCCTATTCTAGAGTGATATTGTGTCGGTGCTGGATCTCAGGCTGTGCCCTGCCTGCCGCCACGGACAGAATCATCCTGGAACACAGCGAGAGGAACAGGACCATGCCTTACGTCACCACCAAAGACGGCGTCGACATCTTCTACAAGGACTGGGGTCCGAAGGAGGCGCAGCCCATCGTCTTCCATCACGGCTGGCCGCTTTCCTCCGACGACTGGGATGCGCAGATCCTGTTCTTCCTGCAGCATGGCTTCCGGGTCGTCGCCCACGACCGGCGCGGGCATGGCCGCTCGGCGCAGGTGAGTGACGGCCACGACATGGACCATTACGCCGCTGACGCCGCCGCAGTGATGGAGCATCTCGACCTGCGCAACGCCGTGCATATCGGCCATTCCACCGGCGGCGGCGAGGTCGCGCGCTATGTGGCGCGGCACGGCCAGCCGCAGGGGCGCGTGGCCAAGGCGGTGCTGGTGAGCGCCGTGCCGCCGCTGATGGTGAAGACCGCCACCAATCCCGGCGGCACCCCCATCGAGGTGTTCGACGGCTTCCGCTCCGCGCTCGCGGCCAACCGCTCCCAGTTCTTCATGGACGTGGCGTCCGGCCCGTTCTACGGCTTCAACCTGCCCGGCGCGACGCCGGTGCCGGGCGTGATCCAGAATTGGTGGCGCCAGGGCATGACCGGCGGCGCGAAGGCGCACTATGACGGCATCAAGGCCTTCTCCGAGACCGACCAGACCGAGGATCTCAAGCTCATCACCGTGCCGACCCTCGTCATGCACGGCGATGCCGACCAGGTGGTACCCATCGATGATGCGGCCCGGCTGAGCGTGAAGCTGCTGAAGAACGGCACGCTGAAGGTCTATGCCGGCTATCCCCACGGCATGCTGACCGTCCACGCCGACGTCATCAATCCCGATCTGCTCGCCTTCGTGAAGGCCTGACAGGCTGACGCGCGCAGCGCCGGTTGCGGTCGTCCCGCACCGGCGCGGCCGTCCGCTCCTGCGGGCGGACGAGACGTCCGACGAAGATCTGAAACGTGAGCGCGCCCACGCACGCGCCGCGTGCGCACGGCGCCGAGACAGGGCGGTGGTGCGCATGACCGACATTCGCTACATCCTCGTGCTGCTTGCCGGCGTGGTCCTCACCAACTGGATGGGCCGCGTGTTGGGCGACCGCGTGGCGCTGCCCCTCATTCAGGTTGCGGTGGGCGCAGCCATCGGCTCCGTCACCAGCCTCGGCGCGCCGCTGAAGCCCGATCAGTTCTTCCTCATCTTCCTGCCGCCGCTCCTGTTCTTCGACGGGTGGCGCGTGTCCAAGACGGACCTTGCAGCGAACGCTCCGCTCATCCTGTCCATGGCGCTGGGGCTGGTGGTGGTCACGGTCGGCTGCGTGGGGCTGATGCTCCATTGGCTCATCCCGGCGATGCCGCTGGCCGTGTGCTTCGCGCTCGCCGCCGTCCTGTCCCCCACCGATGTGGTGGCGGCCGGCGCGGTGGCGCGGCACATTCCCATTCCGCGCGGCGTGCTGCGCCTGCTGGAGGGCGAAGCCCTTTTCAACGATGCCGCCGCGCTGATCTGCCTGCGCCTCGCCATCGCTGCAGTGGTGACGGGGACGGTGCCGGTGCTTGATTCCCTCGCCGCCTTTGTCTGGGCGGCCGGGGGCGGCATCGCCATCGGCATCGCCTTCAGCTGGATGGTGGCCACGGCCAAGGCCTTCATGGTGCGCCGGGTGGGCGAGGACACCTCCGGCCAGATTCTCATCAGCCTGCTCATTCCCTACGGCGCCTATCTGCTGGCCGAAGCCGCGGGCAGCTCCGCCGTGCTCGCCGCCGTGGCCGCCGGCATGATGATGAGCCGCATCGAGGTGTCCGGCCGCGCGCTGCCCCTCACGCGTCTTCGGCGCGGCGCGGTGTGGGAGACGCTCCAGTTCACCCTCAACGGCGTCATGTTCCTGCTGCTGGGCGAGCAGATGCCGGGCATCCTCAGCGGCGCGGCGCGCAGCATCGCCGAGGGCGGACACCACGCCGTGGGGTGGCTCGGGCTCTATGTGGCGGCCACGGTTCTCGCGCTCGCAGCCTTGCGCTTCGCGTGGGTGCTCGCCGCGCTCTGCTGCTGGCCCGCCAGCCGGGGGCAAAGCGGCGCGCCGCGCCCTATTCCGCGATGGCGCCTGGTGGCGGTGATGGCGTTCGGCGGGGTGCGCGGCGCGGTCACGCTCGCCGCCGCGCTCAGCCTGCCGCTGGTCTTGACGGGCGGCGTGCCTTTTCCCGCACGGGATCTTGCCGTGTTCATCGCCGCCGCGGTCATTCTCGTGTCTCTGGCGCTTGCCAACGTGGCGTTGCCCATCCTCCTGCGGGGCATTGATGTGCCGCCCGATGTCGCCGATGCGACGCAGGAGCGCGATGCCCGCGCCGAGGCGCTGCAGGCCGCCCTGGACGCGCTCGCGGAGACGGCCGAGACGCTGACGGCCGGGGCCGACGCGCCGACCGTCGCCGCCATCGTGGCCGACCATTACCGGCATCGCCTCGCCCAGCTTCAGGCCGAGGGTGTCGATGGCGGAACGGCCGCGTGGCCGGAAGAGCGGCGGATGCATCTCCTCGCCATCCAGGCTGAGCGCCGATCCATCGTCGGCCTCGTCCAGCGCCGGCGCATCCCCATCGATCTGGCGCACAAGCTGCTGCGGGAGACCGATGCCGAGGAGGTCGCCCTGCCCGTGGCGCCCGGCATGGCCGATGGTTGAGGGGGCGGAATGACGAAAAGTAAACTGACGTATAGTTCGGCGAAACATCGATATTCATGGAATGAATTTGAGTTCGATACCGGCGAAGGCCGCGGAATGTAAAACTAAATCATCGAAAACACAGGAGGTTCTCATGACTGCGAATTCTAAGTTCATCATGGCGTTCGGTGCTCTCGCCTTCGTGGTGGCCGGTGTTGCGGGCACCGCCCGCGCCGACACCAGCTTCCCCACCGAAGCGCGCGGCGAAACCGCCTTTTTCGATGCCCAGTCGGGCGCCGTGGTCCAGCCGTTCGACATCTTCCAGCAGCCCTCCGCCGCCAAGCTGCGGGCCATGAATTCCGCCCGCCCGTTCATCGGCCAGCCGGCCCAGCCCGACTCCCACTGGGGCCCGGCCCAGGATGCCACTTCGCCGGGGGCGTGAACCACCCGACATGCGCTGCAACGAAAAGGCCGGCGTCCCCTGAGGGCGCCGGCCTTCTCGCTTTGTGCGGGCGGATGCGCTGGAAGACCGGCTCTTCGCTCTATCCGGGCGGCGCGCACAAAAAAGCCCGCCGGGCTTGGCCGGCGGGTTCAGGCGGGGAGGAAGGGGAGGGAGAGGTCAGTGCGAGCGGGTGGCTTCGAAGAGGAACCACACGCGACGTTCGGCCTCGTCGATCCAGACCTCGATGAGGCTGGTGGTGGCGACGTCGTTGTAGTTCTCGCAGACGACATGGGCTTCCCGCAGGAAGGTGATGAGGCGCTTGTTGTCCTCGCCGAGCTCGGCCAGCATGTCCTCGGCGGTCACGAAGTCCGCGTCATTGTCGGGGAGACGCTGGAGGCGCGCGATGTGGCCCACCGACCGCAGCGTCGTGCCACCCACCTTGCGAGCCCGTTCGGCGATGGCGTCGGTGGTGGCGAAGATCTGGTCGCCATGGTCGTCCAGCAGAAGATGGTAGTCGCGAAAGTGCGGACCGGACATGTGCCAGTGGAAATTCTTGGTCTTCAGATAAAGCGCGAACATGTCGGCGAGAAGAACGGTGAGGGCGCCGGCAATGTCGCGGGTGGCGTCTTCGCCGAGATCGGTGGGGGTCCGCAGGGGCGCCTGCTGGCGCAGTTTCGCAATGGTCTTGTCCATGGGTGTCGTCCTTATGGAAAAGCTGTAGGGGGCGGTCGGGAGGTGGCTGAGATGCCGCGGCGACCGCTCTGTGAATGTCACGGTGGCCACCATAGGACCGGGGCCAGGACGAATGAATTGGGCGCTCGTTTGCCTGGATCATACGAGGGTATGGGGCAGCGGCGGTGCCGGCGCTCCGGCATCGAAGGCGCGCAGGCGCGTGCGCGCGAACCCGTGAGGGTCGCCGCAGCGCAGATCCAGGGGCAGAGGGGGCAGGGCGCGAAAGGCCGCGAGCGCGTCGGCGCTTCAGCGGCGCGGGGAGGCCTGCAGCGCGCGATCGATGCAATCGATCATTTCGTTCCCGTCGAACGGCTTGGCCAGGAAGCCGAAGGCGCCGGCCGCGTCCACCTGCCGGCGGATGCGATCCTCGGGAAAGGCGGTGATGAAGATCAGCGGCACAGGGTCGCCTTCGGCGCGCAGCCGGCTCTGAAGCTCGACGCCGCTCATGCCCGGCATCTGGACGTCGGTGATGACGCACGCGGTCCTGCTGCGCTCCGTGGAGCCGAGGAAGTCCTCGGCGGACGCGAAGGATCGCGCGCCGAACCCAAGGGAGCGGACGAGACTTTCCGTAGCGACGCGAACGGATTCGTCGTCATCGATAATCGTTATGGTTGGCGCGCGTGACACTCGGGGCACCTCGACGTGCAATCATTCGGCACGCGATGACGCGCCGGTCTGACCCTATATAGCCTGCCGCCTGCCCAACCCGTAATCATACAGACGTTTGCAACTCTAGCTTTTCGCACTGAGCCCCAGGGCCTCCGCCATCCGGACCAGATCCGCGAGGGAGTGGGCCTCCATCTTGCGCATGACGTTACCGCGATGAATCTTCACGGTAATTTCGCTCAGTCCCACCTCGGCAGCGACCTGCTTGTTCATGAGGCCGGAGGTCACCAGCGCCATGATTTGCCGCTCGCGCTCGGTCAGCGTGTCGTAAAGCGCGCGCAGCTTCGAGGAGGAGGCGCGCTCGGCGCGGCGGCCCCGGTCGATCTCGATGGCGGCGGAGACCGCATCCAGCATGTCCTGATCGCGGAACGGCTTGGTGAGGAAGTCCACCGCGCCCGCCTTCATGGCGCGCACGCTCATGGGAATGTCGCCATGCCCGGTCATGAAGATGATAGGCAGCTCCATGTCGGAGCGTGCCAGCTGCGCCTGGAAGTCGAGCCCGCTCACGCCCGGCAGGCGGATATCCAGGACCAGGCAGCGCGGCGCATCCGGCAGCTTGGCGGCCAGAAGCTCGGCGGCGGAGGCGAAGAGCGCCACCTCGAGGCCGATGGAGCGGAACAGGCTGGACAGCGCGTCGCGCAGGCTGGCGTCATCGTCCACGACGATCACGATGGGGGCGCTCGGGGGCTGCGCCGGGCGGGTCAGCGGTCGACTGGTCACGGGCGGTTGTCCCTGGTGTTGGATGAGGGGGGCGTGCTCGCAAGGGGCATGGTGAGGGTGAAGCACATTCCCCCCTCGGGGTGAGGCGTGGCGTCGATCCGGCCGCCATGGGCCTGCGCGATCGAGCGGGAGACGGAGAGGCCGAGGCCCATCCCATCCTGCTTCGTGGAAACGAAGGGCGAGAACAGGGAGGCGAACACGTCCGGCGAGATCCCCGGTCCAGTATCGCGCACGAAAATGGTCA
The DNA here is from genome assembly GCF_043193615.1 of Xanthobacter aminoxidans. Classification (NCBI taxonomy): domain Bacteria; kingdom Pseudomonadati; phylum Pseudomonadota; class Alphaproteobacteria; order Hyphomicrobiales; family Xanthobacteraceae; genus Xanthobacter; species Xanthobacter aminoxidans. The sequence continues at coordinate 1,250,524 of NZ_JBAFUS010000001.1, read as the reverse complement.
GCTCCGCAGCGCCGTCCATCGACCACGGCGGTGTTTCGATCGCGTTGCGGATGTTCAGGACACGCTGGCCCTCGGGCACCTCGTCCATGGCCTGGATGGCGTTGAGGACCAGATTGATGAGCACCTGCTGCAGTTGGATGCGGTCGCCTTCGATGCGCGGCAAATCGGGAGTGAGGGCGAGTTCGAGCCTGACGCGGTGGTTCGACAGCTCCCGCTCCAGCAGCAGCACGCAATCCTCCACCAGCTCGGCGCTGTCGAGCGCGTCGCGCAGCGGTTCTCCGCGCCGGGCGAAGGCGCGCAGCCGCTCCACCACCTCGCTGGCGCGGCGGGCGTTCGCGATCATGCGGGTGACGGAGGCTGCCGCCTCGCCGAGGTCGGCCACCGGACGGCGCAGCCACCGCAGGCAGGCCTCGCCATTGGTCACCACCGCCGCGAGCGGCTGGTTGACCTCGTGGGCGATGGAGGCGGTGAGTTCGCCCATGGTGCTGACGCGGGTGACATGGGCAAGGTCGCTCCGGACCTGATTCAGCTCCTGCTCGGCCTTCTGCCGCTCGGTGATGTCGTGGTTGGTCTCCATGGTGCCCATGGGCCGCGCGCGCACATCGCGCTGGAGCGACCAGCGGCTCGTGCAGACCAGCTTGCGCCCGTCGCGGGTGGTCTGGACGATCTCGCCCTCCCATTGCCCGGTCTTGAGCAGGATGCCCATGATGTCCGCGCGGGAGGACGGAAAGACGGTCTTCAGCAGCGCGCCGGCCTGCTGCCCCAGGGCCTCGGCCCGGGTCCAGCCGTAAAGCTGCTCGGCACCGTGGTTCCAGTAGACGATCGTGTCGGCGAGGTTCCGCACGAAGATGGCATCGTGGGAGAGATCGAGCAGCGCGGCCTGTTCCCTCAGCGCGCCCGTGGCCTGCTGGTTGCGCAGCGAGAGAACGGTGGTGACTGTGATGGCGGCGACGCTGACGAAGCACCGCATGGTGGAGGAGATGTTGTAGTCGGTGGCGTGCATGATGACGAAGCTCAACATCGTCAGCATGACGCAGGCCCCGGCGACGACCAGCAGCCCCGTGCGCCCGAACAGGCCCGCGCTCAAGAGCACAACGACCACGTAGAGCACGGCAATGGCCATATCGAGCGGCGAGAGCGTATCCACCAGGAAGATCGAGAGACACAGCAGTGCGACAAGGACCCAGCCGGTCCACCCCCGGGCGGGGGCATCCGCACTGTTGCTGGACAAGGGACCGGCCAGACCCGACATCATGCCCTCGAGAGTGTGGTTTGCGCCTGGCGATGTGCCGGAGCGCAGCGGTCGGACGTCTGTTGTGCGGCTGCCGGCTGCCCGGCGTCGTGCTTCGGTATCACCGACATATACCTCGATCTTGCCAGTTTGAACGGCGCGTTTGCCGGCTCGCGAGGCAGTAGTGCAGCAAAAACGGGCGGTCGGCTCAAGCCCGCTAAACGCAAAGTCTAGCCGCCTATACCAAGGTATGCCCGCGCGCACCCGATCATATGAGCGCCGAACCCCAAGTAGAATGGAGCAAAAGACGCCGGTCGCGGATGCTGGGTTTCCAATCGGCGAAGCGCAAGTCTTTCCGCCGGAACGGCTCGGTACCGCAGCTCACGCGCCGGTGCCGGTCCGGGCTCCGCGGAGGAACTGCGCCGAACCGCCCTTCAGCATTCGGGGTCTCCAGCATGTCGTTCCATGCCGCGCCATCCGCCGCAGACGCCGTACTTCCGGCGCAGGCCCATGCGGACCTCAATGCCGAGGTCCGGCGCCTCAAGCTTCTTGCGCCGCACCCAGCGCCTGATGACCGGGCTATGCCGGCTCCGAAGCCGGCGCGCGCCCGGTCCGGACTGGTGGCGTGGCGCCTCAAGCGGGTGCTGTCCTTCATGGAGGAGCACTATTGGGAGGCCCTAACGCTGGCTGAGATGGCCCGCGTTGCGGGGCTCAGCCGGATGCATTTCGCCGCGCAGTTCCGCATCTCGACGGGCGTCAAGCCGCACGAATATCTGCTGCGGCTGCGCGTGGAGCGCGCCCAGAAGCTCATGATGGAAAGCGATGAGCCGCTGGCGCAGGTCGCCTTCAGCGTCGGCTTCCAGACCCAGGCCCACTTCACCACCGTCTTCCGGCGTTTCGCCGCCACGACCCCGCATCGCTGGAGGTCGGAACAGATGGTCCGCACGCCACACGGCGTTGCGGCGCCTGCGCGCGCCCTCGGCTCCGCGCATCAGGCCTAGCACTGCGCGCAGGCGCGACGCGCGCTCGTCTCCTTTCGATCCGAATGGCCAGAGGCCGGTGTGGCAACGCGCCGGCCTCGCGCCGTTGGCGCTCCGGCGACGGGCGCAGTCCGGTGCGGCTCTCGTTTCGGAGATCGGAGGTCATACCCACGTATACGGATCTATCGAAGCATATGAGAAGATTAAATTACGGGATAATATTCGTGCTCGGCAGCATCTTCTAAATTCATTTCATCAACAACGGAGTGCTTGCCATGTCCATCAAGTCTACTGTCCTCGCCGCCGGTGTCGCCGTGGTGCTCGTCTCGTCCGTGGGTTCGGCCTTCGCCGACCCGACCATCCAGAAGGAGAACGTGGAGCAGTATGCGGTCTCCGCGCAGGGGAGCCTGTTCCCGACCTCCCCGGCGGCCGTGGCCCGCGAGGAGCGTCGCCTCGAGCGTCCCAGCGCCTTCGGCACCCCCGGCCCCTACTACGTCTCCGAGCGCCCCTTCGAGATCGGCAACGCCCAGTCCGGCCCCGCCCACGACGCCGACGACAACTGACGCGCGCCGTCCGCCATGAGAAAAAAAGGGGCCGCTTCGGCGGCCCCTTTTCTATTTGTCCGGGTCTTTCCCGCTGCGGTCAGCGACCAGCCCGCGATTCAGTCGACCTTGAGCGGCGGGTTGTCGCTGTCCAGGAACTCGACGGTGGTGAACACCAGTTCGGTGTCCCCGATATTGGTGAGGTCATGCATCATGAACTCGCCCGGGCCGAAATGGTGGTGCTTGGTGTCGCCGGCCTCATACGTCACTTCGGCCACTCGCCCGTCCGCATAATGGGATCGGGCGCGACCGCCGGTCACCGCTGTCCAGAAATAGTCGAGCACATGGGTGTGGAAGCCGATGCGCTCGCCGGGCTTGAGGGCGAGATGCCACACCCGCACGCGGTCGCTCTGCGAGACGAGGCGGCTGCCGACGCGGCCGTTGCCGCGGCTGGCATGCAGATCCGCCCGCAGGGCCTCGGGCCATGCAAGGGGCGCCTCGATATTAGCGTAGGTGGCGTTGGTGCTGATGTTCATTGGGTTTTTCCCTGTCTGTCTGGCGTTTCAGTCCACCGCGAAGCCGGTCTGCGCCCGCACGTGCTGGGCGGTGAAGGCCGCGCGCACGCGCTCGGCCGCCGTGCTGCGATCCGCCAGCGAGATGACGATCGAGACCAGGAAGGCGAGCGGCACGGAAAACAGCGCGGGATTGTCATAGGGGAAGGGTGCGGGGCCGAGCTTCAGCGTGGTCGTCCACACGCTGGGGCTCAGCGCCACAAGCACGAGGGCGACCACGAGGCCGGTCACCGAGCCGGTGACGGCGCCGCGCGTGGTGAGGCCGGGCCAGGACACCGACAGCACGATGACGGGGAAGTTCGCGCTCGCCGCGATGGCGAAGACGAGGCCCACCATGAAGGCGATGTTCTGGTTCTCGAACAGGAGCCCGAGGGCCATGGCGAGCAGGCTGATGACCACCGCAGCCGCCTTGGAGACCCGCACCTCCTCCTGTTCCGAGGCCTTGCCGCGCCGGATGACGCGGGCATAAAGATCGTGGCTGGCCGCCGACGCCCCGGCGATGGTGAGGCCTGACACCACCGCAAGGATGGTGGCGAAGGCCACGGCCGAGATGAAGCCGAGCAGCACCGAGCCACCGAGCGCGTTGGCGAGGTGCAGGGCCACCATGTTGGTGCCGCCCACCACAGCGCCGGTCGCGTCCTTGAAGCTCGGATCCGACATCACGAAGGCGATGGCGCCAAAGCCGAGCACGAACAGCAGCGTGTAGAAGACGCTGATGAAGCCGGTCGCCACCAGCACGGAGGTGCGCGCCTGCCGGGCATCCGCCACGGTGAAGAAGCGCATCAGGATGTGCGGTAGCCCGGCGGTGCCGAACACGAGGGCCACGCCCAGCGAAATGGCCGAGATGGGATCCTTCACCAACCCGCCCGGCGCCATGATGGCCGCGCCCTTGGGGTGCAGCGCCGCGGCGCGGGCGAACAGTGCCTCCAGGCTGAAGCCGAAATGGCCGAGGATGAGCAGGGACATCACCACCGAGCCGGTAAGCAGCAGCACGGCCTTGATGATCTGCACCCAGGTGGTGGCGAGCATGCCGCCGAAGGTGACATAGGCCATCATCAGCAGGCCCACGAGGCCCACCGCCACCCAATAGGGCAGGCCGAACAGCAGCTCGATGAGCTTGCCCGCCCCCACCATCTGGGCGATGAGGTAGAGCAGCACAATCACCAGCGTGTTGGTGGCCGCCACCACCCGCACCGGCACTTCCGAGAGCCGATAGGCCGCCACGTCCGCGAAGGTGTAGCGCCCGAGATTGCGCAGCGGCTCGGCGATGAGGAACAGGATCATCGGGAAGCCCACGAGGAACCCGATGGCGTAGATCATCCCGTCATAGCCGGAGGTGTAGACCAGCGCCGTCACCCCGAGGAAGGTCGCGGCGGAGGTGTAGTCGCCGGCGATGGCGAGGCCGTTCTTGAAGCCGCTGAGGCCGCCGCCGGCGGCGTAATAATCCTGCGCGCCGCCGGTGCCCTTGCGGGCCGCCCACCAGGTGACGCCCAAGCTGACCGCCACGAACAGCAGGAAGAGGCTGATCGCCACGGAATTGATGGGCTGGCGGGTACCGCCTTCGATGGCGCCGGCGGCCCAGGCCGGGCTGGCGGCGCAGCCAGTCAAGATGGCGGCGAGGGCCGCACGGTTGAGCGTAGACAGTCTCATTGCACCTCCTCCCTGAGATTCCGGGTGAGGCGGTCGAAGGTGCGGTTGGCGACGGCGACGTAGATCGCGGTCAGCACGAAGCCGAGGCCGAGCAGGCCGACGCCTGCGACGATGCCCCAGGTGGAGACCGCATCCGGCAGCACCGGCGTGCCGAGAGCGCTGGGCTTCAGCGCCACGGTGAGGATGTAGGCGAAATAAAGCGTTGCCATCAGCGCGGCCATGGAGAGGCCAAGCCGGGCGCGGATAGAGGCGAGGCGGCGGAAGTTGGAGTTCTGCCGGATGGCCTCGATGCGGGCGGCCGCATCGCGGGGCCGCGCGTGCGGGCGAGGGGGGAAGGCGCCGTCGGGCTTCATGCGGCAAGCCCCGTGGCGACGGCGGTTTCGCTCATCACGGCGTCGGGGTGCCGGTGCCGCTCGGCGCGGGCGCGCTGCTCCTCGTCGAGAATCTGCGCTTGCATATAGGCCCCGAGATGCCGTGCCCGCTGCACCACGGCGCGGCCGAAGGCGAGGCGCTTGGCCTCGAAGGCGGCCAGCGCCGCTTCCACGTCCGTACTGTCGGCGAGGGCAGCGGCGAGAGCGGCGGCATCCGCGGCCGCCTTGGTCACGCCCATGCCCACGTGGGGGCGTGCGACGAAAGCGGCATCGCCCAGGATCACCACATGGGGCGACAGTCGCAGGCGCGGGCTTTCCAGATCCTGGATCGCCTGCAGGAAAGGCTGCTGCGTGCGCTCCACCACCTCGGCGAACTGCGGCGCGAGCAGCCGGTGAGCATCGGCGCGCATTCCCGCGACCACCTCGGGCCGGATGAGGTGCGGGGGAATGGAGAGGGGATGCCGGGTGCCATCCACGTCGGTCAGCAACTCGGCCAGCTGGCCGTCGCTGGCGGCGGGCCGGTACCAGACGAAATTGTAGCGGCGGTGGCCTTCGTCCAGCTGCTCATCCGCGCCCGCCACCGGATAGCCGAGCATCTGCTCGCCGGGGGGCAGGCTGAAGGAGAAGTGGCCGCACAGCGCGGCGCGGGTTTCCGGCGAGAGCGTGCTCTCATCCACCAGTCCGCGCCAGGCCACATAGCCCGCATAAGTGGGCTTGGCCTCCGGCAGGAAAGCGGCGCGCACGGTGGAGAACAGGCCGTCCGTGCCCACCAGCAGGTCCGCCTCCTCCACGGTACCGTCGGCGAAGTGCGCGCGCACGCGCTCGGCCCCGTCCTCGACGCTGACGAGGTTACGGCCGTGGTGATAGCTGTCGTCCGGCAGAGCGGAGCGCAGCAGGCGGTAGAGGTGGCCCCAGGAGGTGAGTACCTGCGGCAGGTCGAGCTGGCCGGTGATGCGTCCGTCCGGCCCGAACACGCGCCGCCCGCTGACACCCACACCCACCCGCGCCTCCGTGACGTCGAGGCCGGTCTTGCCGATCACGTCGAACAGCTCGGGATGGGTGACGATGCCGGCGCCGCGTCCGGCGAGCTCGCTGCCGATGCGCTCGAAGACGGCCACATCCCAGCCGGCCTTGCGCAGCAGGAGCGCGGCGAAGAGGCCGCAGATGGAGCCGCCGATGATGACGGCGCGCTTGGGCTTCGCGGCGCGCATGGTGGGGCGCTCCGCCGGACCTGCGGCGGGGGTGTTCGTTGGCATGGTGTCCTCCCTCGGCTCCTGAAAGGCGGCAGGCCGCTCGCCTGTGCGAGGGCCGGCCCGCGCGAGCCTGCGTGTGGTCGCGTCGGATCGCCGTTGGCCGGTCTGTGCCGGGCTGGGCGACGCCGTCCGATTATTTATCGGATGATAGATAGTGACGCGGAATTTGACCGCCGTCAAATTAATTTATCAATTGATTATTTCCGCACCGCCGCTTTCTTGCGCGCAGGCTTGGCCGGGCCGATGACCGAGGCGAAGGCCGCTGGGGCGCCGTTCAGGAAGGCGTTGACCTTCACGTCGATGTCGGCTTCGGGGTCGGCGGGAATGGGCATGCCGTAGATGAACTTGCGCACGCCGATGTAGAAGATTCCCGCGTGCAGCGACCAGATGAGCTCGATCTCTTCCTCGCTCACGGGGGCGGTCTCGTCGAGGCCGCTGGAGGCGCGGATCTCGATGACCATGCGCTCGAACAACCGGGCGCGCAGGAAGGCGAGATAGCGGCTGTTGAAGTCGAGGCCCTTGAGCCCGGCGAACATGAACAACCGCACCCATTCATAGGTCTGGATGACGGCGGCATACGCCCGGTAGAAGCGCTTCAGGCGCTCCTCGATGGGGATGGAGCGGTCGGCGATGGCGGTTTCCCATTCGCTCTGCCAGCGGCTCTGGTAAACCTCCTGGTAGACCCGATCGAGTAGTGCATCCTTGCCGGGAAAATAGCGGTAGAGCAGCGGCTGGGTGATGCCGAGCCGCTGCGCCAGATCCCGTGTCGCCCCGTCGAAACCGAATTCGGCGAAGAAGGCCACGGCCCCCGCCACGATATCCCGCTCCCGGTCCGCAGGGGAAAGGCGACGACGCTGGGGGGAGGGGGCTTTTGAGGACGGCAATGGGGGCACCCGGTCTTTATCGGACGATCAATCCTAGCACGGCTCGCGTGCGATTCATCACCCTGCGACGAGATGCCGGAAGGTCAGGGGCCGATTCTTCGCGCCCCTCAGTGAACCCCCAGATGCTCCTCCAGCCGCGCCGGATCGGCCTGGAAGGCCGAAGCCGGGGCCTTGTCCACCACCCGCCCGGTGCTGATGACCACCACCTCGTCGGCGAGCTTCAGGGCGAAGGCCATGTGCTGCTCCACCAGGATCACCGACAGCCCGGCGGCGCGCAGCCGGCCGACGATGCCGCCCACCTCGGCGACGATCTGCGGCGCGAGGCCTTCCGTTGGCTCGTCCATCAGCAGCACGCGCGGCGCGGTCACCAGCGCGCGGCCGATGGCCAGCATCTGCTGCTCGCCGCCGGACATGAGCCCGGCCGGATGCCGCCGCCGCTCCTTCAGGCGGGGGAAGAGGCCGTAGATGTCCTCGTCCGTCCACGCCACCCGCCCGTCCGGCGGCCGGGGGCAGCGGGCGACCGCGAGGTTCTCCTCCACGCTGAGGCTGCGGAAGATGCGCCGCCCCTGCGGCACCAGCGCGAGCCCGGCCTGGCAGATGGCCTCGGGCGAGAAGGCGGAGATGTCCCGCCCGTTGAGCGCGATCCGCCCGGTGCGGGTGGGGAGAAGGCCGGCGAGGGCGTTCATGCAGGTGGTCTTGCCCGCGCCGTTGCGTCCGAGCAGGGCAAGGATGCGCCCCGGTGCCACCTCCAGCGAGACGTCGTGCAGGATGTGGCTGTCGCCGTAGAAGGCGTTGAGGGCCGAGAGCGAGAGCGCGGCGTCACTGGGCAAGATAGGCCTCCCTGGTCCTCGGGTCCGCGATCACCTCCTCGCGCGTGCCGTCCACGATCAGGCGGCCATAGTGCAGGAGGGCGATCTTCTCGGCGAAGGCGAGTGCGACATCCATGTCGTGCTCGATCATCAGGATGGTGAGGTCACGTGGCAGCTCGGCGAGAAGCGCGCTCACCGTCCCGCGCTCCTCCTTCGACAGGCCGGCCAGGGGCTCGTCCATCAGGAGGATGCGCGGGGCCTGCGCCAGTGCCATGGCGATCTCCAGCCGGCGCTTTTCGCCGTAGGAAGTCTCCGACACCGGCCGGTCGGCCAGCGTGTCGAGCCGCACCCGCGCCAGCACCTCCAGCGCCTCGCGCCTTAAGACGGGGTCCGTCGCCACTGCGCCATAGGGCTTCCAGCGCTGCGGGCGTCCACCCAGCAGGGCCATGATGACGTTGCCGATCACGCTCTCGCGGGCGAACAGGGTGAGGATCTGGAACGTGCGGCCGATGCCGCGCGCCGCGCGCCGGAAGGTGGGCAGGTCCGACACATCCTGGTCGGCGAGGCGGATCTGGCCGGCGGTGGGCCTGAGGTCGCCGGCGATCAGGTTGAACAGCGTGGTCTTCCCCGCGCCGTTCGGGCCAAGCAGGAGGCGCCGCTCGCCCGGCTCGACGGTGAAGTTCACGCCCTGGATGACGTGCAGGCCGCCGAAGCTCTTGTGCAGATCGTCGATCCGGAGTGCTGTCACGGGCGTGCCTCCTTGATGGGGCTGGCGGGAATGGGCGTCGGGCCACGCCGCGTGGCCAGGCGGCTGCCGAAGGTCCGCATCAGCCGCCGCGCGCCGGGCAGGAGGCCTTCGGGCACCACCACGATGATGAAGAGGAAGATGAGGCCGAGCAGCGTCGGCCAGCGATCCGTATAGGCGCTGGCGACATTCTTCAGCAGCACCACCAGCGCCGCGCCGACGACGGGGCCGAAGGTGGTGCCGAGCCCGCCAGCGATCACCATCAGAACCGCTTCCGACGAGACCGTCAAAGAAAGCGTGTGCGGGCTGATGAAGCGGAACAGCAGCATGTAGAGCACGCCCGCGATGCCGGCGATGCCCGCCGAGAGCACATAGGCCGCATAGCGGATGCGCCACACGTCATAGCCCAGCGTGCTCATGCGCCGGGGCTGGTCGCGCACACCTTGCATGGAGGCGCCGAGCGGCGAGCCGGCGAGGATGGTGACGAGCGCGAGGCAGCCCGCCGTCACCGCGAGGCACAGGTAGTAAAGCCCCGTGCCGCTGGCCAGCAGCCCCTGGAAGCGGGGCATGGAGATGCCGTTCTCGCCATTGGTGAGGTCCACGTAGCGGAAGGCGATGCCCCACACGATCTGGCCCAGCGCGAGCGTGATCATGAGAAAGCTCAGGCCTGAGGTGCGCAGCGCCACGAGGCCGAACAGCGCGCCCGCCGCCACCGACAGCGTCACAGCCGCCGGGATCGCCGCCCAGAGCGGCCAGCCGGTGCTGGTCGTCAGCAGCGCGAAGGCATAGCCGGCGATGCCGAGGAAGGCGGCGTGGCCCAGGGAGACCATGCCGCAATAGCCCGCGATGAGGTTCACGCTCACCGCGAACAGGCCGTAGACCAGAACCTGCGTGGCGATGGACAGATAGAACGGCCCTGGCAGCACGAGGGGAACCGCCGCCGCGCAGATGAGGAGGATACCGAGGGTCTTGAGGCCAGGGTTTTTCATGCGGCTTGCCTCCCGAAGAAGCCCTGGGGCCGCACGGCGAGCACCACCACCATGGGCAGGAACAGAATGACGTAGGCGAGATCGGGCAGAAGCATCTGCCCGAAAGTGTAGACGAGGCCGATGACGAGGCTGCCCGCCAGCGCACCGGTGAGCGAGCCGATGCCGCCAAGGATGACCACGAGGAGCGCCAGCGGCAGCATTTCGGAATCAAGGCCCGGATAGACCGACATGATGGGCGCCGCGAGCGCCCCGCCGATGCCGGCGAGCCCGGCGCCGAGGCAGAAGACGGTGGTGAACAGGCGCGAGACGGGAATGCCCATGGCCCGCGCCATCTCCCGGTCATCCACCGCCGCGCGGATGCGGGCGCCCAGCGTGGTGCGCTCCACCAGTGCCCAGATGCCGACGAATGCCACCAGCGCCAACGCCACCAGAGCCAGCCGGTAGGCGGGGAAGACGATGCCGCCGAACCCGACCGCGCCGCGCAGCGCCTCCGGCGCTGGCTGGGCGATGGGGTCGCCCGACCACACGAGGAGACACTGGTCGGCGATGATGAAGGCGAGGCCGAGCGTGCCCAGCACCTGCGCCAGCTCGCGCCCTGCCAGCCGGCGGATGAGCGTGCGCTCGAGGATGCCGCCGAACACGGCGCATGCCGCCCCGGCCACCAGCACCGCCCCCGCGAAGCCCAGCCCCACCGCGGAGGTGGCGATATAGCCTCCCAGCATGAACAGGGCGCCGTGGGCGAGGTTCGCGACCCGCATGAGGCCGAAGATCAGGGAAAACCCGACCGCCAGCAGGAACAGGATCGCGCCGAACGCGAAGCTGTTCAGGAAACCGTTGATCCAGAACATGGAGGCCATCTCCAGGGGCCGCCGCGGGGGCGGGCGGTTTCAGTTCAGCCGTTGGGTGGGGGCGCTCATGTCGAACCAGTCGAATGGCTGGTCGCCCACGTTGACCATCACCGCCTTCACGTCGAAATAGGCGTCGAACGCCTCCTTCCCGAACTCGCGGCCGATGCCCGAGAGCTTGAAGCCGCCCCAGGGCGAGGCGGCGTCCACGCGGTGGTGGTCGTTGATCCAGACGATGCCGGCCTCGATGCGGTCGGCCACGCGATGGGCGCGGGCGATGTCGCGGGTGCGGACGGCGGCGGCGAGGCCGTAGGGGCTGTCGTTGGCGATGCGCACGGCATCGTCCTCGGTGTCGAACGGTGTCACCACCGTGAACGGGCCGAACACCTCTTCCTGGAAGATGCGCATGCGCGGGTCCACGTCGGCGAAAACGGTGGGCTCCACATAGAAGCCGTGGCTGTTGGCTAGGGCCGGCGGCACGCGCCCGCCCGCCACCAGCCGCGCGCCCTCCTCGATGCCGATGCGGGCGAATTCCAGCACACGTGCGCGCTGCCGCTCGGAGATCACCGGCCCCATCTGGGTTGCGGCGTCAAAGGGGTCGCCGACGGCGATGGCCTTCGCCTTGGCCGCGAGCTTCTCGACAAACGCATCGTAGATGGAGCGCTGCACGATGTGCCGTGCGGCGCAGACGCAGGTCTGCCCGGCGCCGACGAAGGCGCCGAAGGCGGCATAGTTCACCGCCTGGTCGAGGTCGAAATCGTCGAACACCACCACCGGCGTCTTGCCGCCCAGCTCCAGCGTCTGGCGCGCGAAATTGCTGGCGGCGGCCGCGCCCGCCCGGCGTCCGGCTTCCGTGCCGCCGGTGAGCACCAGCTTGCGGATGCCGGGGTGCTCCGACAGCGCCCGCCCGGTGACGGCGCCGGGGCCGGTCACCACGTTGAACACGCCCGGCGGCAGGCCGGCTTCCGAGAAGATCTCGGCGAGGCGCAGCGTGGTCAGCGGCGTGTATTCGGACGGCTTCACCACGGTGGTGCAGCCGGAGGCGAAGGTCGGGGCGAGGTTGCGGCAGGCAATCAGCAGCGGGTGGTTGAAGGGCGTCACATTGGCCACGACCCCCACCGGCAGGCGGCGGGCGTAGGTGAGATAGTCGCCCTCCACCGGGATCACATCGTCGCGCCGCGCCATGGCGAGGCCGGCGTTGTAGCGGAAGAGGTCGGGCACGCGGGCGAGCTGGGCGCGGGTCTCGCGCACCGGGCGGCCGTTGTTCAGCGTCTCCAGCTCGAACAGTTCGTCGAGATGGGCTTCCATCACGTCGGCGAGCTTGTTCACCAGCCGCGCCCGGGTGCGCACCGACATGGAGCGCCACTCCTTGGAGCGGAACGCCGCGTCGGCGCTGGCGACCGCGCGGTCCACATCCTCCGCGCTCGCCTCGATCACCTGCGCGATGGTGGTGGCGTCGCGCGGGGCGGTGATGTTCATGAGTGCGCGCGGGCCGGGATCGACCATGCGGCCGTCGATGAACAGGCCCTTGATGGGGTCGTGACGGGGCGTTCCGGCCGAAGCCGGTTCCAGGGTGAGTGCCATGTGTGTCTCCGTTTCGTCGGGATGCGGCGGTCAGCCGCCGGTCAGTGCCCAGGCGTTGAGGCCGGTGATGCGGGCGCGCGCATCGGCGGAGAGGCCGGGCACGGCATCGAGCGTGTCCAGCGCGGTCTCGTCCGCCATGTCGAAGGGAATATCGGTGCCGAGCAGCACATGCTCCGGCCCGACGAGATCGATGAGATAGGCGAGCGCCCCGGCATCATGGGTGATGGTGTCGAAATAGAAACGCCGGAACAGCTCCTTGGGCGAGGTCGCGATGGTCTGCGCCTCGCGCCGCACCTTCCAGCCGTGGACGAGCCGGCCGATCTGATAGGGCAGGAAGCCGCCGCCATGGGAGAGCGCGACCTTCAGGTCGGGAAGCTCCTCCATCACCCCGCTAAAAATCAGGTCTGCTGCCATGATGGCGGTGTCGAGCGGATTTCCGGCAAGGTTCGTGAGGTAGTATTTCTCGAAACCGGCCTTGGCTCCGAAGTAATAGGGATGGGTGAGGATGAGCACGCCGAGCTCCGCCGCACGCCGCAGCACGGGCCTGAACTTCGGCTCGGAGAGGGCGGCGCCGTCGATGTGGCAGCCGATCATCACCGATCGCATGCCGAGGTCGGAGACGATGCGCTCGATCTCGGCGACTGCGGCGTCGGGCGACTGCATGGGCAGGGTGCCCATGGGCCGCAGTCGCTGGGGGGCAGCGGCGGCGAAGGTCGCGATCTCGTCGTTGAGGCGCCGCACAAACTCCGCCTCCGCCTGCGGCGGAACGCGGTAGAAGAACAGGGTGGGCGAGGGCGAGATGATCGCGGCGTCGAGGCCCCGGCGGTCCAGCGCCTCGATCTTCGCGGCGGGGGTGAGAAACTCCTCGAACAGGGGATAAGCGAAGCCTTCGCGGTGGGCGAGGCGCGTTGCGCCCTCCGCCCGGTCGACCCGCACGCCGAACAGATCCTCGCGGCTTTCGAGGTGCCGGATGATGGCCTCCGGCATGACGTGGTTATGGGCGTCGACGATCATGGAACCGTGCTCGCAAGAGTGTGGGCAGGGGGGCGCGGGGCGTCGCGCGCTCAGAGCCGGGTGGGCTCGCTGCGCGAGTAGACCGGCGCGGCGAGGAAGGCTTCCGGCTTGTAGGTCCAGAACTGCGAGACGTTCTCGTAGGTCTTGATCACCGTATTCATCAGCCGTCCGTCGCGACGTTCCGTCTTGCGGATGTAGATATTCTCGATGGGATTGCCGTAGCTGTCGAGCCGCCACGGCCCGCGCGGATCGTCCTTGATATCCACCTTGCGCAGGGCATTCATAAACGCCTGCTTGTCCTCGATTTTGCCGTCCACCGCCTTCAGCGCGGCCTCCAGCGCGAGGCCGGCCGAATAGGCGCCTTCTGAATAGAAGCCGGGATCGACGCCCGTCTGTTTGCGCAGCGCGTCGACGAAGCGCGCGTTGGCCTCGCCGGGCAGAGCGGCGGAATACCAGCCGGCGGAGATGATGCCGATGGCCTCATCACCCATGCTGTGCAGCACACCCTCATCCACCGTGGTCATGGAGCCGATGAGCGGGATTTTTCCCTTCAGGCCATATTCCGAATACTGCCGCAGGAAGCGCAGGCCGTTCGCCCCGGCGAAGGCGGCGAAGACGGCATCGGGCTCGCCGATCTGCGAAATGTAGGAGCCATAGTCCGCGACATTCAGGGGCGCCCACAATTTCTTCACGAGGGTGCCGCCGGCCGCCTCGAACGTCCTCTGGAAACCTGAGGTCTGCTCCTGGCCGAAGGCGAAATCATCGGCGATGGCGACGATCTTCTTGTACTTCAGCTCCCGCGCCACATAGTCGCCAAGCGGATGGCACGGCTGGGCGGAGGTGGAGGAGGTGCGCACGAACCAGGGGTTCAGGCGGCGCTGGGTGAGATCTTCCGCAGCAGCCGAGCAGCACAGGAACGGAATCTCCGCCTCCTGCAAGTAATCGTTGATCGCCAGAGCCTCGAAGGCCGCGACCGGCCCCACCACCACCTGCACGCCCGACCGCTGCACCAGCTCCTGCGCCCGCGTCTTGGCAAGCGCCGGCTGGCCGCCCGTGTCGGCCACGATGAATTCCACCGGCCGCCCGGCGACGCGGTCTCCACGCTCCCGCAGGAACAGGCGGAAGCCGTCCTCCATCTGCCGGCCGCCGGCGGCCAGGGCGCCGGATTTGATCGTGAGCATGCCGATGCGAATGGGCTGTTGCTGGGCCATCGCGGGCAGCGCGCCATAGGAGACGGCAGCCGCCGTCGCTCCCAGGAATCCTCTCCTTGAGATCATGTAATCCTCCCGGACGATTTTTATTTATCGTTCGATCACTATTCGCATGGGAGGTGATCTGCGTCAAGGCGGTTCACGGCGAGATGTGACGCGGCGGCGCCGTGGCGCGGCGTGGAGCGTCTTCCGCCGGCAGCGCGGTGGAGCGTGCAAGCGACTTCAATAACAGAGGAAATCGGCGATCAGCAGCGCCACCAGAACGCCCGCCGCGAGCAGGAGGCAAGCGACGAGGCCGAGCGGCGCGATCAGGAGCGCCCCGCCGGCCGCGCCGGCGACGAAGGCCATCCAGCCCACAAAAAGGGTCGCCGTGCCGGACGGATCCGGCTCTCGCGAACGCAGCCGGGCGATGGATTGGCCGAGGCGCACCAGCGCGCCGCTGACGAAGCCCTTGCCGACTGAAGTCTTGCCCGACATCTGGTGCAGCACGTTCTGCAGGCCCATGGCCATCGCGACCGGCAGAAGGCAGAGCGTGGAATGCGTGACGCTGGACGCTGCGGCGGCGATGAGGAGAAGGCCGGCTTCGATGCCCAGTGCGAGCGGCAGGAGGCGCGGGCCTGCGTGATCCTGAAGCAGTGTCCCGGCCGCCGCGCCAAAGACGAATGCCGCGACGACCCCGCTGATGGCCGCGATATCAGAAACGCGCAATGTCGCGAGAGACATTCCAAGGTGAATGCTGTTCCCGCTCATGAAGGAAACGTAGAGATGGCTGAATGTCACATAGGCGACAACGTCGAGAAATCCGGCGATAGCCGTGAGGGCCGCCCCGAAAGCCGCCGGATGGGCGAGATCGAGCGGCACGGCAGCGGCCATTGCGGACGTCGGCAGCGCAGGAGTCGCCGGAAACGGCCTGACTGACGGGGATGGCGGATGAGCAGGAAACGTCATTGCGTCCTCGCGGATTTATTCGGACGGGTGGCCGAAGATCTGGCGGGATCGAGCCGTTACTGCCGGCCGTCTGTGCACGGCGGTCCCAAGGCACGGGGCGGCCGGCGGTCCGAAGACCGCCGGTCATCCTTTCGGGTCACGGAAGGAGGGGGTGGTGGCCGGTGGGAATCTTGCGGATGTCCTCGGCCGTGAGGTGGGTGTGGTCCATCACCACCTGCTCCGGCAGGGCGCGCAGCCATCGGTTCAGCGAGATGTCGCGGAACTCGGGGGCCACGAACAGTTCCAGGAACACGAGATCCTCGTCACCCGTATTCTCGATGTAATGGCCGGCCATGTTCTGGACAAAGCCCACGTCGTTGGAGCTGAAATCCATCGTGCGGGCGGCCTCCTGGCCGGGGAATACGGTCATGCGGCCGCGCCCCTTGATCCAGTATTGCCATTCGCTGCCGTTGGGGTGCCAGTGCAGCTCGCGCATGCAGCCCGGCTTCACGGTGACGATGGCGGATGCGATCTTCTGCGAGGCCGGGAAGTTGCGGGAATCGATCACCTTCACGGTGCCCGAAGCGCTCTCCCGCGTGGGCGTCATGGTGCTCGCCTTGAAGGTGTAGGACACCTTCGGCGTCTCCGCGTGGCGCGCCACTTCGGCAATGTCCTGCGCGAGCATGTTGGTCGGTTCCTCGGCGGAGAAGATATAGAGGGGCTCGCCCTTGGGCAGGCGGGCGATCGCGTCAGCATCAAGGCCGAAGTTCTTCTCCAGTATCTCCGGCGGGGTATGCTTGAGCCAGTCGGACAGAAGCAGGGTGCTTTCTTCGGAGAAATCACCCTGGTTGAAGACGAGCAGGAATTCGCAGCCGTCCTCGCCCAGCGCCTGGATCGAATGCGGCGCGCCGGCAGGGAAGAGCCAGAGGTCGCCTTCGCCCACGTCGTCCACGAACATGGCGCCGTCCGGCGTGAACACCGTCACGCGCGCCCGGCCGGAGAGCATGATCGCCCACTCGTCCGCGAGGTGCCAGTGAAGCTCGCGGAAGCTGCCACGGGTCAGCCGCATGTTGACGCCTGCGATGTCCTTGGAGACCGGAAGCTCGCGGGAAGTGACCTGATGGGTCCAGCCGCCGTCCTGGATGCGGCGATGGGTGAGATCGAAGGAGTACCAGAAGGGCTCGACCACGCCATGATCGGTGGGCGGGGGCGTATCCGAATTGGGGTTGATCGCCATCAGGGCGCGGTTCTTCGGCCCGGGATTGCTCGCCGAGACATTGCGCTCGGCAGTGGCGGTTTCCTGGGCGAGGGCACTATAGAACCCAGTGGGCAGGTTGTCGGACGTGGTCATGACTGCTCCTTTATGGTTTGCCTGAGAAAAACGCGCGGCGTTGCTTCGCACCTCGAAGTGTGCCTTCGAATATCGCTGTAGACTGTCGTCTGATGCGCTGAGTTCGCCATAAGACGTGGGGAAGTTGCGGTGCGGACTTGGTATGGCGAGGTGATATGCTGGTATGGGAGCCCGCCACCGGGATCTTCACGCACCGACGCTTCGCGAGACCGTGGCGACGGCGCCCGGAAGCATGAAGCCCAGTGCCACCGCGGTCAGGCCGAGCGTTACTGACAGGCCCACGTTGAGCGCCGCGCGCCCGGGCTCGCCGGCCTGGAGCAGGTCGAGCGTCTGGAGGCTGAAGGACGAGAACGTGGTGAAGCCGCCGCACAGCCCCGCCAGCAGGAACTGGCGGACTTCGTTCGGCGCGGACGACCCGGCGCCCTGGAAGGTCGCCGCGAGTGCGCCGATGGTGAATGAGCCAGCGATGTTGATGAGAATGGTCCCCCACGGCAGGGCGCTGCCGAACAGGAGGGTGAACGAGCGGTTCAATCCGAAGCGCAGGATGGATCCGACCGCACCGCCGAGTGCAACGTAAGTATAAAGAAGCATGGCCCACCTCGCCGGGAAGCCGATCTGCGCGCTTCCGGCGCGATCGATGTGGAAAGCATTCCACGGGCGGGCGACGGCGGACATTCTACATCCGTGTCCGGCGCCTGAACCATCGACTGGTGGGATAACCTAGGTGTATGTGTCCTGGGCCGGACTATGAGGTGGTGAGGGAGGGGGCCTGGCTGGCGACGCTGAGTACGCGAGCGAGGATCGGGGGCTGGGCGCGGGAGATGGCCGTCAAATCCTGGGCGGCGTTCGGACCCGCCCGTCAGCTTCGTAAGCTGTTCCAACCTGCATACGAATGCCGTCTTATCCAATATTCGACCGGGGATGAGATGCGCGGCTTGGCGCCCTTGGCTCCCACAGGTCTCTGCTCCCACGGGTCTCTTGCGTGCTACGAGGTCTGAAGGCTCCCGCGCGGTAGGCGCGGGAGCCTGTGGGCCTTAGGGGCTTCAGCCGGGAAGCTGGAAATAGAAGTGCCCGAACAGCACCACCGCCGCACCGGCCGCCAAGGTGAGATAGGGCAGGAGGCCCGCCCGCCGGGCGCCGAGGTCCTGTCCCTTCAGGTCGAGATCTACCAGCATGTGGTCGGGGAAGCGCCCCTTGTCCTGCACATAGTGCCGGTAGAGGAAGACCGGAATGATCACCAGGGCGAAGGCGAGCCCGTACCAGAGCGCGTTGGGATTGCCCCACACCTTGGCGCCCGCCCCCATGAGCAGCAGGTTGAAGAAGCCGAGCAGCGCATTGAAGGCCACCAGCCAGTTGGGCGCCCGGTAGGGGCGGGGAATGTCCGGGCTGTCGATGCGATGAATCCAGGTGGCCTGCAGGTTCAGGAAGATGAACAGCATGTAGCCCACGTTGGAAATGGACAGGATAAGGTAATACGCGGTCGCATCCGACGCCGCGAAGGTGAGCAGGCCCAGGTTGAAGACGAGGTCGGTCCACATGGCGCGGGTCGGGGCGCCATGCGCGTTGGTGTGGGCGAGGAACTTGGGCAGCCAGCCGTCGACGCCGCCCTGGTAAAGGGTGCGGGAGGAGCCGGCCATGGCCATCATGATGGCGAGGATCAGCGCCAGGATCATCATCATCTCCAGCAGGTGGGTGATGATGGGGGAGCCGGAGCCGACCATGTTGCCCATGGCGGCGGCGACGCCGGTGCCGTCCACGATGTCGGGGGCGGTCATGCCGTCGAGCCCGAGATAGCCCTGGAACGTGGCGGCCACCAACGCGTAGAGCACCACGCACAGCAGGCCGGCGGAGATGATGGATTTCTTGGTGTCGCTGCCGGGGTTCTTGAACTCCCGCGTGTAGCAGACCGCGGTTTCGAAGGCATAGGTGGACCAGCCGGCGATGAAGAGGGCGCCGAAGAATTGCGTCCAGCCGCCGTTGCTCCAGCTGCCGGCAGGCGGCAGCAGAGGCGAAAAGTTCGCGGCGTGGACCGAGCCGTTGAGGAAGGGCACCACGCCGACGATCAGCATGGGCACCACCACGAGGAGGCCGATCCACATCTGCACCCGCGCGGTGCCCAGAATGCCGCGATGCTGGATGGCGAAGGCCACCAGCATGAGTACCGCACCGATGAAGAAGGTGGCGCCGATCTCGATATTGGCGAGGCCGAAGAAGGAGAAGCTGACCAGCTTGAAGGCGCGCAGCGCCGGGGTGCCGGCCTCGGTGAGGGCGGCGATGGCCACCTTGGCGGCCTCCTCTGCGCTCTTGCCGTCAATGGCCGCCGCATGCGCCGCCATCTTCAGCCAGGCGATCACCTCGGGCGACTCGGGCGTGAAGACGGGAAGGGGCGCGACCGCGTTCAGGATATAGCCGGCCGCCACCGCGCAGCCGAGCGAGAGCACCGGCGACCAGGCATACCAGTTGCACCACACCGACAGGGGGGCCGTGAGCTTGGAATAGCGCAGCCACGCCGCCGCCCCGTAGACGGCCGCGCCGCCCGACTTGTTGGCGAACAGGCCGGCAATCTCTGCATAGCTATAGGCCTGGACAAAGCCCATCAGCACGGAGAGCGCCCAGACCAGGAAGGCGAGCTTGCCCGCCGTGGCGCCCATGCCGCCAATGGAGATAAGCACAAGGGCCGGAACGCCGCTGGCGATCCAGAACGCCCCTTTCCAGTCGATGGCCCGATGCAGGCCAGTCGCATCCTCGACGGAGGCGTGGCCGCTCCGCTCGGCATTGGACACAAGTGTCATGACTAATCCCCGTTGGAAGGTTCGGCTACGTTGGAGCCGTCTGTGATTGCATTATATGCAATTATATTTCATGCATTTGATGCATAATTTTTGCAGCCTGACAACAGGCAAATTCAGCATTCGCAAGTTCTTTCCTTAGCGGAAGGTCTTACAAATGGACCGTCACGCGGCTATGCTTTCCCCTTGACGTAACGGCCTTGGGAGTTTGGTGATGGCCATGAAGGCGAAGGCGCCGGCGCGCGCATCCGCGCAGGCCGGATCGACGGAAAAGGTCCCAGCGTTGCCAATGGCCGGTGAGGCGACGAAGTCCGTGACGAAGGCGAAATCCCCCGGCCGCGCCAGATCCGCCGAGGCTGCCCTCGGCCCTTCCGAGCAGTCCGCCGCCCGCGTGCCGCTGGAAAAGCGCATCGGCAACGTGCTGCGCAACCGCCGCGCATCCGCCAATCTGACGCTGGCGGAAGTGAGCGCGGGCGCCGGCATCTCCAGCGCCATGCTCAGCCGCATCGAGAACGGCGCGGCCGCTGCTAGCCTCGATTCCCTGGAACGGGTGTGCGAGGCGCTGGGCATCGGCATGGCCGAGCTGTTTCAGGAGACCGACCAGCAGAACGGCATGGCCCAGCTCATCAAGCGAGCGGACCAGATGGAAGTGGTCCGGGTGGGCACCAAGCACGGCCACACCTACAGGCTGCTCTCCTACGACCGTGGGCCGCGCAAGATCTTTGAACCCTTCTTCATTGAGATGGACAAGAAGAGCCTGTCCTGGCCGCGCTTCTCCCATCCCGGAACGGAATTCATCTACATGTTGCAGGGGCGGATGGAGTACCGCTTCGGCGAGCGGACCTATATCCTGGAGCCGGGCGACGCCTTCACCTTCTCCGGCAATGTGGTTCATGGCCCCGAGCGGCTGCTGGATGAGCGGGCGAAGTTCCTGTCCATCATCATCTACAATGAATGATCCTCAAGGCGGATCGCGCGGCGGCCCGGCGGGTGCCGCGCGATCCGGGGTGTTCAGAACCGCTGCCCGGGGATCCACTCGGTGCCGGCGAGCGGCACGCGGGCCATGGCGGCGGCCTCGATGGTGAGGGCGACGAGGTCCTCCGGCTCCAGATTGTGCAGGTGGTTCTTGCCGCAGGCGCGCGCCAGCGTCTGCGCCTCCAGCGTCATCACCTTCAGGTAGTTGGCAAGGCGGCGCCCCGCCTTCACCGGATCGAGGCGCGCCGCCAGTTCCGGTGTCTGGGTGGTGATGCCGGCGGGATCCTTGCCCTCGTGCCAATCGTCATAGGCCCCCGCGGTGGTGCCGAGCCGCTCGTATTCGGCTTCCCACTGGGGATCATTGTCGCCCAGCGCCGTCAACGCCGCCGTGCCGATGGCCACCGCGTCCGCCCCGAGCGCCAGGGCTTTTGCCACGTCCGCGCCATTGCGAATGCCGCCGGAGACAATGAGCTGCACCTTGCGATGCATCCCCAGGTCCTGGAGCGCCTGAACGGCGGGGCGGATGGCCGAGAGCAGGGGGATGCCCACATGCTCGATGAACACTTCCTGGGTGGCCGCGGTGCCGCCCTGCATGCCGTCCAGCACCACCACGTCAGCACCGGACTTCACCGCCAGTGCCGTATCGTAATAGGGCCGCGAGGCGCCCACCTTCAGGTAGATGGGCTTCTCCCAATTGGTGATCTCCCGCAACTCGTGGATCTTGATCTCCAGATCGTCGGCCCCGGTCCAGTCGGGATGGCGGCAGGCGGAGCGCTGGTCGATGCCCTTGGGCAGGTTGCGCATCTGCGCCACCCGGTCGGAGATCTTCTGGCCCAGCAGCATCCCGCCGCCGCCGGGCTTGGCGCCCTGGCCGATCACGATCTCGATCGCGTCCGCCCGCCGCAGGTCGTCGGGGTTCATGCCATAGCGGGACGGCAGGTACTGGTAGACCAGGTGCCTGGACTGGCCCCGCTCCTCCGGCGTCATGCCGCCATCGCCCGTCGTGGTGGACGTGTCCGCCAGGCTCGCCCCGCGCCCCAGCGCTTCCTTCGCCTGCGCCGATAGCGAGCCGAAGCTCATGCCGGCTATGGTGATCGGGATGGCAAGCTTCAGGGGCTTCTTGGCGAAGCGCGTGCCGAGCGTGACCTCGGTGCCGCATTTCTCCCGATAGCCCTCCAGCGGATAGCGCGTCATGGATGCGCCGAGCAGCAGGAGATCGTCGAAATTGGGCAGGCGGCGTTTGCTGCCGCCGCCGCGAATGTCATAGATGCCGGTGGCCGCCGCGCGGCGGATCTCAGAGAGCGCATAGTCGTCGAAAGTCGCGGACTTGCGCGGCGTGGTCGGAAGCCAGTCTCGCTCACTCATCAGTAGGCATCCACATTGTCGATGTTGAAGTTGTAGAGCTTGCGGGCCGAGCCGTAGCGGCGGAACTCGCCCACATCCACCTTCCCGGCTTCGCCGGCGGCCTTGATGAGATCGAACAATTCCTGCCGGTGCTCGTCGCGCATCTCCTTTTCGATGCAGTCCGCTCCGAGCCCTGCCACAGGCCCGCGCACATAAAGGCGGGCCTCATAGAGGCTGTCGCCCAGCGCTTCGCCGGCCTCGCCGAACACCACGAGGCGCCCGCTCTGGCCCATGAAGGCGGAGAGGTGGCCGATGCCGCCCTTCACCACGATGTCGATGCCCTTCATGGAGATGCCGCAGCGGGCGGAGGCGTTGCCCTCCACGATGAGCAGGCCGCCGCGACCGGTGGCGCCCGCCGACTGGCTGGCATCGCCCTTCACATGGATGAGACCGCTCATCATGTTCTCGCCGACGCCCTGGCCGGCGCTGCCTTCCACCACCAGGGTGGCCTGCTTGTTCATGCCGCCGCAGAAATAGCCCACAGGGCCGGCAATGGTGACGGTGACGGGGGCATCCACCCCCGCTGCGATGGCGTGCTCGCCGGAGGGGTTCAGCACCGTCCAATCGGTTTCGTTTGTGGTGGGGCCGAGCTGTTGCAGGGCCGCGTTCAGCTCCCGGAGGGAGGATTTCGCGAGATCGACGACGGGCATGTCAGGAATGCTCCCAGAAATAGACGGTCGCGGGCTTGGGCTCCCACACCTTGGCGCTCGCGATGTCCGGCAGGACCGTGAGGCTCTTGAACTCGGAGGCGAAGGCGACGTAGCGGTCGGTCTCGGCCATCACCGCCGGCTTGCAGGCAATGGGATCGCGCAGCACCGAGAAGCCGTTCTCCGTGCCCACCACGAAGGTGAAGAAACCGTCCAGATCCTTCAGGCTGGAGGTCAGCGCCTCGTCCAGGCTCTCCCCATCACGCATCTTGCGAGTGAGATAGCCGGCGGCCACCTCGCTGTCGTTTTCGGTGCGGATGCGGATGCCGTCCTGGCGCAGCGCCCGGCGCAGCGAGGCGTGGTTGGAGAGCGAGCCGTTGTGGACCAGGCACTGGTCCGCGCCGGTGGAGAAGGGATGGGCGCCATCGGTGGTCACCGCCGATTCGGTGGCCATGCGGGTGTGGGAAATGCCATGGCTGCCAGCCATCCGGGAGATGGCGAAGGCGGCCGCCACATCGTCGGGATCACCCACGTCCTTGTAGATTTCCAGGCGGTTGCCGGTGCTCATGACGCTGGCCTCCGGCGCATCCTCCGAAAGCCAGGCCTCCGCGCGGACGACGTCCTCGGCGGGCAGCGTCACTACGGCGTGGGTATGGCGCACGGCGGCGATGCCGCCCACGCCCAGCGCCGCCAGGAGACGGGTGGCGAGGGCCTCCGCGTCCGTGCCCTCGGGGGCGGCGAAGGTGAGCTTCACGAGGCCGGGCGTGGCGTCGGCATAGATGGCGAAGCCCGCCGAATCCGGCCCGCGCCCGCGCAGGGTGGAGGTCATGCGCGCCAGGAGGCGCCCAAGGTCAGGTTCGAGCGTCGGGTCCTTGATGAACAGACCAGCTATTCCACACATGGAAGGGTTCCTGTTGCTGGAGAGATCGAAAGAAAGATCAGAAGAAGGTGAGGTATTGCTGGGTCTCCCAGTCGGAGACGTGGCGGTGGTATTCGCCCCATTCCTCGCGCTTCAGCGTCACGAACTCGTCGATGAAGTCGGCGCCGAGTGCCGTGCGGAAGAGGTCGCTCGCCTCCAGCTCCTCCACGGCCTCGCACAGGGTGCGCGGCAAGGTCTCGATGCCGCGGGCGCGCACCTCAGCCGGGGTGAGGGCGTAGAAATTCACGTTGTGCGGCGCGCCGGGATCGAGCGCGCGGTCCACCCCGTCGAGCCCGGCGGCAATGAGGGCGGCCTGGGCCAGATAGGGGTTCATGCCGGAATCCCCCACCCGGATCTCGATCCGCCCATAGGGCACGCGCACCATGGCGGTGCGGTTGTTGTCGCCATAGGCGATGAAGACCGGTGCCCAGGTCGTGCCGGAGGCGGTGCGCCCCACCACCAGGCGCTTGTAGGAATTCACCGAGGGGGCCAGCAGCGCGGTCAGCGCCTTGGCATGGTGCAGAATGCCGGCGGTGAAGGCGTAGGCGAGGGGGGACAGCCCCAGCCCGTTGGCATCGCCGGCATCGTGGAACACGTTCCGGCCGGAGGCGTCCGCCAGCGAGCAATGGATGTGCATGCCATTGCCGGTGAACGAGCTTTTCGGCTTGGGCATGAAGGAACAGATCGCGCCCAGTTCGTGCGCCACTTCCGCCGCCGCCATCTTGAAAAGGGTCACGGTGTCGGCCGAGGTCAGCGCGTCGGCGTAGCGGAAATTGATCTCGTACTGGCCGTTCGCGTCCTCATGGTCGATCTGGTAGACGTCGATGCCCAGCGCCTTGAGACTTTCCGTCACCCGCTCCAGGAACACCCGCACGCGGGACAGGCCGCGATAGTCATAGGCGGGCTTGCGCAAGGTATCCGTGCCGTCGAACGGCCGCACGGAACCGTCGGCGGTGCGCTCCAGCAGCGAAAATTCCGGCTCGATGCCGGTATTGAGGGTCCAGCCCCGCTCCGCGAGCCGCGCCACCTGCGCTTTCAGCATGTTGCGGGTGTCGATGGGATGCTCGCGCCCGCCCACGATGCCAGTGCCCATCATGCGCGCATAGCCGGGCGCCCAGGGCAGGAGCTTCAGCGTGTCGAGGTCGCCGCGCACGATGTACTCGGCCTCGTGCGGAGCGAGGCGCAGGCCGTTGACGCCGCCCCCGGCAAAGCCGACGCCCTCGGCCACCAGTTCGTCCAGGTGATCCACCGGCACCGCCTTGCTCTTGGCGGTTCCGTAGATGTCCACGAACTGGGCCAGCACGTAGCGCACCTTGTGCGCCTTGAGGAAGGCGCGCGCGGCCTCCAGGTCCAGCCCCGCCGGCGTGGCGAGGGCATCGGGCATAAAGCTCCATTGCTCGGTCATGAGCCGTCATTCCCTGCTTGGAAGGTCGTAAGTTTATGCGGGATCTATGCTTTTGCGGCCCGCCTGTGGGCCGGGGCGCGCTGGCATCGGCCGATGCCGCGCCCAATCTGGCTACAATGAACTTGCATGTGATGCAACATATTTGTATGAAGTATCTGCCGGAGCGCTTCGGGTGCGGTCCAAGGAAGGGGAGCCATTGGCATGAGCGGGACGGGGCGGCATCCCACGCTTCTGGAGCTGTCACGCGGCCATGTGCCGGAGGGAGCGAGCCTGTCCTTCGTGCCCTATTGGTGGGAGGCCGCGCCGCGGCCGAACCTCGATGCGGCGCCGCTGCCAGAGGTGGCCGATGTGGTCATCATCGGCTCCGGCTTCACGGGCCTGTCCGCCGCTCTGACGCTGGTGCGCAATGGCCGTGTGCCGCTGGTGCTGGAGCGGGAGGTGCCGGGTTTTGGCGCGTCCACGCGCAATGGCGGGCAGATCGGCAGCGGCAACCAGAAGTTCCGCGTCAGGCATCTCATCGCCCTGCGCGGCGAGGAGAAGGCGCGGGCGATGCTGCGTGAGGGCGTGGCCATGCTCGACTATATCGCGGAGCTTGTGGAGCGCGAGGCGATCGCCTGCGACTTCGTCCGCTGCGGCCGCTTCCGGGGCGCCATTCGCCCCGCCCATTACGAGACCATGGCCCGCGATATGGAGGACCTTCGCGCGTTCGCGGGCGTGGAAAGCTACATGGTGCCGCGCGCCGAGCAGCATCAGGAAATCGGCTCGGACCTGTTCCATGGCGGCTCGGTTCTGCCGGGCGACGCGAGCCTGCATCCCGGCCGGTATCATGCGGGCCTGATGGCGCGGATCACCGCCGCCGGCGGGTCCGTCATCGGCGGGGCGGGGGTGACGGGCATCCGCGCGGAGCCCGGCGGTTTCAGACTCGCCACCGCGCGTGGACAGGTGCGGTGCAGGGCGGTGATCGTGGCCACCAACGGCTATACGGACGGCATGCTGCCGGAGCTGAGGCGGCGCATCGTGCCGGTGGGCTCAGGGCTCATCGCCACGGGAGATATTCCGTCCGCTCTGTTCGACGCGCTGATGCCGAGGGGCCGCGTCTATGGCAACACGAACCGCGTCTTTTCCTATTTCCGCGCGGCGCCGGGCGCGCGGCGGATCGTCTGGGGTGGACGGGTCGGCCGGCTGGCCTCCGCCCGCGCGCCGGCCGCCTATGCCCATCTCGCACGCGATCTGCTCCAGACTTTTCCGGCGCTGTCCGAGGTGCCCGTGACCCATGGGTGGGACGGCCTCATCGGCTATACCTATGACGAGGTGCCCCATCTCGGGCGCACGCGGGCGGGGGTGCATTATGCCCTCGGTTATTGCGGCACCGGCGTTTCCCGCGCCACCTATTTCGGCCACAAGGTGGCCCTGCAGCTTCTGGAGGCGCCGGAGGGACAGACCGCCTTCGACGACCTCGCCTTCCCCGCCTTTCCTGTCCATCCCGTGGCGAAGCGGGCCGTGCCGGTCTTCGAGACCTGGTACCGGCTGCGCGATACCTATAACTTCTAGTGGAGCAAAGATGAGCCAAAGTGTGACCAGCGCCCGCCGCAATATTTCATCGGGCGGTGCCTATGAAAGCGTGTTCGGCTATTCCCGCGCGGTGCGGGTGGGGGACGACATCCATGTGTCCGGCACCTGCGCCCCCGTGGGGCATGAGGACAGCGACGCCGAGACCCAGACCCGGGCCATCCTCGCCATCGTCGAGAAGGCGATTGCCGAGGCGGGTGGCAGCATGTCGGACGTGGTGCGCACGGTGGTCTATGTGCGCGACATGGCCGACGCGGACGGGGTCGCCCGCGGCCATCTGGAGCACTTCGACGCCATCCGTCCCGCCAGCACCCTGGTGCAGGTCTCCTCGATGCTGCGGCCCTGGCAGAAGGTGGAAATCGAGACCTATGCCAAGGTGGTGGCATAAGGTTCGCGCGGCCCCTGAAGGGGGGCACTTCGAAATGTTGTTCCCCGGGAGGGGACCGCATTCGGTGGCCGATCTGTGACCCCCTCCTCAGAGGGGCCTCGTTCGGACGCGGATATCCCGCTCAAACAGGGGCCTTGTTCCACGCCGATTCACAACCGAGGTCAGCACGCGGAACTTGCACACGGGTCTGGCAGATCTCCCTGATCCGAGGAGAACACCAGGCCACGCGATGGCGTCGCGCGACCGGGTTCCTTCCGTCCCGGGGGCTATCTATGGAGCTGCCCCGTTCGGCTGCGCGGAGATCGTTCGCGCGATGGCCCGCGCTATGCCCAGCAATGCGTCCGAATGCGCAGAAATCGCCTCGTCCAGTGACAGAGCGGTGCGAATCCAGATCATCGAGACCACCGCCTCCACCCGATCATCCACCATAACGGGTGCGGCGATGCTGGAGGTCTTCGGCCGGAACTCGCCCCCATCGC
The DNA here is from genome assembly GCF_043193615.1 of Xanthobacter aminoxidans. Lineage (NCBI taxonomy): Bacteria > Pseudomonadati > Pseudomonadota > Alphaproteobacteria > Hyphomicrobiales > Xanthobacteraceae > Xanthobacter > Xanthobacter aminoxidans. The sequence continues at coordinate 1,222,991 of NZ_JBAFUS010000001.1, read as the reverse complement.
GCACTCCGATGGCGCGGCGGCGCGTCTCCTCGATCATGCGCTTCAGCCACGCCTCCTCAAGGAAGGGGCGATCCTCCGGGTCGGGGATGCGACGCAGATGGTCGAGGATCATCGCCCGCTCCTCGTCCCGGCAGAAGGCGAGGTAGGCGCGGCCCGCGGAGGTGCGCAGCATGGGCAGGCGATAGCCGATCATGCCCCTGTCGATGGAAAGCGGGCTGCGCGTGTGGGTGGTCTCGTGGATCACCATGGCGGCGTTCTCATACACCGTCAGGTCGAGAGGCCAGACGAGGCGCGGCCCGTGTTCGCCGAACACCGGCCCGGCCGCCTGGCACACGCGGGAATGCGATGCATAGCCGTCGCCGAGGCTGGCGGAGAGGCGCGTGACACGCACCTGCGACGAGGAGGCCGAGAAGGCCACATAGCCCTCCTCCTCCAGCGTCTGCAGCAGGCGGTAGACGGTGGGGCGGGGTATGTCGAGGGCGCGGGCGATGGCGGCTGCACTGGTGCTGCCCACCGCATTGATGTGGCGCAGCACGGCGAGCCCGCGGCGCAGCGCGCGCACGCTGTCGGTGCGGTCCTGCGTCCCCGCGCCATCGTCAGCCGGTCGTTGTCCCATGGTCCGGCGGCGCTCCCCCTCGGCCGGGCGAACCGGTCTTCCCACCATGCTACACGCGATGGGAGGGCGGTGCCCAGCCCGGCCGGCCCGGTTGGCGCCGGGCTGGCCGGGTCTGGCCTCAGGCCTTCTCGGCGACGACGGGGTTGCGCAGCACGCCGATGCCGCTCACTTCCACCTCCACCACGTCGCCGGCCTTCATGAAAAGCTTGGGGGTGCGCCGCGCGCCAACCCCGCCGGGCGTGCCGGAGACGATCACGTCGCCGGGCAACAGGGGCAGGATGGTGGAGGTGTAGGCAATCAGCGTGGGGATGGGCGTGATCATCAGGTCCACGGTGGTGCGCTGCACCTCAGTGCCGTTGAGACGGGTGGCGAGGGTGAGGCGGGTCGGATCGCCGATCTCGTCGGCGCTCACCATCCACGGGCCGAAGCCGCCGGTGGCGGCAAAGGTCTTGCCGGGCATGAACTGCGAGGTGTGGCGCTGCCAGTCGCGCACGCTGGCATCGTTGTAGCAGGCATAGCCCGCCACATGGGACAGCGCGTCGGCCTCCGAGATGCGCCGGCCGCCCTTGCCGATGATGACGGCAAGCTCGCCCTCATAGTCGAACTCGTCGGATTCCAGCGGCTTCACCAGCGCTTCGCCGTCTCCCACCTGGCTGCCCGCATAGCGCGCGAACAGCATGGGATTGGGGGTCACCGTGCGGCCCGTCTCCACCACATGGTCGTGGTAGTTGAGGCCGACGCACACGATCTTGTCCGGGTCGGGAATGACCGGCGCCAGCGTCACGTCGGCGAGGGCGAAATCCGCCGGCGCGCCGGCGTAAGCGGTTGCACGGTCGAGCCCGCCGGCGATGAAGGCGCGCAGCGTCGGCGCTTCGGGGAAGCGGCGGGCGAGATCGACGATCCCGCCATCGGTCACGAGGCCGTAGCCGGCCTTGCCGGCATGGGTGAAGGACGCGAACTTCATGGGGGCAAACCTTTTCCTTGAACGTTTCGGGATGAGAGAGAGAGATCAGGCGGCAGAGGCCTGTGCGGGGGCGGCGGGGGCCAGCGCATCGGCCATGGCGGCAAGGTCCGTCTCGTCGACCGCGCTTCCGGCCACGTAGCGATCCGGGCGGACGAGCACCGCCGCGGCGCCGGCCGCGTCCAGCAGCGGGCCGAGGTCGGGGCAGTCGGCCACGGTGACGACGGCGATGCCGGCCGCCTCGAAGCGCTGGCGCACCCGCTCGGAGGCGCTGCGCCAAAGCGCATCGCGGCACAGCAGGGCGAAGCCGAAGCCCACGGCGTCGTCCAGCCGGCGCCCGTCGGCGAGGCGGGGCTGGGCGAAGCGGCTGCCGGTGATGTCCACGCGGCCGATGGCGACGCCCGGTCCCAGCTGGGGCACGCGGCTGCGCAGGCGCGCCACGCCGTCGGCGTCGCGGAAGGCGGCGTTGAGGGCCGCCTCGGTGCCGCAGGTGTTGATGAGGCCGCCGAGCCGCACCGCGGTCTCGATATAGGCATGGGCGTCGGGCGCCCGCTCGCTCTGGTAGGTGTCGAGCAGGCTGTCCTCGGCCCGCCCCTTCACCACCGCCTCGAGCTTCCAGGCGAGGTTCGCCACGTCGCGGATGCCGGAGCACATGCCCTGGCCCATGAAGGGCGGGGTCTGGTGGGCGGCGTCGCCCGCCAGCAGCAGCCGGCCGGCACGCCAGCGCTGGGCCACCGCCGAATGGAAGGTATAGACCGCCGCCCGCTCCAGTTCCGCCTCATCCGGACGCAGCCACGGCGCCAGCAGCGACCAGACGGTCTCGGGATGCACCACGGCGCGGCCGTCCTCCTCGGGCAGGACGGTGATCTCCCAGCGGCGGCGGTCGCCGGGGCCGCGCACATAGGTGGCGGGGCGCGCGGGGTCGCAATACTGGATGGTGTGATCGCCCAGCTCGGGCTTCGGCCGCCGGAGAACAGCGTCCACCACCAGCCAGCGCTCGTGGAAGCCGAGGTCGTCCATGGAGGAGCCGATGACGCGGCGCACCAGCGAGCGGGCACCGTCGCAGCCCACCACATAGCGGGCGCGGGCCTGCTGCAGGCGGCCGATGGAGAGGTCCTCATAGCGGACCGTCACCCCCTCGGCGTCCTCAACGAAGGCGAAGGCGTCACAGCGCGTGCGCACCCGGACGCTGGCGAAGCGCCTGAGGCCGTCACGCAGGGTCCGCTCCAGGTCCGGCTGGTGGAAGCGGTAGCTGGCGTGCCAGCCGAATTCGCTCACCTCCGGCGGGCGTGGCCAGTCCATCAGCAGCGCGCCGTTCACGTCGACGAAGCGCATGCCCGGATTGACCCGCAGAGACGGGACGATCTCGTCCGCGAGGCCGATGGTCTGGAACACGCGCATCACCTCGTCATCGAAGTGCACGGCGCGCGGCAGGTGATAGGCCTCTGTCTCGCGTTCCAGCACGAGGGTGGAGACGCCCTGAAGGCCGAGCAGGTTGGCGAGGGTCGCGCCCACCGGGCCGAGGCCGATGATAACGACGTCGAAAGGATCCGGCGTGCTGCCGTTTGCCTCGGGCATGGTTTTCCCCGTGTTTGGGCCGGACTGATCCCAGAGCGGGTCTCAGCCGGCAATGATGCCGGTCCCGGCGTCCGCCTGGCGGACATCGGCGCGATGAAGAGGGTCCGCGGGCGGGCGGAAGCGCGGTCCCGCGGGGGCTTGGAACGGAAAGGCGGCGGTCAGCCCGCCAGCCGGCTGTAGAGCCAGGGGCAGTCCACCACGTCCGGCGACCTGAGGCCGTTCGCGGCTGCCGCGAGGCGCATGTTGCGCAGGCGGGCGCGCGGCTCCTCGGGCAGATAGAGGCGCTCGTGCCCCCAGAAGCTCGGCCCGGTGAAGGTCTCGTGCGGCTCCCATGTGGCCGGATCGATCACCCGCCCGCCCCAGCCGTTCTCCACGAAGAAGCCGGAGGGCGAGTTGGCGTAGAAGGAGGTCATGAAATCGTTGGTGTGGCGCCCCAGCGTGTAGGCGAGGCGCCCCTCGTCCAGCTCGGCGAGGTCGTAGCCCTGGCCCACGTCGTCGAGATTGTTGAACTCGATCATGAAGTGATGAAAGCCGGTCTGCCCCGAGCCCACCATGGCGAGGCTGTGGTGGCGCCCGTTCACATGAAAGAAATAGAGCGGGTAGGGGGTGAGTCCGTAGTCGCTGATGTGGAAGTCGAGCAGGTCACGATAGAAGGGCAGGAGCGCGTCGATCCGCACTGCGTGCAGCACGGCGTGCCCCATGCCGAACGGGCCGGTGCGAAAGCCCGAGATGGGGCGGCCGGGCACGAACGGGTCGCTCGCCCGCATGGGGTTGAAGAACAGTTCGACACTGTTGCCGTCGGGATCGGCGAAGGTGATGAGGTCCTCGACGAAGCGCCGGTCGGCGAGCGACCGCGTGCCCCGCGCCACCGCGACGCCGGCGGCCTCGAGGCGCGCGGCGAAAAGGTCGAGGTCCGCCTTCTCCTCCACCTCCCAGCCGATGGCGGCGATCACCGCGCCCGGCTCGTTCACCACGAACAGGCGCTGGCGCTGGTCGTCCATGCGGAAGGTCGTCTGGGTGCGCGTCGCGTCCACCGCCTGCATGGCGAGGAGGCCCGAGGCGAAGGTGTTCCAGTCGTCCATCCTGTCCGAGCGGATGCCGAGATAACCGAGCGCGATGACGCCCATGACGGTGGTCCTCCGGGTGGGGTGGGTCGTGGTGGCGGTGGGGTCCGGCCTCAGGCCGGCGGCAGCGCCGAGGCCGAACGGGCGGGGATGAGGAAGCTGCACCAGAAGGTCAGCGCCGCGGACGCCGCGATGTAGAGCGCGGGGGCCGCATTCATCCCGGTCTGTGCGATGAGCGCGGTGGCGGCCAGCGGCGCGAAGCCGGACAGCAGCGTGACGCTCACATTGTAGGACAAGGCGATGCCGGTGAAGCGCACCTGCGTCGGGAAGAGCCCGGCGAGGATGCTCGGCCAGATGCCGCTCGCCAGCGAGAACACCAGCGACAGCAGGCTCAGTATCAGGACGATGCTGGCGCCGTGGTTCGCCATCAGCGCGAACAGCGGGACCACCACGACCACCATGCCCAGCGCGCCAGCCCGCAGGATGAGGCGTCCGGGCACGAAGTCCCCCGCCCAGCCGGCGAGGATGAGGCCGATGGAGCTGACCACCAGCGCCACCGTCATGGCCAGTGCCACGTCGGGGGCGGGATAATGCAGCGTCTTGACGAGGAAGGCGGGCACGAAGCCGTAGAGCATGCCGTTGAATCCGGCGATGATGGCGGCGACGCCAGCCGCCACCAGCACCGAGCGGCCGTGATGGCGCATCAGTTCGCGCAGGGGATGGCGCGTGGCCTTGCCGTGCAGGTTCACGAACTCCGGCGACTCTTCGAGCTTGCGGCGCAGCGCGAAGCTGATGAGGCCGATGACACCGCCGAGGAGGAAGGCGATGCGCCAGCCGTAGTCCGCCACATCCTGCGGCGGCAGCGCGTACTGGATGCCGAGATTGACCAGGGTCGCGATGAGCACGCCCACATTGACGCAGAAGATGATGAAGCCGCAGGCAAGGCCCGCGCGGGCGGGCGCCGCCTCCACCGCATAGGTCACCGCGCCCGGCAGCTCGCCGCCGAGGCAGATGCCCTGCACGAGGCGGAAGGCCACCAGCAGCAGCGGCGCCGCAATGCCCCAGGACTGGTAGTTCGGCAACAGGCCGATGGCGATGGTGGCGAGCGTGGTGAGGCCCAGCGAGCCGATGAAGACCGGCCGGCGGCCATAGCGGTCGCCCAGAATGCCCAGCACCGCCCCGCCGAACGGCCGGGCCAGGAAGCCGAGGGCCAGGACCGAGAAGGAGAGGATCAGCGAGACGTAGGGATCATCTGTCGGGAAGAACTGGGCGGAAATATACTGGACGAAGATGCCGTAGATGATGAAATCGTAGAATTCGAGCGACCCGCCGAGGCTCGCGAGGAAGATGATCCGCCACTGTCCCTTGTTGAGACTCGGTGCGGCTTGTCCTGAAAGGGGATAAGTGGCGTGTGTCATGGATCCTCGGGGCCTCTCTGTTTATTGGCTGTGTTCTTGAAAGCAGATACAGGCGTGCCGGGGCCGCCCGCGACTCGCGCGCAAGCGAACAAAGTCCCGGCGACGCCAAGATGCCAGCGTCTTGTTTTACTGATGAAGGCTGATTGTCCTGGGCCGTTCCGAGATGGAAAGCGCAAAGGATTGCTCGGCACGCGGTGGGGCAGGGGCGCCGTCAGTCATGTCATCCTCCCGGATATTATTCTTGCCTGAGGGGTAGGATGAGCGAGGGCCTTCCGACAGCGAATTGTCGCGGCTGTCCACGTGGCGGACATGCTGCATCGCGGTGCCGTCCGTAGCGTATTTTTCTTGCGGCGGGACAAGAACCGCCGCGCCGGCCGACCTCGTGCGAGATGGGGCAACGCTGTCGATCGAACGTGGCGGGCGCCTTCCTCGGTCTCCGTTGGACGATGTCAGGCGGGAAGTCGCGCCTCGGCCGCCTGTCGGCCGGCGGTGCGACCGCCGATGACGCATTCGGCGAGGTTGCCGCCGCTCATGTAGATGTGGCCGAACAGGCTGCCGAGCTCGCCTGCCGCATAAAGGCCGGGGATCGGCGCGCCGAAGGGGTCCAGCACGCGCTGGCGCACATCGTGGCGCGGACCACCCTGCGTGTTGATGACGACGGGGCGAACCCGCCCGAAATAGAAGGGGGGCTCACTGATCGGCGCCATGGTCTCCGGCAGCCGGCCGAAGGCCGCGTCGCGGCCCGCAGCGACGGCGGCGTTCCAGGCATCGACCGTGGCACGCAGCTCAGGCCCGGGCACGTCCATCAGCGCCGCAAGCTCTTCAAGGGTATCGGCGCGGTGGAAGATGCCAGCCTCGACCTCGCGCGCATTGTCTGCGCTCCAACCGAGGTTCGGCTGCGGGTCGTTGTGAACCGAGCGCCCCAGCGGATACATGCGCCGGCCGGCATCGTCGAACACGAGGAACGCCGGATCGCGCGGGAACCCCTGGCACTTCGGGTCGAAGGCATCGAACGGGCGCACGCCGGTATCGCCGGGATAGGGCGGATACTCGTCCATGAAACGCCGGCCGGCCTGATCGACGAGGATCCAGGCGAGGCGTGGCAGGACCTTCTCGGAGGCTCTTCCCGGCGCGGGATCGGTGCCGAGGGTCGCGGCGCCCAGTGTCTGCGTCCCGCTGGGGGCCGGCGTCCACATGGGCACCGCCTTGAGATAGAGGCCGAACGGGTAGTCCGGATCGGGATGCACGAGGCCGTAGGGGCCGTGATAGTGCCACATGTGCCAGAGGTCGGCGCCCACAGCCTGGGCCATGCGGATGCCGTCACCGGTGTTGCCGCGGAAGGATCCCGTCAGCACGGCCCCCTTCTGGAAGTACTGACGCTGCATCTCCGCATCGGCCTCGAACCCACCGCAGGCGAGGACCACGCCGCCATGCGCCCGGATTGCCAGCGGACGGCCGTCGTGCTCGGCCAGAAGGCCAATCACCGAACCGTCGGCGTCCGTCAGGAGCCGACGTGCCGGGGTCGACATAAGAACTTTGACCGCGCGTGCCGCGACATTGTCGGCAAGTACCTTGAAGAGGCGCGTGCCGTTCTTCACCGGCCCCGCCTGGGGAAAGCAGGTGCCGTCCTCCAGCGCCGGCACCGATTCGACTTCGCAATAGCCGAGCGCCTCGTATCCCGGCAGGGGATAGTTGCCGAGGGCCGACGTTACGCGAACCTTGGCGTCGCTGAGACGGGCGAGGTCGCGCATATAGCCTTCCACTTCCACCATGCCGTCGGCCAGCGCCTCCAGCAGGACCTGCGGCGTCCGCCCGCCGCAGGTGGCTTCGAGATAGGAGAGCGCCGCCGCGCGATCGCCGCTCACGCGGATCCCGCCGGCCGACACCACGGACAGCCCGCCGGGGAAGTCCATCTTCTCGATCAGCAGCGTGCGGGCCCCGCAATCAGACGCCTCGATGGCCGCGACGGCGCCGGCCGCGCCAAAGCCCACGACCAGCACGTCGGTTTCAATGTCCCAGGATGTAGGCAGCGGCTGCCTCGGGGTTTGCGGCCTCATCGCGTGCGCTTTCATGGATCGATGCGGTGCTTGAATGAGGGCTCGCGCCCCGGGCGGGTGCGGGCGAGCACGTCAAGGATCACAGCGCGGGTCTCGGCCGGCGCGATGACGTCGTCGATCAGGGCCATCTCGGCGGCGAGATAGGCGGAGGCCTGCGCCTCCGCGCTCGCCAGCAGCTCGCGGCGACGGGCGGCCGGATCTGCTGCCTTGGCGATCTCCTTGCCGTAGGTGAGTTCGACCCCGGCTGCGGGGCCCATCACGTCGAACTGCGCGGTCGGCCAGGCGACGATGGCGTCCGGCGCCATCACGCGACCACCCATGGCGAGATAGGCGAGGCCCACCGCCTTGCGCAGGACGATGGTCGCCTTCGGCACGCTCGCGCCGATGACGCTGTTCAGGAAGCGCGAGGCGAGCGAGACCATCCGCTGGTTCTCGATCTCCGGACCCACCATGAAGCCGGGGCAATCCACAAAGAACACCAGGGGGATATGAAAGGCGTTGCAGGTGTCGACGAACTTTCGCGCCTTCTGGATGCCCTTCTCGTCGATCGCCCCGGCCATCTTCATGGGGTTGTTCGCGAGAATGCCCACCGACTGGCCGTCCATGCGGGCAAAGGCGGTGATGAGGCTCGGCCCGTAGGTCTGCCGGTAATGGAGCAGCTCGCCGCCGTCGACGATCAGCCGGATCAGCTCCTCCATGTCGTAGGCGCGGCGATGGTTGTCGGAGACGATCTGCGTGAGCCGCAGCGCGCCCTCCGGCGTGTCGCAGGCGGCCGGGCGCGGCGCCACGGTCGGCGGAAGTTCATCGCAATTTGAGGGCAGGAAGGAGAGAAACGCGCGGATCGCCGCAAGCGCCTCCACATCACTCCGGGTCAGCATATCCGCCTGGCCGGTGATTGCGGCGCTCTTCTCGGCCCCGCCGATGTCCTCGGCGGAGACCACCTTGCCGATACCCACCTTCACAACGGGCGGCCCGGACATGCCCATATATCCGGAGCCGGCGACGATGGTGACAAAGTCGGATTGAAGCGCGGTGAAGGAGGGGCCGCCGAAGCATGCGCCCATGACCGCCGCCACCTGCGGGACCCGGCCGGAGAGCATGAAATGCTCCTTGAAGCGGGCCCCGAGACCGGCGGCGATGGCGCCGTTATTTTCTTGAAACCGGCCGGCGCCCGCCTCCATCAGCGCGATGAAGGGGCGGCGATGGCGCAAGGCAAGGTCGCGCACACGCTGGCTCTTCGCTTCAGCCACGCGGCCGCGCGTTCCGGCGATCACCGAGGCATCCTCGGAGGCCACATAGACCTCCCGCCCGTCGATGGTGCCCCATCCTGCGACGAGGCCGTCGGCCGGCGTGCGTGCCTTGAGCGCGCCGTGCTGGCTGCGGGCGAGAAGCCCGATTTCCCGGAATGAGCCGGGATCGAGCAGTCGCTCGATCCGCTCCCGTGCGTCGAGTTTGCCCGCGGCCTTGAGCTTGGCGAGCGCGGCGGCGCCCCCCATTGCGCGAGCGGATGTGCGACGCGATTCGAGTTCCTTCAGCGTGTCCTCGTCCATAGGGCCCGGCTTCGCTCCCGTATCGCTCGGCGGTCCATCACGGCCGCGTCGTCTCTTATGAGGACGTTGTAGATTGTTTCTTCCCATGTAAATGCATTTGCAGCATATTGTCACCATTGCACGTCGATATTCATCGGGCAGGCGCAATCCACACAGGCAGGGGGATAATGTTCATGGCGGAGCATGACGTGGTATCGAGCGTCACCGGCGTGGTGTTCGAGGTGGCGGTGGCGGAAGGCGGTCTGGTGGCAGCCGGCGACACCCTTCTGGTGGTCGAATCGATGAAGATGGAGATTCCGGTTGCCGCCCCGAGCGCCGGCCGGATCGCGCGCATCCTGGTCGCCGCTGGCGACGGCGTGGACGAAGGCCAGCCGGTGGCGATCATTGAAGAGTGACTGCGCTCAGGCCGTCTCGCCATGGGCGATGTGCCTGTAGTCTCCCTCGAAATAGAGCAGGGGATTGGTGCTCTCGCGCTGCCGCATCGCCACCACTTGGCCCACCAGGATGTCGTGGGTTCCCGAGCTGAACTGGGACGACACCTCGCAGTCGAAATTGGTCATCGCCTCGTCGAGCGCGGGCGAGCCTGTGGCCAGGGTCGACCAGCGACAGCTGGAGAACCGTTCAGCCGGGTCGCGCGAGAGGAACTGGCGGGCGAAAGGCATCTGGTCCGCGGCGAGCACATTCACGCAGAACACGCCCGCCTCGATGATGAGGCCGTGGGTGCGCGTGCCGCGGTTGACGCACACCAGAATGCTGGGCGGCCCGGCGCTGACCGAACACACCGCGGTGGCGATGAGCCCGGCCGGGCGTCCCTGCTCAAGGGTCGAGACCACGTTCACAGCGGCCGCCAGACGGCGCATGCCGCGCTTGAAGTCATCCTCCGACACGGCGTCAAAGCGCGGCATGGGGCATTTCCTTTGTTTGTGGACGGGATGCGGCGGGTACAATCCCGCAATCCATACAAAATTGCCTTGATATAGGGTAACGTTCAAGACACAATGTGGCTATAAAAATAGATACATTGTGGTGCCGCTCCCACGGCTGCACCTGCAGGGCAGGAAGACATCCGGATGGATTTTCAACTGACCGATCGTCAGAAGGAGCTGATCGAGGCGGCGAAGGGTGCGTACGAGCGCAAGCTTGCTCCGCTGGTGGCGGATTCCAGCGTCGCCGGGGTGCGCCGCTTGCGCAGCGCCATGGCGGAGCAGGGGCTTCTTGGGCTCAATCTGCCTCCCGAGCACGGCGGCCTCGGTCTTCCGCTTCTCGATACGCTGCTGGTGATCCAGACCCTCCAGGCCTGCGCGCCCATCGTCGGTGGCTTGAGCCACCGCACCTCCACGGGCGCCGTTGGCGCCGTCGCGGAATACGGCACGCCCGAGCAGCGAGTGCGCTTCGTCGAGCCCCTGTGCCGCGGAGAGATCGGCATCTCCATCGGCATTACCGAGCCCGACGCCGGCTCGGCCGCCACCGCATTGAAGACCCGCGCCCGGATCGATGGCGACCACGTGGTGCTCAACGGTTCCAAGCAGTTCGTCAGCTTCGTGAACATCAACGAGTTCACGCTGGTCTATTGCCGGTTTGGCACGTCGGGGAAGGCGTCGGACATCGGTGCCGTCATCGTCCCGCATGATGCGCCGGGCTTTCGCCATTCGAACGGCACGCTCAATATGGCCGACGAGCTTCTGTTCGAGCTTTATTTCGACGATTGCCGGGTGCCGAAGGAAAATATTCTCCTTGATGGAGGTGCATTCGGCAAACTCATCAGCGTCTACAATGCCGAGCGCCTTGGAAGCATGGCGCGAATGCTGGGTTCCGCGCGCGCGGCCTATGAATTTGCGCTCGCTTATTCCAAGGAGAGGCGGCAGTTCGGTCGCGAGATCTGCGATTTTCAAGGCATCCAGTGGATGCTGGCCGACATGCGCGTGAAGCTCGATGCGGCCCACCTGCTCGTCATGCGCGCGGCATCGACGGCCCAGGTCACGGGCCTGCCCGCGCCGCTTGAGACCTCCATTGCCAAGGTGTTCACCGCCAAAGCGGCGAAGGAGATCTGTGACGACGCCATCCAGGTGCTCGGCGCCAACGGCTACACCAAGGAATATCCCCTCGTTCACCGCTATGCCGAGGTACGTGGCGGCTCGATCTATGGCGGCACCATGCAGATCCACAAGAACATGATCGCGGCTGCCATCCTCGAGCGTGAGAACAGCCAGTGGAAGAAGGCCTGAGGGAGGCCGCCGTGACCGTCGAGATCGACCGCTCGCTGATCGGCAGACGCAGCGCCCCCTACATCGTCGAGGTGGAGAAGGGGGCCGTGCGGCGCTTCGCCGACGCCATCGGCGACCCCAATCCCGTGTACCGCGATATGGAGGCGGCGCGGGCGCAGGGCTATGCCGGCATCATTGCGCCACCCACCTTCCCGGTCTCCTTTCACTGCCCCGAAGAGCCCGAGTGGACCCGCAGTCTCGACCGGCGGCGCGTGCTCGCCGGCGAGCAGGGCTTTCACTATGCGAGGCCGATCGTGGTGGGAGACATCCTCACCTGCTGCATCACCTTTGTCGGGGTGGAGGAGAAGCAGGCGCGCTCCGGCGCCATGGAGCTTTTGGTTCAGGAGATCGAGGGCCGAGATGCGGCCGGCGCGCCGGTCTACCGCCACCGGCGCGTCATGGTCTATCGCGCCGCCCTGGCGATCTGAGCGATGGATGCCATCGCCGCCACCCCCCTGATGACGGCGGTCGCCTTTGCTGCGGCGCTTGCCGACCCACGGCACGCTTGGCCGAGCCGGCAATGGGCGCTTCTCGATGTCCGCGAGCACGGCGCTTACGAGCGAGGCCATATTCCCGGCGCCACATCGCTGCCGCGTCGCCGGCTCGAGTATCGCGTGGAGGAACTGGTGCCCGCTCGCGCGACCCCGGTGGTGCTGTACGACGACGGCGGGGACGATCGTCGCGCCGTGCTCGCGGCGGACGATCTTCGCGGGTACGGCTATAGTCGTGTCAGCGTGCTCGCCCACGGCCTCGCCGGCTGGCGCGCGCGTGGTGGGCGGCCGGCGACGGGCGTGAACGTGCCGTGCAAGACCTTTGGCGAGCGGGTTCTCGCCGAGGACCGGGTGAGCCATATCGATGCGGCGGGGCTCGACGCCCTCCGTGCTGCCGGCGTACGCGTCGCGATCCGGGATGTCCGCACCGCGGAGGAGTTCGCTGACGCGCACATTCCGACGGCCCGATCTGCACCCGGCTTCGAGCTGGCGCTTCGCCTCATGGATCTGGAGGCGGACTGCGACACGGTGGTGGTGAATTGCGCCGGCCGCACGCGCTCTATCATCGGTACCGCCACTCTGGCGCGGCTCGGCGTGCGATCGGTCTTTGCGCTTGAGAATGGCACCATGGGCTGGCAGCTGGATGGCCGCGCGCTGGAGCGCGGGGAGGCAGGCTCGCCGCCTCCTTCGTCCGGCAGCTGGGCGCACGCCGTTGCCCGCGCCGAAGGCTTGGCGCGAACACACGGGGTCGGTTTCCTTTCTCCCCGAGACCTCTCAGCGCTCCTAGCCCGCCCATCCGCCGATGTGCGCCTCATCGACGTTCGGACGAAAGATGCCTTCGACGCCGGGCACATCGCTGGCGCTGCGTTCGCTCCGGGCGGACAGGCGGTGCAGCGGGCCGACGATTTCATCGCCGTACCCGGTGCCGACGTGGTGTTTGTGGACGATGGCGACGCGCGCGCCTTGCTTGCCGCCTATTGGTATCGGCGCATGGGTTTCCCGCGTGTCCATGTGCTCGCAGGGGGCGTGCCGGCCTGGCGCGACTCGGGCCGCAGGGTCGTGCAGGGCTACGCCCGCGCCACGCCGTTGGGCCTTGCCGCCGCGACCTCCGCTTGCGCCTTCCTGGACGCGGCGAACCTCTCCCGCCGCCTGGACGCGCCACCTGAGACGCGGCCCCTCGTGGTCGACGTGGGTTCGAGCCGCGATCTTGCTTCGGGCCACATACCGGGTGCGCTCTGGCTGCCGCGCGGCGCGCTGGAGCTTCGGGCGGCGGAACTCCCGCCGGGTCGGACGGTGGTGCTCGCATCGGCGGAGGAGGCTCAATCCATTCTCGCCGCACGCGCGCTGGCACGTCTCGGCCGCGAGGAAATCTATGTCCTTGAAGGCGGCATCGCCGCCTGGCGCGCCGCGGGATTTTCGCTCGCGGAAGGCCTGCCTGATGGAGCGGGCGCCGACGACATCGTGGATCCGCCCTATCAGCGTGGGCTGACCGGAATGCGGTCTTATCTCGAGTGGGAGATCGCGCTGCACGGCCAGTCGCCGACGCCGGAGGGCGGCGCATGAGCCGCCGGTTCCGAGGGCCGGCGTTCCGGCCGGGGGGCCGCGCTCTAGCCCTACACCACGGTCATGCGCGGCTGCGGGCGCTCGCGGGCAAGTCGGGTGAGGATGTCGATGCCCTTGGCGAGAACACTCGCCTTCTGCGCCGGATTGACCGAGATGCGGAACGCGCGGGGCGGCCTCGACCCGCCGATGGTGAAATTGTCCGACGGCACGACCGAGACGCCCTCCCGATAAGCTGCCTCGCAGAACTCCGCCGCGTTCCAGTGATCCGGGAGATGCAGCCACTGGAAGAATGCGGCCGGGTGACTGGAGACCTTCCAGCCCGCCAGCAGCTTGAGAGCCGCTTCGTGGCGGGCACGCAGCTCGGCCAGGTTGTGGCGGGCGATGGCGTCGGCGGAGCCGTCGGCGATCATCGTCCCGGCGATCTCCAGCGGCAGCGGCGCGTTGGCAAGCATCAGCGCATGAAGCGTGTGGACGAGGCGTTCGCAGAGCGTCGGCGGGCTCGCCATGTAGGCGACGCGCAGAGCCGGGGTGACGCTCTTGCCGAACGAGCTGAGATAGATCGTCCGCTCCGGCGCGAAGTGCGCGATGGGCAGGGGGCGCTCCGTCATGCCGCTGATGGCCGCGTCGTCCTCGATGAGGATCAGATCATGGCGGCGCGCAAGGTCGGCGATGCGCTGGCGACGCTTCTCGGACATCATTGCCGCGGTGGGATTGTGAACCGTGGGCTGAAGATAGAGGCAGCGCCCGCCGGTGGTGGCGACCGCCTCCTCCAGGGCCTCGGGAATGATGCCTTCGCTGTCGATGGCCACAGGCGCCAGACGGCGCCCGAGCAGCGCGCCGAGGGAATTGACGCCGGAATAGGTGAGCGCTTCGGACAAGAGGGTTTCGCCGGGGGCGACGGTGCCGCTGATGGCCACCAGCAGCGCCTGTTGGCCGCCTCCGCAGGCGATCACGCGGTCGGGCGTCACCTGGAGGCCGGAGCGGCGAATCCACTGGGCACCGGCGGTGCGGTGGCTCAGCAGGCCTTCGGCGGGCGGATACTTGTGCACCGGCATGAGGGCGGCGCGTGCCGCGGCGAGCGTCATGGCCTTCCCGAGTTCCTCGGAAAGGCCGGCCACGGGCGAACGGTAGCAGGCGAAATCGATGGTGCCGGGCATGCGCTCGGGCAGGTAGTTCGGGATGGTCGCCTCGATCCCACGGCAGACGAAGGTGCCACGCCCGACCTCGCCGGAGACCAGCTGGCGCTTCTTCATGATGTTGTACGCGCGTCCGACCGTCCCGACGGTGACGCCGAGCTGTTCGGCCAGATCGCGCTGCGGGGGCAATTGCGCGCCGAGCGGCAGCTCGCCGCTGTCGATGGCCTCTGCGATGGCGCCCGCGAGCGCGAGATAGCGCGGGCCTTCAAACTTCGAAATGTCGGGTGTCCATACCCCCGCGCCGGCGGCGTCAGTCATGGCGTTCGGGTTCTCCGGCCGAAGATCAATGTCCAGCATAATGTAACTTATCTGACGGCTACATTGATACAGGGATGTTACGGAGGCGGCCGGCCTCGCCGAGGCCGCCGGACAATTCCTCCCGCGCCCCGGCGGGCTGTGCCGTCGCATGTCGGACCTTCGGGTCGCCAGCCCCACGCCGCGGCGCTTTCTCCGGAAACGATCAACTGGCGCGCCTTCGCCTAGGGCGGGTCGAGCGCCGGGAGGGAAGGGAAACAACAATGAGCAATCCGTTCCGCAATGCGACCTACGCGCAGGCCCTGGCGATGCTTGCCGCGCGTCATGGGGAGCGAGACGCCCTGGTGTTCCGCGATCAGCGCTTCTCCTTCGCCGATCTCCGCCGCGAGGCCGACGCCGCGTCCCGGCGGTTCGCGGCGCTGGGGCTGAAGCCCGGCGACAAGGTCGGAATTCTGATGCCGAACCGGCCGGAATTCATCTGGTCGTGGCTCGGCGCCGCGCAGATGGGACTGGTCTGCGTGATGCTGAACACCCGTCTCCGACGCGACGAAATTGCCTACCAGCTCGGCCAGTCCGACTGCCGGGCGGTGATCGTGACCGATGCCGGCGACGGTCCCGATTTCCTCGTCGCGCTCGCGGAGCTGTGCCCCGGCCTCCGCGACGGAGCGCCGGGCGCAATAGCTGGCGAGGCCTTGCCGCAGCTCGATTTTGTGATCATCTGCGAGGACACGAACCGCGGCTATTCCGGGGCTCTCACCTGGGCCGGGCTCGACAGTCCCTCGGGTGCGATGCCGGACATGGCGGACGATCCCGCGTCCCCGGCCATTATCTCATACAGCTCCGGCACCACGGCCCTGCCGAAGGGGGCGATGATTTCCCATTGCCTGTGGCGCAAGGCGTGGGACATCGGCATCCGCGTGGATCTGACCGCGGACGATTGCCTCTATCTCGCCATCCCCATGTTCGGCTCCATGGCCACGATGAACGGCATCGCACCCTATTGGGTGCGTGGGGCCAAGGTCGTGCTGGGCGAGCAGTTCGATGCCGGTGCATGCCTTGCGGCGATCGCGCGCGAGAACGTCACGGGCATGCACGTGCTGCCGCCGATCCTGCGCCAGCTGCTCGCCCACGAGGACTTCCGCAGGACCGACACTTCGTCCCTGCGCCTCGCCTATACGCTGAGCATTGACCCCGAAATCCTCGCCCAGGTGGAGGATGAACTGGGCGTGCCCGGCACCATCACCGGCTACGGCATGACCGAGACCACCACTGTGGTGACCCGCAACCGCTGGGACGACCCGCGCGAGGTGCGCCACGCCACCCAGGGCTGGCCGCTGCCGGACCTCGAAGTGTCGATCATCGACCCCGCGACGCTCGCGCCCATGCCCGCCGGCGAGCCGGGCGAGATCTGGGTGCGCGGCTATTCCATCATGCTCGGCTACTACAAGAAGCCGGAGGAGACGGCCCGCGCCATCAACCCTGACGGCTGGCTGCGCACCGGCGACTGGGGACGGCAGGACGAGACCGGCCGTGTCACGCTGCTCGGCCGCCTTGGCGACACCTATAAGTCGCGCGGCTTCAACGTCTCTCCGGCGGAGGTGGAAGCGGTGCTGGATCGCCACCCGCGCGTGGAGGTGTGCGCCGTCGTCGGTGTGCCCGACGATCGATATGGCGAGGTGGGCATCGCCTTCGTGGTCCCCGCTACGGGGGAGGGGGCGCAGGAGGCGGAATTGCTCGGCTACCTGAAGCCGAAGATCGCCGCCTACAAGATGCCGGCCCGCGTGTTTTTCATCGAAGCGCTGCCGCTGACCTCCGGCACTGGGAAGGTCCAGAAATTCAAGCTTCGCGCCGAGGCGCTGCAACGCCTCGGTCTCGTGCCGCCGGAGCCGGGGCGCCCGGCTTCTCCGTGATCAAGACGGCCCCGCAGCCGCTGAAGCTGCAGATTGTGAGCATTCTTGTGCGTCAATGACATGTATTATTACCATATAAATGGTGACAATCTGATTTGAACGTGCTCAGAATGGCCTAACAATAGGAGTCCCGCCCGGTATCGGCAGATGCGGCGAGGGACCCGATGGGAGAGAGACGCGATGGGGGAGAAGCGCTTTTCCGGCCGGCGGGTGGTCGTCACTGGCTCTGCCCGAGGTATCGGCCGGGCAACGGCGGAGAGGTTTGCGGAGGACGGCGCCGCAGTGGCGGTGGTCGATCTCGATGCCGCCACCGCCGCGGCTACGGCAGCCGAAATCGCTGCGACCTACGAAACCCAGGCGGTGGGCATCGCCTGCGACGTCTCCGTGCGTGAGAGCGTCGAAGCGATGGCCGAAGAGGTGGCGCAGCGGCTCGGCGGGATAGATGTGCTCGTCAACAATGCCGGCGTCACCAGAGACAACCTCATTCACAAGATGGAAGATGAGGATTGGGATCTCGTGATGGGGGTTCATCTGCGTGGCGCATTCCTGTGTACGCGCGCCGCCCAACGTCACATGGTGCGCCAGAACTACGGCAAGATCTGCAACATCTCTTCCACCTCCGCGCTCGGAAATCGCGGGCAGGTCAACTATTCGACCGCCAAGGCCGGGCTGCAAGGTTTCACCCGCAGCCTCGCGCTCGAATTGGGGCGCTTCAACATCAATGTGAACGCAGTGGCGCCCGGCTTCATCGATACCGAGATGACGCAGCTCACGGCCCGTCGGCTTGGCCACGAGCCTGAGGCCTACCGCCAGATGCGTGCGAAGACCATCGCCATTGGTCGGGTTGGCGTGCCGCGCGACGTGGCGAACCTCGTCTGCTTCCTGTGCTCCGACGAGGCGGGATTCGTGAATGGGCAAGTCGTCTATGCGAGCGGCGGCCCGGAGACGCGGCGCGGCTGATCGCCGGGCGGTGCCACTCTCTCAAGAATAATCGGAAATGGAGGAGACGATGATCGATCCCGTCGATGCGCTGGAGCGCGACGACATCAAGGAGCTGGCAGCCCTGGCAATCGGCGAGTTTCGCCCGCGCGGCGCGAGCTATGACGCCAATTGCGATATGCCGCGCGAGAATATCGAGGCGCTCTTCTCCCGCGGCTGGCTGACCACGACGCTCCCCAAGGAGATGGGCGGCAAGGGCTCGAACCTCACCACGGACGATCCCGCCACCTATCTGCAGGCCCTGCGCGTGATCGCACGGGGGTGCAGTTCCACCGCCCATTGCTACCAGGTGCAGAACCACACCGCCTGGGCGGTGAACGATCTGGGCACGCCGGAGCAGCGCGAGCGCTTCATCCAGCCCATGTTCGAGCGTCCGTCGCTGTCCGGCTTCGTGGGCTCCGAGGCCAAACGCAAGCACATGTACATGATGAACACCTCCGCCAAGCGCGTGGATGGAGGGTTTATCCTCAACGGCGAGAAAAACTACGCCACGAACGGTCCGATGATGAGCTTTGCTATCATCTTCGCCGCCATCGATGGCGTGAACAACTATCTCGACAACCATCAGATGCTCATCGTCGAGCCCGGCATGAAGGGCGTGACGATCGACAATGACTGGTATCGGCCCAACGGCATGCGTGCCGCGGCAAGCCCGATCATCACCCTCGACAATGTTTTCATTCCGGACAGCCATGTCCTCGGCGAGCCCGGCGCCTATCCGCGCGGGCGCTGGCAGGGCCGGTTTCATCTCGGTTTCACCGCCAACTATCTCGGCACCACGGAGGGCATGTACGAGTGGTGCCGCCAATACCTGATCGAGCGCGGGCGCGGCAGGGCGGAGCTGATCCAGATGCGTATGGGCGAGATGCGCATCGCTCTCGATGCCGCCGGCTCGCTCTTCCACGACGCCATTCGCGCGTTCAAGACACGGTCGGTGGTTGAGGCGGAGCTGCTCTCCATGAGCGCCAAGTCCACGGCAGCGCACGTCGCCTTCGAACTGTCTCACAAGCTGATCCATGCGGTCGGCTCGACTGCACTTTTCGACGAGTATCCGCTCAGTCGCTATCTCCGCGATCTGGAGACGCATGTGCTCCATGCGGGGCACGACCGCACGGCGCAGATCGTCGGCCAGGCGGAGTTGAACGAGACATTCGATTCGACCCTCCAGCGCTGAGGCGCGGCGCGATGCAGAGGCGCTTCGACGAACTGGCCGTGGGAGACCGGGACACGTTTTCGAGCGATCCCGTTACGACCCGCCAACTGGTGATGTATGCGGGCGCCTCGGGCGACTTCAACCGTATCCATTACGATGATGCCTATGCCCGGGAGGCCGGGCTCGCCGGCGTGATAGCCCATGGCATGCTGACCATGGGTATCGCCGGGCGCAGCGCCTCTGCGTTCGGCGGTCCGGGCGCGTTCGTGCGCGACATCGAAGGGCGCTTCCTCAATCCGGTGCGCCCGGGTGACGTGGTGGTGATGACCGTTGAAGTGGTGGCGAAGGAGACGCGGCAGGGCGTCCCCTGCTGCGATCTCGCGGTGAGAGGCGAGGTCGAGCGGAGGCTCGTCTTTCAGGGCAACGCCACCCTCGCGTTTCAGCGATAGGCACGCATTCCAGCCGGGCCCAGGCCGCCGGCTCCACGCTCCAAACCGGGAAGGGATCGATGAAGAGTGTCCTCATCGCCAATCGCGGCGAGATCGCCTGCCGCATCGTGCGGGCCTGCCGCGACCTCGGGCTGAGAAGCATCGCAGTCTACTCCGACGCCGACCGCAACGCTCTTCACGTGGAGCTGGCGGACGAGGCGGTGCGCATCGGTCCCCCTCCGGCGCGGCAGAGCTATCTCGATGCCGACGCCATCCTGGAAGCCGCGCGCGCCACCGGCGCCATGGCCATCCATCCCGGCTACGGTTTCCTCTCGGAGAGCCCCTCTTTTGCACGGAAGGTCGTGGACGCCGGGCTCCTCTTCGTGGGGCCGGCTGACACCATCATTGCCGAGATGGGTGACAAGGGGCGCGCCCGCGCGCGGGCCGAGGATGCGGGCGTCCCTGTTTTGCCCGGCTCCGGACGGTTGCCCCGGGACATGGGGGAGAACCTGCCCGGCCTCGGCGCATCCGTGGGCTTCCCGCTGCTGGTGAAGGCGACAGGCGGGGGCGGGGGCATCGGCATGCGCCGTGTCGACACCGAAGCCGATCTCCCGGCCGCCGTCGAACGCGCGCGCGAGCAGGCGGCCCGCAGCTTCGGCGATGACGGCGTCTATCTCGAACATTTCGTCGCCGCCGCGCGCCATGTGGAAGTGCAGGTGTTTGGCGTTGCTCCCGGCCGGGTCATCGCCTTTCCCGAGCGAGACTGCTCGGTGCAACGCCGCTTCCAGAAGGTGATCGAGGAGAGCCCCGCCGCAAACCTGCCCGATGGGGTCTCCCATGGGCTGAGGACGGCGGCCGCCCGCCTCGCGGCGCGGGTCGGGTATCTCGGCGCGGGGACCGTCGAGTTCATCGTCGACGCCGCGACCGGGCGCTTCTATTTCCTGGAGATGAACACGCGCATCCAGGTAGAGCACCCCGTTACGGAAATGGTGACGGGCCTCGATCTGGTGGCGTTGCAGCTGCGCCAGGCGGCCGGCGAGGACCTCTCGGCGGCGATCCCAGATCCGCCGGTGGCGGTCGGCCATGCCATCGAAGCCCGCATCTATGCGGAGGCTCCGGACCGTGGGTTCCTGCCAACGCCGGGACGACTTGCACGGCTGGATCTTCCTGCACTGGGCGACGGCCTGCGCATCGATACAGGGGTTCGGGCGGGCGACGAGATCACCCCATTCTACGATCCCATGATTGCCAAGGTGATCGCCTGGGGCCCGGACAGGGAAACCGCGCGGCGGCGCCTTGATGATGCTTTGGCGGCGACGTGTATCAATGGCGTGGGGAGCAATCTCGCGTTCCTGCGGTCCGTGCTCGCGCATGCGGAATTTCGCACCGGTGCCGCCACGACCGACTTCGTGGCGAGGCATGGTTCCGCTTTGCTTTCTCCACGGACGGAAGAGCCCCGGGGATGACTGGGGGCTGCTGAGCGTGTGGCGACTGTGGCGAAACGCATCCGCCGATTAATACCAGAATTCAAAGTATCAATCTGGACGAATTGTGTTGATCTGTATCAAGGCTTTGTTATGGTTCGCGTTAACGACGATGCGTCCGGCATGACTGGCGCACACGGGAGGGACCCATGGGATTGGCGCGCAGGATCCTCGATCCGGTAGCGAATCTGCTGCTGCTTGCCGCGGGCTTGAGCATCGTGCTGATGATGGTGATCGTCGTCGCCGATGCGGTGGCGCGTAGCCTGTTCAATGGCACCGTGCCCGGCAGTCAGGAGCTGACCGCCAACTATTTCATGGTCGCGGTGACGTTCCTGCCGCTGGCCTGCGTGCAGCGGGACAAGGCCCACGTCATCATTGAGCTGTTCACCGGCTGGATGCCGCCACGCGCCGTGGCCTCGCTCGATGCGGTGGTCTGCCTCGCCTGCGCCGCCGGAACGCTCGTATTCTGCTATGCGACCTACTTGAAGGCCCTCGCCATGACGCGGGCCGGTGAATACGCGGTCGGCACGGTGATCGTCACGATCTGGCCGACCCGCTGGCTGGTGGTGGCCGGCGCGCTGGTGCTTGCGCTCTATCTCCTGCTCAACGCGGCGGAGGAAGCGCGCGCCGCCATCTTTGGAAAGCCGGCACCGGGCGGCGCCCGTCATGGCCATGCGCTCGACGTCGACTGACGCCGCGCCCCCTCCACCTTTCCCCGAACCGGCGTCTTCAAGGGCACATCATGTCATCGATCACCGTCGGCATTCTTGCGATCGCCATTCTGTTGCTGATGCTGGCCGTACGGGTGCCCATCGCCTTCGCGCTCGCCTCGGTTTCCGTGGTCGGGATGCTGGTCATACGTGGGCCGGCAGCGGCGATGAGCGTGCTGGCCGAGCAGCCCTACAATTTCATCGCCCATTGGTCGATGTCGGCGGTGCCCATGTTCATCCTCATGGGCACCCTGGCCTATCACGGCGGCCTCACCCAAAGTCTCTACAGGGCCGCGCGGTTGTGGCTGAGCGCGCTGCCCGGCGGGCTCGCAGTGGCCAGCACCGCCGCCTGCGCGATGTTTGCCGCGGCCTCTGGCTCCAGCGTCGCCACCGCGTCGGCCATGGGGCGCATCGCGATCCCGGAAATGCTGCGCTACCGCTACGATCCGGGCCTTGCCACCGGCGCGGTGGCTGCCGCCGGCACGCTCGGCTCGCTGATTCCGCCCAGCATTCTGATGGTGCTCTACGCCATCTTCGCCGAGGTCTCGGTGAGCCAGGCTCTTGTCGCGGGCGTCATCCCGGGAATTCTGTCGGCGGTCATGTTTGCGACCATGATCGCGATCCGCTGCAAGCTGAATCCCGCCTTGGCCCCGCCGGTGGAAGAGGCGGTGAGCTGGGCGGCCCGCTGGGCGGTGCTCGGGTCGGTGTGGCCGTTGCCGGTGCTGGTGCTGGCGGTGATCGGCAGCATGTATGTGGGCATCTTCACCGCCACCGAAGCCGCCGCGGGCGGTGCCTTGATGACGTTCGTCATCGTCGCGCTGCGGGGGGCGCTGAACTGGCGCGTGATCAAGGAATCGGTGGTGGAATCGGTGAATTCAACCGCCACCATACTCTTCATCGCGCTCGGCGGCTTCCTGCTTTCGCGCTTCATGGCTGTATCCGGCTTGCCGGCTTATGTTGCCCATGTGGTCGACGGGATGGAGCTGCACTGGCTCTACATCATCATCGGCGCGTCGGTGGTCTATATCATCCTCGGGATGTTCCTGGACTCCATCGGCATCATGCTTTTGACGTTGCCGATCATGCTGCCGGTGCTGGAGGCGGCCCATCTGAACCTGATCTGGTTTGGTGTCCTCGTCATCAAATACCTGGAGATCGGGCTTGTGACACCGCCGGTCGGCCTCAATGTCTTCGTTATCAAGAGCGTGGTCGGGAAGTCTGTGCCGCTGGAGACGATCTTCAAGGGCGTGATGTGGTTCATCGTCACCGACATCATCACGCTTATCATTCTCATTTCCTTCCCTGAGATCTCTCTTTTCTTGCCAAACATAATGAAGTGAAGAAGAAAAATCGGGAGGATACAAAGTGAAACACGTCCTTTTCGCAGCCGGTCTGGCTGCCATCAGCGGGGCGACGGCACTCATGCCGGCGTCCGCCCAAGCCGCCGACCCTGTCAAGATCGTCTATGCGAATTATCTTAACCCAAAGCACATCACCAACCCGGTGCTCCTGCGCTACTTTCAGGATGTGGAGCGGGACTCAAAGGGCACGCTGAAGTTCGAGTATCACTTCGGATCGTCTCTCCTGTCGGGTAAAGACATTCCGGGCGGCGTGCGGGACGGGATCGCCGATGCCGGGTACTTCGTCGGCGCCTACATTCCCACCGAAATGCCGGTCGACAACTTCCTCGCCGAGTTCAGTTTGCTCAACGATGAGCCGCTCGTGATGACGGCGGTGCTGAACGAACTGGAACTGTTCAACTGCCCGCAATGCACCGAGGAATACAAGAAGTTCAACACACGCTTTCTCGCCACCTATGCGCTGACGCC
The DNA here is from genome assembly GCF_043193615.1 of Xanthobacter aminoxidans. Taxonomy (NCBI): domain Bacteria; kingdom Pseudomonadati; phylum Pseudomonadota; class Alphaproteobacteria; order Hyphomicrobiales; family Xanthobacteraceae; genus Xanthobacter; species Xanthobacter aminoxidans. The sequence goes on along the minus strand of NZ_JBAFUS010000001.1, from coordinate 1,199,465 downwards.
CTATGTCTACCACTGCCGCACCGAGATGAAGAAGCTCTCGGATTTCAAGGGCAAGCGCGTGCGCGGCATTTCCGCTTATGCCGACCTGGCGCGCGCCCTCGGTGCGGTGCCGGTCAACGTTAGCCCCGACGAAGGCTACGAGGCGCTGGATCGCGGCATCATCGATTGCGCGCTTCATTCTATCGCCGCCCAGAAGGCGCGCTCCTACGGCGAGGCGGCGAAGTTCGTGCTGCTCGACCCGCTCGGCGGCTTTCTTGGAGCGGCGCTGTTCGACCTGCGGATCGACAAGTGGAATGCCCTGACCGTCGATCAGCGCAAGGCGATCGTCACCAACCTTCCCCAACTGGTCACGGATTCGATCTTCAACTACATCCACGAGGATGAGGAAGTCGTGTCCGAGTACACCAAGAAGGGCACCAAGTTTTACAAGGGAGATGCCGAGTTCGGTGCCTTCATCAAGGATTTTGCCAAGAAGTACACGGCCACGGCGGTGGAGAAGGGCGCAAAGGTTGGCGTGAAGGATCCAGAGAAGATCGCTGCCGAACTGACCCGCCTTGCCGAAAAGTGGCGGGGGCTGCTGGAGAAGAACGGCCGCGACCAGGCGACGTTCAAGCGCCTCCTTTGGGAAGAGATCTACGCCAAGGTCGACGTGCAAAACCCCATCAAGTGAGAGGATGAGACGGTGCCGCAGGGCTGCATTCGGCCCTGCGGCGCGCCTCACCACAGCTCTCGTCCGGGCGCCTGGCTGGAGGAAATGATGTCCCGTGACCACAGGCTGCGCGTCGAGGACGCGGGCGGCGTAAGACGGCTCGTTCTCGACCGACCCGAGGCGCGCAACGCGCTCGACGGCACGCTCGTCGGTGCGCTCACCGAGGCGATCGCGGCGGCCGGTGCCGATCCCGCGGTTCGCGTGGTGGTGCTTGCCGGCACTGGCGGCGGATTCTCCGCCGGCGCCGACCTCAAGGAGACGGCGCGGATCACCGATGCAGCCGTGGCCGCTGCCCATGCGCACCGCATGCGACGTCTGCTTGAGGCGCCCGGCGAGATCGACAAGCCGGTGATCGCCGAGGTCCACGGCTTCGCCCTGGGCGCGGGCTTCGCCCTGGCGCTCGCGTGCGACGTGGCGGTGTGCGCCGCGGATGCGCGGCTCGGTTTCCCCGAGATGCGCCATGCGGTGGTGCCCGCGTTGGTCGTGCCCGGCATCGTGCGGCGTGCGGGACCTCTGGTGGCGTTCGACCTGCTCGCCAACGGGCGGATTTTCACGGCTGCCGAGGCGAGGATTCCAGGTCTCGTGGTGCTGCCCTCCGGTGCCGATGCGGCTCCGGACGTCGCGCGTCGTGCGACGGAACTCGCGGGCCATCCGACAGAGCTGGTGGCCGAGGTGAAGCGCATGGTTCGCACCAGCGATCGCTGCGACCTCGCGCACGCCCTGGACGCTGCAGAACAGGTGAATGTGGAAAACCGCCTCAGGCGGGCGCGTTTGACGCGGCAGGAGGAATGACGAGATGAAGTTTCACGAGGTCGGCGACCATGAACCGGTCATCATTGATGCCGTCCGCACGCCGGTCGGGCGCCGGGATGGTGCCCTCCGGGAATGGCATGCGGCGGCGTTGCTTGGCCACGTCTTCGCCCGCCTTCTGGAGCGCAGCCGACTCGATCCGGGACTGGTGGATGACGTGGTCGCCGGCTGCGCCACGCAGGTGGGCATGCAGGCCGGCAACGTGGCGCGCACGGCGCTCCTCATGGCGGGAATGCCGGTGACGGTTCCGGGCTCCACCGTGCAGCGCGCGTGCGGTTCGTCTCAGCAAGCGGTGCACTTCGCCGATACGCTGATCCGCTCCGGCGTCTGCGATGTGGTTGTGGCCGGCGGCGTCGAGATCATGTCGGCCACCCGTGGCGGCAATGACGATACGCGCTACGGCGCGCGTTATCCGAAGGATCTGGTCGAGCGCTTCTCCATGCCCAGCATGGGCGAGGCGGCCGAGCGGATCGCCGAGCGGTGGCATCTGGATCGGATCTATCTGGATGAGCTTTCCGTGGAAAGCCACCGCCGTGCCGCCGCGGCGCAGGAGGCGGGTCGGTTCGATGCCGACATGATCCCCATTGAGGGGGCCGGCGGTGTGATGCTCACGCGCGACGAGGGCGTGCGGCCCGGATCGAGCGTGGAGAAACTTGCGACCCTGAAGCCGCCCTTCCGTCCGGACGGCCGGGTGACGGCGGGCAATGCCAGCCAGGTCTCGGACGGGGCGGCGGCTCTCCTGCTCATGAGCGCTGGCAAGGCCCGTGCCCTGGGACTTACGCCCCGCGCCCGGGTCCATGCGCAGCTGGTTGTCGGTGTCGATCCCGAGATCATGCTCACGGGCCCGATCCCGGCGACCCGGGGCATCCTCGCCCGCGCCCGGCTGGCGCTCAGCGATATCGACTTGTTCGAGGTCAACGAGGCATTCGCTTCGGTGCTCGGGGCTTGGATCGATGAAATCCAGCCCGACCTCTCGCGGGTCAATGTCAATGGCGGTGCCATTGCAATGGGCCATCCGCTGGGCTCCTCCGGGGCGCGGCTGATGACGTTGCTACTGGGCGAATTGGAGCGACGCGGTGGGCGGTTCGGCCTGCAGTCCATGTGCTGTGGTGGTGGTCTGGGTACCGCGACCATCATTGAGCGGATCGAGCCCTGAGCGATCCGCTCTTCACGCCGAAGGCGTCGTATGAAGACGGGCTTCCGCGCCAGCCGACGTGGTTCTTCAGCTCGGCCTTCTCCCGCCCGGACGCGGGGGGAGGGGAGGCAAAGGGATCGCCGCGCTGGGGCGAGAGACTATTGCAAGGCCGTCAGCCCGGATTGCCGGCATCCGCCCGGCCTGCGCTTGCGTTGCGGCGCAGGGATCGCGGCGTTTCCCCGAATGCGGTCTTGAAGTCCCGTGATAGGTGGGCGCTGTCGGCGAAGCCCGCTCCCATCGCGATGTCTGTCAGCGATCGCTTGCTGTTGAGGATCAGCCATCGTGCATAGTCGAGCCGAAGGCCGCGCTGGAACGCGGCCGGGCTCTGACCGAGGGATACCGCGAACAGGCGCTCGAGCTGGCGTGGGCTGACACCCACATAGCGCGCGATGGCCGCGACCGGCGGAGGATTGTCCAGTCGCTGCTCGATGAACTGCGCGGCCTGTTGCACCCTGACGTCAAGGTGGGGGCCGATCTCCGCATAGAAATGCGGCTGGGGCATCTCGGCCGGCCGCATGTGCTGCAGCATCATGTGCCGCATGGCCTGCTGAGCCTTGTCCCGGCCGCAGTGGCGCGCGACCAGGTAAAGGCCGAGATCGATCGCCGCCGTGGAGCCGGCACAGGTGATCAGATCCCCCTCGTCGATGAAGAGACGCTCCACCCCCGCCTGCACCTTCGGGAAGCGCTGCTTGAAGGCATCGAGCACGTTCCAGTGAACGCAGACCCGCCGCGGCCCCACAAGGCCGGCCCTGGCGATGGCGAATGTGCCGGTGCAGATCCCGAGCAGCCGCACGCCTGACGCCGCCGCCCGCCGCAGGTAGGCGAGCAGGCTCTCAGGCAATGCATCGTTGAGATAGTCGTTGCCGCCGCACACGGCGAGGTAGTCGAAGTTGGCCGGATCCATCAGGTCGCCGTTCGGGGTGACCAATATCCCGCAGCTCGACCGCCGCGGCTGGCCGTCCAGACTCATCACGGTCCAGCTCGCATGGAGCTTGCGGCTGCGTCCGCCATGGTCGGCCGCCAGCCGCAGCACGTCGATCAGTCCGGAAAAGGCGGCCAGCGTGAACTTGTCGAGCAGCAGGAAGCCGATCCGCAGCCGGGCGGCGGGCGGCGCAGGGGGCGGCGGGTGATCGCTGGCACGGGGAGGACGCAGGGGGCGCATGTCGCGAATGTTCAAATTTTAGGCCGGCCCATTCTAGTGCGCTTTGCAGCCGGCGCGCCATCATGACCTCACAGAAGCGCGAAGACGCTCGGCAGAGGAGAACAACGATGACCCTTTCCATCCGGCTGGCCAAGGCATTGTTATCGACCACCATGATCGCCGCGACACTGCCCGCCGCTCCGACCATGGCGCAACAGCCCCCGTCCATCACCGTCGCCTGGTTCGGGGGCAATTGGGGGGATGCCTTCCGCGCCTGCATCGCGGACCCCTTCACCAAGGCGACCGGCGTCGCCGTCAAGGCGGAGATCGGCACCTCTACCGTCACCCTGTCGAAGTTGCAGCAGCAGAAGGGGGCGCCCACCATCGACGTGGCGTGGATGGATGGGGGCATCAGCGAACTCGCACTCGCCGCGGATGTGGTCGAAACGCTCGATCCGGCGGCGATCCCGAACCTTGCCAACGCCGTGCCGGAGGCAGTCTACCGCAGCGGCGCCACGACCTATGCGGTCGGCACCGGCTATTACTCGCTCGGGCTCGCTTACAACACGCAGAAGATCAAGACCGCCCCGACGTCCTGGAACGACCTCTGGAACCCCGCATTCGCCGATGCCGTGACCATTCCCTCGCCCGCCAACGCGTCCGGTGTGCCCTTCATCATCTTCCTGTCGAAGATTGGGGGCGTCCCCACCAGCGACCTCGCGACGACCTTCAAGAAGATCAAGGAACTCAAGGCCGCCCTGTTCTTCGATTCCTCGGGCGCTGCAACCAACGCCTTCCAGAGCGGAGAGGCGATCATCGGCGCGCATTTCAACGTGGGCGCCTGGGATCTGGCGGACAAAGGCCTGCCCATCGGCTTCGTCGTACCAAAGGAAGGGGCCTGGGCGGGGGATACCCGGCTGCACCTCGTGAAGGGGAGCGCGAAGAAGGAAGCCGCCGAAAAGTTCATCAACCAGGCGTTGACGCCCGAGGCGTCGGGATGCCTCGCGGAGAAGCTCTACCTCGGACCTTCGGTGAAGAACGTCTCGGTCAAGCCGGAAACCGCCCGCAAGCTCCCCTGGGGAGAGACGGGATCGGTCAAAAGCCTGATGCTCTTCAACTGGGCGGACATCAACGCGCTGCGCGCGGGCGTCGTCGATACGTGGAACCGCGAAATCGCCCGCAAGTAAGCTGGCCGACACCAGCAGCACGAGCCCCAGATCCGGAGCCGTCGGATGAGCACCTCCATCCTCACCCTCAGTGGGCTATCCAAGTCGTTCTGCGGACAGCCGGCGCTGACGGACATCGAGCTGGACGTCGAGCAGGGCGAGTTCATCGCCCTGCTCGGTCCGTCGGGCTGCGGCAAGACCACCCTGCTGCGCTGCATCGCCGGCTTCCTCACGCCCGACGCCGGCACCATCCACCTGGCAGGCAAGGATGTGACGCGGCTGCCGCCCTATCGGCGCCCGCTGAACACCGTTTTCCAGAACTACGCGCTGTTCCCGCACCTGACCGTCGTGGAAAACGTCGCCTACGGTCCGCGCCGGCAGGGGGCCGGCAAGGCGGAGGCCGCGCGACGCGCCACCGAGGCGCTGGACCTTGTGGGTCTGACCGGCTTCGATGATCGCCTGCCCGCACAGCTGTCCGGCGGGCAGCAGCAGCGCGTCGCCCTGGCGCGCGCCATCGTCAACCGTCCGCAATTGCTGCTGCTCGACGAGCCCCTGAGCGCGCTTGATCTGAAGCTCCGCAAGAAGGTCCAGACCGAACTCAAGCGGATCCAGCACCGGCTGGGCATCGCCTTCCTGTTCGTGACCCACGACCAGGAGGAGGCGATGGTGCTGGCCGACCGGATCGTGCTGATGAGGGGCGGACGTATCGAGCAGATCGGCCGCGGCCAGGACATCTATGCCCGCCCGGCGACCCGTTTCGCCGCCGATTTCATCGGCGATGCGAATCTGATCCCGGTCGAGAGGCGCGGCGACGGCAGTCTGTCGCTGCTCGGCGGCACGATCACCCTGCCGGCCTCGTCGGAATATCCGCAGGCCGCGCTCACGGCCGTGCTGCGGCCCGAGGATGTTGTCGTCATGACGGAGCCGGCTCCGGGGCGTCTCGCTCTGCCGGTCGTCGTGTCCGACATCGCCCATGTCGGCAGCCATGCCATGGCCTCCCTCGCCCTGGGCGGCTCCACGCTGACCGCCCGGCTCGCCCCGTCGGCCCTGGCCGGGCTAACCACCGGCCAACTCGTCTTCGCGAACATCTGCGTCGCCGATCTGCGCCTCGTGACGGGGGATGCGTGATGCGCGGCACGCTGCGCCCGGTCCTCCTGCTCTGCATCCTGCCGGCGGGCTTTTTCATCGCCTTCTTCCTGGCGCCAATGGCGGTGGTCCTGATCGCGAGTCTGACGACCCCGAAAGGACTGCCGACACTCTCGCACTACGTCCGCATCCTCGCCGACGCCTATCACTGGAACGTGCTGTGGGTGACATTCCGGATCAGCATCCTGACCACGCTCGCCTGCGTTCTGATCGGCTACCCGCTCGCCTGGTATCTCGTCCGCGTCATCCAGTGGCGGCCCTGGCGGCGCGCCTGCCTGATCCTGCTGGTCGTGCCGATGTTCACCAGCAACATCGTGCGCTCCTTCGGCTGGATGGTGCTGCTCGGCCGCAACGGCCTCGTCAATGACGGGCTGATCGCACTTGGCGTGATCGAGCGGCCCATGCGCTTCCTCGGCACCGAGCTCGGCATCCTGATCGGCCTCGTCTACATCCTCCTGCCGTTCATCGTCCTGACGGTCGGCAACGCCCTCGCGAAGGTGGGCGAGGCGGTGGAACTGGCCTCGGCCGATCTCGGCGCGACGCCCGCGGATACGTTCTGGCGGATCATCTTCCCGCTCAGCCTGCCCGGCCTCATGTCCGGAGCGGTCATGGTCTTCATGCTGGCGGCGAGCGCCTATGTAACGCCGGCCCTGCTCAGCGGCGGCCAGATCACGGTCTTCTCCATGCTGATCTTCCAGCAATACAGCTCCGTCTTCGACTTCAACTATGGCGGTGCCCTGAGCATGACGATGCTGGTGATGACGCTGGCGCTCGTCACCATTGCCGGCCGGCTCAGCGAGCCAAGGAGGACATGAGATGGTCTCGGCTCTCGTCCGCATTGTCTCGTTCGCCGCGCTCGCCTATCTCGCGCTGCCCCTTGTCGTCCTGGTCGGGGCATCACTGACCACGACCAGCTTTCTCGCCTTTCCGCCGCGGGGGCTGACCCTGTCCTGGTACGGCAAGATGCTGGGCGATCCGTCCTATGTCTCGGCCTTCCTGGTCAGCACCCAGCTGGCGGTGGCCGCGACCATCCTGGCGGTGTTTTTGGCCGTGCCTGCGGCCATCGCCATCGCGCGTTATCGTTTCATCGGCCGCGGCCTGTTCACGGCAACGCTGATGTCTCCGCTCATCCTGCCGCATGTCGTGCTCGGCGCCGCGCTGTTGCAGTACGGCGGCGCCATCGGACTGGTGCGCAGCTTCCCGGCGCTGCTGGTCGGGCATGTGGTGATCATCATGCCCTTCGCGCTGCGGGCTGTGCTGCCGCAGCTCAGCGACGACCAGCTCGTCCTGGAGCAAGCCTCCGCCGATCTCGGAGCCCCCCCGCTGACGACCTTCTTCCTCGTGACCCTGCCGCAGATCCGCAGCGGGGTCGCCAGCGGCGCGACCTTCGCCTTCATCGCGTCGTGGATCAATGTCGAGCTCAGCATCTTCAACACCACCGCCGAGCTGACCACGATCCCGGTCCAGTTGTTCAACTACGTCCAGTACTCGATCGATCCGACCATTGCCGCCGTCTCCGGCCTGACGATCATCGTCGCAGCGGTCGTCATCGTGCTGCTCGACCTGACCATCGGCCTCGACCTGCTCTCGGAGCGTAGCCGCTAACTCATCCCGCCAATTGTTGTCCCGAGGAGTCCACAATGCGCCTGCAGAATGTCTTCGACGTCATCTATACGCACACCGAGGGCGAGCCCCTCTGCATCATCCACAGCGGCATCCCCTATCCCGCCGGATCGAGCATCCTGGAGAAGCGCCGTTACCTTCAGGAAAACTACGACTGGGTGCGCTGCGCGCTGATGCGCGAGCCCCGCGGGCACAAGGACATGTTCGGCGTCTTCCTCACGCCGCCGTCCAGCCCCGATTACGATGCCGGCCTGATCTATATCGACGGCACGCAATATTCCCACATGTGCGGCCACGGGACCATCGCCATCGGCATGGCCATGGTCGCGCTCGGCCTCGCCCGGCGCGGCGAGAACGGCCGCACCACCATCCGCTTCGAAACCACCGCCGGGCTGGTGACGGCCGAGGTCGCCAACGACGGCCCGCAGGTGCTGTGGACCCGCTTCGAGAATGTCCCGGCCTACGTCGCGGCCCAGGACGTGCCGTTCGATTTGCCCGGCATCGGCTCGCTCAAGGCCGATATCGTCTGGGGTGGCAATTACTTCGGCATCATCGATTTGCGCGGCACCTCGCTCAGGATTTCGCCGGAGAACGGGTCCCAGTTGTCGCAGCTCGGCGTGATCGCGCGAGAGCAGTTGCGTCAGAAGGTGGGAATCCGGCACCCCGCTTCGAGCCACATCGACAATTTCAACTTCGTCACCTTCTGGCACGAGCCAACGATCGAGGGTGCTTTCTACAAGAACGTCCACGTCTTTTCCGCGGGACAGCTGGATCGCTCTCCGGGCGGCACCGGCACCAGCGCGATGATGGCGATGTTCGAGGCGCGCGGCGAGCTGAAGCTGCACCAGCCGATCCGCTCCGAGGGACTGATCGGGTCCGGGACCTTCGAGGGTTGCCTCATCGGCGAGGCCAACCTGAATGGCACCCGAGCGGTGCGCCCGACCGTGAAAGGCACCGCGGGCCTGCTGGGCACGGCGCGCTGGACGATCAACCGCGAGGATCCTGTGGATGCCGGCTTCCTCGTCGCATGAGACGGCCCACGTCGGCCGCAACGCCCCGTGCGGCCCGCGGCGATGCGATGACATCCGACCGCGCCCTGTCGCAGGGCGGTGTCGTCGCCCGCCTTGCCCGACGTGGACCGCCCTGCGTTCCGGCGGAAAAGCCGTAATCGGAGGTTGAACATGAAGGTATTCATCACCGGGATCACCGGATATCTCGGCGGTTCGGTGGCCTCGCGCCTGAAGGCCGAGGGCGCGACTGTCACCGGTCTCGTCCGCCGTGCGGATCAGGCGGAGCTGATGGAAGCTGCCGGGTTCCGGAGCGTGATCGGGAGCCTCGATGACGGCCGGCTCCTGGCGGCCTCGGCCGCCCTCGCCGATGTGGTCGTCAATGCTGCCAGTTCGGATCATGCCATGGCGGTCGATGCCCTGATCGAGGGCCTCGCGGGCACCGGAAAGACCCTGGTTCATTCGAGCGGATCCAGCCTGATCGCGGATGATGCGCACGGTGAGTATGGCGACCGGATCCACGATGAGAGCACGCCGCTCATGCCGGTTCCGCAGAAAGCCCACCGGCTCGCCATCGACACGGCCGTGCGGCGCAGCGCCTTTCGGGGGCTTCGGCCGATGGTTCTTTGCAACAGCCTCATCTATGGCGAGGGGCTCGGCGCCAAGAAGGACAGCATCCAGATTCCATTTCTGGCCGCTCAGGCCAGCCGGTCCGGCGCCCGCTACATCGGGCCCGGACGGAACATCACCTCGTCCGTCCATATTGACGACGTCGTACGGGCCTATCATCTGGCCATCGAGCGCGGCCGGTCGGGCGCGTTCTACTTCGTGGAGAGCGGGGAGGTTTCGTTCGGCGACATGGTCCGTCTCCTCAACCGCCTGCACGGGCATCCGGCTGATGGCAGCTGGACCATCGACGAAGCGTCGGCGGTTCTAGGCAATGAGAAGGCCCGCTTCACTTTTGGATCGAACACCCGGATGAGAGGGATCGCGACCCGGCACGATCTCGATTGGACGCCGAAGGGGCCGACCGCCCTCGCGTTCCTGTCCGACCGGTATGCGAAGTAGAGCTGGCCCCTGGCGGTCCCGGCCGCAAAGCCCGTCCGCTGCCCCATCAAGGCGCTGCGAGATGCGCGCCGGGGCGGCACGTTCGACATCGGCGAGTAGACGAACCTCGTGAAGCACTTTCGGCCCTTTGCAATGCGGGCCATCCTTACGGTCGTCACCGTCGGACCGGAAAATCTGAACGGCCCAGCAAAGCACAAGATCCCGGATGCGCGGCAAGCATCCACATTTTTCGATGATCCCCTCTTCGCTGAGTGTGCTTGATGTCGAACACGATGACTTTCATGACCGACGGGGAAGCTCTCGCACCGTTCGCACGCTTCGCCCCCCCAATCCGCCCGCAGGGCGACCTGCGTCGCGCCATTTCTGCGGCCTGCCGCCGTCCGGAAATGGAGTGCGTGCCGCCTCTTCTGGCGGCAGCCACCTTTCCGCAGGAGACAAAGGACGCGATCGCCCGGACCGCGCGACATCTCATCAGCGCCGTGCGGGCCAAGCGCAGAGGAGGCGGCGTCGAGGGGCTGGTGCAGGAGTATTCGCTTTCCAGCCAGGAGGGCGTGGCCCTGATGTGCCTTGCGGAAGCGCTTTTGAGAATTCCCGACAGCGCCACGCGGGATGCGCTCATCCGCGACAAGATTTCCTCGGGCGATTGGAAATCCCACCTCGGAAGCGACCGTCCGCTGTTCGTCAACGCCGCCACATGGGGGCTGCTCGTCACTGGAAAGCTGACGTCCACGGTCAACGACCGCGGCCTTTCCGCGGCGCTGGGCCGGGTGATCGCAAGATGCGGCGAGCCGGTCATCCGCCATGGCGTGGACATGGCCATGCGCATGATGGGCGAGCAGTTCGTCACCGGCGAAACCATCGGCGAGGCGCTCAAGCGGGCCCGTCCATTGGAGGCGCGCGGCTTCCGCTATTCCTATGACATGCTCGGCGAGGCCGCCATCACGGCGGACGACGCCCAGCGCTACCTTGCGGACTACGTGAACGCTATCCACGCCATCGGAACGGCGGCGGACGGGCGGGGCATCTACGACGGCCCGGGAATTTCCATCAAGCTCTCCGCGCTGCACCCCCGCTACAGCCGCGCCCAGGCGGAGCGCGTGATGGCCGAGCTGCTGCCACGGGTGCGTGGCCTCGCAGTCCTGGCGCGTCGATACGACATCGGTCTCAACATTGATGCGGAGGAAGCGGACCGCCTGGAGCTCTCGCTCGACATCCTCGAGGAACTCAGCCTCGACGAGAGCCTCAAGGGGTGGGACGGTCTGGGCTTCGTGGTCCAGGCCTATGGAAAGCGCTGCCCCTTCGTCCTCGATCATATCATCGATCTGGCGCGGCGCTCCGGACGCCGCATCATGGTGCGGCTGGTCAAGGGCGCCTATTGGGATGCCGAGATCAAGCGGGCACAGGTTGACGGGCTGAAGGACTTCCCGGTCTACACGCGCAAGGTCCACACCGACGTCGCCTATATCGCCTGCGCGCGGAAGCTGCTGGACGCGCGCGACGCGGTATTTCCGCAATTCGCCACCCACAACGCCCAGACGCTGGCGACGATCTATCATCTGGCGGGGCCGGATTTCCGCGTCGGCCAGTATGAGTTCCAGTGCCTCCACGGCATGGGTGAGTCGCTCTATGACGAGGTGGTCGGCGCGCAGAATCTCGATCGGCCATGCCGGATCTACGCGCCCGTCGGCACCCACGAGACGCTGTTGGCCTATCTCGTGCGGCGGCTGCTGGAAAACGGCGCGAACTCCTCGTTCGTCCACCGGATCTCGGACCCGAACGTCTCGCTCGACGACCTGGTGGTCGATCCCGCCGACCTTGTCCGGGGGATGCCGGTCATCGGGGCGCCGCACGATCAGATATCGCTTCCCCGCGCGCTCTTCGGGCACGAGCGGTTGAATTCCGAAGGCATCGATCTGTCCGACGAGCCGTCGCTTGCGCGGCTCTCCCGCGCGCTCGGTGCGGGCGCTCGCCTAGGCCTGCATGCGGTTCCGCTGCTTTCGGACGGCTCGGATGCGGGCGATGCGCGCGCGATCCTGAACCCGGCCGATCACACGGACACCGTGGGCATAGTCACGGAGCTGCCCCTTGAGGCCGCCGCGCATGTGGCGCGCCTTGCCGCCAATGGCGCACCGGGCTGGGCGGCCGTGCCGCCCGATGCGCGTGCCGCGTGCCTGGAACGCGCCGCCGACATCATGCAGTCGCGCATGGACGCCCTCATGGGGATCCTGATGCGCGAGGCGGGCAAGTCGGCGGCGAACGCCGTTGGGGAAGCGCGCGAGGCCATCGATTTCCTGCGCTACTACGCCGACCAGGCCCGCCGGACTCTGGGGCCGTCGCATGTGCCGCTCGGTCCGGTCGTCTGCGTCAGTCCGTGGAACTTCCCGCTGGCGATCTTCACCGGCCAGGTCGCGGCGGCGCTCGTCGCTGGCAATCCGGTCATGGCGAAGCCGGCTGGCGCCACCCCGCTGATCGCGTTCGAGAGCATCCGGATTCTTCATGAAGCCGGCGTGCCGCGCGGCGCGCTCCAGTTCGTGCCTGGCAGCGGGCGTTTCGCGTCCGCGCTCATCGCGGTGCCGGAAACGGCGGGCGTGATGTTCACGGGCTCGACCGAGGTGGCACGCCTCATTCAGGCGCAGCTTGCCGAACGCCTGTCCTCTACCGGCAAGCCGATCCCGCTGATCGCCGAGACCGGCGGGCAGAACGGCATGATCGTGGACTCCTCGGCGCTCGCCGAGCAAGTGGTCCCTGACGTCATCGCCTCGGCGTTTGACAGCGCCGGGCAGCGCTGCTCCGCGCTTCGCGTCCTCTGCCTGCAGGAGGAGGTGGCCGACAGGACGCTGCGCCTGCTCAAAGGCGCGCTGAGGGAGCTTGCGATCGGCCGCACCGACCGGCTGAGCGTGGACATCGGCCCCGTCATCTCGCAAGGCGCCAGAGACGAGATCAACGCGCACATCGTGCGCATGCGCGGGCTTGGATGCGGCGTGGAGCAGCTCGACCTGCCCGCCGGCGCCGCACGCGGCACCTTCGTTCCCCCGACGATCATCGAGCTGCGAAGCCTCAGGGACCTCACGCGGGAGGTGTTCGGGCCGGTGCTGCATGTCATCCGCTATCGCCGGGACGAGCTGGACCGGCTGATCGACGACATCAACGCTTCGGGCTACGGACTGACCTTCGGCCTCCATACGCGCCTCGACGAGACGATCGAGCACGTGACGAGCCGCATCAGGGCTGGGAATCTCTACATCAATCGCAACATCATCGGCGCCGTGGTCGGCGTCCAGCCGTTCGGCGGCCGGGGCCTGTCGGGAACCGGCCCGAAGGCCGGCGGCCCGCTTTATGTCGGACGGCTCGTTCGGAAAGCGCCGGTGCCGCTGCTGCAGGGCACGGCACACACCGACCCGGGAGCGCTCGATTTCGCGAGCTGGCTCAGCCGCAAGGGATTGCGCACGGAGGCCAACGCGGCGCGGGAGTTCGCGGTGCGCTCCGCGCTCGGGGTGGAGAAGGAACTCGCCGGCCCGGAAGGCGAGCGCAACCTCTACGCACTCCACCCGCGCGGCCTCATCCTCCTCGTGCCGCAGACGGAGCGGGGCCTTTACCGCCAGATCGCCGCGGCTCTCGCGACCGGGAATCTCATTGCCGTCGATGCTGCGCCCGGACTGCACGGTGCGCTTTCCGATCTCCCGGCCGCCGTCGCCGCCCGGATTAGGCTGAGTTCGGATTGGCAGGCCGACGGCCCGTTCTCAGGTGCCCTCATCGAGGGCGAGGCTGAGCGTGTCCGTGCGGTGAACCTCAAGATCGCGACGCTCGGCGGGCCCCTGGTGCTGGCCCAATCCGCGTCGACACAGGACCTGCTCAACGATCCTGATGCCTATTGCCTCAACTGGCTGATGGAGGAGGTCTCGACATCCATCAACACCGCCGCCGCGGGGGGAAACGCCAGCCTGATGAGTATCGGATTGTCATAAGGTCCGCCTCGGACGCGGTTGTTGTATTTATAAAGATGCATATCAGGCAGGCTCTACGATCAGACCTTGGTCATCGTCACCACGGGCTTGAAGGACGGCGTCGCGCTCGTCGTTCCCCGTGAAGTTCGCTTTGCTCATCGGGGCCTCCATACCTCAAAATTCAGGGAAGGAGGCGTGCAGGAAACCGGTGGCTGTTGGTCCCGGGGCGGGTCATAGCTTTACGAAAACGACGCCATGTGCCTTAGAAGCGCACCCAGGCGGCTGTGGCGTCTTGGCTCCCGGGGTATTAGGAAGGCGTTCCACATGCTTTCCGACGGCTACCCTTCGACGCCTGACGATACTGCGAGATAGGCGGACCCAGCCGTGCCCTTCCTGACGACAAATCCGGCGCTCGCCCGCTCCCTGGCGGAAAAAGACTACGACAATCCGACGCCGGTGCAGCTCGCCGTGCTGGCGCCCGAGGCGTCAGGTCGCGATCTTCTCGTGTCGGCCCAGACGGGTTCCGGCAAGACGGTCGCCTATGGCCTCGCCATGGCCGAAACGCTGCTGGGCACCGCGGAGCGTTTCGAGTTCGCGAGCGTGCCGCAGGCGCTGGTGGTGGCGCCCACACGGGAATTGGCGCTCCAGGTCCAGCGTGAGTTCGCCTGGCTTTACGCAGCGACCGGAGCCCGCATCGTCTCCTGCGTCGGCGGCATGGACCCGCGCCAGGAGCAGCGCCTGCTGGCGCGGGGCGCCCACATCGTCGTCGGCACGCCCGGCCGCCTGCGCGATCATCTGGAACGCGGGCGCCTCGATCTTTCGGCGCTGCGCGTGGCCGTGCTCGACGAGGCCGACGAGATGCTTGATCTCGGCTTTCGCGAGGATCTCGAATTCATTCTCGACGCCACCCCGCCGGAGCGGCGCAGCCTGCTGTTTTCTGCCACCATGCCGCGCGGGATCATCGCGCTCGCCAAGCGCTACCAGCGCGATGCCTTGCGCATCGAGGTGGCGGGAGCCGAAGGCGGGCACGCCGACATCGAATACCGCACCATGCGCGTTGCGCCGACCGAGGTCGAGCATGCGATCGTCAATGTTCTTCGCTACTATGATACTCCAAGCGCCATCGTGTTCTGCAACACGCGGGAGGCCGTGCGGCGTCTGCACGCCATGCTTCAGGAGCGCCAGTTCTCGGCCGTCGCGCTGTCCGGAGAACTGAGCCAGAACGAGCGCAACCACGCCTTGCAGGCGCTGCGGGACGGGCGTGCGCGGGTCTGTGTCGCCACCGACGTCGCTGCGCGGGGGATCGACCTGCCGAACCTCGGCCTCGTCATCCACGCCGACCTGCCCAACGATGCCGAAAGCCTGCAGCACCGCAGCGGCCGCACCGGCCGGGCGGGCCGCAAGGGCGTCAGCGTGCTGCTGGTGCCGCCGTTTCGCCGGCGCCGGGCCGAGGATCTCATGCGGGCGATCGGCATCCGGCCCTCATGGTCCGGCCCGCCCACCTCCGAGGACATCCGCAAGCTCGACCACGAACGGATGCTGAGCGATGCGGTCATCACCGATGAGCCGAATGAAGAGGATGCCAGCGCCGGCCTCGCGCTGCTCGCCGCGCATTCGCCCGAGCATCTGGCCGCTGCGCTGGTGCGCCTCTACAGGGCCGGCCTGCCAGCCCCGGAGGAGGTCGCCGATCCGGGTGAGCCCCGTGCCGCGCGCGACCGGGCGGCGGGCCGGGATTTCGACGGCGGCTCGGGCGCCGGCAGTGTCTGGTTCCGCCTGAATGTCGGGCGCCGCAACAATGCCGATCCCAAATGGCTGCTGCCCCTGATCTGCCGGCGCGGGAACGTGACGCGCAAGGATATCGGCGTCATCCGCATATCCGATGAGGAGACGGCTTTCGAGGTCAGCCTCGCTGCCGCCGAACGCTTCGGCAAGGCGGCCCGCAGGGCGGATGGCGACGATGTCGTCATCGAAGTGTTGCCCGGCCAGCCTACGGAGCCTTCGAAGCGGCCCGCCCGGGGGAAGCCGGCGCGCGGCTTTCCGCCATCCGGGGAGCCCCCCCGCGGCAAGACGTTTCGCAACAGGCCGGCGCAGGGGAAATCTGCCGATGGCAGGGCGGAGCACGGCAAGGCCGGGTTCGAGAAGCCGCGCGAGGCCAAGCCGTCTGGTCAAGGCAAAGGCGAGAACCAGCGTAGAAGCGGGCGTCCGAACGCATTCGAGGGAAAGCCAAAAGGAAAGCCGACACGACGCTCCTGATGGTGTCTCCGGCGCCATTCTCCGGCGTTGAAGGTCAATGCGCGGGGAGGAGCGCCGACAGGATGGTGCCCGATCAGGACGCCGGGACAGGCTGTGTCCGGGAGCAAGACCTCGCGCCCAGAATGCCGACATGTGGAGAGGCGTCGAGGGCGCGACGCCGTGATGCGAGGTCCGCGGCGAAGAGACGGCTGCGGCTCGCGACCCCGCCGAGGCCGTCAGCGGCCGTGCTCAGGAGACTGGCGCGGCCGGTGAACTTCCGGCCGCCGCTGGTTGGTGGCGCAAGCAACTGCGGTTGCGCCCGCGGCCTTGATCTTCGTCGCCGCCTTCGGCACGCTCGCCGTGTCCTGCTGTCCCGACACGACCCTCCATGCCGTCACGATCCAACAGGCGGCCGCCTCGGCGAGCGCTCCCCGCTTTGCTCTTCCGGGACGCCCGGTGTGGTCGTCCCCCCTTGACCTCTCGCCTGCAGCCAATTGTCCGCCCCATCTTTCGCAGTCCGACGCCGGCCGAGGGCGGCTATTCCTAGAGCTCCCGGAGAAGACCCATGCCCACCTTGTTCGATCCCATCCAGATGGGTGCCATCGCGGCGCCGAACCGCATGTTCATGGCGCCCCTGACCCGTGGCCGCGGCACGCGCGAGCATGTGCCCACCGCGCTCATGGCGGAATATTATGCCCAGCGCGCCAGCGCCGGCCTCATCATTTCCGAAGCCACCGGCATCAGCCGACAGGGCCTCGGCTGGCCCTTTGCGCCCGGTATCTGGAGCGACGAGCAGGTCGCCGCCTGGCGGCCGGTGACGGACGCGGTGAAGAGCGCGGGAGGGCGCATGGTGTGCCAGCTCTGGCACATGGGGCGGATCGTGCATCCGAGCTTCCTTGACGGCGCCAAGGCCGTTTCCGCATCGGCGACGACCGCGCCGGCCTACGCCCATACCTATGACGGCAAGCAACCCCATGCCGAGGCTCGTGCCCTCGATGCCGCCGAGATCCCCGGCCTGCTCAACGACTATCGCCGGGCGGCCCGCAACGCCCTGCTCGCCGGCTTCGACGGCGTGGAGATCCACGCCGCGAACGGCTATCTGATCGACCAGTTCCTGCGCGCCTCGGCCAATCACCGCACCGATGCCTACGGCGGCTCCATCGAGAACCGCGCCCGCCTGCTGCGCGAGGTGACGGAGGCCGTGGCCGGCGAGATCGGCGCCGACCGCACGGGCGTGCGCCTATCGCCCAACGGAGAGAGCCAGGGCGTCAACGATCCCGATCCGGTGCCCCTGTTCCGCCACGCCGCGCAGATCCTGTCGGATATCGGCATCGCTTTCCTCGAACTGCGCGAGCCGCCACCGGAGGGCACCCGCGGCACGCCGGACCATCCGCCGGTCCATCCGGAGATCCGGGCTGTGTTCGACGGGCCGCTGGTGCTGAATTCCGATTTCGACGGCGCCCGTGCCATGGCCGCCCTGGAGAAGGGCGAGGCGGACGCCATCGCCTTCGGCCGCGGCTTCCTCGCCAATCCCGATCTGCCCGCCCGCATCCGGCACGCGATTCCGCTCGCGCCGGACCACATGGAGACCTGGTACACACAGGGGCCGGAGGGCTACACCGATTATCCCACCGCCGACGCGGCGCTGCTCGACGAGGCGCTCGAGGAGACCTTCCCGGGTTCCGACCCCATCGCCACCGGCGATTTCCGCTAGTTGCGGCAAGCCAGGGCTCGGCGTTCTTCGCCGAGCCTTTCTTCCGAAGCAGGAGACGCCCGCCGCGGTGTCTGTTGCAGCGGGCATTCCGTTTCGCCGACCGTCGGGGTATGAGCCTCAGCAAGATCATTCCACGATGAAACGGTCATGCCCGAAACCTCCACCTTCCCAGATCCCAAGGTTGCTCTAGTCACGGGCGCAGCGCGCGGCATCGGACTTGCCGTGGCGCGCAAGTTCATTGCCGACGGCTGGCGGGTGGCGCTGCTCGATATCGAGCCCCTGCTGCTCCGGGAGGCCTTCGCCGCCCTGGCGGAGCCCGAGCGCACGCTCGCATTGGTCTGCGATGTGGCTGATCCGGCGGCGGTCGCGGCCGCGGTTCAGGCGATCGACGCCCGGTTCGGTCGGCTCGATGCGCTGGTCAACAACGCCGGTATCGCCGTGTTCAAGCCCATTCTCGAGACGACGGACGCAGAGTGGAGCCGCGTGCTCGATGTCAACCTGTCCGGCCCGTTCAACTGCACCAAAGCCACCGTGCCGCTGATCGCGCGTCAGGGCGGTGGGGCTATCGTCAACATCACGTCCATTTCCGGGCTGCGGGCCTCGACCCTGCGGGCCGCCTACGGCACCAGCAAGGCTGCGCTCGCGCACCTCACCAAGCAGCTCGCGGTGGAACTCGCGGGCTTCGGCATCCGCGTCAACGCGGTGGCGCCGGGGCCGGTGGACACCGCCATGGCGAAAGAGGTGCATTCGCCCGCGATCCGCGCCGACTATCACGACGCCATCCCGCTCGCCCGCTATGGGCTGGAGGAGGAGCTCGCGGAGGCGGTCCTCTTCCTGTGCAGTGACAAGGCAAGCTACATCACCGGGCAGGAACTTGCCGTGGACGGCGGCTTCGATGCTGCGGGCATCGGACTGCCGACCCTGCGTGGAGCCGCCCGCCGCGGTTAACCTCTCGCTCCAAGCCGCGGACTTCTCACACGTCGATCCCGCTGCGCGTTGCGACGCGCTTGAAAGCGGCAAGGGGGCGAAGCCGCTACGGGGCCGTGCCGGACGCGCGGCCCCGTTGTTGCTCAGTTCGCCTTCTTCTCGCCGCGCGCGGCGATAATGGCCGGGCAGGCGCTTTCGGAGAGCGGGCGGAAGGCCTCGTCGCCGGGCAGGGTGGCGACCAGCTTGTAGAGGTCCCACTCGCCCTTGGAGGCGTCGGGGGACTTGACCTCGAACACGTAGAAATCGTGCACCATGCGTCCGTCAGGCCTCAGCTTGGCGTTGCGCACGACGTCGTCCTTGATGGGCAGCTCGCCCATCTTCTTCACCACGGTCTCGGCATCATCGCTCTTCGTCGCCGCCACCGACTTCAGATAGTGCAGAACGGAGGAATAGACGCCGGCGTGGATGGCGGACGGGATCTTGCCATTCTGCGCCTTGAACCGCTCCGAGAAGGCGCGGGTGCCGTCGTCGAGGTCCCAGTAGAAGCCTTCGGAGAGCAGCGTTCCCTGCGCCACCGGCAGGCCCACGCTCTTCACGTCCAGCGCGGTGAGGAAGAAGGCGACGAGCTTCTGCTTCGAGGTGGTGATGCCGAATTCGCGCGCGGTCTTGATGCCCGTCACCGTGTCGTTGCCGGCGTTGGCGAGGGCGATGATATCGGCCCCCGAGCCCTGCGCGGTGAGCAGGGGCGAGGAGAGATCCACCGCCGGGAAGGGGTGGCGCACGGAGCCGAGCACCCTGCCGCCCTTCTTGCCCACCACCGTCTTGGCGTCCGCCTCCAGCTGCTGGCCGAGGGCATAGTCCGCCGTCACCAGATACCAGGAGGTGCCGGGCTGGGTGAGGCGGTTGGCGATGCCGGCGACCTGCACATAGGTGTCCCACATCCACTGCACCACATGGCCGGGCTGGCAGGCATCGCCTGTGAGGCGCGCGGTGCCGCCCGGGAAGAGCGCGACGCGGTTCTTCTCCTTCACCAGCGGCGCGATGGCGAGCTGGATGGAGGCGTTGGACATGTCGGCGAGGACATCCACGCCGTCCTGATCGATCCACTTGCGCGCGGTAGCGGAGGCGATGTCCGCCTTGTTCTGGTGGTCGGCGGAGACCATCTCGATCTTCATGCCGGCGCATTCGGCCTTCAGGCAGTCGTCGATGGCCATCTGGGCGGCGATGAGTGAGCCCTTGCCGGTGATGTCGGAATAGACGCCGGACATGTCGGTGAGCACGCCCACCTTCACCGTGCCGCCGGAGATTTCCGCCGCCGCCGGAGCCGCGGCAAGTCCCGCCGCCAGGGCCAAGGCGAGGGGGCCGAATTTCGCTGTCATGAATGTCCTCCCGTTCGTGCTTTTTATTGGTCGGCCGTCACCAGTGGACCATGGGCAGGCCCGCCACCGGTGAGCGGAAGAAGGGAATGCGGGTGCCGCGCAGGCTGCCCACATAGACGGTCCTGAGGTCCGGCCCGCCGAAGGTCACGCTGGCGAACCACGGCGCGATGGTGCCGCCGCAGGCGAGCATCAGCTCCGGCGTCACGGCGTCTTTCTCCAGGGCGGCCATCAGCACCTTGCCGGCCGGGCTGCCGTGGTCGTCGTCGAGGATGATGCGCAGGTCGCCGTCCGGGGTGATGGCGAAGATGCGGTCCGTCATCACATGGGTGCCCCAGAGGTTGCCATGGGCGTCGAAGGCGATGCCGTCGATGAAGGCGCCATGGTCGGAGGGGCCGAAGGTCTCGCGGTCCACGAGATCGCCATTGGGCAGGGCCCTGAGGCGCGTCACCCGCTTGCCGCCCGTCTCCACCACATAGAGCCATTCTTCGTTGGCGTCGAAGCGGATCTCGTTGGTGAAGCAGAAGCCGTCCGCGACGATGCGCAGGTGGTCGTTCTCATAGAGCGCCACATAGCCGTCCGAGACGTTCGGGCTCATGGCCTGCATCCAGTTCCTGATGCGGGTGGAGATGGTGAGCCAGATGCGGTCGCGGCTGTCGCGCAGCACGAAATTGACCTTGCCGATGGGCGTGCCGTCGATGGTGTCGGCGAGCACGCGGGATTGGCCGTCGCGGGTCATGATCTCCAGCCGGTCAGTGCCGAAATTGGAGATCAGGATGTCGCCGTTGCTGGCGAAGGCGAGGCCGTTGGGCAATGTGCCGGAGACGAAGCGCGTCTCCTCGTCGGTGGCGGAGGCGAAATGCGTCGCCTCGCTCTGCGCGATCAGCTTCTGGGTGCCGTCCGGGCGGATATGGACCACACCGCCCCGCGCATCCGCGCTCCACAGGGAGCCGTCGCGTTCGGCAAGGATGCATTCGGGACGCTGCAGGCCCTCGCCCACATAGGCGATGGCGGCGGGGTCTACCGTAAAGCCGTCGATGGGGTTGGGCGTGGCCATGGCGTTCCTCAGGTTTTCAGAAGCTTACCTTGTCGGCGCCCTTCAGGCCGAGGGTGGCGCGAGCCTCGTCCGGGGTGGCGATCTCGTGGCCAAGTTCTTCCAGGATGCGGCGGATCTTCGCCACCTGCTCGGCATTGCTGGAGGCGAGCTTGCCGCGGCCGATGAACAGGCTGTCCTCCAGCCCCACGCGCACGTTGCCACCCATCATCGCCGCCTGCGTCGCGAACGGCATCTGGTGGCGGCCGGCGGCGAGCACGGACCAGTGATAGTCCTTGCCGAAGAGCTTGTCGGCGGTGCGCTTCATGAACATCAGATTGTCCATGTCCGGCCCGATGCCGCCGAGAATGCCGAAGATCAGCTGCAGGAACACCGGCGGGCGGAACCAGCCCTGATCGAGGCAATGGGCGAGATTGTAGAGGTGGCCCACGTCGTAGCATTCATGCTCGAACTTGGTGCCGTGCTCCTCGCCCAGCATCTTGTAGATGCGTTCGATGTCGCCGAACGTGTTGCGGAAGATGAAGTCCTTCGTGCCGGTGAGGTAGGGCTCCTCCCACTCGTATTTCCAGTTGGAATAGCGCTTCGCCAGCGGGTGCAGGGCGAAGTTCATGGAGCCCATGTTCAGCGAGCACATTTCCGGCGCGGCCTTCAACGGGGCGGCGAGGCGGTCTTCCACCGTCATGTTCAGGCCGCCGCCGGTGGTGATGTTGATCACCGCGTCGGTTGCCTGCTTGATGCGCGGCAGGAATTCCATGAACACGGCGGGATCCGGCGTGGGCCGCCCGTCCTTGGGATCGCGGGCGTGCAGGTGCAGGATGGCGGCGCCGGCCTCGGCGGCCGCGATGGCCTGCTCGGCAATCTCGTTGGGCGTGATGGGCAGTGCGTCGGACATGGTGGGCGTGTGGATGCCGCCCGTCACCGCGCAGGTGATGATGACCTTGCTCAAGACATGTCTCCGCCAGGGAAGCGTTTTGGGAAGCGTTTGGGAAAGCATTCAATCGGGAAGGATGGCGACGGCCCGCGTCCAGCCGGCGGAGGCGGCGCGCACCTTCACCGGGAAGCAGCTGATGGTGAAGCCGGTGGCAGGCAGCGCCTCGAGATTGTGGAGCTTCTCGATCTGGCAGTAGCCCTTCTCGCGCCCGGCCTTGTGGCCTTCCCATATGAGGGAGGCATCGCCCGTCTCGGCGAAGCGGCGGGCGGTGAAGGAGAAGGGCGCGTCCCAGCTCCAGCCGTCCGTGCCCACCACGCGCACGCCCTGGTTCACGAGGTGGAGGGTGGCGTCCCGGCCGAAGCCGCAGCCTTTGTCTATATAGTCGGGCTGGCCGTAGGCGACGCCGGCCGAGGTGTTCACCACCACGATGTCGAGGGGGCTCAGCGTGTGGCCGATGCGGGCGAGTTCCGCGTCGATCTCGGCGGGTGTCACCACATGGCCGTTGGGCAGGTGGCGGAAGTCCAGCTTCACGCCGGGGCGGAAGCACCAGTCGAGCGGGATCTCGTCGATGGTGATCGCGCGGGCACCGCCGTCCATGGTGGGGTGATAATGCCAGGGCGCATCCACATGGGTGCCGTTGTGGGTGGAGATGTGGGCCGTCTCCACCGCCCAGCCCATGCCCTCGGGCAGTTGCTCGGGCTTCAATCCGGGGAAGGCGGCGCACAGGGTGGCGGCGGTTTCCGTGTGGACGGAATAGTCGATGCGGACCCGCTGGAAGGGCGGGTCGGCGGGTACGTCGTTTTCCAGCGGAATGGAGATATCGACGAATCTTGGCACGGCGTCTCGTCCTCCCGGCCCATCGCGCAGGCTTCGTTTTGTACAGTCGTATATGTTATTGTACAATTGTACAAGTCGGCGTGACGCCATGGCTGGTGCGGATGCACCGGTAACGCTAGAAAAGGTCCATGGAGACGACAAAGAAGCCATCTTCCGCCAGGCGCTCCGCCTCGCCGTCCGGACGGGGAAAGGGCGCGCGCCGCTCGGCAATCGCGCCCGGCGATCCGCAGCGGCCGGACCGCCGGCAGGACATTCTCGCCAGCGCGGAATTCCTCTTTGCCGAGCGGGGCTATGCCGCGGTCTCGGTGCGCGACATCGCCGCCCGCGCCGGCGTGCCGGTAGCGTTGGTGGGCTATTATTTCGGCCGCAAGCCGGAATTGCTCGCCACCGTCTTCGCCCACCGACAGGCCAATCTCGACGAGCGCATCTCCCGCATCCGCGAGATCGGGGCGCGTGGCCCCGGGGAAGGGCGGGTGGCGGAGATTGTCACCGCGTGGGCGGAGCCGGTGGTGCGGCTGCACGATTCGGCGAGCGGCGACAGCTTCTCCCTGCTGGTCGCCCGCACCGCCTGGGATCCCGGCCCGGAAGCCACCGAGACCATCGAGCGCTTCTATGATCCGCTGGTCCGCGCCTTCCTGGAGGCCATGGCCATCGCGCTTCCCGGTTGCCCGCACGACCGGCTGCTCTGGGCCTATGAATATGCCGTGGGCGCCCTGCTGATGTACGTGGCCGACAAGCGCATCGAACGCCTGTCCGGCGGGCGGGCGACGGCGGGCGATCCGGCGCTGTTCGAGGATTTCGTGCGGTTCGTCACCGCCGGCCTCAACGCCATGTGCGGTTGCGCGCCGCCGCGATAGAGGGGCCGCCGGGTGACGGGAGCGGCAGCAATTGGCCTGCCCCTTCGCGTTTGGCCGAACGCTTCAAACGTTACCGCGCCTGCATCCTCAGGCCGGCATCCAGCCGGAGCACAGAGCCGTTGATCATGGGGTTGGCGACGATGCTGAGGACCATGCGGGCGAATTCGTCCGGCCGGCCGGGACGCTTGGGGAACGGGATGACCTCGAAGACGCGGTCCTGCACCTCCTGAGTCATCGCCTCCACCATGGGCGTGCCGAACAGTCCGGGCGCGATGGCGGCGACACGGATGCCGTGGCGCGCCAGTTCGCGGGCAGCCGGCAGGGTCAGGGACGCAACGCCGCCCTTCGCCGCCGCATAGGCCGTCTGGCCGATCTGGCCTTCATAGGCCGCGACCGACGCGGTGTTGATGATGACGCCGCGCTGGCCCTCGTCATCCGGCGCGTTCTCGACCATGGCGGCGGCGGCGAGGCGGAGCCAGTTGTAGGTGCCCGTGAGATTGACGCGGACGATGCGCTCGAATTCGCCGAGGGAGCCCGGCCCGCCCTTTTCCACGATCCGGGCGCCTGGGGCGATGCCGGCGCAGTTCACCAGCAGGTGGGGACGGCCGCGCTCCGACAAGATCCGGGCAAAGGCGGCTTCGGATGCCGCGCCGTCGGCCACATCGCAGGCGAGGGCCAGCGCCCCGGTCTCTTGCGCGAGGGCCGACATGCCCGCCTCCTTCAGGTCCACCACCGCAAGGCGGGCGCCGAGGCCGGCGAGGCGGCGTGCGGTGGCGTTGCCGAGGCCGGAGGCGGCGCCGGTGACGATGGCAACCTTGTCCTTCAGATCCATGATGACCCCATTCATGTGACGGGCGCAGGTGACATGCGCAGGCGATCGCCCCGCGGCGGCGGGACGGGCGAAACGATCGGGGATGAAATTGCGCGTGCGGCTCAGGCGATCTGGTCGACGAAACGCACGAAGTGCTCCAGAGGCTCTCGCACCGTGGTGAAGGTGTTCTCCGGAGCCTCGGGATCGGCGACACCGAGCGCCATGCTGCAGACGATCATCTGCGTGTCGGGAATGGCGAGGCGACGCGCGATGACCGCGCCATAGGCGTTGAAGGCCGCCTGCGGGCAGGTGTCGAGGCCGACCCCCCGCGCGGCGATCATGATGTTCTGGAGGAACATGCCGTAGTCGAGCCAGGAGCCCCGCTCCAGGTCGCGGTCGATGGTGAAGATGAGGCCCACGGGCGCGTCAAAGAACAGGAAGTTGCGCGCGAGCTGCTGGCGCATCCGCTCGGTGTCGCCCTTGGCGATGCCAAGCGTGCCATAGAGATCCCACCCCACCTTGCGGCGACGGGAGAGATAGGGCTCGCGCCACTGCCGCGGGTAATAGGCAAATTCCTCCGTGCCGGGATCGCCGGCGAGGGAGAGGGCGTGGAGTTCGCGCGTCAGCGCCGCGAGCGGTTCGCCCCGCAGCACCAGCACCTGCCATGGCTGGATGTTGGTGCCGGAGGGCGCGCGGGCCGCAAGCTCCAGTATGGCCGCGACGGTCTCGTCGCCGACCGGCGTCGGCAGGAAGGCGCGGATGGAGCGGCGCGAACGGATGGCGTCCTCGGCCGAAAGCGCGCCGCGCGGGGCAGCAGCGGGGGAGGGGGCGGGCGCACTCATTTTTCGGGCATATCCACGGGCGTGGCCATGTCGAGATTGGCGAGCTCGTAGCCGCGCTTGAAGTCCAGGATGTGCTTCTCCATCCAGTCCCGTGCGCGCTTCTCGTCGTGATCGCGGACCGCCGCGAAGATCGCCTCATGGGCCACCAGCAGGCGCTCGCCGGCATTGAGGCGCGACATCACCTTCAGGAAGGGCGGATAGAACAGTTCGGAGATGGGCAGGCGCGCCATCTGGATGGCCCGGTTGCGGGTGGCGCGGGCAACCAGATCGTGGAACTCGATGTCGAGGGCGGTGAGGCTGGTGGAATCCTTCAGCGCCTTGCGCGTCTCCTCGAGATTGCGCTCCAGATCCTCAAGGTCGGCCGCATCGCTGCGCTGGGCGGCGGAGGCTGCGGCGGCGGGTTCTAGCGCGTACATGGCCTCCCACAATTCCTCGAACGTCACCTGATGCAGCACCATCGCCGCCGTGAGCCGGCGGGAAATGTCGCCGGACTGGGGGATAGAGGCATAGAGCTTCTTCCGGCCCGCCTCGCGCCGGACGAAGCCGTTCTGCTCCAGCACGCGGATGGCTTCGCGGATGGTGGAGCGGTTGACGCCCAGCTTCTCGGCGAGCCCGGCCTCGGAGGGCAGCAGATCCCCCGGCGCGATCTCGCCGGCCAGGATCTTGTCCTCGATGGTGCGGGCGACGAGACGGAAGGCGGGCTCCACCTGCACCGGATCAAGCGCGAGCGACATCAGGGACCATCCTCTCGGCGGCGCGGGCCTTCTCCAGGTCCCGCAGCACCTTGCGTTGCACCTTCCCGGTCATGGTCTTCGGCAGCTCGCCGAGAAACGCGATGGCGCGGGGATATTTGTAGGGAGCGGTGACACGCTTCACGTGATCCTGCAAGGCGGCCGCCAGCGCATCGTCGCCGGTGAAGCCGGGGCGGAGCACGACAAAGGCCTTCACGATCTCGCCACGCTCCGGATGGGGCGACGCCACCGCCGCGCATTCCTGCACCGCCGGATGGTCGAGCAAAGCGTTCTCCACCTCGGAGGGACCGATGCGGTATCCGGCGGAATTGATGACGTCGTCATTGCGGCCACGATGGTAGAAATAGCCGTCGGCATCCACCATGCCGAGGTCGCCGGTGACGAACCAGCGCCCCTCCGGCCCCTCCACATGGGCGCTGGCGGTGCGCTCGGGCTCGTCGAGATAGCCGAGCATCATCTGCGGGTTGGGGGTGAGAAGGGCGATGTCGCCTTCCATGCCGGGCGGCAGGCGGTTCCCCGCGCCGTCGATGATTGCGAGATCGAGGCCCGGCAGCGGCTTGCCCATGGAGCCCTCGCGCGGGGCGACGCTGGGATAGTTGAGCAGCGTCATCAGCGTCTCGGTCTGGCCGTAGGCTTCGAGGATGGGGACACCCGTCGCCGTCTGCCAGCGCGCCGCGACCGCGGGGTTGAGCGTCTCGCCGGAGGAGACGGCGTGGCGCAGGCGCGAGAGGTCGTGCTCGGCAACGCCCGCATCCACCACGCGGAACAGCTCGGTGCCCGGCGCGCAATAGACGGTGACGCCGTAGCGCTCCAGCAGACGCAGGCGCTCCTTGGGGTCGAACGGGCCGTCGTAGAAGAAGCTGGCGGCCCCGCAGCTCCACGGGCCGAACAGGATGGAGGTGCCGGCCTTGCTCCAGCCGGTGTCGGCCGTGCACCAGATGGTGTCGCCCGGACGAAGGTCCAGCCAGCAAATGGCCGAGCCGCGCCAGGCGTAGAGCCCGCGGGAGGCGTGGAGCACCCCCTTCGGCTGGCCGGTTGAGCCGGAGGTGTAATAGAGGACGGCAGGGTCATCGGCCTTGACGGTCACTGGCGCGAAGGCCTCGTCGCCGGAGGCCAGCGCCTCCTCCAGCGGCTCGAAGCCGGGCGCGCCGCCAAGGGGCCCTTTCAGCGCGAGGCGCACCGGCACCTCGTCCATCACATCCGCGAACTTTCCCGCATGTTCGGCCCGGGCCACCACGGCCCGCACGCCGGCATGGCGCACGCGATATGCGATGTCCTTGGCGGTGAGCATCTCGATGGACGGAATGGGCACGGCGCCGAGCTTCAGGCAGCCGACCATGGCCACCTGCCATTCGGGAATGCGCGGCAGCATGACCAGCACCCGGTCGCCCTTGCGGATGCCGCGCGCCGCCAGCGCCGAAGCGAAGCGGCTGGTGAGGCGCGCCATGTCCGAGAAGGAGAAGCGCCGTTCCTCCCCCGCCGCATTGGCCCAGATGAGGGCCGGCCCGTCCGCGGTACGGGCGAAATGATCCACCACGTCGGCGCCGAAATTGAACGTCTCCGGCACCTGCCATCGGAAGGTGCGGGCCATCTCGGCATAGTCGGTCATGTTGGGCGCCATCCTGGTCGGCGCCATCTGGCTGGGGGCCATGGTTTCCTCCCGGAGCATTGTGCTCTCTTGGTGCTCTCTTGCTGGTCTTTTGCGCGTGGTGCCTCAGATGGCTCGGCTGGCCTTGAGCGCGGCGATTTCCTCGGGCGAATAGCCGAGGCCCTCCAGCACCTCGCCATTGTGCTCACCGAGCAGCGGCGGCGGCGAACGCAGTGCGCAGGGGGTGCCGGAATACTTCACCGGAAAGCCGAGCTGGGGAATGGTGCCCTCCACCGGATGCTCCATGGACATCAGCATCTGCCGGTGTCGGGCGTGGGGATCGGCGAACGCCTCCTCCATGGAGAAGACGGGGCCGAAGGGAATATCGGCAGCCTCAAGTTCCGCCACCCATTCGTCGCGCGTCTTGCGGGCGAACAGGGCGGCGAGGACGGCCTTCTGCGCCGCCTCCCGCTCGCCCTCCGGCCACTGCTCGTCCTTCAGCGCGGGAAGGCCCACGGCGTCACAGAAGCGGTGCCAGAAATGCGTCTCGATGAGGCCCAGCGCCACGTGCTTCCCGTCGGCGCAGGCATAGACATTGTAGCAGGGCGCCTGGCCGATGAAGGGCCGCTCGCCGCCCTTCGGCTCGATGCCGGCGAAGAGATGATCGGCGCCGTGCAGGGACAGCCAGGACATGGCGCCGTCATGCATGGACACGTCCACGAACTGCCCGCGCCCGGTGGTCGCCCGCGCCAGCAGCGCGGCGAGGATTCCCGTGGAGGCCATGAGCGAGCCGCCGCCCACGTCGGCGATAGAGAGGCCCGGCACGATGGGGCCTTCCCCCGCCTTGCCGAACAGCTGCAGCGCGCCGGCCTCGGCGAGGTAATTGAGGTCGTGCCCCGGCTTGAGCCGGCTCGGCCCGTTTTGCCCGTAGCCAGAGATGGCGCAATAGACGAGGCGGGGATTGATCTCGGCGAGGGCGTCATAGCCGAGGCCGAGGCGGTCCATGACGCCGGGGCGGAAGCCCTCCAGCAGCACGTCCGCATCCTTCACCAGCTTGAGGAGGATGGCGCGGCCGTCTTCCGATTTCAGGTTCAGCGTCAGGCTCTTCTTGTTGCGGTTGAGCAGCAGGAAGGAGCCGGATTCCGCCCGGTTCAGCGGCGGGAAGGTGCGGTTGTAGTCGCCGCCCCCGGGCTGCTCGATCTTCAGCACCTCGGCGCCGAGGTCGGCCAGCATCAGCGAGCAGAAGGCGCCCGGCAGCAGGCGGGTGAGGTCCAGTACCTTCAGGCCGGCGAGGGCCAAGGGGGCGGATGTGGCGGTGAGCGCGTTCATCTCTGGTCTTTCGGATCAGGCGGCGGTCCAGCCGCCGTCCACCGCCAGCGAGGCGCCGGTGATGTAGGAGGCGGCGGGCGAGGCGAGGAACAGGCAGGCGCCGACCAGCTCCTGCGGATGGCCGAAGCGGCCCATGGGCGTGCGGGCGGTAACGCGCTCGGCGAGCTTGGGGTTCTGGCGCATGCCCTCGGTGAGCTCGGTTTCGAAATAGCCGGGGCCGACGGCATTCACCCGCACGCCCTTCTTCGCCCATTCGAGCGCGAGCTGGCGGGTCATCAGCTCCACCCCGCCCTTGGCGGCGCAATAGGCAGTGGTGCGCGCCAGCCCCACCTTTCCGGCCACCGAGGTGATGTTGACGATGGCGCCTTCGCCTTGGGCCAGCATCACGCGGCCGGCGGCGCGGGCGGCGAGGAACACGCCGGTGAGGTTGGTCTCCACCACCTCCCGCCATTCGGCGAGGCTCGTGTCCTCGGCGGTCTTGTACCAGGGGTTGATGCCGGCATTGTTGACCAGCACGTCGATGCGGCCGTGGCGCTCTACCACCGCGCGGGCCAGCGCCTCCACGTCCGCCTCGCTGACCACGTCGGCGGCGATGCCCTCGGCCGATCCGCCCTGAGTGGCGATCGCGGCGGCGGCCTCGGCCAGCGTCTCGACGCTGCGGCCGGTGAGCACCACATGGGCGCCGGCGGCGGCAAAGCCCTCCGCGACGGCGCGGCCGAGGCCCCGCCCGCCGCCGGTGACGATGACGATCTTGCCGGCAAGGCCGGGCATGGGCGCGGGATGGGGCAGGGGAAGGGCGAGGCCCATCACGCGGCCCTCACTTCCGGCAGGGCCTTCGCGGACGCGGCACGGGCGAGCCGGCGCGCGATGTTCCAGCGGTGCACCTCGGACGGGCCGTCATAGATGCGGAAACCGCGCACGTCGCGGAAGATACGCTCCACCTCCGTGTCCCGCGTCATGCCGAGGCCGCCCAGCACCTGGAGCGACCGGTCCACGATGCGGAAGATGGCTTCGGAGGCGAACACCTTCACCATGGAGCTTTCCACGTTCGCTTTTTCGCCCTGGTCCAGCAGCCAGGCGGCGTGGCGGATGGCGAGGCGGGTGGTGTGGAGATCGATCAAGTTGTCGGCCAGCATGAAGCCGACACCCTCATGGGACAGGAGCGTGCCGCCGAACGCCTCGCGCCGGCCCGCATAGTCGGTGGCGATGTCGTGGGCGCGCCGCGCGGCGCCGAGCCAGCGCATGCAGTGGGTGAGCCGCGCCGGCACGAGCCGGGCCTGCGCGTAGCGGAAGCCCTCGCCCACGACGCCGAGCACGTCGGACGCGGGCACGCGCAGATTCTCCAGCGCCACTTCCGCGTGGCCCCCGGTGAAGGAGCTGTCGAGGGTGTCGAGCGCCCGCACGATGCGTACGCCCGCCACCGGCAGGTCGGCGAGGAACATGGTGGCCCCCACGTCCCGCCCGTCCACGAGGGTCCGTGCCATGATGATGGCGAAGGCCGCGCCCTCGGCGCCGGTGATGAGCCATTTGAGGCCGTCGATGACGAAGTCGTCGCCGTCCTTCACCGCGGTGGTCTTGAGCAACGAGGGGTCCGCTCCGGCGCCGGGATGCGGCTCGGTCATCAGGAAGCAGGAGCGCGTCTCGCCCGCCGCCATGGGCGCGAGGTAGCGGGCCTTCTGCGCCTCGCTTGCCACCTCGGCGAGAAGGTGCATGTTGCCCTCGTCCGGCGCGGCAATGGCAAGCGCGATGGGGCCGAGCATGGAATAGCCCGCCGCCTCGAACACCACGGCCTTGCCGAGGTGGGAGAGGCCGAGCCCGCCCCAGGCCTTCGGCACGTGCGGGCTCAGCAGCCCGGCCGCGTGGGCCTTCGCCACCAGATCACGCCGCAAATCGTCGGTGGGGCCGTGGGCGGTGCGGCGCGGGTCGGCCTCGAAGGGCAGCACCTCCTCGCGCACGAAGGCCGCGGTGCGGGCCTCCAGCGCGGCGAGATCGGGGGGGAGCACGAAATCCATGGGCCTCGCCTTCAGAAGGTCTTGTCGTTGATGATGTCGAGGGTGAAATCGAACAGCGCCTCGGCGAGCGAGCCGAAGCCGGCATAGCGCGGGTCCGCCGTCTCGCCGGCGAGGTGCCGCGCGTGGAGCTGGTGGAACACCACGCCGAGCTTCAGCATGGTGAGCACGCGGTAGACCTTGAGCTGGGACAGGTCGCGGCCGGTGGCGCGGGCGTACGCGTCCGCCGCTTCGGCCCGTGTCAGGAAGCCGGGGCGGGCCGTGGGCATCTGCGCCAGCTCGTGCATGCAAGGCGGGTCGCCGGCCTCGGTCCAGTAGCTGAGCAGCGTCGCGAGATCGAACAACGGGTCGCCCCGGGTGCCCATGTCCCAGTCCACCACGGCGACGGGTGCGCGGGTGGCGGGGGCCAGCAGCACGTTGTCGAGCTTGAAATCGTTATGGAGAAGGGTCGGCGCCTGCGCATCCTCAACGTCCGCAGCAGCGAGCCAGTCGGCCACGGCCCGGGCGGCGGGAGAGAGGGCGCCCTGCGCCACCCGCTCGGCCCGGCCGATCCATCCCGCGGCGGTGCGGGCGAAGAAGCCGGCTGGCAGCCCGAGGTCGCCGAGCCCCACGCGGGCCGGGTCCACCCGATGGATGGCGGCAAGCGTTTCGACCAGCATGCGCGAGAGCCCGGCACCGGTCTCCACGGTGGCCGGAAAAGGGGCGAGGCTGTCACCGCGCAGGGCGACGCCGGGGCGGAATTCCATGAGCTGGAACGGCGCGCCAGCAACGCTGGCGTCGGCACACAGATGCAGGCTGCGCGGGGCGAGCGGCAGCTCCCGCCAGAGATTTGAAAGGATGCGGTGCTCGCGCGCCATGTCGTGCGCGCCTGGGGGCAGGGGGCCATCGGGCGGCCGCCGCAGCACGGCCCAGCCGTCCGACACGCGCACGAGAAAGTTCAAATTGGCAAGGCCGCCTGTGAACTGACGGGGCACGAAGGCGGGATCGAGACCAATGCCGTGGGCCGCCAGATGACGCCCGATCGCCGCCCAGTCGAGCCCCCGGCTTTCGGCTGCGCTGCGCAGGGCGACACCGGCCGGCGCAGCCAGGTCCAGCACGGACGCGCCGACGTCCCCCTCTGCGGTGCCCCCGCCTTCCAGCACGTGAATAGCCTCGACCATGGACGCGTCGCCTCGTTTTTGTCGGACTAAAATTGTCCGACTGAAATCGTGCGGTCAAGCGAAAATTTTCCACCAGCTGCCCGCCTCAGGTGGAGGAAATTGCGATAATTTATATGATAATCAGTGTATTGGTTGGAAATTACGTCGTCTTGATACGGAGATTGACGGCGCGGCAAATTTGGATTTATGGTCCGATCATCAGATAAAGATGCCGGACCAGAATTCCGGCCTGGAGGATGACGCCATGCCTCAATGCTTCAGCCCGCGGCGCCGGAAATCCGTCGCGCCGGCCTGTCTCCTTGCCCTCGTCGCGACGCTTGGTTTCGCCGTGCCGGCGGCCGCCCAGCAGGCGGCTCCCGTGGCGACGGCCGGTGCAGCGATGGAGCAGTTCGTGCCTATCGCCATCTATCGCACCGGCCCCTACGCGCCGGGCGGCTCGGGCATCTACGGTGCCTATGCGGACTATCTTGCGCTGGTGAACGCCCGCGACGGCGGCGTGAACGGCGTGAAGCTCGTCTATGAGGAGTGCGAGACCGGCTATCAGCCCGACCGCATGATCGAGTGCTATGAGCGCCAGAAGGCGAAGGGGCCGACCGGCGCCGCGGCCTTCACGCCCTCCGGCACGGGCGGCGTCTATGCCCTCATCGACCGCATGACGGCGGACAAGATTCCCTCCGTCACCATCGGCTACGGGCGGACCGATTCCTCCGATGGCCGGGTCTTCCCCTATTTCTTCCCGCTCATCTCCAATTACTGGAGCGAGAACACCGCCACCATCCGCTACATGGCCGAGCGCGAGGGCGGGCTGGAGAAGCTGAAGGGCAAGAAGATCGCCAATGTGGTGATGGACTTCGCCGCCGGCCGCGAGACCCAGGCCATCCTCGATGCCCAGGCCAAGCGCTACGGCTTCGAGGTGACGACCTTCCCCATCACGCCGCCCGGTCTCGACCAGCGCGCCGTGTGGCTGCAGGTGCGCCAGTATCGGCCGGACTGGGTGCTGTTCCGCGGCTGGGGCGCGGCGACGCCCACCGGCATCAAGGAAGCCGCCCGCGCCGGCATCGCCCGCGACCGGATCATCGGCTGGTGGTGGTCGGGCTCGGAGGAGGACGTGACGCCCGCCGGCGACGCGGCCAAGGGCTTCATCACCGCCCAGTTCCACGCCACCGGGCCAAACTATCCGGTGTTCGAGGACATCAAGAAATACGTCTACGCCAAGGGCCAGGGCAATGTGGAGGAGAACCGCATCGGCTCGGTCTACTATGTCCGCGGCGTGCTTCACGGCGTGGCGGTGACGGAAGCCATGCGCACCGCCATGAAGAAGTTCGGCAACCGTCCGCTCACTGGTGACGAGGTGCGCTGGGGGCTCGAGCATCTGGTGATGACCAGCGATCGCATCAAGCAGCTCGGCCTCGAGGGCCTGATGCCGGAGATCAAGGTCACCTGCGCCGACCACGAGGGCGACGGCGCCATCCGCTTCCAGCAATGGGACGGCGCCAAGTGGGTGATGATCTCCGACTGGATCAAGTCCGACCAGTCCATGGTCCGGCCGCTCATCGAGGCGTCCGCCGCCCAGTTCGCCAAGGAAAAGGGCATCACGCCCCGCGACTGCGCCGGCGAGACGAACTGACCTCGCAGGCCCCGTTCAGCCCTGATCCGTGACCTGCCGCGCGCCGGGCTGCCAAGCCCGCCCGGCGCCCGAGCCATCCCTTGGGAGAAGCACGCCATGAGCGCGCAAGGCCCCTTGCTGTCCGTCGCCGGCATCGAGGTGATGTATTCCCGTCTGGCCCTCGTGCTGCGCGGCCTCACGCTCAGCGTCCCGCGGGGCGGCATCGTCGCCCTGCTGGGCGCCAACGGGGCGGGCAAGACCACCACCATGAAGGCTATCGCCAACCTCCTGCGTTCCGAGCGCGGCGAGGTGACGAAAGGCGCCATCCACTATGACGGTGCGCGCATCGACGGGCTCGACCCGTCCGACCTCGCCCGCCGTGGCCTTTCCCTGGTGATGGAGGGCCGCCATGCCTTCCCCACCCTGTCGGTCGAGGACAATCTGAAGGTCGGTGCCTACTCCCGCA
This sequence comes from Xanthobacter aminoxidans, assembly GCF_043193615.1. Taxonomy (NCBI): domain Bacteria; kingdom Pseudomonadati; phylum Pseudomonadota; class Alphaproteobacteria; order Hyphomicrobiales; family Xanthobacteraceae; genus Xanthobacter; species Xanthobacter aminoxidans. The sequence continues at coordinate 1,165,165 of NZ_JBAFUS010000001.1, read as the reverse complement.
GCGACGGCGCGGTCGCCGAGAGTCTCGAACGCGTCTACGCCACCTTCCCCCGCCTGAAGGAGCGGCGGCATCAGCCGGCCGGCCTCCTCTCTGGCGGCGAGCAGCAGATGTGCGTCATCGGCCGCGCCCTCATGGCCCGGCCGCGCATGATCCTGCTCGACGAGCCCTCCATGGGCCTCGCGCCGCTGCTGGTGGAGGAGATCTTCTCCATCATGCAGCAGCTGAATGCCGAAGCCGGGGTGACCTTCCTCCTCGCCGAGCAGAACGCCGCCGTGGCGCTGCGCTACGCCACCTACGGCTATCTCGTGGAGGGCGGCCGGGTGGTGCGCGAGGGGCCGGCGCGCGCGCTCGCCGCCGATCCCGAAATCCGCGCCTCCTATCTCGGGCTCGATGCCTCCGCCGAAGCGGATGGGGCGAGCCTTGCCGCCCGCCGTCGCCCGCGCTGGCTCTCCTGATCCTCCATGGACGAAGGGATTCCTCCTGCCATGAACCGCGCCTTCGACCATGCCTCCGGCGCCGCGGAACGGGCCGATCCTTGCGCCGCGGACACGCTGCCCGGCGCCCTGATCGCCACCGCCCGGCGCCATGCCGCGCGCCCGGCCTTGCGCCACAAGGTCGGCGGCATCTGGCGCACCTGGACGTTCGCCGAGTATCTCGCCCGCACCGCCGCCATGACCCGACTTCTCGATGGCGCAGGCTTCACCGGCGAAGGCCTGCTCGTGACCGTTGGCGAGAACCGGCCGGAGCTCTACGCCGCTGCCCTCGCCGCGCAGGGCCTCGGCGCCGCGGTGATGCCGGTGGGTCCGGAATTCCTGCGCCGCTTCGGCGCGCCTGCGGTCGATCCCGCCCTCGTCCTCTGCGAGAATGAAGAGGCAGCCCGCGCGTGGCGGGCCGCCAGCTGCTCGCCCGCCATCGTGCTGCGTCTCGACGAATGCGCGCCATCGCCGGAGGCCGCCCAGGACGAGGCCGTGGCCTGGTACGCCTGGCGGGCCGCCACGGTCGACGGGAGCCGAACCGCTCTCATTCTCCACACCGCCGGTGTGGACGGGCCGCCCCGCCCGCTGGTTCTCACCCACCGGCGCCTCCTCGACGCCGGCGCGGCGGCCATGTCCCGGCTGCAACTTTCGCCCTCCGACCGGCTCATGGCGTTTTTGCCCGTTTCGGGCATTGCCGACGCCGCCGGCAGCCTGGTGCAGCCGCTTCTCTCGGGCTGCTCTGTCCATTGCGTGGAGGGACCGGCGAGTTTCCCCAACGATCTGAGGGAAGTGGCCCCCACGGTGCTGGCCGCGCCGGCGCGCGTGTTCGAGCTTCTGGTGAGGGACGCCGGCGTTCGCCTGTCCGCAGGCGGGCCGCTGGTGCGCGCCCTCGCGCGGGCGAGTGAGAAGGGTCTGCCGGGCACCGGTCTCGCCTTCGGAGCGCCGCTGCGCAACACCCTCGGTGTCGGCGCCTGTCGTCTGGCCTTCGTCTCCTCCGGCATCCTGGACCCCACCACCACCAGCCGCCTCGCGGCCTACGGTCTGCCGCTCGATGCGGACCTTGCCCTCGCCGACGACGGCAGCCCCCAGTCCCGCGCCGGTGCCCCGGCCGACGATGCCCATCTGCTGAGGTCCGTGGAAGCCGTGCTCCGGGGCGAGGCTGTCATTGATCGCGCCCGCGTCACCCGCGTTCCCGGCGGCCTCAGCACCCGGATCGCGCTCGCGCCGTCTGCTGCTGACGCAGAGGACACGGCCACCGCAAAGAGCCGGGCATCGGCCGCGGTGGAGCGGGTGAATGCACGGCTGGCTGCGGAATTCCCCGGATCGTCCCTGGCCATCCGCGCCTTTGAACTGGCCGCCGATGGTTTCGGTCCACAAGAGCTGACGTTGGAGGGCGAGGTGCGCGACGCCCCGTTCGCGCCGGTTGGACGCGAGACGCAGGCAAGGCCGAGGGAGCGCGCAGCCCGCTCGCGCGGCCCCGTGCTCATGCAGGTCAGCGGCGTCGCCGTCGCCTTCGGCGGGGTGAAGGCGCTCACCGACGTGTCCCTCGCCATCCATGAAGGAGAAATCCTCTCCATCATCGGGCCGAACGGCGCGGGGAAGACCTCGCTGCTCAACGTCATCAACGGCGTCTACCACCCGCGCTCGGGAACCATCACCTTCGCCGGCAAGGAACGCGCCCGCATGCGCCCGGCCTTCGCCGCACGCTCGGGCATCGGCCGCACCTTCCAGCACGTTTCCCTCTTCAAGGGCATGAACGTGATCGACAACGTTCTGGTGGGCCGCGCCGCGCGCTTCGAGGGCTCGCTGCTCGGCAAGCTCCTGCGCCTCTCCTCCACATCGGCGGAAGAGCGGCGCGAGCGGGAGGCGGCGGAGCGCATCCTCGCCTTCCTGGAGCTGGAGTATCTGCGCAAGGCGCCGGTGGCCAGCCTGCCCTACGGCATCCAGAAGCGGGTGGAACTGGCCCGCGCGCTCGCCACCGAGCCGAGGCTCCTGCTGCTCGACGAACCCATGGCCGGCATGACCCACGAGGAGAAGCGCGACATGTGCGGCTTCATCCGCCGGGTCAACGAGAGCTTCGGCACCACCATCCTCATCATCGAGCACGACATCGGCGTGGTGATGGGCCTGTCCGACCGCGTCGCGGTCCTCAATTACGGCCGCAAGATCGCCGACGGCACGCCCGACGTGGTTCGTGCCGATCCCCAAGTCATCGCCGCCTATCTCGGCTCCGCCGCCCTCGGCGAAGCCGCCTGAGGGAGAACACCATGGGCGACTTTTCCTTCTTTCTCGAAGTGGTGGTGGGCGGCCTCCTGTCGGGCGTGATGTATACGCTGGTGGCCTTGGGCTTCGTGCTCATCTTCAAGGCCTCGGGCGTGTTCAACTTCGCCCAGGGCGCCATGGTGCTGTTCGCCGCGCTCACCTTCGTCGGCTTCCTGGAATTCGGCCTGCCCATGTGGGTCGCCTTCCTCCTCGCGCTCGCCGCCATGCTGGCGCTGGCGGTAGCCATCGAGCGCACGGTGCTGCGCCCCCTCGTGGGGCAGGACCACATGATCCTGTTCATGGCCACCATTGGCCTCTCCATCTTCCTGGAGGGCTTCGCCCAGCTCATCTGGGGCACCAAGGTGCGCGGGCTCGACCTCGGCATCTCCGACGAGCCCATCGAGATCGGCGGCATCTTGATCTCGCAGTTCGACCTCTCCGCCGCGCTCATGGCCGCGGTGCTGGTGGCGGTGCTGTCCGCCTTCTTCTCCTACACCAAGGTCGGGCGTGCCCTGCGGGCGGTGGCCGACGACACCCAGGCGGCACAGGTGGCGGGCGTGCCGCTCGGCTTCATCTGGGCCGTGGTGTGGGGCGCCGCGGGCTTCATCGCGCTCGTCGCGGGCCTGGTCTGGGGCGCGCGGCTGGGCGTGCAGTTCGCTCTGACGCTGGTGGCGCTCAAGGCGCTGCCGGTGATGATCCTCGGCGGGTTCAACTCCATCGCCGGCGCCATCGTGGCGGGGCTCGTCATCGGCGTCAGCGAGAAGCTCGCCGAGATCTATCTCGGGCCCTTCGTCGGCGGTGGCATCGAGAACTGGTTTCCGTACGCACTCGCCATCGCCGTCCTGCTCATCCGCCCCGCCGGCCTGTTCGGCGCGGCGCGCATCGCGAGGGTCTGACCCATGTTCCACCGTGACGCCGGCGCGCTGAAGACGTCCTATGGCGAGGAGCAGGCCATCTTCCCCGTGGCCCTCGACCGCTGGGCGGTGGTGGCCCTGGTGGCCGCGGGGGCGCTCGTGGTGCCGTTCGTGGCCGGACCCTACTGGCTCGGCTCCATCCTCCTGCCATGCCTAGTCCTGTCGCTCGCGGCGATCGGGCTCAACATCCTCACCGGCTATGCGGGCCAGCTCTCGCTGGGCTCCGGCGCCTTCATGGCGGTGGGGGCCTATGCGGCGGTGAACCTCGTCATCCGTCTGCCGTGGCTGCCGTTCCCGGTCTCCTTCGTGCTGGCGGGGATGGTGGCGGGCGCCGTGGGGCTCGCCTTCGGCCTCTTGAGCCTGCGCATCCGCAGCTTCTACGTGGCGGTGGCGACGCTCGCCGCCCAGTTCTTCATCGAATGGATCTGCACCCACATTCCGTGGCTCGTGCTGAACACCCCCTCCGGCGTCGTCTCCACCCCGACGCTCTTTTTATTCGGCTTCGGCTTCTCGTCCGTGCCGTCGCGCTACCTCGTCGCCTTCGTGACGGTCGTCGCCCTCGCTTTCGTGGCGAAAAACCTCATCCGCTCTTCCGCCGGCCGCGCCCTGATGGCGGTGCGGGACCACGAGACGGCCGCGGAACTGACCGGGGTCGACACCACCCGCGCCAAGCTCACCGCGTTCGCGGTCTCCGGCTTCTATTGCGGGGTGGCCGGCGCGCTGTGGGCGTTCCTCTATCTCGGCAACGTGGAGATCGAGGCCTTCTCGCTGCATCGCTCGTTCCAGATCCTGTTCATGGTCATCATCGGCGGCCTCGGCTCCATCCTCGGCTCCTTCCTGGGCGCGGCCTTCATCGTGCTCCTGCCCGTGGCCATCGCCAACGCCGCGAGCTTGTTCGGCGAGGCCCTGAAGCCGGATGTTCTGGCCAATCTGGAGCTGATGATCTTCGGGGCGCTCATCGTCGCCTTCCTCATCATCGAGCCGAACGGCCTCGCCCGCCTCGCCGTCAAGGCGAAGGACCGCCTGCGCCGCTGGCCGCTGCCCTACTGAAATCCGCGCCGCGGATGAACGACGCGCACCAACGCGCGCAAAGACCGGAGGAACACGCCATGACCACGACTGTCGGCCGCCTTGTCGTGGCGGCGATGATGACGCTCGCGCCCCTCGCCGCGCTTCCCGCCGTCGCCATGGCGGAGGAGCTGAGGCTCGTCTTCGACATCCCGACCAATCATCCGCGCGTGCCCTACTTCACGGCCATGGCGGAGGATGTGGCCCGGACGAGTTCGGGCCGGCTGACGATCGCCGCCAATCCGGGCGGCACCATCTATCCGGGTTTCGCCTCCATCGAGGCGTTGAAGGCCGGAAAGGCGGAACTCACCTTCGTCAATGCGGCCAATCTGGAGCGCCTCGATCCGCGCTTCGGCTTCGTCAACCTGCCTTTCGCCCTCGACGACACCGCCATGGCCCAGCCGGCCGCGCGCCGTGGCGTGGTGGACCTCCTCGACACGCTCGCCCAGAAGCAGGACCTGCGGGTGATCGGCCTGATGCGCGGCGCGGACCAGCTCTTCGTCTTCCGCGACAAGCGCGTCACCACCCCGGCGGACCTCAAGGGACTGAAGATCCGCGTGGCCGGGGCCGGCACCTACGAGGACATCATGCGCCGCCTCTCGGCGGAGCCGGTGGTGCTGCCCATCCCCGAGATGAAGCCCGCGTTCGAGCGTGGCGCCCTCGACGGGGTCTTCACCTCGCCCGGCGCCTGGACCTCGCAGCTCGGCATGACCGCGCCCAAGGCCACCCATGCGCCGGGGCTGATGATGATCACTTACGTGCTGGTGGCGCGGAAGGACGCGATCGATCGCCTCTCCACCGCCGATCGCGACGCGCTGCTCGCGGCGGCCCGCGCCAACATCACCGAAGGCTGGGCGCGCATGGAGGCGGACGACGCGGCCATCCTCAAGGACATGGCCGCCAAAGGCGCCGCCATCGTCACCGTGACCGATCTCAAGCCCTGGCGGGAGGCCGTCGCACCGGTCGCCGCCAGTTTCTCCGAGCGGTTCCCCGACATCTGGCGGGACTTCCGCGCGCAGATCGGGGCGGACCGCAAGTAATGGGAAAACCGATGGCATACGACTTCATTCAGACCCGCGTCGCCGGCCGAGTGGGCTGGATCACGCTGGACCGGCCAGACGCGCTCAATGCCCTGAACGCGGCGATGGTGGGCGAGATTGTGCGCGCCCTCGCCGGGTTCGGCGCCGATCCCGGCATCGGCTGCGTGGTTCTCACCGGCTCGGACCGCGCCTTCGCCGCCGGAGCGGATATCAAGGAGGCGGCGGGGCGCAGCTATCCCGAGACCTTCCTCGAGGACTTTCTCGCCTCCTGGGATGCGATCGCGCACCTGCGCAAGCCTCTGGTCGCCGCTGTGGCCGGCTATGCCCTCGGCGGGGGCTGCGAGATCATGATGATGTGCGATGTCATCATCGCAGCGGAAACGGCGCGGTTCGCCTTGCCGGAGGTGAAGATCGGCGTGATGCCCGGCGCGGGCGGCACCCAGCGCCTCGCGCGCGCCATCGGCAAGGCAAAGACCATGGATCTGTGTCTCACCGGCCGGATGATGGACGCTGCGGAGGCGGAGCGTCTGGGCCTTGTTTCACGCGTCGTCCCGGCCTCGGCGCTGCTCGCCGAAGCCCAGGCCGTGGCGGAGGGGATCGCCACCAAATCCCGCATCAGCACCATGGCGATCAAGGAGGCCGTCAACCGTGCCTTCGAGACCTCGCTGTCCGAGGGGCTCCTGTTCGAGCGCCGGACCTTCCACGCCCTCTTCGCCACCCAGGATCAGAAGGAGGGCATGGCCGCCTTCGTGGAGAAGCGCCCGCCGCAGTTTCGCGATGGATAGTGGGCGCGTGCGACTTCATCGAGGTTGCCCCGATCGGCGATGAGGTGGCGCCAAGGTCTGCCATCGCAACGCCGATCGCATGCTTCGCATCCAGTGGGCGGGGGAGGGCGTGCGCCCCCGCCGCCGAGCCGCTTCACTCCCCCGTGGCGTGGGCTTCCTGCTGCCGCTCCTTGGCGTAGCGCACCAGCGCGGCGAAGCGGTAGAGGCCGTGGACGAACTTGCCGTAGGGCATGGTCAGGAAGAAGCCGAATACGAAGCCGAGGTGAATGGCCAGCATGGTTCCCATGGCCGGCGTCGCACGCACGACAAGAAGCGCAAGCCCGGTGAGCGCGGTGCCGAAGAGCATGGCGAGGAAGGCCGCGTCCATGCCCCGGCGCGTGTCGTCCATCATCATGGGATCGCGCGCCTTCTTGGCCATGAACAGGCCGGCCGGGCCGATCACGAGGCCGATGCCGCCGAGGGTGCCGAGCACCACCGGCAGATCCCACCACGGATAGGGCGACATGCGGCCGAGCAGGTAGTGATAGAGCGTCGCCACCGAGGTCGCGGCGAAGCACAAAGCGAAGCCGTAGAAGGTGAAATGGTGGAACAGCCGGCGGTTGTCGGTGGGCTTCTCGTCCGCATTCATGCAACCGACGCCGCCGCCATCGAGATAGCGCAGCTGGCCGGCGTCCTTCATGGCCTGCCAGAGGGAGGGCGCATCGGGCGGCAGGGGCTTGCCGTTCTCCATGTCCCGCCAGAAGGCGCGCAGCCCCATGAACAGGGCCAGAAGGGCATAGATGAACACGCCGCCGAACAGCGCCACCATGGCATTGTGCGGCATGAGGCGGAAGAAGGCGCCCGGCCCCGCATGGGCGCCGAACATGACGGTCGGGTCATTGAAGGCCATGAAGCCGCCGAGGAAGGCGGCCACCGATGCCGCCGTGATGAGGGCGATGACGAGTCCGTTGCGCCGGAACAGGCCGGCCAGCGGGCGCGGCCAGGCATAATGGGCGTAGGAATCGTTGCGCACTTCGGCGAGCGTGCGCGGCACGTTCACATTGAACTCGTGCGGTGGCGAGAACTGGCAGTCGAAATAGCACGCGCCGCAGGAGTGGCAGAGGTTGGACAGGTAGTTGAGATCTCCGGCCGAGAACGCGCGACGCATCTCCATGGCCGGAAACACGGCGCACAGGCCCTCGCAATAGCGGCACGAATTGCAGACCGTCATGAGCCGGGCCGCTTCTTCCAGCGGCGAGCTGTGCGCGTTCATCTGGAATTCTTCCTTGTTGTGTGAGTTGTCTTGCATACAGCTGCGCACAGCCGTACTCCCTTGAGGGACCAGCGCGCGGAGCGCGTCGGAAAGCGGGGAGGAGCGCAATGGCGGACGCGACGGCTGGAGGAGACGATGGCCTCTCCCGCGCACAGCGCGTCTACGAGCGCCTGAAGGAGGATATCCGGGCCGGTGCCCTCAGGCGCGGCGAGCGCGTGCGCGAGGAGCAGGTGGCGCGGGCGCTGGGCGTCAGCCGCACGCCGGTGCGCGAGGCGCTGGCGCGGCTCACCGCGCGCGGGCTGATCGAGGCGACGCCGGCCGGGCTCGTGGTGGCCACCATCTCCCGTCCCCAGACGCTCGAACTCTACGCCATGCGCGAGGTGCTGGAGGGTTCGGCCGCCCGCTTCGCCGCCCAGCATGCCGCACCGAGCGAAATCGCCATGCTCGATCGCCTCTCGTCCGCCTTCGAGACGGCGTTCGGTGATGCGGGCCGGCTGGCGGAGCTGAACCGCCGTTTCCATTCGGCCATCGTGGACGCCGCCCACAACCGCTACCTCGTGCGGATGCTGGACGAGCTGAGCGATGCCCTGGCCCTGCTGCCGGGCACCACCTTCCAGCTCGCCGAGCGCGGGCCGCTGGCGGTGAGCGAACATGCCGCCATCGTCGCCGCCATCGCCGCCCGTGATCCGGACGCGGCCGAGCGTGCGGCGCGGCTGCACATCCAGCGCGCGCAGGAGGCGCGGCTGTCGCTGTTGCAGCTCGACTGAGGCGCTCCGGCTAGTTGCGCACACTGCGGGCCGCCCCGGTGCCGGCGCAGCGGCCGAACACACTGCCGATGGTCATGCCGATGCCCGCCGCATATCCTCGGCCGAGCACGTTGCCGGCCATGATCTCGCCCGCGGCGAACATGTTGGCCGCCGCTGAGCCGTCCGCCATCTGCATCCGCGCCTCACGGTCCACGCGCACGCCGAGATAGGTGAAGGTGATGCCGGGGCGCACCGGATAGGCATAGAACGGCGCGGTATCGATCGGCCGCGCCCAGTGGGTCTTGGGCGGGGTAAGGCCTTCCGTGCGGCAGTCGTCCAGCACGGTGTGGTCGAAGCTGCCGCCGGGCACGATGGACGCATTGAAGTTCGCGACGGTGGCGGCGAAGGCCTGCGGGTCGAGCCCGAGCTTGCCCGCCAGTTCCTCCGGCGTCGCCGCGCTGATGGGGGGGTAAAGCGAGGGCATGAAGGAGGTGAGCGACTTGGCGTCGAACACGATGTAGGCGATCTGGTCCGGCTGCTGGGCCACGAGCCGGCCCCAGATGGCGTAGCGCTTGGGCCAGAAGTCCTCGCCCTCGTCGTAGAAGCGCTCGGCCTTGTTGTTCATCACGATGCCGAACACGACGCAGTCGAGCCGGGTGATGATGCCGCCGTCGAACTTGGGGGCGCGCGCATCGATGGCCACCGCGTGGCACTGGGTGGGATCGCCCACCGGCTTCACACCCTTGTCCAGCAACATCCGCAGCATGGTGCCGCGGTTGTAGGGCGTGCCGCGGATGAGGAAGTTCTCCGCTGGGGGCCCCCAATATTCCTTGAGCCAGTCGATGTTGGCCTCGAACCCGCCGGCGGCCGCCACCAGAGCCCCCGCGCGCACCATGTGGCGCTGCCCGCCATGCTTCACCTGGGCGCCGAGGAAGAAGCCGTCGGCGATGTCGAGGTCCACCACCTCGGCGTCGTACAGCACCTCAACCCCCAGCCGCTCGGCGGTCTGGTAGAGGGCATTCAGCATGGAGCGGCCACCGCCGAGGAAGAAGGAATTGGTGCGCCCGAGGCTCAGCGTACCGCCGAGGGAGGGCTGGAACCGGACGCCCTGCTCGGTGATCCAGCCCAGCATGTCCTTGGACTGGGCGATCATGAAGCGGGCGAGTTCCTCGTCCGTATGGCCCTGGGTGACGCGCTTCAGGTCGTCCCAGAACTCATCCTCGGTGTAGGGGCCGGTCAGGGTGTCGGTGGCGGTGTCGTGGGCGCAGCGCATGTTGCGGGTGTGGCGCGTGTTGCCGCCGCGATAGAAGCGCGGGGCCATCTCCAGCACCAGAACCGACGCGCCGTCCCGCCGCGCGGCGATGGCGGCGCAGAGGGCCGCGTTGCCCCCGCCCACCACCAGCACATCCCAGCGCCGGCCCAGCACGGCGGAGGCTTCAGCTGCCGTCTGCGCCTCGGCTCCCTCTCGCGTCATCCGCTCCTCCACCCGTCTCGCCATACGCCCGGTCATGGTTGCATTCTATTGTATACAGTCGTGCGCAGATTTCTGCGCGCGTTTCCCGTCCGCGTCAAGCGACCCCTTGACGTACCGGCCCGAATTCGCGACGGTTATAAAAAAGAATAATCATTCTGTCTAACAGAACAAAAAGGCCGCACAGAGCGGCTCAGGAGGAAACATGTCGTTCCGAAGCATGATGGCTGCCGTCGCCGGCTGCCTCGCGAGTTGCATCGCCCTTGCCGGCCCCGCCTCGGCGGAGACTTACCCGGCGCGGCCGGTGACGATGATCGTGCCCTATGCCGCCGGCGGCGCCACCGACGTCGTGGCCCGTGCCGTGGCCGAAAAGCTCACCGGGGCGTGGGGCCAGGCGGTCGTGGTGGACAATCGCGCGGGTGCCGGCACCACCATCGCCGCCCGGACGGTGGCGCAGGCGCCGGGGGACGGCTACCTGCTGTACATGACGACCTCCGCCCACACGATTTCGGGGCACCTCTATCCCGGCCTGACCTTCGACGCGCTGAAGGACTTCGCGCCCATCACCCTCATCACCAAGGTGCCGCTGGTTCTGGTTGTCAGCCCGCAGGTGCCGGCTTCCAACATGGCCGAGTTCCTCGCCTGGCTGGCCAAGGAGGGGGACAAGGTGAACTACGCCTCCCCGGGCATCGGCACCGCGCAGCATCTCTCCGGCGAGCTGTTCAAGATCGCGACCAAGAGCGGCATCACCCACGTGCCCTACAAGGGCGACGCGCCGGCCCTCACCGATCTCATGGGCGGGCAGGTGCAGATGATGCTCGCCACCGCCACTGCCGTCATTCCGCTCATCGAGAGCGGCAAGGTGAAGGCGATCGCCGTCGCCCACAACCGCCGCCTCGGCGCGCTGCCGCAGGTGCCGACCTTCGCCGAGGCCGGCGTCAAGGACTTCGAGGCCGCCACCTGGTTCGGCCTGCTGGCGCCGGCGAAGATCAAGCCGGAGCTGGTGGAGAAGATCTACGCCGACGTGTCGAAGATCGTCGCGGAGCCGGACATGCGCCGCCGCATCGAGCAGCTCGGCGGCGACGTGGTCAACAGCACGCCCGCCGAATTCGCGACCTTCATGAAAGAGGAGAGCGGCAAGTGGGCCGCCGCGGTGAAGGCGTCCGGCGCTTCGCTCAAGTAGGGCTCCCTGTCCCGGTTCGCGTTCGGCGCAGGCCGGGATGCGGGTGTCGGGCGCGGTGTCGCCGTCCCTCAGGCGGCGCCGCGCTCGACCTGTCCGGTGGGACGCTGGAAATGGGGCCAGGTGCCACCGAGCGTGCGCGTCAGCCGCTCCGCCTGCGGCAGAAGCTCGGCGCGCATGATGGCGACCTGCTCCGGCGAAAAGCGCTCGCGTGGGCCTGACAAGGAGAGCGTGCCAAATAGCCCCGCGGGGCCGAATACGGGCGCGGCAACCGCCGCGCAGGCGGGATCGCGTTCGCCCAGGGATACCGCCAAGCCTTCGGTGCGGATTGCGTCGTAGCGCGGCCCCGGTTCACCGTCGAAGGCCAGCAGGACATGCCCGCCGGCGCCGACCCGTATGGGATAGACATCGCCCGCCGCCACCCTGTCGAGCGTCGCATGGCGCGAATCCACCCGGAATAGGCACAGGCGGTGGCCGGCATCCTGCCGGACATGGAAGGACGAGCTTTCCGTCCCGCGCTCCACCAGATCCTGCAGAACCGGCATCACATGGCCACGCAGCCCGTTGCGCCGCTCATAGGCGATGCCGAGGCGGAAGGCGGCCGGCCCGAGGTCATACCCGCCATCGCGCAGGCGCGTGACGTAGCCGTTGCCTTCCAGCGAGGCCATGAGGCGGAGGATGGTGCTTTTGTAGAACCCCGTCAGGCGGGAGAGATCCGCCAGGCTGACGGGACCGTTCGCGCGCTCCAGCGCGCTGACGATAGTAAGCGCCCGCTCCACGGCGGCGACACCGCCGCCGTCAGGCGCACTGAGGGTCTTGGACTCGGACACACGAATCTCCAGTACGCCCGCCGGCCTGAGCCGAACGGGCGATGGATGATCGCAGAAGCGGCCGGCAATTGGAACGCTTCCTGCGGTGCGAGACGGCCCGCAGGGAGCGGTCTGGTCTCGGCCCCGGCTCGGGCCTCAGTTCGATTTGGCGACGATGCGGCTGACCACCGGCCAATAGAGATCGCCAAACCCCTCGGCCTGCGTCTTCTCCAGCAACTGGTCGGCGAGTTCCGCGCCTTGCAGCCGCAGCCCCACGGACTGCGCGAGGGACAGCGCGTAGCCGATGTCCTTGCGGGCATAAGTGGTGGAGAAGGCGCGCTCCGGGAAGGTCTCCGCCACCACCGCCTTCATGCCATGGTTGCGCAGGGCGAAGCTGTCGGCCGATCCCTTCATCAGGGTCTCGAACAGCAGCTTGCCGTCGACCCCGGCGCGCGTGGCCGTGGCCATCGCCTCGCTCAGCGCCACCACCGTCTCCACCAGCACCATGTTGTTCAGGATCTTGACGATCTGCCCCGCTCCGATCGGCCCGCAATGGGTGATGTCGCTGGCGAAGGTGGCGAGCAGCGGGCGAACGACGTCGAAGGTCGGCTGGTCCGCGCCCACCATGATGGAGAGCGTGCCTTCCTCGGCCGCCTGACGGGTGCGCGCGATGGGCGCATCCGCATAGTGCGCGCCGGCCGCGACGAACTTCGCCGCGATGTCCCGCGTCAGCTCCACCGGCGAGGTGCCGAGGTCCACGATCACCTGCCCCGGACGGGTATGGGCGAGAAGGCCGTCCGCGCCGAGGGTCACGGCCTCCACATGGGCGCCACTCGGGAGCGCCATGAAGATCACGTCGCACGCCTCGGACAGCGCGGAGAGGCTGGCCGCGCGGGTCACCCCGGAAGCGGCGAGCCGCTCCAGCGGCGCGTCCGCCCGGTCGAAGCCGAGGACCGGCCGCCCGCTCTTCTGTGCGAGGTTGCGGCACATGGGCTCGCCCATGACGCCGAGCCCGATGAAACCGACGCTGCCGCTCATTGTCCCATGCCTTCCTCGGGCACCAGCTTGCCCATGTCCCAATAGATGCCCTTCGCCTGCTGGTAGAGGCGGACGCCGGAAATGCCCTTCTCGCGGCCGATGCCGCTTTCCTTGAAGCCGCCGAACGGCGTCGCCACGGAGAGCTGCTTGTAGGTGTTGATCCAGATGGTGCCGGCCTCGATGGCCCGCGCCACGCGCCACGCGCGCCGGTAGTCGGCCGTCCAGATGCCGCAGGCGAGGCCGTAGACGCTGTCGTTGGCCTGGGCGACGAGGTCCGCCTCGTCGGAGAAGGGCAGGATCACCAGAACGGGGCCGAAGATCTCTTCCTGTGCCACCCGCGCCGCATTGGTCAGCCCGCCGATGAGGGTGGGCAGATAGAAGGCGCCGTTGGCGAGCGCAGCCTGTTCGGGCCGGCGGCCGCCGGCGATAATGTCGCCGCCCTCCTTGCGGGCGATGTCCACCATGCCTTCCACCCGGTCGCGGTGGGGGAAGGAGGCGAGGGGCCCCATCTTCGAGGCCGGCTCCGTGGGCATTCCCACCGCCAGCGCCTCGGTCTTCGCCTTCAGGCGATCGACGAAGGCGTTGTAGACGGACTTCTGCACGAACAGACGCGAGCCGGCGACGCAGGACTGGCCGGAGCCCTCGAAGATGCCGCCCATGACACCGGCCACCGCCGCATCGAGATCGGCGTCCTCGAACACGATGTTCGGCGACTTGCCGCCGAGTTCCAGCGCGGTGGGAATGAGCCGGTCGGCGCAGATGCGGCCGATGGCGCGCCCGGTGCCGGTGCCGCCGGTGAACGACACCATGCGCACGCCCGGATGCTGCACCAGCGCGACGCCGGTATCGCCGCCGAGGCCCGTCACCACATTGAGGATGCCGGGGGGCAGGCCCGCTTCCGCGGCGATGCGGGCGACGAGAATGGCGGCGGTGGGCGTCACCTCGGACGGCTTCACGATGATGGCGTTGCCGGCGGCGAGCGCCGGGGCCACCTTCTGGGCCTCCATGGTGAGCGGCGAATTCCAGGGGGTGATGGCGGCGATGACGCCCATGGGCTCATAGACCGTCATGGACAGGTAGTCGCCGCGCGCCGGTGTCACCTCGGAGCCGAGCGTCTCGCAGACCGCCGCGAAGTAGCGGAAGGTGGCGATGGCGCTCGCCACCTGGGTGCGGCACTCGGCGATGACCTTGCCGTTCTCGCGCATCTGGATGGCGGCAAGCTCATCGGCGTTGGCGGCCATGCCGTCAGCGATGCGGGCGATGATGCGGGCGCGTTCGTGGGGCCGCATGTTGCGCCACGCGGCGGACCGCACGGCCTGCTGCGCCGAGGCGACGGCGGCGTCCACATCGGCGGCGGAGGCGGCGGAGAGTTCATAGTTCACCTCGCCGGTCGCCGGGTTGCGGGAGACGAAGGTGGGGCCGGTGCCCGTGACGGGCTTTCCGGAGACGAAGAAAGGCAATGGGCTCATGAGATCCTCGCAGGGGAGCCGGCCCGCGTCGTGCGCGGGCGCGGCAAGGCGGATCAGCGCTTGACGAGCGGGCACTCGCTCTCGCTCAGGGGGCGGAAGGATTCGGAGCCGGGGAAGCGCTCGACCGTCTTGTAATAGTCGAACTCGTACTTCGACTCCGCCGGCGTCTTCACCTGCATCAGGTACATGTCGTGCAGCACGCGGCCATCGGCGCGGATGACGACATCCTTGTTGTACATGTCGTTCACCTTCATCTCGTGCATCTTGGCCGCGACCTTCTCGCCGTCCTTGGTGCCGAGCGCCTTCACCGCCGCCAGATAGTGCTTCACGCCGCTATAGACGCCGGCATGGATCATGGAGGGGACACGCCCGCCCATCTGGGCCTCGAAGCGCTTGGTCCAGGCGCGGGTCTCGTCGGTGAGGTCCCAGTAGAAGGAGGTGGTCACCTTCAGGCCCTGCGCGGCCTTCACGCCCAGCGCCTTCACGTCGGTGATGAAGACGAGGAGGCCGGCGAGCTGCTGCCCGCCCTCGACGATGCCGAATTCGCCCGCCTGCTTGATGGCGGTCTGCACGTCGCGGCCCGAGGTGGCGAGGCCCACCACGTTCGCCTTCGAGGCCTGCGCCTGAAGGAGGAAGGAGGAGAAGTCGTTGGTGCCGAGCGGATGCGCCGCCTGGCCGACCACCTTGCCCCCCGCCGCCTCGATGAACTTGGTGGCGTCGCGCTGGAGCGCGTGGCCGAAGGCGTAGTCCGCCGTGATGAAATACCAGCTCTTGCCGCCGGCCTTGGTGATGGCCTGGCTGGTGATCTTGGCCAGAGCGTAGGTGTCGTAGGTGAAGTGGAAGGAGTAGGGCGAGCAGGCCTTGCCCGTGAAGTCCGACGAGGCCGGGCCGTTCACGATGAAGATCTTCTTGCGCTCCTTGGCCGCCTCCAGGATCGCGAAGCCGGCCGAGGAGGCCGCGCCGTCCGCGATCAGATCCACGCCCTGGGTATCGAACCACTTGCGGGCGGTGGCGGAGGCGATGTCCGCCTTGTTCTGGTGGTCGGCATCGATGATCTCGATGCGCTGGCCGATCACTTCGTTGGCGAAGTCTTCCGCCGCCAGCTTGGCGGCGATGACGGAACCGCGCCCGCCGTTGTCGGCGAACACGCCGGACTGGTCGTTCAGGATGCCGATGCGGATCACGTCATCGGCGGCCCGTACCGCGACGGGGGCGGTGGCGAGGGCCATGCCAAGGGCGGCCGCGGCGAGCCTCTTCGTTGTCTTCATTCTGGGTTTCCTCCTCGGTTTTCTTTCTTGGGTTATGGTTGGCTGGCGCGCCGCCGGACGTCGTCCAGCACGGGCGCGATGTAGCGGCGGAACTGCTCGGGGTTCTCGCTCATGGGGAAGTGGCCGAGACGCTCCATCACCGTCACCTGCGCCCCGGAGATGGAGCGGGCGGTGCGGAGCGTGTCGTCGGGCGAGCAGGAATAGTCGTATTCGCCCGTGAGCAGGTAGAGCGGGCAGACCTTGGTGTCGATGGCGGCGGTGCGACCGCGCAGGTCGCCATCGACGCGGTAGAAATACAGGTCGCCCTTGAACACGCCCGGCCCGCTCTGCTTGTAGTGCCACAGCGTTTCCATGCGCCGCGCAGGGGGGAGGTCGGGCGACATCAGGCCGGAGACCAGCGCCGCGCAGGCTTCGCCGCCGTGGACATCGGGCCGGTTGAGCCATTCCGTGTCGTACCAGGGCTGCTGGAAATCCGCCGCCTCGAGGCCGATCAGCGCGGAAAACTCCGCGGCGTGATCAATGGCGAGGTTGAGCACGATGCGCCCGCCGATGGAGCAACCCATCACCACCGGCCGGGCCAGACCCAGCGCGCCGCAGAAGGCGCGGATGGTGGCGGTGTAGGCCGCCGTGGTGAGGCGATATTCGGTGCCGTCCCAGTCCTCGGGCGGATTGGACTTGCCGTGGAACGGCAGATCGAAGGCGATGACGCGGAAGTGCTGCGTGATCTCGGGATCGGTCAGAAGGTGGCGCCACTGGCGTCCGTCCGAGCCTGCGGTGTGCAGGCAGACGAGCGGGATGCCGCTGCCGGCTTCTTCGAAATAGACGCGATGCGGCCGGCCTTCGATGGGGAAGGTCACATAGCGGCCGATCATCGGCTCGATTTGGGGCTCGATGCGCGCGGGAACGGTCGTGCTCATGCCCGCACCTCCCGCGGCAGCGCCAGAAGGTCCTTGAAATACTGAAGGTTGGCGATGAAGGGGTGGAGGTCGCCCTCCAGCGTCGCCGCTCCCCGCTTGGTGAGGGCCAGAAGGTCGTGCCAGCCCGCCTTCGGCATGGGCTGCCAGAACTCCATCCACGCCTCGGGGCGCGCGCGATAGGCGAAACGCCAGTTCGCCATCACCTTCGGCGCCTCGTCCATGCGGACGATGCGTCCCTGCTCGATCCGGACTCGAAAGGGCCGGCTGGGGATGCCCACGAGCCAGTCAACCGAGAGGAAGCGGCCGCGCTCCTGAAGGGCCGGCGCGCGTTCGAGCAGGTCGGGCAGGCGGAGGAGCCGCGCCACCACGTCGTCTTCTGAGTCCACCGGCTTCCTCCCGACTATCGTTCTTCTAGACAGAACATCTGTTCTTTTTTCGAAGTCGAATATACAGAGGGGTAGACCGCTGGCAAGTGGCTTGAACGAGAGCGGGTCACAGGGAGGTAACGATGGAGTGGGAGGTCTACGCCCTGCGCTACGGCGACCAGCAGCGCACGCGCGGCATGAACTTCATCGGCGCGGGAGACCCGCACGACACGCCGATGCCGCTCGACTTCTACGTCTGGCTTCTGCGCAGCGGCAGCCGCCTGATCGCCGTGGACACCGGCTTTGCGAAGGTCGGCACGCCGCCGCGGGGGCGGCGCATCCTGCGCGATGTCGCGACGGCCTATGCCGATCTCGGCTGCGATCCGGCGGACGTCGGGGACGTCATCATCACCCACCTCCACTACGACCACGCCGGCAACCTCGATCTCTTCCCGAACGCCACCTTCCACCTGCAGGAACGGGAGATGGGCTTCGCCACGGGGCGGCATATGTGCGTGGCCTGCATGCGCCACGCCTTCGATGTGGAGGACGTGGTGAAGATGGTGCGCGCCCTCTATGCGGGCCGGGTGCGCTTCCACGCCGGCGACGGGGAGGTGGCGCCCGGCGTCAGTGTCCACCATGTGGGCGGCCACACGGACGGATTGCAGATGGTGCGTGTGGAGACCGCGCGCGGCCCCCTCGTCCTCGCCAGCGATGCCAGCCACTTCTACGCCAACATGCAGGAAGGCCTGCCCTTCCCGATCGTCTTCAACCTCGGCGACATGGCCGCCGGTTGGGGGGGCGCGCGCGTGCTGGCAGAGGGCCGGGAGGAGATGATCGTGCCCGGCCACGATCCACGGGTCCGCGTGCTCTATCCGGCAGTGGAAGGCAGTGGGGGAGAAACCCTCGCGCTGCATCTCCCGAGGATTGCCTGAGGTCGGACAGCTCGAATCTGTGTTGCGAAGCGATGTTCGGGCGATGTCCGGACATCGCCCGACGCCACGGTTGCCGTCGCCTGCGCTCTCAGATGCGGGGCGTGGGCAAATCGAGTTCCTGCGTGATCCAGCTGGCGAACATGCGCACCGCCCGACGTGCTTTCGCGGCGCGGGGGAAGACCAGATAGTGGCCGACATAAATGACGTCGTTCGCCTTGCCGGCGAGCGGCGCCACCAATTGCCCGCGCGCGATCTCGCGCTCGGCAAGGCGGGTGGATTCAAGCGCGATCCCGAGCCCGTCCACCGCCGCGGCGATGGCCATGAAGGAGCGGTCGAAGCGCGAGCCGCGCGGGCCAGGCGGGGCCACGCCGTTGGATTCGAACCAGTGGTTCCAGCGCACGCGCTTGTTGTCGCTCTCGATGAGGTCGTGTTCGAGCAGGTCCAGCGGTCCTGAAATGCGGGCGGCCATTTCCGGCGCGCACAGGGGCGTCACCGTCTCCTCGCCGAGGGGCACCACGATCAGCCCTTCCTGCCGCGGCGGGCCGTAGCAGATGTCGGCGTCGAACTCGTCATGCTCGAAGCGCGGGTAGTCCACGCCCGCCGCGAGCCGCACCTCCAACCCCGGCTGCTTGGCCAGCAGCGTGCGCAACCGGGGGAGCAGCCATTGCGCCGCCAGTGACGGCGCGCAATGCAGGCGCAGCAGGTTCACCGAGCGGGCGCCGACCATCTCGATGCCCTGCCGCATCTCGTCGAATCCCGCCGCCACATGGCGCATCAGCGCCTCGCCGGCGGGATTGAGCCGCACCGCCCGGCCTTCCCGCTCGAACAGGGCGGCGCCCATCAGGTCCTCCAGCTTGCGCACGGCGTGGCTGATGGCGCTGGGCGAGATGCCCAGCTCCTCCCCGGCGACGCGGAACGAGCCGCGGCGCGCGGCCGACTCGAAAGCCTGCAAGGCGGACAGGGGAAGGCGCTTCATGATGAGCCCTCATGACAGCGGCCGCCACGGCAGTCCGGACGGCCCACGGCTTTAGATGAACATGGTTCATCCATTCGCGCAATTTTTGCGTTTTTCAGCCGGGGAAAGAGGAGCCAGTATCATTCATACAAAAAGAGGCCCCTCGTGGAGGAAACCATGTTGCTTCAGAACAAGACCGCCGCCATTTCCGGCGCCGCCAGCGCCCGCGGCATTGGTCTTGCCACGGCGAAGCTGTTCGCCGCCCATGGCGCGCGCATCGCCATTCTCGACATCGACGAGGCCGCCGCCAAGGCCGCCGCCGCCGAGCTCGGCCCCCAGCACATCGGCGTCGGCTGCGACGTCGCCAACAAGGCTTCGTGCCAGGCGGCCGCCGATGCGGTGATCGCGGCGTTCGGCCATGTGGACATCCTCGTCAACAACGCCGGCGTGACCCAGCCGGTGAAGACCCTCGACATCGACGAGGCGAGCTGGGACCGCATCCAGGACATCAACTGCAAGGGCGTCCTGTTCCTCAGCCAGGTGTTCATCCCGCACATGCGTGAGCGCAAGTCCGGCTCCATCGCCTGCATGTCGTCGGTGTCCGCGCAGCGCGGCGGCGGCATCTTCGGTGGCCCGCATTATTCGTCCGCGAAGGCGGGCGTGCTCGGCCTCGCCAAGGCGATGGCCCGCGAGTTCGGCGTGGACGGCATCCGCGTGAACTGCGTCACCCCCGGCCTGATCCAGACCGACATCACCGGCGGCAAGCTGACCGACGAGATGCGCAAGGACATCCTGAAGGGCATCCCGCTCAACCGCCTCGGCGATGCGAGCGACGTGGCCGGCATCTATCTCTTCCTCGCCAGCGACCTGTCCGCCTACGTCACCGGCGCGGTGATCGACGTCAACGGCGGCATGCTGATCCACTAAGGCATTCCCGGCGAACTCAGGTCCGCCGGAAATACCCTAGGCTTTTGGCGCTACGCCTTTTCTTCACGCGAACCGGAAACCGCTTCGCTTGAAAATGCTCCAATCCCGGTCCGCCACGGCGCGTTGGGGACGGCTGGTCGCAGGGCGATCGGGGCCGTCCCGGCGCGGGCGCTCCTCTACAGGAACAGGGACATGACCATTTCACCTTCAAACGTCTCGCTGGAGCGGCGCGCCTGGAACATCCGGCGTCATGCCATCCGCATGGGCGAGGTGCAGGGGCAGGGCTATATCGCCCAGGCCCTCGACATCGCCGATGTGCTGGCCACCGCCTATTTCCACGCCATGCGCTACGAGCCCCAGAACCCCGAATGGGAGGGGCGCGACCGCTTCCTGCTCTCCAACGGCCATTATGCGATCGCGCTCTATGCGGCGCTGATCGAGGCCGGCATCGTCCCCGAGGACGAGCTGGAGACCTACGGCTTCGACGACAGCCGCCTGCCCATGTCGGGCATGGCGGCCTACACTCCGGGCATGGAAATGTCCGGCGGCTCGCTCGGTCTCGGCCTGTCAATCGCGGTGGGCAAGTGTCTCGGCCTCAAGCGCAAGGGTTCGGACAGCCGGGTCTACACCCTGTTCTCCGACGGCGAGCTGGACGAGGGCTCGGTGTGGGAGGCCATCATGTCGGCCGCCCACTACAAGCTCGACAACCTCATCGCCATCGTCGACGTGAACAACCAGCAGGCGGACGGCCCCTCCACCTCCATGCTCGGCTTCGAGCCGCTGCCGGAGAAACTCGCGGCCTTCAACTGGTTCGTTCAGCGGGTGGACGGCAACGACCTCGACGCCGTGCGCGCCGCCTTCGATGCCGCCAAGACCGCCAATGGCGGCCGGCCCAGCATGATCATCGCCGACACGCTCATGGGCAAGGGTATCCCCTTCCTCGAGGCGCGCGACAAGAACCATTTCATCCGTGTGGATGCCCATGAGTGGCAGCTGGCCCTGGCCGCCCTCGACGAGAGGAAGCCCGCATGAAACCCGCTTCGGCTCACCCCGCTCCCGCCGCCAAGACGGACGCCCCCGCCAAGCCGCGCCTGACCACCTCCGCCATGATCGCGTCCATCGCGGGCGAAGGGCAGCGCACCAAGCCGGCCCCCTTCGGCCACGCGCTGGTGACGGCCGCACAGAACGATCCCTCCATCGTCGGCATGACGGCGGATCTCGGCAAGTATACGGACCTGCACATCTTCCAGCAGGCCTTCCCGGATCGCTACTACCAGATGGGCATGGCCGAGCAGCTCCTGTTCGGCGCGGCCTCCGGCCTTGCGGCGGAAGGCTTCACACCCTTCGCCACCACCTATGCGGTGTTCGCCTCGCGCCGGGCCTATGACTTCATCCACCAGACGATCGCGGAAGAAGACCGCAACGTGAAGATCGTCTGCGCCCTGCCGGGCCTCACCTCCGGCTACGGCCCCTCGCATCAGGCGGCCGAGGATTTGGCGCTCATGCGCGCCATCCCGAACATGACCGTGATCGACCCGTGCGACGCGCATGAGATCGAGCAGGCGGTGCCGGCCATCGTCGCCCACAAGGGCCCGGTCTACATGCGCCTGCTGCGCGGCCAGGTGCCGCTCGTGCTCGACGAGTACGGCTACACCTTCGAGCTGGGCAAGGCGAAGATGCTGCGCGACGGCTACGAGGTGCTGTTCGTCTCGTCCGGCATCATGACCATGCGCGCGCTGGAAGCTGCCAAGGCGCTCGAGGCGGACCGCGTGGACGTGGGCGTGCTGCATGTGCCCACCATCAAGCCGCTCGACACCGCGACCATCCTGGAGGCCTGCGCCAAGCCCGGCCGCCTCGTGGTGGTGGTTGAGAACCACACCGTCATCGGCGGCCTCGGCGAGGCGGTGGCGGGGCTCCTGATGCGCGCGGGTGTCCACCCCGCGTTCCGCATGATCGGCCTGCCCGACGAATTCCTGGCGGCCGGCGCGCTGCCGACCCTGCACGATCGCTACGGCATCTCCACCGACGCGCTCTGCGCGCAGGTGAAGGGCTGGCTCAAGTAGTCGAAGGGTTCAAGTCATCCATACGGCTCCAGCCCCCGGCAAGAGGGGCGGGCCGAGCGGGAGGAAAAGATGAAGAAGATCGGCTTTGTGGGGCTCGGCTCCATGGGCCTGCCGATGGCGGTCAACCTCGCCCGCGCCGGCTTCGCCGTGACGGGTTTCGACATCCGGCCCGAAGCCGGGGCGAAACTCGCCGACGCCGGGGGCGCGGCCGCGGCCAGCCTCGCAGACGCCTTCGCCGGCCAGGATGCCGCGGTGCTGATGGTGGTGAATGCCACCCAGGCCGAGGATATCCTGTTCGGCGCGGGCGCATTGGCGCATCTGCCCGAGGGGGGCACGGTCATCCTGATGGCCACCTGCCCGCCGGCCGCCGTCGCGGCCCTTGCCAGACGTGTGGAGGCCGAAGGCCGCCGCCTCGTCGACGCCCCCGTCTCCGGCGGTGTGGTCGGGGCCGAGGCGGGCAGCCTCACCATCATGGTGGCGGCACCGTCCGACCTGTTCACGCAGGTGAAGCCGGTGCTGGACGCCATGGGCTCCAAGGTCGTCCTGCTGGGCGACAAGGCCGGGCAGGGCGCCACCGCCAAGGCGGTGAACCAGCTCCTGTGCGGCGTGCATCTGGCGGTCGCCGGCGAGGCCCTGTCGCTGGCCGAGACCCTCGGCCTCGACATGAACGCCATGCTCGACATCGTCTCCGGCTCCGCCGCCTCCAGCTGGATGCTGCGGGACCGCGGCCCGCGCATGCTGGAGAGCGAACCGCGCGTGACCAGCGCGGTGGACATCTTCGTGAAGGATCTCGGCATCGTGATGGAAGCCGGTGCCGGTGCGAAGACCGCGCTGCCGCTGGCGGCAACCGCCCACCAGATGTTCCTCGCCGTCTCCGGCCAGGGCAAGGGCACAAAGGACGACAGCAAGGTCATCGACGCCTACCGCGCCCTCCAGGGCCGGGCCTAGTCCCCTCTTTCCAAACGACCAAGCCGCCGAAAGCGGCACACTAGGGAGAAAACACCATGACACCGACCAAAAACGGCCTGACCCGCCGTCATGTGCTGGCCGCAGGCGCCGCGCTGCCGCTGTTCAGCATCCTCACCCGCCGGGGCGAGGCCGCCGAATTCACCTACAAGTACGCCACCGGCCAGGACCCCACCCACCCGGTGAACAAGCGCGCGCAGGAAGCCCTCGACCGCATCCGCGAGGCCACTTCCGGCCGCGTCGAGATCAAGCTGTTCCCGGCCAACCAGCTCGGCTCCGACACCGATCTGCTCGCCCAGGTGCGCTCGGGCGGCGTGGAGTTCTTCAACCTCTCCACCTCGATCCTCGCGACGCTGGTTCCGGTCTCCGGCATCGTCAACACCGGCTTCGCCTTCCCCGACTACGCGACCGTGTGGAAGGCGGTGGACGGCGATCTCGGCAAGTACATCCGGACGCAGATCGAGAAGACCGGCCTCGTCGCTCCCGCCAAGTTCTGGGACAACGGCTTCCGCCAGATCACCTCGTCCACCCGCGAGATCCGCACCCCGCAGGATCTGAACGGCTTCAAGATCCGTGTCCCGCCCGCGCCCATGCTGACCTCGGTGTTCAAGTCGCTGAATGCTGGCGCCACGCCCATCAACTTCAACGAGCTTTATTCCGCGCTCCAGACCAAGGTGGTCGAGGGCCAGGAGAACCCGCTCGCGATCATCGCTTCCACCCGTCTCTACGAGGTGCAGAAGTCCTGCTCCATGACCGGCCACGTGTGGGACGGCTACGTCATCCTCGGCAACCGCCGCGCCTGGGGCACGCTGCCTGAGGACGTCCGCGCCGTCATCACCCGCGAACTGGACAAGTCTGCGGTCGACCAGCGCGCCGACATCGCCTCGCTCAACCAGAGCCTGCGCGCGGACCTCACCGCCAAGGGCATCACCTTCATCGACGTGGACCGCGAGCAGTTCCGCAAGGCGCTGGCCTCCACCCCCTTCTACGGCGAGTGGAAGGCCAAGTATGGCGATGAAGCGTGGGGCCTGCTCGAGGCCGCCGTCGGCAAGCTCGGGGGGTGAACATGTCCCAGCACGTATCCCACTCCATGCCCCCGCCGAAACACGCGCTGGGGGAAGCCCACGCGCTGGACGAGAGCCACGCGCTGCACGAAGCCTACGCCACAGAGGAAGCGCCGCCCCCGGCGCTTCCCACCGGCTGGCGCCGCGCCGTATTCGGTGTGGAAACCGCCATCTGCCGCGTGGTGGAATATCTCGCCGCAGCCCTTGTGCTGGCGGAGATCACCGTGCTCTTCGTCGGCGTGGTGAAGCGCTATGCGCTGCACAGCCCCATCGTGTGGTCGGACGAGCTTGCGTCCGTCCTCTTCATCTGGCTCGCCATGTTCGGCGCCGTGCTGGCGCTCCAGCGCGATAGCCACATGCGCATGACCGCGCTGGTGAGCATGGCCTCGCCGCGCGTTCGATCGGTGCTGGAGACGCTGGCCCTGGCCGCGCCCCTGGTGTTCCTCGTGGCGGTGCTGCATCCCGCCATCGAGTATGCCGAAGACGAGATGTTCGTCACGCTGCCGGCCCTCGACGTGCCCAACACATGGAAGGCGGCTGCGTTGCCCATCGGCATTGGCCTCATGGCGCTGGTGAGCTTCCTGAAAGTGGTGCGCGCGGCCAATCCCAAGCAGGTGGCCGTGGTGTGCGTCTGCCTCCTGCTGGCGGTCGGTCTCGGCCATGTGGCCTCGCCCTGGCTGAAGACGCTGGGCAACTACAACCTGCTCATCTTCCTCGTGGGCCTCGTGGCGGCGTCGGTGTTCGCCGGCGTGCCCATCGCCTTCTCGTTCGGCCTCGCGACAGTGGGCTATCTCACCTTCACGACCACGACGCCGCTCGCGGTGGTGGTGGGGCGCATGGACGAGGGCATGAGCCACCTCATTCTGCTGTCGGTGCCGCTGTTCGTGTTCCTCGGCCTGCTCATCGAGATGACCGGCATGGCGCGGGCGCTGGTGGGTTTCCTCGCCAGCCTCCTCGGGCATGTGCGCGGCGGCCTCTCCTACGTGCTGATCGGCGCCATGTATCTCGTCTCGGGCATCTCCGGCTCGAAGGCGGCGGACATGGCGGCGGTGACGCCGGTGCTGTTCCCGGAAATGGTGAAGCGCGGCGCCAAGAAGGGCGATCTCGTGGCCCTGCTCGCCGCCACCGGCGCGCAGACGGAGACGATCCCGCCCTCCCTCGTGCTGCTCACCATCGGCTCGGTCACGGGCGTGTCCATCGCGGCGCTGTTCACCGGCGGACTTCTGCCCGCTCTGGTGCTCGGCCTCGCGCTGTGCCTCCTCGTGCGCTACCGCTACCGCAACGACGACCTCTCCAACGTCAAGCGCGTCTCGGCCAAGGACATCCTGTGGTCCGCTGGCATCGCGCTGCCGGCCATCGCCCTGCCGTTCGTCATCCGCGGCGCGGTGATGGAGGGCATCGCCACGGCGACGGAAGTCTCCACCATCGGCATCATCTATTCCGTGGTGGTGGGCCTGCTCGTCTACCGGCAGTTCGACTGGAGCCGGGTCATCCCGATGATGATCAGCACGGCCGCGCTCTCCGGCGCGATCCTGCTCATCATCGGCGCGGCGACGGGCATGGCCTGGGCGCTCACCCAGTCCGGCTTTTCGCAGGCCCTCGCCCATGTGATGTCCGGCCTGCCGGGCGGCGCGGCCACCTTCATGGTGGTCTCCATCCTCGCCTTCATCATCCTCGGCTCGGTGCTGGAGGGCATCCCGTCCATCGTGCTGTTCGGGCCGCTGCTGTTCCCGATCGCGCGGCAGATGGGCATCCACGAGGTGCACTATGCCATGGTGGTCATCCTCGCCATGGGCATCGGCCTCTTCGCGCCGCCCTTCGGCGTCGGCTACTACTGCGCGACCGCCATCGGCAACGTGAACCCGGACGAGGGCATGAAACCCATCGTCGGCTACATGCTGGTGCTGCTCATCGGACTGGCGGTGGTGGCCGCGGTGCCGTGGATCTCCATCGGCTTCCTGCCCTGAAGAGCGAGCCCGGCGCAGACCGGGCCCCGCCTCGGGGTTACAAGCTCCCTAGCCTGAAGGCCCGCCGGTTCGCCGGTGGGCCTTTTTTTGTCCTGTCCGTGCGGGCACAAGAAAACGCCGGCCGGAAAGGATTCCGGCCGGCGCATCGCGCGAGACTGAAACGTTGCGAGCCGCCTCAGTCCGGCGAAACCACGTTGGAGGGGCGGCCGGCGACGAAGTTCTCGATGTTGTCGATGAGCTGGTCGGCCAGCGCCTGCTGCGCCTCCAGCGAGGCCCAGGCGATGTGCGGGGTGCAGATGACGTTGCGCCGCCGTGCGAGCCGCATGAAGGCGCTGTCGGGGGCCGGGGGCTCCGGCAGGGTGACATCGAGGCCGGCGGCGCTCACCAGCCCTTCGTCGAGGGCGACCTCCAGGTCTTCCTCCATGATCAGCCCGCCGCGCGCGGTATTGATGATGATCGGCCGGTTCTTCATGCGCCGGAAGGCGGCCATGTCGAGCATGCCGCGCGTCTCGTCGGTGAGCGGGCAGTGCAGGGTGATGGCGTGGGAGGTCTCGATCAGCTCGTCGAGGCTCACGACGCCCGCCGTGCCCGGCTTCGCCATGGGATCGTAGAACACCACGTCCATGCCGAAGGCCCGCGCGATGCCGGCCACCTGCGAGCCCAGCACGCCGGCGCCGACGATGCCGAGCCGCCGGCCCGCCAGGTCCACGATGGGGTTGGTGAAGAAGCAGAATTGCTGCGCCGCCTGCCACGCTCCCTCCAGCACCTCGGCCCGGTAGGGCACGATGGAGCGGGCGAGGGAGAGCAGCAGCGCGAAGGTGTGCTCCGGCACGGTGGCCTTGGCATAGCCCCGGATGTTCACCGTGGGGATGCCCTGCGCGGCCGCCGCCTTCTTGTCCACGCAATCGGTGCCGGTGGCAGCAATGGCGATGAGCTTGAGGTTGGGCAGCTGGGCCAGCGTGTCGGCCCGCAGATCCACCTTGTTGTTGATGATGATGGTGGCATCCTTCGCCCGTTCCATCACCTCGCTTGCGCTGGTGCGGGCATGTTCCACCCATTCGTGGGGGAAGGACGGGCGGCGGACCTGAACCTCGGGCGCGATGGTGTCGCGGTCGAGAACGACGATCTTGTGCATGGTGTTGTTCTTTCTGATTGTCGCGACGGGCTCAGAGGCGCACGCGGGCTGCCTCGGACACGGCCTCTGCGGTGATGCCGAAGTGCCGGTACAACGCATCCGCCGGGCCGGAGGCTCCAAAGCCGGTCATGCCCACGAAGCCGCCGTCCTCGCCGATCCAGCGCTCCCAGCCGAACTTCACCGCCGCTTCCACGGCGACGCGCACCGTGCCTTCGCCCAGCACCGCCTTGCGATAGGCGGCATCCTGAGCCTCGAACAGGCTCCAGCAGGGCATGGAGACAACGGCGGTGGGAATGCCCTGCGCCTGGAGCAGCACACGGGCCTCCACGGCGATCTGCACCTCCGAGCCGGTGGAGATGAGCGTGACGCGGCGCGGGCCGCCCTCTGCCTCCTGAAGCACGTAGGCACCGCGGGCCGAGCGGTTCTCCGCGCCGCCATCGCGACGCAGGGCCGGCAGGGACTGGCGCGCGAAGATGAGCGCCACCGGGCCGGTGCGGTGCTCCAGCGCGATCTCCCACGCTTCGGCCGCCTCGATGGCGTCGCAGGGGCGCAGCACCGTCATGTTGGGCATGGCCCGCAGCGAGGCGATGATCTCCACCGGCTGGTGGGTGGGGCCATTCTTGCCGATGCCGATGGAATCGTGGCTGAACACGAACTTCACCGGCAGCCCCATGAGCGCGGCCATGCGCAGCGCGGGCCGCTCATAGTCCGAGAAGGGCAGGTAGGTGACGGCGAGCGGGATGATGCCGCCGTGGGCCGCCATGCCGTTGGCCAGCGAGCCCATGGCATGCTCGCGCACGCCGCAATGGATGTAGCGGCCGGCCCGGTCCTTCGCCGTGAAGGCGGAAAGCTGGCGCTTGTGGTTGGTGGGCGCCTCCAGATCCGCGCAGGCGGTCATGATGTCGGGCAGCGCCTCATAGAGCGCCGCCGCGATGTCACCCGACGTGGCGATGGAGAAATCCGCCTTCTCCTCAGCCGCCGCCTTCGCCTTGTAGGCGTGGATGGCCTCGCGCGCGCCTTCACTGAGGATGCCGGAAATGGTGCGCTGGAACTCGTCCTGCACCGCATTGCCGGCGGCGGCGAGCCGCTTGCGCCATGCGGCCCGCGTCTCGGCACCCGGCTTGCCCGTGGCGCGCCAGTCGGCGCCGATGTCCGCGGGAATGTCGAAGCTGCCGCCGGTCCAGCCGAAGCGCTCCGCCATGGCGGCGCGATCATCCGGGAACAGCTTGCCGGAGTGGCCGCCGCGCTGGCCTTCGAGGCGCGGGATGCCGCGGGCGATGGTCGTCTTGCAGGCGATCATGGAGGGACGGGGATCGGCCTTGGCGGCGCGGATGGCGGCGTCCACGGCCTCGATGTCGTGGCCGTCGATCTCCACCACGTGCCAGCCGGCCACGCGGAAGCGCTCGGCCACATTCTCGGAGATGGACAGCTCGGTGGAGCCATCGTCGGTGATGGCATTGTCGTCCCAGAAGAATGTGAGCTTGCCGAGCTTGAGGTGGCCGGCAAGCTGGATCACCTCCTGCCCCACGCCCTCCTGCAGGCAGCCGTCGCCGACGAAGGCCCAGGTGCGGTGATCGATAAGGTCGTCGCCGAAGCGCGCGTTGAGATGGGCTTCGGCGATGGCCATGCCCAGCGCGTTGGCGATGCCCTGTCCGAGCGGGCCGGTGGTGGTCTCGATGCCGGCGGCGGGCTCGTATTCCGGATGGCCGGCGCAGGTCGAGCCGAGTTCACGGAAGCTCTTCACAGCGTCCAGCGAGATGTGGTGATAGCCGGTGAGGTGCAGCAGGGAATAGAGCAGGGTGGAGCCGTGCCCGTTGGAGAGCACCACCCGGTCGCGGTCGGGCCAGGTGGGGTCGGCAGGATCGAACTTGAGGTGACGGCTGTAGAGCACCGTCGCGATCTCGGCCATTCCGAGGGGAACGCCCTGATGTCCTTCGCCCGCCGCGAGAATGGCATCCACCGCGAGGAAGCGGATGGCATGCGCCATGGGCTGGAGTGCTGCCGACTGGGCGGCTCCATGGTGGGCGGAAATGGCAATATCGCCAGTGGTGGCAGGGGCTTGGGCGCTCAACGGTCGTCTCCTCATCGTGCCTTGGTCTTTTAGGGGCGCGATGATGCCGAAAGCCGCCGAAGGCCGGTAACGCGAAAAACACACCGATTGGTGAAGCTGGTTCATGGATGCGCCCGGCCGGCCGCGCGTTTGCCGGGGCTTGCGTTCATCCCGGATGAATCAAGGCCCGCTCAAGCCGGTGCGCGCAGGTCGTTCCTGATGTCGCGAAGGCTCGCCTCGTGGGCGCGAAGGACGGCATCGAGGCGCGCGGCGTCCGCCATCACATCGCGGAGGCACGCGGCGCCTTCTTCCCGTGCGTGGCTGCCCGCCCCGGCCACCCAATTCTCGATCTCCCGCTCCAGGGCCGCGTGCAGGCGCGTGGCGTCCACGCCGACGGACTGGCGGGTCCCCTCCACCTCGATCACGATCTCCTCGAAGCCGATGTCCGGGGCGGGTTCGAATGGGGCAGGTTGCCCATCGCGGCCGAGCCGATAGTCGCGGAAGTGGGCGTCCCGCGCCTCGCCCCATGCCGATTGCAGCGCCTGCGATAGGCTGCGGCGGACGCCAGCTGCATCCCGCTCAGGAGCGTGGGCGTCGAGCAGGTCCGGCAGAAGGGGGGCGATGGCGCGCCATACATCGTCCTGCATCTGCGTGCCCCGGAGGTCGAGTTGGGCTGCCGCGTCGTCCAGCGCGGCATTCAGCTGTTCCAGCGCGGGCCGCAGCAGCACGTGCAGGCTGCCCAGGACGGTTTCGTCCAGATGGCGCAGCCGCACCTCAGCCGGCTTGCGGCTCCGATAGGCCAGTGCTGGCGAAACGAGGGCCCGCAGGGCAGCATAGAGACGATCCATGCCCGCCGACGCCATGGCCGCGGGACTCTCTTCCTCCGCCCGGGCCATATGGACGGAGACAGACAGGGGCGGCCGCAGCAGCGCCACGTCCAGCCCCAGCGCTGCGAGCTTGTCGCGCGCACGCTCCGCCACGTCCGCCTCCTGCCCGCTGCGGTCGGCCGTGGTCTTGTTGCGGATGAGCTTCACCAGCGCGCCGTCGATCTCGTCTTCTTCATAGCGGTCGCTGCGGGTGATGACCGGCAGCAGGGGCTTGGCGCGGCGCAATTCGCCGGCAAGCTCCTCCAGTTCCTGCACCTGTCCCGGCGTTGAGGAACTGGTGAGCCAGAGCACGGCGTCGGCGCAGTCGACGAAGCGGCGGGTGAGTGCCGCGTGCTCGCCGGTGGCGGAATGGAGGCCGGGCGTATCGAGCAGCACCAGCCGCTGGCCCAGCCGGATGCCCTGGATGCGCGATGTGGTCTCGGTCGCGCCTTCCGTGAAGCGGGCGCAGGGCTCCAGGCGTCCGTCGGCATCGAGCTGAAAGGAGTTCACTTCCAAGCCGTGGGCCGCGAAGCGGTCGGCCATGAGATTGCAGAGCGAACTCTTGCCCGCATTGAACTTGCCGAACACCAGCAGGACTACGGCCTGATCCAGGCTCCGCGCCAGCGCTTCGGCGGGCCGCAGCGCGTCGCGTTGCCGGGGCCAGTCCGAGATGCAGGCCTCGATCACGGCATTCGCTGTCGCGATGCGGCGGGCGATTTCGCTGTCCTCCCGCAATGCTGCGCTGGAGAGGCGGGCACCGGCCAGGCGCGCGCCGAGACTTGAAAGCCAGTCGTCCAAACGTGCGAGCGCAGGTCGAAGGTCGTCCGAGCCGAGCGCGATCGCCTCGGCTTCGGCGATGAAATGGTGTTCCTCGGACAGCGCCGCGCGTGTGGCTGGAGCATGGAGCGCCGGCGAGGGGGCGCTGCGGTCCATCGTCTCCGCCGTCATGGCGCGGCGTCCGGCGGCAGGGTGGCGCGGGCACGGTCGGTCGCATCCAGTGCAACGGAGGATTCGCCGATCCTGTCCCGCAGCGCCGCCCGGGATCGCGACAGCTCGAAATAGTGGGCGAAGGCCGCCAGCAGACGCGCCCGCCCAGCTTCCTCGCAGAACACGCGGCGCAGGTCCGCCCGGAATTTTACCGAGACGCCCATGACCGCCACCATGACCGTGTTGAGGCTGCCGGCGGCGGTCTGCTGCTCCTGCGGCAGGCCGGAGACGCCATGGCCCGCGAGGAAGCCGTCAAGGCGGATGCACGCCCTCGAATAAGCCACCTGGATGCGCGCGCGCTCCAGCTTCGCCGCGGTCGTGGCGTAGCGCTCACGGCCGGTGTCCGCCACCAGCGCGAGGTCCGGGCCGGCGCGTGACACGAGCTCCTCCATGTCCCCGCCGATCACCGCGAGCAGGGTCTCAAGCCCGTCGTCGAAGGCGTGCCGCTGGGCCGTCTGTTGCTGCCGGAGGGACGCCAGCGTCTCAGCCTCGGCGTTCCGGACAGTTTCAAGTTCCGCGCGGATTTCGCCCCGTAACAGGCGCGCCTCATGAGCCCGCGCGGCCGGCACCCGCGCAAGCGCGTCCGCCAGAGCGCGCTCCAGCTCGGGAAACCCGCTGCGCTGAATGAGGAGGGTCTTGGCGTCTTCCAGTCCCCGGCGATGCCGGGTGGAGGAGACGACGTGAAGGCCCGCGCCCGGCACCTGATCCGCGATGGCGGACACCACGCGACCGAGCGCGTCGTCGTCTTCCATCTGGTCCGCTTGCGTGACCACGATCAGCGTCTCGCAACGGGTGCGGCGGCTGTCGGCGCGCAGGGTTTCGACAAGAGCCTGTTCCGCAGTGTCCAGCTCGCCTTCGCGCGCGGCATGGACGAACAGGCGAATGTCGGAGGCAAGCCAGATGGCGCGGAGCGCTTGCCGGTCGTCTTCCCCGGCCACGTCCGCATCCAGCCCCGGAGCATCGAGCCAGCGCACGCCCGCGTGCCGGCACTCGGCCAGCTGGATGGTCTGGCGCCGGTCGGCCACGGCGAAGGCGTCCCGGCGCATCAGCTCGTTGAGGAGCCGGCTCTTGCCGTGATTGTACTTGCCGATGACGGTGACGACGGGCGCATCCGCCGCCGCCAGTTCGTCGAGGCGCGCGAGGTCGCCGTCCCGATGCGGCAGCACGCAGAGCACGTCGCGCCACCGCGCCGGGTGGGCGCTTGTCGGCGGCTGTCGAAGAGAGGCGTCCTCGGGCATTCGTGGCTTCCCGTGCGTGTCCGGCGGCAGCATTCGCGCTGCCGCCGGTTCTTTCGCTCAGGCCGCGGCGCGGGCGCGCTCGACGATCTGGTTGTCCTTGCCGGCGACCTTCGGGGTGAGTTCGATGTTGAACTCGATGTCCCGGTAGACGTCCTCCTCGAAGCCGACCGCCGCGCCGCCGGTGCGCTCCGCCACATGGGGGATGAGACCTTCACGGGTGGCGAAGGCGAAGTCGTCCCAGATCAGCGGGTCGCCCTCGATGTTGAACTGCGTCGTCAGCTTGCGGAAGGCATCCGTGGTGACGAAGAAGTGCACATGAGCCGGGCGGTTGCCGTGGCGGTTGAGCTGGTTCAGCAGGGTCTGCGTCGCGCCCGAGGGCGGGCAGCCATAAGAGGCCGGCATCCGGGTGAGCACCTCATAGCGCCCGTCCGCTCCGGTGCGGATCGCGCCGCGCAGATTGAACTCGCTCTGCCGGCCCGTCGGGTCGAAATGGGAATAGAAGCCCTTGGAATCCGAATGCCAGACTTCCACCAGGGCGTCCGCCACCGGTGCGCCGTCTGGACCGGTGACGATGCCGTGGATCCGCAGGGGGCCGGCGTCGGCATCGGGATTCTTGTCGAGGCGCGCCTTGCTCTTCTGCTCGGGGGCGCCGGCCACATAGAGCGGCCCCTCGATGGTGCGCGGCGTGCCGCCGGTGATGCCCAGCTCGGCATCCTCGGCGTCGAGGCGCATGTCGATGTAGTGCTCAAGGCCGATGCCGGCCGCCAGCAGCGCCGCCTCGCCCTCCGAGCCGAGCTTGTTGAGGTAGTTGATGCCGAGCCAGACCTCGTCCGGGGTCAGGTCGAAATCCTCGATGGTCTTGAACAAATCGGAGACGATGCGGTGCACCACCTGCTTGGCCCGCTCGTTGCCGCCGGTCCCGTCCAGGTTGGCGATGACCCGCAGGAAGTCCTGCACATCCTTGCCGTTGAAAATCTTCACACCCATCCTTGTGTCCTCCACGTGTCTGGTGGCGAGGGCTTCCGTTCGCCCCTTGCGCCGGTTGATCTTGTTCAGGTGTCGTCATGCCCGATCGATGACGGGCCGCGGAAGCGGCTCCCTAGGCCGTCGCGACAGCCGTGACCGTCGCGGTGCGGCGCGCGGCGTTCACCGCGAACACCAGCATGGCGAGGGCCGAGAGCGCCGCGGGCACCGCGAAGATCAGGAAATTCTGTTGCAGCGGCAGCTCCTGGGCCAGCAGCACGCCCCCCAGCGTCGGCCCGACGATTGCGCCGATGCGGCCCACGCCCGAGGCCCAGCCGAGGCCGGTGGACCGGATAGATAGGTTGTAGAGCTGCGCCACGCTGGCATAGAGCAGGATCTGCGTGCCGATGGTGGTGGCGCCGGCGATGAAGACCATCACGAACAGCAGGGGCGCCGGAAGGCCGAAGCCGATGAGCGCGATGGACACCGCGGCTGCGGTGAAGAAGCCGACCACCACCCGCGGCAGGCCGAAGCGGTCGCCGAGCCGTCCGCCGAGGATCGCCCCCAGCATGCCGCCGAAATTGAGCGAGAAGAGGCTCAGGAGGCTGGCAGTCTCGGCATAGCCGACTTCCTGCAGAACCTTGGGCAGCCAGGACGACAGCAGATAGACCAGCAGCAGGCAGCAGAAGAAGGCGGCCCACAGCATCACGGTGCTCACCGCCCGCTGGTCGCGGAACAGCTCGATGACCGAAGCGGACGCGCTCTTGCTCTCGATGAACACCAGCCTGTCGGAGGCATCGAGCCGGGCGGAGGGGGCGACCTTCGCCCAGATCGTGCGGGCTTCTGCCTCCTTGCCCTGGCGGAGGAGGAAGCCGAGGGATTCCGGCAGCTTCCACAGCACCAGCGGCAGCAGGAGCAGGGGCACGGCGGCGATGAAGAACATGGGTTTCCAGCCGAACTGCGGGATGAGCCCGATACCGAAGCCGGCGGCCACCATTCCGCCCACCGAATAGCCGGAGAACATCACGGCCACCATGGTGCTGCGCAGGCGCTTGGGCGCATATTCGTTCATCAGCGCGACCGTGTTCGGCATCAGGCCGCCGCAGCCGAGACCGGCGATGAACCGGAAGATGCCGAACTGGGTCGGCGAATTGGCAAAGCCGGCAAGCAGCGTGGACGTGGTGAACAGGAGGAAGCAGATGGCGATGCCCTTCTTGCGGCCGATCCTGTCCGCGAGGGGGCCGAAGACGAGGGCGCCGAACATCATGCCGAACAGCGCCCAGGCCTGAAGGGTGCCGGCCTGCGGCTTGCTGAGGCCCCACTCCTTCATCAGCGCGGGCAGCACCGTGCCGGCCACGAAGACGTCATAGCCATCCACCACCAGCAGCAGCCCGCAGAGCGCGGCCACCGTCCATTGGAAGCGCCCGAACGGCGCCTTGTCGATGGCATCCGTGATATCGATATTTCGCATGTGTTTCCTCCCCGGAGTGCTTTTGCACGTTTGATCTTGTTCGCTGGCACGCGCCCTAGGCGCTTTCCTTCAGCGGCGCGTTGGGCGTGAATTTCTCGTAGTGGAAGCAGTTGGGCGTCACGCCCGTAGCCTCGAAATGCCGGCGTACGGCATCGACCATGGGCGGGGGGCCGCACAGATAGACGTCCGGCGCCGCGCGGAGCATGTCGTCGGGCATGTGCTGGGTGACCCATCCCTTGCGCGGATGGGCCGAAGCCTCGTCGGCCACCACGGTGGTGAAGCCGAATCCCGGCAGGCGCGCGGTGTAGGCTTCGAGCGTCTCCACCTGCACGAGATCGAGATCGCGTGTGACGCCATAGACGAGATGGATCTGCTGCTGCGCGCCGGCGCGGGCGAGCACTTCCAGCATGGAGAGGAAGGGCGCGAGGCCCGTGCCACCGGCGAGGAAGAGCAGCGGCGCGCTTGTGTCGCGCAGATAGAAGCTGCCCAGCGGACCGTTGAGCGTGAGCCTCTCGCCCGGCTTCGCCCGCGCCAGCCAGGAGCTCATGAGGCCGCCGGGAATCCTCTTGATGAGGAAGGAGATGCGCGTCTCGCCCGGCGCGGAGGAGAAGGAATAGGCGCGGCTGAGCCCCGTGCCCGGCACGTCGATGTTGACGTACTGCCCCGGCAGGAAGGCGGGCGCCGGGCCGTCCACGTCCAGTTCCAGGACCACCGCGGCGTCGTTGTGGAGGCTCACCTGCGCCACCGTCGCGGCGAATTTCTGAAGCCCCGTCTTGCAGGAGAGCGAGCTGACCGGCACGGCAATGATGCAGTCGCTGGACGGCACCATCTGGCAGGTCAACACCAGCCCCTGCGCCGCCTCGTCGGCGGTCAGGGCGTCCTCGATATAGTCCTCGCCGAGGTCATACGCGCCGCTTTCGGCGCGGCATTTGCAGGTTCCGCAGACCCCGTCCGAGCAGTCCATGGGCAGGTTGATCTTGTTGCGGAACGCCGCGTCGAGCACCTTTTCGCCCGCCTTGCAGTCGATGATGCGCGTGACGCCATCCTCGAAATTGAGCGCGATGGTATGGCTGGACATGGAACCCTCCCTGGGTCGGATATCGATGCCTGTCAGACGTGATAGACGTCGATGACCTGGCGGATGTAGTCGTTCTTCAGAACGATCTTCTTGGCCGCGATGATGATCTGCCCCTCATCCTCGCGCAGGGTGACGAACATGGTTCCGAAGAACTGGTCCGTGACCTTGTAGCGATGGCTGAGGGTGTGGAAATTGTACCTGACGTCGAGCTCGCCCGGCCGCGTCGCCATGAGTTCGACATTGGTCACGTTGTGGCTCGTGCGCGGCTCCGGCGTGGAGGCGCCGGAGCGTTCGGTCTTGATGCGGAAGATGCGGTCTTCCAGCCCGTCGCGATCGGGGTAGTAGATCAGCGAGATCTGCGACTGCGGGTCTTCGGTGAGCCGGTCGTCGTCATCCCAGGCGGGCATCCAATAGGTGACATCGGGCGCGTAGCAGGTGAGCCATTCGTCCCAGGCGCGGTCATCCAGCAGGCGCGCCTCGCGATAGAGGAAGGCGCGGGCGGCTTCGAGGGAGATGCTCATGCCGCAACTCCCGTCTCGCGGGGCGACACGGCCTGGCGCATCACCTTCGCCCAGTATTCGTGCTGGCGCACGAACAACCCTTCGTCCTCGCTGCGCTCGCCGGAGAGCAGAGGACGAATGCCCAGGCGCATTGCGTTCTCGTCGGGACCTTCGATCCACAGGGGCGCGCCGCGCGACAGGTCGTTCCACAGCGCGGAGATGCCGGCATAGCCCACCTGGCAGGCGCGGAACTCTTCGAGGTCGTCCGACGTGCCCATGCCGGAGACGTTGAAGAAGTCCTCATACTGGCGGATGCGCAGCGCGCGGTCCTCGGCGCTTTCGCCCTTGGGGGCGAAGCAGAAGATGCTGATCTCCGTCTTGTCCACGCTGATGGGCCGCGCGACGCGGATCTGCGTGCTGAACTGGTCCATCAGGAACACGTTGGGATAGAGGCAGAGATTGCGCGTCTGGTTGACGATGAGGTCCGCCCGCTCCTGGCCGACACGGGCGGCGATCTCTTCCCGGTGGCCATAGACTGGGCGCACCTCGGGGTTCATCGTGTTGGTCCACAGCAGGATGTGGCCGTTGTCGAAGCCGTAGACGCCCGCCACGGACCGGCTCCAGCCGTTGGCGTCGACAGCCTTGGTGCCTTCCACCTTGCGGCGGCCCATGGTCGCGGCATAGTTCCAGTGAACGGAGCTGACGTGATAGCCGTCGCAGCCGTTCTCCATCTGGAGCTTCCAGTTGCCGTCATAGATGTAGGACGAGTTCCCCCGCAGCACTTCAAGGCCGTTCGGCGCCTGGTCCACGATCAGGTCGATGATGGCCTTGGTCTCGCCGAGATAGTCGGCGAGCGGCGCCACATCTTCCTTCAGGCTGCCGAACAGGAAGCCGCGGTAGCTCTCGAAGCGTGGCACGCGCTTCAGATCGTGGGAGCCGTTCTTGGCGAACTGGGGCGGATACTGGGTGGTCTTCTCGTCCTTCACCTTGAGCAGCTTGCCGGTGTTGGAGAAAGTCCAGCCGTGGAAGGGGCAGGTGAAGCTGCCCTTGTTGCCGTGCTTGCGCCGGCACAGGAGCGCGCCGCGATGGGCGCAGGCATTGATGACGGCGTGGAGTTCGCCCGCCTTGTCCCGCGTCACCACCACCGGCTGGCGGCCGATGGACGTGGTGTAGTAATCGTTGTTCTCGGGGATCTGGCTCTCATGGGCCAGATACACCCAGTTGCTCTCGAAGATATGCTTCATCTCCAGCTCGAAGAGCTCTTCGTTGGTGAAGATGTCGCGGCGGCAGCGGAAGACGCCGGCCTCCTTGTCGTCCTGCACCGCGGTCGCGAGCAGGAGATCGAGATCAGGGGTCCTTTCGGCAGTCGCTGGCATGGCTATCCTCCCTCGA
This sequence comes from Xanthobacter aminoxidans, assembly GCF_043193615.1. Taxonomy (NCBI): domain Bacteria; kingdom Pseudomonadati; phylum Pseudomonadota; class Alphaproteobacteria; order Hyphomicrobiales; family Xanthobacteraceae; genus Xanthobacter; species Xanthobacter aminoxidans. The sequence continues at coordinate 1,127,548 of NZ_JBAFUS010000001.1, read as the reverse complement.
GATGCTGCGCTTCGTCGGCGGCAGGGCTGAATTCGCCCCGGGTCGGCTGCGCGTTCGTGCAAATTGTTGAACCGGGTGCGGCGCGCCCTACACGGCGACGCTCGTGGTCTTGCGGGGCCTGCCCCGGGTGAAGAAGTCCACGCGATCCTCATCGAGCGCGATCCCGAGGCCCGGCCCGGCAGGCACGGCCAGCTCGAAGTCCGCGTAGGTGAGGGGCGTGGCGAGAATTTCTTCGGTCAGCAGCAGGGGGCCGAACAGTTCGGTGCCCCACTGGAGGTTGACGAACGTGGAGAACAGCTGGGCCGAGGCGATGGTGCCCACCGCGCCTTCCAGCATGGTGCCGCCATAAAGGCCGATGCCGGCCGCATCGGCGATGGCGGCCACGCGCTGGGCCTGGAACAGGCCGCCGCTCTGCTCGATCTTGATGGCGAACACGTCGGCGCCGGCGTTTTTCGCGATCTCGAAGGCGCTCTCCGGCCCCTGCAGCGACTCGTCGGCCATCAGCGCCACCGGGAAGCGGCGCACCAGCCGAGCCAGTCCCGCGGCCGTGGCGACGGGCTGCTCGACCAGCTCGCAGCCGGCGTCGGCGAGGGCGGCCATGCCGTAGGCAGCCTCTGTCTCGCTCCACGCCATGTTGACGTCCACCCGCACCGCGCCGCGGTCTCCAAGCGCGCGCTTGATGGTCGCGACATGGGCGACGTCGGCCGCCGGCGTCCGCGCGCCGATCTTCAGTTTGAAGATGCGGTGGCGCCGCAGCTCCAGCATTTTCTCCGCCTCGGCGATGTCTTTGGCTGTATCGCCCGATGCGAGGGTCCAGGCCACCGGCAGGCGGGAGCGCAGGCGACCGCCCAGGAGTTCGCTCACCGGCTGGCCGAGGCGCTTGCCCTGCGCGTCGAGTAGTGCCGTCTCGACGGCGCTCTTCGCGAATCGGTTGTCCTTCACCATCTTGCCGATGCGCAGCATCAGCGCGCGCACGGCGGTGGGGTCCTGGCCCACCATCAGGGGCGCGAAATAGGTATCGACCGCGAGCTTCATGCTCTCCGGGCTCTCACCGCCATAGGCGAGGCCGCCGATGGTGGTTCCCTCGCCGATGCCCACCACCCCGTCGCTGCACAGAACGCGCACCAGCATCAGCGTCTGGCCGTTCATGGTCGCGACCGAGAGCTTGTGCGGCCGGATGGTCGGAAGGTCGATCAGCGCCGTCTCCACCCGCTCGATGACGGCGCGGGCAGGAGCAGAGGTCGGGATGGGATGTGCAAAGGTCGCGTTCATGGCGACACCTTGCGGACGACGGGCGCCGCCGTCCAAAACCTTTTGTGTTTACAATTATACTCAGGGGGTATTATGTCGGAAAAAATGTAATGGAACGGCAGCTTGCCGCGCCGCAACATACCGCAAATGACCATAAAAATTGTGCCCGCGGAGGGGGCGTGGGATGGATCTTCGCCAGCTTCGGTATTTCGTTGGGGTTGCGCGGGAGCGCAATTTCACCCGCGCCGCCGAGCAGCTCAACATCGCCCAGCCGCCCTTGAGCCGTCAGATTCAGGCGCTGGAGGACGAACTGGGCGTCGCCCTCCTCATCCGCAACAGCCGTCCGGTGCGGCTGACGGAGGCGGGCCGGCTGTTCTACGAGCAGGCCTTGCAGGTGCTGGGGCGGGTCGAACAGATGCGCGCGGCGACGCGGCGCGTGGGGCTGAACCAGAACAGCGTGCTGTCCATCGGCTTCGTGGCGTCCACCCTCTATGGCGGGCTGCCCTCGCTGGTGCGCAAGCTGCGCCACCGGACGCCGGATATCGAGATCCAGGTGCTGGAGATGATGTCCGTTCAGCAGATTCCGGCCCTGAAGGAAGGGCGCATCGACATCGGCTTCGGGCGCCTGCACCACAGCGATTCCGGTGTGGTGGAGATCGTGCTGCGCGAGGAGCGCCTGACCGTCGCCATCCCCAAGGATACGCCGCTGGCCCAGGACAGCGCGCCCCTGCCCATCAGTGCGCTGACCGGCCAGAAGCTCATCGTCTATCCGAAAGAGCCGCGCCCGGGCTATGCCGATCAGGTGCTCAATCTGCTGCACGGGCACGATGTCCGGCCGGCGGAGGTGCAGGAGGTGCGCGAAATTCAGACCGCGCTCGGCCTCGTCGCAGCCGAAACCGGTCTGTGCGTCATCCCCTCATCGGCGCGGCAGATGCGCAGCGACGTGCATTACCGGTTGCTCGAGGGGGAACGCGCCACATCTCCCGTCATCCTCTATCACCGGGTGGGCGATACCTCGCCCTACATCGATCTGGTGAAGGAGGTCATCAAGGAGATGTATGCGGAAAATCCGCCCTGGCTCAGCGCCGAGCACAATCTGCCGACGCGGCCGTCCTTCGCCGAATAGGCTCGGGGCCGCCGCCTGTCAGCCCTGGTCGCCGCCGCCCGCGGGCAGCACGGTCCCGGTAATGTAGGAGGCCTCGTCGGAGGCGAGGAACAGGATCGCGGCGGCGATCTCCTGAAGCTCGCCATAGCGGCCGAGATGGGTGGCGCGCAGGGTCTGGTCCACCACCTCCTGCATCCACGCCTTGTCCTGCTCGGAGATGGGATCGGTGCCGCGCGGCACGCGGCGGGGCGGTGCCGAAACCCCGCCCGGCGCGACCGCGTTCACACGGATGCCGGTGCCCGCGAGTTCGAACGAAAGGGAGGCGGTGAGGGCGTTCACGCCGCCCTTGGCCGCCGAATAGGGAATGCGGTTGATGCCCTTGGTGGCGATGGACGACACGTTCACGATCGCCCCGCGCCCCTCGCGCAGCATGTAGGGCAAAGCGGTGCGGCAGCCCCACAGGGTGGGAAACAGGGAGCGGCTGATCTCGGCCGTGATCTGGCGCTCGTCGAACTCCTGGAACGGCCGCATCCAGATGGCGCCGCCCACATTGGTCACCAGCACGTCGATCTTGCCGAACGCGGCATCGGCCTTGGCCATCACCCGGTCGTTGCCCGCGTAGGTCTCAAGATCCTCCACCATCGCCACGGCGCGGCCCGCGCCATGGGCTGCCTCGATCTCGGCGGCCACCTCGGCGACGATGGGCGAGCGATCCACCACCAGCACGCGGCCTCCCTCGGCGGCGGCGTCCAGCGCGACCTGCTTGCCGACACCCTGGGCGGCGCCGGTGACGACAAGGCTCTTGCCTGCGAAGCGTTGAGGGCGGGTGGTCTGGTCCGACACGGGTTTTCCCCTTCTGTGCGGCTGGATCTCGGGCGGAGACCCGCGGGGCCGCTGGAGGCCCCGCGGGAGCGCACTCAGTGCGAGGCGGCAGGAACAGCTGCGCCCTCGCTGGACGTCCGGCGCACCGTGAGGGTGGCGAACGCGGCGAGTGCGAGGGGGATCGCCAGCGCCATGAAGTATCCCGACGGACCGGCGCCGGACAGGAGCTGCCCGCCGACGGCCGAGCCGACGATGGCGCCCGAACGCCCGATGCCGATGCCCCAGCCGGTGGCCGTGGCCCGCAGCTGCGTCGGATAGGCGTTGGCGATCAGGTAGTTCAGCACGAGCTGCTGGCCGCCGATGCCGAAGCCCGCAAGGGCGATCAGGACGAAGACCACGGGCCAGCGGTCGCCCGCAAAACCGAGGCCGATCGCCACGGCAATGCCGACCATGAACATCACAGTCAACAGCTTGCGCGGATCAACCTTGGGCAGGAGCGCCGACAGCGGCAGCGCCATGGCGATGAAAGCGGCATTGACCGTGACCGTGCCATACGCCGCCTGCGCCTTCTCGAGGCCCAGCGTGGTCAACGCGGTGGGCAGCCACTGCAACAGCAGGAACCACGCAATCCAGTTGAACAGGTAGATCGCGGAAATCGCGAGCGTGACACTGCGATAGCGCGCCTCGAACAGGCCGGCGATGGATGCGCCGTTCTCCACCTTGACCGGGCTGATGATCTGCACGTCGGCGGGCACGATCTGGCCGGTCATCCGCGCCAGCAGGCGCCGCGCCTGATCCTGGTCGCCGGCCTTGTTGCGGGACACGAGGAAGGCAGGGGATTCCGGCAGGAGGGCGTAGATGACGACCAGCAAGGCGAGCGGAAGCGCGCCGCCGAGCAGGAAGATGCCCCGCCAGCCGAGCAAGGGCAGCCAGCTCGCCGCGATGAGGCCGCCCAGCATCGCACCGGCGGGCAGGCCGAGCAGCACGGCCGTAATCATGAGCCCGCGCTTCGGTGCGGTGCTGTACTCGCCGGTGAGCGCGAGCACGGAGGGCGTCGCTCCGCCCATGCCGAGGCCGATCAGGAAGCGCAGCACGATGATCTGGGTGGGAGAGGTCGCATAGGCGCCGGCCAGCGAGAAGGCACCGAACAGGGCGATGGCGATCATGATCGCCTTGCGGCGGCCGAATCGGTCGCCGAAGCTGCCGAGCCCGATGGCGCCGATCGCCATGCCGATGATGCTGGCCGTGATGACCCAGGTCATGTCAGCAGGATTCATCTTGAAATCCTGCGCGATGGCCGGCCCGATGAAGGCGATCGACTGGGTGTCGAAGCCGTCGAGCAGGGCAATGACGAAACACAGTCCGACCACGGCCCACCGGGCACCGGTCATTGACCCAGCGTCGATGATCTCCTTGACATCCCGCGTGAGCGGAAGGCGGTTTGGCATCGGGCTTTCCTCAATGGTTTTGCTTGTTGCTCATCGCCGTGGCGTCGTTCGCGAACGAGGCGCCGTCAGCGACAGGAAGAGTCCCGGTCTCGGCATGCCGTCGCCCCGCCGACGCGGGAAGTGGCATGGTGCGGGCCCGGATGGAGACGAGGCACCGCCATAGTGTTCCGGGAGGGAGGTGAGCGCTTCCAGCCCGGGTATGGCCGCAGCGTGAAGCTATACGCGCGGAGGCGCATTCTCTAAGATCAACTGGGTATGTTTCGATACTTATTGAGTATGTAACAGGTGCGACACCGCATGGTTGTCCTGCATGATTTATTCAATATTGCGCCGCAATATTTCTGGGGCGAGGGCCGGTTGTTGGGCGCTTCCCGTCGAAGCTGTCCCGCGTGGTCTCTGTCCTGCGGCATCGGCGGAACGCCTCAACCTGCCTTCCGAGGGGACGATCCTCCGTTCCGGTTTCCAAACGATGGACTTCAGAGCCAGAATGTTTCACGCTCACTCCAACCCACCACATGCCGGGATTAAACACCTAGGGACGGTGGCATCCTGACTCGTCCGCCGCAGGGGGCTTGCGACGTGAACTTTGCCGGTATCGATCTGACGCTGTCCGCCAAGCTGTTCGCGGCGCTCTTCGCCATCATGAATCCGCTGACGATCATCCCGGTGTTCCTCAGCCTGACGGCGGACCGCTCGCCGGCCGAGCGGCGCAGCACCATGCTGGTGCTGAACGCGACGGTGGCGCTCGGCTGCCTTGTCTGCGCATTGGGCGGACGGTTCGTGCTGGGCATGTTCGGCATCGATGTCACCCACTTCCAGCTGGCGGGCGGCCTCATCGTGCTGCTCCTCGCGCTCTCCATGCTCAGCGGCGAGGAACACAGTGCGCACGCCGGCACGGAGGCGGAAAAGAAGACCTTCAGCTCCGCTTCCAGCCTCGGCGTCTACCCGCTGGGCATTCCCCTTTCCATCGGGCCGGGAACGATGACGACAATCATCATCTTCTCCGGCTCCAGCACCACCGCGGGCGGGCAGGCGGGGTTCTATCTCGGGCTCATCGGCTACGTGGTGTTCTTCGGCATCGCAATGGCTGCGGCACCCGCCCTCTCTTCCATCCTCTCTCCGACCGCGCTGAGCATTTCCAAGCGCTTGATGGGCATCGTTCTCGCCGCTATCGCCATGGAGATGCTGAGCGCCGCGCTGGCCCACCTCTTCCCGGCCTGGCTCGCGCACGCCGGATAGGCCGTCAGAAGCTCGGCGGCGTGCAGGCGCTGATGACCTCGCAGGGGCGCGGGCCGATGCAGCGGAAGCGGTGCGGGCGGCGGCTCTCGAAATAATAGGCGTCGCCGGGACCCAGGATGCGCCGCACGGCGTCGACCGTCACCTCCAGCCGGCCGGACAGGACAATGCCGCCTTCCTCGCCCTCGTGGACCAGCGGGACGACGCCGGTGTCGGCTCCCGGCTGATAGCATTCCTTGAGAATCTGCAGCTTGCGGCCGAACAGGCGCTCGCCCACTTGGCGATAGGAGATCGCGCCCTTGCCGATCTCGGTGAGTTCCTCGGCGGCATAGAATGTCTGCTTCGGCGCCTCCGGCTCGAACGCGAAGAACTCGGCGAGGCCGATGGGGATGCCCTCCAGAATCCGCTTCAAGGCGCCGACCGAGGGGTTCGAGGTGTTCGACTCGATCAGCGAGATGGTCGAGTTCGTCACGCCCGTCCGCTTGGCCAGTTCGCGCTGGGAGATGCCGTGCAGGAGCCGCAGCTGGCGCAGCCGGTCCCCGATGTCCATGGCGGAGGTCCCCGTTTCGGGTGTTGCGAGTATCGAAAACAATGCCATCAGATGTACATATTTTCAATGAGATAGATGGCTTCAGAAAACGACTTGTTCAGTCTCGCCAATTGGCCGATGTGAAGGCAGCCATGAGGAGAGCGGCATGACCCTTCACGTCCGGACCAACCAGCCCAATCTCGAGAATTTCTGGATGCCGTTCACGGCGAACCGCCAGTTCAAGGCCGCACCCCGGCTGCTGTCGGGCGCTCAGGGCATGTACTACACCGATATCGACGGAAACACGGTTCTGGACGGTACCGCCGGGCTTTGGTGCGTCAATGCCGGCCATGGCCGCAAGGAGATTGCGGAGGCGGTTGCACGCCAGCTGGGCGAACTCGATTTCGCGCCCACTTTCCAGATGGGCCATCCCATCGTCTTCGCCTTCGCCGAGAAGCTCGCCGCCATCGCGCCGGGCGGGAAGGAGGGCGGTCTCGACCGCGTGTTCTTCACCGGCTCGGGTTCGGAATCGGTGGATACGGCGCTCAAGATCGCCATCGCCTATCAGAGGGCCATCGGGCAGGGCACCCGCACCCGCGTCATCGGCCGTGAGAAGGGCTACCACGGCGTCGGATTCGGCGGCATTTCGGTGGGCGGCCTCGTCAACAACCGCAGGGTTTTCCCGCAGATCCCCGCCGACCATATGCGCCACACGCTTGACACCGAGCGCAACGCCTTCTCGAAGGGCCTGCCGGCCCATGGCATCGAACTGGCCGAGGATCTGGAGCGGCTGGTCGCCCTGCACGGCGCCGAGACCATCGCGGCGGTCATCGTCGAGCCCATGGCCGGGTCGGCCGGCGTCATCCTGCCGCCGAAGGGGTATCTGGAGCGCCTGCGGGCCATCGCCGACAAGTACGGCATCCTGCTGATTTTCGATGAGGTCATCACCGGCTTCGGCCGCCTCGGCACGCCGTTCGCGACGGACTATTTCGGCGTGACACCGGATATCGTGACCACCGCCAAGGGCCTGACCAACGGCGCCATTCCCATGGGCGCCGTCTTCGCCTCGCGGAAGGTCCACGATGGCCTCATGACCGGCCCGGAAAGCCAGATCGAGCTGTTCCACGGCTACACCTATTCCGGCCATCCGGTGGCGTGCGCGGCCGGGCTTGCGACGCTGGGCATCTATGCCGAGGAAGGGCTCCTGACCCGCGGTGCGGCGCTTGCGGACTATTGGCAGGAGGCCCTGCATTCCCTGAAGGGCCTGCCGCATGTGGCGGATATCCGCAACCTCGGCCTCGTCGGCGCCATCGAGCTTCGCTCGCGTGACGGCGCACCGGGTGCGCGGGCCTATGACGTCTTCGTTGAGTGCTTCCGTAAGGGGCTCCTCATCCGCGTCACCGGCGATATCATCGCCTTGTCGCCGCCCCTGATCGTCGAGAAGGAGCAGATCGACACCATCGTCTCGATCATCGCCGACACGCTGAAGACCGCCGCCTGACGGTGAAGCCCAGCCACCGCAAGGATTTTGCGGCGGCTGGCCCGATCAAAAGGCCTTCAGGGTCTCGGCCAGGGTGGTGAGGAGGCGATCGGCATCCGCCGCCGAGAACACGAGCGGCGGCCGGATCTTCAGCGTGTTCGCATGATACCCGGTCGCCGAGATCAGCACCCGGCGCTGGCGCAGCCCGTCCACCACCGCGAGGGCGGTCGCTGAGTCTGGCTCCTTGGTGGATCGGTCCTTCACGAATTCCACGCCGATATAGAGGCCCGCGCCCCTGATATCGCCGATCCGCTCATCGGATTTGGCGATCTCCCGGATGCCCTCCCGGATCATCTGTCCGATGCGGGCCGCATTCTCCTGCAACCCCTCCGACTTCAGCACATCGAAGGTCGCCCGCGCGGCGGCGATGGCCACGGTATTGCCGCCGAAGGTGTTGAAATAGCGCATCTCGTTGCCGAAACGCTCGATGACGTGCGGCGCGACGGCTACCGCGGCGACGGGGAAGCCGTTGCCCATGGGCTTGCCCATGGTGACGATATCCGGCTGAAGGCCGTGGCGCTGGAAGCCCCAGAACGTGTCTCCGGAACGGCCGAAGCCCGCCTGCACCTCATCGGCGATCACCACGCCGCCGGCGGCGCGCACCACCTCCGCGATGGGTCCGAGAATGTCGGTCGGATCGGCATAGATGCCGTCCGACGAAAACAGGGAATCGGCGATGAAGGCGGCCAGCCCCTCGCCCCGCCGCTCCAGTTCCTCGATCTCGTATTTCAGCTGGCGGATGAGCGTCGCCGCGATCTCCGCGTGGCTCATGCGGTAGGAATCCGGCCCCGGAATCCGCCGCACCCATTCACCGAGCGGCGACTTCTTCCCGAGCGACGGCGACAGGCCGGCGGTGAGGAAGGAATTGCCCGTATAGGCTTCGGACGTGATGACGATGCCCTTACGCCCGGTGTGGTGCATGGCGATCCGCAGCGCGAGGTCGTTGGCCTCCGACCCGGTGCAGGTGAACATGATGTGGCGGATGGGGTCGCCGAAGGTCGGCACGATCTCGTCCGCGAAATCGAGGATGCCGTCCTGCAGATAGCGCGTATGCGTGCACAGGGTCTGCATCTGTTCGTAAACCGCCTCCACCACCCGGGGATGGCAGTGGCCAACGGACACGACGTTGTTGTAGGCGTCGAGATATTCGTTGCCCGCGCTGTCCCAGAGAAGGGTGCCCTTTGCGCGCTTGATCTCCACCGGATGGGCGTACATGAGGCGGTAGGCCGGGCCGAGCAGCGCCTGACGGCGCGCCACCATGTCCCGTGTCGCGGGATCGAGGGCGGAGATGTTGGACGGATCGAAGCCGTTCACCATCCCGACGTTGGTCTTGCGTTCCTTCACTTGGGTCATGTCGGAAACGCCTCCTTCACGTGGCGGACTGAATGCGGGGTCGAACGCTGAGAAAGGTCTCGCTGACCTCCTCGATGGAGCGGCTGAGGAAATGGTCCAGCTGCGACCAGCTCTGGTGCGTGTTGCGCAGGATATAGGTCGCGTTGTCGGGGAACTGCTCCGCCCGCCAGGTGGTGATGAGCGCGCGGGCCACCACGCGGGCCATGATCATGTGCGGCAGAAGCTGCAGTTCGTCCGGCGTCAGGTCGGCCACGCCGAGGTAGCCGCGCAACAGGTCGCGGCCGGCGTCGAACATGCCGTCCGATCCCACCGGGCTGAGCTGGTTGAGAAGCGCGGTCGAGAGGTCGATGACGATGGCGGTGCGCACGACGTCGCCGAAATCGATGATGCCGGAGATGAACTGCGGCCGTCCGCGATCCACCACCACGTTGGAGCGGCTGAAATCATTGTGCAGGACCTGCGTGCGGCAGGCCGCGAGCCGGCCTTGCAGCGTGATGAAGCGATCGAGCCCGCGTTCGAGCTGGCGACGGCGGTCCCTGTCCTCCATCCGTTCCACCAGGAAGGCAAGCTTGGGCAGATGCTGCACGTCCCAGGCGATCTCGCGGGTGTCGTGGGGGTGGGAGAAGCGGGCCATGGCCAGACGCAGGCGGGCGAGGATGGCCCCCAGCTTCTCGCGCTCTTCTCCGGTCGCCTCGAGCCGGTCGAGCGGCGTGCCCTCGAGATAGGTCAGCACCCGCACCAGCCGCACCTGCCCGTGTCCGTCTTCGTGGGACAGGAACGCTTCGCCCGCCTGCGTCTGCACCACCCGCGGCACCGGCAGGAGAGGATCGGCCTTGGCCACGTGGTCGAGCAGTTCGGCTTGCAGCGAGATCTCGCGTGGGTCCTCGTCCGGATTGGAGAATTTGGCGATGTGGCGGCCCCGCGCGCCGTTCACGAGGAAGGTATCGTCCTTCTCGGTATCGAGCCGCGTCAAAGTCCCCGCCACGCCGAAGTGGCGGGTGAGGACGGCGACCGCCTCCTCCTGCGGAATGGAGCGGAAGGCGGTGGCCAGCCCTCCGGCCATGAGAAGGCTATCGGGCGCGGTGAAAGGCGGGGTCGGCATGTCGTGTCGTGCTTCCTCGGGGGCGGTGTCGCTCTGTTGCGTCGGCGGGCGGGCGTCAGACCTTGGCGATCACGCGCTTCCTGCGGCCGGGCGCCGCGATTTCGGGTTTGGGCATCGCGTTCCCCGAAGCCCCTTGCGGCGCCTCGCCGCCGTCCGCAGGCGGGTTGGGGGCGCCCTCGGTGAGATAGGCGAGGGTCATGTCGATGATGGTCTTCCTGTGCTGCTCCAGAAAGTCCGGGCGCATCAGGTCGCGGTCAAAGATCATGGACAAAGTGAATCGGTTCGAGATGTAGAAATAGCCCATCGCCGAGATGGAGATGTAGAGATCGATGGCGTCCACGCCCGGCCGGAACACCCCCTTGCGCTCACCCTCCCGCAGGATGGCGTCCACGGCGCCGGCGAGACGGCTGTAAAGCTGGCGGATGATCGGCGACTTGGCGACATGGCGCCCGCGATGGATGTTCTCCGAGTTCATCATCACGATGACCTCGGGCTCCTCGATGAAGGTCTGGAACGTCGCGTCGCACAGGCGGCGGATCGCAGCCACGGGTTCGAGGCCGGTGAGGGGGATTTCCTCCTGCCGGCGGCGCATGGCCTCGTAGGTGCGCTCCAGCACCTTCACATACAGCTCCTCCTTGGAGCTGAAGTGATGATAAAGCAGGTTCTTGCTGATCTTGGCGCGGGCGATGATGGCGTCCACCCGCGCCCCATCGTAACCCCGCCGGGCAAACTCCATCTGCGCAGCCGCGAGGATCTTGTCCTGCGTTCCGATGGAATCGCGCTTGCGGGGCTTCTCGCTCACGACCGAGCCTTCCTTTTCGACCATGATGTCATGAGGATGCGCGACATCGGCTCCGTCAACCGCAAACTGCCGCTTGGGCGCGTGGTGCGACGAACGGCTCGCACCGTTCCAGGCTGATGCGCGTCGTTTCGGCGGCATCACGGGTCCACCAGTCGAGCTTCGAGAAGATCTCGATCTCGAACGGGCCGTCATATGCGAGCTCGTCCAGGAGACGGCGATAGAAGGCGATGTCGATGACGCCTTCGCCCACCATGCCGCGGTCCTGATAGACATCGCGCGTCGGCACCAGCCAGTCGCACAGGTGGAAGGTGAGGATGCGCGCGGCGCCGGCTGCCTTCAGGCCCGCCGCGAAGTCCGGATCCCACCAGCAATGGTACACGTCGGCCACGATGCCGGTACCCGCGCCCATGACCTCGACCAGGTCGAGGCAATGGCGGAAGGTGTTGAGGCAAGAGCGATCGGCCGCGAACATGGGATGCAGGGGTTCGAGGCCGAGGGCGACGCCAGCGGCGCGGGCATGGGGCAGAAGCTCGGCCAGCGCGTCCGCCACCCGGCTGCGGGCCGCGCCGATGTCCTTCTCGCCGGTGGCGAGGCCGCCGGGCACCACGACGAGGCACGCTGCGCCGAGATCGTGCGCCGCGTCGAGTCGCCTGCGGTTTTCGTCGATGGCCGCTGCATGGGCGAGGGGATCGGCCAGATTGACCCACGCCGTCGTGCACAGGCAGGGGACGAACAGCCCGGCGTCGCGGATCAGCCGGCCGGCGGCGGCCGGGGCGATGCCGTCCAGATACTGGTTCCAGACCCCGATGCCGCGAGCCCCATGCCGCGCATAGGTGTCCACCGCCTCCGCGAGGGAGAGGGAGGGCGTGGTGATCTGGTTGATGGCGAAGCGGGAAAAATCGCCGGGCACGATGCTCATGATCCGTTCCCTGCCATGGCGCTGCGCAGCGCGGCTGTCGCGTGGGCATCGACGGCACCGTTCACCACCAGCACGCCGAAGCCGTCGCGGGCATAGGCGGGGCTGATCTTGCCGTCCAGCACATCCTCCAGCACGGCTTCAGGCGGGCGCGTCAGGGGATCGCCATAGCCGCCGCCTCCGGCCTGCTCGTGGCGGATCACTGTGCCCTTGGTCACGTTGCGCGTGACCTTGCTGGCCAGCAGCTCGAAATTGCCGGCCTCGGACAGGAGGTTTCGCGAGAGCGCGCCCGGCTTGCCGCCGAACAGGCCGTAGGGCGCATGGGCGTAGCGGTCCGCCCGCAGCTGCATCACCGCCTCATCGGCCAGCAGGCGATACTGACGGACCACGCCAAGCCCGCCCCGCGTGCGGCCGGCGCCGCAGGAATCGTCGCGCAGCGCATATTCCTCGATCATGAGCGGATAGGTCGCCTCCATGATCTCGACCGGCATGTTCGACATGTTCTGCGAGGGGTTCGTCACCGCGTCGATGCCGTCCCGTGTCGCCCGCGCTCCGAGCGCTCCGTTGATCATGTCGACCACGATGAAGGGCTCGCGGGTTTCGGTGTCGTAGCCGCCGAGGCAGACCACCGTGTTGCCGCCTTCGCCTGCGGCGCACACCCGCTCGGGAACGATGCCGGCCAGGGCGCCGAGCACCGTGTCCACCACGCGGTAGCCGGTGAGGGCGCGGGCGGCGACGGGCGCGGGGAATTCGGGATTGAGCACGCTGCCCTTCGGCGCGCTCACGTCGATGCAGCGATAGAGACCCGCATTGTTCGGCACATCGGGGTCCAGCACGCAGCGCACGGCGAGGTAGGTGGCTGACTTCACGAACGAGAGCGTCGAATTGATCGCGCCCTTCACCTGCGGCGACGAGCCTTCGAAATCCACGCCGATGTGGTCGCCCTTGACCGTGATGGTCACATGGATCGGGATTTCGCTCTCGTCGAAGCCGTCGCCATCGATGTAGTCGGTGAAGGAATAGTCGCCGTCCGGCCAGGCGGCGAAGGCCTTGCGCACGAGGCGCTCGCCATAGTCCAGGAACTCCGCAAGGAATTTCTCCACCAGCGGAATGCCGTACTTCTCGGTGAGCCGCAGGAACTCGCGCTCACCCAGGGCGCACGTGGCCAGCTGTGCCTCAAGGTCGCCGATGACGAGATCGGGCAGGCGCACATTCTTCGAGATGATGTCGAAGAGGGTCTTGTTGCGCACGCCCTTGTCGAGCAGCTTCAAGGGCGGAATGCGCAGCCCCTCCTGGAAGATCTCGGTGGAATCCGAGGCGTTGGAACCCGGCACGCGGCCGCCCACGTCGCAATGGTGGCAGATCACGACGGCATAGCCGATGTGCTGCGCGCCATCGAAGATGGGCTTGAACATGAAGATATCCGGCAGGTGCATTCCGCCGTCATAGGGGTCGTTCAGGATGATGACGTCGCCGGGATTGAGGTCGTCGCCATAGTGGCGCTGGATCGCCTCCATGGCGTCCGGCACGGCGCCGAGATGCAGCGCCACCGTCTTCGCCTGGGCGAGGATGCGCCCCTTTGCGTCGCACATGGTGGCGGAATAATCGAGCACGTCGCGCACGATAGGGGAGCGGGCGGTGCGCATGACCGTGTAGGCCATGTCGTCCACGATGGATTCGAACGCGCTCTTGAGCACCGCGAAGGTGACGGGATCGATGGTCTTGTCGGTCTGGTCGAGCATGGCGCGATCCCGTCAGGCGAGGGTGATCAGGAGATTGGCGTGGGCATCCGCCTCGGCGGTGGCGCCGGGGGGCACCACCACGGTGCTGTCCGCCCCCTCGATGACGGCGGGGCCGACGATGCGGGCGGGGCAGCGCGTGCGCACATAGACCGGCGTGTCGATGTGGCCCTGCTCCGCGCCGTAATAGACCTTGCGGATGCTCTCCGGTTCGCTCGAACCTTCCCCACGAGCCTGGGCGGCGCGGAAGTCGATCTTGCCGGGCCTGAGGCCTCGGCCGATCACCCGCAGACTCACCACCTCGATGGTGTCGGAGGAGGAGTAGCTGTAGATGGCCTCATAGGCCGCCTTGAAGGCCGCGTGCAGCGCATCCCGGTCCGCCAGATAGGGCACGGAGAGGGACATTTCCTGGCCACGGAAGCGCATGTCCACCTCGCGCGTCACACTAATCAGGTGCTCGGCCACGTCCTCGCTGGCGAGGGCGGCACGGGCATCCGCTTCCAGCGTAGCGAAGGCCGTCTCGGCCTCGGCCGGCTGGAAATCGGCGAGTTTCACGGCGAACGGGCGGATGAAATAGCGCTCCACATCCCCCGCCAGCATGCCCATGGCGGTGAACACGCCGGGCGAGGCGGGCACTAGCACGCGGGGCATGGACAAAAGGCGCGCGATGTCCGCCGCATGGACGGGGCCGGAGCCGCCGATGGCCACCAGCGTGAAGTCGCGCGGATCGACGCCGCGCTCCACCGTCACGGCGCGGATGGCGCGGGCCATGTTGGCGTTCACCACGTCGCGCACGCCGCAGGCGGCATCCTCCGGCGTGAGGCCGAACGGGTCGGCGAGATCGCGGGCGATGGCCGTGCGAGCCGCCTCCACTGACAGGGCGCGCGAGCCGCCGGCGAGCTGGGCGGGAAGGTATCCCAGCAGGAGATTGGCGTCCGTCACCGTGGGCCGCGAGCCGCCGATGCCGTAACAGGCGGGGCCAGGGTCGGCGCCGGCCGAGACGGGGCCCACGCGCATCAGCCCGCCCTGGTCCACATAGGCGATAGAGCCGGCGCCGGAACCGACCTCGGCCACGTCCACGGTGGGCACGCTCATCATGTAGCCGCCGGCCTTGATGAAGCGGCTGGGCGTGGAGATGCCAGCGCGGAATTCGTATTCGCTCACGCGCGTCAGCTCGCCGTTCTGCACCAGCGAGGCGGAGGCGGTGGTGCCGCCCATGTCGAAGACCACGAGATCCTTGATGTCCAGCGCCGCGCCGAGGCGCGAGCCCCCGACCACGCCGGCCGCCCGGCCGGACGAGATGAAGAACACCGGCTTTTCCCGCGCGGTGCCAGAGGAGGCGAGGGCGCCGTTGGAGTTGCACACCAGCAGGGGCGCATCGATGCCGGCATCGGCAAGGCCGCGCTCCAGGCGCGTGAGATAGGCCTCGAGCACCGGCCGCACGTAGGCGTTCACGACGGTGGTGCTGGTGCGCTCATATTCCTTGGCTTCGGGCAGCACCGAGATGGAACTCGTGACGCGCACCTGCGGGAAGTGCTCGGCGATCAGGGTGGCGGCGCGCTGCTCGTGGGCGGGATTGCGGTAGCTGTTGAGGAAGCAGACGGCAAAGGAGAAGATGCCCGCATCCACCAGCTCTTGCGCGGCTTCGAGCACGGCTGCCTCATCCAACGGCACGAGGATGGTGCCGTCGGCCGCGATGCGCTCGGACACCTCCTTGCGATGGCGGCGGGCAACCAGCGGAACCGGCTTTTCCCATTGAAGATCGAACATGGACGGCGTGCGCAGCCGGCCGATCTCCAGCACGTCGCGAAAGCCCTTGGTGGTAATGAGGCCGGTGGGGGCGCCGACCTTCTGCAGCAGGGTGTTGGAGCCCACGGTGGTGCCGTGCACCACCTCCGTCACCTCGCCGGGCGTCAGCCGGGCATCGGCGATGATGGCGGCGACGCCCTCCAGAACCGCTTCCTCGGGCGCCGCGGGGGTCGAGGCGACCTTGCGGTGGAACACTGCGCCGCGTCCATCCGCGAGCACGAGGTCCGTGAAGGTGCCGCCGATATCGACGCCGATGCGGGCGCCGGTCGAGGTGCGCTCCAGGCCGGTGAGTGTCCCCACGACATATCTCCTTCGTTATTGGACCAAATGGTTAGTTAGGATCCTCATTCGCGTCAAGAGACGAACTGCACAAACCATTTGCTGCGATTGGTGCATAAATCCTCTTGCAAGGCATATTGGACCATATAGTCTCATTTCGATGCCGAAGAGGGGATCGCAATAATGAAGATGACGTCCATCGCCGCCCGCCTCGTCCGGGCTGCCGCCGCCACCGCCCTGCTCGCCGGCCCGCTCGCCGCCGGCCCTGCCGCGGCGGAGGAGAAGATGACGATCCGTCTCGATTTCTCGCCCTGGGGCGTGCATGCGGGCATGCACCTCGCCAAGGAAAAGGGGTGGTTCAAGGATGCCGGCCTCGACGTGGACATTCAGGACGGTCGCGGCTCCGGCAACACGCTTCAGCTGGTGAATGCGGGGCAGGCGGATGTCGGCCAGATCCAGGTCGGCCTGCTGCCGCAGGCGCGGGAGAACGGCTCCACCGCCAAGGCCTTCGCCGGCTTCGACAAGCGGACCGACCTTGCGGTCCTCGTCGATCAGGATTCGCCGGTCGCCAAGGTCGCCGACTTCAAGGGCAAGAGCCTCGTGGTCTTCGCCGCCAGCCCCTGGGCGCCCTTCATCGACTACTGGCTCAAGCAGGGCGGCCTCGACCGCACCACCGTCAATGTGATGTTCGTCGATCCGTCTGCCGTGTGGGGCACCTACACCGCCAAGCGCGCCGACGGCCTGATGTCCACCGAGCCCTCCGCCATTCCCGTGGCCGCCGCCAACCGGCCCTCCAAGGCCATCCTTGCCGAAGACGTGGGCATCACCTTCCCGAGCTACGGCCTCATCGCCACCGAGAAGACCATCGACACCCGCAAGGATGCGCTGAAGAAGCTGGTCCAGGTGCAGCAGAAGGCGTGGGCCTACATCCGCGACGGCCATATCGACGAGGCGGCCGACGCCATCATCAAGCAGCGCCCCAACGCCAAGCTGGACAAGAAGGTGCTGGCCGACCAGATCAAGCTCACCATCGACTTCTTCGACACGCCCAACACCAAGGGCAAGCCCATCGGCTACCAGTCGCCGGACGATTGGGCGAAGGCGGCGAAGTCGGCGGTGGACGCGGGCGCGATCAAGCCCGGCACGGACCCCGCCACCTACTTCACCAACGAGTTCATCCAGTGAACGCGCACGTCGCCTCGATGACGGACGCCAATGCCATGGCCTATCTCTCCATCTCCGGCGTGCGCAAAACCTACGGCTCGCCGCGCGGCGCCGTCACCGCGCTGAAAGGCATCGACCTTGAGGTCAACGAGGGGGAGTTCGTCTCCATCCTCGGGCCGAGCGGCTGCGGGAAGTCCACGCTGCTCAAGTGTATCGCCGGACTTGAAGGCACGAGCGCCGGGACGATCCGCGTGGGCGGCGACGTCCTCACGGCCCCGCCCCGGGACATGGGCATCGTGTTCCAGCGGGACGTGCTGCTGGACTGGCGGACCATCCTGGACAACGTGCTCATCACCGCGGAATTCGCCGGCCTCAAGGGGCCGGCGGTGCGCGAGCGCGCGCTGGCGTTGCTGGGGCGCTTCGGGCTCGGCGGATTTGAGAGCCGCCATCCCTGGGAACTCTCCGGCGGCATGCGCCAGCGCGCCGCCATCTGCCGGGCCTTGCTCTGCGATCCCAAACTGCTGCTGATGGATGAGCCGTTCGGCGCCCTCGATGCCATGACGCGCGACGACCTCAACCTCGAACTCGCGCGCATCTGGCAGGACACGCGCAAGACCGTGGTGTTCGTGACCCATGGCATCACCGAGGCCATCTTCCTCTCCGACCGGGTGGTCATCATGGACCGCAATCCGGGCCGGATCGTCGAGGTCATCGACATCGATCTTCCCCGGCCCCGGCATCTCGCCATGCGGGAAAGCCCGGAGTTCGGCCGCTATGTCGCCCGTGTCCGCCACCTCTTCGCCAGCCTCGGCGTGCTGAAGGACGATGCCCCATGAGCGGTTCTGGAAACAGCGCCACCCAGAATGGCGCCACCGAGACTCTCGATCCGCCCATGCCCCAGCGCCTGCCCACCTCGCTGGTGGAAGTGGGCATGGTGGTGGGCCTGCTCATCGCCGTGCTCGTCCTGTGGGAGGCGGCGGTCTACGTCTTCAAGCCGGCGCCCATCATCCTGCCGGCGCCCAGCGTCATCTGGCAGGAATTCCTGCTGTCGCCGGGCTATTTCCTCCAGATGTCCGCCTTCACGCTCTACACAACCCTCGCGGGCTTCGGCCTCGCAGTGGTGCTGGGGCTCGCGCTGGCGGTGGGCATCGTCCATTCGAAATTCATCGAGCGCACGGTCTATACGCTCCTCGTCGCGCTCAACAGCGTGCCGAAGGTGGCGCTGGCCCCGCTGTTCGTGATCTGGATGGGCACGGGCGTGGAGCCGAAGATCGCCATCGCGCTCATGCTCGCGCTGTTTTCCGTCGTCATCGACGCGGTGCTGGGCCTGAGGTCGGTGGATCCGGACATGGTGAACCTTGCCCGCGCCAGCCGCGCCTCGTCCTTCGCCATCCTGCGCAAGATCCGCTTTCCCAACGCCCTGCCGAGCATCTTCGCGGGCCTGAAGGTGGCGATCTCCTTCGCGCTGGTGGGGGCCATCGTGGGCGAGTTCGTGGCGGGGTCGGAGGGGTTGGGCTTCGCCATCCTGACTGCGCAGGGGCAGTTCGACACCCCGCGGGTGTTCGTCTGCCTCATGCTGCTCGGCCTGCTGGGCACGGCGCTGTTCTTCGTCGTCGAGGCGTGCGAGCGCCTGCTGCTGCCCTGGCACGTGTCGCAGCGCGGCGGTGGCGGCTCCGGTCACTGAGGTGGCGGTCGAGGCGAAGGCGCCCGTCTCCGCCATCCTCGCCTTGCTGGCCACGGCCCTTTTGTGGGGCAGCAACCACGCAGCGGCGCGGGCGATCCATGATGCCCTGCCGCTGCCTTCCCTCGTCTTCTGGCGCTGGGCGATCGCGCTCGTCCTGCTGTTGCCCATCGCTCTGCCTGGGCTGCTGCGCGAGCGTGCCGCGATCCGCCGCAACGCCGGGCGGATCGCGGTGCTGGGATTGGTGGGTGTCGGCCTCTTCTCGGTCAGCCTCTATGCCGGCGCCTATCTCAGCCCGGCGCTGGAAGTCGGCCTCCTGAATGCGACGACCCCCATCTGGGTGCTGCTGATCGCCACCTTCGTCGGGCGCATGCGCCCGCGGCTCGCGCAGATCGTCGGCATCCTCATCGCCATGGCCGGGGTCACACTGGTTTTGATGAAGGGGCTCCCGACGGGCCTCGCGGTCTTCCATTTCGGCGCGGGCAATCTCTGCTCGATCACCGCCGCCGTGCTGTTCGCCTTCTACACCTACAGCCTGGGGCAGAACCCCATCGGCATCTCGGCCCTGAGCCTGACGGCGCTCACGGCGCTCGCCGGCTTCGTGCTGGTCTTCTGTCCTGTCTACGCGGTCTTTCTCCTTCTCGGCGGGCAGGATCTCTTCACGAGCGGGCTAAGGGTGGAGCCCGTCACGCTGACGGTGCTCTACATCGCGGCGGGACCGACGCTGCTCGGCAACCTCTTCTGGATCTATGGCGCCGCGCGGGTGGGCGCGGCGCGCGCCGGCCCCTTCCTCTATTTCTCGCCGCTGGCGACGGTCGCTCTGTCCGCGACGCTCCTGGGCGAGACGATCACGCCGCTGCAGATGGTGGGCGGGGCAGCCATCCTCGCCGGCCTGTGGATCTCAACCCAGACGGGGGCGGGGCCGGCGAAGACGGAGCCCCGCCCCTCGGCTCGGCAGTCTTAGGCGAGGCCCATGAGTCGTGCGCCGTTGGAGAGCACGCGGGCGCGCACCTCCTCGCTTTGCCGGTCCAGCGCGGCGAGGGCTTTTGCGCCTTCCGCATCGCCGATCTCGAACGGAAAATCGGTGCCGAAGACAACCCGCTCGGGGCCGACCAGCTTCAGCAGGAAGTCCAGCACGGTCGGGTGCGCCACCACCGTGTCGTAATAGAGCTGGCCGAGATAATGGGATGGCGGCCGGCTGATGTGGGCACGGCACGCCGGGTTCGCCTCATAGAGCGGCGCCTCATAGGCAAGGTCCAGCCGGCCGGCGAGCATGGGCAGCGTGCCGCCGCCATGGGCCAGCACCAGCTTCAGTCCCGGATGGCGCTCCAGCACTCCGGAGAAGATGAGGCGGGCCACGCACAGCGCGGTCTCGGACGGCCAGCCGACGAGCTGGAGCATGGTGAAGCTGCCGAAGGCCGGCCGGTCCACGCCGGACGTGGGGTGCATGAAGACAATGCAGCCCTGCCGCGCGCACTCCGCCCACATGGGCTCAAACGCCGGATCATCGAGCGGGCGCCCCGCCGCAGAGGTCGGCAGGGCAACCCCCAAATGTCCCTCGTCCAGCGCGCGGCGGATGGCGTCCACGCAGCGCTCCGGCTCCGCGATGGGGGGCACGGCGAGGCTGCCGAGCCTTTTGCCACCCTCCCGTGCGGCGGCGAGCGTCTGGGCATTGAGCCGCCGTGCGAACGCGCCGTCCGCCGCCCAGCCGGCATGGGATACCACGCGCGGGGGCGGCGAGACGAGCTGGAGGCCGATCTCGCGCCGCGTCAGGCTTTCGAGCCGACCCGTCGTGTCGAACAGCAGCGGATCGAGGGGGCCGTAGCCGGCGAAGCGGAAGCCTTCGGGACACGTCTCGATGCCGAAGGCACCCTCTCGCGCGAGTTCGCCGAGGAAATCGCGCGAGAGGGCATGGGCGTGAACGTCGACGATCACGGGAAGGGCTTGCGCGGATAGACCACCGGCGCCGCCGCGATGGCCGCGGGATAGACCGGCACGGCCTTGCCGCCCTGCACCTGCGCCACCACCGCGGAGGCCTTCACGTCCACGCCGGCGTCGTTGTACTTGACCGGGCCGAAGAAGGTGTCGGTGTCGAGCTGGAGCATGGCCTCGCGCACTTTGACGGGATCGATGCTGCCGGCCTTCTCGATGGCGAGCTGGAGCGACAGCGCGCCCGCCGTGCCGGCGGCGGTGATGTAGGTGGGCACCTCGCCGCCGAACTGCTTCTTGAAGCCGTCCACATAGGCCGCGCTGTCGGCGACCACCGGGCCCTTGTAGGTCAGCGCCGGATCCCAGATCTGCACGCCGAAGAGGTCTTCCGCCGCCGGGCCGAGGGCGTTGAGGAAGTCCGGGATGCCCACCGCGAAGGCGAAGCCGATGAGCTTGGGGTTCACCTTCAGCGTCTGCAGCGTCTTGATGAGCAGGATGGAATCCTGGACGTAGCCGGTGAGGATCAGCACGTCAGGATTGCTCTCCTTCAGCGCCGTGGCGACGGAGGAGAGATCAGCCGAGCCCTTCGGATACTTGGTGGAATAGACCACCTTCAGCCCCTCGGCCTCCGCCTTCTTCTGCGCGGCGCCGGCGAACACGTTGGGGAAGAGGTCATCGGGGCCGGCGATGGCGATGGTCTTGGGCGAGTCCTTCACCGTCTTCAGCAGCGCCAGCATGGGGTCGAGCGTGGTCGAGGCCAGCGGCGCGGGACAGAAGATGTATTTGTAGCCGCGCTGGTAGAGGCTGTCGGCCGTCGCCATGGGGGTCATGGTGATGACCTTGTACTTCTCGCTGATCGCCGCCGTGGCGGTGGCGATGCCGGAGGAGTAGGGGCCGAGGATGAAGCCCACGCCGTCCTCGGTAATCAGCTTCTCGGTGAGGCGGGCAGAAGTCTGCGGCTTGCTCTCGTCGTCGTAATAGATGACCTCGACGGGCACCTTCTTGTCGCCGACCTTGATGCCGCCGGCGTCGTTCACCAGCTTTTCCCAATAGGCGTAGCCGTTCTTCAGCAAATGGCCTTCGCGGGCGAAGTTGCCGGTGAGGCTGACGGCGGCGCCGATCTTGATCTTCTCCTGCGCGGCGGCGGTACCGGCGCCGAAAAGGGCGGCGAGGCCGAGGGCGGCCACGCTCTTCACCAGAGTTCGTCTGTGCATCATCTCGCTCCTGCTGGTCCCGGAAGGTTTGGTTTTCTTAAGTTTGTCAGGCGGATGCCGCGGTGCCGGGCACGAAGCGCCCGAAGCCCGGCGCGCCCACCAGCTTGCCGTCCTGCGCGACGATGGTGCCGCGCACGATGGTGTGGGTGGCCGCGCCCTTCGTGGCCATGCCCTCCCAGCTTGAGAAGCCGGTGCGCGAGAGCATGTCCTCGTTGCGGAACACGCCCTCGCGGCTCATGTCGACGATGGTGAAGTCGGCATCCGCGCCGGGCTGGATCACGCCCTTTCGCGGGAAGATGCCGAAGCGCCGCGCCGGTGCCTCGGCGGCGAGGCGGGCCACGTCGTTGAGGGTGAGGCGCCCCTCGTTGACGGCGTTCATGAGCAGCGGGATGTATTCCTGCGCGCCGGTGACGCCCAGCGGCACCGAGAACAGGTCTTTCCAGCCCGGGTCCACGTCCTCCTTGGAATGGGGGGCGTGCTCCAGCACGATCATATCGGCCGTGCCGTCCTTGATGGCGTCCCAGCCGGCCTCGGGATCATAGGCCCAGTTGTAGGTGCGCGGACCCACCTTCTCCATCTGCGCCCGGTTCATGAACATGGTGCCGAGCTCCAGCTCGCACGACACGTCCTGGCCGAGGTCGAACTTGGCATGGTGGATCATCTCGTTGGCGCCCTTGGGCATGACGCCGAGATGCAGCACGTGTAGCTTCACCCCGCAGATGCGGGCGTAATAGAGCGAGGCGGCAAGGCCGGCGACCATGCCGTGGCCGTACATGTAGCCCTTCGAGAAGCTCTCGTGATAGGCCATGGCATCGGTGCGGCCCTTGTCGATGTAATCGCGGAAGGTGAGCCGCTTGCACCACTCGGGATCGTCATGGTGCACCGAGGCGACGAGCCCCATGTCCCGCGTCGCCTCATACAGCTCGAACAGGATGCCGTGGTCGAGCACGCCGAGTTCCGAGATGTAGGGATAGACTTCCTTGATGTGGCGCGTGTTGAAGATCTTGATGCCGATGGCACCCGCCTTGGCCAGCGCCTCCACGGTGCGGGGATAGAGCCCGCCGCCATAGAGCGCGTAGTCCACATGGGCCTTGGGCGCGACCAGCGCCTTCTTCATCTCGTAGTCTTCGAGCGTGGTCGGGTGCGGCGTGTTGTTGGTCATGTCGATGCACATGGTCACGCCGCCGACCGCCGCCGCCGCAGAGCCGGTCTGGAAGTCTTCCTTGTAGGTGTGGCCCGGCTCGCGGAAGTGGCAGTGGACGTGCCACAGGCCCGGCAGCACGGCGAGCCCCTTGGCATCCACGCGCTTCGCCGCCTCCGTGAAGGGGCCGCCGATGGCGGAGATCTTGCCGTCGGTGACGGCGATGTCCGCCTTGAAGGAGGAGGTCGGGGTGTGGATCGTGCCGTTTTCGATCACGAGGTCATAGGGTCGGGACACGTCACGCTCTCCAGAAGGATCGGTTGAGGCACGTCAGTTGAGGCCGAGATAGGCGGCGCGGATGTCCTCGCGCCGCAGAAGGTCGTCCGCCGGGCCGTCGATGGTGATGCGGCCGGTGTCCAGCACGTAGCCGCGGGTGGCGATCTCCAGCGCGAGGCCCACGTCCTGCTCCACCAGCAGCACGGTGATGCCGCGCTCGCGGTTCACGAGGCGCACGGCCTCCGCGATGCGATCGACGATGACCGGGGCGAGGCCCAGCGACATCTCATCCACGAGCAGAAGGCTCGGCCGCGCCATCAGGGCCCGGCCGATGGCGCACATCTGCTGCTCGCCGCCGGACATGAGCCCGGCGAGCCGGCCTTCCAGCCGAACCAGTTCGGGGAAAAGCTTGAAGACGAAAGCGAGGTCGTCGTCCTCGCCCGTGCGGTCCGGGCGTGCGGTGGCGCCGAGCTTCAAATTCTGGCGCACGGTGAGGCCGGCGAACAGGCGACGGCCCTCCGGCACCATGGCGATGCCGCGCCGGGCGCGCTCATAGGGCTTCAGCGGATTAAGGTCCGCGCCGGCGAAGCGCATCTGGCCCGCCCTCACCGGCACGAGGCCGGTGAGGGCGCGCAGTAGGGTGGTCTTGCCCGCGCCGTTCGCGCCCACCAGGGCGACAATCTCGCCTTCCGCCATGTCGAAGCCCACGTCCCACAGGACGCGGCTGTCGCCATAGGCCACCGCGAGGCCTTCGACCGAGAGAAGGCTCATCGTGCTCCTCCCGCTGCGGCGTGCGCCTTGGCGAAGCGCTGGCCGAGATAGGCCTCCACCACCTTGGGGTCGGACACCACGTCGTCCGGCACCCCCTCGGCGAGCTTGGCGCCGAAATTCAGCACCATGATGCGGTCGCAGAGTGCCAGCACCGCCTTCATCACATGCTCAATGACGACCACGGTGAGGCCGGCCTGCTTGAGGCTCTTCACGAGGTCGATCATGCGTTCGATCTCCGTGTGGTTGAGGCCCGCCATCACCTCGTCGAACAGGATGATGCGCGGCCCCATGGCGAGCGCGCGGGCCACCTCCAGGCGCTTTCTGTCGGCAAGGGTGAGCTGCGGCGGCATGAAGGCGGCCTTGGGCGCAAGGCCGGTGCGCTCCAGCGCGGCATCGGCCGCGGCGAGCCAGGCGTCGCGGGTGCGCAGCCGCGCATGGCCGAACATGGCGCCGATGGCGACATTCTCCCGCACGCTCATGGCCTTGAACGGCTGCACGATCTGGAAGGTGCGGGCGATGCCGAGGCGGGAAAGGCGATGCGGCGGCAGGCCGGTGACATCCTCCCCGGCGAAGCGGATGGAGCCGCCATTGAGCTTGTAGACGGCGGAAATGGCGTTCAGCAGCGTGGTCTTGCCGGCACCGTTGGGGCCGATGACGCCGAACACTTCGCCCTCCTCCACGCGGAAGGAGACGCCGGCCAGCGCCTTCACGCCGCCGAAGCGGATTTCGAGGTCGTTCGCCTCAAGCAGCGCCATGGCGCGACCTCCACCGCTGGATCAGGGAGCGCCCCGCCACCAGCATCCCATTGGGGGCGACGAGGCAGATGACGACGATGAGCACGCCGAACACGATCTGGTGCGCCTGCAGGAAGCCGCCCCACACCAAAGTGGAGAGGAATTCCAGCACGAAGGCGCCCAGCACCGGCCCGATCACCGTGCCCATGCCGCCGAGGATGAGCATCATGTAGGCCTTCACGCCGATGGCGGGATCGAACGCGCTCGCCGGCTCGATGAAGGTGATCCAATAGGCCCACACGCCGCCGGCAAATCCGGTGATGCCGGCGGAGATGGCCCAGGCCGCGACCTTGGTGGCGGTGGTGTCGATGCCCATCACGCCGGCCGCGCGCTCGCCGTCGCGGATGGCGCGGAGCGCATAGCCGAAGGGGCGGGTGAGGATGAACGCCACCAGCAAAGTGGAGACGACCATGCCGGCCAGCATCACCAGATAGATGGCGCGGTAGAGCGGCCCCGGTGGCAGGTCCGAAAGCGGCAGCGGCAGGCCTTCGGCACCGCCGGTGACGCCGCCCACCTGGATCACCAGCTGGATGGCGGCAAGGTTCAGCGCCACCGTGGCGATGGCGAAGTAGTGCCCCCGCAGCCGCAGGATGGGCCAGCCGACGATGCCCGCCACCAGCGCCGAGAAGGCGACGGCCGCGACGAGCGCGACGGGAAAGGGCGCCCCGAGCGTCATGGCGACGCCGCAGGCATAGGCGCCGAAGCCGAAGAACACTGCATTGCCGAAGGCGTGATAGCCGGTGAGGCCGACGATGACGTTCAGCCCCTGCGTGACCGTGGCGTACATGAACACCGTGGTCAGCACCCTCAGCCAGTAATTGTTGAGGGCGAGGGGCGCGAGCGCGAGGACGACCGCGCCCGCGGCGAAGAACGCCCAGAAGAGAAGCGCGCGGCGCCGCGCGCCCGCGGGAGAGGCTGGCGCGCTCATGCGTGCTCCCCGAAGAAAGCGCGGCCGAACAGGCCTTGCGGCCTCAGGGCCAGCACCAGCAGGAACAGGCCGAAGCCGACGATCTCCTGATAATTGGCACCGAGGAAATAGCCGGCCCAGGCCTGCACGAGGCCGTAGATGAAGCCGGCGACGATGCACCCCTCCACCGAGCCGATGCCGCCCAAAACGGTGATGACGAACACCGCGCTCAGGAAGGTGACGCCCATGCCCGGCATCACCGGAAACAGCATGGAGGCGAGCGAGCCGGTCGCCCCCGCCAGCGCCGCGCCGGCACCCGCCGTCAGCGCGTAGATGCGCTCGGGATTGATGCCCATGAGGGAGGAGACCTCCCGGTCCAGCGCCGTGGCGAGGATCATCTGCCCGGCACGGGTGAAGCGCAGGAAGGCGAAGAAGGCGATGCCGAGGGTGACGGAGAAGCCCGCCGCGATGAGGCGCACCACCGGCACGAGGATGCCGAACACCTCGATGGAACTCGCCGCATAGGACGAATTCACCGAGCGCACGTCGGAGGTGAAGGCGATGGAGACCGCATCCACCATCACCAGCTCGATGCCGAAGGTCACCACCAGCGACAGCAGCAGGCTGGTGCGGATGATGCGGTTCAGCACCAGCACCTGCAGCGCATAGCCCAGCGCGAACATGGCGATCATGGAGACCGGAATGGAGGCGATCGGATCAAGCCCGGCGAACCGGAACAGGCCGTAGGTGATGTAGGCGCCCAGCATGATGAAGCCGGTGTGGGCCAGGTTGATGACCCCCATGACGCCCCAGACCATCGAAAATCCGATGGTGGCGATGCCATAGAGGCCGCCCAGAAGCAGCCCGTTGGCGGTGGCTTGCCAAAGCACCGTTACCCCTCCAAATCGTTGATATCACGATGTTATATGCTTGACGGAAGGCTTATTTATACATATCTTATGCAAAATAAATTGAGTCATGCAACAACGATGTCTGAACGAAACGCACAAAGAAGCCGCACCCGTGCCGCCGGACGCAGCACTCTCGAGGTGCCCACCGCACCCAAGGCCGGGATCTCCAAGGGGGGATCGAGCGAGTTCGCCTATCAGGTGATCCGCGCCGAGATCGTCTCGCTGGCCCTCGCGCCCGGCTCGGACCTCGACGAGGCGGCGCTGGTGAGCCGCCTCGGCCTGTCACGCACGCCGTTGCGCGAGGCCCTCGTCCGCCTTGCCGGCGAGGGGCTGGTCCAGATCCTGCCCAACCGGGGGACGCGGGTCGCGCCCATGGGCTGGAACGACATTCGCGAGCATCTGGAGGCCTTCGACCTCTCCCAGCGCCTCGTCACGCGATGGGCAGCGCTGCGGCGGACGGAGGCGCAGATCGCCGCCATCGACGCCCAGCGGGAGGCCTTCGAGGCGGCGACGGCGCGGCGGGATTCCGAGGCCATGCTGGAGATCAACTGGCGCTTCCATGCCGCCATCGCCGCCTGCTGCCGCAATGGCGTGGTCGAGCGCTTCTATCTCCAGCTGCTCACCACCAATCTGCGCATCTCCCGCCTCGCCATGACCTACGACTGCTTCGCGACCGAGGAGGCGTATGACGCGCACATCGGCAACATCATCCGCGAGCACCGCGAGATGGTGGAGGCGATCCGCGCGCGCGACGCCGACCGGGCGGATGCCCTCGGCAGCTCCCACGCCGGGCTCGCCCGCAAGCGCGTTTCCGAATGCCTCACCCAGAGCATGCTGTCGGACATGGAACTGCCGCTCGGCGGCGCGCCCGACAGCCTCGCCTGACTTCGAGAAGGAGCAGCCGCATGTGCGAGGTGTGCGCCATCTTCGGCGCGGGAGAACACTGGAGCGACTTCGCCCGGCAGCGCGACGATCGCTTTCCGTTCGAGGATATTCTGCACTATCGCGCGGAGCGCCGGCGGCGCATCGCCATGCTGAATGCGCTGGTTCAGCCCCTCGGCCTCGTCTGCGAGGATTGGGACGGGGAGGCGCTGGCGCTCACCGATGCGCGCGGCCGCACCAAGATCGCCCCGACGCTGGGCGATGTCTGGCCCATCGCGGAAAGCCTTTCCGGTCGCGGCATCGATCCCTTGTCCGAGGATTTCATCGCGCCCAGGCGGGAGGCCCCGGCCCATGGATGAGCGCCTGCCCCTGATCGTCGTGACGGGCTTCCTCGGCTCGGGCAAGACGACGCTCATCCGCCGCTTCATCGAGACCGCGGAGGGCGGCGATTCCGGCCTCATGGTCAACGAGTTCGGCGAGGCGGGCGTGGATCACCGCCTGCTGGTGCATGCCAGCGAGGCGGTGGAGCTGATCGACGGCGGCTGCCTGTGCTGCGCGCGCCGCGCCGATGTCGCCAAGGCGATGCACGATCTGGTGCGCATGGCGAAGGACGGTTCCAGAGCCGGCGGGGGCCTGCGCCGCGCCATCCTCGAAACGTCGGGTCTGGCCGATCCCGCGCCCGTCATCGCGACCCTCGCGCGCGACCCCTGGCTGAAGGCGCATGTGCGCCTCGCCTCCGTCGTGGCGGTGGTGGATGCGGTGGCGGGCCTGCGCAATCTGGAGCATCGGCCTGAGGCGCGCCGGCAAGTGGCCATCGCCGATACGGTGGTCATCACCAAGGGCGACATGCGCGCCGCCGAGCCGACGGCCCGCCTCGCCGCCGCGGTGCGTGCCATCTCCCCCGACGCGCGCATCCTCGACATTCAGGACGAGACGTTCCGCCTGGGCGACGTGCTGGCCGGGCGCGAAAGCCTCCATGCCCCGCCGTCGCCGTTCCTGGCCGACGCCCCGGACCATGATTCCGAGGTTTCGTCTTTCACGCTGCCCATCGAGGGGGCGCTGGACTGGCCAGCCTTCACGCTCTGGCTGTCCGCGCTGCTCCACGCCCACGGCGACCGCATCCTGCGGGTGAAGGGGCTGTTGCGGACCACATCCTCGGACAGGCCGCTGGCCATCCACGGCGTGCAGCATGTGATGCACCCGCCGACGCATCTGAGCGCGGACGACGGCGGGCCGTCCTTCCTCGTCTTCATCGCGCGCGGCATCCGCAAGGCCGAGATCGAGCGCAGCCTCGCCCGCGCGCTCGATCTGTGTCAGGCAGGGGCCGGCATGTCGGCCCCTGCGCGCCAGGCGGCGGCCTTCCGCGAAGACGCCGCCCCGGCGGCGTGAGCAACGGGCCGGAGGGTCAGGCGCGGTTGTCGGCGACCGCGCTCCTCACCTCGTGCTCGATGAGGTGCCAGATCCGGTCCACGAGCGCGCCGAAGGCCTCGTGGCGCTTCACCTCCAGCGCGCGCGGTCGCGGCAGGGGGATCGGGATTTCCTCGCGCACCGAGCCGGGCCGGGCGGAGAAGACGATCACGCGGTCGGAGAGAAACACCGCCTCGTCGATCTGGTGGGTGATGAGGAGCACGGTGGTGCCGCTCTTCTGCCAGATGTTGAGCAGCTCCGTCTGCATGATCTCCCGCGTCTGGGCATCGAGGGCCGCGAACGGCTCGTCCAGCAGCAGGATCTTCGGGTTCACCGCCAGCGCGCGGGCGACGTTCACCCGCTGGCGCATGCCGCCGGAGAGCTGGTGCGGATAGTGCTGCTCGAAGCCCTTCAATCCCGCCATGTCGATGAAGCGCTGGGCGGTGGCGTGGGCATCGCGCTTCGGCGTGCCGGCGATGGTCAGGCCGTAAGCGACATTCTCGATCACCGGCTTCCAGGGCAGGAGCGCATCCTGCTGGAACACCATGGCGCGGTCGGCGCCCGGCCGGGTCACCGTGTGCCCCGAGACTTTCACCACGCCGGAGGAGGCCGGGAGCAGACCGTCGATGATGCGCAGCAGCGTCGACTTGCCCGAGCCGCTCGCTCCCACGATGGAGACGAACTCCCCTTCCCGGATGGTGAGGTTGATGTCGCGCAGCGCCTCCACGGAGGGCTTGCCCGTGCGCTCGAAGACCTTGTTGATGCCTTCGATGGAGAGAGCCTGTGCCATCTGGTTCACGGGGGTCACTCCCTGGTTCATTCTTGCCGCCACGGCGCGAGCCGGCGTTCCAGCCACTCGAAGAAGATACTGCCCATGAGGCCGAGCATGCCGAGCATGATGACGTAGGCGAGCAGCGTCGCGGTATCGAAGCTCTGCCCGGCGGCCAGGATGGCGAAGCCGAAGCCGGCGAAGGAGCCGAAGAATTCGGCGATGATGATGGCCACCAGCGCCCGCGCCCAGGCGACGCGGATGCCGGAGACGATGAAGGGGAGCGCGAAGGGCAGCGATACGGTGGTGAACACCTGCCAGCGCGAGGCGTTGAAGGAGCGCGCCGCCTCGATGAGGACTTTGTCGGTGGCCTTGAGGCCGGTCTCCGTCGTCACCAGCACCGGGAAGATGGTGAAGATGGTGACGAGCACGAACTTGGAGGCGAAGCCCAGCCCCAGCCACGCGATGAACAGTGGCGCCAGCGCCACCAGCGGCACCGAGTTCAGCGCCGTCAGCATGGGCCCGGCGGTGAGGGCCAGCAGCCGGCTGGACGCCAGCGCGAGGCCGATGGCGACGCCGATCAGCACCGCCACCGGGAAGGACGCCGCCACCGCGCTCACGGTGGCGAGCGCGTTGGTCCACAGCGCGCCGTTGCCGCTCTCCTTGGCGAGCGCGCGGAACACCTCCGCCGGGGGCACCAGCAGGAGCTTGTTGGTGACCACATAGGTCGCCAGCACCTGCCAGATCACCAGCACGAAGGCGAGCGAGATCAGCATCCGCAGGAGACCTGCGGCGCGCGAGCGCCCTTCGAGGAAGTCGTAGACGCTGCGCCAGAAGGGAGCGGCTGCGGTCATTCCGCCGCCGCCTTGTGCGCGTGGCGGGCGGTGGAGACGGCCTGCCTGCCGTATCCCTTCTCGCCCACCACCTTGCCGTCCAGATAGATGGTGCGGCCGCGCAGGATGGTGCGCACCGGCTTGCCCTTGAAGCGGCGGCCGGCATAGGGGCTCCAGCCGACGAGGGAGAGCACGTCCTCGTCGCGCACCTCATATTCTGTCTCGAGGTCGACCAGCACGAGGTCGGCGTCGAAGCCGGGCTTGATCTCGCCCTTGCGATCGAGCCGGAACAGGCGCGCCGGGCGGGTGGAGGTGGCTTCCACCACGCGCTCCAGGGGCAGCTTGCCCTCGGTGGCGGCGGTGAGGAACATGGAGAGGTAGAACTGGGTCGAGGGCGTGCCGGTATGGGCCTTCCAGCCATCGGTCCAGCCGATCTCCTTTTCCTCGCGGGTGTGTGGAGCGTGATCGGTGGCGATGATGTCGATGGTGCCGTCGCGCACGCCCTCCCACAGGCCGGGCACGTTCTTCTCCGGCACCCAGTAGGACAGGGCATAGGACCCGAGGCGCTGGATGGCAGCCCACTCGCAGCCGAGGAACAGCGCCCAGGGGTTCAGCTCGCACGTCACCTTCTGCCCGCGCGCCTTGGCCTCGCGGATGAGCTGGACAGAGCCGGCGGTCTGGGTGTGCAGGATGTGGAGATGGCAGCCCGCCGCCTTCTGCAGGCGCAGCAGGGTGGCGATGGCGGTCTCCCAGATCACGCCGTCATGGGCGGCGTAGGCCTTGGCGTAGGCGAGGGCGTCGCGCTCGCCGCGCGCCCAGAATTCCTGCTCGATCACGTCCATCAGCGCCTGGTCGTGGGGATGGATCATGAGCGGCACGTCGTGGGCGGCCGCCGCCTGCATGATCTCCAGGATCTTGCCATGGTCATGCACGCCGATGCCCGGCATGTGCGGATAGGAGCGGCCGGTGTCCACCACCATGAAGAACTTGAAGGCGGCGATGCCCGTCGCGGCCATCGCCGGCACTTCCTCCAGGATGGTGGGGGCGGGATTGAAATTCCAGTCCACCACCGCGTCGCGCTCATAGATGGCGAACTGCTTCTCCAGCAGGTCCATGGTGTTGGGCGGCGGGGTCACGTTGGGCATGGCGACCGAGGTGGTCACGCCGCCGGCGGCGCACTGGAGCGTCGAGGTGTAGATGGTGTCCTTGTATTCGAAGCCCGGCAGCGAACCCTCGCGGTGGTGCGAGTGCATGTCGATGACGCCGGGCAGGATGGCGAGGCCCTTGGCGTCGATGATCTCGGCGGCGGCCGGCTCCAGCCCCGGCTCGAAGATGCCGGCGATGGCCCCGTCCTTGATGCCGATGGAGGCCTCGAAGCGGCCGTCCGCAGTCACGACGAGGCCGTTCTTGATGATGGTATCCAAGCTACTCTCCCGAGGACGAGGCCCGCACGGGCCAATATGAAAAGGATGCGGCCCGTGGCGCGTCAGGATGCGAGATCGAGCGCCACCGGGCGGGTGCGGATCACGTCCAGCACCTCGGTCACGTAGGCCTGCGACAGCCCGCGCGTGATGAAGACGATGCGCGAGCCCGCCATCCCCTCCGGCCAGGCGGACAGCTCCACCGGCGGTGAGAACAGCCGCTGCACCGCCTGCACCACCACCGGCTTGCTGCGGCCGGCGATGGCGAGAATGCCCTTTACCCGCAGCAGGTCATCGCCATGGGCGATGGCCAATGCATCGAGCCACGCCGAGACGTGTTCCCAATGGAGGGGATCCTCGAAGGCGAGGCAGAAGGAGCCGATATCCTCGCGGTGCTGGACGGGGTCCGCGGCCTCGAAAGCCTCCGCGCGCAGCCAGGCGCGCACTTCACTCGGACGGGTGTTCGGGTCGGCGGGGTCGATGCCGTCGAGCAGGGTGGGCTGGGCGAGGTGGGTGAGCGAGGACAGATGCAGCCGCGCGCCGGGCGAAAGGCCGGCGATGCGGGCTTCCAGCGGGGCTAAGTCGGCGCCCGCGAGGTCCGCCTTGGTCAGCACCACCTCGTCGGCAACGCCCACCTGCTTGCGCGCTTCCGCGTGGCGGTCGAGCGTGCCCATGCCCTGCACCGCATCCACCGCCGTCACCACCCGCCCGAGGCGATAGGTGCGCGCCACGGGGAAGGTGATGAGGGCCTGGATGACAGGGCCGGGATCGGCCATCCCGGTGGTCTCGATGATGACCCGCGCGAACGCCTTCACCTCGCCCCGCGCGCGCTTCTCGGTGAGGTCGCGCAGGGTCTCCACGAGGTCGCCCTTCACCGTGCAGCACAGGCAGCCGGTGGACAGCTCGATGGTGTTGTCGGAGCTGGCGGCGATCAGCGCATGGTCGATGCCGATCTCGCCGAACTCGTTAACGATGACGGCCGCGTCGCTCAGCGCCGGGTCGCGCAGCCACCCGTTGAGCAGGGTGGTCTTGCCCGATCCGAGGAAGCCCGTGAGCAGCGTCACCGGCGTCCGCATGTCGCGAAAATGGGCCATGGTGTCGGCTCCTCTCGCTGCGCTCCGCTCACTTGCCGGCGATGTAGCTCGGGTCGTAGTAGCGCTTGAGGTCGAAGGCCTGTGACGCGGGATCGCCACCCACCGCGGCGTCGATCTTGTAGAGGTTTTCAAGGCCCGCCGCGGGGACGGAGAGATCGGCGGGGATGGCCTTCTGCTCCTTCACGATGAAGGCATAGGAATCCTCCACCACGTCGCGCGGCGTCTTGGTGTAGGCGGCGAGCACGTCGATGGCCGCATCCTTGTTGGCCGGATTGTCGATGAAGGCGGCCGCCTCCTTCAGCGCCTGTGTCAGCGCGATGGCGGCAGGGCGCGTGGCGGGCGCTTCACCCCAGGACTTGTTCAGCACGAGGGGGGTCTGGACATAGGGCTCGCGATAGACATCGAGCAGCACGGCGCCCTCGCGCCCGGCGAGGGTGTCGAAGGGAGCGATGAGCAGCGCGCCGGCCACCTGACCGTTGCCCATGGCGATGATGCGGTCGCGGGAATTGGCGATGGACACCATCTGCGCGCCGGCCGGGTCCACGCCCGCCTGCTTCAGCTGATACTTCAGGAGGTTGGCGGTGCCACCCTTGACCGCGCCCGCGGTGAGCGGCTTGCCGGCGAGATCCTTCATGGAGCCGGTGCCCTTGGCGCCGTAGAGGCGCAGGATGGTCTTGTCGAGCACCGCGCCGGCGATGATGACCGGAGCGCCCTTGTCGATGGCCCGCACCGCGAGATCGCCGAGGGCGATGCCCGCATCCGCGCTGCCGGAGGCGACCGCCTGAAGCAGCGCCGGGCTGTCCGATGCGCGCAGCTCGCGCACGGTGATGTTTCGCTTGTCGTAGAAGCCCTTGTCCACGGCGATGGCGTGCAGCCACAACAGCGCACTCGGCGCCAGAACGGCGAGCTTCACTTCGGTTTTGGGCGCCTGTGCATGAGCCCCGGCGAGCGGAAGGCTGAGGGCGAGGGCGGCGGCAACGAGGCGGGGAAGGACGCGCTTCATCATCTCTCTCCGGAAGGGGGACGCGTCTTGCCGCGCGTCATCTGCCGAAAGAGTGCTCGAACTTTCCATCTCCTTCAAGCATAATTCGCAACATGTAGGAATTTTGCGAAATTCTTACTGAATGATATAAAGTATCATTCTTCGGGAGGGCGAGGTTGGCCAGCAGGATTCTTCAGGTCATGGGTTTGTTTCGCGGACGCCCCTGGCCGCTGACGGTGGAGGACATCGCCCAGGAAACGGGCGTGTCCCAGAGTTCCGCCTATCGCGACGTGCAGGAGCTTTGCCGGGCCGGCTTTCTCGATCCCGTCATCGGCGCCGGCTATGTGCTCGGCCCCGCCTTCATCGAGTATGATCGGCTGCTGCGGCAGGGGGACACGCTGATCCCCATCGCCTCACGGGTGATGCACGAACTGCTTGACCAGACCACCCAGCGCGCGACGGCGATCCTCTGCCGGCGCTATCGTGACACGGTGATGTGCGTGCATCAGGAGCATGGCACCGCCCCCCATCCCATCACCACCTATGAGCGGGGCGTGGCCATGCCGCTCTTCGCCGGCGCCTCCTCGAAGGTGGTGCTGGCCCATCTTGATGACCGCTCGCTGAAGCGCATCTATCTCGACAACGAAGACACCATCCGCGCCCGTCTCGGACACGGCGACTGGAAAGCGTTCAAGGCCGAGGTGCGCGCCATCCGCCGCGACGGCGTGGTGGAGACGGTCTCGGAGGTCGCCGAGGGGCGCGCGGGCATCGCGGCGCCGGTCCTCGTCAACAAGCAGGTCATCGCCGGGGTCAGCCTCGTGCTGGCGGCGGAGGATCTCGCCGGCGCGTCGCCGGCCATCCGCGCCGCGGTCATCGAGGCGGGGCGGCGGATTTCCGAGGAGATCGCCGGCAGCGGCACGTGGGTGGCGCGGTGATTGGGGGGCTTTGAAAACGAACCGCAGCGGCCCCGTCTGCCGGAGCCGCCGCGATCGAGAACGTCAGGCCTCGGCGCTCAGATCGCCGCGCGCGGATCGTGCCGGGCGAGGCGGGAGAGCAGGTAGTCCACTTCCGCCCGCGCGGTGGCGGAGAGAGCCGAGCCAGGCTTGCGCTGGGCGTCGGAGGCGATGAAGCCGCGCTTCATCATCACATATTTGCGCACCGCGAGGCCGACGCCCTGCTGCTGCTCGTAGCGCATGAGCGGGAGGTGGGCATCGAACAGGTCATGCGCCTTGTCCCGCTCGCCGGCCTTCTGCAGCTTCACCACCTCGCCCAGCATCTCGGGGAAGGCG
This sequence comes from Xanthobacter aminoxidans, assembly GCF_043193615.1. Classification (NCBI taxonomy): domain Bacteria; kingdom Pseudomonadati; phylum Pseudomonadota; class Alphaproteobacteria; order Hyphomicrobiales; family Xanthobacteraceae; genus Xanthobacter; species Xanthobacter aminoxidans. Next base: position 1,092,152 of record NZ_JBAFUS010000001.1, on the reverse strand, counting down.
TAGCCGGTCATGGCGCCGTCCGCCCCGCGCTCCATCTCGAAATCGAGGAACAGGCCGCCATTGCCGGTGAGGATGGAGATGGGGCGCATGGAGCCTTCCTTCTGGAAGGCGCGCAGCGCCGAGATCTTCTCCAGCCCCGGCCAGTCCTCGTGCTTCAGCATCACGCAGGAGGGGTTCTCCTCAACGATCTGGCGGATGACCTTGGGCGTCATCTGCACGGTGAGGGTGAGCGGATAGTCCTGGATGACGAAGGGGATGTCGGCACCGATGGCCTCGATGGCCTGCCGGTAATAGCCGGTGATCTGGTCGTCCGTGCGCAGGGCCGGGGGCGGGGCGATCATGACGCCCGCCGCGCCCTTGTCAATGGCGGCGCGCGCCAGCCAGCGCATGGCGGCGAGGCCCGGCGCTGAGACGCCGACGATGACCGGCAGCCGGCCGAAGCCGGCGATGAAGCGCGCGGTGATGGCGAGGGATTCCTCCGGCTCCAGCTTGGGCGCCTCGCCCATGATGCCGAGCACCGTCACGCCGGTGGCACCGGCCGCGAGATAGCGGGCGATCAGTGTGTCGAGGGAGCCCTCGTCGATCTTCCCGTCCGGCGTGAACGGGGTGGGGGCGATGGGGAACAGGCCGGAGGCGCTGGCGTCGAGAAGCATGATGAACCCGATCAGATGCTGGCGATGAGGCCGCCATCCACGCGGATGACCGAGCCGTTGACATAGGACGAGGGCGTGCCGGCGAGGAAGGCCACCACGTTGGCATATTCCTGCGGGTCGCCATAGCGGCCGACGGGGATGGAGGCCGTGCTTTCCGCAGCCACCTCTTCCACGGTGCGGTTCTCGCGCTCGGCCTTCTTGGCATCGAGGAACTTGATGCGGTCGGTGGCGATGCGGCCGGGCAGGATGATGTTGGCGGTGATGCCGTCGCGCGCCACCTCGCGGGAGAGCGTCTTCGACCAGCCCACCAGCGACAGGCGCAGCGCGTTGGAGATGGCAAGATTGGGAATGGGAGCCACCACGCCGGAGGAAGTGGAGGTGATAATGCGGCCCCATTTGCGTGCGCGCATGCCGGGCAGCACCCGATCGGCGATGGCGATCACCGAGAGCACCATGTCGTTGAAGCTCTTGGCCCACAGCGCCGGGTCCTGCCCGGCGGCCGGGGTGGGGGGCGGGCCGCCCGTGTTGTTCACCAGCACGTCCACCGGGCCGAGCTTCGCCTCGATCTCGGCGATGCGCGCATCGATGCCGGCGAGGTCGGAAAGGTCGAACTTGAGCGCCATCGCCTCGCCGCCCACGGCCGCGATGCGCTCCGCCACTGCACCGGCTGCGGCGAGGTCGATGTCGCCCAGCGCCACCTTCGCGCCCTCCGCCGCCAGCGTCGCCGCGATGGCGCTGCCGAGCCCGCCGCCCGCGCCGAGCACGAGGGCCGTCTTGCCTTTCAGTCCGAGATCCATGGTCCATCCTTCGTCATGTCGGCAGGGGGGAGGTCAGTCGGCGATCGCCAATCGACCCGAGGCCGCCGTGCCGGCGGTGCGCGCAAGGTAGTCTGCCTTGCTGTATTGCATGTGATCGACGCAGAGCTGCGCCAGCGCCCAGCTGTCCGTGCCTCCGAGCAGCTCGATCATGATATCGTGCTGGCGGCGGGAGAGCTGGAGCCCGGCGTGATCGGCGAGATTCTTGGCGCGCATGGGCAGGGTATAGCCCATGTAGTCCTGCAGCGTGCGCACCAGATAGGGGTTTCCGCAGCCCGAGAACAGGGTCAGGTGGAACAGGTCATTGGTCTCGTGGATGCCGCGCAGGTTGCCGGCATCGGCATGGCGGCAATAATCGGCCTGGATCTCCTTGAGGCGGACGATCAGCTCCGGCGGGGCGGGCAGGGGGATCATCAGTGCGGCCTGCCGGGTGAGCATCTCGCGCACCGCATAGATCTGCTGTACCTCCTCGGCGGAGTAAGAGCAGACGGTGGCGCCCACATTCTTCTCGCGCCGCACGACGCCGGTGCGCTCCAGCTGCACCAGCGCCTGCCGGATGTAGTGCCGCGAGGCGCCGTAGCGCGCCATCAGCGTGTCTTCCACCAGCCGGGAGCCGGGCGCGAAACGGCCGAAGATGATGTCATCCTCCAGCCGACGCTGCACCTCGGCCTGCTCGTCGGCCCGCGATGCGGGAAGGGACGCTTCGCTCATGCGGCGCTCCTGTTCGCCGTCTCGAATCCGGAAAGCCTGTAGCAGTCTTCCACCAGCCGCAAGGTCTCCAGATTGTCCTGCGGCGAAGTCTCGAAAGGCGCGCCGCTCTGAAGGCACGCGACGAAATGGGCAATCGTCGCAGCATAGGAGCCGAGATAGGTCGCCTCAGGATCATAGTCCAGCCGCTCCGGCTCGGGGCCGGCGAGGGAGAGGGTGGAGCCGTCGAGCTTGAGCGTGCCGGCGTCGCCGAGAATGGTCAGACGGTCCGCCTGCTGCGGCGGCACGCCATAGGCCGCAAAGCTCGCGAAGATGGAGACGCCGGCACCGTGCGCGGTGGAGAGCTGGATGACGGCGCCATCCTCGCCCGCCATGGCGTTGCAGGTGCGGCTGAGGGCGGCGGCCTCCACCTTCAGCGGGCCGAGCAGCATGCGCAGGGTATCGAGGTGATGGATGAGCACTTCCGCCACCAGCATGCGCCGTTCCTCGCGCATGAAGGGCTGGCGCTCCAGCGCCTGGAAACGCCCCTCCGCATCCGGCACCGTGCCCGACGTGACGAGGGAGAGGTGGGCGGCGCGCACCGTGCCGATGCGCCCGGCGCGGAGCCATGCGGCGGCCTGCCGGTAATAAGCGCGGAAACGCCAGTTCTCATGCACCATCAGGCGCACCTGTCCGCCGATGTCGGCCACCAGTTGCTCGGCCTCCGGCAGGGTGGGGGCGAGGGGCTTCTGGCACAGAATGGGCAGGCCGTGGCGCGCCGCGAGGCGGGCGAGTTCGGCATGGACGGCGCGGGGCGCGGCGATGTCCACCGCATCGAGGCCGCCGGTCGCCAGCATCTCCTCGGCGCCGGTGAAGACGGCGGGGATGCCGAAAGCGCCCGCCCGCTCGGCGGCGCGCTCGGGCGAGGGATCGGCGATGGCCACGACTTTCGCCGCCTCGCCCAGCGCCGCCCAGCCCTTCAGGTGATGCTGGGTGACCCAGCCGGCGCCGATGAGCCCGACGCGGAGCGGCGCGGCCATCAGTGCGTCCTCCGCTGCACGGCGGCGCGAACGGCGGCAGCGCCGGTCTCCAGCGGGGCGATGGCGTCGCCCGTCTCGGCATCGAACAGATAGGCGGCGTCGGCCCGGAAGAAGAGCACCACCTCCTGATCGGGCGTCGCTGTGACGTGGCGGGGCAGTCGGGCGGTGATCTCGCCGCCGCCGGGCAGTTCCAGCAGAAGCAGCGTCTCGGCGCCCAGCGGCTCCACCGCGATTGTGCGCCCGGTGACGCGCCCGCCCGGCGCGCCGCCGAGGGCAGCGGGATCGATCGCCATGTCCTCCGCACGCACGCCGAGCGTCACCTTGCGGCCGTCCCGCGCCTGAAGCACGCCGTCGCTCCAGCGGGCGAGCGGCGCATCGAGCGCCGGGCTCGCCGCGCGGCGCGTGGCGGCTGCGAGCGTCGCGTCCATCAGATTCATGGGCGGCGAGCCGAGGAATCGGGCGACGAAAGTGTTGGCCGGCTGCCAATACACATCCAGCGGCGCACCGATCTGCGCCACCTTGCCGGCGTTCATCACGCAGATGCGGGTGCCCATGGTCATCGCCTCCACCTGGTCGTGGGTGACGTAGATCATGGTGGAGCCGAGGCGGTGGTGCTGCTTGATGATCTCGCTGCGGGTGTTCACGCGCAGCGCCGCATCGAGGTTCGACAGCGGCTCGTCGAACAGGAACACCTGCGGCTCGCGCACCATGGCCCGGCCCAGCGCCACGCGCTGGCGCTGGCCGCCGGAGAGGGCGCTGGGCTTGCGCGTCAGCAGCGGTGCGAGGCCGAGGAGCGCCGCCACCTCCTTCACCCGCCGCTCGATCTCGGCGTTGGGGATGGCGCGGCGGCGCAGGCCGAAGGCGAGGTTGTCGGCGACGCTCATGTGCGGATAGAGCGCGTAGGACTGGAACACCATGGCGATGTCGCGGTCCTTGGCCGGCACGTCGTTCACCACCCGCCCGTCGATGGAGAGGGTGCCGCCGGAGATGGTCTCCAGCCCCGCGATCATGCGCAGCGTCGTGGACTTGCCACAGCCCGAGGGGCCGAGCAGCACCATGAACTCCCCGTCGTCGATGGTGAGGTCCACGTCCTCCACCACGACGGGCCCGCCGCCGCCATAGCGCTTCACGATCTTGTCGAGTTTCACCACTGCCATGGCAGCCTCACTGGATTCAGCCTCACTTGATCGCGCCGGCGGTCATGCCGCGGATCAGCTTTTCGGAGAAGAAGACGTAGACGACGATGACTGGGATGACCGAGATCATGACGCCGGTGGCGATCATGCCGATGTCCTGGAAATGGTCGCCCATGAAGGCGCGGATGCCGATGGGCAGCGTGCGCTTGTCCGGATCGGTGATGAGCACCACGGCGAACAGGAACTCGTTCCAGAGCTGGATGAAGTTCAGGATCAGCGTGGTGGCGATGGCCGGCATGCCCACCGGCAGCACGATGCGCCAGAAGATCTCGAGGTCGCCATAGCCGTCCATCTTGGCGGCGTCGAACAGGTCCTGCGGGATGCGGGCGAAGAAGCCTTCCAAGAGATACACAGTCAATGGCAGCTGGAGCGAGATATAGACCAGCGCCAGCCCGAACAGACTGTTGTAGAGATTGTAGTCCACCAGGATCTGGTACAGCGAGATCAGGGTGATCTGCGGTGGGAAGATGATGGACGAGAACAGGATGCCGTAGATCAGCCGGTTGCCGCGGAAGCGATAGCGCGCCAGCGCATGGGCCGCCGCGGCGCCGATGAAGGTGAGCACCGCCACCGCGCCGACCACCACCAGGGTGGAGTTCCAGAAGTAGGTGGCGAAGTCGGAATCCACCCAGGCGGTGCGGAACTGGTCGAGGTGCAGGGGGCTCGGCCAGGCATAGGGATCGGCGCTGATCTCCGCCGTGGTGCGCACCGACATGGTGGCGAGCCACAGGAACGGGCCGAGCTGGTAGATGGTGTAGACGCCCAGCACCAGCGCGAGGATGCCCCGCGAGAACAGGCGCGGCAGCGGCGCGCGGCCGGAGGCGGCGGCGAGGGTTGCGGCCATCTCAATACTCCAGCCGCTCGCGCGAGCCGAGCACGCGGTTGAGGATGATGACCGCGGCGCACACCACCAGGAACCACACGGTGGCGATGGCGGAGGGATAGCCGAGGTCGAAAGTGTTCCAGTTGAAGGCGCGCTTGTAGACGTAGGTGGAGACCGTCTCCGTCGCCCACAAAGGCCCGCCCTGGGTCATGATCCAGACGAGGTCGAACACCTTCATCTTGCCGATGAACGACAGGATGTAGAGCGACAGCAGCGTCGGCCGCAGCATGGGGATGATGATGTAGCGCAGCTTGGCGCCCCAGCCGCAATTGTCGAGGTCGGAGGCTTCCAATACTTCCTTGGGCAAAGAGTGGATGGCGGCGAGGCACACCACCATGTTGAAGCCCGCCCACTTCCACGCATGGGTGACGATGACAGCGGCGAGGGCGAGATTGGGATCGCCGAGCCAGGATGAGGCGAGATCGCCGAGGCCCACGGCCCGCAGCATCACGTTCAGCACGCCCCAGTCGTAATTGTAGATCCACATCCACAGGATCGCGACGACCACGTAGGAGAGCAGCACCGGCGTGAACCAGGCGACGCGCAGGAAGCGCGCGAACGGCACGCCGGCATAGAGCGCGAGGGCGAGCAGGAGGCCGGTGGCGACATCGATGACGGGGGCGACGAAGGACCAGATGAAGGTGTTGCGCACGGCGACCCAGAAGGTCTCGTCGCCCATCAGCTCGCGATAGTTGGCGAAGCCCACGAAGGTCGCGTCCATGCCCTCGATGGTGAAGAAGCTGTCAAAGATGGTGCGGAAGGCCGGATAGGCCGTGAGCCCGCAATAGACCAGCAAAGCCGGCCCGAGAAAGATGGCGAGGACCAGCCGCGTGGCGCGCCTGGGGTCGGCGAGGGTGGCCCGCGAGGAGGCTTTCGCCTCCCCGCTCTTGGCCGCGGTTCGAAGGGAAATGGCGTCGGGCATCGCTCACTTCTTCAGGCAGGCGGCGTCCATCTTCTCCGCCGCATCCGCAACGCTGATGAGGCCGGCGGGGAAGGCGTTGTTCATGACCTGGATATAGGTCTCGGCGCACTTGGCCCGGTAGTAGAGCAGGGGCGTGCCGAAGAAGTAGGTCACGTCCTTGTTGCGGGCGTTCAGCTCGTCGAAATAGGCCTTGTGCGGGCTGACGATCTTTGCCGGATCGGACTTGAGCCCGCTCTGCAGCGACACCTCGCTGATCCACTTGGTGCCATTCTCGGCATTGGCCATGGATTTGAGTAGCGCGCCGGCGCAATCCTTGTTCTTGCCCTTGGAATACATGACGAAGCTGCCGGCCACCGCCAGCGTCTTGCAGTTCGGGCAGGCGCCCTTGTCCATGGCCGGGAACTTCATGATGCCGAGCGGGAAGTTCGCCGGCATGCCGCCCTTCTCCGGCGCGGCGAAGGCGCGGCCGGTGAACCAGCTGGGGTCGGGGAAGGTGAGGGAGCCAGGAGAATTGTAGAAGTAAAAGTGGGACTCGCCGAGCTTCAGCGTCGAGAAGCTCTTGGGATAGGCGCCGGCATCCACCAGCTCCTTCACCCAGGTCATCACCTCCTGCACGCGCGGATCCTTGAACGACAGTTCGCCGTTCAGAAGCTTCTTGTAGTCGTCCGGGCCGAGCTTGCGCAGCAGCGATTCAAACAGCAGCTGGCCGCCGGGGAAGGGGCGGTCGCCCACGCCCTGCGACACCGGCGTGATGCCGGCGGCGACGCCCTTCTTCACCAGATCGGTGAACTGCGCCTGCGTGAGCTGGAAGGAGGCCGGCACGTCCACGCCCACCTTCTTCACCAGATCCTTGTTGTAGTAGAGCTCGACCGTATAGGCCTCCACCGGCACGCCATAGACCTTGCCCTTGGAGGTCCAGGCGGGCTTGGCCCAGTCTTCGAGGCCGTTGAGGTCGATGTAGCCGTCGAGGGGCTCAAGGAAGCCGCCGGCGAGGAATTCCGGCTGGTCGGGCTCCATGTAGAAGATGTCGGGCGCCTGCCCGGTGCGCACGGCGGACTTCGCCTGGGTGTAGATGTCGGCCTTCGGGATGAAGCTGAGCTTCACCGTGCACTGCTTGTTGGCGGCCTCGAAGTCCTTCACCCGGGCCGTCACCCATTCCTTCTTGGCGGGCTCGTCTGGCCAGTTGCTCCACATGGTGATTTCGGTCTGCGCGAAGGCGTGGCCCCCGCCCATCGCCGCGGCAACGGCAACCGCCGCGCACAGGCCTCGCCCCAATCCCCACCCCGAAGCTTTTCCAACGCCTCGAATGCTCGTCATCCGCGTTCCTCCCGCTTAGTCCCGTTATGCCCGGGGTTTGCGGGGAGACTGGGCGGAGGTTGGATTATTGTCAATAATGATTCCGAATGACGGCGCATTTTTCGTCTTATGTCGCGTTTGTGGGCATCTATTATTGACAATCAGATCAGGTGGGGAAATTCTCCGCCTTCAGGTCGGCGATGATCGGCACGGGGAAGGCGAGGATGGCGCGGGGATTGCGAAAAGGATTGACGAGCTACGGCGACGACGGGTTCGCGCTGTTCCTGCGAAAGGCCTTCATCAAGGCCATGGGCTATTCGGACGACGCGCTGGACCGGCCCATCGTCGGCATCACCAACACCTACAGCGATTACAACCCCTGCCACGGCAACGCGCCCCAGCTCATCGAGGCGGTGAAGCGCGGCGTGATGCTGGCCGGGGCCATGCCCATGGTGTTTCCCACCATCTCCATCCACGAGAGCTTCGCCCATCCCACCTCCATGTTCCTGCGCAATCTGATGGCCATGGACACGGAGGAGATGATCCGCGCCCAGCCCATGGACGCGGTGGTGGTGATCGGCGGCTGCGACAAGACCCTGCCGGCGCAGATCATGGCCGCGGCGAGCGTGGACCTGCCCACCGTGGTGGTCCCGGTGGGCCCCATGGTGGTGGGCCATCATCGCGGCGAGGTGCTGGGCGCCTGCACCGATTGCCGGCGGCTGTGGAGCGCGCACCGCGCCGGCGAGATCGACGAGGTCGAGATCGATACGGTGAACGGTCGTCTCGCGCCGTCCGTGGGCACCTGCATGGTCATGGGCACCGCCTCGACTATGGCCTGCATCACCGAGACGCTCGGCCTCTCTTTACCCATGAGCGCATCCATCCCCGCGCCCCATGCCGAGCGGGTGCGGCTGGCGGAACAGAGCGGCAAGGTCGCCGCGCGGCTCGCGGTGGAGGGTGGTCCGAAGCCGAGCGCGCTGCTCACCCCGGCAGCCTTCCACAATGCGCTGGTGGTGATGCAGGCCATCGGCGGCTCAACCAACGGCATCATCCACCTCACCGCCATCGCCAACCGCGCCGGCGTGCGGCTGGAGCTGGAGACGCTGGATGCCATCGGCCGCGACGTGCCGGTGCTGGTGGATCTGAAGCCCTCCGGCGCGCACTACATGGAGCATTTCCACCACGCCGGTGGCGTGCCCAAGCTGCTGAAGCAGCTCGGTGATCTCGTCGACCTCGATGCGCCCACCGTGGGCGGCGGCACCCTGCGCGAGGTGGTCGCGAACGCCGAGGAGGTGCCCGGGCAGGATGTCATCCGGCCGCGCTCCCATCCCATCAAGGCGCAGGGCTCCATGGTGGTGCTGCGCGGCAATCTCGCGCCAGGCGGCGCCGTGCTCAAGCAGGCGGCCGCAAGCGATCGGCTGTTGCAGCACACCGGCCGGGCGGTGGTGTTCGATTCTGTGGCCGACATGGCCGCGCGCATCGATGATCCCGACCTCGACGTCACCGCCGACGACGTGCTGGTGCTGCGCAACACCGGCCCCAAGGGCGCGCCGGGCATGCCCGAGGCGGGCTATCTGCCCATTCCGAAAAAGCTCGGACGGCAGGGGGTGAAGGACATGGTGCGCATCTCCGATGCCCGCATGAGCGGTACGGCCTTCGGCACCATCGTGCTGCACATCACGCCGGAATCGGCGGTGGGCGGGCCGCTGGCGCTGGTTGAGAGCGGCGACATGATCCGCCTCGACGTGGAAGGCCGGCGCATCGACCTTCTGGTGGCGGAAGACGAACTCGCCCGCCGCCGCGCCATCCTCGCGGACGTGCCCGAACGGCCGCTGCCGGAGCGCGGCTATGCCCGGCTGTTCCAGCAGACCGTGCTGCAGGCCGACGAGGGCTGCGATTTCGACTTCATGGTCCCGCGCTGAGGGGGAGCGCATGAGTGCCGACGCCCCGCTCTGCCTGCCGCCGCGCCCCTTCACGGAGGCGTCGGCCGCGCGCGTGCTGCCGCCCGGCACGTGCGACACGCACATGCACGTGTTTGGCCCGCCCGAGCACTATCCGCTGGTCGCCGGGCGCAACTACACGCCGCAGCCGGTGACGTTCGACACCTACCGGCCGGTGATGACGGCGCTGGGCATCGATCGCGCCGTGCTGGTGCAGCCGAGCGTCTACGGCACGGACAATTCGGCCCTGCTCGACACGCTGCGGCGTGATCCGAAGCGTCTGCGCGGGGTGGTCGTGGTGGCGCCGGAGGTGAGCGATACTGAACTCGCCGCGCTCCATGCGTCGGGCGTGCGCGGCATCCGCATCAACCGGCGCAATCCCGGCGGGCTTTCCCTTGCAGATCTGGCGCGCCTCGCCGCGCGGATCGGGGCGTTCGGCTGGCATATCCAGCTTCAGGCGGTCATCGGCGAAGGCTTCAGCCTCGCGCCCATCGTGCGCGCCTGCCCGGTGCCGGTGGTGCTGGACCACATGGGCTTCCTCGCCCCCGGCCTGCCGCTGGAGGGCGGCCCCTTCGGCGAGGTGATGGAGCTTGTTGCCGAAGGCAATCTCTGGGTGAAGCTTTCCGCGCCCTACCGCCTGTGTCGCCGGGGGCCGAACGGCTACGGCGCGCTCGCGCCTTATGTGGCGGCACTCCTCGCCTGTCGCACCGACCGGCTGCTCTGGGCCAGCGATTGGCCGCACACGGAGCTGTTCGAGGGCATGCCCGACGACCTCGACCCCGCCCTTCTGCTCGGCCTCGACCGCGCCGATGCGGACACCCGCCTCCGCATCTTCATCGACAATCCATCCGCGCTCTACGGCTTCGATTGAGATCAGGCCCCGGCGAGGATTTCGCCCATGAATTTCTCGAAGCGCGGGTCGTCCGCATAGGCCACGTTTATCCGCAGCGATGGCCGGCGCGGCTCCGCGTCGGGATGGAACACCGCGCCCGGTGCCAGCAGGATGCCGCGCTCGGCGGCGCGGCGGGAGAGGGCGCTGTCGTCTAGCCCGTCGGGCAGTTCGCACCAGAGATAGAAGCCGCCGCCCGGTGGGCCGAAGATGGGCAGGCCGAGGCGGCCCAGCGTCGCCTGCGCCTGATCGGTCGCCGCCGAGACGCGGCCGCGCAGCCGCTTGAGGTGGCGGCGATATTGGCCGGACGTGATGAGATCGTGGACGATGCGCTCCACATAGCCGGAGGAGTTCACGCTCGTCACCATCTTGAGCGCCCCCAGCCGCTCGATGAGATCGGCGGAGGCCACCACATAGCCGCAGCGCAGGCTTGCCGAGAGGGTCTTTGCGAAGGTACCCACATGGATCACCCGCTCCAACTGGTCCAGCGAGGCGAGGCGCGGGTGGGAGGCGGGCAGGATGTCCGCGAACGGGTCGCTCTCCACCACCAGCAGGCCATAGCGGGTGGCCACCTGCAACAGCCGGTAGGCCACCGCCGGCGTCAGGGACGAGCCGGTGGGGTTGTGAGCCAGCGACTGGGTGAAGAACAGCTTGGCGCCCGATTGCGCCGCCTTCTCGGCGAGGTCCGCTACGTCTGGCCCCTCGGGCGTGCGGCGGACGCCCAGCGTGCGCGCCTTGGCGAGGCGCAGCTTGCCGAAGAGGGGATAATAGCCGGGCGAATCCACCAGCACCGTATCGCCCGGCTCCACCAGCATGCGCACGATCAGGTCCAGCGCGTGATTGGCGCCCTGCGTCAGCAGCACCCGCGCGGGATCGGCGGCGATGGCCCGCTCGGCGAGGAGGGCGGCGATGGCCTCGCGCAACAGGGGGAAGCCGAAGGGGCTGCCATAGCTCGCCGGAAAGGGGCGGCGGCCGGGGCGGTTGATGGGCTTGAGATAGCGCCCCACCTCCGAGCCTTCCATCCAGGACGGGGGCGGGCGGCCGTCGCCCACGCGCACGTCGTAATGCTGCTCCAGCTGCTCGCGCAGCAGCCACACGCTGTCCACCGCCTCGATGACGGCGGGCGGGGCGGGCGGACGCACCGGGGCGGCGCGGGTCCGCATCACATAGAAGCCGGAGCCCGGCCGCGCCTCGATCCGGCCGGAGGCGGCGAGCCGCTCATAGGCTTCCACCAGCGTGTTGCGCGAGACGCCATAGGCCGCGAAGGCGGCGCGGATGGAGGGGAGCTTCTCCCCCGGCCGCAACTGGCCGGCATCGATGCGGCGCGACAGGAGGCGGACTACCGCGTCCACCCGCGTCAGGCTTTCGTCGTCCTCAAGAAGTTGCTCGACCGTACCCATGAAATGAAGGGTACGGCTGCATCGTTTCCAACGCAAAGTGTTCCTTGCCGTACCCCTCGCCTCAGCGGAAAGTCCGCCCCAACAGGCACGCCACGCGCGGCCGACAAGAGACAGGGACGGAACGCCGGAACCGCGCCACCCGAAAAGGGTGCGGCGGGCTTGCCTTCGCGCCTGCCTCGCGTCCGCCACCCGGCGATGTCGCGCGACCACAGGAAGGCCCCAAGATGACCAGCGCCGCCGGCTCCAACCGCTCCTCCCGCATTGCCGGCTTCCACAAGCTGAGCCCGCGCGACCGGCTCGATCTCGTCGCCGGTTTCGCCGGGCTGGACGAGGCGCAGGTCGCGCACCTCGCCAACATGGGCAATCTCGATCCGATGCTCGCCGACAAGCTGATCGAGAACGTCATCGGCACCATGAACATTCCAGTGGGCGTCGCCACCAACATGAAGATCGATGGCGAGGACGTGCTGGTCCCCATGGCGACGGAGGAATCCTCCGTGGTCGCCGCCGTCTGCAATGCGGCGAAGCAGGTTTACGAAACGGGCTTCTTCACCTCGGTCTCCGGCAATCTGATGATCGCGCAGGTGCAGGCGGTGGACGTGGCGGACCCGGCCGGCGCGCGCATCCGCATCCTGGAGAAGCGCGACGAGATCAAGGCCGCGTGCGATGCCTGCGACCCGGTGCTGGTGTCGCTGGGCGGCGGCTTCCGCGATCTTGAGGTGCGCCTGCTGGACACGCCGTCGGGCACCATGGTCGTCACCCATCTCATCGTGGATACCCGCGATGCCATGGGCGCCAATGCGGTGAACACCATGGCGGAGAAGCTCGCGCCGTCCATCGCGGCGTGGAGCGGCGGGCGGGTCTATCTGCGCATCCTCTCCAATCTCGCCGACCGTCGCCTCGCCCGCGCCCGGGCGGTGTGGAAGGCGGCCGACATCGGCGGCGAGGCGGTGCGCGACGGCATCGTTTCCGCCTATGAGTTCGCCGCCGCCGACCCCTATCGCGCCGCCACCCACAACAAGGGCATCATGAACGGCATCTCCGCCGTGGTGCTCGCCACCGGCAACGACACCCGCGCGGTGGAGGCCGGCGCCCATGCCTACGCCGCCCGCTCGGGCCGCTATTCATCGCTCACCACCTATGAGGTGGACAAGGACGGCAACCTTTCCGCCTCCATCGAGTTGCCGCTGGCGGTGGGGCTCATCGGCGGCGCCACAAAGGTGCATCCCACGGCACGCGCGTGCCTCGCCATCCTCGGCGTCACCACCGCCGAGCGGCTGGCCCGCATCATCGCGGCGGTGGGACTGGCGCAGAATTTCTCGGCGCTGAAGGCGCTGGCCACCACCGGCATCCAGAAGGGTCACATGGCCCTTCATGCCCAGAACATCGCCATGATGGCGGGGGCCGTGGGCGAGGAGATCGACCGCGTGGCCCGCCTGCTCGTGGAGCGGGCCAGCGTGCGCATGGACGTGGCGCAGAAGGTGCTCGAAGAGGTGCGCGGCAACTGACCGCGCGGGTTTCAAGAACAGCCAGAAGAACACACAGGGAGAAAACTATGCTCAGGAAAACCCGGCTCGCGCTCGTCGCGGGCGCCGCATTCCTCGCCGCGGCGCACTTCGCCGCGCCGACGCCCGCCCGCGCGGAAATCCCCGGCAACAAGATCCGCCTCGGCGTGCTCACCGACCTGAACGGAAACGGCGCCGATTCCACCGGCACCGGCTCCGTCGTGTCGGCTCGCCTGGCCGCGGAAGATTTCAAGAAGGCGCATCCCGGCATCGAGGTGGAGGTGATCTCCCTCGATCACCAGAACAAGCCGGATGTCGGCTCCGCCGCCGCCCGCAAGTGGGTGGCGGACGGCACCGTGGATGCCATTCTCGACGTGCCCTTCTCCTCGGTGGCGCTGGCGGTGCAGGAGGTGGTGCGCGGCACCAACGTCGCGTTCATCGCCTCCGGCCCCGGCACGGCGCTGCTCACCGGCGAGAAGTGCTCGCCCAACACCGTCCACTGGACCTACGATACCTGGGCGCTCGCCCACGGCACGGCCGCTGCGCTCTTGAAGGCGAAGAAGGACACCTGGTTCTTCGTGACGGCTGACTACGCCTTCGGCCACGCGCTGGAGGCCGATGCCATGGCCGTGGTGAAGGCGTCGCCCGACGGCAAGGTGCTCGGCTCCGTCCGCCATCCGCCGAATGCGTCGGACTTCTCCTCCTTCATCCTGCAGGCGCAGGCCAGCGGCGCGCAGGTGGTGGCCCTCGCCAATGCGGTGGGCGACACCATCAACTCGGTGAAGGCGGCGGCCGAGTTCGGCCTCACCCAGAAGCAGAGCCTCGCCGCGCTGCTGATGCAGGTCACCGACGTGCATTCTCTCGGGCTTCCGGTGGCCAAGGGCCTGTTCCTCACCGAAGGCTTCTACTGGAACATGAATGACGGCACCCGCGCTTATGCCGACCGCTTCGCGGCGCAGATGAACGGCCGTCGCCCGACTGCCAACCAGGCGGGCGTCTATTCCGGCGCGCTCCATTATCTGCGCGCCGCCGCTGCGGCCAACACCACCGAGGGCCAGAAGGTGGTGGCGAAGATGAAGGAGATGCCCTCCGACGATCCGCTGTTCGGCAAGGGCGAGGTGCGTGCCGACGGCCGGCACATCCACAACATGTACCTGTTCCAGGTGAAGACGCCGGACCAGTCCAAGGGGCCGTGGGATTATTACAACCTCGTCGAGACCATCCCCGCCAAGGACGCCTTCCGCCCCATGGCCGATGGCAAGTGCCCGATGGTGAAGGGCTGACGTCCTAGAGTGCGATCCGATCAAATTGAATCAATCTGATCGGCGCGTGCTCTAGCCTCTCATGAAAAACCGGCCGGATCGCCCTGCGATCCGGCCGGTTTGCGTTTGGGGTGTTGGTGGCTCAGCCCGTCTGGTCACAGGAAGCCGGTGGAGATCCACGGCACGGCGGCGACGATGATGAGGCCGATGAGCAGCGCGATCATGTAGCCCACGATGGGCTTCATGCCCGCGTCCGGGCTGATGCGGCTGATGGCGCAGGCGGCGTAATAGCCGACGCCGAAGGGCGGCGCGAACAGGCCCATGCCCATGGCGAGGATGACCACCATGGAATAGTGCACCTCGTTCACCCCCACCTGCTTGGCGATGGGGAAGAGCAGGGGGCCGAACAGCACGATGGCGGGGATGCCCTCCAGCACCGAGCCCAGCACCACGAAGGCGACGATGGACACCGCGAGGAAGCTCGCCGACCCGCCCGGCAGGGCGCGCATGGCCTCGGCCAAGGCGTTGGAAAAGCCGGACTGGGTGAGCGCCCAGGCCATGCCGGTGGCGGCGCCGATGATGAACAGGATGGCGCCGGAGAGCGCCGCCGTATCCACCAGCATGGGGAACAGGCGGCGGAAATCGAACCGGCGATAGATGAGCAGGCCCGCCACCACCGAATAGACGATGCCGATGGTGGACACCTCGGTGGCGGTGGCGACGCCCTCGATCACCGCCGCGCGGATGACGAACGGCAAGGCGATGGCCGGCACGGAGATGATGAAGGCGCGCCCGACCTCGCCCCAGCTCGCCTTGGTGACGCCGCTCAGATCCTCGTGGCGATAGCGCCACCACACCACCGAGCACAAGGCGATGGCGAGCACCAGCGCCGGCAGCAGGCCGCCGGTGAACAAGGCGGCGATGGACACGCCCGTGACCGAGCCGATGGTGATGAGCACGATGGAGGGCGGGATCGTCTCGGTCTGCGCGCCGGTGGCCGACAGCAGCGCCACGAGGTCGCCAGGCTTGGCGCCGCGCTTGGTCATCTCCGGAAACAGCACCGGGGCGACGGCCGCCATGTCCGCCGCCTTCGAGCCGGAGATGCCGGAGACGAGATACATGGCGCCCACCAGCACATAATGCAGGCCGCCGCGCACATGGCCGAGCAGGCTGGCGAGGAAGGCGACCATCGCCTTCGCCATGCCGGTCATCTCGATGAGCTGGCCGAGGAACACGAAAAGCGGCACGGCGAGCAGGATCAGGTGGCCCATGCCCTCGTCGAAGCGGCCGATCACCACCATGCTCGGCGTGTGGGTGGCGAGCGAGATGTAGGCGAAGGTGGCAAGGCCGAAGGAGAAGGCGATGGGCACCGCCATCAGCACCATCACGCCCACGCCGAACAGGAAGAAGATCAAGAGGTTGTAGTTGCCCAGCGTCCGGAACACCGGGCCGAGCGCATAGAAGCCGCCGACGATGGCGGCGACCACGAGGATGGCGATGACCGCGTCGCGGCCGGTGGCGTGCTGGGCGAGCTTCAGCAGCCCCACCATCAGCATCAGCGCCGTGCCCACCGGAATGGCGGCGGCGCGCCAGGTGTTGGGGATCTCCAACGCCGGCATCACCACATAGGCTTCCTCCTGCGCATATTCGATGGCCGGATGGAGGATCATCAGCAGGAAGGCCACGGCGGCGGCGATGGCGATCATGTCGAAGAAGGCGCGGGCGCGCGGCTTCATCATGCCGACGATGGCCGTCATGCGCATGTGCTCGCCGCGATTGAGCGCGATCACCGAGCCGAACAGGGACAGCCAGAGAAAGAGCATGGAGGCCAGCTCATCCGACCAGATGAGCGGCTTGTGCAGGGCATAGCGGAAGATGACGCCCGCCAGCAGCACGAGGATTTCGGCCACCACCAGCACTGCGGCGGGGATCTCCGTCAGCCATCCGAGGACGGCGCTGGCCTTGACCGCCCAGGCGCGTCCGATCACGTCCGAAGGGTCATGGGTGTGTAGTGACATGGAGACCTCTTGCCCTGATGCAGGCCAGCGCGTCGACTCGCTGGCGCGCTGAACGGTCTGCGAAACTCGCTCCGGGCTCAAGGGGAAAGGCAACCGATGGGGCGCGATCAGGCCCGCCGCGCGGGGCTTGCCCACGGCATTTTCGCTTTCGGACGCGCCGCACCATCGGGTCGGGGCGATTTGTGCAGCGCATCAAGGGGTTCTGACCCTGCGCCTCGGGTCAGTAGCGGTGCGCTCTCGACGGCTGCCGCAGCTCCACCCGGTGGCGGGTGATGATCTCGTCCATCTCCGTCCGCAGGATCGACATGGTTTCGGACAGCCGCATGGCGATTTCCTGGATGGCCGCCTGGGCGGCATCCTCAAGCACCAGCTTCTTCGCCTTCTCGATGCAGTAGCCGGTGAACAGCGCATCCTGCTCCGGGCCGAGGGCGAGGCCGGACTTGAGCGTGAGGACTTCCGCAGCGTCGCTGCGATGGGAATTCACCTTCGGCGAATAGAGCGAGGCGTGCCGCCGCCAGTATTCCGCCTCCGCGACCTGCCCGGCCATGAGCACGACGATGGCGTCGGCCGCCCGGCGCCGATCGGCTTCCTGCGAGAGGTCGAGCGGGGCGCTTTCCCCATGGGCGAACCGCGTTTCCCCGCTCAATCCGTCCGGCGGACGCAGCAGCGCTTCGGTCACGTCCCGCTTGAGCAGGATGGCCACCAAAGCGTGTCCGGCCTCGTGAACCGCGATGGCCTTCCGGCGGATGCCGAGGGGAATTTCATGGGCGGGCGTGACGGTCATGGTCGGCGTGACGATCTTGGGCGGGTTCACGACAAGGGACCTGAGCGAAGCATTTCCCGTACCAGTCGCGGCCCGCCCCGCCGTCTTCCTAGTGACCGGTCGTCACCACCTCGCCGTCCTCCTTGGTGAAGCTCTCCGGCGGCGTCTCCAGCAGGTCGAGCACGACCTCCGAAGGCCGGCACAGGCGGGTGCCCTTGGGCGTCACCACGATGGGCCGGTTCACCAGGATGGGATGCTCGACCATGGCGTCGAGCAAATGCGCATCCGTCACGCCCGGCTCGGCCAGCTTCAGCTCGGCGACGAGCGGCTCCTTGGCGCGCAGGAGATCGCGCAGGGGCGCGCCGGTGGCGGCGGCGAGGTCCGTGAGCTGCGCCTTGGTCCATCCGGTCTTCAGATACTCGACCACGGTGGGCTCCACGCCGGAGGCGCGGATCATCGCCAGGGTGTTGCGCGACGTGCCGCAGCGCGGGTTGTGGAAGATGGTGACGGGAAAATCGCTCATGGGCGGGATCTCTCGCGGAAAAGCCAGCCGCACAGGACTGCGGCGGCGAGGGCGCCCGCCGATTGGGCGAGCAGGAACAGGGGAACGGACTGGGGCGCGATGCCGGCGAAGGTATCGCTGAGGCTCCGCGCCAGCGTCACAGCAGGGTTGGCGAACGAGGTGGAGGCCGTGAACCAGTAGGCCGAGGTGATGTAGAGGCCGACCACGGCCGGCACCATCTGCGGGCGCACGCGCACGGTGGCGAGGATCGCCGTCACGAGGCCGAAGGTCGCCACCGCCTCCGAAAAGCCCTGTGCCGGGCCGTCCCGGAGCTTGCCGGAAATCTGCACCATGGGCTCGGCGAACATGGCGTGGGCGGCGAGGACGCCCGCGACGGCCCCGGCAAGCTGGGCGGCCACATAGGCGCCGGCCGTGGGCCAGCCGATCTCCCGCCGCAGCGCGAACACCAGCGTCACCGCCGGATTGAAGTGTGCCCCGGACACCGGGCCGAAGGCGGCGATCAGCACGACGAGCCCCGCGCCGGTGGCCAGCGTGTTGCCCAGCAGGGCGATCGCCGTGTTCCCGCCCGCCAGCCGCTCGCCCATGATGCCCGAGCCGATGACAATGGCGAGCAGCAGCGCGGTTCCGAGGGTTTCGGCGGCGAGACGCCGGGACAGATCGAAGGCGGGAGACGCCGCGACGGGCCGGGCCTCCGTGAGCGCGGCGGCGGGCGGGCTGATCTGGTTCATGATGGCTGCCGTTCCTGCGCGGTCTTCGGGGCACACGCACCGGCGTCCGGCCCCGCCGGAGCGCACAGCTCGGGCTGGCCCCCGCAGCACTTGTCGGTGAGAAAGGCGATGAGATCGCTCACCGTCTCGTACTGAGCGGCATAGATGATGGAGCGGCCATCGCGGCGCGATGTCACAAGCCCGGCGTGGGCGAGCACGGAGAGGCTGGCCGACAGCGTATTCGGGGGAATGCCGAGCCGCCGCGCCATCTCCCCGGCCGCAAGCCCTTCCGGCCCTGCTTCGACCAGAAGGCGCAGCGCACTCAGGCGCCCTTCATGGGCGAGGGCGGAGAAGACGGGGACGGCCTGATTCAATTCCATATTTCGTGAATAATGGAAATATAGCCCTGCCGCAACAGCCGGATTAAAAGAATGCGCATGGGAGATCGGCGTCAGCTCTGCCTAGCGTTTAAGCAGCGCTCATATGTCGGGCTTTGCAGCCGCCGCCTCTCGTGCGAATCAGAAGATGATTTCAAATCATTCCAGCCCGGCCTCCGCGCCTGCCCCAGATGCGCGCCGCCCGGCCGGGGAGTTGAGTGACATGATGAGCCACACGGCCGAGCTTTCCGAGGACACCGTCCGTTCCACTCTCGCGAAGGTGCGCACGCCCGAAGGCGTGGCGCTTTCCGTCTCGCCGGCCTTGTCCGGCGTCGTGGTCACGTCGGGCAAGGTCTAT
The DNA here is from genome assembly GCF_043193615.1 of Xanthobacter aminoxidans. NCBI lineage: Bacteria > Pseudomonadati > Pseudomonadota > Alphaproteobacteria > Hyphomicrobiales > Xanthobacteraceae > Xanthobacter > Xanthobacter aminoxidans. The sequence goes on along the minus strand of NZ_JBAFUS010000001.1, from coordinate 1,072,918 downwards.
CTCTCCATCAACATCGATCCGGCCCAGGCACGGGCGTGGGAGGATGTGCGCATCGCCGCCGAAAACGCGGTGAAGGCGCTGCCGGGCGTCGCCTCGGCCCTCGTCACCCTTACCGCCGAGCGCAAGCAGGCGCCGGCAGCCCCGGCCGCGCATAGCCATGGCCACGGCCATGCCCATGGCGGTGCGCATGGAGGAGCGCCGGCGCCGCGCGGCATCGCCGTGCCGGGCGTCGCCTCCATCATCGCGGTGGCTTCGGGCAAGGGCGGCGTGGGCAAGTCCACCACCTCCATCAACCTCGCCATCGCGCTTCGGGATCTCGGCCTGAAGGTCGGCCTGCTCGATGCCGACATCTACGGCCCCTCGGTGCCGCGCCTCACCGGCGTCGCCCAGAAGCCGGAGACCACGGCGGACGGCAAGACCATGCTGCCGCTGGAGAATTTCGGCCTGCAGCTGATGTCCATCGGCTTCCTCGTGGAGGAAGACACGCCGATGATCTGGCGCGGGCCGATGGTCATGTCCGCCATCTCGCAGATGCTGAAGGACGTGAAGTGGGGTCCCCTCGACGTACTGGTGGTGGACATGCCCCCCGGCACGGGCGATGCCCAGCTCACCATGGCGCAGCAGGTGAACCTCGCCGGCGCCGTCATCGTCTCCACCCCGCAGGATCTGGCGCTCATCGATGCGCGACGCGGCGTCGCCATGTTCGAGCGGGTGAACGTGCCGATCCTCGGCGTTGTGGAGAACATGTCCCACTTCATCTGCCCGCATTGCGGCGGCCGGTCCGACATCTTCGGCCACGGCGGCGCCCATGCGGAGGCGGACAAGCTGGGCGTGCCGTTCCTCGGCGAAATCCCGCTGCACATGCGCATCCGCGAGATGTCGGATGCCGGCCTGCCGATCCTGATCTCCGATCCCGACAGCCCGCAGGCGGCGGCCTACCGGCATGTGGCGACCGGCGTGAAGGCGGCCCTCGACAAGGCCACCGCCCAGACCCGGCAGGCGCCGCGCATCGTCATCGAGTGACGCACCGACGGCATCGGTCGATCCGGTGCCGCGAATTTGAGCCGCCGGGGCATTTTTTCCCCGGCGCGCGGCGATTCATACCTTCCTCCGCGTTGAGCCCGAACGGCGCGTGCTCTAAAAGCGGTACGACGGCCCGCCCATAGAAGCGGCGCTGCGATGTGAAAGAGCCCCAGGGAGTTCTCCATGAAACGCCGTGAGTTCCTCACCGCCGCCAGCGCGGGTGTCGCCGCTTCCGCAGCCGTGGCCATGCCGGCGATCGCCCAGACGGCGCCGGAAGTGAAGTGGCGCTGCACGTCGTCCTTCCCCAAGTCCCTCGACACCATCTACGGCGCCGCCGAGCTGATGGCGAAGCAGGTGGCCGACGCGACCGACGGCAAGTTCCAGATCCAGGTGTTCGCGGCGGGTGAAATCGTCCCCGGCCTGCAGGCGCTCGACGCCACCACCAACAAGACCGTCGAGATGTGCCACTCGGCGTCGTATTACTACGTGGGCAAGGACCCGACCTTCGGCCTCGGCACCGCCGTGCCGTTCGGCCTCAATGCCCGCCAGATCAACGCGTGGTTCCTGTTCGGCAACGGCATGAACCTGCTCAACGAATTCTACAAGAAGTACGGCGTCGTGATGTTCCCCGGTGGCAACACCGGCGGCCAGATGGGCGGCTGGTTCCGCAAGGAAATCAAGACTGTCGAGGACCTCAAGGGCCTCAAGATGCGCATCGCCGGCATCGGCGGCCAGGTGCTCGCCAAGCTCGGCGTGGTGCCGCAGCAGCTCGCCGGCGGCGACATCTATCCCGCGCTGGAGAAGGGCACCATCGACGCGGCCGAGTGGGTCGGCCCGTATGACGACGAGAAGCTCGGCCTCTACAAGGTCGCCCAGTATTACTACTTCCCGGGCTGGTGGGAGGGCTCCGCCGCCCTCAACTTCTTCGTCAACCAGGACAAGCTCGCCGAGCTGCCGAAGAACTACAAGTCCATCCTCACCGCCGCCATGGCGCAGGCCAACGAGAGCATGCTCGCAAGCTACGACGCCAAGAACCCGGTGTCGGTGCAGAGCCTCGTGAAGGCCGGCACCCAGCTGCGCCGCTATCCCAGCGACGTGATGGACGCCGCCTACAAGGCCTCGCAGCAGCTTTACGAGGAAATCGGCGGCAAGAACGAGGACTTCAAGAAGATCTACGAGGACATGAAGACGTTCCGCAACAACGCCTATCTGTGGTGGCAGATCGTCGAGTTCACCTACGACGACTTCATGGTCCGCGCCCGCAGCCGCGGCTGACCGAAGCCGCCGCGCGTCAAGTCAAAGCCCCGGAGCATGGCTCCGGGGCTTTTTCTTTGCTCAGTACGCTCAGCGCGTGCCGCCGGGGGTCGCCTGGGTGCGGCCGCCTTCCTGCGCCGGACCCTTGTGCGTGTCCTGGCCCGGCGTGGTGCCGGACCGCGGCGTCACCGTGCCGGTGGTGTCCATCGCCGGCGCGTTGCCGCTGGACGAGCCGCCGGGCGTCGCCTGCGTGCGGCCGGCCTCCTGCGCCGGTCCCTTGTGGGTATCCTGGCCCGCGGACATGCCGGAATGCGGGGTGGACGGCACGCCGGGGCCGGGCGCGGTCATGCCGCTGCCGCTGGGGCCGGGGGTCGCCTGGGTGCGTCCGCCTTCCTGCGCGGGGCCGCGCTGGGGGTTCTGGCCGGGCGCGGTGCCGGACTGGGCGCTGGCGGCGCCGGTCATGGCGATGAGGGCGGCGGCGACGGGAATGGCATACTTTGCGATGTTCATGCGGGGTCTCCCTCCAATTGACTGCACGGCAGGACAACCGCGGAGACCGCATTTCGGTTCAGTGCCGATTTTCAGCCGGCCAAAGCGAAGTTGCCCCGCCCACGTTGCAATCGCCCCAGCCACTGCCTAGTGTCCGCGCGCCTGAGGCCCCCTGTCCCGCGCTGCCGGGGAGGGCGCGCCGGGGTCACGTTGCTGCGAGCTGTTCCGAAATGATCGACGAGAGCCTTCCCGCCCACATGCGCCCCGACCGCTCGTTCCAGGCGCTGCTCCTGACCCTTCAGCGATTCTGGGCGGACCAGGGCTGCGTGGTGCTCCAGCCCTACGACATGGAAGTGGGTGCCGGCACCTTCCACCCCGCGACCACGCTCCGCGCGCTGGGGCCGAAGCACTGGAAGGCGGCCTATGTGCAGCCCTCGCGCCGCCCCAAGGACGGCCGCTATGGCGAGAACCCCAACCGGCTCCAGCACTATTACCAGTTCCAGGTCATCCTGAAGCCCTCGCCGGAGAACCTGCAGGAGCTGTACCTGCAATCGCTGGCGGCCATCGGCGTGGACCTGAAGCTGCACGACGTGCGCTTCGTGGAAGACGACTGGGAGAGCCCGACGCTGGGCGCCTGGGGCCTCGGCTGGGAATGCTGGTGCGACGGCATGGAGGTGTCGCAGTTCACCTATTTCCAGCAGGTCGCGGGCTTCGAGTGCGCGCCGGTGTCCGGTGAGCTCACCTACGGCCTCGAGCGCCTCGCCATGTATGTGCAGGGCGTGGAGAACGTCTACGACCTCAATTTCAACGGCCGAGAGGGCGCCGAGAAGACAACCTACGGCGACGTGTTCCTTCAGGCCGAGCGGGAATATTCCCGGCACAATTTCGAGGCCGCCGACACGGACATGCTGTTCGAGCAGTTCCGCATGGCCGAGGCCGCCTGCCACAAGTATCTGGCCTTCGGCGACAAGGGCGAAAAGCACGACATGGCCCTGCCGGCCTATGACCAGTGCATCAAGGCCTCCCACGTCTTCAACCTGCTCGACGCGCGCGGCGTGATCTCCGTCACCGAGCGGCAGAGCTACATTCTGCGGGTGCGGGAACTCGCCAAGGCCTGCGGCGCCGCATGGCTGAAGACAGAGGGCGGCGGCGCCGCGGCCTGAGGGTCAGCGGTAAGGGATTGCCCCGGCCTCCATTCGGGTGGTAGCTGAAACGGAGCCGCACCCGCCCGCCGTCCGGACCCGCCATGACCGCCACCGATGTCGGCACCCGTGACCTGTCCGGCATCCGGCCGCCGGGCGCGTCCCATCCGGGCGGCGCGTCGCCGCGCCTGCTCGCGGCAGGCGCCATCGGCAATCTCTTGGAGTGGTACGACTTCGCCTCCTACGGCTTCCTCGCGCCCATCTTCGCCCGCACCTTCTTTCCGGCCGAGGATGCGCTGGTGGGGCTCATCTCCGCCTTCGGCCTGTTCGGCGCGGCCTTCCTGATGCGGCCCTTGGGGGCGATCCTGTTCGGCCATGTGGGCGACCGGTTCGGCCCCCGCATCGCGCTCATTGCTTCGGTCTCGGTCATGAGCTGCGCCACGGTGGGTATCGGCCTGTTGCCCACCTATGCGACCGCCGGCGTCCTCGCCCCCTTGCTGCTCCTCATCCTGCGGCTGTTGCAGGGGCTGTCCATCGGTGGGGAATACACCACCTCCTCCATCTATCTCGCCGAGCATGCCGTGCCCCGCCATCGCGGCCTCACCGCCGCCTTCTCCACGGCAGGAGGGCAGACCGGAACGCTCATCGGCTCCGGCGTTTGCGCGCTGCTGAGCGCGCTTCTGTCGGCGGAGGCGATGCAGGCCTTCGGCTGGCGGCTGCCGTTCCTGCTCGGCGCGGTGCTCGGCATCACGGCGCTGGTGCTGCGCCGGCGCCGACCCGGCGATCGCGGGGGCAGCAAGGCCAGGGGCCTGCCGCTGACGCGGGCCTTCCGGGAGGCGGGCGGCTCCATCGTCGCCGCGATGCTGGTGACCGTGTTCGTCGGCGCCGACACCTATCTCCTGTTTGTCTACCTGCCGACCTATATGGAGCAGGAGGCCGGCCTTGCCCCCGCGACCGCCCTTGCCTTCACCACCCTCGCGCTGATCGTGTCGGTGATCTGCTGCCTGCTGTTCGCCGCGCTGTCGGACCGCATCGGCCGGCGCCGGATCGTGGCGGCGGGGCTTTCCGGCTTCGTCTTTCTCTCCTGGCCGCTGTTCCTGCTGCTGCGCGGCGGCAGCCCGGCGGAAGTGCTGGCGGCGCAGCTCGTCTTCTCGGTGATGGCCGCGGCGGTCACGAGCCCGCTGCCGGCGCTGCTGGTGGAATTGTTCGAGACGCCGGTGCGGTGCAGCGCCATGGGCTTTGCGTGGAATCTCGGCATCGGCGTCTCCGGCGGCTTCGCGCCCATGCTGGCCACCTATTTCGTGAGCGGCCTCGGCCTCTCCATGGCGCCGGCGGTCCATCTGATGGGGCTGGCGGCCGTCGCGCTGGTGGGCGTCGTGGCCCTTGCCGAACGCCGGGGCCGGGTGCTGGACGCACCTTCCCAATGGCCCTAACGCTTGAGCGGAGCAGGAACGGGATTGATGAGCAGCATTGCGCACAACGAGGCCGAAGACGTCTCCGGCGGGATGGCGCCCGACGGCGCGCCCGTCCTCTCGCGCCGGCTGATGGCCGCTGGCATGCTCGGCAACGTGCTGGAATGGTACGATTTCGCCGTCTACGGCTTCCTCGCCAGCATCTTCGCCCGCAACTTCTTCCCCGAGTCGAGCCCCACGGCAGCCATGCTCTCGGTGTTCGGCGTGTTCGCGGCCTCCTTCCTCATGCGGCCTTTGGGCTCGGTGCTGTTCGGCCATATCGGCGACAGGCTGGGCCGGCGCGCGGCGCTCATGTCCTCCGCCGCGCTCATGAGCATCTCAACCTTCTGCGTCGGCCTCCTGCCCACCTATGAGACGGCGGGCGTGCTCTCCGCCGTGCTGCTGCTGATGCTGCGCCTCGCGCAGGGGCTGTCGGTGGGCGGGGAATACATGACCTCCGCCGTCTTCCTGGCGGAAAATGCGCAGCTGCGCTGGCGTGGGGCGGTGACCTCGCTGGTCATCGTCGGCTGCAATGGCGGGATGCTGCTGGGCTCGGCGGTGGGGGCGCTCGTCTCCGGCCTCATGTCGGCGGACGACCTCGCCGCCTGGGGCTGGCGCATTCCCTTCCTGCTCGGCTGCCTGCTCGGCGGCTTTGCCCTCATCCTGCGCCGGACGGTGGCGCGCGACGTGAAGCCGGTGCACCGGCCGACCCTGCCGGTGGTGGAGGCCTTCCGCGAGAGTGGCGGCGGCATCCTCAGGGCGACGCTCATCAACATCGTGCTGGGCATCGCCTATTACCTCTCCTTCGTCTATCTCGCGACCTGGCTGCAGCAGCAGGACCATTTCACCCCCCATGTGGCGCTGGAGCTGAACGCCGTGAGCATGGCGGTGGTGATGGCGGGGTGCTTCGGCTTCGCCGCGCTGTCCGATCGCATCGGCCGCAAGCCGCTCATCGTCGGCGGATTCCTGTGCCTTGCCGTGTTCACCTGGCCGCTGTTCCTGCTGCTGGGTTCCGGCTCGGCCGGGCTGGCGCTGCTGGGGCAGCTCGGTTTTGCGGTGATCGTCTCCATCTATGGTGGACCCATGGCGGTGGCGCTGGTGGAGATGTTTCCCCGCCACACCCGCTGCACGGCGGTGGGGCTGAGCTGGAATCTCGGCCTCGGCCTCGGCGGCGGCACGGCGCCCATGGTGGCGGTCTTGCTGGTGAGTCTCACCGGTGATGCCATGGCCCCGGCCTTCTTCATGATCGCCGGCGGCGTGGTGGCCTTCCTCGCCGCGCTGGGGCTCACGGAGATGCGTGGCCGCTCCCTCGACTGAGCCCGCCCCCTCGACGCGGCGGCCGAAAGGCACTAGAGCACGCGCCAATCAGATTGCATCGCAATCTGATTGGATCACGCGTTCTCTTCCCTGAGTTTAGAGCGCGATCCGGGCGGATTGTTTCAATCCGCCCGGATCGCGCTCTAGCACAGGCCGCGAAATTCACCCGCCGCGCGCAAGCGCCAGCCTCCCCGCATGGGGAGGACGAGCCCGAACCGATGCCCGATCTTCTGCTCGAACTTTTCTCCGAGGAAATCCCCGCCCGCATGCAGGCCCAGGCGGCCGACGCGCTGAAGAAGCTCGTCACCGACGCACTGGTGGAGCGCGGCCTGCTCTACGAGGGCGCGAAGGCCTTCGTGACGCCGCGCCGCCTCGCGCTGGCCGTGCACGGCCTGCCCGGCCGTCAGGCCGACCAGCGGGAGGAGAAGAAGGGGCCGCGCGTGGGCGCGCCCGAGCAGGCGGTGGCCGGCTTCCTTAAAAGCGCGGGTCTGGCCTCCCTCGATCAGGCGACCATCCAGTCCGACCCCAAGAAGGGCGATTTCTACGTGGCCGTGGTGGAAAAGCCCGGCCGCGCCACAACCGAGGTGGTGGCCGAGATCGTGCCGGACATCATCCGCAAGTTCCCCTGGCCGAAGTCCATGCGCTGGGGGGCCGGCACGCTGCGCTGGGTGCGCCCGCTCCATTCCATCGTCGCCACCTTCGGCGCCGAGGGGGATGAGCCGGAGGTGGTGCATTTCTCGGTGGACGGCATCGAGGCCTCCAACGTCACCCGCGGCCACCGCTTCATGGCGCCCGAGCCTTTCACCGTGAAGCGGCTGGACGACTGGATGGCGAAGCTGGAGGCCGCCAGGGTGGTGGCCGACCGCGACCGCCGCAAGGAAATCATCCTCAACGACGCCAAGGACCTCGCGCTCGCCGCCGGCCTTGAGCTGGTGGAGGACGAGGGCCTGCTGGACGAGGTGTGCGGGCTGGTGGAATGGCCCGTGGTGCTCATGGGATCGTTCGAGGAACGCTTCCTCGACATTCCGGACGAGGTGATCCGCGCCACCATCCGCGCCAACCAGAAGTGCTTCGTGCTGAAGGACCCCAAGACCGGGCGCCTCGCCAACCGCTTCATCCTCATCTCCAACCTCGTCGCCTCGGACGGCGGCGCGGCCATCGTCGCCGGCAACGAGCGGGTCATCCGCGCCCGGCTGTCGGACGCGAAATTCTTCTGGGACACGGACCGGCTGAACGGCCTCGCCAGCCGCATGCCCAAGTTCCAGTCCATCACCTTCCACGAGAAGCTGGGCTCCCAGGCCGAGCGCATTGAGCGCATCGTCCGCCTCGCCAAGGAGCTGGCCCCCAAGGTGGGTGCGCCGGTGGCGCTGGCCGAGGAGGCCGCGCTGGTGGCGAAGGCGGATTTGCTCACCGAGGTGGTGGGCGAATTCCCCGAGCTTCAGGGCCTCATGGGCCGCTATTACGCGCAGGGCGAGAACCTGCCGGCTGAGGTCGCCGCCGCCTGCGAGGAGCACTACAAGCCGCAGGGTCCGAACGACCGTGTGCCGACCGCGCCGGTCTCCGTGGCCGTGGCGCTGGCGGACAAGATCGACACGCTGGTGGGCTTCTGGGCGATCGATGAGAAGCCGACCGGGAGCAAGGACCCCTATGCGCTGCGGCGGGCGGCGCTGGGGGTGATTAGGATTGTGCTGGAGAATGGGATTCGGTTGAGGTTGGTTGATGCGGTTGAATTCCAGGCTCGAGCTTTTCGAACTCAAACCTACGTAAAACGAGCTGAGAACGCTGGGTACAAGGCGATTTTTTCAAGAGTCGGTTTGGGCGATGCGATGGAGATGATTTGGCCGGATGAAATTATGGGAGGGACATTGCCGCCTATGTCCGAGGCCATCTCTATCATCCGTTCCACTCCCTCAAACAAAGAGCTTTATCTAGGAATCGTTTCTGAGGGCGAAATAGACAACGAACGTCCGATCTATCAAGTGAGCGGTCCTTCAAATCCCCGAACGATTGCAGACCTCCTCTCATTTCAGAGCGCCGACCTCCTCGCCTTCTTCGCCGACCGCCTGAAAGTCTACCTCCGCGACCGCGGCGCCCGTCACGATCTCGTCGATGCCGTCTTCGCCCTCGAAGGGCAGGACGACCTCCTCCTCGTCGTCCGCCGCGTGGAGGCGCTGGCCGCCTTCCTCGCCACCGAGGATGGCAGGAACCTGCTCGCCGGCTATCGCCGCGCGGTGAACATCCTGCGCATCGAGGAGAAGAAGGACGGCCGCGCCTTCGCCGGCCCCACCTCCGCCGCGCTGCTCAAGGAGCCGGCCGAGGAGCACCTCGCCGCCGCCATCGAGGACGTGAAGGCCCGCGTCTCCAGGGCCGTCGCGGCCGAGGATTTCGAGGCCGCCATGACCGCGCTGTCGGACCTGCGCCAGCCGGTGGATGCCTTCTTCGACGCCGTGACGGTGAACGACGCCGATCCCGCGCTGCGCGAGAACCGCCTGAAGCTGCTCGACGAAATCCGCGCCGCCACCCGCGGCATCGCCGATTTCGACCGCATCGAGGGGTAGGGCGCCCCGGCCGACTGCAACGCAGCGCAGCGGAGTGGAAGGAGAGCCGGGGGCCAGCGCAAGGAGCCTCCGCGCAGCGGGCAAAGCCCGAGACCGCCGGATATTGAAGCGCCTGCGGCGGTGCCTTGCGCTGGGCCCCGGCTCGGCGCTCCGGCTTCGCCGTCGCTGGTCCGGGGTTCTACGCCCTCATTTGACAATCCCGCCCGCCACTGCCTTTAGTGGCGGCGTCGAAGGTCCCGTGGTCCCACACGGGCGTAAAAGGGAATGCGGTGCGGGGAGACCCCCCAATGCCGCGGCTGCCCCCGCAACTGTCGGCGGTGAGCCCCTGCCAGACGCCACTGGAGCAATCCGGGAAGGCGGCGGGGGCGGTGAACCGCGAGCCAGGAGACCTGCCTTCGACGAGGTCCGCGCCGGGCGGGGTGCTCCGGTATTGCGTCCCTTCGAGCCCGTGCGCGCGGGCGCTCGCACCCGTGGACGTTTCGGTGGAGCGCGGCGCGATTCCCGACAGCACAGCACCCGAGCCGGGCGGCGACAGCGCGGAAGCCGGCTGCGCGCCCCAAGCTGCGCCAGAAGCCGCGCGCGAAACCGCCCCCGCCGTCACCCTCCTCATCTGCACCACCTGCCGCGCCCCCGGCAATGACGCCCCACCCGACGCCCAGCGTGACGGCGCCCGCCTCCTCGCCTCCGCCTGCGCCGCATCCCTCCCCGAAGGCGTCGCGGTGGAAGGCGTCGCGGTCGAAGGCGTTTCCTGTCTCGCCAATTGCAAGCGCGCGCTCTCCGCCGCCATGGTTCGCCGCGATGGCTGGACCTATGTGTTCGGCGACCTCTCCCCCGACAGCGCCGCTGACCTTCTCACCGGCGCCGCGCTTCTCGCAGGCTCGCCAGACGGCCTGATGCCCTGGCGCGGCCGGCCGGATGCTCTCAAGCGCGGCATGGTCGCGCGCATTCCCCCGCTTTTCCCCAAGGAGACCCGATGACCTCCCTCGCCCGCGTGCCCTGCACCATCGTCACCGGCTTCCTCGGTGCCGGAAAGACGACGCTGATCCGCCATGTGCTGGAGAATGCCGGCGGCAAGCGCCTCGCGGTGATCGTCAACGAGTTTGGCGACGTGGGCATCGACGGCGAGATCCTGAAGGGCTGCGGCATCGAGAGCTGCGACGAGGGCTCCATCGTGGAACTGGCCAACGGCTGCCTGTGCTGCACCGTGGCGGATGATTTCGTGCCGGCGCTGGACCAGATCCTCGCCCGCGCGCCGAAGGTGGATCATATCCTCATCGAGACCTCCGGCCTCGCGCTGCCGAAGCCGCTGGTGCAGGCCTTCCAGTGGCCGGCCATCAAGGGCCGGGTGACGGTGGACGGCGTGATCGCGGTGGTGGACGGCCCGGCGCTGGCGGAAGGCCGCGTCGCCCCTGATCTCGCCGCGCTGGACGCGCAGCGGGCCGGGGACGAAAGCCTCGACCATGACGATCCCGTGGAAGAAGTGTTCGAGGACCAGATCGCCTGTGCCGATCTCGTCATCCTCTCCAAGTCCGATCTGCTCGATGCGGCCGGATTCATCGCCGCCGAGAAGGCGGTGGCCGGCGCCCTGCCGCGCGCGGTGAAGCTGGTGCGATCCTCCGGCGGCAAGGTGGATCTGGCCGTGCTGCTCGGCCTCGGCGTCGGCGCGGAAGACCTGATCGACACCCGCCGCACCCATCACGACGACGAGGAAGACCACGACCACGACGAGTTCGAGAGCATCGTCCTCGCCTTGCCCGAGATCGCCGATCCCGCCGCGCTGGCCGCCCGCGTGGTGAAGGCGGCGGAGACGCCGGACGTGCTGCGCGTGAAGGGCTTCGCCGCTGTGGAAGGCAAGCCGCTGCGCCTGCTGGTGCAGGGCGTCGGCCCGCGCGTGTCGCACCATTTCGATCGCGCGTGGGGCGCGGGCGAGGCGCGGCGCGGGGCGCTGGTGGTCATCGGCCTCAAGGGCTTCGACCGCGCGGCGGTGGAACAGGCCATCCTCGGCTAGCCCATGCACATCCTCGCCACCACATCGACGAGCATGGAGGAGTTGGCCGAGCCGGTCGACCTCGCCCAGCCGCCCGGCGACATGGTGGCCCTCTCCTTCACCGACAGCGATCTCATCGCCCTCGCCGCCGCCTGGCGGGCGCGCGGCGGTGCGGTGCCTAGCCTGCGCCTCGCGCGGCTGAAGGATCTGCGCCACCCCATGTCCGTGGACCTGTGGGTGGAGAAGATCGCGGCCAAGGCGAAGGTGGTGCTGGTGCGCCAGCTCGGCGGGCTGGATTGGTGGCGTTACGGCGCCGAGCAATTGGCCGCCACGGCCCGCGCCCGTGGCATCGCCCTTGCGCTGCTGCCCGGCGAGGACCAGGACGACCCGCGCCTCGCCGCCCTCTCCACGCTGCCGCAGGATACGCTCGCCCGCTGGCTCGGCTATTTCCGTGCGGGTGGGCCGGCGAACATGGCGGCCCTGCTCGCCGCCATGGGCGAGGCGGCGGGCTTTCCCGCGCCCCATGCCATCCCCGTGCCGCACCCCGTGCCGGCCACCGCCTTCCACCGCCCCGGCGCCGGCCTCGCGACGCTGGAGGAGGTGCGTGGGCGGGACAAGGGCAGGGAAGGGGAGGGGCGGCCGAACGCGCTCATCCTCTTCTACCGCTCCCAATGGCTCGCCGCCGACACCGCCGCCGTGGATGCGCTGGCTGTAGCGCTGGAAGCGCGGGGCATCGCCGCCCATTGCCTGTTCGTCCCCAGCCTCAAGGCGCCGGAGGCCCGCGCGGCCGTGCGGGCGGCGACGGCGGCGCTGGACCCCGCCATCCTCCTCACCACCACCGCCTTCGCGGCCGGCGATGCGGCCGAGCTGTTCCCGGAAGGCGGCCCGCCGGTGCTACAGGCGGCGCCCGCCACCACGGCGCGGGAGGCGTGGGCGGGGAGCCCACGCGGCTTCTCGGCGGCGGACCTCGCCATGCACGTGGTGCTGCCGGAGTTGGACGGGCGCGTGCTGGCCGGCGCCCTCTCCTTCAAGGATTTCGCCCCGCCCGACGCCGACCTCGCCTTCACCGCCGCCATCAACCGGCCCGAGCCGGAGGCGGTGGCCCATGTGGCCGATCGCGCGGCGGCGCTGGTGCGCCTCGCCGCCACGCCCCGCGCGGAGCGGAGGCTGGCGCTGATCCTGCCGGACTATCCCGGCGCGGAAGGCCGCGCCGGCTATGCGGTGGGCCTCGACGTGCCCGAGAGCGCGCGGCGGATGCTTGGGACGCTCGCGGCGGCCGGCTACGGCGCCGGCCCCGTGCCCGACGATGCAAAGGCGCTCCTTGCCGCGTTCCAGCCCGAACCGGCGCTGACGCTGGACACCTACCGGGGCCTCTTCGCCACCCTGCCGGAGGCCGCGCAGGCCGCCGTCACCGCCGCCTGGCGCGCTCCGGAGGACGATGCGGATGTCGTCGATGGCGCCTTCCGCTTCCGCCACGCCCGTTCCGGCACTATCACGCTCGCCTTCGCCCCCGATCGTGGTGCGAGCCTCGATCGGCGGGCGGATTATCACGACGCCAGCCTGCCGCCCCGCCACGGGCTCCTCGCCTTCGGCCTGTGGCTGCGGGAAGGGCTGGATGCCCACGCCGTGGTCCATCTCGGCGCCCATGGCACGCTGGAATGGCTGCCGGGCAAGGCGGTGGCGCTCACCCCGGCCTGCTTTCCGCAGGTGGTGATGGGGGCGCTGCCGGTGGTCTATCCCTTCATCGTCTCCAATCCCGGCGAGGCGGCGCAGGCCAAGCGCCGGCTCGCCGCCGTCACCATCGGCCACCTGCCACCGCCGCTGGCTGCCGCAGGCCTCAGCGAGGCCGAGCAGCGGCTGGAGCGGCTGGTGGATGAATATGCGCAGGCCGACGGCCTCGACCGCCGCCGCCGCGAGCGCCTCGCCGCCCTCATCGTCGAGACCGCCGCCGAGACCGGCCTTGCCGCCACCGCCGGCGTTTCCGCAGGCGCCGATCCGGACGAGGCGCTGCGCCGCATCGATGCGTGGCTGTGCGACCTGAAGGACCTCGCGGTGAAGGACGGCCTCCACATCTTCGGCGCCACGGCCGAGGGCGAGGCCGACCCGCTGCGCGCCGCCTCGGCGGAGGCGGAAACCCGCGCGCTGCTGACTGCCCTCGACGGCCGCTTCGTGCCCGCCGGCCCGGCCGGTGCTCCGGCGCGGGGGCGGCGGGATGTGCTGCCCACCGGGCGCAATCTCTTCACCGCTGATCCGCGCACGCTGCCCACCCCCACCGCCTGCGACCTCGCCCGCAAGGCGGCGGACGAGGCGGTGCGCCTCATTCTTCAGGAACAGGGCGACTGGCCCCGCGCGCTGGTGCTGGACTTGTGGGGCAGCGCCAGCCTGCGCACGGGGGGCGAGGAGATCGCCCAGGGCCTCGCCTTCCTCGGCTGCCGGCCGGTGTGGGAGGCCGCGACCGGCCGCGTCACGGGGGTGGAGGTGCTGCCGCCCGCTGTGCTCGGCCGCCCGCGCATCGACGTGACCTTCCGCATCTCCGGCCTGTTCCGAGACATCTTCCCCGCCCAGATCGCCTTGCTGGATGCCGCCGTGCGCGCGGTGGCGGAGCGCGACGAGGACGCTTCGGAAAACCCCCTCGCCGAGGCCCGCCGCAAGGGGGAGGACCTGTCCCGCCTGTTCGGCTCCGCGCCCGGCGCCTATGGCGCGGGCATCGAGGCGACCTTGCAGCGCGGGGCGTTCGAGACGCGGGAAGAGCTGGGCCACGCCTATCTCGCCGCCGCCTCCCATGCTTATGGCGGCGCGGACGGCACCGCGCGCCCGGCGCCCGGCCTGTTCGCGGCGCGGCTCGCCGAAGCGGATGCGCTGGTGCATGGCGCTGACGATGCCGCCCGCGACCTCCTCGACGGCAGCGAGGATGCCGCCTTCATGGGCGGCTTCGCGGCGGCCGGCGCGGCGCTGGGGCGCTCGGCCCATCTCGTCGTGCTCGACACGACCGATCCCGACCGCCCCCGCGCCCGACCGCTCAAGGAAGCGCTGGCGCGGCTGGTGCACGGGCGCGTCTCCGCCCGCTTCATCGCCGGGCAGATGCGACACGGCCCCCGCGGCGCATCGGAGCTGGCGGAGACGGTGGACCGCCTCGTCGCCTTCGCCGAGACCACGGAGCAGGTGCCCGCCGCGCTGCTGGACCGCCTCCACGCGGCCTATGTGATGGACCCTGAGGTGCGCGCCTTCCTGCTCGCGCAGAACCCCGCCGCCGCCCGCGCGATTGCCCGCCGCTTCGCCGATGCGCGGCGGCGCGGCCTGTGGCATGCACGGCGCAACGATCTCGACAGCGATCTCGACGCCCTCCGCGCCGAAGCCGGCCGGGAGGCCGCGGAATGACGCCGATCCCCCCCACCCGTCGCGGCGCCTGCCCGGCCTTCCTTGCGCCCATGGAGACCGGCGACGGCCTCATCCTGCGCCTCGTCCCCTCCGATGGCCGGCTCTCGCCAGTGCAACTGCGTGGGCTGGCCGACGCTGCCCGCCGCCTCGGCAACGGGATGATGGAGGTGACGGCGCGCGGCAGCCTTCAGGTGCGCGGGCTGACCGCCGAGACCGTTCCGCTGCTTCAGGATGCGGTGGTCGCGCTCGGCATCACGCCGCGCCTCGGCCTCGCGGTGGATGTCTCGCCGCTGGGCGGGATGGACCCGACCGAGATCGCGGACGGGCATCCACTCGCCGCCGCGATCATCGCCGGGGCGCAGCCTCTGGCGGGGAAGCTGGGGCCGAAGGTGTCGGTGGTGGTGGAGGGCGGCGGCGCCGTCAGCCTCGCCGCGCAGAAGGCGGATGTGCGCCTCGTCGCAGCTTGGCCGGGACACTGGGCGCTCACCATCGGCAATGGGCCGGCCCGCGTGCTGTCCGAGGGCGACGCGGTGGCCGAGGCATTGGCCGCGCTCGCGTCCATCGCCGCCTTGGGTCGTGCGGCCCGCGCCACCGATCTGCCAGGATGTGGCGGCCGGGCGCGCGTGGCCGAAGCCGCGCCGCCGCTGGGGCGCATTCCGCTGGCCGATGGCACATTGGCCTTCGGCTTTGGCCTGCCCTTCGGGGCGGGTGATGCCGCGCAGTTCGAGGCCCTTGCCGAAGCGGCGGAAGCGACCGGCGCGCGGGACCTGCGCCCGGCACCCGAGCGCACGCTCCTCGCCACCGGGCTTTCGCCAGCCGGTGTCGATGCCTTCGCCGCGCGCATCGCCGCCCTCGGCTGCATCACCGCCGCGAACGATTCCCGCGCCGCCGTCGCCGCCTGTGCCGGGGCGCCGGCCTGCGCCTCCGCCCACATCCCGGCCCGTGCGCTCGCGCCGGTGCTGGCGCAGGCATTCGCGCCGCTGCTGGATGGGACGGTGTCTCTGCACCTCTCCGCCTGTACCAAGGGCTGCGCCCACCCCGCGCCGACGACCCTCGCCTTCGTGGGCATGGACGGCGGCGCCGCACTGGTGCATGACGGCCCTGCCTCCGGCGCGGCGCGCCCGGTGCGGCCGGCGGCGGACCTTCCCGCCGCTGTCGCATCCCTCGCCGCGACGCTGGCGGCCCGGCGAAATCCGGGTGAAACGACACGTGCGCTCCTTGCCCGCCTGGATCTGGCGGGCCTGTGGGCGGGCACGGCGACAACAGACGGGCCGGAAAAGACGACGTGACGAGCCGCGCAGAATGACCCTTCCCCTCGATTACGTGCGCGACGGCACGGCCATCTACGAGCGATCCTTCGCCATCATCCGCGCGGAAGCCGACCTCTCCCGCTTCTCGGCGGAGGAGGAGGACGTGGCGGTGCGGATGATCCACGCCTGCGGCCTCGTGGAGGCGGCGCGGGACTTCGTGTTCGGCCCCGGCTCGGTTGCCGCCGCGCGCGCGGCGCTCCAGGCCGGCGCACCCATCCTGTGCGATGCGCAGATGGTGGCCCACGGCATCACCCGCGCGCGGCTTCCGGCTGGCAATGACGTCATCTGCACCCTGCGCGATCCGGCGGTGCCGGCGCTGGCGGAAAAGCTCGGCACCACCCGTTCCGCCGCCGCGCTGGAACTGTGGGGCGAACACCTCGCCGGGTCGGTGGTCGCCATCGGCAATGCGCCCACCGCGCTCTTCCACCTTCTGGAAATGCTGGATCGCGGTGCGCCCAAGCCGGCGGCCATCCTCGGCATGCCGGTGGGCTTCGTGGGCGCGGCGGAATCCAAGGATGCGCTGGCGGACGATCCGCGCGGCGTGCCCTTCGCCATCGTGCGCGGGCGGCTGGGCGGCAGCGCCATCACGTCGGCCGCTGTGAACGCGCTTGCGAGGGCCGGGCTGTGAAGGGACATCTCATCGGCGTGGGCGTCGGCCCGGGCGATCCCGATCTTCTCACCCTCAAGGCGGTGAAGGCGCTGCAAAGCACTGATGTGGTGGGCTATTTCGCCAAGGCCGGCAATGTCAGCCACGCCCGCACGGTGGCCGCCGCGCACTTCCCGCCGGGCGCGGTGGAGCTGCCGCTGCTCTATCCCGTCACCACCGAAATCCACCGGCACGACGAGGCCTATCGCACGGCCATCGGCGCCTTCTACGACGCCTCCGCCGCCGCGGTGGCCGAGCATCTCATGGCCGGCCGCACGGTGGCGGTGCTGAGCGAGGGCGATCCGCTCTTCTACGGCTCCTACATGCACATCCATGTGCGTCTCGCCGGACGGTTCCAGACCCAGGTGATCCCCGGCGTCACCGGCATGTCCGGCTGCTGGTCGGAAGCCGGCGCCCCCATCGCGCAGGGCGACGATGTGCTCATGGTGCTGCCCGGCACGCTGGATGAGGCCGAACTCGCCCGCCGCCTCGCCGAGGCGGATGCGGCGGTCATCATGAAGGTGGGGCGCAACCTGCCGAAGATCCGCCGCGCGCTGGCCGCTGCCGGCCGGCTCGATCGCGCCGTCTATGTGGAGCGCGGCACCATGGCCGATTGCGCGCTCATTCCCCTCGCCGAGCGGGCGGAGGGGCCGGCGCCCTATTTCGCCATCGTGCTGGTGCCCGGCTGGGAGCGCGCGGCGTGAGCGGGCGGCTCACCGTTGTCGGCGTCGGCCCCGGCGCGGCGCGGCAGATGACGCCGGAAGCCGCCGAGGCGGTGGCGGCGGCGGACATCCTGTTCGGCTACGTGCCCTATCTCGCCCGCCTGCCGGAACGGCCGGGGCAGGAGCGGCGGCCTTCGGACAATCGCGAGGAGATCGCCCGCGCCTCTGCCGCCCTTGAGGCGGCCGTGGCCGGGGCGAAGGTGGTGATGGTGTCGGGCGGCGATCCCGGCGTGTTCGCCATGGCGGCGGCGGTGTGCGAGGCCATCGAGCATGGGCCGGCGGAGTGGCGGGCGCTGGACGTCGAGATCGTCCCCGGCGTCACCGCCATGCTGGCGGTGGCCGCGCGCTGCGGCGCGCCGTTGGGCCACGATTTCTGCGCCATCTCCCTCTCGGACAATCTCAAGCCCTGGCCGCTGGTGGAAAAGCGCCTCGCCCTCGCCGCCGAGGCCGGTTTCGTGATCGCCCTCTACAATCCCATCAGCAAGGCGCGGCCCTGGCAGCTCGGCCGCGCGTTCGAGCTGCTGCGGGAAAAGCTGCCGGGCTCCGTGCCCGTGGTGTTCGGCCGTGCGGCGGGGCGGGACGACGAGCGCATCGCGCTTGCGACGCTGGCCGAGGCCGATCCCGCGCGGGCGGACATGGCGACCTGCGTCCTCATCGGCACCGCCGAGACTCGCATCGTGGCGCGCGAGGGGAAGTCGCCCCTCGTCTATGCGCCGCGCTCGGCGCCCGCGCCGTGAGCGAGGATGCCGTCGAGCCAGGCCTCGGCCTCGGCCGGGCGCTCCACGGCGGGCACGTCCGGCACCGGCGGGCGGGCGATCAGGATCACCTCGATGTCCAGCGCCCGCGCCGCCGCCATCTTGCCATAGGTGGCGCTGCCGCCGCTGTTCTTGGCGACGATGGTGTCGATGCCATGGGCCTTGAGCAAAGCATGGTCCTCCGCTTCGCCGAACGGCCCGCGTCCGAGCACGTAGTCTGCCTGCGGCACGGCGAGCGGCGGCGTGACGGGATCGACGCTGCGCACCAGATAGGCGTGCTGCGGCGCGGCCTCGAAGGCGCGCACCTCGTTGCGGCCGAGCGCGAGGAAGACGCGGCGGGGTTCCTCCCCCAGCGCCCCCACGGCGGCCGGCACATCCGCCACCTCGCGCCAGCGATCACCCGGCTGCGCCTGCCATGGCGCGCGGCGCAGCGCGAGGAGCGGCACGCCCGCCGCCGCGCAGGCGAGCGCGGCGTTGAAAGACATGCGCGCCGCATAGGGATGCGTCGCATCGATGACGGCGGCGATGCCCTCCGCCTTGAGATAGTCTTCCAGCCCGGCCGGCCCGCCGAAGCCGCCGACGCGCACCGGCACCGGCTGGGGCGCCGGGTTTTCGGTCCGGCCGGCAAGCGAGAGCGTGACGCGGATGTCGGCGCGCGGTGCGAGCCTTGTCGCCAGCGCGCGGGCATCGCCGGTGCCGCCGAGGAGAAGGATGTGGGGTGTCATGGCTGAGGCAGGGGTTTCCATCGCCGCCGACACTGCCCCGGCCGGGCGCTGGCTGTCCATCGTCGGCATTGGCGAGGATGGGGCGCAGGGCCTCTCCCCCGCCGCCCGCGCCGCCGTTTCCGCCGCTGAAATCGTGATCGGGGGCGCGCGGCATCTGGCGCTGGCCGGGGATCTGGTGAAAGGCGAGGCGCGGGTGTGGCCGAGCCCCTTCAGCCTCGATGGGGTCTTGGCGGCGCGCGGGCAGCGGGTGTGCGTGCTGGCCTCGGGCGATCCGTTTCTCTACGGCGTCGGTGCGAGCCTTGCGCGCCATGTGCCGGCGGACGAAATGTCCTCCTTTCCCGCCCCCTCCGCCTTCGCGCTGGCCGCCGCCCGGCTCGGCTGGGCGCAGCAGGAGGTGGACATGGTCTCCCTCCACGGCCGCCCGCTGGCGCGGTTGCGGTCGTTCCTGCAGGACGGCGCGCGGCTGCTGCTGCTGACTTCGGACGGGGAGGGCCCGGCGCAGGTGGCGGCCTTCGCCACGGCTCATGGCTGCGGCGCCTCCCGCCTGACGGTGCTGGAAGCGCTGGGCGGGCCAGCGGAACGCATCCGCAGCGCCACGGCCGAGGGTTTTGATCTCGGCGACGTGGCCGCCCTCAATGTGGTGGCGCTAGAGGTGCGGGCCGCGCCCGATGCGCCCATCCTGCCGCTCGCTGCCGGCCTCGCGGACGATCTGTTCGAGCATGACGGGCAGATCACCAAGCGCGAGGTGCGCGCGCTGACCCTTTCCTCCCTCGCGCCGCGACGGGGCGAATTGCTGTGGGACATCGGCGCGGGGGCGGGCTCCATCGCCATCGAATGGCTGCTGGCGCATCCCTCCCTCGCGGCCATAGCCATCGAGGGCAATGCCGAGCGCGCCGCCCGCATCGGCCGCAATGCACATAAGCTGGGCGTGCCGCACCTGAAGGTGGTGGAGGGTGCGGCACCGGGCGCCCTTGCCGGATTGCCCACGCCGGATGTGATCTTCATCGGCGGCGGGGCCAGCGAGCCCGGTGTGTTCGACATGGCGCTTGAAGCGCTCAAGCCGGGCGGGCGGATGGTGGCCAATGCGGTGACGCTGGAGACCGAGGCCCTGCTGATCGCCGCCCATGCCCGCCTCGGCGGGACGCTCACGCGCATTTCGCTGGCGCGCTCGGTGGCGGTGAAGGGCATGACCGGCTGGCGGCCCGCCATGCCGGTGACGCAATGGCGCTGGGAGAAGCCCAGAGAGACGACAGACGCGGGAGAGGGCGTATGATCGTGGCCGGGATCGGCTCGAAGCGGGGCGTGTCGGTGGAGGAGGTGATCGCCGCCTTCGACGCCGCCCTCGCGCGCGCCGAGCTTGGGCGGGACGACGTATCCCTCGTCGCCACCCCGGCGATCAAGGGCGGGGAGGCCGGCATCAGCGAGGCGGCGGCGCTGCTCGGCCTGCCTCTGGTGCTGGTGCCGCAGAGTCAGCTGGAAGCCGCCTCCAGCCGGGCCAAGACCCATTCGGAGCGGGTGGTGGCGCTGCTGCGCGTGCCCTCCGCCGCAGAAACGGCCGCGCTGGCGGCGGCGGGGGCCCATGGCCGGCTGCTCGGTCCGCGCCTCGCGCTCGGCCCCGTCACTTGCGCGCTGGCGCGGCGGGAGGGTGTGGTTTGACCGTCCATTTCATCGGCGCCGGCCCCGGCGCGGCGGATCTCATCACCGTGCGCGGGCGCGATCTCATCGCCCGCTGCCCGGTGTGCCTCTATGCCGGCTCTATCGTGCCGGCCGAAATGCTCGGCTGGTGCCCGCCGGGGGCGCGCATCGTCGATACGGCGCCGCTCGATCTCGACCGGATCGAAGCGGAATATGTCCGCGCCTTCGAGGCCGGGGAGGACGTGGCGCGGCTGCATTCGGGCGATCTCTCCGTCTACAGCGCGGTGGCCGAGCAGATCCGCCGCCTGGAGCGGCGGGGCATTCCCTATACGCTGACGCCCGGCGTGCCGGCCTTCGCGGCGGCGGCCGCGGTGCTGGGCCGCGAGCTGACCGTGCCGGAAGTGGCGCAAAGCCTCGTCATCACCCGCGTCTCCGGCCGCGCCTCGGCCATGCCGGAGGCGGAGAAGCTCGCGACCTTCGCGCAGACCGGGGCGACGCTCGCCATCCATCTCGCCATCCACGCGCTGGATCTTGTGGTGGCGGAGTTGGTGCCCGTGCTGGGCGCGGACTGCCCGGTGGCGGTGGTGGCGCGGGCGACATGGCCCAACGAGCGGGTGGTGCGGGGCACGCTCGGCGATATCGCGGACAAGCTCGCCGCTGATCCCATCCCGCGTACGGCGCTGATCCTCGTGGGGCGGGCGCTGGCTGCGGAGGATTTCCGCGAGAGTGCGCTCTATGACACCGCCTATGTCCGCCGCTTTCGCGGGGGTGGTGAATGATCCGCCGCTCAGCGCCTTGCGGGTCCTTTGGCGGGCAGGAGCGGCGCGCGGCCCATGAGGGCACCGTCGCGGTCGAAGACGGTGATTTCCAGCAGCACATCCGCCCGGTCGAGGGCGCGGGCGGCGGTGGTCCAGGCGGCGCGGGCGACGCAATCCCCCAGCGGGAAGCCGGCGGTCGCCGCGATCTGGAAGGCCTCCGCCACCATGTTCGCCCCGGCGATGCGGGCGCACAGATCGGCATCCGCACCGGCTTCGGCAGCGAGGCGGGCGAGGGCGGGCAAATCGGCGCTGCCGCGCTTGGAATGCAGATCGAGGAAACCCTGCGCCAGCTTCGTCATCTTGGCCACGCCACCGGCCACCGTCACCTTGGGCACGGGGTGAGCGTGAACATATTTCAGCATGCCGCCGACGAAATCGCCCATGTCGATGAGCGCCACCTCGTCGAGCCCGTGCAGCTTCGCCACCGCCGCCTCGGAAGCGGAGCCGGTGGCGCCGGCCACGTGGTCGAGCCCCATGGCGCGGGCCACATCGATGCCGCGATGGATGGAGTGGATCCACGCCGCGCAGGAATAGGGCACGACGATGCCCGTGGTGCCCAGCACCGACAGGCCGCCGACGATGCCGAGGCGCGGGTTGAGCGTCTTCAGCGCCAGCGCGGCGCCGTCCTCGATGGAAATCTCCACCTCCGCATCGCCCGCGACGCCATGGGCGGCGGCGACCTCCGCGATGCCGGCGGCGATCATGCGGCGGGGCACGGGATTGATGGCCGGCTCGCCGGGCGGAATGGGCAGGCCCGGCCGCGTGACCGTGCCGACACCCGCGCCCGCCGCGAAGGTCACGCCCGCACCCGGAGCGCCGCGCCGCACGGTGGCGCGAACGAGGGCGCCGTGGGTCACGTCCGGATCATCGCCCGCATCCTTCACGATGCCGGCGGTGGCCGCCTCACTGCCGCGATCATGCATGGCGAGGGCGAAGGCCGGGCGGGCGCCGGAGGGCAGCTCCACCTCGATCGGATCGGGAAAGTCGCCCGTGACCAGCGCCGCGAACGCCGCCTTGGCTGCGCCGGCCGCGCAGGTGCCGGTGGTCCAGCCACGCTTGAGCGGCCTGTCGGATGCGTCGTCGGCGGTGTCGCCCGTGTTCATGGGCTCCGTGATAGCCGTCCGGGTGCCGGCAAGGAAGGGTGCGCGTCATGAGTGATGCGCCCCGCGGCCTTCTCATCGCCGCCCCGCGCTCGGGCTCGGGCAAGACGACCGTGACCCTCGCCTTGCTGGCGGCGCTGCGTCGGCGGGGCAAGGCGGTGCGGGCCATCAAGTCCGGGCCGGATTACATCGACCCCGCCTTCCATGCCGCCGCCACCGGCCGGCCGGGGCTGAACCTCGACAGCTGGGCCATGCCCCCGGCGCTGCTCGACTATCTCGCTGGGCTGGCGGGGGAGGGGGCTCAGATCGTCATCGGCGAGGGGGCCATGGGCCTGTTCGACGGGGTGGCGGTGGAAAAGGGCCGCACCGGCGCGGGGGCGGATGTGGCGGCCCGGCTCGGCCTGCCGGTGCTGCTGGTGCTGGATGTCTCCGGCCAGTCGCAGACGGCGGCGGCGGTGCTGCGCGGCTTCATCGGGCATGATCCGGCGGTGCGCATCGCCGGGGTGGTGCTGAACAAATTGGGCAGCGAGCGGCACGAGCGGATGATCCGGGATGCGGTCGCCCCGCTCGGCGTGCCGGTGCTCGGCACGGTGCCGCGCGCGGCGGACATCGTGCTGCCCGAGCGCCATCTCGGCCTCGTGCAGGCGGGGGAGACGGACGACCTGCCGGCCCGCCTCGCGGCGCTGGCCGATCTCGCCGAGGCCCATCTCGACCTCGACGGCATCATCGCCGCCGCCGCGCCGCTTCAGGCCGGGGTGGGGGAGGGGCAGGGGGACGGCAAGGCGCTGCTGCCGCCGCCGGGCCAGCGGATCGCGCTGGCGCAGGATGCGGCCTTCGGCTTCGTCTATGCCCACATGCTCGCCGGCTGGCGCGGGCAGGGGGCGGAAATCGTGCCCTTCTCTCCGCTGGCGGACGAGGCGCCAGATGCCTCCTGCGACGCGCTCTGGCTGCCCGGCGGCTATCCCGAGCTGCATGCCGGACGGCTGGCGGCGGCGGAGTGCTTCCGCGCCGGCGTCCATGCCTTTGCGGCGGCGGGAAAGCCGGTGCATGGGGAGTGCGGGGGCTATATGGCGCTGGGCGCCGGCCTCGTGGATGCGGAGGGCGTGCGCCATGCCATGCTCGGCCTGCTGGAACTGGAAACCAGCTTCGCCAAGCGCCGCATGAATCTGGGCTACCGGCAGGCGCGCCTCATCGCCCCCTCGCCGCTGGGGCCGGAGGGAGCGTGGGTGCGCGGCCACGAATTCCATTATGCAACCGTGCTCTCGCGTGGAGAGGACCAACCCCTCGCCGACCTCTCGGACGCCGAAGGCCGCCCCCTCGGGCTGGCTGGCAGCCGCCGAGGCAGCGTCACCGGCAGCTTCTTCCACGCCATCGCGCGGGGGTGAGCCTCACGAATTGCCGCTGCGCACCGCCACGGTGGCGATCCCCGCGCCGATGAGCAGGGAGCCGCCCGCCTTGTTGATGGCGCCGAGCACGCGCGGGCTGCGCACCGCGCGGCGGGCGCGGGAGGCGGCGAGCGCATAGGCGAGCGCATTGAGGAAGGCGAGGGTGAGGAACGTCGCCTGGAACACCAGCAACTGCGGCAGGAAAGCCGCGTGCGGGTCGAGGAACTGGGGCAGGAAAGCCACGAAGAAGGTGATGCTCTTGGGGTTCAGCGCCGTCACCAGCCAAGCGTGGGCCATCATCTTCAGCGGCGCGGAGCGTTCCGTGCGCGGCGCCGCATCGAGCGTCCCGCCCGCGCGCCAGAGCTTGATGCCGAGATAGACGAGATAGGCCGCACCCGCCCATTTCACCGCGAGGAACACGCTCGCCGAGGCGGACAGCAGCGCGCCCACGCCGAGCATGGACAGGGTCATGGCCGTGAAATCGCCGAGCGCGACACCCA
This sequence comes from Xanthobacter aminoxidans, assembly GCF_043193615.1. Classification (NCBI taxonomy): domain Bacteria; kingdom Pseudomonadati; phylum Pseudomonadota; class Alphaproteobacteria; order Hyphomicrobiales; family Xanthobacteraceae; genus Xanthobacter; species Xanthobacter aminoxidans. The sequence continues at coordinate 1,048,723 of NZ_JBAFUS010000001.1, read as the reverse complement.
CCGCCATGGGCAGCGCCGTCCGCCATCCCTGCCCGAGGGCATAGGACACCACCAGCAGCACGGTGGGGCCGGGAATGACGAGGAGGACGGCCGAGGCCCCGGCGAACGCCGCCCAGGTCTCAAGCGTCATCGAACCCAACATGACATCAAAACCCACGGCCGTTTCCTTTGCGCCCCTCACGGAAACGCAAAGAATGGCCGCGGCCGGAGGAGGCGGTCAACCGCCGCCTCCGCGGTGTGAATCGCCGCCCGGCGCCGCTCAGGCCTTTGTCGCCGTCAGCGCCAGGATGCGCTTGGCGATGATGAGCGCGAACGGAATGGCCACGACCGCGCCGACACCGGCCGCGATGGGGATGAGGCGCATGTCCTGCCCGGCCAGCGAAGGGATGGACAGGACGGCCAGCACCGCAGCACCCGCAAAAGTGGTGGCAAGCACGAGCCAAACGAGAATCGCGATCTTGAGCATGACAAAGCTCCCGCGGGCAGACGCTCAACTTCTAGCCCCTTCCCCAACGGCGCCCTTGACGCGGATCAACGGGAGATGGCCGCCGCATGTCGCATGCGTTTAGAGCATGACCGGATCGGCCGAAGCGGCGTTATAGTTCCCAGAGGCGCGCCGGTCCGCCGGGCCGCATGCACGCCCGGTTCCCCACGGGAGGGACGCGATGCAGTGCCAGAACAAGGAAGACGATTTCCGCCAGGCCGTGCTCGACATCGTCGGCCACAAGGAAGGTCAGGCCATCATCATCCAGGTGGTCGGCGGCAACACCATCACCGGCTTTGCCCCTTTGAGCGTCGGCAAGGATTATCTGCGCTGCCAGGTGGCTGTGGGGATCGGGCAGAAGGAGCAGATCGTGCCCTTCCACTCCATCACCTGCGTGCGCTGAACATCTGCGTGCGCTGATACCGACCCTCTGGTCCGGTCCCGGCTGATCGTATATCCCACGGGCGCCGCCGCGCCCGGTACGAGCGCGCGCCCTCCGGCATGCCACGGCCGGAGGCAGCAAGACCCAAGGAGCATGTCCATGGCCGCCACCCAGCCCGCCTTCACCTCCGAGCCCCACCATTTCACCCTGTTGCGCGACAAGATGCTGATCGGCGGGGCGTGGGTGGATGCCGATGGCGGCGAGACCATCGAGGTCAACAATCCGGCCACGGGCGCGATCATCGGCACCATTCCGAAGGCCGGCGCCGCCGAGACGCGCCGCGCCATCGAGGCCGCCGCCGAGGCCTTCAAGACCTGGCGCGCCACCACCGCCGCCGAGCGCGCGGCCAAGCTGCACAAGCTCGCCGACCTCATCACCCAGAATGCCGACGAGCTGGCGCTCATCCTCACCACCGAGCAGGGCAAGCCGCTGGCCGAGGCCAAGGGCGAGGTCGGTGGCTCCGCCGCCTATGTGCGCTGGTTCGCCGAGGAGGCCCGCCGCCTCTATGGCGACGTGATCCCCTCGCCGTGGCCCAACCGCCGCATCCTCGTCACCAAGGAGCCGGTGGGCGTGTGCGCGGCGGTGACGCCGTGGAATTTCCCCTCCTCCATGCTCTCGCGCAAGATCGGCGCGGCGCTGGCGGCCGGCTGCACCGTGGTGTGCAAGCCCTCCGAACTGACCCCCTATTCGGGCCTCGCCTGGGGCGTACTGGCGGAGATGGCCGGCATTCCGGCCGGCGTGGTCAACATCGTGGTGGGCGATGCCCCGGCCATCGGCGGCGAGATGACCTCCAACCCGGCGGTCAAGAAGGTGACGTTCACCGGCTCGACCCCCGTGGGCAAGCTGCTGATGAAGCAGTCCGCCGAGACCATGAAGAAGGTGTCGCTGGAGCTGGGCGGCAACGCGCCCTTCCTCGTGTTCGACGACGCCGACCTCGACCTCGCGGTGGAGCAGGCCATCGCCTCCAAGTATCGCAACGTGGGCCAGACCTGCGTCTGCGCCAACCGCTTCTATGTGCAGGCGGGCATCTATGACGCCTTCGCCGCGAAGTTCGCCGAGGCCTCGAAGCAGCTGAAGGTGGGTAATGGCGTGGACGCGGGCGTGGTCGCCGGCCCGCTGATCGACACGCGGGCGCTGGCCAAGGTGGAGCGGCTGCTGAAGGACGCGCTCGACAAGGGCGCCACCGTGCTCACCGGCGGCAAGCAGCCGGCGCTGGGCGGCACCTTCTTCGAGCCCACCGTGCTCGCCAATGCCACGCAGGACATGGCCTTCGCCCGCGACGAGATCTTCGGCCCGCTGGCGCCGCTGTTCAAGTTCGAGACGGAGGAACAGGCCGTCTCCTACGCCAACGACACCGAATACGGCCTCGCCTGCTACTTCTTCACCAAGGACCTCGGCCGCGCCTTCCGCGTCTCCGAGCAGTTGCAGTACGGGCAGGTGGGCGTGAATGCCGGCGTCATCACCACCGAGGTGGCGCCCTTCGGCGGCGTGAAGGAGAGCGGCGTCGGCCGCGAGGGCTCCAAGTACGGCTGCGACGATTACCTGAACATCAAGTACGTCTGCATGGGCGGGATGTGAGGGGAGAGCTTCTGAACAGCGCTCACGGCCCCAACAAGCGTCATGCCCGGCCTCGTGCCGGGCATCCACGTGGTCCGGCCGGGAGTGAATCGCTGACTTGGTCCCCTGCGGCCCGACGTGGATGGCCGGGACAAGCCCGGCCATGACGGAAGTGAGGGTATCGACCGGCGCTCTGTCAGCCCTGGCAGATTCTTCCCCTCACGCCTCGAAATTGAAGGCGATGCCGATCCGGTTCCAGGCGTTGATGGTGGCGATCGCAACGGTGAGGAACATGGCCTCGTCCGCCGAGAATTCCTCCAGCACCGCCTCCCAGGCGTCCTGCGAGGCGGCTCCGGTGCCGAGCAGCGTCAGCTCCTCGGTCCAGGCCAGCGCCGCCTTTTCACGGGCGGAGAAGGCGGAGGCCTCCTCCCACGCTGCGAGCAGGTCCAGCTTCTCCTGCGCGACGCCGGCCTTGCGGGCGACCCCGAGATGGAACTTCAGGCAGAAGGCGCAGCCGTTGAGCTGCGAGGCGCGCACTTTCACCAGCTCGGTCAGCCCCTTGTCGAGGCCGGTGGCGTCCACGCCCTTGGTTAGCGCGGCGAGGCCGGCATAGATATCCGGCGCGCGCTCGGTGAACGCCTTGTAGGTGGGGCGGGCAAAGTCTTCGGACATGGGGGCCTCTTGGGGATCAGCTCTTCAGCCGGTAGCCGGTGCGGAACATCCAGCGCACGATGAGGAGGCAGGCGATGAGGAAGGCGAGGGTCATGGCCGCGCTCACCTCCACCCGCACGTCGGACGTGCCGAAGAAGCTCCAGCGGAAGCCGGCGACCAGATAGACCACCGGGTTGAACAAGGTGATGGTGCGCCACACCGGCGGCAGCATTTCCAGCGAATAGAAGGTGCCGCCGAGGAAGGTGAGGGGCGTGATGACCAGCATGGGGATGAGCTGCAAGCGCTCGAACCCGTCCGCCCAGATGCCGATGATGAAGCCGAACAGCGAGAAGGTGACGGCGGTGAGCACCAGGAAGGTGAGCATCCAGAACGGGTGCCGCACCTCCATGGGCACGAACAGCGCGGCCGTGGCGAGGATGATGAGCCCGAGCAGCACGGATTTCGTCGCCGCCGCGCCCACATAGCCGGCCACGATCTCGAACGGCGAGACCGGGGCGGAGAGCAGCTCGTAGATGGTGCCGGTGAAGCGCGGGAAGTAGATGGCGAAGGCCGCGTTGCTGATGGATTGGGTCAGCAGCGTCAGCATCATCAGGCCGGGCACGATGAAGGCGCCGTAGGGCACGCCCCCCACCTCCGACATGCGCGAGCCGATGGCCGAGCCGAACACCACGAAATAGAGCGAGGTGGACAGCACGGGCGAGACGATGCTCTGGCCGATGGTGCGGCGCGTGCGGTTCATCTCGTAGGTGTAGATGGCGCGGATGGCTTGAAGATTCACGAGCGCCTCACCAGGCTGACGAAGATGTCCTCGAGCGAGCTTTGCTGGGTGTGGAGATCGCGGAAGGCGATGCCCTCGGCGGCCAGCGCCTCCAGCACGTCGGCGATGCCGTGGTCGCGGCCCTCGGCGCCGTCGGGGGTCGTGGCATAGGTGTAGGTCAGGCAGCCGCCGCCGTCGGAGAGCGTCAGGTTGAACGGGGCGAGGCGCGCCGGGACGGTGGCCAGCGGCGCGTTGAGCTCCACGGAGAGCTTCTTCTTGCCCAGCGTCTTCATCAGCGCGGCCTTCTCCTCCACGAGGATCAGCTCGCCGCGATTGATGACGCCTACCCGGTCGGCCATCTCCTCGGCCTCTTCCAGATAATGGGTGGTGAGGATGATGGTGACGCCGGAATCGCGCAGCTCGCGCACGAGGCGCCACATGTCGCGGCGCAGTTCCACATCCACGCCGGCGGAGGGTTCATCGAGGAACAGCACCTCCGGTTCATGGGCCAGCGCCTTGGCGATGAGCACGCGCCGCTTCATGCCGCCCGAGAGGGTCATGATGCGGGAGTCCCGCTTCTCCCAGAGGGAGAGGCTGCGGATGACCTTCTCCACATAGGCGGGGTCGGGCTTCTTGCCGAACAGGCCGCGCGAGAAGCTCACCGTCGCGAACACGCTCTCGAAGGCTTCGGCGGTCAGCTCCTGCGGCACGAGGCCGATGCGCGAGCGGGTCTCGCGATACTGGGAGACGATGTCGAAGCCGGACACCGTGACCGTGCCGGCGGTGGGCTTCACGAGGCCGCAGACGATGGAGATGAGGGTGGTCTTGCCCGCGCCGTTGGGGCCGAGAAGGGCGAAGATCTCGCCGCGCCGGATGTCCAGCGAGACATTGTTCAGGGCCGTGTGACCCGTGGCGTAGGTCTTACTGAGGCCTGAGACGGTGATGACGTTCGGCATGGGCGCCTTATAGCGCGTTCCGCCCGGGGGTGGACCCGGGCGGATGTAAATTCTGAATTCGCGGGGAGGGCGGAAGCGGCTCCGGTGAAGCGGCTCGGCTCAGGTCTCCTGAATGGCGCTGAGCAGCCACGGGCCGGCGCCGAAAGGACCGCGCTCGCGCACGAAGGTCCAGATCTCCGTGGTCTCGCCGACGCCGGGGTTGCCGGAGACGACGCGGCCGCTGGTGCGGTCCACCATCTGGTCCTTGATGGCGTAGCGCATGGCCACGGTGGCGTAGTCGCGCATGCCCTCGCGCCAGGCCTCGGCCACGTCGCCCTGCAGCAGCTTCACGTCGGAGACCTGGTTGCGCAGGCCCTTCTCCGCATTGGCGCGCAACTCGTCGCCCAAGAAGCCGAACATCTCCGGCGTGGTGTTGGCCTTCAGCTCGCCCTGGTCCTCGCGGGAGAAGGCGGTCTGGATGGTGGCGAGCAGGCGCTCGAACGTGTCGAGGTCCGCCGGCAGAACACTGATCTCGTCGGTCTTGCCGCCACGGGCCGGGGGCGCGGACGGCTGGGGCGGAACCGGGCCACCGGCCATTCCTCCGCCCATTCCGCCACCCACGCCGTAGCCCGGAATCGGGCCGCTGTTCATGGAGCCGTTGTTCATGGGGCCGTTGTTGGGCCCGCCGGGCATCGGTCCGCCCGCCATGGAACGGCCGTAGCCGGCGGCGGCGGGGGTGGGGTTCCGGCTGCGCAGGAAGCGCATCACGAGATAGATGGCGCCGCCGATGAGGGCCACCTGCAGCAGCAGGCCCAGAATGCCGGCCATGCCACCGAGGCCGCCGCCGAACAGCATGCCCACGAGGCCGCCGATGAGCAGGCCGCGCATGAGCGCGCCGCCGAAGCCGTTGCCGAACATGGAGGGGCGCGCCGCCGTCTGCGGCCGGGCACCGGGATTGGTGGCCTGCGGGCCGGGCTGGGGCGTGGTGGAGCGCTGGATGGGCGCCGCGGTGCTCGGCGCGGTCTGGGTCGGGGCCGGCGTCGTGTAGGTCCGGGTGCCGCGGCTGCCGAAGGAGCCCCCCTGCCGGGCGTCTGCCTGATCGGCGACGACGAGGCTCAGCCCCAGCGCCACGGCCACCGCCACCATCCCGGAAGCCTTGCGCGAACCCATCCACGAACCCTTGCGAAATCTAGACATCTGTCCTCGATCCTCCCGCGCGGTGACTTGCGCACCGCTGCGTGTGCCGACGGACATATGGGAGGGGCGGCGGGATTTGCGAGGGGTGGGCGCAATAGAATTTCCCTTACGTCACCTCGCGCCTGCGCCGCCGGCCAGAATGCTGCCGCGGGGAGAGGTCGCGCTTTCCCGCCGGTGGATCGCGCTGCTAAGGTCCGCGCAGCCCCGGCCGACCGAGTTGCGGAGAACGTGATGCCTGCCTTCGATCCCAGCGTTTCGCGCGGCACCTCCATGCCCGCCCGCGCCAAGCTGGCCGCCGCGCTTCTTGCCGGCTTCGCCGCCACCGTTCTGGCGGTCGCATCGGCAGGCGCGGAACCCCTCGGCGTCACGGTGCGCAACGAGAGCGTGAACGCCACCTGCGCCGAGACCGACAATGTGACGCTGAAGCTGGTGTCGGACGACGTGCAGAAGTTCAACATCAGTGTCCGGCACCCCGCCTATGTGGGCATGCTCCTGGCCGACAACACCGCGCCGGACTGGGAAACCTGCGACATGTCCGGCGACCCGGTGGTGCCGGCCGATGCGAAGGCGCCGCTGCCGCCCTCCGCCGCCGCCCCCGGTGCCAAGCCGGGTCCCAATCCCGCCGCCGCCTCCCCCGCCGCGCCGAAGCGAATCACCATCTTCGAGACGCCGGACATGTGGCTGACCGGCTTCATCTTTCCCTCCTTCTGGCGCGCTGCGACGGTGCCCGTCCGCATCGGCGGAGACGTGACGCAGGGCCTGCACATGGTGCAGCTCTGGATGCGCGTGGACGGCAAGGCCGAGGAGGTGCTGGTGATCTACCCGCCGGACGGCTACATGCGCGCCCGCCCCATGTCGCCGGCCCACATGCGCGATACCGCCTATGGCTCCTCCTTCCTCGTCGGGCCGGTGGAGCAGGCGGAACGGCCCATCGTGCGGCTGAAGGAGGTGGGCTTCACCCCGCAGACCCGCACCTTCACGCTCCATTACGCGGCCGGCGGCAAGGCGCGGATGCAGGTGGTCAAGGTGGGCTCGGATGAGCTGCGCCTCGAGGTCCAGCTCGACGGCACCCCGCCCGGCACCTTCGCCGCCCTGCGCTCCATGTATGTGACGGAAGGGAATGCGGATGTCGCCCGCGTCGCGTGGCGCAGCCTCGGCACCGGCAAGGGCGGAGCCGGCGGCCTCATGGGCGAGGCGCCGGTGCTCTCCTTCGCCGATGCGCAGAACGTTTCCATGCTGTGGGCCGGCCGCCTCGTGCCCTCGCGTCACAACACCAGCGCGCCGGATTTCATCTTCGACGGCTTCTCGGGCCGTTGAACCTACCGCATGATACCGCGGTTTGTTGCATTTTGCGATTCGTGCGAAACCCATAAGCCACGATGTCACTTGAAACGCAGAGTGGCCGACGCGTAAGTCGTGCACGCGACGGGGAGAGGAGGGATCCTCCGCCGTGATCCAGCGCCGGCTCGAAAGGCCGGCAGCCCTCATCAGGGTGAGATGCGCCCGTACATCATGCAGCCTGTGGGGCCGCCGACGATGAAGCCGCCGGTCCCCGAGGCCAAGGACAGCCCCACCGGAGCGGACGGCCTGCCGTCAACGCCGCAGGAAACGGCTGCCCCCCTGGATGCGGCGGCGACCAACGGTCCGCCTGAGCCGCGCGGCTCCGTCGTCGATCTTCTCACCGACCTCGTCCTGTTCGCCTTGTTCTATGGCGGCCTCGTCATCGCCTTCACCGAGCTGGGGCGCCGGCTCGGCGTCTATCCGGCGGTCTGGCCCACCAATGCGCTGGCGGTGGGTGTCTATTTCCTCATGTTCCGGGATGCGGTGGGGCGGCTCGCGACGGTGGTCGCCCTCGTCTCCATGGTCGTCCACCTGTCGATGCAGGGGCAGGACATCGGCTCGGCGCTGGCCACCGGCTGCGCCAACGCGCTGACCTTCGCTCTGGTGGGCTGGGGCTGCGTGCGCGCGGGTATGGAGCGCGGCGCGCTGCGCAGCGTGCCCATGGTGGTGAGCCTCGGCGTGGTCGCCGTGGCCGGCACGCTGCCGGGCGCCATCATCACCGCCTTCGTCGAATTCCTCGAGACCAACGGCACGTTCGGACCGCTGCTGCTGCGCTGGTGGATTCCCGAGATGGCGAGCGTGCTGCTGCTGCTGCCGCCCTTCCTGCTGTGGCACGGCCGCGCGGAGGACGAGGGGCTGCGGGGCTCCGAGGGCAACCGCCCGAAATTCTCCCGCGAGGAGGAACTGGCCTTCGCCAGCCTCACGCTGGCCGCGACGCTGGCCGCGAGCGCCTATTATGGCGAGTCGCTGCTGCGCGACCTCGGCGGTGCCATCCTCCTGTGGTTCGCCTTCCGCCTCGGCCTGTTCGCCACCGCGGTGGCCTCCAGCGCCTATGCCCTCGCGGTGCTGGGGCTGGGCATGGCCCAGGTGTGGCCGCAGCCGGTCTCGCCGCCGCAGGCCTCGGCCGATCTCGTTGTCACCATGCTGCGCCTGCAGGCGCGGCTCGTGCTGGTGATGCTGCCGGCGCTGCTGATCGCCGCCATCATGGCCCAGCGCAGCCGCCAGCAGCGCGAGGTGCAGGAGGATCGCCGCCGCCTCGCTTATGCGCTGGAAGGCGCCAATGACGGCATCTGGGACTGGCACCTGCCGTCCGACGCCGCGTTCTTCAGCGCCCGCGCCCACCGGATGCTCGGCCTCGAGCCCGACCACGTGACGACGCGGCTCTCGGACTACAGCCAGATGGTCCATCCGGAGGACCTGCCCGCCGTCGCCAAGTCGCTGAAGGACCATGCCGAGGGGCGCCACCTCCTGTTCCAGGCGGAGATGCGGGCGCGGCACCGCAATGGCAGCTGGCTGTGGGTGCTGGTGCGCGGCAAGATCGTCGAGCGTGATCCGGCGGGCCGGCCGACGCGGGCGGTGGGCACCGTCACCGACATCTCCCAGCGCAAGCACCTGGAAGCCGCGCTGGAGCACGCGGCCTCCCACGATCCGCTCACCGGCCTCTCCAACCGCGCCGGCTTCGACCGGGCGCTGGAGCAGGCGCGCCGCCGCCTCGTGCGCGACGGCGCGCTGTTCGCCGTGGTTCTCATCGACATTGATTATTTCAAGTCGGTCAACGACCAGCACGGCCACATGGCCGGCGACCTGCTGCTGACCACCGCGGCGCGGCGGCTGCAATCGGCCATTCGCGCCGGCGATCTCGTGGCCCGCTATGGCGGCGACGAGTTCGCCATCATCGCCGCGGGCAAGAGCCGGGAAGAATTCGCCGCCATGGCGGACCGCCTCCACAAGCACCTCTCGCGGCCGGTGGAGGTGGAAGGGCTGGTGCTGCCCGCGTCGTTCTCCCTCGGCATGGCCGTGGCGGACGACCGCACGCTGGATGCCGCCGCCCTCATCGCCGAGGCCGACACGGCCCTTTATGCGGCGAAGGACGCGGGACGCGGCACCTGGCGTGCGGTGGGCATTGCCCCCCGCAATGCCGAGGACGCCGCCCACGAGACCCCACGCCGCCAGATGCTGCCGCGCTCCGGCCTGCGCTCCGACAGCCGCCCGCCGGAGTAGAGGCCGGGCTCAGCCGATCGCCAGCACCGCTTCCGCTTCCAGCACGCCGCCGGCGCCGCCGGTGACGGCCTCTTCCAGCCCCTTCGCCTCCACCGCCAGGTTCTCCGCGAAGAAGCGGGCCACCGCTATGCGGGCGGCGAGGCGGGGATCGGTGGCGCCGCCGGCGCGCTCGGCATAGGCGGCGAGGGCGGTGCGCGCGAGGAAGGCGCCGCCGGCCGCACGGGCATAGAGCCTGAGATAGGGGGTCGCGGCGGCCAGCGCCTTGGCCGGCTCGTCGGCGACGCGATCCAGCATCACCCGCGTCGCCCGGCCGAGCGCATCCACCGCCTCGGCGAGGCGCGGGCCGGCATGGCCGAAGTCGGGCGCGTTGAGGGCGGAGACCTCCTCCGCCGTCTCGCGATAGTCGGCGATGAGCGCGTTCACCACGTCGCCGCCCTCCTGGGTCAGCTTGCGGGTGACGAGATCGATGGCCTGGATGCCGTTGGTGCCCTCGTAGATGGCGAAGATGCGGGCATCTCGCAGGTGCTGGGCGGCGCCCGTCTCCTCCACATAGCCCATGCCGCCATGCACCTGGATGCCCAGCGACGACACCTCGATGCCGGCATCGGTGGAGAAGGCCTTGGCCACCGGGGTCAGCAGGCTCGCCTCGGCCAGCGCGGCGGCGCGGGCGATGGGGTCGGGCAGCAGGCGCGAGCGGTCCAGCGCGTCGGCGGTCTTCAGGCACAGCGCGCGGGCGGCGTCGGTCTCGGCGCGCATGGTCAGCAGCATGCGCTTCACGTCCGGATGGGCGATGATGGGGGCGGAGCCCTCCACGCCCGGGGCCTTGCCCTGCTTGCGATCCTTCGCATAGGCAAAGGCGCGCTGGGTGGCGCGCTCGGCCACCGCCACGCCCTGCACGCCCACCGCGAGGCGGGCGTTGTTCATCATGGTGAACATGCAGGCGAGGCCCCGGTTCTCCTCGCCCACGAGGTAGCCGATGGCGCCTTCGCCCTTCTCGCCGAAGGTCATGGTGCAGGTGGGCGAGCCGTGCAGGCCCAGCTTGTGCTCGATGCCGGCGCAGACCACGTCGTTGTGCGCGCCGAGGCTGCCGTCTTCGTTCACCAGGAACTTCGGCACCACGAACAGGGAGATGCCGCGCGTGCCGGCGGGCGCGTCCGGCAAGCGGGCGAGCACGAGGTGGACGATGTTCTCGGCGATGTCGTGCTCGCCGTAGGTGATGAAGATCTTGGTGCCGAAGATGCGGTAGGTGCCGTCCGCCTGCTTCACCGCCTTGCTGCGCAATGCGGCAAGGTCCGAGCCCGCCTGCGGCTCGGTGAGGTTCATGGTGCCGGTCCAGGTGCCGGCCACCATCTTCGGCAGGAAGATGTGCTGAAGCTGCGGCGCGCCATGGGCGGTCAGCGCCTCGATGGCGCCAAGCGTCAGCACCCCGCAGATGCCGAAAGCGGGGGAGGCGGCATTCCAGAATTCGGTGAGCGCGGAGGTGACGGAGGTGGGCAGGTTCTGGCCGCCGAATTCCTCCTCGGCCGCGACGCCGCACCAGCCGGCCTCGGTCCAGGCCTCATAGGCGGCGCGCATGCCTTCCGGCGTCGTCACGGCGCCGTCCTTGATGGTGCAGCCCTGTTTGTCAGCCACGCGGTCGAAGGGGGCGACGACGGAGCCGGCGAACTTGCCGGCCTCGTCCAGCACGGCGTCCACCACGTCGAAGGAGAGGTCGACGACCCCCTGGGCCATCAGCTCGGGGAGCGAGGTGGAGGTCTTGAGGAAATAGGAGATCTCTTCCACCGGCGCGCGATAGCTCACGGAACCCTCCCTTGAGGTTTTGGGGCGCCGGCTTGACCGCTCCCGGCGGGCGCGCTCTAAGCACGGCGATTGCCGGTCTCCCACATCGCGGCGCCGGCCTCTTACGTCAAGAGGCGTGCCCTGACCCATTGGTCGGGGGGCGCGGGTTTCAAGCCATGGCCGTGACCGCTCCCGAAGGCTCCACCCGGCTCCTCGACGCCCATATGCCGGGCGACGTGGAGGCGGCCGCGCGGCTTCTGGTGGCGGGCGGGCTGGTGGCCTTCCCGACCGAGACGGTCTACGGCCTCGGCGCCGATGCCACGAACCCGGATGCGGTGGCCGCCCTCTACGCCGCCAAGGGTCGCCCGGCCTTCAACCCGCTCATCGCCCACACCGCGGATGCCGAAGCCGCGCGCCGCCTCGGCGCCTTCAACGCGGACGCGGCGCTTCTGGCCGCGCGCTTCTGGCCCGGACCGCTGACTCTGGTGGTGCCGTTCGCCGGCGGGGCCGGCGTCTGCGACCTCGCCCGCGCCGGGCTCGACACGGTGGCGCTCCGGGTGCCGTCCCATCCCCATGCGCGGGCGCTGCTCGCGGCCTTCGGCGGTGCGGTGGTGGCCCCCAGCGCCAACCGCTCCGGCCATGTCTCCCCCACCGAGGCCGGCCATGTGATGGACGACCTCTCCGGCCGCATCCATGCGGTGCTGGACGGCGGGCCGACGCCGGTGGGCGTCGAATCGACCATCGTGGACTGCACCGGCGCCGATCCCGTGCTGCTGCGCCCCGGCGGGCTCGCGCGGGAGGAGATCGAGGCGGCGCTGGGCCGGCCCTTGCTGCTCCCCGTCTCGCACAGCGATGCCGCGCCCTCCGCCCCCGGCCGCCTCGCCTCCCATTACGCCCCGCGCGCGGCGCTGCGGCTCGACGCCGGCGAGGTGATGGCCGGCGAAGCGCTCCTGACCTTCGCCGGTGCCCGTCCGCCGGGCATCGCGCGCGCGGCTGTTGTCCTCGACCTCAGCCCCTCGGGCAGCCTCACCGAGGCCGCCGCCCGGCTCTATGGCGCCCTGCGCAGCCTCGATGCGGCGGGCGTTCCCGCCATCGCCGTCGTTCCCCTGCCGCGGGAAGGTCTCGGCGAAGCCATCGCCGACCGCCTCGCCCGCGCCGCCGCCCCCCGTCCCTCCCAGAGCGAGTTGCCGCAATGACCACCCAGACGCTCGATGTCGACGGCCTCACCATCGCCATCGGCCATGCCTCCGACGCCGACACCGAGGCGCTGGCCGCGCTGTGGGAGCGGGCGGGCCTGACCCGGCCGTGGAACGATCCCCATGCCGACATCGCGCTCGCCCGGCGCGGGCCGCATTCCACCATCCTGGTGGCGCGGGACGGCGGTCGCATTCTCGGCTCCGCCATGGTGGGCCACGACGGGCACCGGGGCTGGGTCTATTACCTCGCGGTGGAGCCGGACCTGCAGGGCCGGGGCCTCGGCCGGGCGCTGCTGCGCGCGGTGGAGGATTGGCTGCGCGCCCGCGCCGTCCCCAAGCTCATGCTCCTCGTGCGCCCGGACAACGAGAAGGTGCGCGGCTTCTATGCCGCCGAGGGCTATGTGGAGGAGCCGCGCATCGTGTTTTCTCGCCGCCTGGACGGGAATTGAGTTTTTCGCTGCTTTCGCTCAAGCGCCGCGCGGGGTTTTGCGCTGTCTTCGCTCAAGCGCCGCGCGGGCTTTGGGGGGCGCATCCGGCCCACGCCGCACCCAAAGGGATGAGGCCATTGGGGCGTGCGGCGGCAATAGTCTTGATCCGGCGCAACATCCTCCCGGTGCTGCTGGAATATGGTATGGCAAAATAAAGAACGTAAAGATTGCGCCAAGGGAGGGCGTTCCCATCCATGTCCACGCTGCTCGTCACCCATCCTGCTGGTCTCAGCCACGCAACGCCTGCCGGTCACCCCGAGCGCGCTGACCGGCTCCGCGTGCTGGATCGCATCTTCGAGCAGGAAAAGTTCGCCCATCTCGTGCGCGATCTCGCGCCGCGCGGCGAGCGGGAGGACATCATCCGCGTGCATCCGGCCGACTTCGTGGACGCCATGGGCGAGGCCGTGCCGCAGGACGGGCTGGTGCGCATCGATTCCGACACCATCCTCTCGCCCGGCAGCTGGGAAGCGGCCCTGCGCGCGGTGGGCGGCGCCTGCTTCGCCGTGGATGAGGTGATGGAAGGCAAGGTCACCAACGCCTTCGTCGCCATGCGCCCGCCCGGCCACCATTGCGAGACGCGCAAGCCCATGGGCTTCTGCCTGATGAACCAGGTGGCCATCGCGGCGCGGCACGCGCAGGCGAAATATGGCCTCCAGCGCGTCGCCATCGTGGATTTCGACGTCCACCACGGCAACGGCACGCAGGAGATCTTCTGGGCCGACGACAGCGTGCTCTACTGCTCCACCCACGAGATGCCGCTCTATCCCGGCACCGGGGCGCAGGGCGAGACGGGCGCGGTGAACACCATCGTCAACGCCCCGCTGCGCTCGGGCGACGACGGCGCGGTGTTCAAGGAGGCGATGGAGACGCGCATCCTGCCGCGCATCACCTCGTTCGCGCCGGACCTGATCCTGATCTCGGCCGGCTTCGACGCGCACGTACGCGATCCGCTCGCCTCGCTGCGCCTCGTGGACACCGATTTCGGCTGGATCACGCGCCGGCTGATGGAGATCGCCGACAAGAAGTGCGAGGGCCGCGTGGTCTCGCTGCTGGAAGGCGGCTACGACCTCGAAGGCCTCGCCACCTCTGCCGCCGCCCACGTCACCGCGCTGATGCACGGCTGAGGCAGGGCGTCCCCGTCGCGGGAGCGCGTTTCGCGCCTTCCCGGCGAAGCCCGCGCGGCGTTTGAGCGAAAACACGCAAAAAGCCCGCGCGGCGCCTGAGCGAAAACACGCAAAAAGCCCGCGCGGCGCCTGAGCGAAAGCAACGCAAAAACCACACGGCGCCGGTCATCGACCGGCGCCGCTGGTTTTACTGCCTGTAGTGCTGGATGCGCGTGGTGCGCAGGCCGGGCAGGCCGTGGCGGTCGATGGAGGCCTGCCACGAGAGGAATTCGTCCACGGTGAGGGTGTAGCGCTTGCAGGCTTCCTCGAGAGAGAGAAGCCCTCCGCGCACGGCGGCCACCACCTCCGCCTTGCGGCGGATGACCCAGCGCCGCGTATCCGGCGGCGGCAGGTCGGCGATGGTCAGGGGTCCCCCGTCCGGCCCGATCACATATTTGACCCTCGGCCGATAGGCATCGGTCATATCTACGCACCTGCTACTCAAACCAACTTCGATGAAGATGGCAGGTGCCAATGAAGACTTTGCTAAAGCACGGAAATAAAAGGATTTTTACTTGTCTTAATGGGGGCTGAACAAGACGTTCCCGAAGCGTAAACATGCGGCCACGCTTTCGCAATTTGCGAGGCGGGCCGGTTTTCGGGGCATGATGTTGAAAAGAAAGGCGGCTCGGGCGTGGCCGCAGTGCATCGCCGGTGTGGGGAGACGCCGGCGATTCAGCACTTGTTCAGCTGTCTTAATGGATCACGAAGTAATGATTGGGCGTCGGCGGGGGCGGTGCGTGCGCCGCAGCACGGATTTTCTCACCTTCGGGGAACGGGCCTTAAGCTCCCCGGACAAGCGACACCGAAGGTGGAGCGCCGATCCGGGGTCCAGCGCAGGACTCCCGCGTAGCGGGGCAAAGCCTGAGAGCGGTGGGGGGCAGGAAGCGCCTTCGGCGGACCCTTGCGCTGGGCCCCGGCTCGCATTCCGCTTTCGCGGCATGCGTCCGGGGCGCGAGGGCGGTGAGGGCCGCCCCCCCCCCCCCCCCCGCGGTTCTCAGGCCGGAGACAGACCCCTCCCTCCGCTCACATACGCGCGCCAGCCGCCCAGCGCGGTGATCTCCTCCGCCTCTTCCACCGCATGGGCCTCGCAGAGGAAGCCGGGCACTTCCGAGCCGTCCTCCAGCCGCAGCTTGCCCACTCCCAGCGGGGCGGGGATGGCGGCGACGAAGCGGCCGAAGGCGGCGGGGTCCAGCGCCCACACCTCCACCTCCAGCCCCGGCCCGGTGAAGCCGGGGGCGCGCACCACGCCGGGCTTGCGGGGCGTGGTGTCGGGCAGGACGAAGAGGCGATAGTCCGGCGCGGTGCGGCAGCTCTTCACCAGCACGCCGCCGGCACCGGTCAATTCGCCGTTGAGGGGCATTCCCGTGAGGTGCGCGCCCACCACGGCGATGGGCACCACATCCGGCGGGAGAGAGGCGCGAGCGCCGCTGAGCGGGGTCTCGTTGGTCATCTTGGTCCTCACACGGTTTCGAGCACGCAGACCACATCGCCCGAGCGGACGGTGCGGCCCGGCGCGGCGCGGATCTCGCGGACGCGGCCAGCGGCGTGGGCGGTGATGGAAATCTCCATCTTCATGCTCTCGATGATGGCGATGGTGTCGCCTGCAGCGACCACCGCTTCCTCTTCCACCAGCACCTTCCAGACATTGCCCGGCACGTTGGCGGAAACCCCGAAGCAGCCGTCCGGCATCTCGCCCTCGCCGAGCATCCCGGCGCCGTCCTCCACCACGAAACTATCCAGCCCCTCCGCCTTCCAGCGCGCGCGCTCCGCCTCGAAGGCGGCCTGCTGACGAGCCTTGCCGGCGGCGATGGCGCCGGAATTGGCGGCAAGGTTCGCGGCGTAGTCCGCATAGGAGAAGCGGCTGTCCTCGATGCGCACGGGATAGGCGCCGTGCGGGAAGGCGGCGCGCGCCTCCATGAGTTCCTGATGGGAGACGTAGAAGAAGCGGATCTCGTCGAAGAAGCGCAGCAGCCACGGGTTGTCTTTGAACGCAGGCGTGCGCCGCCAGGTGTTCCACATCTGGATGGTGCGGCCGAACAGCTGGTAGCCGCCCGGCCCCTCCATGCCATAGATGCACATGTAGGCACCGCCGATGCCCACCGCGTTTTCCGGCGTCCAGGTGCGGGCCGGGTTGTATTTGGTGGTGACGAGGCGGTGGCGCGGATCGATGGGGGTGGCGACCGGCGCACCGAGATAGACATCGCCGAGGCCGAGCACCTGATAACTGGCGCCGAAGATGATGTCCTTCACCGCCTGCTCGTTCTCGAGCCCGTTGATGCGGCGGATGAACTCGATGTTGTCCGGGCACCACGGCGCGTTGGGCCGCACCAGCTCCTGATACTTGCGCATGGCGAGTTCCGCCTGCGGGTCGTTCCAGGACAGCGGCAGGTGGACGATGCGGCTCGGCACCACCACGTCCTCAGCCGCCGGCAGGCCTTTCTCGATCTCCGCGAGGGCATCGAGCAGCTTGGTGCGGGGCAGGCTCGCGCCGTCATAATGGATCTGGAGCGAGCGGATGCCGGGGGTGAGGTCGATGAGGCCCGGCAGCTTCGCCTGCTGCACCGCCTCGGCCATCAGATGCGCGCGCAGGCGCAGGGCGACATCGAGATGCATGTCGCCGAACTCGACCAGCAGATTGTCGTCGCCCTGCCGGCGGTAGACCACGCGCACCGGTCCATCCTCGTGGATGGCGAGGATGGGGGAGGCGGTCTCCTCCGGCGCGCCGATGATAGCCGGGCCGGCGATGGGGTCTTCCGGCCGGGGCAGGGGGAGGAAGCGCACGCGGTCGCCGGGCTTCAGCTGGCCCATCTTCCACTGCTCATCCCGCGCGATCACCGCCGGGCAGACGAAGCCGCCCAGCGAGGGGCCGTCCGGACCGAGGATGATGGGCATGTCGCCGGTGAAATCGATGGCGCCGATGGCATAGGCGTTGTCGTGGAGGTTCGAGGGGTGGAGCCCCGCCTCTCCGCCGTCCGTGCGCGCCCAGCGGGGCGTCGGCCCCATGAGGCGGACGCCGGTGCGGGCGCTGTTGAAATGCACCTCGTAGGTGGCCGAGAACAGGTCCGCGATGTCGTCCGGCTGGAAGAAGTCCGGCGCGCCGTGGGGGCCGTAGAGCACGCCGATCTGCCAGTCGCGGGTGAGCGGGGCGGGGGCGGGTACCTCGGCAGCGGGCGCCGTGGGGCGTGCGGCGGCGGGGGCAAGGTGCAGCGCATCGCCGGCCTTCAGCGTGCCGGTGGCATGGCCGCCGAACTGGCCCAGCGCGAAGGTCGCCCGCGAGCCCAGCACCACCGGCGCCTGGAAGGCCCCGGCCACCGCCAGATAGGCCCGTTGGCCGGCACCCTCGATGGTGCCGATGGCGAGCATCTGGCCCGCCTTCACCGGGAAGGCCGCATCGTGCGGCACCGGCGCGCCGTCGAGCTTGGCCGGCATCAGGGCGCCGGAGAGCGCGACGGTGGCATCGTCATGGAAGCGCAGGGTGGGGCCGTTGACGGTCATTTCCAGCGCGCAGGCGGTCTCGGCATTGCCCACGAGGGCATTGGCGCGGCGGAAGGAGTGTTCGTCCATGGGGCCGGAGGGCGGCACGCCCACGTGCCACAAATTCAGCCGCCCCGGCAGTTCCTGAAGGCTGGACTGGGCGCCGGGCACGACCACTTCCACGCTGGTGGGGCGGAAGGCGAAGTCCTTCAGCGCGGTGGTCGCCACCTTGCCGGAGGCGAGGAGGTCGGACGCGGCGATGGCGGTGAGATACTGAAGGTTCGTCTCGATGCCGCAGATGGAGGTCTCGGCGAGCGCCTTTTGCAACGCCGCGATGGCGCCGGGGCGGTCGTCCGCTTTGACGATCACCTTGGCGAGCATGGGATCGTAAAAGGGCGTCACCTCCGTGCCGGTCTCGATCCAGCCGTCGATGCGCGCCCACGCGGGGAATTTCACCTCGGTGAGGAGGCCGGCGGAGGGCTGGAAATTGGCGTGGGGGATTTCCGCATAGACGCGCACCTCCATGGCCGCGCCCTTTGGGGAGAGCGGGCCGGCGGAAGCGATGGGGTCTTCGCCGGCCGCCTGCCGGATCATCCATGCCACGAGATCGATGCCGAACACCGCCTCGGTGACGGGGTGCTCCACCTGCAGGCGGGTGTTCACTTCGAGGAAATAGAACTCCTGCCGCGCCGGGTCGTAGATGAATTCCACCGTGCCGGCGCTCTCATACTTCACGCTCTCGCCGAGCTGGACGGCGGCGGCGTGCAGGCGTGCGCGCACAATGTCGGAGAGGAGGGGGGCGGGGGTTTCCTCCACCACCTTCTGGTTCCGCCGCTGGAGCGAGCAGTCGCGCTCGCCCAGCGCCACGACCTTGCCCTTGCCGTCGCCGAAGATCTGCACTTCCACATGGCGCGCCTCGGAGACGAAACGCTCCAGATAGACGCGGGCATCGCCGAAGGAGGCGCGGGCCGTGCGCTGGACGCGCTCGAACACGTCCTTCAGCTCGTCCGGCGTGTGGCAGAGCTGCATGCCGATGCCGCCGCCGCCGGCGGTGGATTTCAGCATCACCGGATAGGTGATGGCCTCGGCCGCAGCGAGGGCAGCCTCGGCGCTGTCGAGCAGGTCGGTGCCGGGCAGCAGGGGCACGCCGCTCGCCTTGGCCAGCTCGCGCGCTGTGTGCTTGAGGCCGAAGGCTTCCAGATGCTCCGGCTTCGGGCCGATGAAGGCGATGCCCTCCTCCGCGAGGCGCTTGGCGAAGCGAACGTTCTCCGACAGGAAGCCGTAGCCGGGATGCACGGCCTGCGCCCCCGTCGCCTTGCAGGCGGCGATGACGGCATCGACGTTCAGATAGCTCTCGGCGGCCGGGGCGGGGCCGAGACGCACCGCCTCGTCGGCCTCCAGCACGCCGCGGGTGAAGCGGTCGGCATCCGAATGCACGGCCACGGACCTGATGCCCATGGCCCGCGCGGTGCGGATCACCCGCCGCGCGATCTCGCCGCGGTTGGCGATGAGGATTTTCGAGAACATCTCAATCCTCCGCGCCGAACACGAGCACCTGAATGGGCGTCGGGTTGAAGCCGTTGCAGGGATTGTTGATCTGCGGGCAGTTGGAGATGACGAGGAGCACATCCATCTCCGCGCGCAGCTCCACATAGTCGCCGGGGCCGGAAATGCCGTCCACGATGGCGAGTTCGCCCGTAGGCTCCACCGGCACGTTCATGAAGAAGTTGATGTTGGGCACGATGTCCCGCTTCGTCATGCCGTGCTTCGCCACTTCGAGCACGAAATTCTCGCGGCAGGCGTGCAGATAATTCACCTGATGGCCGAAGCGCACCGTGTTCGCCTCGCACGAGCACGCGCCCGCCGAGGTGTCGTGCCGGCCGCAGGTGTCGGCCGTCACGGTCAGCATCACATTGCCTTCGGTGGAGATGAGCTTGGTGCCGGTGGAGACATAGGCCGAGCCCTGCACGCGCAGCGTATCTTGCGAGGAATAGCGCTCGGCGAAGTCATCGGCCTTGTAGAACAAAGTATCGACAGCCTGCTGGCCTTCCAGATCGACGATGCGCACGCTCTCGCCGGCCTTCACGAGGCAGGAGAA
Source organism: Xanthobacter aminoxidans (assembly GCF_043193615.1). Lineage (NCBI taxonomy): Bacteria > Pseudomonadati > Pseudomonadota > Alphaproteobacteria > Hyphomicrobiales > Xanthobacteraceae > Xanthobacter > Xanthobacter aminoxidans. The sequence continues at coordinate 1,028,917 of NZ_JBAFUS010000001.1, read as the reverse complement.
GGGGGCGTTGGCGGGGACGAAGTAATCGCGCAGGGCAGAAGACGCATCGCGGACGGGAGAAGCAAAGAACCGGGTCATGTCGTCCTCCCTCAGCGCGCGTTGTTCTCGAAGCCGCGGACGGCCTCGATGGTGGCGGTGCGGCACAGATCGTCCGCGGCGGGGGCGGGCGGCTGGTGGCGGATGGCCTCCACCGGGGGCGGGGCGTAGTCCGGCGCCGGGTCCATGGGATGCGGGCAGTTGGAGAGGGCGACGATGAGGTCCATCTCCGCGCGCAAATCCACGAAATCGCCGGTCTGGCGGGCATCGTCGATCCAGCGGAACGCGCCGTCCGCATCCGTGCGCACGGGAGCGAAGAAGGTCAAGGCGGGTGGAATGTCCCGCTTGTCGAGGCCGAGCTTCAGCGCCTCCAGAATGAAGTTGTCGCGCGTGTTGCGCAGCACTTTCTCGCCGTAGCGGGCGCGGTTGGAGGCGGGGGTGGAGCCGCCCACCAGCGCATCGTGCATGCCGGTGGTGTCCTCGATGAGGGAGAACATCACCCGCCCCATGTCGGAGAACAGCACGCGGCCCTTCCCGAGGGCGGAGGTCCACTGCACCTTCACCGTGTCCGCATAGTTCAGCCGCTCGGAGGCGTCCGCCGCCGACCACGCGATCATGGAGACCGCCGCCGGCCCGTGCGCCAGATGGATGCGCAGGGCCTCGCCCGCCTTCAGCGGCGTGGACCAGTACCAGCCGCCGGGAATGGTCTCCGTGTGCAGCACCGCGCCGGGCATGATGGACGCCGAGCCGCGCAGGGTGGGGCCGGGCAGGGCCTTGGGGGCGTGCTGCTGGCCGGCCGCCTTCAGCTCCTCATAGCGGCGCTTGTTCTCTTCGATGAACTTCTGGGTTTCGACGCTGACGGTCATGGCTGTCTCCTCAAGCCGTCTTCAGCGCCGGGTCGTCCCGGCCGGTGCCCGAGGAAATGGCCGGGTCGTCCCGGCCGGGGGCGGTGGATTTGAGCTTCAGCTGGCCCGCGATCCTCTTGGGCCAGACCTCGATGTCCTTGGCGATGGTGGCGCCGTAGCGGGCCTTTTCCTCCGGCCGGTTGCGGCGGCGCTCGAAGGCGATGATGCGGGTGGCGAGGGTGAAGGCCTCCTTGAGGTCGTGGGTCACCATCACCACCGTCATCTCGCAGGTGTTCCACAGCTTCAGCATGAGCTGGTGGATGTCGGCGCGGATGCCGGGATCGAGCGCGCCGAACGGCTCGTCCAAGAGCAGGATCTTGGGCTTGCGCATGATGGCCTGCGCCAGCGCGAGGCGCTGCTGCATGCCGCCGGAGAGGGCGGCGGGATATTTGTCCTCGGCTCCCTTGAGGCCCACCTCCTCGATGAGGGCGCGGGCCTCGTCCTGCGCCTGCCGGCGGCGGGCGCCGAACAGGCGGCCGGTGAGGGGCGCTTCCGCCATCTCGGCGGAGAGCAGCACGTTGCCCAGCACGGTCAGATGCGGGAACACCGAGTAGCGCTGGAAGACGACGCCCCGGTCGGCACCCGGCTCGCGGGCGATGGGCTGGCCCTCGATCAGCACCTCGCCCCGCGTCGCGGTCTCCTCGGAGAGCAGGATGCGCAGGAAGGTGGTCTTGCCGCAGCCGGAGGGGCCGACGAGGGCGATGAAGGAGCGCGGCGCGAATTCGAGGCTGATGTCCTCGAGCACGATCTGCTCGCCATATTCCTTCCAGAGATGGCGCACGGAAATGGCGGTCATTTCGCGCCTCCGAACCAAGGGAAGAGGGCGCGGCGGGCGCGGGCGAGGCCGAAATCCATGGCCACCGCGATGAGCGTGATCCAGGCCACGTAAGGCAGGATCACATCCATGGCGAGATAGCGCCGCACCAGGAAGATGCGATAGCCGAGGCCCGAATCCGAGGCGATGGCTTCCGCCGCGATGAGGAAGAGGAAGGCCGGGCCGAGGGAGAGGCGCAGGCCGTCCATCAGGCGGGGCAATATCTGTGGCAGCACCACCCGCACCATCATCTGCCAGGTGGACGCGCCGAGCGTCTGCGCCTTGATCATCTGCTCGCGCGGCAGCTCCTCCACCCGCATGGCGAGGTCGCGCACCAGATAGGGCGTGATGCCGATGGTGATGAGGGCGATCTTGGATTCCTCGCCCAGCCCCATGACGATGAACAGGATGGGCAGGAGCGCCAGCGGCGGCACCATGGACACCATGGCGACGAACGGCGCCAGCAGCGCCCGCACGAGGGGCAGCATCCCCACCAGCACGCCGATGACGAGGGCGATGATTGTGGCGATGGCCAGCGCCGAGAGCAGCCGCTCCATGCTGGCGAACGTGTCGGTCCACAGCAGGTAGTCGCCGGTGCGGGCATCGGCGGTGAAGGCCATCTTCACGATGGCATTGCCGAGGGAGGGCAGGCTCGGCAGCAGCTTGTCGTCCGGGTTCTCCGCAAGGCGCTGCGCCGAGCCGAGGATGTAGGCGAGAACGACCAGGGCGAACGGGAGGACGGCAAGGAACAGCGCCGTTCCCCGATCCGGCCTGACATTGATGAGGCGCATCAGCGCTGCTCCTGAAGGGTGGGAAGACGGCGGGGCGGAGGGATGGCCGCCCGGCCTGGAGACGGACCCTCCGGTCAAGCCGGCGGGCGACGTGTGGGGAATTGCTCGTGTTGCTCCCCGCCGGGCTCCCTCTCCCCTTGCGGGAGAGGGTTGGGGTGAGGGGTGTGGTGCCGCGAGAACCGGCTTCGGCACCTGCGGAGCGATCCCTACCCCTCACCCCCGGCCCCTCTCCCGCAAGGGGAGAGGGGTGGAAAGCCTCACAGCTTCCCGTCGGCGACCATCGCCATCCAGGTGTCGGTGAAGCGCAGCTTCACGTTCTTGGCGTCGCCCAGCACCTTGCCGCCGGGCAGCTCGATGCCGATGGCGTCGGCAGACTTGGCGCCGGAGCCGAGCAGCTCCTTCTCGAACAGGAACTTGCGCACGCGGTCCATGGTGGTGCCCACATCCGGCGAGCGGACGAAGGCCACCGCCTCGGGCGCCTTGGCGAAGAGGCGGGTGGCGGCGAGCTGGCTGTCGAAGCCGGCGAGGTCGGTGCCGGAGGCCTTGCCCATGGCCTCGCGCGCCGCCTTGCCTTCCGGCGTGTCGGCGGTGAAGAGGGTGGTCGTGTCGTACCAGATGCCCACCAGCGCCTTGGCGAAGTCCGGATTGTCCTTCAGCACGGCGGTGTTGGCGACGAGGAGGTCCATGATCTCGCCGGGGATCTTGGAGCTGTCGAACACCGCGTGGGCGTTCTTGTCGGTGAGGATTTCCGACACCAGCGGGTTCCAGGTGACGACCGCCGTGACCGCCTTGGTCTTGTAGGCGGCGACCATGTCGGCATCCGAGGTGTTCACCACCTTCACGTCGCGCTCCTTGAGCTTGATGCTCTCAAGCGCGCGGGCGAGCAGATAGTGGGAGACCGAGAATTCGACGAGGTTGACCTTCTGGCCCTTGATGGCGGCGAGGTCCTTCTTGCCCTTCAGGATCACGGCGTCATTGCCGTTGGAGAAGTCGCCCACGATGACGGCGGTGGTGTCCACGCCGCCGGCGGCGGGCACGGAGAGGGCATCCATGTTGGTCACGGTGAGGGCATCGAAGGCGCCGGCCGTGTACTGGTTGATGCTCTCCACATAATCGTTGAACTGCACCACATCGATCTTGATGCCGTACTTGTCGGCCCACTTCTTCACGATGCCGGTGTCGTTGGCGTAGCCCCAGGGCATCCAGCCCACATAGATCGACCAGGCGACCTTGAATTCCTTCTTCGGCGCGGCTTCGGCCGGGCCGGCGCCGAGCGCGAGGCCGGCGACCGAGGCGAGGCCGAAAGCCCCCGCGAGCGCGGATTTCAGACGATGAAGTTTGGACGAAACCGGAGTGCGCATTCAAATTCCCCTTCGCTTCGACGAATTGGGAATTGGCGAGACCAGTGCCGCCAATTCCTTGGCCACTGAGGTCTCCCGGGCTTTTATCCCGCCGTGCACCCGCGCCGGATGTCTCCCGTCGCGGTGGCAGCTCTCGGACCAGCGCATCTTTTGGATGCCGGAACCCTAGCCACCAACTCGACATCTCTAAAAGCAACCCGCGTGCCAAGCCGTCGCGCATTTGTTTTCAACGGCTTGCCAGAATCGCCCGGCAAAGGCCTGCGCCTCGGCTGGGCATTTGCGGCCGAAATTTTGTGCAGATGCGTCGGTTCTGATGCGCATTGCATACACGCGAAGGCTCGCCATCCGCGGCGCCCCGCGCCATTCTCCGGGGGCAGGGAGGCGGGAGATGCTGGACCGGCGCGCATTTCTGAAGGGAGCCCTCGCGGCGGGGATGCTGGCCCGCCCGGCCTTCGCCGCGGGCTATCCGCGCCTGCCGTTCGAGGCGCTGCAGCAGATGGCGGACGCCGAGGTGGCGAATGCCCGTGCGCAGCATGGGGCCCGGCTCGCGGTGGTGCTGGGCGTGGTCAATCCGCGCGGCAACGGCCAGCTCTTCCTCGCCGCCGCGCCGGACCTCACCCATCCCGGCGGGCGGCCCCTGACGCTCCATGGCGGAACGCCGTTCGCCATCGGCTCCATCTCCAAGGTGTTCACCGCCTGCCTGCATTATCAGGCGCATGGGCCGTTCAAGGGTAATCTCGGCGACTGGCTCGCCCCGCGCGCGCTCTCGCCGGGCCTCGCGCGCATTCCGCTCGCCGATATCGCGCGCTACCAGTCCGGCCTGGCGCAGGACAATCAGGGCGGGGTGCATCCGCCCGGCGTGATGGCGAGCTTCGGAACGATGTTCCCCTATCTCGCGACGCTCCAGCCGCCGTTCCCGCCGGGAAGCTGCTACTCCTATTCCAACCTCAGCTGGTCGCTGCTGGCGCTGGCCGGATCAGGCGCGGGGCAGGGCGGCATGGGAGAGGCCGCCGAGCGCTACGAGCGTGCGCTGAAGGCCTACGCCGCCGGCATGGGCATGTCGGCCACCGGCATCTTCCGGCCCGGGATGAAGCCCCGCCTGCCCATCGGCTACCGGAAAAACTGGCAGCCTCTGCCGCCGCGCGCGGACTATGCGCCCACCCGCCTCACCGGCGTCGGCGCGGGCGGCATCGTCTCCACCGGCACCGACATGCTGGCCTTCCTCAGGACCAGCATGGGCCATGGCGACGGCGGCATGGAGAGCCCGGCCCTCGCCTACCAGCAGGGCAACATCTCCTCCTCCCCCCGCTGCGGCGGCGGGAAGGCGCCGCGCACGGCCTATGGCTGGATCATGCATGACGTGACCGATGCCTCCGGCCCCCTCGCCCTCGTCACCAAGGACGGGGCGGTGGCGGGCTTCACGGCATGGATGGGCTTCCTCGCCTGGCAGGGCACGGACGCGCCGTCGCCCTTCGGCGTGTTCTCGCTGGTCAACGGGCCAGGCGCCGCCGGCCTCGGGCTTCGGGCCATGCGGCGCATCCTTGTCGCGTGACGCTTGCCGCGTGAGGCTCGCCAATCGTCTCGGCCTCAGGTAATCGCCATGGGGAAACCGGAGGCGGGATGATGCGGGGATTGGTGGGGCTGGCGGCGGCGGTGGTCGTGTTCGCGGCGCTCTACGTGACGGGCGCGCTGCTGGCGCCTGTTGTCTTCGCGCTGTTCGTCATCGCCGTGGTGCATCCGCTGCTGGCGCGGCTGGAGGCGAAGCTGCCCAAGATGGTGGCCGTGCTGGGCACGCTCCTCATCACGCTGGCGGTGGTGGGGGCGGTGTCCTCGGTGGTGGTGTGGGGCTTCAGCCATGTGGCCGCCTGGGTGTTCCAGAACGCCGCCCGCTTCCAGACGCTCTATGGCCAGGCGGCGGTCTGGCTGGAAGGCCACGGCTTCGTGCTGGCGGGCCTGTGGGCCGAGCATTTCGACGTGCGCTGGCTGCTGCGCCTGTTCCAGGACCTGTCCGGCCGCCTGCAGGGCATGGCGAGCTTCCTCGTCTTCACCTTCATCTACGTGCTGCTGGGCCTGCTCGAAGTGGACGCCATGAAGAGCCAGGTCAAGCGCCTCTCCCGCTCCGGCCGCGCGCCCTTCCTCGCCCCGGCGCTCGCCGACATCGCCCGCAAGATGCAGACCTACATGGCGGTGCGCACGCTCATGAGCATCGCCACCGGCGCGGTGGTGTGGGCCTTCACCCTCACCGCCGGGCTGGAACTGGCGCTGGCCTGGGGCGCCATCGCCTTCGCGCTGAACTACATCCCCTTCATCGGCCCGTTCGTGGCGACGCTGCTGCCCACGCTCTTCGCCCTTGCCCAGTTCGAGAGCTGGGAGATGGCGGTGTTCGTGTTCGTGTGCCTCAACATCATCCAGTTCCTGTCGGGCAGCTATCTGGAGCCGCGCCTCGCCGGGAAGGCGCTGTCGGTGTCGCCGGTGCTGGTGCTGCTGGCGGTGTTCTTCTTCGCTTTCCTGTGGGGCATTGCCGGCGCCTTCATCGGCGTGCCGATCCTGATCGCCGGCCTCACCTTGTGCGCCCACCATCCCGACACGCGCTTCGTGGCGGAGCTGTTCTCCGGCCGGGTGGCGACCGAGGAGGCGGGGCAGGCGTGACCTTTCGGGGGGGCGCCGGGGCAGGGGAGGCGCGGGGTGTCCTAGGGCTGCCGGAAGCGCGCGCGGATGCGGCGCTCCAGCTCGTCGCGCACGTTCCGGTAGGCCTCCAGCCGCTGCTCACGGTTGCCGCCTTCGCCGGTGGGGTCGGGGGTGGGCCAGTATTCCACCTTGAGGGCGTTGGTGCGGGTCAGCTCCAGCGCGCGGTGGTGGGCGTCGGGCGATAGCGAGATGGCGAGGTCGAAATTGAGCCCCTCGTATTCCTCGAGGTCTTCGACGCTCTGCGGCCGGTGCTTCTTCACGTCGAGGCCGATCTCGTCCATCACCGCCGTGACGAAGGGGTCGGGATCACCCGCGATCACCCCGGCCGAGCCCACATAGATGGATTTGCCGAACAGATGCCGGGCGAGCGCGGACGCCATCACCGAGCGCACCACGTTCTGCCCGCACATGAAGAGAACCGATTGCGGCCGCGCTGAGCGCTGGGACGCCGCAGGGGGCTCCATCGCCGGTCAGCCTTTCCAGTGCAGGGCGCAGACGAGGGTGAACAGGCGGCGGGCGGTGTCGAAATCCACCACCACCTTGCCGCTGAGGCGTTCCTGAAGCAGCGTCGATCCCTCGTTGTGAAGGCCGCGCCGGCCCATGTCGATGGCCTCGATCTGGCTCGGCGAGGCGGTGCGGATGGCGTTGTAATAGCTCTCGCAGATCAGGAAATAGTCCTTCACCACCTTGCGCAGGGGGGTCAGGGAGAGATGGTGCTGCACCACCTGCTCGCCGCTCTCGCGCTTGATGTCCAGCACGAGACGGTTGTCGGCCAGCGAGATGAAGAGCTGGTAGGGGCCCTCGCCGGGATCGCCGCAGGGCATGAAGCTGTTGTCTTCGATGAGGTCCCAGATGGCCGTGGCGCGCTCGTGCTCGATGTCCGGGCTGCCGCCGTGGCCGATGGAGGCTTCGTCGAGGGTCACGGCGCTGAGCCGGGCCGAGGGCTTTGTCTCCGCCTTGTTGCTCATCGCTATTTCCCCGTCATCTGTTGGTGCGGATGGAGACGGACCGCCCGTGCGCGTCGAGCCGCTCCACGGCGGCAAGGCGCACGGCGGCCGGCCCGAGCTTTTCCAGCGCGTCGGCGTCGAGCTTGAGGATCGACGTGCGCTTCATGAAGTCCAGCACGCCGAGGCCGGAGGAGAAGCGGGCCGAGCGGGCGGTGGGGAGCACGTGGTTGGTGCCGCCCACATAGTCGCCGATGGCTTCCGGGGTCCAGGCGCCGATGAAGATGGCGCCGGCGTGCCGCACCTGCGCGGCCAGCGCATCAGCATTCGCCGCATGGATTTCCAGATGCTCGGGCGCGATGCGGTCCACCAGCGGGATGGCGTCGGCGAGGCTGTCCACCAGGAAGATGGCGCCATGGTCGCGCCAGGAGGCGGAGGCGATCTCGGCGCGCGGCAGGGTGGCGAGCATCCCCTCCACCGCCTTCTCCACCCGATCCGCCAGCTCCGGCGAGGAGGTGATGAGGATGGATTGCGCGGCGGTGTCGTGCTCCGCCTGGGCGAGGAGGTCGGCGGCGATGAAGTCCGCGCTGGCGTCGCCATCGGCGAGGATCAGCACCTCGGAGGGGCCGGCCACCATGTCGATGCCGACCTTGCCGAACACCTGCCGCTTGGCCGCCGCGACGAAGGCGTTGCCGGGGCCGACGATCTTGTCCACCGGCCGGATGGTTTCCGTGCCATAGGCCAGCGCGGCCACCGCCTGGGCCCCGCCCACGCGATAGACCTCGTGCACGCCGGCCAGCCGCGCGGCCGCGAGCACCAGCGGCGCGATCACGCCGTCCGGGGCTGGCACCACCATGACGATGCGCGGCACGCCGGCCACCTGCGCGGGCACCGCATTCATGAGCACGGAGGAGGGATAGGCCGCGGTGCCGCCGGGCACGTAGAGGCCCACCGCATCCACGCTGGTCCAGCGATGGCCGAGGGTGACGCCGGCCGCGTCCACATAGGTCTCGTCCGCCGGCTTCTGGCGGGCGTGGTGCGATTCGATGCGGGCCTTGGCGAATTCCAGCGCCGCGCGGGTCTCGTCCGGGATGGAGGCGAGCGCGGCGTCCAGCTCGGCGTCGCTCACCTTGATGCCCAGCGCGTCGAGGTCCACCCGGTCGAAGGTGCGGGAGAGGTCCACCAGCGCCCGGTCGCCGCGGGCGCGGACGTCGGCGATGATGGCGGACACCTTGTCCTGCACGTCCACGGACGCCTCGCGCTTGGAGCCGAGGAATTCGATGAAGCGCTCGGGAAAGTCGGGCTGGCTGATGGTGAGGCGGATCGGCATGCCGCCTTGCTAGAGCAGGTTCGCGCGCGAGGGAAGCCCCAAGCGGTGCGGCAGCCTTTGCCGCGCAACCGCCCGCCGTCCGCGCCGGCCTTGAACGTCAGGCGCCCGAGGGGTTGACGCTGGCGAACGCCTCCTGCGGCCAGAGCGGGCGGGCGAACAGGTAGCCCTGTCCCAGCTCGCAGCCCTCGCTCAACAGGAAATCGGCCTCCTCGCGGGTTTCGACGCCCTCGGCGACGGTGGTCAGCTCCAGCGCCCGGCCGAGGCTGAGCATGGAGGCGATGATCTTGCAGCTCTGGGCCTCTGTGGCGATGCGCCGCGTGAAGGAGCGGTCGATCTTGATCTTGTCGATGGGCAGCTCGTTGAGGTGGCGCAGGCTGGAGAAGCCGGTGCCGAAATCGTCGAGGGAGATGCGCACCCCCGCCTCCTTGAGCGCGACCAGCGTCTTGCGGGCCGCCTCGAAGTCCGCCAGCAGGCCCGTCTCGGTGATTTCCAGCTCGATCTGCCCCGGCGGGATGTTCATCTCCTCCAGAAGGGCCAGGGTGCGGTCCGGCAGGTGCGGGTCCACCAGTTGAACCGGAGACAGGTTCACGGCCACCGTCCGCGGCGTTTTCCAGGTGGCGAGGTCATCGCCCGCCCGGCGCAGCATGGCGGTGAAGAGCGGGTCGATGAGGCCCTCGTCCTCGGCGATGGGGATGAACTCGGCGGGGCCGAGGAGGCCGCGCGTGGGGTGCTGCCAGCGCGCCAGCGCCTCGAACCCCACCGTCTCGCCCGTCTTGAGGCAGACCACGGGCTGGTACTGGGCCACGATCTCGCCGGCCTCGAGGCCGTGCCGGAACTCGGTTTCCAGGCTCCGGCGCTCCCGGCCGCGGGCGTCGAGGCCGGAATCGTAGAGCGCATAGCAGTCCTTGCCCGCCGCCTTGGCCTGCCGCAGCGCCTTTTCCGCCGATTGCAGGAGCACCGTCGCCGACGATCCGTCGCGCGGATACTTGCTGATGCCGATGCTGGCGGTGATGTCCACCTGGGTACCGTTGCAGTCGAACGGCTCGCGCAGCCGCGACAGGATGCGGCTCGCCAGCCGGAACAGCTCTTCGGTCTCGTCCGACCCCATGGGGAACAGGATGGCGAACTCGCCGCTGCCGAGCCGGGCGACCATGCCGCCCCGGTGCGGCACCGAGACCAGCCGCGCCGCCAGCTGGCGCAGGAGATCGTCGCCGGCGCCATGCCCGTGTGTCTCGTTGACCGAACGCAGCAGGTCCACATCGACCACGAGGAGGGCGAGGCGCGAGCTTTTGTGCCAGGCTTCTTTCAGCTCGCGGCCGAATTCCGACTGGAATTGCAGGCGGTTGGCGATGCCGGTCAGGCCGTCGAAGGCGGAGGCGTCGTCCACCAGCTTCAGGGTTTCGCGCTGCTGGACGATGAGCTTGCGCAGCTCACTTTCGCGGACGATCAGGATCGCGATGAGCGCGCCGGTCGCAACGATCCACGCGGCGAACAGCTCATCGAGATGCCAGGCGTCATGCGCCTCGCCGATGAAAAAGACGGAGTGGATGAGATCGGCCTGCAGGATCGCGACAAAGACTGCGATGGCCGTTACTATGATACTTCCGTAGATCAGGATCCAACGCCGCGGCAATGTCGAAACCGACGCTGTATTGAAAGATCGAAACGACATGGCGGCGCGAACTGCAATCCTCTGCCGGGGGGGAATCCGGCCCTCTAACCGATTTTTGCGACGTTATTACGTCCGGAAAGAAGGATCGGATCCGCTCTGCCATGCGGACGCGTCCCAAACGGGCGATTCAGATTGCGATACAACGCGGAAAGGCCGCCGGATAGGGGCGGCCTCGGGCGGTCGCGATCCTGGTTAATGGGCGGCGTTCAGCCCTGCCCGGCGCTCCCGCCGACGCCGGCGGGGGGCACGGCAACTTCCGGATGCTTGGGGGCATGGGTGCACCCCCATGCGGGGCCGAGATCGCGCAGGCCCGCCTCGATGCACTCGACTTCGAGCCGCACCTCGGCGCCGCCGGAGAAGGTGAGATAGACGAAGCCCGAGGGCAGGTCGCCGGGCATGAAGGTGACGGCGAGCAGATTGAGCACGCCGGTGCGCTGCCCCTCCTCCATGCCGCGGCACTTCACGTCGCGCACCCGCTCGAAATGCAGGCCGGTGCGGCGGCGGACCGTCTCGTTGGCGACGACCTTCTGGTCCCAGTCGAAGCGGTTCAGCACCAGGGCGAAGCGCTGCAGCCGGGGCAGGAAGCCCATGTCCACCATCTTCACCACCGCATCCTGCAGATGGGCGGAAAAAATGGCGAGGTCTTCCTCGTCGAGGGCGATGAGCTTCAGGTTTTCCATGGCGATGCAGCCTCTTTTGGGCGTGAACCGCAGATAGCGACGCCACCCGCCCGCCGCAAGGGGTTGGGGGGATGAAGGTGGTCCCGTGGCGGGACGAAGCGCAACCCCACCGTGCCATCCCGGGGCTGCGGGCTCCAGGCTCTCCACCGTCATCGCCCGGCTTGTCCGGGCGATGACGGTTAATACCTCCCCTCCGCTGGCGCTGCATGCGTCCGGGACGCGAGAGCTGTTCCCCACGCCTCCGGCGTCCCGGCTTTGCCGGCAAGGCTTTGCCCTGTAGGTTCGCCGCGCGATGGGGGAGACGGGGAATGGGGGCGTTCGGGTTCATGTGGCGGGGGACGAAGCGCACGGTGAAAATCCTGGCGCTGCTGATCTTCGCCGTGGTCGCCACCATCTTCGTGGTGCGGGCGGTGGATTCCCAGCGCGGCCCGCCGCTGGAGCGCTGGCACACCTACCATCCCCCGGAGATGAGCCGCAGCGCCATGGCGAGCGCGGACCTTGCCGCCTACATGGCCGCCGAGGACAAGGCCTTCGCCGGCGTGAAGGCCAATGTGACCGACAAGGTGGACCCGGAGGACCGCGTCCGCTTCAACCGCTATTTCGCCGCCAGCCCCATCTATCCGCCGAGCTTCGCGCAGGATTTCAACCGCACCTACGTGCTTCAGCCGAAAGGCGAGCCGGCCGGAGCGGCGGTGTTCCTGCACGGGCTTACCGATTCGCCCTACAGCCACCGCCATCTGGCGCGGCTCTATGCGGACCATGGCTTCATCGCCATCGTGCTGCGCCTGCCCGGCCACGGCACGGTGCCGGGGTCGCTGACCGAGATCGGCCACGAGGACTGGATCGCCGCCACCCGCCTCGCCATGCGCGAGGCCCGCAAGCGGGTGGGGCCGGGCAAACCGGTGCATATCGTCGGCTATTCCAACGGTGGCGCGCTGGCGCTGATGCACGCGCTCGACGCGCTGGACGATCCCAGCCTCGTGGCGCCGTCGCGCATCGTGCTCATGTCGCCCATGGTGGGGGTGACGGAATTCGCCCGCTTCGCCGGCCTCGCGGGCCTGCCGGCCATCTTCCCGGCCTTCGCCAAGGCGGCGTGGCTGAACATCACGCCCGAGTTCAACCCCTTCAAGTACAATTCATTCCCGGTCCACGCCGCGCGCGAATCCTTCCAACTGACGCAGGTGCTTCAGGCCAATATCGAGCGCCATTCCCGCGCCGGCCGCCTCACCGGGCTGGCGCCGGTGCTCACCTTCCAGTCGGTGCTGGACCATACGGTGAGCGCGCGGGCGGTGATCGAGCAGTTGCACGCCCGGCTGGAGGACAACGGCAGCGAGCTGGTGCTGGTCGATATCAACCGCTCGGGTCAGTTCGAGGATCTGCTGAACCGACGGGCCGATACCGCCATCTCGTCTTTGCTGCCGCCGGCCCCCCGCCGCTTCCGCACCGCCGTCATCGGCAATGCGGCGCCCGGCTCGTCCGCCACCGTGGTGCGGGAGACGCTGGCGGATGCGACGGAGGAGACGGTGCGGCCGCTCTCCGCCCTCTATCCGGACGATGTCTATTCCCTCTCCCACGTGGCGGTGCCCTTCCCCCTGTCGGACGGGCTCTATGGACTCGATCCCGACCCGGCGGAAAAGTTTGGCATCCGCCTCGGCGACATCGCCGCGCGCGGGGAATATGGGGCGCTGGTGGTGGGCGTGGAGATGCTGGTGCGCATGTCCTCCAACCCCTTCTTCCCCTATCTGGAAGAGCGCGTCGCCGCCGGCCTGCCCCCCGCGCGGGGGCCGTAAGGGCGGCGCGCCCGACATCCCGGCTTGTCTGGCGCGCGCGGCTCTGCAAGGGTGCCGCCACGTCAGACGAATAACGTCAGAACCATCACGTCAGAACCATCCAACGGGGACTCCACCGCCATGGGTTTCAAGGGACTTCTCGCCTCCACCGCGCTCCTCGGCACCCTCGCACTGTCCGGCGCGGCCGCCGCCGATCCGGTGAAGGTGGGGCTGGTCTCGACCCTCTCCGGCCCCTCCGCCGTGCTCGGCCAGCACATGCGCGACGGCTTCCTGCTGGCGGTGAAGGAGCTGGGTGGCAAGCTCGGCGGCCAGCCGACCGAGGTGGTGGTCGTCGATGACGAGCTGAAGCCGGACATCGCCGTGCAGAAGGTGAAGGGCCTCCTGGAGCGCGACAAGGTGGACTTCGTCGCCGGTGTGGTCTTCTCCAACGTGATGGGCGCGGTGGCGAAACCCGTCACCGCCAACGAGACCTTCCTGATCTCCGGCAATGCCGGCCCCTCCACCATCGCCGGCGCGGGGTGCAGCCCCTTCTTCTTCTCCGCCTCCTACCAGAACGACCAGAACCACGAGGTTCTCGGCAAGTATGCGCAGGACAAGGGGTTCAAGAAGGTGGTGCTGATCGCCCCCAACTATCAGGCGGGCAAGGATTCGCTCGCCGGCTTCAAGCGCTATTACAAGGGCGAGGTGGCGGACGAGATCTACACCCAGCTCGGCCAGCTCGATTTCTCCGCCGAGCTCGCCAAGATCGCCGCGGCCAAGCCCGATGCGGTGTTCACCTTCATGCCCGGCGGCATGGGCGTGAACCTCGTGAAGCAGTACCGGCAGGCGGGCCTTGCCGACACCACGCCCTTCCTCTCCGCCTTCACCGTGGACGAGACGACCCTGCCCGCCACCGGCGAGGCGGCGCTCGGCTTCTATTCCGGCGCGGCCTGGGCGCCGGACCTCGACACCCCGGCCAACAAGGCCTTCGTCGCCGCCTTCGAGAAGGAATACGGCTACATCCCCGCGCTCTACGCCGCGCAGGGCTATGACGCGGCCAAGCTCATCGACAGCGCGCTGAAGGCCACCGGCGGCAAGACCGCCGACAAGGCCGCCGTGCGCGCGGCGCTGAAGAAGGCGGACTTTTCGAGCGTGCGCGGCAACTTCAAGTTCAACACCAACCAGTTCCCCATCCAGGACTTCTACCTCGTGAAGGTGGGCAAGCGGCCGGACGGGAAGGTGGAGACCATGGTGCAGGAGAAGGTCTTCTCCAACTATGGCGACGCCTACGCGGAAAAGTGCGAGATGAAGTGAGGATGCTCACTTCATCTCGCACCCCGGCCGACTGACGCGCGAGCGGAAGGAGAGCCGGGGTCCAGCGCAACGGTTCGCCGCAGGCGGCGTGCCCTGAGGCTGGGACGGCTTTCGCCGGCTTCGCCGACCTTTTCCCTGGCCCCCGGATCAGCGCTCCACCTGCGGTGTCGCTTGTCCGGGGAACGAAATTCTGATGAGTCACCGTCATGCCCGGCCTTGTGCCGGGCATCCACGTGGTAAGGCCGGGAACGGTCCTGCCGCATTGGCGCGTGCGGGTCGACGTGGATGGCCGGGACAAGCCCGGCCATGACGGCGGCTTGGGTGCGTAACACTCTTCCTTTGTCCACCCGCGCGATCCATGACCCTCACCCTCTTCCTCGTCCAGATGCTCAACGGGCTCCAGCTCGGCATCCTGCTGTTCCTGGTGGCGGCGGGGCTGACGCTGGTGTTCGGGGTGATGGATGTCATCAATCTCGCCCACGGCGTGCAATACATGCTGGGCGCCTACCTGATGGTGACGGCCACCGCCCTCACCGGCAGCTTCTGGCTGGGCCTGCCGCTGGCGCTCGCCGCCGCGCTGGTGCTGGGGCTGCTGCTGGAGCGCCTCGTCATCCGCCAGCTCTATGGGCGGGACCATCTCGATCAGGTGCTGGCCACCTTCGGCATCATCCTGTTCGTGAGCGAGGCGGTGCGCATGGTGTGGGGCTCGGCGCCCCTCGCCATCCCCATGCCGCAGGCGCTGTCGGGTTCGGTGCGGCTGATGGACGGGCTGAACTATCCCGTCTACCGCCTCGTCCTCATTGGCGCGGGGCTTGGCGTGGCGGGCCTGCTCTATGTCCTCGTCACCCGCACGCGGGCGGGGATGCTGCTGCGCGCGGGGGCCACCAACGCGCCCATGGTGTCGGCGCTGGGGGTGGACATCAATGCCCTGTTCGCCCGCATCTTCGCCTTCGGTGCCATGCTGGCGGCCTTTGCCGGCGCCATGGCGGGGCCGATCCTCTCGGTGGAGCCGGGCATGGGGGACAATCTCCTCATCCTCGCCTTCGTGGTCATCGTCATCGGCGGCATCGGCTCCATGCGCGGGGCGTTCGTGGCGGCGCTCTTGGTGGGGCTCATCGACACCCTCGGCCGCTCCTTCCTCACCGACATCCTGAAGCTCGTCCTGTCCGCCTCCGCCGCCAGCGCGGCCGGGCCGGCGCTCGCCTCCATGAGCGTTTATGTGCTGATGGCGGCCATCCTCTTCTTCCGCCCGCGCGGCCTGTTTCCGGCGCCGGCATGAGGCGGTTCCTCCTCGCCTTCGTCCTGTTCGCGGCGCTCGCCGCCGTGCCGGCCTTCGCCGATACCGCGATGCTGACGCTCGTGGCGCGGGCCATGATCTTCGCGCTGGCCGCCACCAGCCTCGGCTTCATCCTGGGGCAGGGCGGGCTCGTCTCCTTCGGCCATGCGGCCACCATGGGCATCGGCGCCTATGCGGTGGGCATCCTGATGGAGGAGGGGGTGCGCGACGCCCTCGTCTCCTTCCCCCTGGCCATGGCGGCGGCCGGCCTGTTCGCCCTCGTGACGGGGGCGATCTCGCTGCGCACGCGCGGCGTCTATTTCATCATGATTACTTTGGCCTTCGGGCAGATGGCCTTCTTCGTCACCCAGAGCCTGTCGGCCTATGGCGGCGACGATGGCCTGACGCTGGCCGCCCGCTCCACCGTGGCGGGGATGCGCTGGCTGAAAGACCCGAAGACGTTCCATTATGTGGTGCTGGGGCTCCTCGCGTTCACCGTCCTTGTCTCGACCATGCTGGCGCGCTCCCCCTTCGGCCGGGTGCTGGCGGCAGGACGGGACAATGAGCGGCGGCTGCGCGCGCTGGGGGTGGACCCCTATGCCTACCGCCTCGTCGCTTATGTCATCGCCGGCGCGTTCGCCGGGCTCGCGGGCGCGCTCTATGCCAATCTCACCGAGTTCGTGAGCCCGGCCTATCTCTCCTGGCACCGCTCGGCGGAATTCATCGTGATGGTGGTGGCGGGCGGGCCGGGAAGCGCCCTCGGCCCGGTGCTCGGCGCGCTGGGCGTGGTGCTGCTGGAGGATGGGCTTGCCCATCTCACCGAGCATTGGCGCATCATCTTCGGCCCGCTCTTGGTGCTGCTCGTGCTGGCGCGCGGTGGCATTGCCACCCTGCTCGGGGGGCGGCGCGATGGCTGAAGCGCTGCTCCACATCGCCGGCCTCGCCAAGGCCTATGGCGCGCTGCATGTGACGGCCGGGGTGGACCTCGCGGTGTTGCCCGGCGAGATCCACGCCCTCATCGGCCCCAACGGCGCCGGTAAGACGACCCTCGTCGGCCAGATCGCCGGCGAGGTGATGCCCGACGCTGGCACGATCCGCTTCGACGGGGCGGACATCACCCGCCTGCCCGTTCATAAAAGGGCGCGGCTGGGGCTCGCGCGGGCGTTCCAGATCACCTCCATCTTTCCCCGCTTCACCGCGCTGGAGCACGCCGCGCTGGCCGTGATGGCGGCGCGCGGGCGCACCTTCCGCCTGCTGCGCCCCGCGTCCTCCGACCGCGCGGCGCGGGAGGAGGCGGCTGGCCTCCTCGATGAAGTGGGCCTTGCCGCCCGCGCCGAGGTGGCGGCGGCCGCCCTGAGCCATGGCGAGAAGCGGGCGCTGGAACTCGCCATGGCGCTCGCCGCCCGCCCGCGCCTGATGCTGCTGGACGAGCCCATGGCCGGCACCGGCCCGGCGGAATCCGCCGCCATGGTGGCGCTTCTCACCCGCCTCAAGGGCCGCTGCGCCATCCTCTTGGTGGAGCACGACATGGACGCGGTGTTTCGCCTCGCTGACCGCATCAGCGTGCTGGTCAACGGGCGCATCATCGCCTGCGGCACGCCCGATGCCGTGCGCGCCGATGCGGCCGTGAAGGCCGCCTATCTCGGGGACGGCGCATGAGCGCGACGCTCCTCACCATCACCGGCCTCACCGCCGGCTATGGTGGCACGCCCGCCTTGTTCGGCGTGGACCTATCCGTGCCCATGGGCGGCGCGCTGGCGCTGGTGGGCCGCAACGGCATGGGCAAGACCACCACCCTGCGCGCCCTCATGGGCCTTCTGCCGCCCAGCGGCGGCACGCTGACCTTCGACGGCGTGGCCTTGCGCGGGTTGAAGCCGCACAGGATCGCCCGCCTCGGCCTCGGCCTCGTACCCGAGGGGCGGCAGATTTTCCCCACGCTGACGGTGGAGGAAAACCTCGTCGCCACCGCCACCCCCGGCCGCTCCGGCCTGCCGCCGTGGACGCTGGAGCGCGTCTATGGGCTGTTCCCGCGCCTCGCCGAGCGGCGCCGCAATTACGGCAACCGCCTCTCCGGCGGCGAGCAGCAGATGCTCGCCATCGGCCGCGCGCTGATGACCAATCCGCGCCTGCTCATTCTGGATGAGGCCACCGAGGGCCTCGCCCCGCTTATCCGCGCGGAGATCTGGGCGGTGCTGTCGGTGCTGAAGGGGGAGGGGCTCTCCCTCATCGTCGTGGACAAGCACGTCTCGGCGCTGGCCGGGGTGTGCGATCAGGTGGCAGTGATGGAGAAGGGGAGGGTGGTGCATTCCGGGCCAGCCGCGGATTTTGCGGGGGATGCCGAGTTGGTGGGGCGGTTTCTGGGGGTGTGACCATCCCGAGAACACCCGTTCCCCGGACAAGCGACGGCGAAGCCGGAGCGCCGATCCGGGGGCCAGGGGAAGATTCCCGCGAAGCGGGGCAATGCCTTCGAGCGCCGGGATCATGAAGCGCCTTCGGCGGACCTTTGTGCTGGGCCCCGGCTCGCATTCCGCTGGCGCTGCATGCGTCCGGGGCGCGAGGCTTGTCCTATGCGCGTGTCACCGCCCGGCAGCAGCCGAGTTCAGGGAGGCCAGGGCGCCCAAACGAAAACGGCAGGCCGAAGCCTGCCGTTTGATCCTGAAGGCGTGCGCCGCTCAGTTGTCGAGGAACGAGCGCAGCTTGCGCGAGCGGCTCGGGTGCTTGAGCTTGCGCAGGGCCTTGGCCTCGATCTGGCGGATACGCTCGCGCGTCACGGAGAATTGCTGGCCGACTTCCTCCAGCGTGTGGTCCGTGTTCATGCCGATGCCGAAGCGCATGCGAAGCACGCGCTCCTCGCGGGGGGTGAGGGAGGCCAGCACCCGGGTCGTCGTCTCGCGCAGATTGCTCTGGATCGCGGCGTCGATGGGCAGGATGGCGTTCTTGTCCTCGATGAAGTCGCCGAGGTGCGAATCCTCCTCGTCGCCGATGGGCGTTTCGAGGGAGATGGGCTCCTTGGCGATCTTCAGCACCTTGCGCACCTTCTCCAGCGGCATGCCGAGCTTCTCGGCCAGCTCCTCCGGAGTGGGCTCGCGGCCGATCTCGTGCAGCATCTGCCGCGAGGTGCGGACGATCTTGTTGATCGTCTCGATCATGTGGACCGGGATGCGGATGGTCCGCGCCTGGTCGGCGATCGAGCGGGTGATGGCCTGCCGGATCCACCACGTGGCGTAGGTGGAGAACTTGTAGCCGCGGCGGTACTCGAACTTGTCCACCGCCTTCATCAGGCCGATGTTGCCCTCTTGGATGAGGTCCAGGAACTGCAGGCCGCGGTTGGTGTATTTCTTGGCGATGGAGATGACGAGGCGCAGGTTCGCCTCCACCATTTCCTTCTTCGCTTGGCGGGCTTCCTTCTCGCCCTTCTGCACCATCTGCACGATCTTGCGGAACTCGGCGATCTCCAGCCCGGTCTCGGTGGCCAGCGCGTGGATGTCGCCGCGGATCTCGTGGATGGTGTCCTTCTCGTGCGCGACGAAGCCCTTCCAGCCCCGCGTGCCGAGCTTGGAGATGCGCAGCACCCACTTGGGGTCCAGCTCCGCGCCCATGTAGTTCTTCAGGAAGTCGTCGCGGGAGACGCCGTAGCTGTCGGCGAGACGCAGCAGGCGGCCCTCGTAGCCCACGAGGCGCTTGTTGATCTCGTAGAGCTGCTCCACCAGCGCGTCGATGCGCGCCTGATTGAGCGACAGGCTCTTCACGTCGCCGACCAGCTCTTCCTTGAGCTTCTTCGCCTTGCGCTCCTGCGCGGGCGAGAGGGTCTCGTTCTTGAGCTTGGACTCGACGTTCTGGTCCTGCAGGCGGCGCAGCTTGGTGTAGCTGGAATGGATGCGGTCGAAGGTCTCCACCACCTTCGGCTTGATCTCCGCCTCCATGGCGGCGAGCGACATGGAATTCTCCATGTCGTCCTCTTCGCCATCGGGGCCGGCGCCGTCGCCGAGCAGGCCGTCCTCGCCCGCCTCGGGGGCAAGGGCGGCTTCCTCGCCGAGGGCCGCGGGCGGGTTCTTGCCCTCGGGGCCGGCATAGGTGGCTTCGAGATCGATGATGTCGCGCAGCAGCACGCGGCCTTCGGTCAGCTCGTCGCGCCAGATGATGATGGCCTGGAACGTGAGGGGGCTCTCGCACAGGCCGGCGATCATGGCCTCGCGGCCGGCCTCGATGCGCTTGGCGATGGCGATTTCGCCCTCGCGGGAGAGCAGCTCCACCGAGCCCATCTCGCGCAGGTACATGCGCACCGGGTCGTCGGTGCGCTCGGCCGGCTCGGACTTGGTCTCGGCGCGGGCGACGGCGCGCGGGGCGGGCTCGGCGAGCTCGCCGCCTTCGGCCTCTTCCGGCTCGTCGGGAGTCTCGGTCTCCTCGCTGCCCTCTTCGGCCTCGGCTTCCTCGGCCTCGATGACATTGATGCCCATGTCATTGAGCATCGCCAGCGTGTCCTCGATCTGCTCGGAGGTGACTTCCTCGGAAGGCATCACCTCGTTGAGCTGCTCGTAGGTCACATAGCCGCGCCGCTTGGCGTTCTTGATCATCTTCCGCACAGCGGCGTCGGACAGGTCGAGCAACGGCCCGTCGGGGGCGTCGGTCTCCTTCTCCGGGGCCTCTGTGGCTTCGGAAGATTGCTTCGCCATCGACTTCTCCTGCTGATCCCGCCGATTTCCAACAGCAGAACGGCGGCGCGGCTCCTCTGCCTCGCCACCTTTTGCCCTTGAACCCGGGAGCGGCCTTTTTGACGCCATCCCGTTAAACCAGCCTGAACGCGCTTCCAACCCCTATGGTCGTCGGCGGCAGGCTGCCTTCCGTCCCGTGGGCCGAAGCTTCGGCATGCACCCGCCCTGCGGGCCATGCCAGACGCTCTTGGCCAAATTGTGCCGCTCCGGCTTGCGCGCCCTTAAAGGGACCGCACGGCCGAACGACCCGAAGATGCACCGAACCCTTCCACCAGCGCCTCGGTCCCCTCGATCGCCGACAGGCGCTCGCGGACGTCCCTCAACCAGGCGAAATTGACCTCGCTGGGATCCTCCCCCAGCGTGCGCTCGGCTTCCTTCAGCTCTCTAGATAGCGCGTGAGCCTTGCGATGCAAGGCCGTGCGCTGATGCCACCAGAGCCGAACATCGGCTTCTGCGGTATCCGAATAGGCTGGCCAGTCGTGGCGGGGGTTGGCGAGGGCCTTCACCCGGCGCGTCAGGGCGTCGAGATCCGAGCGGTCGAGATGCTCGGCGAGGGCCTCCGCGTCCAGCCCCTCCAGGTGCGCCTCGATGAGCGCGCGGCGCAGCCGGTCGGCCTCCGGATTGGCGAGGGGCAGGCTCGACACCTCCTCGCCCGCCTCGTCCAAAAGGAAGGGGTGGTTGATGAGGCAAAACAGCAGCAGCGCCTCGTTGCGGGGCAGGGCGGCCATGGGGCCGCGCACCAGCGCGCTCCTTGCAATCTCTTGGCCGCGCGGGGCCAAAGGCGGGGCGGAAGGCTTACCGGGAAACTTGCCGCCGCGCCCCCGTCCGGGGGTGAAACCGGGCGACCAGCTCTCCCGGCTGCCGCCCCCGCGACCGGGGCCGCGCGCGCGATCCGCAGGGGCAACGAGGGCGTTGAACCGGCCCATCAGATCCGCCCGGTAATGCTTGCGCACCGTCTCGTCGCCGATGGCGTTCACGACCTCGTTCAGCCGGCCTTCCAGCCCCGCCCGACGCTCCGGGGTCTCCAGCGAGGCATTTTCGCTTTCCCGCGCCCAGAGTTCCGCTGCGAGAGGGCGCGCCTGCGCCAGAACCTGCTCCATGGCCTCGCGGCCGGAGCGGCGAATCA
Source organism: Xanthobacter aminoxidans (assembly GCF_043193615.1). Lineage (NCBI taxonomy): Bacteria > Pseudomonadati > Pseudomonadota > Alphaproteobacteria > Hyphomicrobiales > Xanthobacteraceae > Xanthobacter > Xanthobacter aminoxidans. The sequence goes on along the minus strand of NZ_JBAFUS010000001.1, from coordinate 1,007,499 downwards.
GGTCGTCCGGGTCCTGACCTTCGGGAAGGGCGGCAAACGACAGACTGCGCCCGGCCTTCAGGTGGGGCAGCGCGAGGTCGATGGCGCGATGGGCGGCGCGCCGGCCGGCCTTGTCGCCGTCGAACAGCAGCAGCGGCTCTTCCGACATGCGCCAGAGCAATTGCAGTTGGTCCTCGGTGAGGGCCGTGCCGAGCGGTGCCACGGCACCGGTGAAGCCCGCCTCCACCATGGCGATCACGTCCACATAGCCTTCCACCGCGATGACGCGGGCACCGGACTGGGCGGCGGTGCGGGCGGAAAAGCCGTTGTAGAGCAAGGACCCCTTGTGAAAGAGCGGGGTCTCCGGGGAATTGAGGTATTTCGCCGGAACGTCCTTCTCCAGCGCCCGGCCGCCAAAGGCCACCACGCGGCCCTTCAGGTCGGTGATGGGAAACATCACCCGGTCGCGGAAGCGGTCGTAGGGGACGGGAATGTCCTCGCCGGCGATCAGCAGGCCCGCCTCCACCATGTCGGCGACGGAAACGCCCTCCTTGCCCAGCGCCTCCTTCAGGTTGAATCGCTCGCCCGCCGCATAGCCGAGGCCGAATCGCTTCTGCGTGGCGGGGCCGATCTCCCGGTCGGCGAGATAGCCGCGCGCTTTGGCGCCGAGGCGGGACTGCAGGTTGGCCTCGAAATGCTTGGCCGCCAGCGCCATCACCTCATAGAGGGTGCGCCGCCGCTGCTCCTTCGCCGCCGCCTCCGGCGTCTCCTGCGGCAGGGACAGGCCCGCCATGGCGGCCAGCCGCTCCACCGCCTCGCCAAAGGAGGCGCCCTCCGTCTCCATCAGGAAATCGAACACGTCGCCGTGCTTGCCGGAGGAGAAGCAGTGGTAGAAGCCCTTCTGGTCATTGACGAAAAAGGATGGCGACTTCTCCGCGTTGAACGGCGAGAGCCCGGCGAACTCGCGCCCCTGCTTCTTCAGCTTCACCCGACGGCCGACCACCTCCGACACCGGAAGCCGGGCGCGGATCTCGTCGAGAAAGGCGGGTGAAAAGCGCATGGACAGGCGGAGCCAGCAGTCTGTGAGGGGCGCGGGACGTCGGTCACCCAAAGTCAGGCGCCGGAAGATCAGCCCTTCAGTGTAGCCGGGAATGGGGGGAGGGGGAAACGGGGGGGGGGCGGCACCCGGGCCGCGTCAACCACCCTCGTGCCCCGGACAAGCGACACCGAAGGTGGAGCGCTGATCCGGGGCCCAGCGCAAGGCTTCCGCGCAGCGGGGCAAAGCCTGAGGGCGGGGGGGTCAGGAAGCGCCTACGGCAGTTCGTCGCGCTGGGCCCCGGCTCGCATTCCGCTGCGCTGCATGCGTCCGGGGCGCGAGAGCTGTTCCCCGGACAAGCGACGGTGGTGGCCGGAGTGCTGGTCAGGGGTAGGGGACACCTCTCCCGCGCAGCGGGGCCGAATCCTGTTACCTTCGGGCAAATGCCGAGCTTCGCCGTTTACATCCTCGCGAGCGGCCGCAACGGGACGCTTTATGTGGGCGTCACGAACGACTTGGCCCGCGGCCTGTTCGAGCACCGCTCCGGCGCCGTCCCCGGCTTCACCCGCAAATATGCCGTCTACCTCCTCGTGCATGTGGATCTGTTCGATGATCTGGACGCTGCCCGCGCTCACGAACGGCGGCTGAAGAGGTGGCACCGGGACTGGAAACTCGCCCTCATCGAACGGGACAACCCCGACTGGCGCGATCTGGCAGAGGACTGGCTGTCCTGACCTGTTCCCCGGACAAGCGACACCGAAGGTGGAGCGCGGATCCGGGGTCCAGCGCAAGAGTCCCGCGCAGCGGGCAATGCTAAAGATCGCTGGGGGCAAGGAAGCGCCTTCGGCGGTCTCTTGCGCTGGGCCCCGGCTCGCATTTCGCTGTCGCTGCATGCGTCCGGGGCGCAAGAGTGGTTCACCCCCGCAATCCCCCTTATCCACACCCCTCCCGCCGTCTCCGAATTGTGTCCACAAAGTGGCGCACGCGGTGCGGGCAGGGATGGACCGCCACAGCCCCGCTGGTAAGCTTCACGGTTTCAGCGGGGGTGGCCGACATGGATGCGGTGATCGATTTCCTCAACACGATCTTCTGGGGCTACATCCTGATCTACGGACTGCTGGCGGTGGGCGTGTATTTCACCCTGCGGCTCGGCTTCGTGCAGATCGTCCATTTCCCCGAGATGCTGCGGTCGGTGCTGCGCTCCAACGACACCGACAAATCGGGCATCACCCCGTTCCAGGCCCTGTGCACCTCGCTCGCCTCCCGCGTCGGCACCGGCAACATCGCCGGCGTGGCGGTGGCGCTCACCCTTGGTGGGCCGGGGGCCATCTTCTGGATGTGGGTGGTGGCGGCGCTGGGCATGGCCACCGCCTTCGCCGAGAGCACGCTGGCCCAGCTCTACAAGGTGAAGGACGACGAAGGGCGCTATCGCGGCGGGCCGGCCTTCTACATCGCCCATGGCCTCAAGGCCTCGTGGGCGGGCGGGCTGTTCTCGGTCTGCCTCATCATCTCGTTCGGCCTCGTCTTCAACGCGGTGCAGGCCAATTCCATCGCCGATGCGGTGGAGGGCGCCTTTGGCGTGCCCAAGCTCGGCACCGGGCTGGTGGTGGCGCTCATGTCCGGCGTCATCATCTTCGGCGGCATCGCCACCATCGCCCGCACCGCGGAATTCGTGGTGCCCTTCATGGCCCTCGCCTATGTGGGCCTCGCCTTCTACGCGCTCGTGACCCACATCACCCTGGTGCCCGGCATCCTCGCCCACATCGTCGGCAGCGCCTTCGGCGTCGGCGCGGCGACGGGTGGCGTCGCCGGCTCGGTGGCGGCGGCCATGATGAACGGGGTGAAGCGCGGCCTGTTCTCCAACGAGGCCGGCATGGGCAGCGCCCCCAACATCGCCGCGGTGGCGACGCCCGACCCGCACCACCCGGTGAGCCAGGGCTTCGTGCAGTCGCTGGGGGTGTTCATCGACACCATCGTCATCTGCACCGCCACCGCGCTGCTGATCCTGCTGTCGGAGGTGGTGCCCTCGGCGGAACTCACCGGAACCCAGCTCACCCAGGCTGCGCTGGAAGTGCATGTGGGGTGGCTTGGGCGCTATTTCGTGGCCATCGCCATCTTCTTCTTCGCCTTCACCTCCATCATCGGCAATTATTCCTATGCCGAGAACGCGCTGGTCTTCCTCGGCCACGGCCATGTCTCGGGCGTCATCATCCTGCGCGTCGCGCTGCTGGCCATGGTGGTGTGGGGATCGCTGCAGAGCGTCGCCACCGTGTTCAACACGGCGGACGCCTCCATGGGCCTGATGGCCTCCATCAACCTCGTCGCCATCGTCCTGCTCTCGGGCACGGTGGTGCGGCTGACGCAGGACTACATTACGCAGCGGAAGGCGGGGAAGGAGCCGGTGTTCGTCGCTGACGAGATGGCCGACCTGCCGCCCGGCGTCGACCGGAAGATCTGGAGCCGGAAATAGAAAAAGGGGCGGAATCGGACCCGGCATCTGCCGAACGTCACCGATTCCGCCCCCGAACAGCACCCGGAAAGGTGGTGTGAACCGGCCCGGTCAGGCCGCCGTCAACGCGTCCTTCACCCAGCCGGAGGCCTTGCCGAAATCCAGCGCGCCGGCATGGCGCTCCTTCAGAACGGCCATGGTGCGGCCCATGTCCTTGATGCCCTTGGCGTCGATCTCGGCGATCACCGCGGCGATGGCAGCGCGCGTGTCGGCCTCGGAAAGCTGTTTAGGCAGAAAGGCCTGGATGTAGGTAATTTCCTCGCGCTCCTGCGCGGCAAGCTCGGGGCGGCCCGCTTCGTCATAGATGCGGGCGCTCTCCTCACGCTGCTTCACCATCTTGGCGAGCAGGGCGCGCAGTTCGTCGTCGGTGAGCGGGTCCTTGCCATGTCCCCGTTGCTCGATATCCCGGTCCTTGAGCGCCGCATTGATGAGGCGGAGCGTCCCGGTTCTCTTTTTATCCTGGGCCTTTAGCGCCTCTTTGAGGGCCGCGTTGATGTCGTCGCGAAGCACGATCGTCCGTCCTGTGTTGAATGGCGCCATTTCCGGCAGCAGGATCTCGCGGCCATCCGGCCGGCGGCGCTGAGGGCGCACAAATTCCTGCGAGAGGCGCTGGAAACGCGGCGCGCGAGCCTCTATCTAGGCGATCCATGACCAGCGAACAAGACCACGCCCCCAACGCCACCGAGGGTTGGGCCGAGCCCCGGCCCACCGCCCTGCTCGTGCTCGCCGACGGCACCGTGCTCGAAGGCTTCGGCATCGGCGCCACCGGCCATCTCGCCGGCGAAGTGTGCTTCAACACCGCCATCACCGGCTATGAGGAGATCCTCACCGATCCCTCCTACGCCGGGCAGATCATCACCTTCACCTTCCCGCACATCGGCAACGTGGGCACCAACGAGGAGGACATCGAGACGGTGTCCATGGCCTCGGCCTCCGGCGTGCGCGGGGTGGTGCTGCGCACCGCGGTGACGGACCCGTCCAACTACCGCGCCACCCGCCATTTCGACGACTGGCTGAAGGCCCGCGGCATCCCCGGCATCACCGGCATCGACACCCGCGCCTTGACCGCCCTCATCCGTGAGGCGGGCATGCCCAATGCGGTCATCGCCCATGCCCCGGATGGCGTGTTCGACATCGAGGCGCTGAAGAAGGAAGCCCGCTCCTGGCCCGGCCTCGTCGGCATGGACCTCGTGCCCGGCGTCACCTCCATCCAGCGCTTCGACTGGGACGAGACCACCTGGAATCAGGAAACCGGCTATGGCCGGCAGGAGGCGCCGCGCCATCACGTGGTCGCCATCGACTACGGCGTGAAGCGCAACATCCTGCGCCTGCTCGCCCGCGCCGGCTGCAAAGTCACCGTGGTGCCTGCCACCACCTCGGCCGAGGACATCCTCGCGCTCCAGCCGGACGGCGTGTTCCTCTCCAACGGCCCCGGCGATCCGGCGGCGACGGGGGAATATGCGGTGCCGGTCATCCGGACGGTGATCGAGAGGGGGGTGCCCACCTTCGGCATCTGCCTCGGTCACCAGATGATCGGCCTCGCGGTCGGCGGCCGCACGGTGAAGATGCACCAGGGCCATCACGGCGCGAACCACCCGGTCAAGGACCTCACCACCGGCAAGGTGGAGATCACCTCCATGAACCACGGCTTCGCCGTGGACCGTGACAGCCTGCCGAAGAACGCTGTGGAGACCCACGTCTCCCTGTTCGACGGCTCCAACGCCGGCATCGCGCTGGCCGACAAGCCGGTGTTCTCGGTGCAGTACCACCCCGAGGCGAGCCCCGGCCCGCAGGACAGCCACTATCTGTTCGACCGCTTCGTCACGATGATCGAGAAGCACAAGGCGGCCTGAGCCGTCTTCGCCCGGAAAGAAAAAGGGCCGGCTCGCAAGTGCCGGCCCTTTTCTGTTGTCGGTTCGTGCAGCGTGCAGGCTAGTTCAGGAACTCGCCATGCTCCGCCACATGCCGGGCGAGGCCGAGGGTATGCTCGCGGACGAGGCGTTCGGCGAGGTCCGGGTCGCGCTTCTCGATGGCCTCGACGATATGCGTGTGATCGACGATGGAGCGCTGGGCCCGGTGCGCCTGGCCGATGGTGACCTTGCGGACGCCGCGCATGTGGGGGAACAGGTTCTCCGTCGTCTCCGCGATCAGGGCGCAGCCGGACATGCGGATGATGAGCTTGTGGAAGGCGAGATTCGCCTCGGAATATTCGGAGACGAACTCTTCCGGATTGCGGTTGGCGAAGGCGCGGACGTTCTCGCGCAGCTGGCGGATCTCGGTCTCGGTGGCGCGCTCGCAGGCGAGGCGCGCCGCCATGCTCTCCAGCGCCGCCCAGACGGTAATCATCTCGATGATTTCCTGCTTGGTCTTGCGCACCACGAAGATGCCCCGGCGCGGCACGGAGCGCACGAAGCCCTCCTGCTCAAGCAGCGTCATCGCCTCGCGGATGGGCGTGCGCGACACCCCGAGCTTCTCTGACAGCTGGCGCTCCTCGAGGCGGATCTCCTCGGGGTGGCTGTAGATGTCCATCTCCATGATGGCCGCCTTCAGCGCCTTGTAGGCCTTCATCCGGAAGCTCGATTCCGTCTCGATCGGCTTCACGTTGATATCCTGGTACGTCATCGCACCCCTTCGCCTTAGGCTTTCGGCAGTCAGTCGGGCCTGAAGTGATTCCCGTCTTGCGCACCAAATACATCATATCACATGCGAGGAAGAGTGCGCCGGCAAGCAATGCCGCAGGTGTCCCGAAATCTTGTGGCAATGCAGCATCTTCTGCGCGGGTGCGGGACGCTTCTTGCGTTGACAGGATGTATTTTGAATACCACGATGATCCGAGGGAAGATGGGCGTAACAAGGCCCCACCCTGCCCGGCGAAGCTTTCGCCGGGGCAATAGGCGAGCATTCGCCAGGGGAGGACACGCCAATGATTACCGTGGACGATATCCTGCGGGAAAAACGTGACACCCGCATCATCACCCTGCGCATGCATGAGACGGTGGCCGACGCCGTGCTCGTGATGAAGCGGGAGAACATTTCCTCCGTCATCATCAAGGACGTCTGCCGCACCGAGGGAAACACGGTGGTGGGCGTCTTCTCCGAGCGCGACGTGACCCGCGCGGTGCTGGAGCATGGGGCCAACACGCCGAAGGTGGTGCTGGCCTCGCTGCTGAAGCGGGAGGTCATCTCCTGCAGCCTCGAAGACACCATAGAGACCGTGCTGCGGCTGATGGTGGAGCACCAGGTGCGTCATCTCCCGGTCATGGAGAGCTACGCGCTGGTCGGTGTCATCAGCGCCACCGACCTGATGCGCCATTACCTTAAGGAATCCGAGACCCAACCTGCGCTTCAGGTCGTCTCGGGCGGCATCGAGGCGGGTCTCGCCGCCCTGCGCTGAGGCGCGGGAGCTTTTCGGGGCCGCCTGTATCCCGCTGCGGCCCCGAGGTTTTTTCCTACTTTCGTCTAAGAATGACTCAAAACCCGTTTGCGAACGGACGAACGCAGTGTTACAGTTCTGTATCTGGCATACGTAATTCAAAACTTGAAATGCCAGAGGGTGGGTCCCTTCGATCGTATCTCCGAGGGGCGCATCCAAGCCGGCGCAGACCGGCACCGAAGGAACAGGGCAGGGAATTCCGGGAGTGGGTGCATGGGCAAGGCGCTTGACGGCGTGCGCGTCCTGGACATGACGCACGTTCAGTCCGGCCCCTCGGCGACGCAGCTTCTTGCGTGGCTGGGTGCGGATGTCATCAAGGTGGAAATGCCGCGGCGCGGGGACATCACCCGTTCGCAGCTCAGGGACAAGTCCAACGTGGACAGTCTCTACTTCACCATGCTTAACGCCAACAAGAAGAGCGTTACCCTCAACATCAAGACCCCCGCCGGTCAGGAGGCATTGAACCGCCTCGTGGAAACCTGCGACGTGATGGTCGAGAATTTCGGTCCCGGCGTGCTCGATCGCCAGGGCTTCGGGTATGAGCAAGTCCGCGCCCGCAATCCGCGCCTGATCTATGCCTCCATTCGCGGTTTCGCCGAAGCCTCGGGTGTCGACGCCAAGGCTTACGAGACCATCGCCCAGGCCATGGGCGGCGCCATGAGCACCACGGGCTGGCGCTCCGGACCGCCGACCGCCTCCAGCGCGCAGATCGGCGATACCGGAACCGGCATCCATTGTGTCGCCGGCATCCTCGCTGCGCTGTTCCAGCGCACGGTGACGGGCGAGGGCCAGAAGGTGGACGTGGCCATGCAGGACTGCGTGGTGAACCTCCTCCGGGTGAAGCTGCGTGACCAGCAGCGCCTCGATGCGGGCGCGCTCGCCGAATATCCCGGCGCGCCCTCGGGCGAATGCGTGCCGCGGGCCGGCAACTGCTCCGGCGGCGGCCAGCCCGGTGCGGCGCTGCGGTGCGCGCCCGGCGGTGAGAACGATTATTGCTACGTCATCATCCAGCCCCAGGGCTGGGCGCCGCTGATGCGGCTCGTGGGCCGCAAGGACCTGATCGACGATCCCAAATTCGCCTCCCACGAGGCCCGCGCCCAGCGGCTGGAGCAGTGCTTCGAGATCATCGAGCGCTGGACCGCCCGCCGCACCAAGTTCGAGGTGATGGAGGCGCTCAACGCCATCGACGTGCCCTGCGGGCCGGTGCTTTCCACCAAGGACATCATGGACGACCGCGCGCTCTACGACCGCGGCTTCCTCGTGGAGGTGCCGCACCCCGAGCGCGGAACCTATGTGACGGTCGGCTCCCCCATCAGCCTGTCCGCCAACAACGTGCCGGTGGAGCGCGCGCCGCTCCTCGGCGAGCATACCGACGAGGTCCTCGCGAGCGTGGGCTTCTCGGCCGAAGAGATCGCCGGCATGCGTGCCGCCGGTGCCGTCTGACGGGGAGGGAACGAACCGTCCGAAAAACGAAACGCCGCGCCACGAGGGACAAAAAGAGGGTGGGGCGGTCAATCAGATCAAAAATATAAAAATGGTCTAAGGGGTAGGAAAAATGAGCGAAATGGCAGTGAAGGCGCCAGCGACAAATCGCTGGCTCCAGTTGGTCGCTGGCGTCGTCTGCATGGTGGCGGCAGCAAACATTCAGTATTCGTGGACTTTGTTCGTTCCTGAGATCGTTTCGGCGCACGGCTGGACCCGTGCGTCCGTCCAGGTGGCCTTCACCGTGTTCGTGGTGGTGCAGACCTGGCTCACCCCCATCGAGGGTTACTTCATCGACAAGTACGGCCCGCGCGTGATGGTGCTGGTCGGCGGCTTCTTCACCGGCCTCAGCTGGGTGATGAACTCCTATGCGGGTTCGCTCACCGCGCTTTATGTGGCGGCTGCCGTCGGCGGCATCGGCGTCGGCTGCGTCTACGCCACCTGCGTGAACGCCGCGCTGAAGTGGTTCCCGGACCGCCGCGGCCTCGCGGTGGGCCTCACCGCAGCCGGCTACGGCTCCGGCACGGTGCTGACCATCCTGCCCATCGCAGCGATGATCAAGTCGAGCGGCTATCAGGACACCTTCTTCACCTTCGGCCTCGTGCAGGGCGCGGTGATCATGCTCGCCGCTGGCTTCCTGCGCGCGCCGGGCAAGAGCGAGGTGACGTTCTCCTCGACGGTTGCCCAGTCCCGCCGGGACTACACGCTCGGCGAGGCCCTGCGCACCCCGGTGTTCTACGTGATGCTGACCATGTTCGTCCTCACCGTCTCCGGCGGCCTGATGGCGGTGGCGCAGCTGGGCGTGATCGCCGAGGATCTCGGCGTCAAGCACATCGACGTGAACCTGTACTTCTTCACCATGGCCGCGCTGCCCTTCGCGCTGATGCTGGACCGCATCCTGAACGGCTTCTCGCGTCCGTTCTTCGGCTGGATCTCCGATCATATCGGCCGTGAGAAGACCATGTTCTTCGCCTTCGCCATGGAAGGTATCGGCATTGTCGCGCTGGGCACGTTCGGCACCAATCCCTGGGCCTTCGTGATCCTGTCGGGCGTGGTCTTCCTCGCCTGGGGTGAAGTCTACTCCCTGTTCTCGGCGACGGCCGCCGATACCTTCGGTTCCAAGCACATCGGCAAGATCTACGGCATGCTCTACACCGCGAAGGGCTTTGCCGCCCTGCTGGTGCCGATGGCCAACCTGCTGATGGAAGCGACCGGCAGCTGGAGCACGGTGCTCTATACCGTCGCCGCCATGGACCTGACCGCCGCTTTCGGCGCCCTGTTCGTCCTGCGGCCCATGCTCGCCCGCCATCACCGGCTCAATGCCGAGGCGGCGGCTGCAACGGCCGCGCGTCAGGTGACGGCCTGAGGTTCTGTTCCGGGCGGTGAAGGCCGCCCGGACACATAAGTCAGGCGCTGCCATGACGGTGCCGACGTGTGGGAAAGGGGCGAGGCCTCCCCCGCGCACGCCAGATTTCAATCCGCGCGGCCCGATCGCGCGCCAACGAGTCCCTCCACCGCCATCTGGCGGTCCCTCAAGCCCCGGCTTCGGCCGGGGCTTTTTTCGTTTGAGGCACAGGGAGGGCAGGGCCGAGATGGCGCTGGTGATGCCGAATCCGCTCCCGGCCGAGCAACACCGTTCTGAAATGACGGGGGTTGGCCGGATTGCGGCGACGCTGTAGAAATGGAGAGTGATTCGGTGTTTGTTTGTGTGTCTAAAGTAGAGAATAGATTTGTTCGGCTGGCGTGTTCTATCTGCGATTCCTGAAGCCGAGGAGAGGGACTTGGGTTCCCTTCTCTCTTTACAATTGGGTTCTGGTTCTGAGTTGCCGAAATGGCCCTCTAACGCCCGAATTACAGCGAAAAGTAACAGTTACATAGCCGTAACGGCATTCTGTATACCAGATTCTGTGTGCACCTTTCCCCTCGGTTCGCGAACGGGTCGATGAACGGCCCGAACAAGAATGGCGACCGTCACGGGCCGTTCATCGCATTCGATGATCCCCAGTGAGAAAGGGAAGGAAATGGCTCAGAACTCCGCAGCGCCTGTCGGCGGCCCGATTGGAGGGCGTTGGCTGCAACTGCTCATCGGCGTGATCTGCATGTCGATGATCGCCAATCTTCAGTATGGGTGGACGCTGTTCGTCGAGCCCATGAACGAGAAGCACCAGTGGGGCCGCGCCTCCATCCAGGTCGCCTTCACCATCTTCGTGCTGTTCGAGACCTGGCTGGTTCCGGTCGAGGGCTGGTTCGTGGACAAGTTTGGCCCGCGGATCGTCGTGTTCATCGGCGGTATCCTGTGCGCCCTGTCGTGGTTCCTGAATTCGCGGGCCGACAGCCTCGCCATGCTCTATGTCTCGGCAGCCCTGGGCGGCACGGGCGCGGGCGCGGTCTATGGTACCTGCGTCGGCTCCGCGCTGAAGTGGTTCCCGGATCGTCGCGGTCTCGCCGCAGGCATCACGGCCGCCGGTTTCGGCGCCGGTTCCGCGCTCACGATCGTACCCATCGCGGCCATGATCAAGTCGCAGGGCTACGAGCACACCTTCCTGTTCTTCGGCCTGATGCAGGGCGCGGTCGTGATGGTGCTCTCCCTGCTGCTGCAGGCGCCGAAGGAAGGGCAACTGCCCGCGGTCAAGGCTTCGGCCACCCAGAGCCGTCGCAATTACGGCCCCGGCGAGATGGTGAAGGCCCCGGTGTTCTGGGTCATGTACCTCATGTTCGTGCTGGTGGCGGCTGGTGGCCTCATGGCGACCGCGCAGCTCGGCTCCATCGCCAAGGACTTCAAGATCGCCGACGTGCCGGTCTCCATCATGGGCCTGACCATGCCGGCGCTGACCTTCGCCCTGTCCATCGACCGCGTGCTGAACGGCCTCACCCGTCCCTTCTTCGGCTGGGTGTCGGACAACATCGGCCGTGAGAACACCATGTTCATCGCCTTCGGCCTCGAAGCGGTGGGCGTGCTGGCCCTGGCCCACTTCGGCTCCAACCCGGTGCTGTTCGTGCTGCTGACCGGCCTCGTGTTCTTCGCCTGGGGCGAGATCTACTCGCTCTTCCCTGCCACCTGCGGCGACACCTTCGGCGGCAAGTTCGCCACCACCAATGCTGGCCTTCTTTACACCGCCAAGGGCACGGCCTCGCTGGTGGTGCCGATGGCCTCGGTGGCTGTGGCCAGCCTCGGCAACTGGGACCTGGTGTTCATGATCACCGCTGCGGTCAACGCGATCGCCGCTCTCATGGCCATCTTCGTGCTGAAGCCGATGCGTACCCGCTTCGTTGCCGGCGCCGCTGCCCAGGCTGCGGCCCAGCCGGCAAGCGCGAAGGTCACTGGCTGAGGCTCTGCCTCAAACATTCGGCCCACCTACCCCGGGCCCAACTGAGGGAGCGGCTTGCCGCTCCCTTCTTTTTGGTCAGTTGCCGCGCGGCACCGCGGTGAAGGGGCCGGCATGGACCATGACGAGGTTCGAGACCGCGCCCTTCGTATCGGTCGAGGGGGCAACGCGGGCAAAGCGCGGCTCGGGCGTCTGCAGCAGGACATCCTCGATCGGAATGCCAGGGCCGCCGGCCACCGTCATGTACGGCTTCTGTGCCGTCAGGCCGTTGGCGGCGAAGGTGAGGACAATCCCGAAAAGGCCGAAAGCCGTAAGCTCAAGCGCGTTCATAACTCTCTCCCGGCATGATGCCGAAGGGATGCGGCGCGTTTGGCCGGGCTCGATCCAATTCGCCCGACGCCTCCGCGTCCCGGTACAGTCACCTTGTACCGCGCTTGTCCAATCTCGTGGTATACAAAATACGCAGAGGCGGACCCGCAATGCTGCATAGCAGCATTGCCCCTCGCCGCCGGCAAGCGCGCACAAGCGCGCAGGCACCCGTCATCCGAAAGCAGTCACTTTAGGATTGGGCCAGACCACCGAGGTAGGCCAGGAGGCCGGCTGTCGACCCCGATGCGCCGGGGGGGAGGGCCCCGCCTTCGACGGCGGGGAGGAACTGCGTCGCCAGTTCCTTCCCAAGCTCCACGCCCCACTGGTCGAAGGCGTTGATGCCCCACACCGCCGCCTCGACGAACACCCGATGCTCATAGAGCGCGATGATGCGGCCGAGGGAGAAGGGGTCGAGTTCCGCATAGGCGATGGTGATGGAGGGCCGGTCTCCGGGGAACACCCGATGGGGGGCGATCGCGGCGACCTGCTCGGCCGCGAATCCCTTCTGGACGAGCTGGGCCGCGGCCTCCTCCAGGGTGCGGCCGCGCATCAGCGCTTCCGCCTGGGCGAGGCAGTTGGCCACCAGAAGGTTCTGGTGATTCTTCAGGTTCGGCTCGTGGCCCTGCGCGGCGATGAGGAATTCCACCGGCACGGTATCGGTGCCCTGGTGGAGCAGCTGGAAGAACGCGTGCTGGGCATTGGTGCCCGGCTCGCCCCAGACGATGGGGCCGGTGCCACGCACGGCAGGCCGGCCGTCGCGCGTGACGCTCTTGCCGTTGCTCTCCATGTCGAGCTGCTGGAGATAGGCCGGCAGGCGCGCGAGGCGCTGGTCGTAGGGAATGATGGCGCGGCTGGGATAGCCGCAGACATTTCGGTGCCAGATCCCGACGAGGCCCAGCAGCACCGGCATGTTCTGGTCCAGCGGCGCGGAGCGGAAATGCTCGTCCATGGCAGCCGCGCCGGCGAGGAACTCGCCGAAGCGATCTGGCCCGATGGCGATCATCACCGGCAGGCCGATGGCCGACCACACCGAATAGCGGCCGCCCACCCAGTCCCAGAAACCGAAGGTTCGCTCGCGCGAGATGCCGAAAGCCTCCACCCGGTCAAGGGACGTGGAGACGGCGGCGAAATGGTCGCCCACGGCCGCCTCGCCCAGCGTATCCGCGATGAAGGCGCGGGCCGTGCCGGCATTGCACATGGTCTCGACGGTGGTGAAGGTCTTCGAGGCGACAATGAACAGCGTCGTCGCCGGATTGAGCCCCTTGAGGGTATCGGCGATGTGGGCGCCATCCACGTTGGAGACGAAGTGGCAGCGGGGGCCGTCGTGATAGGGCGCAAGAGCCCCCGTCACCATGGCCGGGCCGAGATCCGAGCCGCCGATGCCGATGTTCACCACGTCGGTGAAGGCGTTGCCGCGCGCACCGGCGATGCGCCCCTCGCGCACTGCGTAGGCGAAGCTGGTGAGGTTGCGCAGGGTCTCGTCCACGCCGGTCTTCACGTCGATGCCGTCGACGGGAATGCTCTCGTCCGAGCGGTTGCGGAGCGCCGTGTGCAGCACAGCCCGGTCCTCGGTGAGGTTGATGTGGTCGCCGGCGAACATGGCGTCACGCAGCTGTTCCACGCCCGCGGCCCGGGCGAGATCCAGCAATTGCGCCAGGGTCTCGTCTGTGATGGCGGTCTTGGAGAAATCGAGCAGCAGGTCGCCGTAGCTGGTGGAAAAGCGCTCGAAGCGGTCGGAGGAGGCGAACAGGTCGGCGATGCGCCCGGTCCGGCCTTTCCAGGCGGCGTCGAGGGCGGCGAAGGCGGCGTCGGTCGCGCTCGGCTGGGCTTCAGTCATGGCTCGGACCTCTTGTTCAGGGGCACCACATCACGTCGAGGGGCGCACGCGCCCTGAGGACGGAGCGGATGGGCAACTCTTCAACGGGGCCGCCGGCGCAGGCGCGCTCCAGCACCGCGCGCTTGGTCATGCCCTCGATGTGCAGCACCAGCGTGTCGGCTGAAACCAGCCGGGGCAGGGTGAAGGTGATGCGCGGCTCGCCCGCCGCATCTGCGCGCACGGCGGCGAGGATTTCGGGCGTCGCGGAATCGATGGCTGCGGCAAGCGTCTCGGCGCCGGGGAAGAAGGAGGCGGTATGCCCGTCGTCTCCCATGCCGAGCACTACGGCCGCGAAGGGGGAGGGGAGGGCGGCGACCCGCTCGGCGGCCTCCGCAAGCCCGTCCTCCGGCGTCGCCGCGCCGGTATAGAGCGGCACGAAGCGGGCTGCGGCCGCCAGCCCCTTCAGCAGGTGGTGGCGGACCAGAGCGGCGTTGGAGCGGTCCGACGTCTCCGGCACCCAGCGCTCGTCCACCAGCGTCACCGCCACGCGGGACCAGTCGATCGGCGCGCCGGAGAGGGTTTCGAAGAAGGCGAGCGGGGTGCGCCCGCCCGAGACGGCGAGGCTCGCCATGCCGTCGCGGGCGATGCGGCGGCGCAGGGCCTCGGCCACATGGGCGGCAAGCGCCCGGGCGAGGCCGGCCGAATCCTCATAGGCGTTGAGGGCGATGGGTGTGGTCGGCGGGGTCACGGGAAGCCTCAGGCGTCATCGGTCCAGGTGCGCCCGTCCCGTTCGATCAGGGCGATGGCGGCGGAAGGCCCCCATGTCCCGGCCGTGTAGGGCTTGGGCTGGTCGCGCGAGGCCCGCCAGGCGTCGAGGATGGGGTCCACCCAGCGCCAGGCGGCTTCCACCTCGTCGCGACGCATGAACAGGGTCTGGTTGCCGCGCACCACGTCCATGATAAGCCGCTCGTAGGCGTCCGGGTTCCGCACGCCGAAGACGGAAGCGAAGCTCATGTCCAGCGGCACATGCTGCAGGCGCATGCCGCCGGGGCCGGGATCCTTGATCATCAGCCACAGCTTCACGCCTTCGTCCGGCTGCAGGCGGATCACCAGGCGATTGGCCATGATGGGGCCGGCGTGATCGTCGAACACCGAATGGGGAATGGGCCGGAAGGCCACCACGATCTCCGACACGCGCGAGGCGAGGCGCTTGCCCGTGCGCAGGTAGAACGGCACGCCGGACCAGCGCCAGTTGCCGATCTCCGCCTTGATGGCGACGAACGTCTCGGTGCTGCTCTCGCCGGAGCCGAGTTCCTCCAGATAGCCGGGCACAGCCCCGCCGGCCGAGGCACCGGCGCGATACTGGCCGCGCACCGTCATCTGCGCGAAATTGCTCTCGTTGATGGGCTCCAGCGCCTTGAGCACCTTCAACTTCTCGTCGCGCACCGCGTCGGCGTCGAGCGAGACCGGCGGCTCCATGGCCACGAGGCAGAGGAGCTGGAGGATATGGTTCTGCACCATGTCGCGCAGCGCGCCGGCGGTGTCGTAATAGCCGGCGCGGCCGGCGGTGCCGATGCTCTCGGCCACCGTGATCTGCACATGGTCGATGTGCGCGTTGTTCCACACCGGCTCGAACAAGGCGTTGGCAAACCTGAGCGCCATCAGGTTCTGCACCGTCTCCTTGCCGAGGTAATGGTCGATGCGGAACACCGCCTCCTCGCGGAAGACGCGCCCGACCGCCGCATTCACCTTCTGGGCGGAGGCGAGGTCCTTGCCCACCGGCTTTTCCACCACCACGCGGGAGAGATCGGTGACGAGACCGAACGCGCCGATGCGCGCGC
Source organism: Xanthobacter aminoxidans (assembly GCF_043193615.1). Lineage (NCBI taxonomy): Bacteria > Pseudomonadati > Pseudomonadota > Alphaproteobacteria > Hyphomicrobiales > Xanthobacteraceae > Xanthobacter > Xanthobacter aminoxidans. Next base: position 991,708 of record NZ_JBAFUS010000001.1, on the reverse strand, counting down.
AGATGGGATCGAACAGGTCCGGCCCCACCGCCAGATAGAAGACGCGGACGCGATCTTCCCCCGCCTTCAGCGTCGCGGCGAGATCGGGCCAGCCCTCGTCGGAGAGGGCATCCACCGCCACGTAGGTCAGCCGGTTGAGGAAGCGGGCCAGCACCGCCTGGTCCACGTCCTCGACACCATCCGCAACGCCGAGCGCATCACGGGCGAAGGCACGGAAGTCGTCATCGGGCAGAGGGCGGCGGGAGGTGCCGATGATGCGCGCGTCGTCCGGCATCTGGCCGGCGAGGTCGCGCTCGAACAACGCTGGCAGGAGTTTGCGACGGGCGAGATCGCCGGTGGCACCGAAGACGACGATATCGAAGGGCTCGACAGTGACCACGCGCGCGACCATTCGGCCTTTCTCCCTCATCGGAGGCCTTGCGCCCCCTGCGCCGACCGGCCGACCCGCAGCCGGATCAAGGCCCGGCATGCCGGCGCAACGGCAGTCTAGAGCAGGCGTCGATCGGATTGCACCGCAATCTGAGCGAACACCACTTTCTCTTCCCACGGCTTCGGAGACAGGCGCGCGACAGGCGGGAGCGTGGCGCCAGGCGGCGCACGAAAATGCCCGGCCGCCATAAAAGCAAATCCGCGCGACCGGGATCGCGCGGATGCAAAAGCTCATAAACCGACTGAGGGAACGCTTTCGACGGTCAGCTCGAATGCCCGGCGTTGCGGACCTCAGCGACCTGGGCGTTTCAGCGGGTGGTGGGGCGCGGCTTGGACGGAATCAGACCTTCGCGCTGGGCGCGCTTGCGGGCCAGCTTGCGTGCACGGCGGATGGCCTCAGCCTCCTCGCGGGCGCGCTTCTCGGACGGCTTCTCGTAGTGGCCACGCAGCTTCATCTCGCGGAAGATCCCCTCGCGCTGCATCTTCTTCTTGAGCGCCTTGAGGGCCTGATCGACGTTGTTATCGCGGACGAGAACTTGCACGTGTTTACCTCTTCGAGCTGTTGCGCCGAGCCGGAGCCTTACCTGATCTGAAACATCGGACCGCAGAAGATGGCGCGTGCGCCTGTCCTCGACCTGTCCGAAGGAAGCGCTCTCTTACCAGAAGAGGTGCAGCTTGTCCACACGCCTCGCAAAGGCGAAAACGGGAGGCGGCGCCTTGCGCCGGCTCACTTTCCCGCGCGCCGGCATCGACTCGCGGGGTACTTCGCCGAACGCTTCAGCCGGCCGTCGTCAGGCCGGATTCGCTCCGGGCGGGCAGCATGAAGATCGGGGTGCCGCTCTTCTGCGCCTCGCGGCAGAGGGCGTCGAGCTCGCTGCGGATGGCGGCATCGGAGAAGCAGGTGGCCGCCTCGCGGATGCCCTGCATGAAGCGCAGTTCGATCTGGATGACCCGCCAGCTGCAATAGCGCCCGGACCGGGCCATATGCCGTGCAAGGTCGCGCAGCCATTCGGAGAAGCGGTCCTTGATGCGATCGTCGGACAAAGACATCTGCCACCACAGTTTCGGATCATGGCTTCGGCGGTACAAAAAAACCGCCGCGAACGCCCGATTCATGCGTCAAACGCTGCGATGCGTCATCATGGCGATTCGTCTCAGTCCGTAGCGGAAGAGCCGGCTCACGAGTCAGCAGCCTTCGCCATCCGGCACATTCGCGCAGGCTTCGGGATCGCGCGCGACCCGCACCACATGGCCCATCTTGCGGCCGGCGCGGGCTTCTTCCTTGCCATAGAGGTGCAGGTGCGTGCCCGGCTCTGCGAGCAGAGCGTGCCAGTCATGCACGTCCGCGCCGATGAGGTTGGTCATCTGCGCCCGGCCGAGGCGCGAGACCTCGCCGAGGGGCCAGCCGGCGATGGCGCGCACATGCTGCTCGAACTGGGAGGTGACGGCGCCGTCCTGGGTCCAGTGGCCGCTGTTGTGCACGCGCGGGGCGATCTCGTTGACGATCACCCGCTCGCTCGACCCCTGGCAGACCACGAACAGCTCAACCGCGAACACGCCCTCGTAGTCGAGCGCGTCGCCGATGTCCCGCGCGATGGCGCGCGCCTTGCGGGCCGCTTCGGCGGTGAGGGTCGCGGGAACGGTGGAGGTGTGCAGGATGTGCTCGCGGTGCACGTTCTCGGTCACGTCGTAGGCGCAGAAGGCGCCGTCGCCGCGACGGGCCGCGACCACGGACACCTCGCGGACGAAGCTGACGAAGCCTTCGAGGATCGCGCTCTGCCGCCCGAGGGCGTGCCACGCGGCGGTGAGGTCCTCGCCGGGGCGGATCATCACCTGCCCCTTGCCGTCATAGCCGAAGCGGCGCGTCTTCAGCACGGCAGGCAGGCCCAGCTGCGCAACCGCGGCTTCGAGATCGGCGAGGCTGTCCACGGCGGCGAAGGGCGCGGTCTCGATGCCGAGGTCGCGTACGAAGCTCTTCTCCGCGAGCCGGTCCTGGGTGATGGCGAGCGCCTTGGCACCCGGCCGCAGCGGCACCCGCGCGGCGAGGAACTCGGCGGTGGCCAGCGGCACGTTCTCGAACTCGTAGGTCACGACGTCGACCCCGGCCGCGAAGCGCGCCAGCGCGTCGAAATCGTCATAGGCGGCGCAGATATGGGCGGCGCTGACGTGGAAGGCGGGGCTGTCCTTGTCCGGGCACAGCACGTGCGCCTTGAGGCCAAGCTCCGCCGCCGCGAGAGCGATCATGCGGCCGAGCTGCCCGCCGCCGAGAATACCGATAACGCTACCGGGCTTGAGCATGGTCAGACCGGCCGTTCCGCCACGGCTTCCGTGCGCGCGGCGCGCCAGGCGTCGAGCCGGTCGGCGAGGGCGGGGTCGGAGAGCGCCAGCACGGCGGCCGCCAGCAGGGCGGCGTTGGTGGCGCCCGCAACGCCGATGGCCAGCGTACCGACCGGGATTCCGGCCGGCATCTGCACGATGGAATAGAGGCTGTCGAGGCCGGAGAGCGCCTTGGACTGCACCGGCACGCCGAACACCGGCAGGGGCGTCAGCGCCGCCACCATGCCCGGCAGGTGCGCCGCGCCGCCGGCACCGGCGATGATGACCTTGAAGCCGTCAGCCTTCGCGCTTCTGGCGAAGGCATACATGCGATCCGGCGTGCGGTGGGCGGAGACGATGCGGCAGTCGTGCGTGATCCCGAGCGCATCCAGCGTCTCGGCCGCATGGCGCATGGTCTCCCAGTCGGACTGGCTGCCCATGATGACGGCAACGTCAGCCGTGCTCATCCCTCATACCTTCGCGAAAACGGAAAGCGCGGGCTTTATAGGATTGGCCGGGGCGCGGCAAGGGGGAGGGGTGCTGCAGGGTACGGGCGCGCGCCCTGCCGTCGCGATGGTCGTGTATTGCAAAATGCGTTAAAACAACTTTTACTTGTATCATTATTTCGCCCGCGACCCATGACTGGCGCGACTGGGGTGCTGTGCCTCGTCTCGGCGGATGCCGCCGCAGCCCATGGGGGGAGCCATGACTCAAGGGGAGGGGGAAATGGTCGTCGCGCAGTCTGCCGGTCTGGTCGCCGATGCCGATCTGGTCGCCGAGGTTGCGGCCTCGCTCGGGAAGCTTGGGAAGAGTCAGGACCTGGTTCAACTGGTCGCCCAAGCCAAGAGCAAGACGGGAGGCCAAGACCTTTCGCCCGACGAGGAAGCCAAGTTAAGGCTGTCCATAAACGATGTCCTCGTGAACCTTGCCCCGATCACCCTGGGCGACTTGCGTAAGGGGTGGCGCCCCTTCACGCGTACCCTGAGGCAAGCGGTGCTGTTCTGGATTGTGATGGCGATCGCTTTAGCCGTCCTGGTTCAGACGGGCTATCTTACGCTGGTTTATGAAAAGACAAGCTCGTTTCTGACATCGGCGAAGGAGCTTCAGACCTCGCATACCGAGGAGTCGATGGAAGCAATCTACTTTACGATCCGTTCATTGAAGCTCGACGATCAAAGCGGTCGAACAGCCTATCTGAATGCAATCAAAGATGTGGCATCCATCAGACAACAAATGATGTCGGAGACGTCTTATGCCGCGATCTCGAGTGACATCAACGGATCCTTGTTGTCATTTGACCTTGCCAATCACGTCGTCGGAGGCTTGTGGATTTCGGTATTCGAAGCTCTGGATCTACTGCTGCCGCGAGGGCGGCGCTTTTGTCCGCCGGGACAGGAGGATTGCATTCTGCCGCTGAGACAGGTGGAAAAGAACGCCCGTCAAGCGCCTGCCGCAGTCGAAGATCATAGGGAAAAACTGAAAAAAGCATGTCAGACGGAGCAAATGGCCGCCCCAGCCCCTGCCTTGCCTGCTCCCCCCGCCATCCCGGCAGCGGGAGGCGCTCCGGACCTGAAGGGTGCGGATGGGAAGTTGCCCCATTGCGTCATCATGGCCCACGTCGACGATATCAATCTCGTCATGGGGGCTCTGGGCCTCGACTTCAATCCGAGGGACCACAAGAATTACCTTGCTGACGTCCATCATCTGAAGACGAACATCGACCTGCTCGGTAAATGGGTTCTGCCTGCCCTCTATGGCGTCTTCGGCGCCATGCTGTTCTTCATGCGACACTACGTCGATCCCTCCCAGCCAGATCCGACATTGGGGAAGCTGCTCTATCGGTTGATGCTCGGGGGGATCGCTGGTGTCATCATGGTCTGGTTCTGGACGCCGGCGCCGCAAACGCCCAACACGATCCAGCTGACGTCCCTGAGCGCCTTCGGCGTCGCCTTCCTGATCGGGTTCAGCACCGATGTCCTTTTCTCGGTGCTCGACCGCTTCTCGAAAGCCCTGTCCGATACCCTCGGCAAGCCGGGGACGACCTGAGCGCGCGCCGGTGTGCGCTCACCGCCAGCGGCGGTGGAGCCAGAGCCATTGTTCGGGATATTCGCGCACCCAGCCCTCGATGACTGACGTGACGGCCTGCATGGCGCCCACCACCTCGATCTTGCCCTCGCCGTCGCGGGGGAGGGTGATTTCCTCGGTGATCTCCACCCGGAAGCGGGCGCCGGGCAGGCGGATGACGCGCATGCCGTGCACCGGGCAATCGAACTGGCGGGCAAGGCGGGCGAGCGTCGGGTTGGTGGCGCAGGGGCGGCCGAAGAACATCACCGGCGGGCCGCCGGTCCAGTACTGGTCGATCAGCATGCCCAGATGCTGCCCCTCGGCCAGCATGCGCGCCATCTGGCGGCCCGCATCGCGGCCGGCGCGCACGAGGCCGGGCATGGTGCCGGAGCGCATCTCCTCGATCAGCTCGGCGGCGCGCTTGTTGTTGGGTGCACGATAGAGCACGCCGCCCGGCACGCCGAACGCGGCGCCGGCGATGGCGCACAATTCCCAATTGCCGGTATGGGCGGTGAAGAACAGCGCGGGACGACCGTCGTCCCGCAGGCGCTGGAAGATCTCCGCGCCCTTCACCTCGATCCGGCCTGTGTCGGGATGCGCGGGATCATAGTCCCACAGGCGATCCTGCTGGGCGAACTCGGCGGCGAGGCGGCCCATGTTGGCCCAGATGCCGCGGACGAGGGTGTTGATTTCCGCCGGGCTCTTCTCCGGGTAGGCCGCGGCGAGATTGCGCCGCGCCACCTTGCTGACCGCGAAGAACGGGCCGAGCAGCTTGGCCCAGAAGGCCATGCCGCCGGCCGAGAGCCACAGCGGCCACAGGCGCAGCCACCACACGGAGAAGCGCACATAGCCCGCGACCAGCACCTCGACGGCGGGCGCGAGCGCCAGCTTCAGCCGATGGATGGCCTTGCGGACGGGGAGGGGGAGCCGGGCCACGGTTGCGTGCGCCGCCCCCGCCTCAGAACTTCACCACGATCTTGCCGAACACCTTGCGGCTTTCCAGCCGCTCCAGGCCCTCGTTGAAGTTCTCGAGGGGCACCACGGTGTCGATGACGGGCTTGACGCCCCGGCCCATCTTCTCAAGCCCGTCCGCCACGTTGCGGATGGTGGCGCCGAACGAGCCGAAGATCTTGTACTGGCGCTGGAACAGCTGCATCAGGTTCATCTGCACTGAGACGCCCGAGGTGGAGCCGCAGGTGACGAGCCGCGCGCCGGGCTTCATGGAGAGCAGCGAGGCGTTCCAGGTGTCGGCGCCCACATGCTCGAACACCACGTCCACGCCCACCTTCTTGGTGATCTTGCGGACCTCGTGCTCGAAACGGTCCTTGCGGTAGTTGATGACGTGGTCGGCGCCCAGCGCCTTCGCCTTGTCCATCTTCTCGTCATCGCCCACGGTGGTGATGACGGTGGCGCCCACGTCCTTGGCGAGGCGGATGGCGGCGGAGCCGATGCCCGAGCCGCCGGCATGGACGAGCACGGTCTCGCCCTTCTCCAGTTTCGCATTGTCGAACAGCATATGCTCTACAGTGGAGAAGGTGATGCCGGCGCAGGCCGCTTCCTCGAAGGAGACGCCCTCAGGGGCGGGGATCACCAGCCGCTCGGGCATGTTCAGCACGTCGCGGGCAAAGCCGTCGATGTGGAAGCCGAGCACGCCGCCCACGTTCTGGCAGAGGTTGTCCCGGCCGTTCAGGCAGTTGGCGCAGTGGCCGCAGGTCATGGCGCCATACATGGCGACCGTCTGGCCCACCTTGAGGCCGCGCACGTCGGCGCCCAGCGCCACGATCTCGCCGGCGGCCTCGGCGCCCACCACGAGGGGCATCTTGCGCTTGGCGAAGGCCATGCCGCGCCAGCCCCATACGTCGATATGGTTGAGCGCCAGCGCCTTCACCCGGATCTGCACCTCTCCGGCGCCCGGGGCTTCCGCCTCGGGGAGATCGACGAGTTCGAGCTTGCGGTCGGAGACGAGCTGGAGGCCACGCATTGTTTTTCTCTGAATTTGAAGTCAGCGGTGGGCGGCGAGCGAGGCGGAGAGCCCGCCATCCACCGGCAGAATGGCGCCGGTCATATAGCCCGCGCCGGGGGAGAAGAGAAAGGCCACCACCTGTGCCACATCGTCGGGCGTGGCGAAGCGGCCGGCGGGGATCTGCGCCTCCATCTTCGCTCGATAGTCCGCGAACTTCTCCAGCATGGCGGTATCGATGAAGCCGGGGGCGACATAGTTCACCGTCACGCCGCGCCGCGCGGTCTCGATGGCGAGGCCCCGCACATGGGCGAGCAGGGCGGCCTTGGAGGCGGCGTAGGCGGCATTGCCCTGGTTCGCCTGCAGCGCCGCCACCGAACCGATGGCGACGATGCGGCCGGTCCTGGCGCGGGTCATGGGACGCACCAGAGCACGGGTGAGGCGCACGAAGGCGAAGTGGTTCACCTGCATCACCGCCTCGGCCTTGTCCTGGTCGATCATGGCGGCGAGCGTGTCGTAGGAGGCGCCGGCGTTGTGGCAGAAGCCGAAGAAGGTCTCCCCGGCCTCCAGTTCCTCGGCGAACGCTTCCACCGCCGCGCGGTCGGCGAGGTCGAGGGGGCGAGCCGAGATGACGGCTCCGGGCGTCGCCGCACGGACGTAGGCGATCAGCGCCTCCGCCTCGGCGACCGCCGAGCGGTAGGTGAAGACGACGGGATAGCCGGCCTCGGCGAGCCGCCGAACGATGGCCGAGCCAAGCCCGCGGCCGCCGCCGGTGACGAGGATGGGAGCGGTCATCGGTTGAGGCCAGTCCCGGTGCGCGATCCGCTCACGCCGGTTCCGCCGCGAGCACGAGGCAGACGTTCTGGCCGCCGAAACCGAACGAGTTGGAGATCACCCGCCGCACCTGGGCGTCACGGGCGACGTTCGGCACCACGTCCAGCGGGATGGCCGGATCGGGGATGTTGTAGTTGATGGTCGGCGGAATGCGGCCGTTCTGGATGGTCAGCAGCGACACCGCCGCCTCGATGGCGCCCGCCGCCGTCAGCGTGTGGCCGATCATGGACTTGTTGGAGGAGATCGGCGTTGCCGCCAGCTTCTCCTCGCTGAACACGCCCTTGAGGCCCACATATTCCATGCGGTCGTTCTCGGGCGTGGAGGTGCCGTGGGCGTTGATGTAGTCCACGTCATCAGGGGTCACGCCGGCGTCGGCAAGCGCATTCTTCATGCAGCCGATGATCGGGCGGCCGTCCGGGCTCGACCGGGTGCGGTGGAAATTGTCGGCCATCTCGCCGCAGCCTTCCAGCACGCCGAGGATCTTCGCGCCGCGCGCCACCGCATGGGCATAGCTCTCCAGCACGAAGGCGGCGGCGCCCTCGGCCATCACGAAGCCCTCCCGATTCTTGGCGAAGGGCCGCGCGGCTTCCTCGGGCTTGTCGTTGGCGGTGGTGAGCGCCGACAGCAGGGAGAAACGGATCAGCGCCTCGGGATGCACCGAGCCGTCCGTGCCGAGGGACAGCGCCACTTCGGTCTCGCCGCGGCGGATGGCTTCGACGCCGAGCTGGATGGCGGTGCCACCCGAGGCGCACGCGGTCGACAGGGAAATGGGCTGGCCCTGCGTGCCGAACTTGTCGGCCAGGCGATCCGCCACCGAGCCGAACAGGAAGCGCTCGTGCCACGGCCGGAACTGGCCGGAAGCGGCGGCGCCGAGGAGGTCGCGATAGACGATGGGGTAATGGCCCACCGCATCGGCAAGCTGCTGGCGCTCGGGCCATTCCAGCTCCACCGGAGGAACGGCGGCGAACAGCGGGCCGGGGAACTCGCCGGGCGTGCCGATGCCGGATTCGGCGATGGCTTCCTCGGCGGCGAGGGTCGCCAGCTTCTCGGAGAGGTTGGGGGCGGCCACGCGGCCGTCGAACAGGAAGTCCACCGTGCCGGCGATGGTCGTGCGCATGCCCTCGATGGGGAAGCGCGTGATGGTGTGGATGCCGGATTCACCCGCGGTGAGGCGGCGCCAGTTGTCTTCCTTGCCCTGGCCGAGGGAGGTGACGATGCCGATACCCGTCACCACCACGATGGGGCGGCCGAATTTGTCGAGATGCGCCTGCGTCATGATCGCGGCTCCTGTCGTTGAAGCGCGCCCGCCCCGGCCCGCTCGAAGGGCGCGCCGGGACCCGCGCTGTGGGAGGGCCCGGCACTCGCGCCGGAAAATACGCCGAAGCCGGCGCAAAGGACAATCGTCCGTCCTCCCCTCGCGGGAGAGGGAGAAAAGCCCTCAGGCCTTCTCCACCAGTCCGGCGCCTTCGCCCCGCCAGTGGCCCACCTGGGTCACGATCACGCGGGATACGCCGTCCGCCGCCTTTTCAAGCGGGTCGCCGGCGAGTGGCGGGAACAGGGTGCCCTTGGACACCGCCAGCGCAGCAAGGGCGAGGGCGGCGATGAACTGGGCCTCGAAGCCGTGCCCGATGCGATTGGCGACGGCCCGCACGGGCAGGCCGCTCGCTGTCAGCGCCTCGGCCTCGGCCTCGGTCGCCTCACGAGCGCCAGTGACGCCGGAGATGACGGCGGTGCCCGGTGCGGTGCCGGCCTTTTCGAGGAGCGACTTCACCTTGGCGGTGACGGCCCCGGCGACGGCGCGCTTGGCCCGCTCCGACCAGACGCCGGACAGCTTGGCGATGGGCTTGGCGCCGCGGGCCTTGGCATGCTCCGGCGATTCCAGCACCAGGAAGGCGCCCATGGAACCGGAGGCGATGCCGGGGGCGGTGAAGGCCGGGCTGAATTCGCCCTTCATGCAGAAGGCGTCGAGATCGTTGAGGAGCAGCGTGTCCTCGCGCTCGGCATTGTAGGCGCCGCCCACGAGCCCGATCTCGCTCTGGCCCGCCGCGATGCGGGCATAGGCGATGCGCGCGGCGTCCACGCCCGAGCTTTCTTCGCCCATGAAGGTGCGCGAAGAGCCGGTGACGCCGTGGACGATGGAGATGTTGCCGGCGAGCAGGTTCGAGAGCTGGGCCAGCGAGAGGGTCGGCCGCAGGTCCGACAGCAGGCGCTCATTCAGGAGGCGGCCGGCGTCGTTGGAGGCGGAAAGATCGTTCAGGATCGCCGCATCCACCTGGAAATCGCGTTCGCCGCCGCCGGCCGCGACCACCATGTCGGTGTTCGACAGGATTTCGGCGTTCTTGGCGATGCCCGCGCTGTCGAGCGCAAGGCCGGCCGCATAGGTGCCGATGCGCTGCCAGGGCTCCATCTGCCGCTGGTCGCCCTTCTTGGGGATCTGGTTGTCGAAGCTCACCTTCACCAGCGGATGGACCACATAGGGCGCGAAGGTGGTGTTGTCCGTCACCGGGGCCGAGCCGGCGGCGAAGGCCTGCCAATGGGCATCGAGCCCCTCCCCGAGGGAAGAGACGAGGCCGATGCCCGTGATCCAGACGTCGCGCTGGATCCGGCCCCGGCCTTCAGTCACGTCAGGCATCGGCAAATTCCGAAAGGGGGAAGGAGACGTACTCGGCAACCTTCATCACCACCGCTTTCATCTTGCCCTCGGGCCAGGGCAGCACGCGGAAGGTAAGCTCGGCGCTGCAGATGGGCTTGCCCTCGAGGGTGGCGTTCGTCTTGGCGACGACGAAACCGGAGCCCTCGTGCAGGATCTGCGAGTAGAGGTCGAGGTTCTGCCCCGGCAGCACGAAGGTGCGCAGCTTCGCTTCCTTCACGGTGGCGAGGAAGGGCATCTTTTCGAAGCGGTTGCGCGCAAGCACCAGCCAACCGGTGGTCTGCGCCATGGCTTCTATGAGCAGCACGCCGGGCATGATGGGGTAGCCGGGGAAGTGCCCCTCGAAGATGGAGCTTTCCTCGGGCACCATGCCCTGGCAGTGGATCTTCTCCAGCGACGGGTCGATGGCGACGACCCGGTCGATCATCTTGAAGACTTCAGGACGCATCTATCGGCCTCAGGCGGCCTTCGCAGCGACCAACTCGTCGATGCGGGCGCAGAGGTTCTTGAGCACGAAATACTGCTCGGTCGTGGCCTTGCCGTCGTTCACTTCCTGCGTCCACTGCTCCAGCGGCAGCTTGATGCCGAAGGCCTTGTCGATGGCGAACGCGATGTCGAGGAAGTCGAGGCTGTCGATGCCCAGATCGTCGATGGCGTGGCTGTCCGGCGTGATGGTGTCGCGCGGAATGTCGCAGGTTTCCGCGATGATGTTGGCCACCGTGTCGAACGTCGAAGACATGGACTGACGCCTCTCGTATGCTCGGCCCTTGCGGTCGCGGCCCGCCCGCGTGGCGCGCAGGCTTTGGTGCAAGGCACCGACCGGGGCCGAGGGATGGCCGCATGGCCCCTTCGGAATGAGTTGTCGGCCCCTATAGCGAAGGCTGCAAGAGGTTTCAATGGCCGACGCCGAACGGTCCGCGCGAGAGGCTTCTCCCGCGGCGGCGCCGTGCGTTGATGCTGCTTCGCACGCCAGCCGCCCGGAGGCAAGGGGGCATGCCTCCCGCCGCGCTCAAGCAGACAAAGGAGAGCAGGTCCTGGACAGGCGTTTGGCACGCCGGCGGCGGGCGTTCGCCGGGACCGAGGCGGCGGCATCAGCGGCCATCGGACGCGTCATTCCGGAAGGCAATGACGCGTCGATTCGGCCGGGGTCGGCGCGGGCGTCCCTCAGATCGCGCCGGAGAAGGTATTGCACTGCTGCATGGAGCCGGTCTTCAGGCCGCGCGTGAACCAGTTCACCCGTTGCTGCGACGTGCCGTGGGTAAAGCTGTCCGGCACCGCAAAGCCCTGGGACCGCTTCTGCAGCGTGTCGTCGCCGATGGCGCTCGCCGCGTTGAGCGCCTGCTCCACGTCGCCGGGCTCCAGAATGCGGAAGCGGTCGTTGGCGTGGTAGGCCCATACGCCGGCGAGGCAATCGGCCATCAGCTCCACGCGAACCGAGAGGTTGTTGGCCTCGGCGCGGGACGAGGCGCGGGCCTGGGCCTGCTGCACCTTGGGCAGGATGCCGATGAGGTTTTCCACATGGTGGCCGACCTCGTGGGCGATCACATAGGCCTGCGCGAAGTCGCCTCCCGCCTTGAAGCGGTTCTTCATCTCCTGGAAGAAGGTGAGGTCGAGATACACCTTCTGGTCCAGCGGACAATAGAACGGCCCCATGGCCGACTGGGCACCGCCGCAGGCCGAGCGCGTGGAGCCGGAGAACAGCACCAGTTTCGGATCCTGGTAGGTCTTGCCGTCGGCGCGGAACAGCTCGGTCCACACGTCCTCGGTCTGGGCGAGGACCGCCGCGGCGAAGCGCCCAAGCTGGTCGGTGGGCGGGGCAGTCGGCCGGCCGCGCTGCGGGGCCGGGGCGGCCTGCTGGGTGGAGCCGCCGCCGTTGATGGCCTCCAGCCCGCCGATCAGCAGCGCCGGATTGATTCCAAGCGCCCAGCCGATGAGGCCGACGATGATGATGGTACCGATGCCGAGGCCGCCACGGCCGCCGGGCATCTGGAACCCGCCGCCGCCGCCGCCATCGCCGCGCCGGTCCTCAACATTATCGCTGGAGCGGAAATCCTCCCACCGCATGCTCTTCTCCCGCGGACGCCAACGCCGGCAGCTTGAACCCTGAGCTTGAACATGGGCTGACACGGCAAAAGGAGCAATCCCCGGCCCCCGCCCCGGTTCCATGCTATCAACGACGGCGTGGCCGAATCGCTCGGCCCGCCTGTCGCCGGGGCCTCATCGGGCGAACGCCGGGCCGATGCCGCCACGCCGAGAGCCGAACCCCAGCCGCACCTCGATCGAGCCGCAGCCCGCTGCGCGCCCGCGCGGCCGCCCGCCGAAGGTCAAGGTGCCTGTCGTGGATGCCTGGATCGGTCTCGATTTCACGCGGGAGCGCGGCCTCTACGCCCAGGGGCATGCGCCCATCGCCGGTGCGGACGAGGTGGGGCGCGGGCCATTGGCGGGGCCGGTGGTTGCGGCCGCGGTCGTGCTCGATCCGGAACGGGTGCCGCAGGGCCTTGACGATTCCAAGCGGCTGACGCGGGCGAAGCGCGAGGCGCTCTATCTCGAGATCTGCGCCACGGCGGAAGTGGCGGTGGCCATGGCGCCGCCCGAGCGCATCGACCGCGACAACATCCGGCAGGCGACCCTTTGGGCGCTGGCGCAGGCGGTGCGCGGGTTGCCGCGCCGCCCGGCCTTCCTGCTGGTGGATGGCAACGACCCGCCCAAGGTGCCCTGCGCGGTCGAGGCGATCATCGGCGGCGACCGGCTGATCGCCTCCATCGCCGCGGCCTCCATCGTCGCCAAGGTGGTGCGTGACCGGCTGATGGCCTCCCTCGGCGCGGCCTTTCCCGCCTATGGCTTCGAGCGGCACATGGGCTACGCGACGGCGGAGCACAGCACCGCGCTCGTCACCCACGGCCCCTGCCTGCACCACCGCCGCTCCTTCGCGCCGGTGCGCGAGCAGCAGCTTGGCCTGTTCGGCGGCGGGCCGGTCCCGGACGCTGCGGAATAGCTCTAACGAGAGATTGGAAGCGGTCGAGAAGCTGGCGCAAGCCGGCACCGCGCCACGCGTTTCAGCGGCGCGCTTGAATTGGCCTAATCCAAATCTGGCGCAAGATTGATGCGTGCCGATTGATCCGCCGCCGCCGGCTCCTGCACATCCGTGCGGGAAGCGCGGTCGTGGCCGGCCATGGACAGTGCCGGTGCCGCCCTTCCCCGTTCCGCCGGCGTCATGCGCGGCGGTCTCTCTTGGTGGAGAAGGCGATGGTCAGTGAAAAGCTGGAAGCGAAGCTGAACGAGCTGTTGAACGGCGAGATGGAGGCCCATCACGTCTATACCCAGGCCGCCGCCTGGGCGTCCGCCCACAAGTTCGAGGGCGTGACCAAGTTCCTTCTCGGCCATGCCAAGGAGGAGATGGGGCACATGCTGAAGTTCTTCGAGTTCCTCGATGACCTCGGCGCGCAAATCGCGCTGCATGGCCACCAGCGGCCGGTGATCTCCGCGGGCAACGTCCGCGAGCTGTTCCTGCGCATTCAGGAAGAGGAGCGCAAGGTGACGGCCCACATCGTCGAGGCCATCACCCTCGCCCGCGCCGAGAACAGCTTCGAGACCGATTCCTTCCTCGAGTGGTTCTCCCGCGAGCAGCACGAGGAAGAAAAGCTCTGCCGGAAGATCCTCGACCGGATCGACCTCATCGGCGAGGGACCCCACACCGCCTATTTCATCGACAAGGAGCTGGGCAGCCTCGCCGCGTGAGGCGAGGCCAAGGGCATAAGACGGGGGCCGGGGCCGGGGTCGTCCGGCCGCGGCCCCGGCTTCAGTGGTAGCCTTCGCCTTCCCGCACCTTCCCGCGGAAAATCCAGTAGACGAAGACGATGTAGCCCAACACCACCGGCAGCAGAAAGATGACGCCGAACAGCATCAGGATCTGGCTCGGCGGAGCGGCCGCCGTCTGCCACACGGTGAGGCTCGGCGGGACCAAATAGGGGAAGGTCGAGATCGCGAGGCCGAGGAAGCCGAGCACGAACAGCCCGATGGTGCCGAAGAAGGGCAGCATCTCCCGTCCCGTCTTCAGCCAGTGCCAGACCAGATAGGTGAGCCCGGCGGTGATGATGGGCACCGGCGCCAGGAAGAAGATGTTGGGCCGGGAGAACCAGCGCGTGGCGATGCGATCGAACGCCAGCGGAGTCCACAGGCTCACCAGCCCCATCAGCACGACGACGGCGAGGAGCAGCGGGATGGCATGGCTCCGCGCCCGGTCGGCGACGGCGCCCTCGGTCTTCACCAGCAGCCAGGTCGAGCCGAGCAGGGCATAGCCCACGACCACGCCGACGCCGCACAGCAGGGCGAAGGGGGTGGCCCAGTCGAGCGGGCCGCCGGCGAAGGCGCCGTCCTTCACGGTGATGCCCTGCACCAGCCCGCCGAGGATGATGCCCTGGAAGAAGGCCGCCACCAGCGAACCGGCCGCGAACGCGAAGTTCCACAGCCGCCGGCTGGAGGCCGCGACCCATCGGAATTCGAAGGCGACGCCGCGAAATACCAGGGCCAGCAGCATGATGATGACCGGCAGATAGAGCGCCGGCATCACCACGGCATAGGCCTTGGGGAAGGCCACCCACAGGCCACCGCCGCCGAGGATGAGCCAGGTCTCGTTGCCGTCCCAGAAGGGGGCGACGGTGTTCATCATCACATCGCGTTCCTTCTCCTCCTTGGCGAAGGGGAAAAGGATGCCGATGCCGAGGTCGAAGCCGTCGAGCACCACATACATGATGACCGCGACGCCGATGATGAGACCCCAGATGACGGGGAGATACCATTCCATGGTCATGTCCTCCTGCGCGTCGGCGGGTCAGGTTCCGGGGGTCATCTGGCCTTCGCCATGGGCGGCGGCGATGGGGCGGGTGGGGCGTTCGCGAGCCGGCGGCTGGATCAGGGTCTGGTCGGGACCGCGGACGATGAGCCGGTTCAAGAAGTGGATGCCGGTGGCGAAGATCACGGCGTAGACGACCACAAACAGCGTCAGCGACAGCCCCACGGTCCAGCCGGCGAGGGGCGACATGGCATCCTCGGTTCGCAGCAGCCCCTCCACCACCCAGGGCTGGCGTCCCTGCTCGGTGACGATCCAGCCGGAGAGGATGGCGATGAAGCCCAGCGGCCATGCCCAGGAGGTGACGATCAGGTACCAGCGGGTCGTGGTCTCACGGCCCTTGAAGATCAGCCAGGCGCCGATCCAGCCCAGAAGGATCATGACGACGCCCACGCCCACCATGGCGCGGAAGCCGAAGAAAGGTCCGAACACCGGCGGCCGATCCTGCGGCGGGAAGTCCTTGAGGCCCGGGAAGAGGCCGTCGAGGCTGTGGGTGATCATCAGCGAGGCGCCGTGCGGGATCGAGATCTCGAACAGGTTCTTCTCGGCCTTCTCGTCCGGCCATGCGAACAGCACCAGGGGCGCGGGCTTGGAGCTGTCCCAGTGCGCCTCCACCGCCGCGATCTTGGCCGGCTGGTAGTGCGCGGTATTGAGGCCGTGGCTGTCGCCGACGAAGGCCTGGATGGGGCCGACGATAGCGAGCATGCCGATGCCCATCACCATCATCACCTTCGATTCTTCCTTGAACTTGCCGGCGAGCAGATAGCGCGCGCCCACCGAGAGCACCACTAGCGAGGTGGTGAGGTAGGCGGCGAGCAGCATGTGCGGCAGGCGCCAATGGAAGCTCGGGTTGAAGATGATCTCAAGCCAGTCGAGCGGGTATGCCGCGCCACTGCGGATATCGAAGCCGGCCGGCGTCTGCATCCAGCTGTTGGCGGCGAGGATCCAGAAGGCCGACATGAAGGTGCCGAACGCCACCACGCAGCAGGACAGAACGTGCAGCCACGGCGGAACCCGGTTCCAGCCGAATAGCATGATGCCGAGGAAGGTCGCCTCCAGGAAGAAGGCGGTGAGCACCTCGAAGCCGATGAGCGGCGCGACCACCGAGCCGACGAATTCGGCATAGCGGCTCCAGTTGGTGCCGAACTGATAGGACAGCACGATGCCGGACACCACGCCCATGGCGAAGGAGACGGCGAAGATCTTGGTCCAGAACCGCGCGAGGCGATGGAACACGTCCTTCCCGGTCCACAGCCAGATCAGCTCCAGCGTCGCGATGAAGGCGGACAGGCCGATGGTGAAGGCGGGAAATATGATGTGGAAGGAGACCGTGAAGGCAAACTGCATGCGCGCGAGGGTGACGGGATCGAAATCCATGGCGTCCGCTCCTGGGGCAATCCCGGCAGGGCTGCGCGCCATCCCGCCGCGGATGGGTGCATGCAACCTGCTGGATGCCATCGGACCATAGACGGGGTAACCGGCGGCGTCGATACTCCGGTGCGTGAATCGCTCCTCCGGCCGATGCCCGGATGCCGCACATTCCGCATGCCGTTACGTACGGCGCCGCAGGACGCAGAGGAGTGCGGCAACGAGCGCCATGATGGCGACAAGGACAATGCCCCATTCCACGGCATTCACCAGCGCCGGCCCCGACACATCCCTCATCCGGTCCGTCATTCCCCCGGCCTGCTTCAGGCCCAGCGACAGGGTGGACGTCGCCCCCGCGACGCCGAGGCTGGTGCCCAGCACGCGCATGAGGTTCAGCAGGGAGCCGGCCTGCGTCGCGAGGTCCGGGGGCGCGGCCTTGAGGGTGGCGTGGTTGTTGGGGGCGATGAACAGGCCGAGGCCGGCGCCGAACAGCATGAAGGCGCCGAAGCTCACCAGTGGGCTGGCGGCCGAATCGCCGACGCCCAGGCCCAGCACCAGCAGACCCAGCAGGCACACGCCCATGCCGCTGGCGCCGAGCACGCGGATGCCGAGGCGATCGGCGAGGCCGCCGCTGAACGGCGCGACCAGCCCGAGAATCACCGGAATGATGGCAAGGCGCAGGCCGGCCTCCCACGCGCGTTCCCCGTAGCCGTGCTCCAGCAGGAACGACATGAGAAAGAACATGGCGTAGAGCATGGCATAGCCGAGCACCACGGCGCCCGCGCCCAGCGCGAAGCCGGGATTGGCGAACAGCTTCAGGTCCACCAGCGGAACCGCCGCGCGCCGCTCCTGCCGCACCAGCAGCCAGATGAGCCCGGCGGAGAGGACCACGCTGCCGATCGTCTCGGGGGAGGTCAGCCCCCAGCCGGCGGCGTGGTTCAGCGCGCGGACCAGGATGACCAGAGCCGGCGCGAGCAGCAGGGCGCCCAGCCAGTCGAAACGCGCTTCGGGGCGCGCGCCGCGCGTGCGGGGCAGGGCGATCCAGCCGGCGATGGCGGCGAGGAGGCCGAACGGCACGGTCAGCCAGAAGATCCACGGCCAGCCCAGCGCACCGAGCACGATGCCGCCCACCGCCGGCCCCGCGCTCATGCCGATGGCCTGCGCCGCTGCGAACACGCCCAGCGCCCGCCCGCGCTTGTCCTCCGGCACGGCGGCGACGAGGATGGCGATGCTGTTGGCGCCGAGCAGCGCCCCGCCGATCCCCTGCACCACCCGCGCCGCCACCAGCGACGGCAGGTCCGGCGCCAGCGCGCACAATGCGCTCGCCGCGACGAAGACGAGATAGCCGAGGAGATAGAGCGTCTTGCGGCCATACATCTGGCACAGCCGCCCGAAGATCGGCAGGAAGGACGCGAAGGCGACGAGATAGCCGAGCGACACCCAGCTCACGGCATGGAGCCCGGCGTCGAACGTGGTCGCCAGCGTGGGCAGGGCGAGCTGGACGATGGTGGCGTCGAGCTGGCCGACAAAGGCACCGATGGAGACGAGGCCGACGACGATCCAGGAATGCCACGGCAGGGCTTCAAGCGCAGCGAGGGGCGCCGGTTCGTGCGTGAGGCGGGCGAGGCGCGCCCTCAGTGGACGGTGCACGGACCCATCCGGTGCGGCGCTGTCTGGAAGTCCCTGCTCCATCGATCCATCGTCGCTATGTCCGGCTGTGTTCTAGTCGAAGGCGGCAGGTCTTGTCATGCGGGTCCGGCCGGCGGCGCAAGGCTGGAGATCGGCCGGGCGATCTTCTATCACCTCTCCTCTCGGCCGCGACGGCGGCACGGCGGAACCGGGGACGGACTATGGCGCGAAGGCTCGATCTGACAGGACGGGTGGCGGTGGTGACGGGCGGGGCGAGCGGCATCGGCCTTGCCGCCGCAACCGCCGTGGCAGAGGCCGGCGCCCGCGTCATCCTCGCCGACCGGGACGGGGCGGCCGCCGGGCGCGCCGCCGCCGGCATCCCCGGCGCCGAGGCGCTCGCGTTCGACGTGACCGACGAGGCGGCGGTCTCCGCCGCGTTCGGGCAGGTGGTGGCCGGCCATGGCGGCCTCGACATCCTCGTCAACAATGCCGGCCTCTCCATCCGCAAGGGGCTGACGGAACTCCAGCTCGCCGACTGGGAGAAGGTATTCGCCGTAAACGTCACCGGCGGCTTCCTCTGCGCGCGGGCGGCGGTGCCGTCCATGACGGCGCGGGGCGGCGGCGCCATCGTGAACGTCTCGTCCATCATGGGGCTGAGCGGCGGCGGGCCGTATCCCAACCCCGCCTATCAGGCGAGCAAGGGGGCGGTGGTGAATTTCACCCGCGCGCTGGCCATCGAGCTGGCCCCGGTGAAGATCCGCGTCAATGCGGTTGCGCCCACCTGGGTGCGCACGCCCTTCATCGATCCGCTGATGCGCGACCCGGACAAGCTCGCCGCCATCGAGAAGCTGATGCCGCTCGGCCGCATCGCCGAGCCGGAGGAGGTGGCGGACGCCATCCTGTTCCTCGCGAGCCCCATGGCGGCCATGGTGACAGGCCACGTGCTGGCGGTGGACGGCGGCTTCCTGGCCCAGTGAGACGCCCGGCGCCATGAGGACCGGCGCCGTCTCTACGCTCCGGCGGGCTGAGCCAGCGGCCCCGTCCCCTCCACCGTGCCGTCCGCGCGGACGAACAGCGCCGCGAGGCCGAGGTGGCGGGCGAGGGCTGGCCCCTCGCTTGCCCCGCGCACCAGCAAAGCGGTCGCCCAGGCGTCCGCGGCCATGCAGGTCTCGCCGAGCACGGTGACGGCTGAGAGGTCATTCTCCAGCGGCGCGCCCCGCGCCGGGTCCATGGTGTGGGAGAGCACGCGGCCTCCCACCTCCACCCGATGGCGATAAGTGCCCGAGGTGGCGACGGCGGCGCCGGAGAGTTCCAGCACGCCGAGGATATCCCGCTCCCCCACGGAGGGCCGCTCATGCGCCACGGTCCACGGCCGGCCGTCCGGCTTCAGGCCTTCGCCGCGCATCTCGCCGTCGATGCCCACCAGCCAGGAGGAGAGGCCGGACGCGCGCATCTCGCGGGCCAGCTCATCCACGCCGAAGCCCTTGGCGATGCCGGCCAGATCGAGCCGGAGCGGCGCCAGACGGCGGGCGCGGCAGCCGGCCGGATCGAGCTGCAAGGTCTTGGGCGGCTCGAAGGAGGGGCGGCCGGCAAGCCCCGCGATTCGTCCGCCATCCGGTCCCGGCGCTCCGCCGAAGCCCCATGCCCTCACCAGATCGCCCACCCCGATGTCGAACGCCCCGCCGGATAGCCTGCCAATCTCCAGCGCGGTGGAGAGGACGTGCATCAGTTCGCGGGGGATGGGCATCCACGCCCCGATGGGCGCGGCGTTCAGCCGTTCCAGATCGGAATCGGCCCGGAAGGTGGACATCTGCTGTTCCACCCGCTCCACCGCGCCCTGGAGGCGGCGGGTGAGGGCCGCTTCGTCCACATCGTCGGCGGCGAAGAAGGTGGCGGACCAGCGCGCGCCCATGGCCGGGCCGCTCAGGGCGCGGCGGCGGAGCGCCGTCGCATCCCGACCCGCATCAATAGACATCTTCGACATAGCGTCCGCTCGATTTGAGGGTGGGAAGGTCGAGGCCCAGCGGGCGCACCACCGGCTCCAGCGCGCGGGTCACGGCCTCGGCCATGTCCCGGCCGCCGCAAACGAGGATTTGCGCGCCCTGCTTCACCAGTTCCCGCAGGCGCGGGGCATCGGCGGCAATGCGGTCCTGCACATAGGCGCTCCCGTCCGCATCCCGCGAGAAGGCGGTGCGCAGGGTCGTCAGCCGCCGCTCGGCTAGGTGCTGGGCGAGTTCATGCTCATAGAGGAAGTCGGAGGCCGCGCTCCGGCCGCCCCAGTAGAGATGCACCGGGCGGCCCGCCGCATTGGCCCGCACGAAGCCGGCCAGCGGCCCGATGCCGGCCCCCGCGCCGATGAGGATGAGCGGGCCGCGTCCCTTGGCCGGACGGAAGGTCGGATTTTCCCGGATGAAGGCATCGATGCCCTCGCCGGGCCGGAGCCCGTGCAGGAAGGGGGAGCACAGGCCGCCCTCGCGCAGCCGCACGCAGATTTCCAGCACGCCGTCGCGGGTGGAGGAGGCCAGCGAATAGAAGCGCGGCATGGCATCGCCGGGGGGCACGATGCCCACGAGGTCGCCGGCCTCGAAGGCAGGCAGGGGGCGTGGCGCGCCGGTGCGCGGGTCAACGGGCGCCGTGAAGCGCAGGATCGCCACGGGTGCGCCCACCGCCTCGCCGTAAAGCTCGCGCCCCGCGAGCACCAGCCGGGTGGTCTTCGGCGGCTCCGCCACGTGGGTGAGCACGAGATCGTGCCCCAGCACATCCCCCAGATCGTGGCCCCATTGGGCGAATTCCTGAGGCGAGCGGCGATCCACCCGTTTCATGGGCAGGAGCTGCTGGCAGCCGCGCGCATCCAGCGCATCGGCGACGTCGCGCGCGAACCGGCAGAAATGGGGGAAGCTGCGATCGCCGAAGCCCAGCACCGCCACAGCCGGTTGACCCGGCAGCTTTGCGAGGCGGGACAGGAAGTGTCTGGCCGATTGCGGCGCCGCGCCCTCGCCATAAGTGGCGGCGAGCACCAGCAGCCGCGGGGCGGCCATATGCGCCGCGCTCACGTCATTCATGGCCGCGGTGTGGACCTTGTGGCCGGCGGCGGCGAGGGCCGCGTGCAGGGTGCCCGCGAAACCCCAGGTGGAATTGCCCTCGCTGCCCACGAGGATCACCGTATCCGCCGCCCGCGCCGGGACATTGGCGCCGATGCGCGGCCGCGCCGCCCGCCGCCGCAGCCAGAGGACGAGGCCCGTTCCGCCGAGCACGGGAACCATGGCCGAGGCGAGGCCCAGGAACAGGCCGAGCATCCAGGCGCCGCGCCCGGTGTGCAGCGTGCGCACGAGGTCGTTCATCCGCTCCAGCGCCGTCGCCGGCGTCATGGCGAGGGTGGCGCCGGTGGCGGCATCCACCAGCCGCTCGCCATCGGCGGTGACAAGGGTGAAGACGTCTGCCGGGTCGGCGGGATCAGGGAAGGTGAGTTCGCGCAGATCCCGGAGCTTCACGCTGTTCAGGCTGCTGAGAGTCCCGACTGGGGCCGGCGCGCCGCCGCTGGCGGCGATGGCGGGGGTCGTCGCCGCCGTTTCCGGCAGAAGCCCGAAAGTGCCCGCCGACATCCACAGGCCGGTCAGCGACGACAGGATCAGGCCCACGGCCGCGAGCCGGCCGAGTTCGCCATGCCAGCGCTGCGCCGGGGTGCCGCGGATGGGCCGCAGCAGCGCCCCCATGCCGCCGAGCCGGCGGGCCAGCAGCAGGAGGCCGGAGACGGAGAGCCCCAGCATCGCCAGCGCGCCGATGGCCGCCGCCACGCGCCCCGCATCGCCCATGAGGAAGGCGCGGTGCAGGTTGGTGACGAAGCGGGTGGTGTCCGACACCGCGTAAGGCCCAAGCCCCGCGCCGGTGGCGGGATCGATGCGCTCCACGCCACGCGTGCCATCATCGTCGAAGGCCGCCGTGAGGCTGCCGTCCGCCCGTAGCCGGATGGCGCTGACGCCGGGATGGCGCGCGGCGACCGCACCCGCGACGTCCGCGACGCTGGCGGATGCCGGTATGGCCGGGGCGGCAACGTGGTTCAGCGCCGGTTGCACGGAGAGGACCGTGCCGGAGAGGGCGGTGACGGCAAGGGCCAGCGCCAGCGCGATGCCGGGCAGGCCATGGAGGCGGCGAAGCATTTTGGGGGGTGTCCGAAGGGGGATCAGAAGGTGACGGTGAAGGACTTCACATAGCCCTTGCCGGCGACGGGCTTGCCCGATGCAGCCGAGGCGAGGGGGGCGACCACCTCGGAGGGATTGTCCATCCCGTCCTCCACCGCCGTGTCCACATGGACCTGATAGCCGGCATCGATCATGGCATCGGCGAGATCGAGGGTGATCTTCAGCGTCTTGCCGGAGCCGATGCTGGCGCCGGTGATGCCGTCGATCTCGGTGGGGCGCCCGCCGGAGGCGCGCTGCCAGTCGGAGAGGTGGCGGTAGTATTTCGCCTTGCCCCCGGCCATCCAGAGCGTGCCCTTGTAGGCGCCGGCCGCATCGGTGACGTAGAGCACCACATAGGCGCCGTTGCCGCCGTAGGGCTTCAGAGTGGTCTCGAACGTGACCTGCCGCGCCTCGGCCAGCACCGGCGACAGCAGGGTGGCGGTGGCCGCCACGGCGGGAAGAACGAATTTCATCTGATTATTCCTTTGAAGGTGTGCGGGGTCGGCCGAGGGTCACTGCACCTCGACCTTGGGCCGGGCCTTGCCCTGGAACAGGCCGTTGTCCGGCACCGGCGCGGCGGGATCGGCCGGGCCGTTCTGCGGAACGGCACCGGGCCGGGCGCCCGGGCGGCCGTCATCGTCGTCGTCGTCGTCATCATCGTCGTGATGGCGGCCGTGATGGCGCTCCTTGCCCTCGCGCCGGTGGTCGTTGTCGGCGAGACGGAGGGGGCGGGCGTCGGAGCGGGCAGCTTCGTCGCGGCTGTGGAAGGGGAGATCGAGATGGTCGATCTGGGTCGCCGCCAGCGCCACGCCGAGACCGGCGGTGGAGAGGAGGAGGGCGGTCCCGATCAGGGTGCGCGTCTTCATGGAAGGGCTCCGGCGTTTGATGACGCTGACACCCTCTCGAACCAACCTGACAGCCGCCTGAACCCCCTGCTGAATCGCGTTCAGCTTGCTGTCAGGATCGCGCTTCGGGAAAGCGCACGACGGCGCTGAAGCCCTCCGTCGCCCCCGGAATGGGCGAGGCGATTTCCAGCGCCAGCCCCGCCCCGCGGCAGATGGCGGCGGCAATGGCGAGGCCAAGGCCCGAGCCCTCCGCCCCCGTCGGTCCCCGCTCGAACGGCCGCAGCAACTGGGCCATCCGTTCCGCCGGAACGACGGCGCCACGGTTGGTGATTTCCAGCCGGTCGGCGGTGAGGCGGACTTGGACCGGCGTGTCCGGCGCGCCGTGTTTCAAAGCATTTTCAATGAGATTGCGTGCCAGAACCGCGAAGGCGTCGGGGTCGAGATCGCTGACGGGGCCGCCCTCCGCCGTGATGCTGAGGTCGATGTCTCCCGCGCGGTCGGTTCGGCGGTCGAGATCGGCGATCACATGGCGCAGCACCGGCGCGAGCGGCGCCGGCGCCTCCGCGAGCAGGCCGGCGCCTTCCGCCTTGGCGAGCTGGAGCAGCTTCTCCGACAGGCGCGAGAGGCGGCGCAGCGCGCCTGAGATAGCGCGTGCGCGCTCCTGCGCCGGTCCTTCCGGCAGCTCGGCCACGAGCCGCTGGGTCTGCGCCAGGGCGGCGGCGATGGGGGTGCGCAACTCATGGGCGCTGTTGGCGGCAAAGCCCCGCTCCGCCTCCAGCGCCCCGCGCAGGCGCTCCATGAGCGCATTCACAGCACCCGCGACGGGTGCCATCTCCTCCGGCAAACCCTGCTCCGGCACCGGCGCCAGGTTGCCCCGCCCCCGCGCGGCGATGGCATGGCGGAAGGCGAGCACCGGCTTCAAGGTGAGGCGAAGCGTGATCCAGACGCCGGCAAGCGCGATGGGAACGAGGGCGACCAGCGGCCAGATCAGCGCCATGACCGCGCGCCCGACCGCGGCGGCGCGATGGTCCAGTTCCTCCGCCGTGGTGACGATGACGGTGCCACGCACCGCCGCTTCCGTGTAGGTGCGCAGCCGGGGCGTGGTGTGAAAACCGGGGGCGAGCCCGGCGGGAATGGCCATCTGCTCCGCGTCGCTGGACTGGAGCAGCACACGGCCTTGGGCGTCGCGCACCACATAGGTGATGAATTCGCGGTGTGGACCCACGGGCGGCATGTGGTGCGTGCCGGCCCCATCCTCGCGCGCGAGCAGCTCGGAATAGGCGAGGGGCAGCACGCGCTGGGCCACCTCCTGCAATGCGCTGTCGAAGACCTCGTCGATCTCGTGCCGCAGCACCAGCCCGGCGACCGTTGCCGCGGCGAGCCACAGCGCGGCGACCGACAACGCGAGCCACAGGCCGAGGCGCCGGCGCAGGCTCCAGCGTCCGCTCATGCGCCGCCTCCCGGCGTGCCGAGGCGATAGCCCATGCCGCGCACGGTCTCGATCACGTCGGCACCGAGCTTCTTGCGCAGACGGGCCACATAGACCTCGATGGTGTTGCTCTCCACTTCCGCATCGAAGGAATAGAGCCGTTCCTCCAGCTGCGGCTTCGACATGAGCTGGTGCGGCCGCTGCACGAAGGCCTCGAACAGCGCCCATTCCCGCGCTGTCAGGGCCACGGCCTGCCCGGCGCGGCGCACCGAGCGGGCGGCAAGATCCACCTCGATGTCTCCGAGCGTGACCAGCGGGTTGGGATTACCCGCGTAGCGCCGCCCCACGGCGCGGATGCGCGCCGACAGCTCGAATAGGTCGAACGGCTTCACCAGATAGTCGTCGGCGCCGGCGTCGAGGGCCGCGATGCGGTCGGAGATCTGGTCGCGGGCGGTCAGCACCATCACCGGCGTCGCGTCGCCCGTGCTGCGCAGCTTCCTCAGAAAGTCGGAGCCGCGCCCGTCGGGCAGCATGAGGTCGAGAAGGATCAGATCGAAGGCCGCGGCATGGACGGCGTGTTCGGCGTCGGCAAGGCGCGTCACCCAGTCGGCGCCGTGCCCGTCCGCGACGATCTGGTCGCGCACGGCCATGCCCAGGACGGGATCGTCTTCGATCAGCAGGATACGCATCTGTCACCTCGGCGGGGCGCATGGCAATCTAGCGCGGCCGGACGTGGAACGGGCGAGAGAATCTGCCCCTGCGTTCAGGTGAGTGTCAGCTTGGCGTGCTTTTCATCAGGCTTGGTCGGAAGGAGTTCGTGCGGTGAAACGCTCGGGGTTGGCAGTGCGGAATATCTTGGCGGGCCTGGTCGTTGCCGGCCTCGCCGCCACGCCGGCGTCCGCAGAGCACGATTGCAATGTGCCTCTGGCCGACTGGCAGCCGCGTGAGGCTTTGCAGAAGAAGCTGGAGGCCGAAGGCTGGACGGTGCTCTCCATCCGCTCGGACGACGGCTGCTACAAGGTGCGCGCTACCAACCCGCAAGGGGCGCGGATGAAGGCGAAGTTCGACCCCGCGCGCTTGGAACGGGTCCCCGACCGGGACGACGATTGATCGGCCTCGCCCTGGCCGGGGCGCCATGAAGGGGACGCTTAGGCCGAGCCGCCGACACGTCTTTCAAGAGCAGAATGCGGGGCCCCTCTCCACCCCGGCCCGGTTCGTTCAGCGCTCCCGCGCGAGGCGGTGATCTAGACATCCCGTCGCGTACCCGCGTCCCGTGCGGCTTTCAACCCACAGCGGGGCTGCCGCCGGGCCAGGGGGAGAAGGCGGTGGGAACGAGAATGCGGTTCTCCATGGTCATGATCATGGGCCGTATCTTCACGAGGCACGCCTGCCAGCCGGGCTGCGCCGCCAGCTTCTCGCGCCGCTTCCGACGCTCATCGAGGTCCGCATAGGCCCAGAAGTGGACGAGCTGGTTCTGGGTGCCGATCTCGGTGGTGAAATAGCCGAGGAAGCCGCCGAGGATTTCCCGCTGCAGCGGCAGGCCCTCGCTGGTGTAGATCGCCATGTAGTCGGCAATGTTCACCTCGGTGTGGAGCACATACATCCGCTCTTCGACGATCATGGGCGATGGCTTTCCTGCTCTGCGGCGTCGGGCGCCTCATCGACGATTGTGTTGGCGAGGATGCCGATGCCCTCGATCTCGATCTCGATGAGGTCGCCGGCCTGCATGAAGCGCGGCGGCGTGCGGGCGAAACCGACGCCTGCGGGCGTGCCGGTGGCGATCACGTCGCCGGGCTCCAGCGTCATGACGGCGGAGAGGGTCTCGATGAGGTTCGCCACGGGGAAGATCATCTCGCGGGTGGAGCCGTCCTGCAGCGTCTCGCCGTTGAGCCGCGCGGCGATGCGCAGGTTGTCGACGCCGGAGGGCAGCGCCCGCGGCGTCACCAGCTCGGGGCCGATGGAGCCGGAGCGGTCGAAATTCTTGCCCATGGTCCACTGGGTGGACTTGCGCTGGAAATCGCGGATGGAGCCGTCGTTGAAGCAGGAATAGCCCGCCACATGCTGAAGGGCATCGGCGGCGCGGACATGATGCGCGGTCCGCCCGATCACCACGGCCAGCTCGGCTTCATAGTCGAAGCGTTCGGACAGGGCCGGGCGCACCAGCGGCTGCCCGTGGCCGACCAGCGAAGTGGCGGTGCGCAGGAAGACCGCCGGATAGGTGGGGATGGGGTGTCCGCCCTCGCGCGCATGGTCCGCATAATTGAGGCCGATGCAGATGATCTTGCCCGTGAGCGGCACCGGCGGCAGCAGGCTCACCTGCGCCAGCGCAATGGCATTGGCCTCGGGCAGGGGCGCTGCGCCCTGCAGGGCGGCGAGAAGGGCGGTGAAGGATCCTCCCGCCAGCCCCGCGAAGGGGACGACGTCGTCCTGCCGGCGCGTGCCGAACTGGATGCGGCCCTGATGTTCGAAACGGACGATGCGCATGATGGCCTTTCGCACAGCCGCGGGGCCGGACAAGCCCGGCCGCCCCGGCGTGCCAATGGGATTACTTGAGTTCGTGGCCGGCGAGATCGCCGTCGAGGAACTTGTTGGGGCGCAGGAACATGGAGATGACGAGCGCGCCGTTGGGCGAGCGGGCCACATGCTGGTTGCCCGCCGGGCGCCAGACATAATTGCCGGAGAGCGCCTCGCCTTCCGCATCCACGATGCTGCCCTCGAGCACGTAGGTCTGCTCGATCTCCACATGCTCGTGGCGGGGCAGCTCGGTGCCGGGCTGCCAGCGGAAGAGGGCGGTCATGAGCCCGGTCTCCTCGTCGAGGAGGAGGATCTTCATGTCGATACCCTTGGTGGGGGTGGGCTTCCACGGCAGGCTCGCCACGTCCACGTAGCGGGACTCCTTCGGACCGAGCCTGTCCTCGCCGGCGAGGCCGGGGGTGATTGCGACCATGTTCAGCTCCTGAAAATCGATGCGGGACTCGGGTTGAGCGGAGCATTCGGCCGGGAGCCCGCAGCCTCCCGGCTTCGCTGAAGGGAACAGCCCGGCGAGCTCAGTTCTGCTTCACGAGGGCGCAGCCGCCGGCCTCAAGCGGCTTGAAGGCCTGATCGGCAGGCGTCTCGCCGATCTTGGTG
Organism: Xanthobacter aminoxidans; assembly: GCF_043193615.1. Lineage (NCBI taxonomy): Bacteria > Pseudomonadati > Pseudomonadota > Alphaproteobacteria > Hyphomicrobiales > Xanthobacteraceae > Xanthobacter > Xanthobacter aminoxidans. Next base: position 964,028 of record NZ_JBAFUS010000001.1, on the reverse strand, counting down.
TAGAGATCCCACGGCCCCTTGGACTCGGCCGGGCTCTTCACCTTGAACAGGTACATGGGATGGATCTTGCGGCCGTCGGCCCGCACGTAGCCCTTGCCGAAGGCGAGGTCATCGGTGGGCAATTCCTTCATCTTGGCGACGATGGCGCGGCCGTCCGCATCGCTGTTGAGGGCCTGGACCGCCTTGAGATAGTGGAGCACGCCGGAATAGACGCCCGCCTGGAAGGAGGTGGGCATGGCGCCGTTCATCTTCTCCGAGAACTTCTTGGCGAAGGCACGCGTCTGGTCATTGAGGTCCCAGTAGAACGGCTCGCTGAGGTAGAGACCCTGGCCGCTGGTGAGGCCGAGGGACTTGATGTCCGTGAGGTACACGGCGAGCGCCGCCAGCTTCTGCTTGCCCTGGGTGATGCCGAATTCGGCCGACTGCTTCATGGAATTGGTGAAGTCGGCGCCGGAATTGGCGAAGCCGATGACCTTGGCGCCGGAGGCCTGGGCCTGCAGCAGGAAGGAGGAGAGGTCCGACGAGCCGAGCGGATGGCGGACGGAGCCGACCACGGTGCCGCCGGCATTCTTCACGATCTGGCCTGCCTCGCGCTCCATGTCGTGGCCGAAAGCATAGTCCACCGTCACGAAGTACCAGCTGTTGCCGCCGGATTTCAGCACTTCCGTCGCTGTGCTCTTTGCGAGGGAGTAATTGTCGAGCGTCCAGTGGACATGGTTGGGCGTGCAGGAATCGCCGGTCAGGCGATTGCTGTTGGAGGTGGCGATGACGGCCACCTTGTTCTTTTCCTTCACCAGCTGGACCAGCGCCAGCGAGATGGAGGAATTGGGGATGTCGGCGATCATGTCGACGCCGTCCACGTCGAGCCACTTGCGCGCGATGTTGAGGCCGATGTCCGGCTTGTTCTGGTGGTCGCCGACGATGATCTCGATGGGCGTGTTGCCGATCTTGCCGCCGATCTCCTCCACCGCGATCTTCGCGGCCGCGACCGAGCCGGGGCCGGCCATGTCGGCATAGATGCCGTTCTGGTCGTTGAGCACGCCGATGCGGACGACGCCATCGGTGAACTGGGCCCGTGCGGCGGATGTCGCCGCGAGGGAAAGGCCGCCCACCGCCAGGGCAAGGGCGGTGCGGGTCAACATGCGCTTCATCTGTGTTTCCTCCCCATGATCGGACGCCGGGGCGCCCAATGCGCCTGCCTTTGCAGGTCGTTTTCTACTTAAAGAGCGAATAACTAAAAATCTCATTTTATGAGACTAGTGTCAATCTGTTTGCGGCGCGGGCACATTGGCGGGGGCGAGACCATCTGCGCCCCGCGCCTTTAGCCCATGTAGGCGCCGCCGTTCACATCCAGGATGGCACCGCAGACGAAGCTGGCGCCGGGGGAGCAGAGGAAGGCGATGGGCCAGGCGATCTCTTCCGGTCGGCCGAAGCGCGGGACCGGCATCGCCTCCAGCGCCTTCGGATCGGCGGTCGCCACCATGCGCGTGAGGGTGGAGCCGGGCGCCACCGCATTCACCAGCACTTCCGGCGCGGCGCGACGTGCGAGCCAGCGCACGAAGGTGTGGATCGCGCCCTTGGAGGCGGCGTAGCTCACCGGCGAATGGGCATAGGTGCCGCCGGTGTGGGCTGCGACCGAACCGAGCAGCACGATGCGGCCGTTGCCCCGCGCCTTCATGGCGGGAACGAGGGCGCGGGCGAAGTGCGCAGGCCCCGCAACGTTCACCGCCATCACCTCGTGGAAAAGGTCGTCCCAGTCGTCGGCCAGCCACTGCTCCTGCGGGAAGATGCCGGCATTCAGCACGGCGGCGTCCAGCGGCCCGGTCTCCCGGCACAGGGCCTCGACCGCCGCGCGATCGCGCACGTCGCAGGCGGCGTAAGCGTGGGTCTGGCCGTGATCGCGGACGAGTTCATCCACAAGGCCGGGCGCATCGCCCGCATCGGTCAGCACCATCTCGGCACCGAGGCGCGCGCACAGATGGGCCGTCGCCCGCCCGATGCCGCCGGCCGCGCCCGTGAGCAGGATGCGCATGCCGGAAAGATCGTAAGGCGCGCGGGATGTCATCGGCCGCCCTCCAGAGGATGGGCAAACGTGACATGGGCCCGGCTGGGGGCCTTTTCTGGATGGGGCATGGCGTTTCCGTGTTGTAGATTATTCTCGTAATATGAGACTATTTCTGTATCTTGATGTGTGTCAATCGCTCCCAGCCTGCAACGGTCAGGTTTCCGGAGGGCTCCGACGGGTGGCATTCTCGCGCGGGTGGCGCCTAAACGACGGTGGGCTGCGCGGATTTGAAACTGCTCGCAAATTTCAATCCGCGAGCGGGCGGCCCTATAATGCCGCGACAGGTGGTGCGCCTCGGGTGCGTTACGCCGCGAGCCGAAGGGACGCTGCATGAGCAGTCTCGACAAGATGCTGAAGGTGCTGGACCTTTTCGGTGAGGACCGCATGAGCATCCAGCTCGATGACGTGCAGGCGGCCGGCGCCTCCCGCGCCACCGCTTATCGCTACATCCAGTCCCTGTGCGATTCGGGCCTGCTCGCCCCCACCACGGGCGGCAGCTATGTGCTCGGCCCGCGCATCATCGAGCTCGATCGCCTCGTGCGCCGCGCCGACCCGCTGCTGACCCGCGCCGGCGGGCCGATGCGGGACGTGAGCGCGCGGCTCGGCATCAACGTGATGCTGTGCAGCTATTACGGCGACAAGGTCATGTGCGCCGACATCGTGTGGCCCGAGCGTTCGGTGCCGGAATATTACGAGCGCGGCCGCCCCATGCCCATGTTCCGCGGTGCCATGGCCAAGACCATCCTTGCCCACCTCACTCCCTACCAGCTGCGCAACATCATGCTCTGGCACGGGGAACTTGTGCGCGAGGCGGGCCTCGGCGAGAACTGGGAGCAGTTCCGCTCCAACATGTCGCGCCTGCGCCGCGACGGCTACTGCATCACGCGCGGCGAGGTGATCCCCGATCTCGTGGGCATCGGTGCCCCGGTGTTCGATGCGGAGCGGCGCGTCCTCGGTAGCGTGGTGTTCGCGCTGCCGGAGGCGCGCTTCCAGAGCGCGGGCAAGGAAGAACTGGTGGCCGAGATCAAGACTCTCGCTGCCCGCATCACCAGCGCCATCGCCGGGGAGGCCGGGGTGCGGCCGGCCCAGCGGGCGGCACGCCCGCGCAAGATCCGCAGCCCCGTTCCCGAGGACGCCTCATCCGTGGAGTGAGCCACCACGCTCGGGGTCAGGAGATGGAGAGGCCGCTGTCCACGGGCAGCACGTGCCCGGTGGTCCGGCCCGAGGCATCGGACGCAAGGAACAGCGCCGCCTGCGCCACATGCTCCGGCTCCACCATGCCCAAGAGGTGGGCGGCGGTGAGCCTCTGGGTCGTCTCCAACTGCTCCAGTTGCGCCACCACCCGCGGCGTACGGGTGACACCCGGCGCCACCGCATTCACGCGGATATTGTGGGGCGCATATTCCACGGCCATGGAGCGGGTGAGTGCAGCCACCGCGCCCTTGGCGGCGGTGTAGGCATCCTTGCCCGGCCAGCCCATCAGGGCCACCACCGACGCCGCATTCACCACGGCACCGCCACCGCCCTTGATGAGCTCGGGAATGCCGAAACGGCTGACCAGCCAGGTGCCGTGCAGGTCGAGCGTCATGGCCCGCCAGAATTCGTCGTCCGGCGCGCGGGTGAGGTCGCTGTCGCGGGTCGTGGAGCCGCCGGCATTGTTGTAGATCACGTCGAGCCGGCCATAGTGCGCGACCGCCGTTGCAACTGCCGCTTCCACGCTTGCCGCGTCGGTCACGTCGGTGCGCACGAACAGGGCGTCGCCGCCGGCCGCATGGATGCGCGCCGCCGTCTCTTCTCCCGCTTCTGCATTGATCTCGGCGACGACGATGCGCGCGCCGTTCCGCGCGAACAGCTCCGCCGCGCACCGGCCGATTCCGATGCCCGCCCCCGTGATGAGGGCGACCTTCCCGTCGAGCATTCCGTTCCTCCCCGTCCCGGATTCTGCGCTGCGCGCGTCCGGTGATCGCTTGAATAACTATTAATCTCGTATTATGCGATTTTTAGTTTATTCTAGAATTCGTGGCAAGGGGTATTCGGGGGCAGATGCGCGACCGGAGGCCCGCCGGCCGCGAACGATAAAGCCGGGAGAAAAGCATGAAGGAGCTGGAGGGGCGTGTCGCCATCGTCACCGGGGGCGCGCGGGGGCAGGGCGCGGCCGAGTCCCGGCGTCTAGGGCGCGAAGGCGCGGCGGTGCTGGTCTGCGACGTGCTGGTGCCCGAGGGTGAGGCGTTCGTGGCGGAGCTTTCGGCCGAGGGCATCGACGCCCGCTTCCGCCCGCTCGACGTGACAGATCCCGAGGCCTGGGCTCAGGCGGTGGAAGAGGTGCGCGGCTGGAAGGGGCGGCTCGACATCCTCATCAACAATGCCGGCATCATCAACCGCAGCACCGTCTCCGCCACCGAGCCGGATGCCTGGGAGCGGGTGCTCAAGGTCAACCTCACCGGCGCCTTCCTCGGCATCCGCGCGGCGGTGCCGCTGATGGAGGAGACCGGCGGCGGCGCCATCGTCAACATCTCGTCGAACAGCGCCTTTTCCGGGCATTACGACCCGGCCTACACCGCGAGCAAATGGGGCCTGAGGGGGCTCACCCGCAGCGCCGCCATGGAATATGCCGCGCGCGGCATCCGCGTGAATGCGGTGTGCCCCGGCCTCGTGGTGACGGCCCTCAACGCCGCGAGCCCGCACCTTCAGCCGATGATCGGCATGACCCCCATGGGCCGCAGCGGCACGCCGGAGGAGATCGCCGAGCTGGTGCTGTTCCTCGCCTCGGATCGCTCCGCGTTCATCACGGGCGAGGACTTCGTGATCGACGGCGGCTTCACGGCCGGCGCGAGCTATCGGCGCGTGGCCGTGGAAACCGGCATCTATTGAGGGGGCGGGGCATCGCGCAGGCAGCTGCGCGATGCCCTCGTCACGGAGCGGGTCTTCCGGGCGTCAGCGCAGGTCGATGAGGATCTTCAGCTCCTGCCCGGCGGGGGCGAGGAGGGCTTCGAAGCCGTTTGCCACCACCTCGTCGAGGCGGATGCGGCGGGTAACGACCTTTTCCGCCGGCAGCAGACCCTTGCCGATCAGCGCCGCCACCTTCGGCCACATGAGGGTCGTGTAGCACCACGAGCCGCGTACATCGATGTCCTTGAAGGTGACGGTGAAGCCGTCCACCGCCGGCTTGCCCACATGCAGCCCCACCTGCACCACCACGCCCTGCCGGCGCACCGCGTCGATGCAGGTGGCGAGCGCCGCCTCGGCGCCCACGCATTCGAGCGCCACGTCCACGCCCACATGGCCCTCGGTCTGGTCGCGGATGGCATCGGCCACCGCGTCCCGCTTCGGGTTGAGGGTGATGACATCAGGCAGGATGGCCCGCGCCATGGCGAGGCGGTTGTCGTTGGTGTCGGAGAGGAAGATCTGCGTCGCCCCCGCCGCCCGCGCCGCCAGCACCTGCAACTGCCCGATGGGTCCGGCACCGGTGACCAGCACGCTCGATCCCGGCTTCACCCCGCCACGCTCGGCGGCATAGACGGTGACCGCCGTGGGCTCCACCAGCGCCGCCTGCTCGTCGCTGACGAAATCCGGCATGGCGAAGACGTTGTAGTCGTTCACCAACGCGTATTCCGCCATGCCGCCCCATTGCCAGCCGAGGCCGATGATGGCGAGGCTCTCAGAGAGCTGGTAGAGGCCGCGCGTGCCGAAATAGTCGTCGCGCGGCGACACCATGGGCTGCACCGAAACCCGGTCGCCCACCTTCACGTTCGTCACCTCCCTGCCGATGGCGACGACGGTGCCGCCAAATTCATGGCCCAGCACCTGCGGCAGCTTCGCGCCGGTGTAGGGATGCGGGTCGGTCGGGATGAAGATGGGGCCGGCGGCGTATTCGTGCAGGTCGGTGCCGCAGATGCCGCAGAAGCTGTTGCGGATGACGACCTGGCGGGGGCCGGGGGCGGGCGGTTCGCTGATGTCCTCGACGCGCACGTCGCGCTTGGCGTGGAAGCGGGCGGCCTTCATGGGCGTTTCTCCCTTGTGTCTGTTCTTGATGGTTGGTCAGGCCGGCTCGGTGGCGAGGGCGTCGAACGCCTCCAGCGCCTTGCCCGCGTAGACGGCGGACGGCCCGCCGCCCATCTCGATGCACACGCCGAGGATCTCGGCCACTTCCGCGCGGGTGGCGCCGTGGCTCCGCGCATTGGCGGCGTGGAACACGATGCAGTCCGCGCAGCCCTGGTGGACGGCGATGGCCAGCGCCACCAGCTCCTTCATCTTGGCCGGCACGGCGCCGGACTTCGACGCCTCGCCCATGAGACCGCGGAACGCTGTCATCACCTGCGGTGCCGCCTTGGCAAGGGCGCCGAAACGCTGGTTCATCTCTCTCAATTGCTGGGGCACGGAAGATGTCATGGCATTTCCTCAGGTGAAGACCATGCCGCCGTCCACGAGCAGGGACTGGCCGGTCATGAAGTCGGATTGGGACGAGGCGAGGAAGCGGGCGACGCCGACGAGATCGTCCGGGCGCGAGGCGCGGCCCAGCACGGCGCCGGCCGCGAAGGTCTCGAACGCCTCGTTCTCGCCGTGGGTCAGGCCGCTGTCGCGGAAGCCCTTGTCGATCACCTTCCACATGTCGGTGGCCACCACGCCGGGGCAGAAGGCATTGGCGGTGATGCCCTCCTTGCCGAAGGCGCGGGCGGCGGCCTGGGTCATGGCCACCACCGCGAACTTGCTGGCGCAGTAATGGGCCAGGGGCTCGTAGCCCTGCTTGGCGGCGATGGAGGCGGTGTTGATGATCTTGCCGCCGCCGCCCTGCTTGCGGAACGTCTTCACCGCTTCCTGCATGCCGATGAGCACGCCGAGCGCATTCACATCGGTGACGAAGCGCCAGTCCTCCTCGGTGATGTCGAGGAAGGGGCGCGTCTGGGCGACGCCGGCATTGTTGAACAGCACGTCGAGCCGCCCGAAGGCAGCGACAGCCTTGTCGATGAGCGCACGCACCTGTGGCCGCTCGCGCACGTCCACGGGCACGGCGATGGCGGTGCCGCCCTTGGCGGTGATCTCGTTCGCCACCTTCGTCGCTGCCGCCTCTGAAAGGTCGGCGACGACGATGCGCGCGCCGTCCTCCGCGAGGGCCCTGGCGATGGCGGCGCCGATGCCGCCGGCCGCTCCGGTGATGATGATGCTCTTGTCCTTGAGATCGGACATGTGTCCTCCTTCGCCGGTCACCCTGGCGCGCCGGCGCTTGTCGTTGCGGGGTTTCAGGCGGTCAGCGCTTGAGGTGGTCGAGCAGCAGCTCGTTCACCCGGCCGGATTTCTCCATCTGCACCATGTGGCCGGCGCCGGGCAGCACCTCCACGGTGGCGCGGCCTTCCAGCGCGCCGGCATGGGCGGCGGGAATGACGCGGTCGGTCTCGCCCCACACCACGAGGATGGGCGCGTCGGTCTGCTTCAGCCTGTCGGCCAGCACATGGGTCTGCCGCTCGGCGGGGAAGAGATTGGCGGAGAGGGCGGTCAGCGCGCTGTCCACGCCGTCGAGGCGCTTGTACTTGAGGATATCCTCGATCAACTGGCGCGTCACTGTTCCCGGATCATGGAACAACTGCTCCAGCACCGGCTTCATGTCGCGCCGTGAGCCGGCGGCGACGAAGCCGTGGGTGTAGCCGGAATTGATCTCCGGCCCGAGCCCGGCCGAGCCGATGAGCGCGAGGGAGGCGACCCGCTCCGGATGCTCCAGCGCGGCGGCGCTCGCCACCGCCCCGCCCATGGAATGGCCCACGAGATGCGCGCGCGGAATTGCGAGCGCATCCATGAAGGCGATGAGCGCACCGGAGAGGAAGGCGAGGTTCGCCTCGCCCACCGCCTTGTCCGATTGCCCGTGCCCCGGCAGGTCGAGGGCATAGACCGTGGCGGCCTCGGCGAGGGCGTCGATGTTGAACAGCCAGTTGTCGAGGTCGCCGCCGAAGCCGTGGACCAGAACCACGATCCTCTCGCCCTCGCCTCGGCGAGCGTAGCGCAGGCGGCCGGCGGGCGTGTCCACGAACTCATAGCGTGGACCCGAGGCTTCCTCCCCCGCGCCCGCCTCCTCCGGCACCGCGAAGGCGGCGACGAAGGCGTCGATCTCGGCGTCCGGAATGTCCGCATCGGCCAGCACGCCGATGAGTGCCTTTACCGGATAGACTGTGCCCGGCGTGCCGAGGGTCCGGCGCAGGACGCCGGCATCGCCCGCCTCCACCACGCCGGCGATCTTGTCGGTCTCGACCTCGACGATCTCGTCGCCGATGGCGATGGCCGTGCCCTCCGGTTTCAGCCAGCCCGTGACCTTGCCCTCCGCCATGGAGAGCCCCCACTTGGGCATGACGATGGGCTTGATGCGCGTATCCGTCATTGTCCGATGTCTCCGGCGATCAGGCGGCGAGCGCCTGGGGATGGGTCTTCAGCACGGCGGCCGCGATGGCGTCGGCGGAGGGGATGTAGAGGTCCTCCAGCGCGGGCGAGAACGGCACCGGCGTGTGTGGCGCGGTCACCATCTGCGGCGCCGCCTTCAGCGCCCCGAAGGCCTGCTGGGCCACGTAGGCCGCGACATCCGTGGCGATGGAGCAGCGCGGATTGGCCTCGTCCACCACCACCAGGCGGCCGGTGTTCTCCACGCTCTCGATCACCGTGTCCCAGTCGATGGGCGAGAGGGTGCGCAGGTCGATCACCTCCGCCTCGATGCCGCTGCGCTTCGAGAGGGTCTGTGCCGCCTCCAGTGCGCGGTGGACGGTGAGGCCGTAGCTGACGATGGTCACATCCCGCCCGTCGCGCACCACGTTCGCCTCGCCGAAGGGGATGGCGTAGGGCTCGGCCGGCACATCCGCCTCGCTGGCGTAGAGGTTCTTGTGCTCGCAGAAGATCACCGGATCGTCGTCGCGGATGGACTGGATCAGGAGGCCCTTGGCGTCATAGGCGTTGGAGGGGCACACCACCTTCAGCCCGGGCACGTGGGTGAACATGGGAGTGAGCATTTGCGAATGCTGGGCGGCGGCGCGGAAGCCGGCACCGACCATGGCGCGGATGACCACGGGCGTCTTCGCCTTGCCGCCGAACATGTAGCGGAACTTGGCCGCCTGGTTCAGGATCTGGTCGAAGCACACGCCCATGAAGTCGAGGAACATCAGCTCCGCCACCGGGCGCATGCCGCAGGCGGCGGCGCCGATGGCCGCGCCGATGTAGGCGCTCTCGGACAGGGGGGTGTCCATCAGGCGGTTGCCGTGCTTGCCGTAGAGCCCCTTGGTGACGCCGAGCACGCCGCCCCAGGCGTCCATCTCCCCCGGCGAGCCGGAGCCGCCGACGATATCCTCGCCGAGCAGGATGACGGAGGGATCGCGGCGCATTTCAAGGTCGAGGGCTTCGTTGATCGCCAGCTTGAAGCTGAGGGTGCGGGACATGGTTTCCTCCAGGAAATCGTTGGGCCGTGCGGGTTCGCTGTCGTGGCTCAGTAGGAGACGTAGACGTCGCTGGTGAGCTCCTGCGGCGTCGGCTGCGGCGCCGACTTGGCCGAGGACACGGCATCGTCGATGAGGTTTGCCACCTCGCGGTCCATGAGCGCGATCTCGGCATCGGAGACGATGCCCGCCGCCGTCACGCGATCGGCGAAGATCTTCAGGCAGTCGCGGTTGAGGCGGTTGAAGTCGTTCTCGCCCTTGGCCTTGTAGGTCTGGCTGTCGCCCTCGAAATGGCCGTAGAAGCGCACCATCTTGCATTCGAGCAGAGCCGGCCCGCCGCCCGCGCGCGCCTTGGCGATCAGTTCGCCGGCCGCCTTGTGCACGGCGAAGAAGTCCGTGCCGTCCACGCTGACGCCCGGCAGGCCGAAGCCGTGGGCGCGGTCGAGGAAATTGTCCACGCCCGTTGCGTAAGTAACCGAAGTCGCCTCTGCGTATCCGTTGTTCTCCAGCACGAAGATCACCGGCAGGTTCCAGACGGCGGCGAGGTTCATGCTTTCGAGAACCGTGCCCTGGTTGGCCGCGCCGTCGCCGAAGAAGGTGATGCCGACCCCGCCGTCGCCGCGGCACTTGGCGGCGAGCGCAGCGCCGCAGATGAGCGGCGCACCGGCGCCGAGGATGCCGTTGGCGCCCATCATCCCCTTGGAGAGATCGGCGATGTGCATGGAGCCGCCCTTGCCGCGGCACGAGCCGGACGACTTCCCGTAGATCTCGGCCATCATCTCCTCCACATCCACGCCCTTGGCGATGCAGTGCCCGTGGCCGCGATGGGTGGAGGCGATGCGGTCGCTGTCGGTGAGGTGCATCATGATGCCGGTGGCGCAGGCCTCCTCGCCGGCATAGAGGTGGACGAAGCCGGGGATGTCGCCCTTGGCGAATTCCACGTGCAGCCGCTCCTCGAAATCGCGGATGGTCCGCATGGTGCGGTAGGCCGCAAGCAGCGCGTCCTTCTCCAGCGGAATGGGATTGTTGGACAGCGCGCCGTCGGCGGTCTGCATGGGCGACGTGATGGACATGGGCTTTTCCTCCTCCTTCGGATCGACGGGACCGGCAGGGAGGAAGGGCAGCCGCAGGCGTGCCCGTTCACGGCCCGCTTCTGGCGGAGCGGGCCACGTTTCCTTCCCTTGCCGTGTGCTTCAGTGCCGGCTTCGCGCCGGCTTGATGGAAAGGACATGAGCAAGGGGCGGGCCAATCGCGCCCGTCGCGTCAAACCGTTGCGGGACAAGGCGGTGCCGCCAGCGTGGCGCAGGGGTACCTGAGGCGGCGACGCCACAGGTGTGGCGCCGCGCGTGCCACAGGTGTTGCAGCTTGGCCCTCACCATGGATTTCGCGGACACACCCTGACCCGCGGAAAGGCTTGCCGGCGCTCCATTTCGCGGCAACACTCGCGCACAATAAAAAACGATCTGGGAGGATCGTCATGCGACAGGAGCAGGTCGCGCATATCGACGAGCTCATGCGCGCGGCGAGCGGCTTGCCTGTGCCGTCATGCGGCACGCGCGATTCCGTCATCATGAAGTCCTGGCAGCGCTGCGTGAGCGAGCACCGTCTCGATCCGGTGGTGTTGCGCGAGCCGTTGATCCTGCCCTCGACGCAGCTGCGCGAGCATCAGGACGCCATGGACGAATTCACCCACACCGCGCGCTTCGGGGTGGAGACGCTCTATCGGGACGTGGCGGGGCTCGGCTACGTGCTGCTGCTCACCGATGCCAAGGGCATCACCGTGGACTTCATCGGCGATCCCACCTTCGACGCCACCCTCATGCGCGCTGGCCTCTATCTCGGCGCCGACTGGAAGGAGCCGAGCGCGGGCACCTGCGCCGTGGGCACCTGCATCGCCACCGGCGAAGCGCTGGTGGTCCACCAGACCGATCATTTCGACGCGACCCACATCCCGCTCACCTGCACGGCAGCGCCGGTGTTCGATCCCTCCGGTGCGCTCGCCGCCGTCCTCGACATCTCGGCGCTGCGCTCGCCGCAGCCGAAGGAGAGCCAGCTCCTCGCGCTCCAGCTGGTGAAGTCGGTCGCCCACAAGATCGAGACGGCGAACCTGCTCAATCGCTTCCGGGGCGAGTTCATCCTACGCCTCGCGCCCTCGCCCGAATTCGCCGACGTGGACCCGCCCTACGTGCTGGCGGTGGACAGTTCCGGCTGCATCGCCGGTTTCAACAGCAAGGCCCGCGCGCTGCTGCGGCGCGAGCTGGAGGCACGGCCGCCGGCCGATGCCGTGCGGCCGCTGGTGGGGCGCCGCCTGAGCGAGTTCATCGAGATCGCCATCGACGACCTGCCGCGCCTTGGCCCGGCGAGCCCCGTGGCGCAGCGCATGGTCCGCCTTGCCGGCACGGGGACGCCCATGTTCGCCCATTGCCAGCTGCCCGCCCGCATCTCCACGCGGTCGGTTGCGGCCGCCCCGCCGAGCCTGCCGGCACCGCTCGCCGGCCTCCACGGCGGTGATGCGGCCATGGCGACAGTGACGGCCCGCGCGGCGCGGCTCGTGAACACCCAGATGAACCTCATCGTCTGCGGCGAGACGGGCACCGGCAAGGAATTCCTCGCCAAGGCCATCCACGCCGCCGGCGCCCGCTCCGCGCGGCCCTTCGTGGCGGTGAACTGCGCGGCGCTGCCGGAGACGTTGATCGAGGGCGAATTGTTCGGCTACGAGGCCGGTGCCTTCACTGGCGCCGTCGCACGCGGCCGCAAGGGTCTCGTGCTGGAGGCGGACGGCGGCACGCTGTTCCTGGACGAGATTGGCGACATGCCGCTGACCCTCCAGACCCGCCTCCTGCGCGTGCTCGCGGAGCGGGAGGTAACGCCTTTGGGCCGCACGCGGCCGGTGCCGGTGAACATCCGCGTCATCGCCGCGACCCACCGCGATCTCCTCGCGGAGGTGAACGCCGGCCGCTTCCGCGAAGACCTCTATTTCCGCCTGAGCGGCGCCGTCCTGACCTTGCCGCCGCTGCGCCGCCGCGCCGATTTCGAGTGGCTGGTGGAGCGCCTGCTGGAGGAGCGGGGCAAAGCGGCGAAGACCCGCTTCAGCCTGTCGCCGGACGCGCGCGATCTGCTGCGCGCCTATCGCTGGCCCGGCAATATCCGCGAGCTGATGAACACGCTGGATTTCGCCTGCGCGCTCGCCGCCGAGGGGACGATCCAGTGGGAAGACCTTCCCGAACGCCTGCGCGAGGCTGACTCCCCGCACGAGGCGGGCGCGGCTGCCCTGTCGCCAGCCTTCCCATCAGGGGAGGGGGAGATCGCCCAGGACCGGCTCCTCGCCGCCCTGCGGGCGCGGAGCTGGAACATTTCCGCCGTCGCCCGCGACCTCGGTGTGGACCGCACCACGATCCACCGCCGCATGCGCCGCTACGGCATCGCGCGCCGCGTCTAGGGCCAACCATGCGCGCAAAGAGGGGATGCGCGATGGCCCGCTTCGGCGGTCCCTGAATGGATCTCATCGCTCTAAGCCGACCTGAGGTCAGGCTCCGCCACGCGCCGGCCGGGGCGCAGCGCCGAATGTCGCCATCTCGCCTACGAGCCACGCTTCCAGCGCCCTCAGTTCGGCGCGGATGGCGGCCTGAGGCGAGATCCACAGCCTCAGGTGCCGCGCGCCGGGCGTGAAGCCGAACGGCGCCACCAGCCGGCCGGATTGCAATTCGCTCAGGGCCAACATGTGCGGAACCACCGCAACGCCAAGGCCGCAGGCCGCCGCCTGGATGAGCAGATAGAAATGATCGAAGCTGCGCTGCGCCTTGAGGGTGAGGCCGCCGTTGCCGGTCGCCTCGGCCCAGTCCCGCCACGCCTCGGGCCGGGTGTTGGTGGCCAGAAGGTGCGCGCGCGCCAGATCGTCCGGCGTCGCCAGCGGCATGGCGGCGAGATAGTCCGGGGCGCAGACCGGGCCGATCCACTCCGCCCCCAGTTCGCGGATGATGGCATCGCGGGGTGGGGGGATGGTGGAGGAGCGGATCGCCAGCGAGATGTTGTCGCGGCTGAAATCCACCTTGTCGTAATTCATGTTCAGCTCCACCTGCACGTCCGGATTCCGACGGTGAAACCCGGCCATGCGCGGGATGAGCCAGCACAGCATGATGGAGGCCGAGCAGGAGAGGGTCAGCGGCCCCGGCCGCACCCGCTCAAGCGTGGCATGGATCACCCCGAACGCGGTCGTGAGCCCCTCGGCAAGCCGTTGGCCCTCGGGCGTCGGATCGGTGGCGGTACCCCGGCGGGCCAGCAACTGCACGCCGAGGGTCGCTTCCAGCGCCTTCACATGGCGGCTGACAGCCCCGTGCGTGACGCACAATTCCTCCGCCGCCCGGCTCATGCTCCGGTGCCGCGCCGTGGCCTCGAACGCGCGCAGCGCCACCAATGATGGCAAGGGGTGGCTCGGCTGTTGAGACATCGGCTGAAGGCTCTATTTCGCTGCAATGCAGCATCCAAAATGTGAGTTTAACTCACATCCGGCGGACAACAAATCGATTGTTCCTGCCGCCTCCCAGCGCCTAATGGCGCACGTCAGCTCTAAGCCCGGGCAGCCACCTGCGCGGCGTCCCGAGCCCAAAAACAAGAATGCGCAGACGGCAACCCATCTGCCTTATCTGGGAGGATAACCATGCCTGAGCCCGCGGTGTCGGCCGTCGAGCGGTCGGCCATCAGCAAGGTCTGCTGGCGGCTGACGCCGTTCATCGGCCTGATGTTCTTCATCAACTTCCTCGACCGTACCGCCGTGTCCTTCGCCGGACCCAACGGCATGACCAAGGACCTCGGCCTGAACGCCGCACAGTTCGGCTTCGCCGCGGGCATCTTCTTCCTCGGCTATATCCTCCTGGAAGTGCCGAGCAACCTTGCGCTCCACAAGTTCGGCGCGCGCCGCTGGCTCGCCCGCATCATGGTCACCTGGGGCATCGTCGCCCTGCTGTTCACCTGGGTGAGCAGCGTGGAAGGCCTCTATTTCCTGCGCTTCCTGCTGGGCGTTGCCGAAGCCGGCTTCTTCCCCGGCGCGATCCTCTATCTCAGCCTGTGGGTACCGGCGCGTCACCGCAACAAGGTGCTGGCGCTGTTCTATGTGGCGCAACCGCTCACCATCGTCATCGGTGCGCCCTTCGCGTCGGCGCTGATCGGGGCTGACGGGCTGATGGGCCTCGCCGGCTGGCGTGTCATGTTCTTCGGCGTCGCGGTGCCGGCCATCGTGGTCGGCGTGATCGCCTGGTTCTACCTCGTGGACAAGCCGGCCGACGCGAAATGGCTGACCGCCGCGGAGCGCTCCTGGCTCACGTCCGAGCTTGCTAAGGAAGAGAAGGCGAAGGGCGGCTCGCACAACATCCTCGCCACCGGCGCGCTGCTGAACGGACGGGTGTGGCTGCTCTCCTTCGTCTATTTCGGCCTCATCTACGGCCTCTACGCTCTGGCCTTCTTCCTGCCCACCATCATCTCCGGCTTCGAGGCCCAGTTCGGCTCCAAGTTCAGCGTGATGCAGAAGGGCTTCATCACCGCCATCCCCTATCTGCCCGCGGCATTCGCCCTGGTGCTGTGGAGCCGGCAGGCGGCGAAGACCGGCGTGAAGCCCTGGCATGTGGGCCTGCCCGCCCTCATCGGCGCGGTCTCCATCCCGGTGGCGCTCTACATGAACTCGCCTGCGGCCACGGTGGCGGTCATCACGGTCACGGCCTGCGCCATCTTCTCGGCACTGCCCAACTTCTGGGCCATCCCCGCCCGCTTCCTGTCGGGCGCCGGTGCGGCGGCGGGCATCGCCCTCATCAACACGGTAGGCAATGTGGCCGGCTTTGCGGCACCCTTCATCACCGGGTGGGTGAAGGATGCCACTGGCTCCTTCCAGGCGGCGATGCTGCTGGTGGGTGGCTTCATGCTCCTGTCCGCGGTGCTGACCCTGGTGGTGGCGCGGCAGGGCGAGAGCCTCGGCGACAGGGCCGCGGCTCCGGCGCGCTCGGCCTGACGGCGCAACTGAACAAACACGAGGGGCCGGCCCTGCCGGCCCCGATGAAGACGACGGGAGAAACAAGATGGATGCGAAGATCGCGCTGTTCGGCGCCGGCGGAAAGATGGGCGTGCGCCTGTCCAAGAACCTCGCCAAGACGGACTTCCGCGTGGCCCATGTGGAGGTCAGTGAGATCGGCCGCAAGCGGCTCAAGGACGAGGTGGGCGTCGACTGCATTGAGGTGGATGCCGCCCTCGACGGCGCCGACGTGGTCATCCTCGCCGTGCCGGACACCCTCATCGGCAAGGTCTCGCACGCCATCTCGTCCAAGCTGAAGGCAGGCACCATGGTGATGCTGCTGGACGCCGCAGCACCCTTCGCCGGGCATCTGCCGGAGCGGCCCGACCTCATCTATTTCGTCTCGCACCCCTGCCACCCGTTGATTTTCAACGATGAGACCACCGAGGAAGGCCGGCGCGACTATTTCGGCGGCGTGGCCGCGAAGCAGTCCATCACCTCCGCGCTGATGCAGGGGCCGGACGAGGCGTTCGCCCTGGGCGAGGCGGTGGCGAAGGCCATCTACGCCCCCATCCTGCGCTCCTATCGCCTGACCGTCGAACAGATGGCGATCCTGGAGCCGGGCCTGTCCGAGACCATCTGCGCCACCCTGCTCGATGTCATGCGCGAAGCCATGGACGAAACGGTGCGGCGGGGGGTGCCGGCGGAGTGCGCGCGGGACTTCCTGCTGGGCCACATGAACATCCTTGCGGCGGTGACGTTCAAGGAGATTCCTGGCATGTTCTCAGATGCTTGCAACAAGGCCATCCAGTTCGGCAAGCCGCGGCTGATGCGGGACGACTGGCTCAAGTGCCTGGACAATGACGAGATCGCCGAGAGCATCCGCCGCATCACCTGAGCGGTACCAGCTCCCCCGAGAGCCCAACCAATTCCTCAACAAAGGCAATTGGTTGGGCTCACCTGACAGACGACCTTGGGAACCCGTGTGATGAGCGATCGTGTCCATGCCACCTACTGGATGGAGACCGGGGGCGACCCGGCGCGGACGGCGGAGGTCATCGCCGGGGAGCAGTCGAGCGGCACCTTCGTGGCGCTGGCCACCGAGACGGCAGAGCTGAAGCAGCGTTCGGGTGCAAAAGTCGAGCGTCTCGAGATACTTGACGTGGTGGACCGGCCCAGCCTGCCGGGCGCCATGGCGTCCGATCGCTACACGAGGGCGACGCTCGAACTGTCCTGGCCGGTGGAGAATTTCGGCCCGTCCCTGCCGAACCTGATGTCCACCATCGCCGGCAATCTGTTCGAGTTACACCAGGTTTCCGGTCTGCGTATCACCGGCCTTCAGCTGCCATTCGGCTTCACGTCAGCTTTCAAGGGTCCGGCCTTCGGCATTTCCGGCACCCGCCGCCTCGCCGGAGTGGCGGAAGGGCCCATCATCGGCACCATCATCAAGCCCTCCATCGGCCTCACAGCGGAGGAGACCGCGCAGCAGGTGCGCGAGCTGATCGCCGGCGACATCGACTTCATCAAGGACGACGAACTGCAGGCCGACGGCGGCCGCTGCCCGTTCGAGGAGCGGGTGCGGGCGGTGATGCGGGTGGTGAACGATGCCGCCGACCGGCGGGGCCGCAAGGTGATGGTGGCCTTCAACATCACCGGCGACCTGGACGAGATGCGCCGCCGCCATGACCTCGTGCTGGAGCTGGGCGGCACCTGCGTGATGGTCTGCCTCAATTCCATCGGCCTCGTGGGGGTGCGGGAGATCGCCCGCCACGCCCAGCTGCCGTTGCACGGCCACCGCGCCGGCTGGGGCACGCTCTATCGCGCGCCGGCGCTGGGGTGGGACTATGCCCCCTGGCAGCAGCTCTGGCGGCTGGCGGGGGTGGACCACCTGCATGTGAACGGGCTCTACAACAAGTTCTCCGAGAGCAATGAGAGCGTCATCGCTGCCGCCCGCGCGGTGCTGGCGCCCATCAATGACACGGCCCCCATGGAGGCCATGCCGGTCTTCTCCTCCGGCCAGACCGGACGGCAGGCGGCACAGACCTATGCCGCCATCGGCTGCGCCGATCTCATCCACACGGCGGGCGGCGGCATCTTCGGCCATCCCGCGGGGGTGCCGGCCGGCGTCGAGGCGCTGCGGGCGGCCTGGCGGGCGGCCATGGCGGGGGCGAGCCTCGAGGACGAGGCGACCCGCAGCACCGCGCTGAAGACCGCGCTCGGCTTCTGGCGATGATTTCGGGGACCAAGACCGGCGCGGCGCTGCCGGAGGGCCTGCTCCTCGCTTACTACGGCGACGA
The DNA here is from genome assembly GCF_043193615.1 of Xanthobacter aminoxidans. NCBI lineage: Bacteria > Pseudomonadati > Pseudomonadota > Alphaproteobacteria > Hyphomicrobiales > Xanthobacteraceae > Xanthobacter > Xanthobacter aminoxidans. The sequence continues at coordinate 946,265 of NZ_JBAFUS010000001.1, read as the reverse complement.
CTTCACCGGCTCCACCGACGCGCTGGAGGCGATCACGGCGGCCGGCGTGCCCTCGGTGCTGTTCCTGCGCCCGCCCACCGAAGAGATGCGCGCGCGCTTTCCCAATGCCCGCGCCATCGGCCTTGCGGGCTCCTCGCGCGGGCGCTCGCCGGAGTGGATGGACAAGGAGCTGCCGCCCCTGTTCGCCCGCCTCGCGGCGCTGGGCGCGCCGGTGCTGCACTACAAGGTGTGCTCCACCTTCGATTCCGCCCCCCATGTGGGCTCCATCGGCCGCGCCATCGATCTCGGGGTGCGGCAGATGGGCGGCGGCTGGTCGCCCATGGTGGTGGGCGTGCCGCGCCTCGGCCGCTACCAGATGTTCGGCAACTTGTTCGTCACCTGGAACGGCACCACCTACCGGCTCGACCGCCACCCCACCATGTCGCGCCATCCGGTGACGCCCATGCACGAGGCGGACCTTGGCCGTCATCTCGCCCGCCAGACGGACCGGCGCATCGCCCTCATCGATCTCGCCGAGATCCGCGCCGGCCAGGCACAGGCGCGCTGCGACGCGCTTCGGGGCGATGACACGCCCGTGGTGCTCATCGACGTGATGGATGAGGCGACCCTGGTGGAGGCCGGACGGCTCATCTGGGAGAACCGGGGCGACGGCTTGTTCTCCGCCTCCTCCTCCGGCCTGCAATATGCGCTCGCCGCCTATTGGCGCAGCCTCGGCCTGCTACCGGAAGCGCCCGGCCTGCCCAAGGCCAGTGCCGTGGAGAAGATCGCCATCGTCTCGGGCAGCTGCTCGCCGGTGACGGCGGCGCAGCTCGCTCACGCGCGGACCGCCGGCTTCCACACCGAGCGGCTGGACCTCTCCCACGCGCTCTCCGACGTCCATCGGGAGGCGGAAATCTCCCGCGCCGTCGCGACCGCCATGGATGCGCTCTCCCGTGGCCTGAGCCCGGTCGTCTACAGCGCCGAGGGGCCGGACGACCCGGCCGTCGCCGGCTTCGACGCCACCGCCGCCGTGGCCGGCCTCTCCCGTGCCGATGCGGCGCGGCGGGTGGGCACGGTGCTGGCAGAGATCATGCGCCGCATCGTGGAAAGCGGCGCGGTGCGGCGGGTGATGGTGGCAGGCGGCGACAGTTCCGGCGAGGTGATGGAGGCGCTCAACATCTTCGCCCTCGACATCGTCGCCGGCCTCGCCCCCGGCGCCCCCCTGTGCCGCGCATGGTCCGACGATCCACTCTATGACGGGCTGGAACTGGTGCTGAAGGGCGGCCAGATGGGGCCGACCGATTTCTTCCCTCAGGTGAGGGGCTGAGGCGCTCCGCATTCCTGTCGCGCACTCTCAGGGCCAGCTGTCTTGACGCCGCCGGCCCGATCATTCTTTAAGCCCCGCGCCATGATCGACGGGATCGAGCTGCCGATCCGGCTCCGAGTGCGCCCGGTTCAGCGCAATTCGAGGACCACACTGAAATCGCCGTCGCCATCGCAGCGACGCTCGCCGCCGGTGCCGCGCAGGCGGAAGTGAAGGACGTCCGCATCTCGAAGGGCTACGGCATCCTCTATCTGCCGCTCATCGTGATGGAGGACCAGAAGCTCCTGGAGAAGCAGGCGGAGAAGGCGGGCCTTGGCCCGCTCAAGGTCAACTGGCTGATGCTGGACGGCGGCAACGTCATCAACGACGCCATGATGGCCGGCTCCCTCGACATCGCCGGCACCGGCGCGCCCGGCTTCATCACGCTGTGGTCGAAGGCCAAGGGCATCCCGAACGTGGAGGTGGTCGGCGTCAGCGGGCTGTCCTCCACCGCCCTGTGGATGAACACCAACAATCCGGCCGTGAATTCGCTGAAGGACTTCAAGTCCTCCGACAAGATCGCTTTGCCGGGCATCAAGACATCGCTCTCGGCCGTCATTCTCCAGATGATGGCGGCGCAGGAGTTCGGCCGCGAAAACTATGCCAAGCTCGATCCCATGACCGTGGGCCTGCCCCATCCCGAGGCGCTCGCGGCCCTCACCGCCGGCCGGACCGAGATCACCGCGCACTTCACCTCGCCGCCCTTCTCCTATCTGGAGGTGAAGAACCCCAACGTGCGCCGGGTGGCGAACTCGGTGGATATTCTCGGGCGCCTGACCATGGACGTAACCTTCGCGCCCAAGCGCTTCGTCGATGCCAACCCGAAGGTGGTGCAGGCCTTCCTCGACGCGCTCGACGAGGCGGATCAGTTCATCGCCAAGGACAAGGCGGCCGCAGCCGAGATCTATGTGCGCTCCTCCAAGGTGAAGACTACCCAGCAGGAGGTGCTGGAGATGCTGGAGGACAAGGACACCTGGTTCTCCACCACCCCCGAGGGCATCATGAAGATCGCCGATTTCATGCACCTCGCGGGCTCCATCAAGGCGAAGCCGGCGAGCTGGAGCGACCTGTTCGTGCCGCAGCTGCGCACCCGCAGCGGCAGCTGAGGGTCAGCCGCGCCTCACCCTTGAAGGTCGAATAGACCGAGGCAGGTGTGAGCCGAGTTCAACGGGGGGAGGGCGCGCGTATCGCGCCGGGCTCGCCGAGACCGCCCGACCCGAACGGTCGCAGCCCCCGTCGAGCCTTCCCAACCGTGTCGCCCCATTGTGCGGGCGCCGCGGAGGGATATCCTCGCCCCATGGACATGATCCGCATTCTGCTGGTCGACGATCATCCGATCGTGCGCGAGGGCTACCGCCGGCTGCTCGACCGTCAGCCCGGCCTTTCTGTCGTGGCCGAGGCGGGCGACGGGATCGCGGCGCTCACCGCCTTCGCCGCCCATGCGCCGGATATCGTGCTGATGGACCTGTCCATGCCCGGCGGCGGCGGCTTCACGGCGGTGGAGGCCATGGTGGCCCGCGATCCGGGGGCGCGGATCATCGTCGTGTCCATGCACCAGGGCGCCATCTTCGCCCAGAAGGCCATGGCGGCGGGCGCGCGGGGCTTCGTGTCCAAGAGCAGCCCGCCGGAGGAACTGGTCAAGGCCATAACGGCGGTGGCGGCGGGGCGGCGGGCGCTGTCGTCCGACATGGCCCAGGAGCTGGCCCGCACCTCGCTCGGCACCGACGAGATCGCCAGCCTGACACCGCGTGAGCGCGAGATCCTGCTGCTCGTCGCGCGCGGCATGAACGGCCGCTCCATCGCCCGCAGCCTCGGGCTCTCCTCCAAGACCGTCCAGAACAACCTGTCGCTGATCCGGGCCAAGCTCGGCGCCTCCGGCGACGCCGACCTGGTGCTGAAGGCTCAGCGGTCCGGCCTCGTCCCGGCCATCTGATGCGCCGGCTCCTGCCCCAGCTGGTGCTGCGCGTGCTGGCGGCGGGGCTTGCCACGGTGGTGGTCGCCGCCGGCTGGGTGCTTTGGGATACGGCGCAGGCCGCGCGGCAGGATGTGGCGACCACCGCCGTCCGCGTCGCCGACGCCATCGCCGCCCGCCCGAGCTTCGAGGGGCTCGCCTTCGGCGGCGTGGCGCCGGTGCCGGTGTTCCGCGACTGGCAGGCCTTTCCCGCCTGGACCCTCATCGCACCGGGGATCTGCGTCGAACTCGGCGCGCGGGAGAATCCGCTGCACCGGCGCTGCGGCCCCTATGTCGCCGCCGATGTGGCGCCGCCGGGCTGGTTCGTCTGGCTGGCGGGGCACCTCGGCCTGATGCCTGAGCCCATGTCCGTGCCGGTGCGCACGCGCTACCTGACCGATGCCTATGTCACCGCTTCGGCCGACACCGGAGTCGTCATGAGCCGGGCCTGGACGCGGACCGGCGACCTGATGCGGGTGGCGGTGGGCATGGCGGTTGGCGGCTCCATTCTCACCGGCCTGCTGATGGTCCGGCTCCTCGCCCCGTTCCGCATCATCCTGAGCGGCATCGAGCGCCTCCAGCGGCGCGACTTCTCGGCCGGGCTGCCGCCGCTCCACGTCGCCGAGTTCGATCGCCTGAGCACCGCTTTGAACCATACGGCGGAGACGCTCAAGGAGGCGCAGGCCATGCGCACCGAGCTGACGCGCCGCCTGTTCACCATGCAGGAGAGCGAGCGGCGGGCGCTCGCCCGCGAGCTGCACGACGAGTTCGGCCAGTGCCTCACCGCCACCCGGGCGCTGGCCACGGCCATCGCGCAGTCGAAGGAGACCACCGCCGAGGACGGCGCGCGGATCGCCGAGATCAGCGGCCAGATGATGGACAGCCTGCGCGCCGAGCTGTCCCGCCTGCGCCCGCCCGATCTCGACGACCTCGGCCTGCGCCACGCGCTGGAGCGGCTCGTCGCCGACTGGCGCAGCCGCGTGCCTGCCATCTGCTTCGCGCTGGAGCTGACGGGCGACATGGAGGCGGTGCCGGACACCCTCGCCCTCAGCCTCTACCGCATCGCCCAGGAATGCCTCACCAATGCCGTCCGCCATGGCGGCCCCGGCAGCGTCATCCTGACTCTGGAGGTCGCCGAGACGATCACCCTGACCGTCGAGGACGACGGCGCCGCGCGGCCCGACAGCCGGGCGGGCGACGGCTACGGCCTGCTCGGCATCCGCGAGCGGGTCGATGCGCTCGGCGGCAGCTTCGCGCTGGCGCCGTCGGGCGGCGGCATGCGGGCGACGGCACGTCTTCCCCGTTGATCCGGGTGATCTTCCCGAACCGGCCGGGAAGGGCTCTCTGGCGGCGCGGCACCGGGCGCCCCCATCCTCTCCCGACCATGGGAGGCGCCGGGCATGAACGACATGAGCCATCCGATCACCCGCCTCGGCAGCGCCGTCGCCGCCGGGCTGATCGGCCACGAGGCGCTGGTGGAGCGGCTGCTGATCGCCCTGCTGGTCGGCGGCCATGTGCTGATCGAGGGGCCGCCGGGCATCGCCAAGACCCGCGCCGTCAAGCGCCTCGCCGCCAGCCTGCCGGGGAGCCACGCCCGCGTCCAGTGCACCCCGGACCTGCTGCCCTCGGACCTGACGGGCACCCAGGTGTTCCGGCCGGAGACCGGACGCTTCGATTTCGTCGCCGGGCCGCTGTTCCATGCGCTCGTCCTGGTGGACGAGATCAACCGGGCGCCGCCCAAGGTGCAGTCGGCGCTGCTGGAAGCCATGGCCGAGGGGCAGGTGACATCCTCGGGCGTCACCCGCCCGCTGCCGCAGCCCTTCATGGTGGTGGCGACCCAGAACCCCATCGAGCACGAGGGCACCTTTCCCCTGCCCGAAGCCCAGATGGACCGCTTCCTGCTCCACCTGTCCCTCGGACTGCCCCACGCCGAGCAGGAGCGCGCGATCCTCGATCTCGTCGCCGCGGAGCGGATCGCGGGGCCGGCGCAGGCGGAGGCCGCACTGTCGCCGGACACGCTGGCGCAGGCCAAGGCCGAGGTCGCGACCGTCCATCTCGCTCCGGCGCTCAAGGATTTCATCGTCCGGCTGGTGATGGCCTCGCGGCCCGGTGGGGTGGTCGCCGAATGGGTGGAACACCCGGTCTCGCCGCGCGGCACGCTGGCGCTGGCCGCGGCGGCGCAGGCCCTCGCCTGGCTGAAGGGGCGCGACTACGGCCTGCCCGAGGATGTCATTGCCCTGGCGCCCGACGCGCTGGCCCATCGGCTGGTGCCGACCTGGGCTGCCGTCGGCGAGGGACGCACCGGCCGCAGCCTCGTCGCCGACATCCTGAAGGCGGTGGAGCCATGGTGACGGCGGCGCTCGATGCGCCCGGCATCCGGCTCGTCGCGGCGGAACTGCTGGCGCTGCGCGACACGCGCCTGCCGCGCGCCCGCCACCGCCCGGTGACGCGGCGCCCCGGCGCGGTGCAGGCGCGCCCGGCGGGCTCCGGCATGGACCTTCGGGAGATCCGGGCCTTCGCCGAAGGCGACGACTTCCGGCGGATCGATCCCGCCGCCACCGCCCGCACCGGGGCGCCGCACATCCGCAGCTTCCATGAGGAGCGCGACGACACGGTGCTGCTGATCGCCGATTTCCGGCCGGCCATGCTCTGGGGCACCGGGGACAGCCTGCGCTCGGTGCGCGCCGCCCGCGTTCTGGCCCGGCGCGGCTGGCAGGCGGCGGCGCGCCGCGCCGTCCTCGCCGCCATCAGCCTCGATGCGTCCGGCGTTGCCGTCGCCGCCGCAGGCGCCGGGGTGGCGCAGATGGGCCGCATCAGCCGGATGCTGGCCGACAGCCACGACCGCGCGCTCGCGGCGGGCCGGAGGGGAGACGGGGCGACGTCCCTGCGCGAGGTGCTGGCGCGGGCGGTGGCCATGGTCCCATCGGGCGCGGAGGTGCTCATCGCCACCGGTCCGGACGGCATCCGCCCGGCCGACGAGGCGGCGCTGGCACGCCTCGCGCGTCAGCGGCGGGTGCGCGTGCTGCTTCCGCTCGATCCGCTCGACGTGGCGCCGCCCGCCGCGCCTTTGCCGATCCATGCCGGGGCGGAGCGGCGGCTGGCGCGGCTCCGCCCGTTCGATCCCGCACCGCTGGCCGACCGGATGGCCGGCCTGAATGTCAGCCTCGAGGTGATCCCGGATGACGCAGGCTGAGCTGATCGCCGCCTTGCCGGAAGGGCGCCTGCCGCCCGCCTTGATGGCGCTCCATGCGACCGACCTTGTCGCCCTGTTCGGCCTCGGCCTGCTCCTCGGCGCGCTGTGCTGCGCCCTCGTGCTGCCGCTCCTCGCGCGGCCTGTCCCGCTCCGTGCGCGGCTCCGGGCGGTGCGCTCCCTTGAGCCCGAGGCACGGCTGCTCGCCATCGCCCGCATCCTCGGCCGCCTGCCCGACGAACTGCGCGCCGCGGCCTACGGCGCCGCGCCGCCGCCCGGCGCCGAGGCCATCGAGCGCATCGCGCTGAAGGCGAGGCGCGCGCGCCGATGAGCCTCGCCTTTCCCCTCGTCCTGCTGCTCCTGCCCCTACCGTGGCTGGTCGGGCGCGTCCTCGCGGCGCGGGCGCCGGCGATGGCTTCGCTCGCCGTCGATGCCACCGCCTTTGCCGCTGCCGCCCCGTCCGGCCTGCGCCATGACCCCGTCGCGGCCCTGCTGCGCGCGGGGGCCTGGATCGCGCTGGTGGTGGCGCTGGCCGGGCCGCGCGTCGCCACGCCCGTGAGCCTTCCCACCGCGTCCGGCCGGGAGATCATCCTCGCCCTCGACCTGTCGGGGAGCATGGCGAAGACGGACTTCGTGCTCGACGGCCGGCCGCTGTCGCGCCTCGACGCGGTCAAGGCGGTCGCGGCGCGCTTCATTGCCGGCCGGCAGGGCGACAGGATCGGCCTCGTCGTCTTCGGCGACCGGGCCTATGTGGCGCAGCCGCCCACCTTCGACGTGGCTTCCACGGCCCGCGCCGTGGAGACGTTGCAGATCGGCATCTCCGGCCTGTCCACGGCGATTTCCGAGGGGCTCGGCCTCGCCGTGCGCCGCCTTTCCCGCAGCGATGGCAGGTCCAAAGAAGCCAGGTCCAAAGAAGCCAGGTCCCAAGCGGTGATCCTGCTCTCGGACGGGATCGACACCTCGGGCAAGGTGCAGGCGAGCGACGCGGCGCAGCTTGCGGCCCGCCACGGCATCCGCGTGCACACCATCGCCCTTGGACCGGAGGATCTGGAGAGCCAGCCGGACGCCAGCGATGCGGTGGATGTCGCCGGCCTCCGGGCCACTGCCGCCGCCGGCGGCGGGGCGAGTTTCCGGGTGCGCACCCTCGACGATCTGGTGGACGTGGCCGCGACCCTCGACCGGCTGGAGCCGAACCCCATGCGGCGCCCCCCGACCCTGTACTGGCGCTCCCTCTGGATGTGGCCCGCGGCGGCGGCGCTCGTCCTTGCCGCGCTGCTGGCCCTGCTGCCGGCCATGGGGCGGCGTTCATGAATGGCTTCGTCCTGCTCCGCCCCTGGTGGCTCGCCGCCTTGCCGCTCCTCGCCGCGCTGGCCGTCTGGCTGTGGCGGCGCGGCCCCGTGGCGGGCGGCTGGGGGCGGGTGATGACGCCCGCCATGCTGGCGGCCATGCGCACCCTCGGCCATCTGCGCCGGGACGATGCCGGTGCCAGCCTGATGCCGGTGGCGGCGGCGGCGCTGGTCGGCCTCGGCCTTGCGGGGCCTGCGATCCCGCGCGCGGACGCCCCGCAATTCGCCGGGGCGGGGGCCGTGCTGGTGGCCATCGGTCTGACGCCCGGCGTCGCCGGAGCGGCGCTGGCCGATGCGCAGGCCGCCGCCGCCGGCGTCATGGCTGCCGCGGCCGGGCGGCCGGTGGGCCTCATCCTCTATTCCGACGAGGCTTATGACGTGGCGGCGCCGACGGGTGATCCCGCGGTGCTGGAGAGCCTGATCGCCGTGCTTGGCCCCGATACCATGCCGAGCAGTGGCGCCCGGCCGGCCGCCGCGTTGCGGCTCGCCCGCCGCATGCTGGAGGGGACGCCGGACGCGGATCTCGTTCTGATCTCGGACGGCAGCGGCCTCGATGCAGCGGCGCGCACGGAGGCGGCGCGGCTCGCCATGGGCGGCGTCCGCCTCTTCACTCTCGCCCTCGGCGCGGGGAGCGACGGAGGGGCGTCGCTCGAGGCGCTGGGCGTCGCATCCGCGCCGGCCCGTGCGCCCCGGCCGGTCATCGACCGCCTGTCCGGTTCGGCGGCGCTCACGCGTGACGGGCGGGCGGCGGGGCTTGCGTTCGAGGATCTCGGCCCGCTGGTCGCGGCGCTCGCGCTCATCCCGTTCCTCGCCCTGTTCCGGAGGCGCGCATGAGCGGCCTCTCCCCGGCACGGCGCATCCTCCTCATGGCGGCGGCGGGCATCGCCTGCCTCATGCTTGCGGGGCCGTCCTCCCTTGCGCGGCTCGCCTTCTGGGCCGGGGCGCCGGGAACGGCGCCCTGGCAGGATGATGCCGCCGCGCGGGGCATCGCCTTCTACCGGGCAGGTGACTACCCCGCCGCGGACGCGGCCTTCGCGGAGGCCGGCCGCAGCGAGACCTTCAACCGCGCCCTGACCCTCGCGGCGACCGGCCGCTACGCGCTGTCCGTCGCCTATCTCGACGCCGTGCTGTTCGTGGACCCGGCGGACGCCGAGGCGCGTCGGCTGCGCGGGATCATCGACGCGCTGGCGCCCAAGACGCTGGGCACCAGCGTCGTCCGCGGCCATATCCCGGCTGCTGTGGGAACCGCATCCGCGAACACGGGCGACGGCGTGGTGGCCACCCCCGACCCGGAGCTGAAAAAGCCGATCGAGGCACGCGGGATCGTCGCTTCCGATGCCTGGCTCGACACCATCGCCGACGATCCCGGCGCATATCTGCGCCTGCGCCTGCGCAAGGAGTTCGAGCGCCGCGGGGCCCTGGGTCTGATCGGGCGGGATGGAGACGCACAATGAGGCTACGCCGTGCGCTTTGCCTCCTGCTCCTCCTGTGCCCGGCCGGCGCCACGCGGGCGGAGAGCCTGCGGCTGGTCATTCCCGAGATGCGGCCGGTGGCGGGCGAGATGATCCCCGTTCTCGTGCGCGGCGAATACGAGCGGCAGATCACGCTGGAAAAGCTGAGCTTTCCTGATTCTCCCGACTATGACTGGATGCAGCTCGCCCGCGATCAGTGGCGAACGGAGCAGGTGGAGGGGCGGTCCGTCCGGGTGTTCGAGCGCCGCATCGCGCTGTTCCCGCGCCACGCGGGTCCCCTCACTATCGGGCCGGTGACGCACCGGCTGACCGTGGTGGGCACCGATGCGCCGCGGGAGGAATTGCCGGTCACGGCGGAGCCCGTGACGGTGGCGGTGGCCCCGTTCCCGGTGGAGGGGGCAACGCTCGCGGCGCGCAGCCTCACCGTCACCGACGCGCTGTCCGCCGAGCCCGGCAAGCTGCGCGACGGGGAAACCCTCGTCCGCCGTGTCACCATCGAGGCGGTAGGGGCGCCGTCGCATCTGGTGCCGCCGCGCCCCATCGTGCGCGCGCCCTGGCTCATCAGCTTCGCGGCGCCGGAGGCGCGCACGCAGCGCCTGACGCCAGACGGGCCGGTGACGACGGTGACATGGGAATGGCACCTGCGGCCGAGCACCGGCGACCCCGCCGTCCTTCCGGCCATCGCTATCCCCTGGTTTGACACCGAAGCACGGCAGATGCGCACGGCGGAGATCCCGGCGATCCCCTTCGGCTATGCCAGCATCTATGCCGGGGTCGGCGGCACCGGGCATCTGCCTGCCGGGCAGGTGCGGGCCGCGGCGCTGGCCATCACGGGCGGGCTGTTGGCGGGATGTGTGCTGGTCCTCGCGGGCCTCGGACCGCGCCGGCGGGATAACGTGGTGAGGGCGCTCGGGCGGCTCTCGCCAGTGGACCCCACCCGTATCGCCGTGCGCCGGGCGGTGCGGACCGGCGAGCCATTCGCGCTCCGCCGCGCGGTGGAGCGTCACCTGCGCCGGTGGCGCGCACTCGGACTGCCGGTGAGCGGGCAAGAGACGGCGGGCCTCGACGCGCGGCTCTACGGGCGGGGTGGAGATACAGTGCCGTTCGACGCCGGGGCCGAGGCGAAGGCGATCCTTCGGGCGGTCGATGGGCTCCGGAGACGGAGCGGCAGGTAGGGCGGGGCACGGCTCAAGGCCGCGCCGGATGCATTCATTCATGGCTGATGACCGGAGATTTCGTGCCTCAGCTGCTGTCCCGGGGGCGCCGAAGCCGGTCTCGCAGCGTCAGTCCGGACGCCTTGCCGCACCGCGCATTTTCCGCTTGACCGCGCCGGCGCCGGGCGCGATAGGCGGCGTCACCGGATGCCTGGGAGATGGAGCGTGCCCGTTCGCGGGTTCATCGAAGACTCCACCGTCAGGCCGGCCGGATTTCTTGAAAGCAATCGGGTGATGGACAGTTCCAGTCGATCTAGCTCGAGCCCGCCCGCGGCCGCGCGGACCTGACCTTTCGCGTCCGGTTCACCGTCCCGCCGGCAGGCTCCGGGACAAGAGGTGAGCCATGCGGGCGCTGTATTTCCGCAGACCTATCGCGTTCTCTCATCGTAACGAGGACGGCGATCGAAGCCGATGCGCGCACAGGCGCAGGCCTGGCACCCATCCTGGCTGACCACAGCCCCACCGCGGCGCCGTCACGGTGGCGTCGCATGGCCGTGCTCCGCTGCGCGGCCTCGGGCAGGGCGGTTCCTGCTGTCCCGGCAGGACAGGGTGAGCCCCAGTCCCATGCGAAACCTCCCGGCACCGGCTGCCCGTCGGCGCCGTAAATTCCAATCGCATTCGGATCTGTCGTCATGACGATGCAGCACCCGGCCCTGGAAGCGGGCCGTCGGCGGCGCTTCGCGCCGAACCTGTGGGATGCGCTGGCCTTCGGCCTGCTGTTCGGCGCGCTCATCCTGATCGTGCACGGCGGGCAGGGCACACTCGTGCCCCTCGCGGCCTTGAACCAGACGCCCGTCTCCCTCGATCCCGCCCAACTGCCGGAATATGCGCTGCGCACCACGCTGCGCATGCTGGCGGCCATCGTCGCCTCGCTGGTCTTCACCTTCCTCTACGGCGCGCTGGCGGCCAAGAGCCGGCGGGCGGAGATGGTGCTCATCCCCATGCTGGACATCCTCCAGTCGGTGCCGGTGCTGGGCTTCCTGTCCTTCACCGTGGTGGGCTTCATGTCCCTGTTCCCGGGCAAGGTGCTGGGGGTGGAACTGGCGGCCATCTTCGCCATCTTCACCAGCCAGGCCTGGAACATGACCTTCAGCTTCTACCAGTCGCTGAAGACCGTGCCGCGCGACCTCGACGAGGCCACCCGCTCCTTCCGCCTCACCGGCTGGCAGCGCTTCTGGCGGCTGGAAGTGCCCTTCTCCATGCCGGGACTGGTGTGGAACACCATGATGTCCATGTCCGGGGGGTGGTTCTTCGTGGTGGCGTCGGAGGCCATCTCGGTGGGCGACACCACCATCACCCTGCCGGGGGTGGGCTCCTACGTGGCCCTCGCCATCAAGGAGCAGAACCTGCCGGCGGTGGGCTGGGCTGTGCTGGCCATGCTGGCCGTCATCCTCATCTACGACCAGCTGCTGTTCCGCCCGCTGGTGGCGTGGGCCGACAAGTTCCGGGTGGAGACCTCCGCCAGCGGGGCCGCGCCGTCCTCCTGGCTGCTCTCGGCGGCCCGGCGCACCCGCCTGTTCCAGCGTCTGTTGGGGCCGCTGGGCGCGCTGCTGTCCGCGGTCCCGCGCCAGCGCCTCGCCCTTCCGGTCGCGGTGCCGGGGGACGCCCGCCGCGCCCTGTCCAGCCCCCTCTCCGACAAGGTGTGGCTCGCGCTGGTGCTGGCGGTGACGGCCTATTGCCTGTGGACTATCGTCACCTTCGTCGCCACCGAGCTGACCTGGCCGGAGGTGGCGCAGGCCTTCGGCCTCGGGGTGCTGACCATGCTGCGGGTGATCGTGCTGATCGCCCTTGCCACCCTCATCTGGGTGCCCATCGGGGTCTGGATCGGCCTCCGGCCGGCCTGGGCCGAGCGGGTGCAGCCGCTGGCGCAGTTCCTCGCGGCCTTCCCGGCCAACATCATCTTCCCGTTCGCGGTGGTGGCCATCGTCCGGCTCGGCCTCGACCCGGACATCTGGCTGTCGCCGCTGATGGTGCTCGGCACCCAGTGGTACATCCTGTTCAACGTGGTGGCGGGGGCCAGCGCCTTCCCCAACGATCTGAGGGAGGCGGCGGGCACCTTCCGCATCCGCGGCTGGAGCTGGTGGAAGAAGGTGATGCTGCCGGGGATCTTTCCCTATTACGTCACCGGCGCCATCACCGCGAGCGGAGGCTCCTGGAACGCCTCCATCGTCGCCGAGGTGGCGAGCTGGGGTGACACCACGCTGCGCGCCCACGGTATCGGCGCCTACATCGCCGATGCCACCGCCGCGGGCGACTATCCCCGCATCGTGCTCGGCATCGCGGTGATGTCGATCTTCGTGATCCTGTTCAACCGACTGCTCTGGCGTCCGCTCTATGTCTTCGCCGGCCGCCGTCTGCGCCTCGACTGATGGAGGATGAGATGACCCTGATGGAACACCACGCCTCTGTCGTCGACAGCGAAAAGAAAACCCTCGTCTCCGCCTCGGGCGTCCGGCAGATCTACCACAAGGGTGAGAATGCCGACCTGCTGGTGCTGGATGACGTGTCGCTCACCATCAATGAGGGCGAAGTGGTGGGGCTTCTGGGCCGCTCGGGCTCCGGCAAATCCACGCTCCTGCGCATCATCTCCGGCCTGGTGAAGCCCACCACCGGCCGCGTGGAATGGTGCGGCAAGCCCGTCACCGGCCCGTGCGAGGGCCTCTCCATGGTGTTCCAGAGCTTCGCGCTGTTTCCCTGGCTCACCGTTCTGGAGAATGTGGAGGTCGGTCTCGACGCCATCGGCGTGCCAGCGGCGGAAGGCCGGCGCCGCGCCATTCAGGCCATCGACCTCATCGGACTCGACGGCTTCGAGAGCGCCTATCCCAAGGAGCTTTCCGGCGGCATGCGCCAGCGCGTGGGCTTCGCCCGCGCTCTGGTGGTGCACCCGCGCCTGATGCTCATGGACGAGCCCTTCTCGGCGCTCGACGTGCTCACCGCCGAGACCCTGCGCACCGACCTGATCGACCTGTGGATCGAGGGGCGGCTGCCCATCAAGTCCATTCTCATGGTCACGCACAACATCGAGGAAGCGGTGCTCATGTGCGACCGCATCCTGATCTTCTCCTCCAATCCCGGCCGGGTGGCGGCGGAGATCAAGATCGACCTGCCGCATCCGCGCGCGCGGCTCGACCCGGTGTTCCGCGCCATCGTGGATGACATCTATGGCCGCATGACCCAGCGGACGCCGCTGGAAAAGAGCGAACCCAGGCACGAAGGCGCCGGCATCGCGGGGATCGGCACCGCTCTGCCCAACATCTCCACCAACCTCCTCTCGGGCCTGATGGAGACGCTGGCCGCCCCGCCCTACAACGGCAGGGCCGATCTCCCCGTTCTCGCAGCCGCCTTGCAGATGGAGGTGGACGAGCTGTTCCCCATCGTCGAGACGCTGCAGCTGCTGCGGTTCGCGGGTGTGGAAGCGGGCGACGTAACGCTGTCGGAGGCCGGCCGGCACTTTGCCGAATCCGAGGTGGATGCCCGCAAGCGCCTGTTCGCGGATCACCTGATGGCCTACGTGCCGCTGGCCGGCCTCATCCGTCGGGTGCTGGACGAGCGGCCGACCCACCGCGCGCCGTTCACCCGCTTCAGCGAGGAACTGGAGGACCACATGTCCGAGGACTTCGCCGAGACGACCCTGCGTGCGCTCATAACCTGGGGCCGCTATGGCGAGCTGTTCGGCTATGACGAGCACGCCGGCCAGTTCAATCTGGAAAACCCGACCTGACGGACCTGCGATAGGTCCATGCGAGTGGTCGGCCGGCCTCCCCCGAGGCCGGCCGGCGGATCTATTTCACGCCCTGGATCGGATCCGGATGGCCGTCGATGCGCATCTGGAACACGAAATAGGTGGGTGAGCAGAAGCCGTTGTCCCGCGCCACCGGGGCGACGCCGGGAATGTTCGGCGGCAGGGCCTGGCACATGAAGTCTTCGCGGCAGAAGCGGCCGGTGCCACAGCTCGGCCGGTTGCCGCGGACCACGCTTGCATCCATGCATTTGGCGAAGTTGTCGGTTGCGACACACAAATCGAACGCCTTGCCACCGACCAGGGCGCAGATTTCCGCCGGTGCCTGGCCCGCCGTGAATCCCGAGAACGCGCGCTCGGCCGGCGTGCACTGGCGATAGGCCGCACCGCCCGGAACGCCGAGTTTTGCCGGCCGGCAATTGTAGGCGGTGGGCGAGACCGTCGCCGACTGGCTGTTGATCTGCCGGAGGATGCGGAACCGATCGAGATAGGGCGCCCTCCCGGGCACGATCTCGCCGGAGAGGCAGGCCATGCCGGAGACGATGCCATTGTTGCGGCCCTTTTCCGGCCTTGGCATGCACTGGCCGGTCTCCACCGGCAGGCGGGGATTGTGGGCGATGGCCTCGCAGGAGAACGCACCGCCGCAGATCCATCCGTCCTTGAAGGGCGCCGGCTCCTTGGGCAGCAGGCAAGCCATGGTGGCGGCCGCCGGCATCGGCGCATGCGGGGTCGCGCCGGTCCACGAGGCCGGCGGCGCGATGGAGAGCGGCCGGAACACGTCGGGGTCGCGCCCCTCCGCCAGCGCGGCATGATAGGCGCGCCGTCGCGCATCCTCGGCGTAAAGATGGGGCGAGATGGGCACCTTCACCACGTTGAAGGGGGAGGCGTCCGGCTCGTCATGGCCGATCAGATGGAAGCCCGCCGTCGCCGCGCCCTGATGGCAGCCGGTGCAGGTTCCGTCATCGAGCCGCGCGATCAGCCCGGCCGGGGAGGCCACATAGCCGAGGTCCGCATAGGGCAGGCCGGCAAAATCCGTTGGCGTGAAGAGGCTGGCGAAGGGGTGGTTGGCGGTCCGCGCGCTGCCGAAGGTGGAGAAGGAGAGGGCCTTGTCGGCCAGGAACTCGTCCGGGATCTGGTACACGCCCCGGTCGATCTCAGGCAGGTGGGCCCGCAGATAGTCCACCAGACGCGCCTTCAATGCGGCATCGGCGCCGAGCCGCGCCACATCTGGCGTGTTCTCCAGCGGCTTTGGAATGGCGCGGTCGCCTTCAATGCGGAACACCCGCATGAGATAGATGGCCTGCCCGCCGAGCTCGGTTTCCATGCCGGACGGCAGGCGGACCACCTGGGCGTTGATCTCGATCTGCCGCAAGTCGAGGCCCGCGAGCGGCCCGGTCGCCAGCCAGTTCGCCGTCTCGGCCGCGTCCATATCGGGGTGCGGCGGCGTCCAGGCGCGGGCGAGGTCGGGGCAGGGGACCCCGGCCGCGGCCGGCACGTCGAACACCGCATTGACGTTCCCCGGCAGACGGGAGGCATAGACAAGGGCCCCCCGGCGGAAGCGATAGGCGAGGCGATAGATGAGGCGCACCTCGCCGCAGGACGGCCGGGATGTCAGCGCGGTGAAATCGCGCCGGTCGGTGCGGTTGACCACGCCGACGAGGCGGAAGCTGGCCAAAGGCGAGGCGAGCCAGCGCAGGTCGATGATCCGGCCCACATTGTCGTCGGTCACCTCGAACAGCGGGCGCTTGTTGGTCGCCATCTCCGTCCGCAGTGCCTTCACGTCGTCGCCGAGCTGGCGGGAGAGGTCGCCATAGAGCGGGCTGCGGGCCTTCAACGCATCGAGCGTTGCCGCGCCGGGCGCGCCCATGAGCGCGGCGAAAGACCAGCCCTTGGCCTCGACCATGCTCAGGGCAGGCCGATCCAGCACCATCCGCACCGGCTCCGGCGACGTTGACGTGGATGCCTTCTGCGTCTCGGCCACACCAGGCATGGCGGCGAGCACCGCAGCCAGCGCGCCCGCAAGGACTGCGCGGTACCGGCGCGGCGGCCGCACGGGGGGAGGCGCCATGCGTTGGATGAGATCCGGTCCCTGTCCCTCCCGCATCTGAGCCTCCGTCTCGTGTCCTGTCCCTATGGGACGGGATTTCGAGCATATAGGGAAGCCTCGATGACGGACGGCCGTGATCGATGATCCGCGCGCAATCCGGTCTCAGACGTCACGCGCCGTGGCCGTGCCTGTGGTGGATATCGGGGTAGTGCGGATGCCGGTGCACCATGGGTGTGTGTCGGTGCCGGTGGGTGTGCGGCTCGCCGGCCGGGATGCCCGCCTCGTGGGCGTGCTGGTGGTGCGCGTCGTGGCGGTGGCGGTGCTCGTGTTCCAGAGCTTCGTGGGCGTGCTCGTGCTCATGCTGCTCGGAGAGGTGGAGCCAGAGGCCGAGCGCCATGAAGAGGCCCGCGATCACGAGCTGGGGCGTAAGGGCCTCGCCGAGCAGCGCGATGGCGAGGAGCGCGCCCACGAACGGCGCGAGCGAGAAATAGGCGCCGGTGCGCGCGGTGCCGAGATGGCGCAGCGCGAGCACGAACAGGGCGAGGCTGACCCCATAGCCGAAGAAGCCGACCACGGCAGCAGCGGCCACCGCCCCTGCTGAAGGGAGGGCCGCCCCGTGGCCGAGCGCGATCACCAGGTTGATGGTTCCGGCGATCAGGCCCTTCAGCATGGCGATCTGCACGGGATCGGCAGAGGAGAGCTTGCGCGTGAGGTTGTTGTCGATGCCCCAGCACAGGCAGGCGCCGGCGATCAGCATGGCGCCGAGGTCGAGCGTCGCCCGGCCCTGCCATGACAGCAGCGCCGCGCCGGCGAGGATGGCGAGCGCGCCCAGAAGGAGGCGTCTGTCCACATTCTCGCGAAAGGCGATCCAGGCGATGGCCATGGTCGCCACACCTTCCAGATTGAGCAGAAGGGATGCGCTCGCGCCGTCGGTCCGGGCGAGGCCGAACATGAGCAGCAGCGGGCCGAGGACGCCGCCGGCAAGGATCACCAGCGCGAGCCACGGCACGTCGGTCCGCCGCAGCGGCGCCTCCACCGCCGGCAGCCGGAGCGCGGCCCGGGACAGATGCACGGCGGCGAGGCCCGCACCTGCCCCGAGGTAGAGCAGGCCGGCCATCATCCACGGATCGATGGCGCCAAGGAGCAGCTTGGCGAGCGGCGTGCTTGCGCCGAACAGGCCGGCCGAGACGAGTGCGAAGACAATTCCGGTGTTCATGGCCGCCTCCCTTGGGAGTATTTCTATCCGTTGGGGCGGGATATGAAACGGTTGGCACCGATGCTCCACAACGCACACGGGGACCTTCCGGCAGGCGTGCTCGGTGATGAAGGGCGCCAGCGGCGTTCCGAGTGAGACCGCCTCAAGGCCGGCGCTGCTCCGTCGCCGTCGGGCCACCCTCTTCCGCTGCACCATGCGATTCAATATGCCGCCGCACCGCAGGTACCACGACCGCGTCGCACCATTGTGTGATGCGGGCGTTTTCCACTTCGCGATCTGCGTCATAGTGCAGACGCACCGCGTTCAGTGCGAGGGCGCGCGCGGTATCCGCGGAGCGCCGGAGGAGGCGATCGGCGTCCGCCTCGGGAAGTTCGGCTGCGGCTTCCGCCTTCACATGGAGAGCCAGCCCGTTGATCCCGCCGTCCTTTCCGACCGTCTGGGAGAGGGCGGCGGGGGTGAACTGGCCGCAATAGACCGTGAGGTTTTGAAAGGTGAAGGCCCGGATCAGATCGCGCTCATTGTGTCTCTCGCTGGCCTGCGCCGGCCCGAGCGCAAGAGGTGATGCGGCCGCCACCAGAAGACGCAGCATCCACGCTGAAGACGCCGCCGCCCTCATTTGGCCGTGCCCCACACCCGCATGCACTGGTCATAGCGAATGGAGCAATGGGTGATCTCGTGCGGCCGGAATGCGCGGTTGCTGCTGATGCATTCCGATTTGGTCTTCGCGCAGAAGAGGTTGTGCGCGCCGGCGCTGCCATGCTCGCAGCCGGCGTCCAAGGCGCTCGCTGGCCGCGCGGGCGGGATGCCGCCTCCGAGGGCCGGGCCCACGGCAAGGCTGCTGAGGGCGAGGCAGATGAGGCTTGTGTAGCGCGGGCCTTTCATGGCGTGCCTTTCGTAATCGGTGTGGCGGGGATGCCGGGGGCGGTGGTTGGCCCGCGGGACCGGTGGTCCTGCGTGGCCGGAGGGCTGACAGGCGTGCTGCGCCCGTCGGGTGCGGGATGCGCGAGGCCGAGCTGCACATCGCGGAAGTCGTGCCTCACCCTTTCGCGATAGGTGGTCGGTCTCGGGTCCAGGCCCAGCGCCGGCGACCCGAGACCGAGCAAGGCGGTCACGGCCGCAGCCGCGCCGCCGAGCCTTCGAGGCCGTGCCATCGGTGCCGTCCTAGGGCGCCGTGAACTTGGCCTGACCGGACTTCCCGGTGGGCGTCTTGATGAGCAGGGTCACGGCGGCACCCTTGGCGACGGGCGCGGCCGCCTTCCCGGCGAGGGCCTCGCCGGCGGCAGCGAGCGGCAGCGTCTTGCGTTCGGTCCCGGCCGCAACCATGGCGGAGCCTGTGAAGCCGGTGGCGCCGAGCGGCTTGCCCGCCTCGTCGAGCAGGTTGAAGGTCACGGTCTCCCCGGCCACGACCAACTCCACATGAACGCCCGCCACATCCTCCATGGGGCCGCCGTTCGGCCCCTTCTGGGCGCCGTGGGCGTGCTGGGCGAGGGCCGGGCCGGCGGCGACGAGGCCGAGGGCGACGATCAGGCTCTTGAGCATGGGGTTTCTCCTTTGGGTCAATGGGATGCGGCCGCCGCGGGTTCGGGCGGGGCGGCGGGTTTGGGCTCGCGCCGGAACAGCACGTAGAGCGCCGGCAGCACGAGCAGCGTGAGGATGGTGGAGGAGACGATGCCGCCGATGACCACGGTGGCGAGCGGCCTCTGCACCTCCGCGCCGGGGCCGGTGGCAATGGCCATCGGCACGAAGCCGAGGGACGCGACCAGCGCCGTCATCAGCACCGGGCGCAGGCGCGTCAGCGCCCCCTCCCGGACGGCAGTGACGATGTCGCGCCCCTCCGCCCGCAGCTTCTGGATGAAGGCGATGATGACGAGGCCGTTCAGCACCGCCACGCCGGACAGGGCGATGAAGCCGATGCCGGCGCTAATGGACAGCGGCAGCCCGCGCAGGATCAGCGCAGCGATCCCGCCGGTGAGCGCCAGCGGCACCCCGGAGAACACCAGCGCCGCATCGGCCATGGACCCGAAGCTCATGAACAGCAGCAGGAAGATGAGCAGCAGCGCGATGGGCACCACGATGGCGAGGCGTTGCGTCGCCGACACGAGCTGCTCGAACTGTCCGCCCCAGCCGATCCAGTAGCCGGCGGGCAGCCGGACCTTCTCGGCCACCTGCCGCTGGGCCTCGGAGACGAAGGAGCCGAGGTCCCGTTCGCGCACGTTGGCGCTCACCACGATGCGCCGCTTGCCGTCCTCCCGGCTGATCTGGTTGGGGCCGGGCGACACCGAGAGGCTGGCGATGGCCGAGAGCGGTACATAACGGATCTGCCCCGTGGCGGCCGGCGTCCAGGCGGCGCGCACCGCCTGCTCCGGCGCCGCCGTGGCCGGCGGCAGGGGGATCGGCAGATCCCGCAGCGCCTCCACGTCCGTGCGCAGGTTCTCCGGCAGGCGGACGATGATGTCGAAGCGCCGGTCGCCCTCGAACAGGACGCCGGCCTCCCGCCCGCCGACCGCGATCTCGACCAGCTCCTGCACCTCCGCCACGCTCACGCCGTAGCGCGCCATGGCCGGGCGGTTCAGCGCCACGGTGAGCATGGGCAGGCCCGAGACCTGCTCACTTTTCACATCGGCGGCGCCGGGGACGGCGCGCATGACCGCCTCCACCTGCCCGGCCACCTGGAGCAGCGTCTCGAGATCGTCGCCGAAGATCTTCACGCCCACGTCGGAGCGGATGCCCGAGATCAGCTCGTTGAAGCGCAGCTGGATGGGTTGCGACAGCTCGTAATTGCTGCCCGCCACCTGTTCCGCCGCCTTCTCGATGTCCTCCATCACCGCGCTCTTGGCCTTGCCGGGGTCCGGCCATTCCGCGCGCGGTTTCAGCATCACGTAGCCGTCGGAGATGGAGGGCGGCATGGGGTCGGTCGCGACCTCCGCCGTCCCGGTGCGGGCGAACACCTCCCGCACCTCCGGCACCCCGAGCAGGGCCTTCTCCAGCGCCTGCTGCATCTCCAGCGACTGGGTCAGGCTGGTGCCGGGCACCCGGAGGGCCTGGATGGCGGCATCGCCCTCGTCGAGGCTCGGGATGAACTCGCCGCCCATGCGGGAGGCGGCGACGCCCGACGCGATCACCAGCGCCGCCGCACCGACGGCCACAAGGGCGCGCAGGTTGATGGCGGCGTCCAGCAGCGGCGTGTAGACGCGCCGCGCCGCACGCATGATGAAGTTCTCGTGCTCCGAGACCTTGCCCGTGACGAGCAGCGCCACCGCCGCCGGCACGAAGGTCATGGAAAACAGCGCCGCCGCCCCCAGCGCCATCAGCACCGTGATGGCCATGGGCGTGAACATCTTGCCCTCGACCCCGGTGAGGGTCAGCACGGGCAGATAGACGACGGCGATGATGAGGGTGCCAAACAGGCTCGGCCGGATCACCTCCTTGGCGCCCGCGAGGATGGTCTCGAAGCGCTCGGCGCGCGTCAGCAGGCGGCCACGCCGGTGCTGCTCCTCGGCGAGCAGGCGCAGGCAGTTCTCCACGATGATGACCGCGCCATCGATGATGATGCCGAAGTCGATGGCGCCGAGGCTCATGAGATTGGCGCTGACCTTGTTCTCCACCATGCCGGTGATGGTGAGCATCATGGAGAGCGGGATGACGCAGGCCGTCACCAGCGCCGCGCGGAAATTGCCGAGCAGCACGAACAGCACCACGACAACGAAGAGCGCGCCTTCCAGCAGGTTCTTCTCCACCGTGGCGATGGTGGCTTCCACCAGGTGCGCCCGGTCATAGACGGCGCGGGCGACAACGCCCTCCGGCAGGGAACGGGAGATCTGCTCCAGCCGCGCCGCCACGCGCTGGGCGACGGTGCGGCTGTTCTCGCCGATGAGCAGCATGGTGGTGCCGAGCACCACCTCCTCCCCGTTCAGCGTCGCGGCGCCGGTGCGCAGCTCCCGGCCCTCGCGCACCTCGGAGACGTCGCCGATGCGGATGGGCGTGCCGCCTTTCGAGCCAATGACGATCTCGCGGATGTCCTCGGCGCCGGCCACCTGACCCGGCGTGCGCACCAGATACTGCTCGCCGTTGCGCTCGATATAGCCCGCGCCGACATTGGCGTTGTTGGCGGCAAGCGCGGTCATCACGTCCCGGAACGAGATGGAATAGGCCATCAGCCGGGCGGGATCGGGCAGCACGTGGAACTGTTTCTCGTAGCCGCCGATGGTGTTGACCTCGACCACCCCCTGCACGGTGCGCAGCTGGGGCTTGATGATCCAGTCCTGGATCGTGCGCAGCTCGGTGGGGGTGAAGGGCGTGCCGTCCGGCTTCTTCGCGCCGGGCTTCGCCTCCACCGTGTACATGTAGATTTCGCCGAGGCCGGTAGAGATTGGCCCCGGAGCGGTCTCGACGCCCTGCGGGAGCTGGTCCTTGGCCTGCTGGATGCGCTCGTTCACCAGCTGGCGCGCGAAGTAGGTGTCGGTCCCGTCGCGGAACACCACGGTGACCTGCGAGAGCCCGTAGCGCGAGAGGGAGCGCGTGTACTGGAGCCCCGGCAGGCCGCCCATGGCGGTCTCGATGGGGAAGGTGATGCGCTGCTCCACCTCCAGCGGGGAAAAGCCCGGCGCCTGGGTGTTGATCTGCACCTGGACGTTGGTGATGTCCGGCACCGCATCGATGGGCAGGCGGGTGAAGTTCCACGCGCCGAACGCGCCCACCATCAGGCAGGCGAGAACCACCAGCCAGCGCTGGCGGATGGAGAAGGCGAGGATGGCGTCGATCATCGCGCGCCCTCCCGCTGGAGCGCCGTCTCAGTGCTCATGGCTGGCGCTCCCTTTGGCGAGTTCCGCCTTGACCACGAAGCTGTTCTTCGCCGCGTAGACGTCGCCCGGCATGAGGCCGAACACGACCTCGGCGAACGCGCCATCGCGCGCGCCGGTCTCCACGTCGCGCGGCTCGAAGGCGTCGCCGTTGCGCACGAAGACCACGGTGCGCCCCTCGATGGATTGCAGCGCCGAGAGGCGCACCGCGAGGTCCACGGGCTGCTCGGCGAGGGTGATGGTGCCGCTGGCGAACAGCCCCGGCCGCAGCCTCAGGCCGTCATTGGGAATGACCACCCGCGCCAGAGCGGACTGGGTATCGGCCGAGCCGATGGGCGAGACGTAGGAGACCTTGCCGATGATGGGCGGCGCCCCGTCGTCCGGGTCGATGGCCACCGCGTCGCCCACGCGCACGCGGGCGAAGTCGCGCCGGTAGACGGAGAGATCCACCCACAGGGTGGAGAGGTCCGCGACCACGAAGGACGGCTTCTGGTCGGAGGCGTATTCGCCCAAGGCCACCTGCCGGTCCACCACGGTGCCGGCGATGGCCGCCTTGAGGTCGTAGCTGGTGAGGCTCTGGTTGCTCTCGATCACCGCGAGCACGTCGCCCTTCTGCACGGTGTCGCCGATGCGCTTGCGGATCTCGCGGACGATGCCGGGAAAGCGCGGCGTCACCTGGACGACGGCTTCCTGGTTGGTCTGCACCAGCCCGTTGAGCCGGAGCGTCTGCCTGAGGGTGCCCGGGCCGGCCGTCTCCAGCCCGATGCCGGCGGCGGAGAGCTTGGCGTCGTCCAGCTCGACGGCACCTTCGCCATGGCTGTCGCCGTGGCCGCCGCCCGCCTTTTCGGCGTGGCTGTCTTCCGCCGCTTGGCTGCCGCCCACCGGGGCGGCGCGGTCCGAGAATGTGTAGGCGGCGCCCGCTCCGGCCAGAAGGCCGACGAGCAGCATCGCGAGGTCCCGTCGCGCCGAGCGGCTCATTTGGATTTTCCCTTGGCGAAGGCGACGGGACGGCCGGTGAGGCCTTCGATGGTCGCGAGCGCGGTGTGATAGGTGACGAGCGCGTCGAGTTCGCGCAGGGAGGCCTCGGAGAGGGCGGATTGCGCGTCGAGCAGTTCCAGCAGCGTGTAGCGGCCCTGGGTGTAGCCGGTCTCGACCCCTTCATAGGCGCTGCGTGCGCCGGGAATGGTGCTGCCGCGCAGCAGCGTCACCTCGTCGAAGGCGGCCTTCAACTGGTCGTGGGCGCGCCCGAGCTGGGAGATCAACGCGCTGCGGGCGATGGCCTCCTCCGCCTCGGCCCTGAGGAGGGATTCCCGCGCCTCGCTGATACCGCCCTCGTTGCGGTCGAACAGCGGGATGGGAACCGACAGGGTGAAGATCATCCCGCTGTCGGCGGTCTCGTTATAGTGCCGGTAGCCGACGCCGAGGGTGACGTCCGGCACCACCTTGGCCTGGGCCGAGCGCAGCTCGGCGCGACGCTGCGCCTGGAGCACGGTGAAGCGGGTGAGCTGCGGGTTGCCCTGTGCGGATTTCAGCAGCTGCGGCAGCGCCGGCGGGGGCGCCACGCGGAGGAGATTGCCCGTGGCGCGGGAAAAGGTCGCCGCCCCGAGGCCCATGAGGAGGGCCAGCTCCCGCCGGGCAGTGCCGAGGGCCGCCTTGGCGCGGTCCAGCTCCACCCGCGCGAAATCGGCCGCCACCCGGGCGCGGGAGATTTCGGACGGCGACGATGCGCCCGCCTCGACCCGCTGCTGAAGGAGCGGCGCGAGGCGGCCGATGGCCTCGGCCTGGGCCTGGAGGATGTTGACCCGCTGCTGCGCGCCGAGGACGCCAGCGAAGGCCGCTGTCGTCTCCGCCAGCACCTGCAGGCGGATGGCCTCGCGCTCCCAGCGGGCGATGCCGACGCCGGCCCCGGAGGCCGCCATGCGAGCCTCGCGCTTGCCGCCCAGCTCGACCAGCTGGCTGATCTGAAGCGTCTGCTCGGCAAGGTCCAGCCCCTGGTAGGGGCCGGACCCGAAGGCGTTGTCCACCTCTAGTGAGAGGTTCGGGTTCGGCAGCGTCGCGGCCTGCCGGTCGCGGCCGGTGGCCATGCCGATGTCACGCTCGGCGGCGGTCAGCCGCGGATTGGCTGCGAGCGCGCTCGCAAGGGCACTGGTAAGGGTCAGCGGGCGTTGGGTCTCCGCGCGGCCGGGCAGAGCGGAAAGCAGCGCGAATGCTGCCCCGAGCGCGAGCGCGAGAGCCTGCCCGTTTGCACGGGGCGGCATGATCTGATCCGGATTCTGATTGCGATGGGCCGATGCAGCGCAGCGGCGTGCGAACAGAAGGGATCAGGCGCGCGGGGGGCGGGGGTCGGCGGGAACGGCGCGGCCGGAGCCGAGCGCCGGGATGGTGGTGCCCGTCACCGCCACGACCTCGGCCAAACGGGTGGCATCGGCAGCGGGGAGGAGCACCGCGGCGCAGCCATGGCAGTCATGGTCTGCGGAGGGAACGACATGCTTCGTCTGGGCGGCGGCGCCACTCTTGGCGCTGTCGACGGCCACATCCTTTGCAGCCGCGAGCGGAAGGGCGACCTCCGCACCAGACACGGCCGCCGCGAAGGCGGGGCTGTCCAGATCGTCCGAATGATGGGTGACGAGCCCGGCGGCGACGGGCGCCGCAACCATGGACAGCACAACGCAGGCCGCGATCAGCCGGCGCAGCGCCAGCGACCACAAACGTGCAAAGTGCCATCCCGAGGTTCGGAGCATGGCGAGGAGAGAGCCCAACGCCGCCCGGAATGTCAAGCACGGCGATGCGGCGAAGTCGCCTCATGGTCAGCGGACGTCTTGACGATCAGGATGGCCGCCAAAGGCCGGAGCGCTTGGGCCCGACACGCCAACAGTCGAGATGCTCCTCAAAGCATCCCCGGGGGGCTCGACATGCCCCCGGCGTGGATACTCTTGTTCCTGATCCTGTTCCTGAACCTGTTCTTGGACCCGATCGTCAGGGTGTGGCGCCGGTGGTTCGGCGTCTGACGCTTGGTCACCATCGAACGCGGTCCCGGCCGGTGATAGCCTCCCGTCTCCACCTGTGGGAGGGAATCATGAAGACGCTCGCAATCGCGCTCACCCTGCTGTCGTTTTCGGCCGTCGCCGCCTCGGCGGACACCTGCGTCGCCAATGCCGATGCGCAGAAGCTCGCCGGTGCGGCGCGCACCAGCTTCCTCACCAAGTGCCAGAAGGACGCGACGGCGGCCTGCAACACCCAGGCGACCGACAAGAAGCTCCGCGGCGCCGCCCAGACCAGCTTCACCACGAAATGCGTCAAGGATGCCGTCGGACAATAGACGCCGGCAGGGGCGCGCCCGGCGGGCTCATCGCCAACGGTTCAAGAGCCACAGCGCGCCCCAGGATCCCAGGAGCGTGAGGGCCATTTGGCCGGAAAGCGCGATGGCCATCCTGGCTCCGCCGGCCGCAGCCAGTGACGATGCGCCGTCCATGAACGGAAGGAGCAGCGCCACCATCACGCCGCCGGCGAGTGGAGCGATCAGCAACGCGCCCGCGAACGAGATGACGATGTTGACGATCCAGCCGAGGAGGCCCCGTCGCTTCGTCCATGCCTCGTGGATCGCGACCGCCAGCGAACCCAGGATTACAGCGGCCGCGATCACCAGCGCGCCGCCAACGCTATCCATCGGTATGGCGCCGCTCCACTGCAGCAGCAGAACGCCTCCGACCGCTATCAGCACAATGTAAGTCATGAACGTTCGCCCCAGCCGTGCAGATCGTGCTCAAGAGCGCTTCTGATGTTGCGGCTACGTATGGGCACCCGTTCCCACGCCGCCGTCAATGCGCGGCGCAGCGTGAGCCGGCCTCACCTCGAGGGGCGAGACGGACGCGATGGTGTAGTGGTTTCTACGCCGTCGCTTCCGCCCGTTCGCCTTGTCGAGGGCGGCGTCCGGCGTCTTCTGGTCCCAGCGCCTGGTATCAAAGATCGGGCCGGGCATGACGCCCGGCCGCCTACCAGCGATAGTTCAGGGATGCGTAGATGGTGCGCCGGGTGCCGTAGATGACAGAGTTGGCGTAGAAGCCTGCGGTATAATACTCCGTGTTGAAAAGGTTGGTGCCCGAAAGCGAGAAGGTGGCACCGCGCAGTTGCTCATTGAGCTTGCCGAGGTCGTAGCGGAGCGAGGCATCCACCAGCGTATAGCCGGGAATGGCGACCTGGCCGCCGTTGCTCTCGTTCATCACCGCCCAGGAACTGCCCACGTAGCGCAAGCCGGCGCCGATGCCGAGCCCGTCCAGCGCGCCCTCGCGGAACGTGTAGTAGGCCCAGAGGGCGGCGCTGTTGTGCGGCACGCCTGACGGTGCGGTGCCCACCTTGCTGATGCCCGCCTCGTTGGGGTTGGCCTGCGTCACCACCGCGTCGAGATAGGTGTAGGAGGCAATGATATCGAGATTGGCGGTGATATTGGCCTTCGCCTCCAGCTCGATGCCGCGCGAGCGCACCTCGCCGTCCTGCACCGAGTAGCCCACGTTGACGGGATCCGTGGTGAGCACGTTCTGCTGGGTGATCTGGAAGACGGATGCCGTGAACAGGGCCCGCCAGCCCTGCGGCTCATACTTGATGCCGGCCTCGTACTGCTCGCCGGTCGTCGGCTTGAAGGACTGGCCCCGGAAGTCCGTCCCGGCCACCGGCAGGAAGGAGGTCGCGTAGCTGGCGTAGGGCATCACGCCGTTGTCGAGCTTGTATCCAAGACCGGCACGCCACGTGAAAGCAGAATAATTGGCCGTCGCGATTTGGTCCGTAAGGCCGGAATCCGCAAGGATGGTGCGGGAATAATAGTTGGCCTCTTCGTTGCGAACCCAATCCTGACGCCCGCTCAAGGTGAGCAGCCAGTTGTTGAGGGTCACCTGGTCCTGCGCGTAGACGCCGATCTGGGAGATGGTGCTCTCGCTGTCCGACCAGGGGCGACCGAATGTGTAGATGAAGTTGTAGTTCGGTGCGAATATGTTGATGGAGTTGTAGTTGGTGGAGTTCGTGCGGGTTTCGGTCGAGTTGTACCACCCCCCGTCGATGCCGATCAGGATCTTGTGTGTCAGCGGCCCAGTCTGAAAATCGCGGGAGAGGTGGGTGTCGATGAGGAAGCTGTCCGCCACCTTGGGCCGCAATTGAACGCCCACATTGTAGTATTTGTTGTCGACCACCGCGATGGGCCAGTCCCAGCCCCAGGCGGAGTTATAGTCCACATCGGCGTGAGCGTACCGGGCATTCTGGACCAATTGCCAGTCATTCTCGAACCTGTGCTTGAACTCGTAGCCGACGGAGGTGTTCTCGACGTTCCAGCTGGTCAGTCCGGGCGCGCCGAGATAGAGGCTGGGCGAGATCTTCGGCCCCAGCGGAAAAAGGCTGTTGGCCATGGGAATGCTCTGCTCGGAGCCGCCCTTTTCCGTCTTCTGGTAATTGGCGAGAAGGGTCAGCGATGTATTGGCGTTCGGCTGCCATGTGACGGCAGGCGCGATGTAGATGCGGTTGTCGGGGGAATAGTCGATCTGGGTGCCGCTGTCCCGGATCAGGCCGGTGAGGCGATAGAGCCAGGTCCCGTCTTCGGTCGCCGGTCCGCCGATGTCGAAGGCGCCCTGGATGCGGTCGTAACTGCCGCCGAGAATCTCGATCTCGTGCAGCGGCGCTGCTGTCGGGCGCTTGGTGACGGCATCGATGATGCCGCCCGGCGTGCCGGCGCCGTAAAGAGCCGAGGCCGGCCCCTTCACCACGTCCAGGCGCTGGAGGCCATAGACCTCGATGTCGGCGTCATAATTGTTGAAGCCGTTGCGCAGGCCGTCGCGGAAATTGGCATTCTGGTCGATCGCGCGGAAACCGCGAATATAGATGTCCGGCATGCCCTGGCCGCCGGGATAGTCCACCGCCCGCACGCCCGGCGTGTAAGCCACGGCGGAGTTGAAATCCTGCACGCCGCGCTGGTCCATTTCCGCCCGCGTCACCACGCTGATGGACTGCGGGGTGTCGATGAGGGGCGTCTCGGTCTTGGTCCCGGCCGAGGTCTCCAGCGCCACCACCTGCTGGGTGTCCTCGCCCTGCACATCCACCATGCCGAGCCATGCGTCGCCGGCCCCTGTCGCGCCCTGCGCCTGAGGCGCCGTGATGGTCACCGTGTTGGCACTCGTGAAGCGGTAGACGAGGCCGGTGCCCGCCAGCAAGCGCGCCAGCCCGGCATCGCGCGAATAGGTGCCGGTCAACCCGGGCGTGCGGCGCCCAGCCACCAGATCAGACGGGAACAGCAGGCGTACGCCGGCCTTGTCGGCGAAGGTCGTGAGCGCGCTGCCGAGATCCTGCGCAGGGATGCTGAAGGCGATGCCGGGGGGCGCATCGCCAGACTGCGCACGACCGGCCGAGGCTGTCGCGACCAGGGCGCAGATGGCTGCACCCGTCAGCCATGCCGTTCGTGTCAACGCTCCGCGCGCCCGTCGCCGGACGCCATTCCCAACCGCCGCCATCGTCTCTCTCCTTGAGGCCGGCCCGCCAGCGCGCCGCCGTTCAGGACCTTCAAGGACAAGGACGAAACCAGCCCGGCGACCTTGCACCGGCGCGGGCGACTTTTTTTCCAATCAGAGGATGACGTTGATCAGCGGCAGGCGCACGACCCGCACCGGGAGCGTCTGCTCGATGGTTTTCAGCACGGCACTGGGGTCGTCCAACTCGAACACGCCTGTCACTTCCAGGCCCTTGAGGCGGTTGCCGGCGATGATGATGCGCGCGTGGGTGTGACGCTGAAGCTCTGCCACCACCTCCACCAGGGGGCGGCGATCGAAGATGAGCTTCCCGCGCCGCCAGGCGGTTGCGGCATCCGCATTCACCGCCTGCGGGCCGATGACGCGGCCGCGTCCGTCATAGCGCAGGCTCTGGTCGGCGCGCAGGATGGCACCTGCTCCGCCGGCTGCCGTCGCCACGGCGACGACGCCCTCCATCACCGTCACCACCACGCCGTCGGGCCGGATATCCACGTCGAAGGCCGTGCCTATGGCCCGGGTCCGCCCATCCCCCGCGGTGACGACGAACGGCCGCGCCGGATCGCGCGCCACGGTAAACATGGCCTGCCCGGACAGCAGTCTCACACCCCGCTCCGTTGCACTGAAATCGAGCGCCAGCGCCGTACTGGCATTGAGCAGGACGCGCGAACCGTCCGGCAGTTCGGTTGTCCGCACCTCGTTGACGTCGGTCGCGACATCCGCGGCGAGGCGATCGCGGATGGCGCCGGCTGCAAGCGCTCCGAGGCCCAGGGCGGCGAAGGCGCCGCCGCCGATCAGCGCGCGGCGCGTGATCTTCTCCCGCGACGCCTTGCGCTTCGCATCCCGGGCCAGGACGCTGGCACCGCCGAGCCCATGCCAGAGCGCCTCGGCTTCCCGCGCTGCCGCCTCGTTCTCGGGATTTTCCGCGCGCCAGCGGGCGAAGGCCCGGGCTTCCGCTTCAGCCTCCGGCGCTCCCGAATGCACACGCACGACCCATTCAATGGCGCGATCGCTCGCCGCGATGGAGGGGCGGGCGACCGCTGCGGAGGACGGGGGCGGCGTGTGCGTCATGCGGGTATGTCTCAACGAACCCTTGAGGTTAGCCCAATGCCCTCAGGCGGTCGCGGCAGTGACGCAGAGCCTGCACCAGATATTTTGCGACCATGCTTTCGGAGACTTTCAGGTGCGCCGCGACCTCCGCATGGGTCCGCCCGTCGCAGCGGCTCAGCAGCAGGGCGGCGCGAGGCTTCGGCGCCAACTCGGCAAGGGCGGCCACCAGCACCCGCAATTCGTCGCGGTGCAGGGCATAGGCCTCGGGGGAGGGGGCAGCGTCGGCAATCTCGCGCAGGACGGCCTCGTTGCTGATCTGCCGCGCGACATGACGGCGTTCGCGCCGCAGCAGATCGATGGCGATGTTCCCCGCGATGCGCAGCAGGAAGGCGTGGCAATCGCGCACCTCCACCCGCGCCTGCCCCATGCCGGCGAGCCGCAGCCAGGTCTCCTGAAGCGCCTCCTCGGCAAGGTCTCGCGAACCCACGCGCCTGCTGAGGTGGCCGCGCAGGTCGTGCCATTGGCGCATGTAGGCCAGCATCAGATCGCCAGCGGCATCAGGTTTCGCAGTCATCGTGGTGGGGCAGGAGAAATATTTGAATTGAGTATGAAGGAGGTATCCGTTCTGACCTGAGGGATCAATCGCGTTGATTTGGAACTATAATAAATAGTCGTCCAAAATTGATGAAGGCTGGTCGAAAGGTGAGAGGTTTGCATTCAGATAATAATTTGAATTGTTCGAATGTGGGGTGCTCTCCACCAGCTGGATCACCGGTGCCGCGCGCGCGAATTGAGTTGCCGTGAGATCCGGGCAGCACTGGCTGTCCGGCGACGACGGGTGTCGGACAAGGACGCCGTTGCCGTTCCGCTTCCTCCACTCGTAGAGCGAGTGCTTGGTGATCCCCAGCCGCCATCGAATCGGTAAGCCAGGCGCCAAAGGCGGCCGCCGGCGGGCGTCACGAGCCGGTGGAAGCCGCCTCCGCCAGACGGTTTTACGGGGCGCGGCTGGGGCTTGGTGGAACGAACGACGGCATCGGAAAGCGCCAGATTGCTGGCATCGGGATTTGTTGGCACCTGACGATGCCAGCAGATGCCCAAAGGCGGCCTCCGACGAGCGGGGCTTTCAGTCCGTTGATTTTGTTTGAGTTATCGGCGTCAATCGACGTGGGCCGACCGGGAAATGGTGCCGGGTGAGGGGATCGAACCCCCGACCTTCGGTTTACAAAACCGCTGCACTACCGCTGTGCTAACCCGGCTCCGGCCCCATGCTCTACCAGCGCGCCAAGGGCTGAACAAGCCGGGGGCAGGGGGAAATGAAAACGGCCCCGCCTTGGGCGGAGCCGTTCGATTGCGGGGAGACGCGCGGCGGGGCCGCGCGCAACCTCAGTGCCAGTGATCGATGTTGCGATCCTTGGTC
Source organism: Xanthobacter aminoxidans (assembly GCF_043193615.1). NCBI lineage: Bacteria > Pseudomonadati > Pseudomonadota > Alphaproteobacteria > Hyphomicrobiales > Xanthobacteraceae > Xanthobacter > Xanthobacter aminoxidans. Next base: position 914,982 of record NZ_JBAFUS010000001.1, on the reverse strand, counting down.
TCGGGCACGAACAGAAGACCGATGACGAAGGTCATCAGCGCGATCACGATCGGGTACCAGAGGCCGTAGTAGATGTCGCCGGTGGCGGCCACCATGGCGAAGGCGGTGGCCGGCAGCAGGCCGCCGAACCAGCCGTTGCCGATGTGGTAGGGCAGCGACATGGAGGTGTAGCGGATGCGGGCCGGGAACAGCTCGACCAGAGCTGCCGCGATCGGGCCGTACACCATGGTCACGAACAGCACGAGGATGAACAGCAGCCCGATCACCGCCGCCACCTGCGGGCGGAAGATGTCGAACGGATGCGCCATCTTCACGACGTCCTTGTTGGTCGCCGCCGACGGGTAGCCCGCCGTCTGGAGCGCCGCGAGGGCCGTCTTGTTGAAGTCGGGGCTGTAGGGCACGACCGTGTCGTTGACCTTCAGCTGCACCGGGGAACCGGCGGGGCCGGCCTCGGTCGAGTACTTCACCGAGGACTTCGCGAGGAAGTCGCGGGCGAGGTCGCAGGGCTGGGTGTAGATGCGGGTGCCCACCGGGTTGAAGAGGCTGCCGCAGTTCGCCGGATCGGACACAACCGTGACCCGGATGTTCTGGATCGCCTTCTCCAGCGCCGGGTTGGCGTAGGTGGTGATCATGTTGAACAGCGGGAAATAGCTCGCCGCGGCGATCAGGCAGCCGGCGAGGATGATCGGCTTGCGGCCGATCTTGTCGGACAGCCAGCCGAAGAACACGAAGAACATCGTGCCGAACACCAGCGACCACGCGATGAGCAGGTTGGAGGTGTAGCCATCGACCTTGAGGATCGATTGCAGGAAGAACAGGGCATAGAACTGGCCCGTGTACCAGACCACGCCCTGGCCGGCGACGAGGCCGAACAGCGCGATCAGGACCACCTTGAGGTTGCCCCACTTGCCGAAGGCCTCCGAGAGCGGTGCCTTCGAGGTGGTGCCCTCCTCCTTCATCTTCTGGAAGGTCGGCGATTCGGAGAGCTGGAGACGAATCCAGACCGAGACGCCGAGCAGCGCGATGGAGACGAGGAACGGCACGCGCCAGCCCCACGCCGCGAAGTTCTGCTCACCCACGATGGTGCGGGTGAACAGGATCACGATCAGCGACAGGAACAGGCCGAGGGTCGCCGTGGTCTGGATCCACGAGGTGTAGAAGCCGCGGCGGCCGTGCGGGGCGTGCTCCGCCACGTAGGTCGCGGCGCCGCCATACTCACCGCCGAGGGCGAGGCCCTGCAGCAGGCGCAGGCCGATCAGGATGATCGGGGCGGCGATGCCGATAGAGGCGGCATTGGGCAGGATGCCGACGATGAAGGTCGACAGGCCCATGATGAGGATGGTGACGAGGAAGGTGTACTTGCGGCCGACGAGATCGCCGATGCGCCCGAACACGATGGCGCCGAAGGGGCGCACCAGGAAGCCGGCGGCGAAGGCCAGCAGGGCGAAGATGTCGCGCGTGGCCGGCGGATAGGCGGAGAAGAACTGCGCGCCGATGATGGCTGCCAGCGAGCCATACAGATAGAAATCATACCACTCGAAGACGGTGCCCAGGGACGAGGCGAAGATGACCTTCTTCTCCTCCCGGCTCATGGGGCGAGGCTTGGCTGCCGCCCCCGCTGTGGTCACGCTCATGGAACCTATCCCTCCCATCGCTTCGGGTTCCGCCGCCGGCGGATGTCGGACCCAACAGGTCCTGCGAGAGAGGGTCTTTTCGGCGCAAGCCCACCGCGCCGTGCGCACGCGGGAGTGCGACGGATCTCAGGGCGTTCCTCCGGTAGACCCTCTGGGTTCCGCGTCATTGTTGGCGCACGGATATCCCGCAGGGCTGGACGCGCACGGCGCGTCGAGCGGTATCATGGCGAAGGTGTGGCAGCCTTACGATTGGTCATTGGTCTTAGGTGCAGGGCGAAAAATGCATGCGCCGCAGCATGGTGGCCTGCCGTTTGGCAGGCCTGCCCCGCGTCAGCCCTTCTTCAGCGCGCGGCGGGCGATGCCGAGGGCCAAGGCAGCGGCATTGGAGACGTTGAGGCTCTTGATGGCGCCGGGCAGGTCGATGCGGGCCAGCACGTCGCACGTCTCGCGGGTGAGCTGGCGCAGGCCCTTGCCCTCGGCGCCCAGCACCAGGGCGAGGGGCGCGCGCAACCGGGTGTCCTCGATATCCGCCGGCCCCTCGCTGTCGAGGCCGACCACCAGCATGCCGTTGTCCTTCAGCTCGGTCAGCGCCCGCGACAGATTCTGCACGAGGCAGAAGGGCACGTGCTCCAGCCCGCCTGACGCGCTCTTGGCCAGCACACCGGTGGCCGCCGGGCTGTGACGGGCGGTGGTGACGATGGCGCTCACCCCGAACGCCGCCGCCGAGCGCACGATGGCGCCGACATTGTGCGGGTCGGTGATCTGGTCGAGCACGAGGACAAGCTCGCTCTGCGCGAGATCCTTGAGCGGGGGCGACCGCAGGTGGTCGACCTCCGCCAGGAGCCCCTGATGCACCGCATCAGGCCCCAGCAGCTTGTCGATGTCGCCGGGGCGCACCAGCTCGGGCGTAACCGGCGGGACAAGTCCCTCCTCGGCGAGGCGGTTGATCGCGTTTTCCGTCGCCATCAGCTTGCGGAACCGCCGCTTGGGATTGCCGATCGCCTCGGCGACCGTGTGCCAGCCATAGAGCAGCGCGACATCGTCCGCGCCGGCCCACGGCGGCGGCTTGCCGCCACCCTTGCCCTTGCGTGGGGGAAACGGCGCGCCGGATGGGCGCGGGCCGCCACGGCCGGCGAAGGGCGGGCGGGCGCCGGGGCGGCGCGGTTCGCGGGGCGGACGATCAGACATGACGTGGCTTTGTCAGACACCGCCGCCGCGCGCAAGGGGCGGCGGGGCCCGGACAGGCGTTTCGGTGCCGGTTGCGGCGGCACGGCCGGCCCGGCCGTCCACAGGGGCGGGGATCGAGGCGCATGGGCGGGCGATTTCCGGTTGACTTCGGCACGGTGTTTTCACATAAACCCGGCCTCGGATGGCGATTTGAGTTCACGCTCTGCGTCACCTTCGGCCGCTGGCGCTTTCCTGCATCACCAGTCCGGCTCGAAGCCTTCCTGCTCCGGCATGAAGGTCCGCGATGACGGGCGTCGTTATGGAGGGGTGCCCGAGTGGTTAAAGGGGACGGACTGTAAATCCGTTGGCTCTGCCTACGTTGGTTCAAATCCAACCCCCTCCACCACCCGTCGTCGCAATGCGCTCTCGCGAGCGCGGGGCCGGTGTCCGCCGGCCCGCGGAAGCAGGAGGGAGCCGGCCTGTCCGGTCGCCCGCCACCTCTTCCGCCCTTTGAACCGGCATGCTAAGCCAGCCGGCATGCGGGTGTAGCTCAATGGTAGAGCAGCAGCCTTCCAAGCTGAATACGAGGGTTCGATTCCCTTCACCCGCTCCAGCCCTGTTTTCTGAATTTCAGACCGTGCCTGTCCGCGCTGTTCCAGCCGGCTCATGAGCGCCGATCGCCTCGGGTGCTGACCGCCCCGATTCGTCGGGACGCGACCGTGCCGGCGATGCGGGAGACTCCGATGGCCGTGACGATTTCGCCCCCCAGAACGAAAGCGGCCGTCAGGGGCGTTCGGAGCCCCTGACGGCATGGAACCTCGCTCGCTGCACGGCGGCCCGGAGCCGACATCGCACACCCCACCGAGGTCGAGGTTCCAATCCTTCAAACGGTCGTCAGGCGACCGTTCACTGCACCGCGTTGATGGCGAGGCCTTCCACGTAGGTGAACTTCGCGTTGACACCCTGCTGCAGCGTCTGGAGGTCGCTGAGAACCTTGCCGTTGGCGGCCTTCAGGGTGCGCAGGTAGCCATCCGGGCCGGGGAAGCTCACGGTGCCCGCGGCCGGATCGGTGCCGACGACGGGGGCGACGATCGTCACCTCGCGCAGGCCGAAGCCCTCGGGCAGGCCGGGCAGGCCGTCATTCACCACGACCTCGTTCAGGACTTCCGCGGGCTCGTTCTTGGCGGGCTTGGCAATGGCGGTGACCACGCCGGGCAGCTTGCGGATCAGCAGGCTCTGGCCGTTGCGGAAGGCGGTGAGGTCGCCCACCAGCGGCGGGGCGATGACGGCCCAGCGCTTGCCGGCCGGGGTCTCGAGCACGACCCGGCGGGTCGCCGGATCGGCAGAGACGAAGCGGACCTTGTAGGTGAGGACGGTGGCGCTGCCGACGCCCGGCAGGGTCACGACCTCGACCGCCTCGGGCTTCGGCACGGCGGGTGCCTGGGCCGCGGCCGGCAGGGCGGCGGCGAGGCTGGCGGCGGCAAGGCTGCCGGCAGCGATGGCCAGCTTCAGCGTGCGAAAGGTCATGTCATTTTCCTTTTGGTGGACCCGGCACCCGGGCCGGGAGTTCGGGAACAGTCAATGAACGCCCTCTGCGCAGGCGGCCGGTGAGGTCGCCTGCGTCCGGAGGGCGGATCGTTTCTCTGCGGGGGGGCGCTGGAGCCAGCGCCCTGGTGTCAGGACGCCTTGACTTCAGGGATCGTCCAGGTGCCGTCGAGGATCGAAGGCTTCTTGGGGTTCGGCCAGTACATGCGCAGCATGAGGATGAACTCGCCCGCCGGTGCCGGCAGCCAGTTCGATTCCTTGTCCGCTCCCGGCGAGTCGTGCTGGACGTAGAGGTCGATCGAGCCGTCGGCGTTGGCCTTCAGGTTCTGCCGGGCGCTGATCGAGTAGCGGTTGATGGGATTGGCGACGAAGAAATACTTGTCGTCATACATGGTGAGGGACCAGAATCCCTTCACCGGAGGCAGCTGCCCCTTGGGGAAGTGCATCACATACTTGTTGGCGCCGTTGTACTTGCGCGCGAAGACGCCGCTGCCGGATTTCAGCGAGATGGGATAGATCGCGTCCTCGGGGCGGTTGGCGCCGAGCCCGACGGCGGTGATCAGCGCGCGCTGCATGTAGTCGGTGCCGTAGAGGCCGGTCTTGGTGCTGTAGCGCCAGCCGTTGACGTTCTTGAAGTCTCCGCTGGTGACCATGTGCAGCATGACACGGTCGACGCTGATCTTCTTCACCCGGTCGAGCACTTCGGGATTGGCGGCCTTGGCGTCGAAATCCTTGCCGGGCACGATGCCGATCTCGGCGAGCTTCGGCAGGATGGGCGCGTCGGCGGGAACGGGCGGGTTGGTCTTCATCAGCTCCGCCAGAAGCTTGAAGTACTCGACGCCGCTCAGGGCGTTCACCTGCTCGCGCACCGCCGTCTTCATGTCGACGGACGGGTCCACCTTGCCGGCGGGCGGGGTGTAGTCCTTGCCGTAGGCGCTGAGGGGATAGACCTTGCAGGCATCCTGCAGCGCATGGACGGCGGCGTAATCCTCCGGCGTGCCGGTGCAGTAGATGCGGCCGAGCAGCCAGACGAGCGCGGTCGGCGACTTGTACTGGACGACGCCGGCCGGGAGCGTGCCCTTCCAGCCGGGGCCGGTGATGGCATAGGTCTGCGCGCCGGTGCCCGTGGTGCGGGTGCCGGGAACCTGGAACACGTTGGTCCAGCCGTCCAGCATGGGGAAGAGGTAATAGCGCCCCTTCATGTCGGGGATGCTGACGATCCACGGCTCCTTGGCCACATCGAGCCACGTCATCGTGTAGAGCGTATCGGCGTTGGGCGCGGTCACGTCGCGGAAGCTCGCGTCGGGATAGGTGCGCAGGCGCGCGAATTGCCCCATGGGCGCATGGCTGCCCTCGGGGGCGGCCACATTGGTCATCACCCGGCGCGTGAACTCCATGGTCACGAGCGGGTAGCCGTAGATATAGGCATCCGACGCGGCGCGCAGATCTTCCGCGTCCGTCACCATTTCGCCGATGAAGCCTTCCGCCTGCGCAGAGCCAAGCGCTGAGCTTGCACCCAGAAGGCCGAGACCGGCCGTAACTGTGCGCCTGGAAACTTTCATTGCGTATCCCCCAATCGATAAAGAGCAACTTGCGTTGCATCTAGCCGCCCTGCGGCGCGGCGGGACGTTATCTCAAGCCCAAGCGCCGCGTTTTGCTTTGCGCGCCATCGCACAGGGGGCGGGGAAATATGTTGATACCTGCCGATACGTCGGGTGGTAGGTTAGTAATCTCAGTCCGTTCGGAGGCCATTTCTTAAAACAGGATTTATTCAACGCCTGCGCCGATTTCGTCGATCTTCGCGGGTCAAGGGAGCGCTGCGCATTTTTCCCCGCCGAAAATTGGCTTCAACTTCTCGTCAAGCCCCGGCGCACCCTCCAGATCTCGGTATGAGCGGTATTTGAGGACGCTTCATCACTTCTTGCCGGGAGCGGGACTCGCCAAAGACGGGCCGGCGGCCTGCATCACCGCCTCCGTGTCGCCCAGCCAGACCTGATCCTCGACCTTCAGCGCCTCCAGCACCCGCCGCAGGGCGGCCGCTCCCGCCGGCGTGCCGACGACGAAGGGGTGGATGCCGATGGCGACCACCGTCGCCGGCCGCGCCGGATCGGCTTTCGCCTCGCGGGCCAACTCGCGCACGTAGTCGATCCAGAGGCGAGCGAGGTCGTCGGCTTCCTTGAAGCGGGAGAGATACTGGCCCATGTCCACCACGCTCGGCGGGTAGGGCACCAGCACCAGCGGCGCTGGCTTGGTGTCGAGGCGTGCCAGCACGTCGGAATCCATCCCGTCGAGGGTGTAGCGGATGCCTTCGGCGGCGGTGGCCTCGAACGTCTGCGCATCGGGATAGACGCTCGGGCTCGACCAGCCGGTGGAGCGCACGCCGGTGTCTGCCTCGATCATGTCCAGCGTCTTGCGGATATAGGCCCGCTGCGCCGCCGGCCCCTCCGACAGGGGCAGGAGGTCGGTGGAATTGTTCAGCCCGTGGGCGATGATGGGCGCTGACGGAACGAGCGCCCGCAGCGTCGCCCACACCTGCGGCTGCGCCTTGGGGAACTGGGCATTGAGCGCGAGGCTGAGGGGAACGCCCATCTCCTTGAACAGCCGGCCGGTGCGGGGCAAGCCGAAATTGATGGCGTATTGCCGAAAGCCCTCGTCCACGAGGTCGGGCGTGCGGCCGGTCATGTCGGGGCGGAAGTTCGGCCCCTGTCCGTGGCCCCACGTCTCCACATAGAGGACGAACAGCACGGCGACTTTCTTGCCGCCCGGCCATGCGGCGACGGGAATGTCCTGCCGTGGCAGGCCGGTGATCCAGTCGGTGCCAGCGCCCTCTGCCGCCGGAGCGCGCCCGGGGGTGAGGGCCGCGACGGCGGCGAGGAGAAGGGCGAAGATCGGTGCGCGCATGTCCCACCTGCCTGTGCATGGTCCCAGGCACGGATGTGCCGCGCCCGGGGCGTCGTTCAATGGAGGTCGTCGAGGGAGGCGGCGCCCGATCCGCCGGAGATCAGCGCCGGCCACTGCTTCGAGCCGAACGGCACCTGCGGCGGCAGGAACGGCTCCTGTCCGCGCGCCTTCATCTCCGCGATGATGGCCTTGCGGGCATCGCCTCCCATCAGCTCGTAATCCATCAGCCGATCGCTGTTGAAGAACAGTCCGCCCACCGAGCGGTCGGAGATGATGCGCACCACGGCGGTCAGCATGTCCTCCGGCGTGGTGGTGAAGGAGACGGTCTCGATCAGGAACAGGCGGTCGTTGATGGCCTTCTCACCGAAATACTGGGCGAGCACGCTGAACAGCACGTTGTTCTGGCGGGCCACATAGATGGTGTTGCTGGCGCCGAAGGCCTGATCGAAGCTGCCGCCGAGGTCCTTCTTCCAGCCGTCCAGCACGCCCATCCAGTGCTTGACCTGCGTCTGGGCCGCCCAGGCGATGGCATTGCGCAGGACCGGCGCCTGCTTCTTCGCATAGGCCTGCACCGCATCGAGGGTGACGACGCCCTTGGCGAGGCTGTCCTCCATGAAGGCGATGTTGTTCTCCAGGATGGCGCGGGAATTCGCCCGCCACGCATCGGGCATCTCCGCCGCGCCGATGGTCTCCAGCGCGCTCTTCGTCTCACTCAGATAGGCCCGCATGGGCGCGACCCAGGAGGTGTCGGCCGGCGTGTCCAGATACGGCAGCACGACCTCGGAAATGGCCATGGCGCTGTGGCCGAGCGACTTCATCACCTGATAGGCCTTGGGCACTGAAGGCGCCTCCAGCGGCGGCTGGCCCGGCCGGTAGAGGATCATGCGGCCGCCGGCGCCCGAGAACAGCGCCAGGATGACCGGATGGCTGGCGAGGATGTTGCGGCGAAACGCGGTGCCGGCATTGTCGTACAGCGCGAACATGGTGGTGTTGAGCTGGAGGACGTTGCGGGTGGCGAGATCCTGCGCGGAAAGCGGCTGCGGCGGCCCGGAGATGGGCTTGAGATAGGCCGGTGGCTCGGCCGCGAGGGCGCCGGGCAGCGGCGTTGCGGCGAGCGCCGCCGCCACGGCCAATCCGACGGAACGGTATTTCATCTTTTCCTCCTCCATATGTCATTTGCGCGGGTCGCTGGGGGCAGATCATTTGGGGCAGGCGGCGCCGCTCTCGACCCACGCCTTGACCAGGGCTTTCGCCTCCTGTTGCGAGCCCGGCGCGGGCGTTCGCGTGCCGCCGGGATGCCAGGCCCAGCCGACCAGCGTGTCGTCGCCGATATGGGCGATGAGATCGGCGAGCGATCGTCCGCCGTTGCGGCTCGGGTCCTTGATCTGGATGCAGATTTCGGCCGGGCTCTTGCCTTCCCAGGCCATCTCGGCGGGCGCGAGATGCCATTCGGGATGGCCGGGCACGCCGGCCGGCGCGTAATTCTCGCCGTGATGGCAGGTGCCGCACCTGAGGCTCGCGGTGCCGAACCCGTCCGTGCCACGCGTCACCGGCGGCTGGTGCAGACGTGCGGAATCCCCCTGTCGGGGCCGATCCGTGGCGGGGTGGCAATTGGTGCAGCGCGGGTGGGTGAGCACCTTGCTGAGCTCACCAAAATAGGCTGCCGACCGCTGTGCCGGATCGGCGATGGCGGCGAAAGCGTCCGGCGGCGCAAGAGCACCTGCGGGTGCCGCAAGCGTACCTGCGGGCGCCGAAAGCGCGATCCCGGCTGCCGCCAGCAGCCCGGCGAGGGCCGCCGCAGGTAGGGTCATTGCGAGGCGCCTGTCGAACAGCATCGAAGCCCCTCAGGTCAGGAAGCGTTTGGGGTCGGCGAGCACGACATCGCGCACCGCCTGATGATATTTGACGTAGCCGGAGCAGCGGCACAGATGGCCGTCGAGGGCCTCGGCGATGGTGCGCTCCAGATCGGCCCGGGGAATGGGCGAGCGTTCCAGCCGCTCCAGCAACACCTGCCCCTCGTTGAGGAAGCCGGGGGTGCAATAGCCGCACTGGAAGGCGAAATGGGCGACGAAGCTCTTCTGCAGCGGCGTCAGCTCGCCGTTCTTCGCGTGGCCCTCCACGGTGCGGATGGCGAGCGTGTTGAAGTCGGTGGCGGACGCGATACAGGTGGGCGTGGTGGAACTGGTTCCGTCCGCATGATCCACGATGACCGCGCAACTGAGGCACTGGGCGGCGCCGCAGCCGAACTTGGTGCCGGTCATGCCCAGCACTTCCCGCAGGAAGTCGTTCATGCTCAGGCCCTCGCGGACCTCGATGGGACCGTGGCTGCGACCGTTGATGGTGAGTGAGACCGGAGGCAAGCGGCTTCTCCCTTCACAGCACCCGCCGGACATCGTCCGGCGTGACGGGCAAGGCACGGAAACGATGGCCGGTGGCATCGTGGATGGCGTTGAGAATGGCGGGCACCACAGGGATCATGACCACCTCGGCCATGCCCTTGGGCGGTTCGTTCGGGGCGACGCGTGGCAAGACTTCCACCTCCAGCGCGTGGAGGGGCAGATCGGAGCCGCGGGCGACCACATAGTCGCCGAGGTTCCAGCGGCCATTGCCGGGCCCGTCCTCGAACGGCGGCAGGGTTTCGAGCAAAGCGTAGCCAAGGCCCATGGCGAATCCGCCCTGCGCCTGGCCGACCACCACCTCGGGGGTCAGCACCTCGCCGCATTCCAGCACGCTGTAGGCCTGCGAGACCCGCACGGCGCCGCTCGCCTTCTCGATCTCGACCTTGACCAGCGTGCCGCAGCTCGATGTGAAGGAGGTGCCGATCCGGTTGTAGCTCGCCGGCGGGAAGGCGATGAAGCTGCGATCCAGCACCTTGAACGCGCCGCCGCCGCGGCGCACCGCCAGCGCATCGAGGTCCACGACCCATTCGAACCCGTCCAGCGGAAAAGCCGCCTGCGCCCATGCCCAGCGGGAGAAGGCGTGGGCCATGGCGCCGGTGAGGCCGCCCACCTCGTGGGCGCGGGCGGCCACCTTCTCCTGCTGCAGCGGCGGCAGGCCGGAGAGGATGAGCGCGTCGTCGAACCAGAACGCCTCCTGCCACAGGAAGCGGCGCGGATCGTCCTGGGCGATGCCCCACAGGCTGAGCGCCGCCGGCCACAGACCGAAGCGAAAAATGAGCCGCGCCGCCTCGGCCGCCGCCTGGGTACCCACATGGGCGCCGATGGAGGCGCTGGTGGCCGAGCTGATCGCCGGTACCCAGCGCGGATTGCGGGCGGCGGCGTCCTGCTCCGACTGCGTGAGGGTGTAGGGATCGCCTGAGGTCACGAGCCCGAGTTCATCGAACGCATCGATGCGGGCGACGGAGACCGCATCCGCCCGCCGTCCGAGCAAGCCCGCCACGCGGTTCGCCACCGCCGTGCCGATGCCGTTGCCCATCTCCACCGCGTCGCAAAAGATGCGGATGCGCCCCTGGGGATCGACCTCCACCCGGCCGAGGGAGCAGTCGGCGCCCGTCCCGTAGTCCTTGGCGCAGACGGCGACGCCGGTGCCGACCAGCGTCCCGGCCGGAGCGGCCTTGCGGGCCGCGTCGCGGCCCCGCCACAGGGCGTGGGTTTCCAGCTTGTCGAGGATTTCCGGCGTGCGGATCGAGACGGTCCACGGATTGCCGGTCATGGTCAGATCGCCGGCCTTCAGCAGGTTGCGCCGCCGAAGGGTGATCGGGTCCATCGACAGCGCCTGCGCCGCCTCGTCCACTAGGGTCTCCAGAGCCGTGGTGGTCTGGAGCACGCCGTAGCCGCGCATGGACCCGGCCGTGACGCCCCGGGTGTGCTCGGCGAGGGTGGTCACGTCCACCTTCGGAATGTCGTAGATGCCGATGGCTGATGTGGCGGACACTGCGGCCACGCTCGCCGAATAGTTGGCGAGGCCGCCACCGTCGAGGACATGGTCGGCCGCAAAGGCCCGCATCCGCCCGGTGGCGCGTTCGAAGGCCACCTGCGTGTGCATGTCGAAGGCATGGCGCTTGATGCCGCCCTGGAACTGCTGAAACCGGTCGTGGGCGAGGCGGATGGGGCGTCCCGGCAGGAACATGGCGGCCAAAGCCACGTAGAACGGGAACGGGGTATGGTCGCGCCCGCCGAAGCCGCCGCCCAGATGGGCGAAATGGCTCTCGATCCGCTCGGGGCGGAACCCCGCCGCCGCCGCTCCCAGAAGGTGAGCCAGCTCCTCGCTCGCCTCGAACGGCGACTGCACGCCGAGCACCATCCGCAGCGCCTTGGCCTGCGGGTCGTACCAGGCGAGGCCGCCCTCCGGTTCCAGGAACATGGGGTCCACGGACTGGGTGCGGAACCGGCGGTCGAGGACCAGCATGTCCGGTGCGCCGCCGGCGGCGATGAAGGCGCGGATGGCCTCGCCGTGGATGGCGCCCTTCTTGTACTGGCCGCCTTCGGAGGTAGGCAGCGGCTGCCAGACGGGCCGGCCGCCGGGCTCGAAGACGCCGGGGCTGATCCAGCCCTCGATCAGCGGCGAATAGACATCCGGGGCGCCGGGCGCATCCCCCGCGACGCGGGTGAAGCGGAGGGCGGCGTAGTTCGGCTCCGCCACGGGTCCGGTCTCGGCGCCGAACTGGGCGGGGGCCTTCTCGCGCAGGATCGCCCGCGCCCGGTCATAGGCATCGAACGTCTCGAACAGCAGAAGCGCCAGCGGCTGGCCGAGATAGAGCGGCGTCTTGCCCGCCGGGCAGAGCAGGTCGCCGGCATAGAAGGGCGGCACGCGGACCCCGGCGCGCTCCAGATCCTGCGCCGTCACCACCTGCGTCGGCCGGGCGCCGGCGTCCAGCGCGGAGAGATCGAGCCCGGTGAAGACGTGGGTGGCGTCGGCGGCACGCAGGAGCAGGGCATGGGCGGTCGTTGCCGGCCAGCCTTCCATGTCCGCCGCGCGGAAATCCGATGCGTAGAGCTTCGCGCCCGTCACCTTGGCCAAGGCATCGATGCGCCCGGTCGTGGCGCCGGGGAGGCGGGACGCGGCCGGGCCGGGGAGCGTCTGGCTCGCGTCGAAGCCGGCGCCCCGCGCCGCGCCTATGCGGCTCATGGCAAGCATGATTCCGCTGGCAGCAACCCACGTCACGAAATCACGCCGCGAGGGACGCATGTTTTTTTCTTCCCCGGACAAAGTAAAAATCAGGGTATCAGTAATTTATGAATGCCGATACGTCGCGTCATTTTTGGAAATTCGAGGCGTGCGGTCCGATAAAATTTAAATCAGGCGTTTAAATTTAATCTGGACGTGCAAGTGCGCATGCGCCCTGCGGGGCATATCCTGCCGCGTGAAGCTATCCATGCTTCACAGATGCTGTCCGCCGACGCTGCAGCTTGCCCTGCATACCAAACGCGCCGGAACTCTTCCTATTCCCTCATTTGAGGGAGGGGGCCGGGACTGCTGTCGTCAGCCCGCCTCTTGTACGGTCGACCGGCGGTCGCCGCCGTCGCCCATCTGGAACCGCCGCAGCAGGGTGGCGTGGGAGCGGACGCCGAAGTGGCGATAGACCGCCCGCTGGTATTGCGCGACCGTGTATTCGGAGAGGTTGAGGTTGACGGCGATTTCCTTGCGCGTGCGCCCGTCGAGCAGAAGGTTCAGCACCAGCCGCAGCCGGGGGGAGAGGCGGGGCACGCTGGCGCCGCGGTCGCTCGGCCAGCCCTGCTCATGCAGCCAGGGCAACTCGCTGAGCAGGATGTGGGCGATGCGCGCTTCCCGATCGGAAAACGGGGCCGCGTCCCGGCGCCGGAAGAGCGAAATGGTGCTGACCGCGCGCTCGTCGATGGGCCGGAGCGAGAAGATAAAGGGCCCGATGTCCGCATCAGCCAGGTGGGTGCCGACTCCCGAGGCGACGAAGGTGGCTTCATCCACGATCTGCTGCCGTGTCCGGGTGACGTGGGCGTTGCACGCGCGCATCTCGCCGAGCAGCTTCGCCGAGGTCCAGGCCATGTCGGGATGGGCGGCGGCGAGCAGGAGGCGCCCATAGCGCGCCTCGTCGAAACCGCCATGGGCCACGCCGAGATAAACCGGTTGCTCGCCCGGCTCCGCCAGGCAGCCGAGGCTCCAGGTCCAGGAATCGGCGCCGACCAGCGTCGAGATGCCGTCGATGAGCTGCCGCTTCACGCAGGAGAAGTCCGCGCGCGAGACAATGACGTCGCCCAGCAGCCTCACGATGTCGCGCACGTCGGAGGCGGACAGGAGGTCGTCCGGCGCGCAGTCAAGAGGAGAGCAGGCAAGAGGAGGGCAGGAAAGAGGGGACATGTCAGGGCTCATGTCGCACCCGTGCTGGCTGTGGTGCCCCTGCATTTCCTTGAGGTCAGCAAAGACGGTCGCACTGTGACGGTTCGCGGACGCCGGGGCAAGGCGCCAGCCGTGGGAGCGATTCTTTAGCGCCCGTTGATACCTCCGCATTGCGCGTTCGGCCGGCTCGACTATGGTCCCGGCACAGCTTCGGGGAGACGTGCGTGCGGGTAGCTCGACGTGGGGCCGTCGGTTTCGCGGCCGGGATGATTCTGGCGGCTGCCACCGTGCTGCCGCTCGCAGCCGCGCCGGTTGAAACGCTTGCGCCCGGCACGCTCTCGGTCTGCATGTTCGCCACCTTCCCGCCCTTCGTCGGCAAGTCCGACGCCGGCGTCTGGGAGGGGTGGGACGTGGACTATCTCAAGGCGTTCGCCGCGTCGCAGGGGCTGCGGTTCCAGCCGGTGGAGGTGGCGGATTTCGACGGGCTGTGGACACGTCCCGGCGCCGACGCCTGCGACATCGCCGCCTCGGGTATCGCCGACCTCGCCACGCGTCGGCAGGCGACCGGCGCGGCGGGGGTGTGGTCCGATCATTATTATTTCGTGCTGCGTGCCTTCGGCGTGCGCAAGGCCGATGCCGGGAAGCTGGCGCGTGCGGCCGACCTTGAGGGCAGGACCATCATGGTCATCGCCGGCTCGACGGCGGATGTGGACGCCCGTAGCCGCGTGGCACAGGCCCGGATCGCCGACGTGACCATCATCGGCACCTCGGACGATGTGGAAAATGCCCGGCGGGTCCGCGACGCCGCTGAGGGAGAAGGCCCGTTCGCCTTCGGCTCGGGGCTCGGCACCGTCCAGTACCTGTCGCAGAAGATGGGCCTCGTCCCGGTCTGGCCGCACTGCATGATGACGCCGGACGGAAACGTGCGGAACGAGCCATTCTCCTTCATCGTCCGCGCGAAATCGACGGGCGTTGCGGACGCGCTGAACGCCTTCATCGCCGCGACACCCTATGGCGCCGGCCGTGGCTCTGAGGCTTGTCCCGGGGACGGCGGATAGGGGGAGGGTGCCGCGTCGCGGCCTTGCCGGACCGGCCTTCGCGCGTGCGCGCGGGGGCGGATGGTTTGCGCGCGATTGTCCCGCCTCTTGCATCCGCTTCTGAAACCCCCTATCCCACGGCGGATTTTTTGGCGGCCCGCGCGGGGCGCTGACCGAGAGTGAGAGAGACGAAATGGCCAAAGAGAAGTTCAACCGCTCGAAGCCGCACTGCAACATCGGCACGATCGGTCACGTTGATCACGGCAAGACGTCGCTGACGGCAGCGATCACGAAGATCCTTGCGGAGTCTGGCGGCGCGACGTTCACGGCGTACGACCAGATCGACAAGGCGCCGGAAGAGAAGGCGCGCGGCATCACGATCTCGACGGCGCACGTCGAGTACGAGACCAACAACCGCCACTACGCGCACGTCGACTGCCCCGGGCACGCCGACTATGTGAAGAACATGATCACCGGCGCGGCGCAGATGGACGGCGCGATCCTGGTGGTTTCGGCCGCCGACGGCCCGATGCCGCAGACCCGCGAGCACATCCTGCTCGCCCGTCAGGTCGGCGTTCCGGCGCTGGTGGTGTTCCTGAACAAGTGCGACATGGTCGACGATCCGGAGCTCCTGGAGCTCGTGGAGATGGAGGTGCGCGAGCTCCTCTCGAAGTACGACTTCCCCGGCGATGACATCCCGATCATCCGCGGCTCGGCGCTGGTTGCGCTGGAGAACGGAGATCCGGAGCTGGGCAAGAACGCGGTTCTGAAGCTGATGGAGGCGGTCGACGCCTACATCCCGCAGCCCGAGCGTCCCATCGACCTGCCGTTCCTGATGCCCATCGAGGACGTGTTCTCGATCTCCGGCCGCGGCACCGTGGTGACCGGCCGTGTCGAGCGCGGCATCATCAAGGTCGGCGAGGAAGTCGAGATCGTCGGCATCCGTCCGACCGTGAAGACGACCGTCACCGGCGTCGAGATGTTCCGCAAGCTGCTCGACCAGGGCCAGGCCGGCGACAACGTCGGCATCCTGCTGCGCGGCACCAAGCGCGAGGACGTGGAGCGTGGCCAGGTCGTGTGCAAGCCGGGTTCGGTTAAGCCGCACACCAAGTTCAAGGCCGAGGCCTACATCCTGACGAAGGAAGAGGGTGGTCGTCACACCCCCTTCTTCACCAACTACCGCCCGCAGTTCTACTTCCGCACGACGGACGTGACCGGCGTGTGCACGCTGCCCGAAGGCACCGAGATGGTGATGCCGGGCGACAACGTGTCGATGGACGTGCACCTGATCGTTCCGATCGCCATGGAGGAGAAGCTGCGCTTCGCCATCCGTGAAGGCGGCCGCACCGTCGGCGCCGGCGTCGTCGCTGCCATCATCGAGTGATCAAGCTTTCGGACCTCGCGTCCGCAGCGTGACGGAACAGGGCGGCGCCTTCGGGCGCCGCCTTTTTTATGCAACTTTCAGCTCAATGGCTTCGAGGGCGAGGGGGAGAGTGTGTTTTCCTATTGGGCCTATATCCTCATCGGAAACAACGATACAGGAAAGACCAGCTTTCAAAAGCATCTGGTATTTGATCTGTGTGGCCGAGAATACGATCGGCTTCCGCGAAATTTGCTGACGGAAATAACGCATCCTCGCATGCCGCGTGGTGTCGCTACACTCTCAACTATGAATCGTAGTTATCAAGAAAAAATAGATGAATATATTGATATTTCAGGATTCTTCAGAAATTCGTTTAAGCAGGGGGATGTCTGCATCCTCTCTTCTCACACTCATGATCCTTCGATCGTTCATCTGAAAGACATGATTCATGAGCTCCGAATTCGAGCTTACAATGTCGGAGCTGTATTTTTTAGCAACGGCTTCAACAAGGACGCCGAGCAAATCTCGCTGTTGGATTGGGATGAGCGGCTATGGCTGGAGAACCCTCCTGCCAATTCACCAGATGCAATACAATCTCAGATTGCAAGACTCGCGCGCGAGTTTTCCGAGATGCTGATTGCGCGAGCATCCGTTTCATAGCGCGGGCTCCGTCTAGCCGCTGGACAGCCCCGCATTGGGGACAGCGCCCCCGGTCCCCCTTTACAGCCGCGCGGCATCCCACTAAACACAGCCGGCCGATGCGCTGGGTCACTTCCCGGCGCGGCGGAGTCTACCCTCGAGGCAAGCTGATCGCTGAAAAGCTGATTCTGCCAGGCTTCGGGGCGCGGACCTTAGGAGTGTAGCTCAACTGGTTAGAGCACCGGTCTCCAAAACCGGGGGTTGGGGGTTCGAGTCCCTCCACTCCTGCCATCTTCGGCCAGCCCGGACCTCGGGCAACCGCAGGACGGCAGGTCAGGCGAGACGACGATGCCGGAATGGCACGGCTTGAAGGCGCGTTTCGGACAGCCCATATGAGGGCACGATCCGGCCCCGCCGACGGCAAGCCCGCAGCAGCGTCTCGCGAGAGCCGAAGCCGGCGGGAAGAAGATTTGAGCGGCATGTGCCGCATTCGCGTCATCGGAAGGTCCGGTGCGTGGCAACCGGCGGCGCGGGAACGGGCGGCAACAGGAACGGACGGCGAGACGCCATGGCGAAGAACGGCCCGATGGAGTTCTATCAGCAGGTCCGCGCGGAAACGGCCAAGGTCACCTGGCCCACCCGCCGCGAGACGCTGATCACCACCGCCATGGTGTTCGTGATGGTCTTC
The DNA here is from genome assembly GCF_043193615.1 of Xanthobacter aminoxidans. NCBI lineage: Bacteria > Pseudomonadati > Pseudomonadota > Alphaproteobacteria > Hyphomicrobiales > Xanthobacteraceae > Xanthobacter > Xanthobacter aminoxidans. The sequence continues at coordinate 897,735 of NZ_JBAFUS010000001.1, read as the reverse complement.
CTGGCGTCCATCTTCTTCCTCGTCTCCGACCAGATCATCCGGTTCGGCGTCTCCACGCTGCTGACCCTCGGGCACTGAGGCGGGAGGCCCACATGGCGAAGCGCTGGTACATCGTTCACGCATATTCCAACTTCGAGAAGAAGGTGGCCGACTCGATCCGCGAGCAGGCTGACCAGCGCGGCCTGACCGATCTGTTCGAGCAGATCCTCGTGCCCACCGAGAAGGTGGTCGAGGTGCGCCGCGGCCGGAAGGTGGACACCGAGCGCAAGTTTTTCCCCGGCTATGTGCTGGTGAAGATGGACCTCACCGACGAGGCCTTCCATCTCATCAAGAACACGCCGAAGGTCACCGGCTTCCTGGGCGCCGACAACAAGCCCATGCCGATCTCCGAATCGGAGGCCATGCGCATCCTGCAGCAGGTGCAGGAGGGCATCGAGCGTCCGAAGCCGTCGATTTCTTATGAGGTCGGCGAGACGGTGAAGGTGTCGGACGGCCCGTTCGCGTCCTTCAACGGCATCGTGGAAGAGGTCGACGACAGCCGTTCGCGCCTGAAGGTGGCGGTGTCCATCTTCGGCCGCGCGACGCCGGTGGAACTCGAATTCGGTCAGGTCGAGAAGGTCTGACCGGAGCGGGCCGTCGCCCCCTCGTGGGCAATGGTCCGAAGTCTGGCGCATTGCTTAAAGGGCAGTGTGCCGGCGTGGGAGGGGAGGGGGCGTCTCGCCAAGCGCCCTTTTGACCCGCACCACGCAATCCCGCCCGCCGCTCCCTCACCGGACGGCGGCGATTTCTGGGAGTTGTTGAAATGGCGAAGAAAATTACCGGTTACGTCAAGCTGCAGGTGCCTGCCGGCAGCGCCAATCCGGCCCCGCCGATTGGTCCCGCGCTCGGTCAGCGCGGCCTGAACATCATGGAATTCTGCAAGGCGTTCAACGCCCAGACCGCGCAGCTCGAAAAGGGCATGCCGATCCCGGTGGTGATCACGGCCTATCAGGACCGCTCCTTCACCTTCGAGCTGAAGACCCCCCCGGTCTCCTACTTCCTCAAGAAGGCCGCCGGCCTCGAGACGAAGAAGAAGCCCGGCTCGGGCTCGAAGACGCCCGGCAAGGGCACCTTCGTCGGCAAGGTCACGCGCGCCCAGCTCGCGGAGATCGCCGAGAAGAAGATGAAGGATCTGAACTGCGACACCGTTGAGGCCGCCGTCCAGATGATCGAAGGTTCGGCCCGTTCCATGGGCCTGCAGGTTCAGGGGTGAGCGCCATGGCGAAGGAAGGCAAGCGCATCCGCGCCATCAACGAGGGCATCGACCGTAACAAGCTGTACGGCCTCGACGACGCCCTCAAGCTCCTCAAGGAGCGCACCACCGCCAAGTTCGACGAGACCATCGAGGTCGCGCTGAACCTGGGCGTCGATCCCCGCCATGCCGACCAGATGGTTCGCGGCGTGTGCAACCTGCCGAACGGCTCCGGCCGTACCGTGCGCGTGGCGGTGTTCGCCCGCGGCGCCAAGGCCGACGAGGCCAAGGCGGCGGGCGCCGACATCGTGGGCGCCGAGGACCTCCTGGAGACCATCCAGGGCGGCACCATCGAGTTCGATCGCTGCATTGCGACCCCGGACCTGATGCCGCTCGTCGGCCGTCTCGGCAAGGTGCTCGGCCCGCGCGGCCTGATGCCGAACCCGAAGGTCGGCACCGTGACCATGGACGTGAAGGGCGCCGTCGCCGCCGCCAAGGGCGGCGCGGTGGAGTTCCGCGTCGAGAAGGCCGGCATCATCCACGGCGGCATCGGCAAGGCTTCCTTCCCGGCCGACAAGCTGGCCGAGAACATCCGCGCCTTCGTGGACGCGGTGGTGAAGGCCAAGCCGGCCGGCGCCAAGGGCACCTACCTGCAGCGCGTGGCGGTCTCCTCCACCATGGGCCCGGGCATCAAGGTGGAGCCCTCCACCGTGCTCACCGCCTGATCGGTCGAGATCAAGCTTCTGGAAAGGCCGGGCCGGTGGGTCCGGCCTTTTCGTTTGAATGTCACGTTTTGGCGAGGTCCGCGCGGCCCTTCCGCTGGCGCATGGCAGGCCGGCGGCTGCCGTATGCAAAAAGTGCGCAAGGACGATGATCGGGACGTGACAAGGCTGGCGCCAGCCTTTATATGGGCTGTTTCCGGGTGGCGTGCCGCCCGGATCAGGTATTGTGGCTTTCGCCCTTGACCGGGTGGAAGGGCTGGGAGGGTTCGCCCGCCCGGCCTTGTCGTCTGTCAGGCGTTCGGGTGGCTCCTTGGAGCCTTCGGGCGAACCAGCAGGCAAAGTCCTGTCCGAGACTGCCGGTGCCTCGATGGAGGCCTGATAGAGACGCGCCCCGCAAGGGATGTTCGCTCAATCGGGCCGAGGATCAAGGCTTAATTCCCGACATCCGTCCTAACGGGCGGTTAATGGGGAGCCAGCATAGACGGGGAAGACCGGAATTTGCCCTCCGAACGGCCTGCGCCGGCGGAGATGAAGATCGGTTCGGAACCAGCGCCTTGCGCTTCGCGACACGGTTTTCCGTGCCCGGGCAATAGGGGACAGGGCATGTGAGCGTCGCGGATCGCGGCCTTCCATGTCGTCAGACAGGTTGGCCGCAGGACGCGGCAAGGCGCAACCGGCGGGACCGGATGCCTCCTTCGGGAGGTGGATGGTGCTGCCAAGGCTTAAAGAGAGCCAGACGTGGATCGAGCGGAAAAACAAGAGCTCGTCACGACGCTCACGGATGTGTTCAAGAGCACGTCCGTCGTCGTGGTCGCCCACTATTCCGGCCTCACCGTGGCCCAGATGTCGAAGCTCCGTCGACAGATGAAGGCCGAGGGTGCGACCGTGAAGGTGGCCAAGAACCGCCTCGCCAAAATCGCTCTGGAAGGCTCCGACGTCGCCCATGTGGCGTCCCTGCTGAAGGGACCCACCGTGATCGCCTATTCGGACGATCCGGTGGCGGCGCCGAAGGTTGCCGTCGAGTTCGCCAAGGCCAACGACAAGTTCGTTATCCTCGGCGGCGCGATGGGCAAGACGGCCCTTAACGTGGACGGTGTGAAGGCGCTTGCCACACTCCCGTCCCTGGACGAACTGCGTGCCAAGCTCGTCGGCCTCATTCAGGCCCCGGCGACCAAGATCGCGCAGCTCACCACGGCACCGGCGGCCAAGCTCGCCCGGGTGTTCGGGGCCTATGCCAAGCAGGACGAAGCAGCGTGAGGCCGCGGCCGCCATTGGCGGCCTGATCTCGCAATTCCAAAATCCGAACCTATCTTAAGGAATATCCCATGGCTGACCTGACCAAGCTCGTCGACGAGCTGTCCTCCCTCACCGTGCTCGAGGCCGCCGAGCTGGCGAAGCTCCTCGAGGAGAAGTGGGGCGTTTCCGCCGCCGCCGCCGTGGCCGTGGCCGCTGCCCCGGCCGGCGCTGCCGCCGCCGCGGTGGAAGAGCAGACCGAGTTCACCGTGATGCTTGCCGCCGCCGGCGACAAGAAGATCGAAGTCATCAAGGAAGTGCGCGCCATCACCGGCCTCGGCCTCAAGGAAGCCAAGGACCTGGTGGAAGGCGCTCCGAAGCCCGTCAAGGAAGGCGTGGCCAAGGACGAGGCCGAGAAGCTCAAGGCCCAGCTCGAGAAGGCTGGCGCCAAGGTCGAGCTCAAGTGAGCCTTTGACGTTTCGGGTCCCGGCCTCGTGCCGGGACCCGTTCCATAGCCGGCCGGAAGGCCGGACAGGGAGAGAGACGGTTCTCCCGGCAGCCGATCCGGACGAGGTTCGGGGGCTGCCGGGAGAGCCGTCATGGTGCTGAAAGGGGATGGCGCTTCGCCCCCAACCCTTGAAGGCACGATGGCTGACAGAGGTTCCGGTGCCGGCGCGGCGAGCCCGCCTCCTTCGGGAGGACAGGGGCCGGCCCGAGAGACCAGGACGGACGAGGATCGAGATGGCGCAAACGTTCACCGGTCGTAAGCGGATCCGCAAGTTCTTCGGCAAGATCAAGGAAGTGGCCGAGATGCCGAACCTCATCGAGGTTCAGAAGGCGTCTTACGACCAGTTCCTCCAGATCGAGGAGCCCAAGGGCGGACGCGACGACGACGGCCTGCAGGCGGTGTTCAAGTCGGTATTCCCCATCTCCGACTTCTCGGGCGCGGCCATGCTGGAGTTCGTGCGCTACGAGTTCGAGCCGCCGAAGTATGACGTGGACGAGTGCCGCCAGCGCGGCATGACGTTCGCTGCCCCGCTCAAGGTGACGCTCCGCCTCATCGTGTTCGATGTGGACCCGGACACCGGCGCCAAGTCCGTGAAGGACATCAAGGAGCAGGACGTCTACACCGGCGACATCCCGCTGATGACCATGAACGGCACGTTCATCGTCAACGGGACCGAGCGCGTCATCGTCTCCCAGATGCACCGTTCGCCGGGCGTCTTCTTCGACCACGACAAGGGCAAGACCCACTCCTCGGGCAAGCTCCTGTTTGCGGCGCGCATCATTCCCTATCGCGGGTCCTGGCTCGACATCGAGTTCGACGCCAAGGACATCGTCTATGCGCGTATCGACCGTCGCCGCAAGATTCCGGTGACGAGCCTGCTGTACGCGCTGGGCCTCGACAACGAGGAAATCCTCTCGACCTTCTACGAGAAGGTGCCCTACGAGCGCGCGAAGGGCGGCTGGCGCATGCCGTTCGATCCCAAGCGGATGAAGGGCTACAAGGCCGTCGCCGACCTGATCGACGCCGACACCGGCGAGGTCGTGCTCGAGGCCGGCAAGAAGCTGACCGTCCGCGCCGCCCGCCAGCTCGCCGAGAAGGGTCTCAAGGCCCTGCGCATCTCCGACGAGGAGATGGTCGGCCAGTACATCGCCGAGGACCTCGTGGACCTCGCGTCCGGCGAGATCCACGCCGAGGCCGGTGACGAGATCACCGAGAAGACGCTGAAGCTGCTCGAGGAAGCCGGCTACAACGAGATTCCGATCCTCGACATCGACCACGTCAACACCGGCGCCTACATCCGCAACACGCTGGCGGCTGACAAGAACGTGACCCGCGAGGACGCGCTCTTCGACATCTACCGCGTGATGCGCCCGGGCGAGCCGCCGACGCTCGATTCGGCGCAGGCCATGTTCCACTCGCTGTTCTTCGATCCCGAGCGCTACGACCTCTCCGCGGTCGGCCGCGTGAAGATGAACATGCGCCTCGACCTCGACTGCCCCGACACCGTGCGGGTGCTGCGCCGCGACGACATCCTCTCCGTCATCAAGACGCTGGTGGAGCTGCGCGACGGCAAGGGTGAGATCGACGACATCGACCACCTGGGCAACCGCCGCGTCCGCTCGGTCGGCGAGCTCATGGAGAACCAGTACCGCGTCGGCCTGCTGCGCATGGAGCGCGCCATCAAGGAGCGCATGTCGTCCGTCGACATCGACACCGTGATGCCGCAGGACCTCATCAACGCGAAGCCGGTTGCGGCCGCGGTGCGCGAGTTCTTCGGCTCGTCGCAGCTGTCGCAGTTCATGGACCAGACCAACCCGCTCTCCGAGATCACGCACAAGCGGCGCCTCTCGGCCCTCGGCCCGGGCGGTCTGACCCGCGAGCGCGCCGGCTTCGAGGTGCGCGACGTGCACCCGACGCACTACGGCCGCATCTGCCCCATCGAGACGCCGGAAGGCCCGAACATCGGCCTCATCAACTCGCTGGCGACCTTCGCCCGCGTGAACAAGTACGGCTTCATCGAGGCGCCCTACCGCCGCGTGGTGGAATCGAAGGTCACCGACGAGGTGGTCTATCTCTCCGCCATGGAGGAGGGGAAGTACTACGTCGCGCAGGCCAACATCCCGCTCGACAAGGACGGTCGCTTCGAGGAAGACCTCATCGTCTGCCGCCATGCGGGCGACGTGCTCCTCGTGAGCCCCGACCGCGTGGACTTCATGGACGTGTCGCCGAAGCAGCTCGTTTCGGTGGCCGCGGCGCTCATTCCGTTCCTTGAGAACGACGACGCCAACCGCGCGCTCATGGGCTCGAACATGCAGCGCCAGGCGGTTCCGCTGGTGCGCTCGCAGGCGCCGCTGGTCGGCACCGGCATGGAGGCCGTGGTCGCACGTGATTCCGGCGCTGCCATCGCCGCCCGCCGCACCGGTGTGATCGATCAGGTGGACGCCACCCGTATCGTCATCCGGGCCACGGAAGAGGCCGACCCCTCCAAGTCGGGCGTCGACATCTACCGGCTGATGAAGTTCCAGCGTTCCAACCAGTCTACCTGCATCAACCAGCGTCCGCTGGTGCGCGTGGGCGATCAGGTGCGCAAGGGCGACATCATCGCCGACGGCCCGTCCACGGAGCTGGGCGAGCTCGCGCTCGGCCGCAACGTGCTCGTCGCCTTCATGCCGTGGAACGGCTACAACTTCGAGGACTCGATCCTCCTCTCGGAGAACATCGTCAAGGAAGACGTGTTCACCTCGATCCACATCGAGGAATTCGAGTGCATGGCCCGCGACACCAAGCTCGGGCCTGAGGAAATCACCCGCGACATTCCCAACGTCTCGGAAGAGGCGCTGAAGAATCTCGACGAGGCCGGCATCGTCTATATCGGTGCCGAAGTCCGCGCGGGCGACATCCTCGTCGGCAAGATCACGCCGAAGGGCGAAAGCCCGATGACGCCGGAGGAGAAGCTCCTCCGCGCCATCTTCGGCGAGAAGGCCGCCGACGTGCGCGACACCTCGCTGCGCCTGCCGCCCGGCACCACGGGCACCATCGTCGAGGTGCGCGTGTTCAACCGCCACGGCGTCGACAAGGACGAGCGCGCGCTGGCCATCGAGCGCGAGGAGATCGAGCGTCTCGCCAAGGACCGTGACGACGAGCAGGCGATCCTCGATCGCAACGTTTACGGCCGCCTGACCGAGATCCTGGACGGCAAGGTCGCCATCGCGGGGCCGAAGGGCTTCAAGAAGGAGACCGCCGTCACCCGCGAGACCCTCGGCGAGTATCCCCGCTCGCAGTGGTGGCTGTTCGCCGTCGCCGACGACGCCATCATGGCCGAGCTGGAGGCGATCCGCGCCCAGTACGACGACTCGAAGAAGCGGCTCGAGCAGCGCTTCCTCGACAAGGTCGAGAAGCTGCAGCGCGGCGACGAGCTGCCCCCCGGCGTGATGAAGATGGTCAAGGTCTTCGTCGCGGTGAAGCGCAAGATCCAGCCCGGCGACAAGATGGCCGGCCGCCACGGCAACAAGGGCGTGGTCTCGCGCATCGTGCCCGTGGAGGACATGCCGTTCCTCGAGGACGGCACCAACGTCGACATCGTGCTGAACCCGCTGGGCGTGCCTTCGCGCATGAACGTCGGGCAGATCCTCGAGACGCATCTCGGCTGGGCCTGCGCTGGCCTCGGCCGGCAGGTGGCCGCCGCGGCGGAAGCCTATTACGCCAAGCAGGACCTGAAGCCCCTGCGTGACCGGCTCGAGATCATCTACGGCAAGGAAGAGATCGAGCAGATCAAGGACAGCGAGCTGCCCGAGCTTGGCGAGAACCTGCGCAAGGGCGTGCCGATGGCCACCCCGGTCTTTGACGGCGCCCACGAGGCGGACATCGAGCAGGAGCTGGAGCGGGCGGGTCTCGACCGTTCGGGCCAGTCCACGCTGTTCGACGGGCGCACCGGCGAGCCGTTCGATCGTAAGGTGACGGTCGGCTACATCTACATGCTGAAGCTGCATCACCTGGTCGACGACAAGATCCACGCCCGGTCGATCGGTCCCTACTCGCTCGTCACCCAGCAGCCGCTGGGCGGCAAGGCGCAGTTCGGCGGCCAGCGCTTCGGCGAAATGGAGGTGTGGGCGCTTGAAGCCTACGGCGCCGCCTACACGCTGCAGGAGATGCTCACCGTGAAGTCGGACGACGTGGCCGGCCGCACCAAGGTCTACGAGGCCATCGTGCGCGGCGAGGACACGTTCGAGAGCGGCATTCCCGAGAGCTTCAACGTGCTCGTGAAGGAAATGCGCTCGCTCGGCCTCAACGTCGATCTCGAGAACACCTGACGGGCGTCTGAGCCCGTCACCCCGCGCAAAGCGGATTGCCCGACCGGCGCTTCTGCCGGCCGGGCCTCAAGTTAAAGGCCCACTTCGTTTGGGAGCCAGCTCATGAATCAGGAAATCCTGAACGTCTTCAATCCGACCGTTCCGGCCCCGAGCTTCAATCAGATCCGCATCTCGATCGCGAGCCCGGAGAAGATCAAGTCTTGGTCCTACGGCGAGATCAAGAAGCCGGAAACCATCAATTATCGCACGTTCAAGCCCGAGCGTGACGGCCTGTTCTGCGCGCGCATCTTCGGTCCCATCAAGGACTACGAGTGCCTGTGCGGCAAGTACAAGCGGATGAAGTACAAGGGCATCATCTGCGAGAAGTGCGGCGTCGAGGTCACCCTGTCGCGCGTGCGGCGCGAGCGCATGGGCCACATCGAGCTTGCCGCCCCGGTGGCGCACATCTGGTTCCTGAAGTCGCTGCCGAGCCGCATCGGCCTGCTGCTCGACATGACGCTCAAGGACCTCGAGCGCATCCTGTACTTCGAGTATTTCGTCGTCATCGAGCCGGGCATCACCAAGCTCAAGTACCGTCAGCTCCTCTCCGAGGACGACTATCTGCGCGCCCAGGACGAGTTCGGCGATTCGAGCTTCACCGCCATGATCGGCGCCGAGGCGATCCGTGAGCTGCTGCGCTCCATGGACCTCGAGAAGATCGCCGCGGACCTGCGCCAGGAGATCGCCGAGGCGACCACCGAGCTCAAGCCCAAGAAGCTCGCCAAGCGCCTGAAGATCGTCGAGGCCTTCCAGCTCTCCGGCAACAAGCCGGAGTGGATGATCCTCACCCACGTGCCGGTGATCCCGCCGGACCTGCGCCCGCTCGTCCCTCTGGACGGCGGCCGGTTCGCGACCTCCGACCTGAACGACCTGTACCGCCGCGTCATCAACCGCAACAACCGCCTGAAGCGGCTGATCGAGCTGCGCGCGCCGGACATCATCATCCGCAACGAGAAGCGCATGCTTCAGGAGGCGGTTGACGCGCTGTTCGACAACGGCCGCCGCGGCCGCGTCATCACCGGCGCCAACAAGCGTCCGCTGAAGTCGCTCGCCGACATGCTGAAGGGCAAGCAGGGCCGGTTCCGCCAGAACCTGCTCGGCAAGCGCGTGGACTATTCCGGCCGCTCGGTCATCGTGGTGGGTCCGGAGCTGAAGCTCCACCAGTGCGGTCTGCCGAAGAAGATGGCGCTGGAGCTGTTCAAGCCCTTCATCTATTCGCGCCTCGACGCGAAGGGCCATTCGGCGACCGTCAAGCAGGCGAAGAAGCTGGTGGAGAAGGAGCGTCCCGAGGTTTGGGACATCCTCGACGAGGTGATCCGCGAGCACCCGGTGATGCTGAACCGCGCGCCGACGCTCCACCGCCTCGGCATCCAGGCGTTCGAGCCGGTGCTCATCGAGGGCAAGGCCATCCAGCTGCACCCGCTCGTCTGCTCGGCGTTCAACGCCGACTTCGACGGCGACCAGATGGCCGTGCACGTTCCGCTCTCGCTGGAAGCCCAGCTGGAAGCGCGCGTGCTGATGATGTCCACCAACAACATCCTGCACCCGGCGAACGGCCAGCCCATCATCGTGCCGTCGCAGGACATCGTTCTGGGCCTCTACTACCTCTCCATCATGAAGGAGAAGGAGCCCGGCGAGGGCATGATGTTCGCCAACATGGCGGAGATCGACCACGCGCTGAACGCCAAGGCGATCACCCTCGCCACCAAGATCAAGGGCCGCTACATCGGCATCGGACCGGACGGCAAGCAGTATTCCAAGATCTATGAGACCACCCCCGGTCGCATGAAGATCGGCGAGCTGCTGCCGAAGGACCCGAAGCTCTCCTACGACGTCGTCAACAAGCTGATGACGAAGAAGGAAATCTCCAACATGATCGATGCCGTGTACCGGCACTGCGGTCAGAAGGAGAGCGTGATCTTCTGCGACCGCATCATGGCGCTCGGCTTCTACAACGCGTTCCGCGCCGGCATCTCGTTCGGCAAGGACGACATGGTGGTGCCGAAGAAGAAGTGGGAACTGGTCGAGGAGACCCGCGCCCTCACCAAGGAATACGAGCAGCAGTACAACGACGGCCTGATCACCCAGGGCGAGAAGTACAACAAGGTCGTTGACGCCTGGGGCAAGTGCTCCGATCGCGTCGCCGAGGAGATGATGAAGGAAATCTCTTCGGTCAAGAAGGACCCGAAGACCGGCCGCGAGAAGCAGATCAACTCGATCTACATGATGAGCCACTCCGGAGCGCGTGGGTCGCCCGCTCAGATGAAGCAGCTCGCCGGCATGCGTGGCCTCATGGCCAAGCCGTCGGGCGAGATTATCGAGAGCCCGATCATCTCGAACTTCAAGGAAGGCCTGACCGTGATGGAGTACTTCAACTCCACCCACGGCGCGCGTAAGGGCCTTGCCGACACCGCTCTGAAGACGGCGAACTCGGGCTACCTCACCCGACGTCTCGTCGACGTGGCGCAGGATTCCATCATCACCGAGCGCGATTGCGGCTCGGAGAAGGGAATCCACATGCGCGCCATCATCGACGCGGGCCAGATCGTGGCCTCGCTCGCCTCGCGCGTCCTCGGCCGCACCGCGGCGGAAGACATCGTGGAGCCGGCGACCGGCGACGTCATCGTGCCCAAGGGCCAGATGATCGAGGAGCCGCACGTCGAGCGGATCAACAAGTCGGGCATCCAGGAAATCAAGATCCGGTCGGTGCTGACCTGCGAGACCCGCAACGGCGTGTGCGGCACCTGCTACGGGCGCGACCTCGCCCGCGGCACGCCCGTCAACATGGGTGAAGCGGTGGGCGTCATCGCCGCCCAGTCCATCGGCGAGCCGGGCACCCAGCTCACCATGCGCACCTTCCACATCGGCGGCGCGGCGACCCTCGCCGACTCGTCCTTCGTGGAAAGCAACTTCGAGGGCACCGTCCGCATCCGCAATCGCAACGTGGCGCGGAATTCGGACGGCGACCTGGTGGTGATGGCCCGCAACCTGGCGGTGGTCATTGTCGACCATGACGGCACCGAACGCGCGGTCAACCGCGTGCAGTACGGCGCCCGCCTCAAGGTGGACGAGGGCGACACTATCAAGCGCGGCCAGCGCATTGCTGAGTGGGATCCCTACACCCGCCCCATCCTCTCCGAGGTGGACGGCACGGTGGCCTTCGAGGACCTGATGGAAGGCTCCTCGATGAACGAGCAGGTCGACGAGTCGACCGGCATCGCCAAGCGCGTGGTGACGGATTCGCGGTCCGGCCGTGGACCGGAGCTGCGCCCCGCCATCCTGATCAAGGGCAAGGACGGCAAGATCATCAAGCTGCCGCGCGGCGGCGACGCCCGCTACGCGCTGCCGGTGGAGGCCATCATTTCGGTGGACCCCAACCAGACCCTCAAGGCCGGCGACGCGGTGGCCCGCGTGCCCATGGAAAGCGCCAAGACGCGCGACATCACGGGCGGTCTGCCGCGCGTGGCGGAGCTGTTCGAGGCGCGTCGTCCGAAGGACGCGGCCATCATCGCGGAGATCTCGGGCTCCATCCGGTTCGGCCGTGACTACAAGAACAAGCGCCGGCTCTCCATCGAGCCGACCGACGGCGGGGATCCGGTGGAGTACCTGATCCCGAAGGGCAAGCATATCCATCTCCAGGACGGCGACGTGGTGGAGAAGGGCGACTTCATCGTCGACGGCAACCCCGCGCCGCACGACATCCTGGCGATCAAGGGCGTGGAAGAGCTTGCGGCCTTCCTCGTGAACGAGATCCAGGAGGTTTACCGGCTCCAGGGCGTGCACATCAACGACAAGCACATCGAGGTGATTGTCCGGAACATGCTCCAGAAGGTGGAGATCGACGACTCGGGCGAGACCGACTTCCTCGACAACGAGCAGGTCGACCGGCTCGAGTTCCTCGAGGCGAACGAGAAGGCCGCCGAGGAGGGCAAGAAGCCCGCCACCGGCCATCCCGTGCTCCTGGGCATCACCAAGGCGTCGCTGCAGACGCGCTCCTTCTTCTCGGCGGCCTCCTTCCAGGAGACCACCCGCGTCCTCACGGAAGCGGCGGTCAACGGAAAGATCGACCCGCTGGAAGGCCTCAAGGAGAACGTCATCGTCGGCCGCCTGATCCCGGCCGGCACGGGCGCCCAGATGTCTCGCCTGCGCACCATCGCGACCAACCGCGACGACCTCATCGTCGCGACCCGCGACGAGCAGGGCGAAGGCCAGTCCCTCGTGGAAGGCCCCGCCGACGCAGCGGAGTGATCCCGGGCCACGCGCCCGCATCCATTGGAAAGGCCGCCCCTCGGGGCGGCCTTTTCTTTTGCCGGGTTCCGCTGGCTGAAGCGGAGCAGATCGGGCCGATCTCCGGCATTGCCCCGACAATGGTACCGAGCTGACACTGCCCGCGGAATTCTGGGGCAATCGGGGCGCGGATCATGGTCAAGCTGAAGCGTAACCTCGGGCCGGTCGAGGCGGTGGGGCTTTCGGTCTCGGTCATGGCGCCGACCATGTCCATGGCGCTCAACGTGACGCTGGCGGTGGGCGCCGCCGGGATCGCCGCGCCCCTGGGGTTCGCCGTGGGCACCCTGCTGGTGGCCATCGTCGGCTTCTCCTTCGTCTTCTTCGCCCGGAAGACGACACGCGCCGGCTCAGCCTATTCCTATATCGGCCAGACCTTTGGCCCGCGCGCCGGCTTCATCGCCGGCTGGTGCATGCTGCTGCTCTACATCGCCGGCGGATCGGGCAGCGCGGCGCTGGTGGGCGACTTCCTGCGGGCCGCCTTCGCCGACCATGGCATCCACATCGGCGGCTGGTGGCTGGTGATCGGGGTGCTGGCGCTCATCATCGGCACGCTCTTCGCCTACCGCGACATGGCGGTCGCCGCGCGACTCATGCTGCTGCTGGAACTCGGCTCCATCTGCGTCATCGTCTATCTCGGCGTGAAGATCCTCACCGCCGTCAGCGCCACTGGCGGCCTCACGGCCGCGCCGTTCCGGCCGGACCCGGCCATGGGCTGGTGGGGGGTGGGCTATGCCGTGGTGTTCGCCGTGCTCTCCTTCGCGGGCTTCGAGGCGGCGGCGACGCTGGCCGAGGAGACGGGCCAGCCCGGCCGCGCCATTCCCGTCGCGCTGCTCGGCTCGGTGGTCCTCGCCGGCCTGTTCTTCGTGTTCGCCTCCTACATCCAGGTTGTCGGGTTCGGCGTCGACAACATGAAGGCGCTCGCCGCCGACGATGCTCCGCTGAACACGCTGGCGCTGAAATACGGCACCGTGCGCATGGCCACCGCGCTGGACATCGCCGCCGCCGTGTCGGCGATATCCGCCGTGCTCGGCACGCTCTCCGCCGCCGGGCGCATGCTGTTCGTGCTTGGCCGCGCCGGCCTGTCGGAGGCGGCGGCGCGGGTGCATCCCGTCCACGGCACCCCGTCGGTGTCCGTGCCGGTGGTGGGCCTGCTGATGCTCGCCGGCCTCCTCGCCTGGGCGCCGTTCATCGGCCCGGCGGATTATTACGACAATGTGGGCACCATCGGTGTGCTGGCGCTGATCGTAGCCTATCTCGGCGTCACGCTGGCCGCCGTCACCCATGCGGTGAAGGCGAAGAGCATGGTGTGGCTGGCGCTGGGTTTGCTCGGAACGCTGGCGATGCTCTGGCCGCTCTACAATTCGATCTATCCCGTGCCGGCCTTCCCCGGGAACCTCTGGCCCTATGTGGTCGGCGCCTGGATCGCGCTCGGCGCCGCGCTGGCGACACTGCGCCCGGGTGTCCGGGACGCCGAGCCTTAAGGTCCCCCAATCTGGCTTCAGTCCTGCATGGCCGCCCTTGGGATGTGCAAACGGCGGCGCCTTTCCGACAGGAACGGGCGGCGGATGCGTGTCCCGGGATCGGCTCGTGTCAGACACATGCGCGAGCAGGCACAGGGCGCGTCGCATGACCGACACAGGATTCTCCGGGGCGGAGCAATGGGTCGTCTGGAACGGCTCGCTGGGCGTGCTCGACATGGTCAGCATCGGCCGTGTCGAGGCCGACGCGGGCGGGCGGCAGGCATGGCTTGATGCGCCCTACGGCGTCGTCGGCCCGTTCAGCCTGGACGAACTGGAGCAGACGGGCCGCATCGCCTTCGGCGCCTGCTTCGTCATGTCCCGCCGCCGCTGGCAGGAGGATCAGGTGGAGCTGCGCATGGCGGCGCAGAAGGCCCGCCGCGCGCTCATGGCCATGTTCGACGGGGAAGACGACAGTCCCCACCGCGAAGCCCTCGGCCTGCCCCCGGACGGCCGGCTGGATGCCGCCGAGATCAACGCCGCCTTCCGCCGCCGCGCCAAGAGCGCCCATCCCGATGCCGGCGGCAGCGATGCCGACTACCGCCGCATCGCCGAGGCCCGCGACGCCCTGTTGGAGATGCTGGCGGATGCGTGAGGGGCAGCCGTGATGGCCAAGGCTGGCGCCATCGCCTATGGTGCGGCCCCGTTTCCAGCCTGATCGTGTCTCAGTGACCTTCGCCGCCATTCTGCAAGAAACCCTCGATTTGACCGAGGAGGTCGACGCCGTCGCGCGTCCGGCCGATGCCGTCGTCTCCGACTTCTTCCGCGCCCGGCGCGACATCCCGACGGCGCATCGCGGCCCGATTTCCGTGCTGCTCTATGCCCTGCTGCGCCACCACGCCCGGCTCGGCTGGTGGCTGAAGCGGCACGGCCGCCCGGATACGCCCCGAAACCGGCTGCTGGCCTGGCTGATGCTCGGCGGCGGCAAGACGCGGGATCAGGTGCAGGCGCTGTTCTCCGGCGCCAAGTTCGCCCCGGCGCCCCTCACCGATCAGGAGCGCGCGCTGCTTATCAAGCTGCAGGGCGCGCGCGTCGATCATCCCACCATGCCGGACGATGTGCGCTACGAATGCCCGGACTGGGCGGCGGACGGGCTGCACCGCCGCTTCGGCGATGCCTTCGCGTCCGAAATGGCGGCCATGCTCACGCCGGCCCCGCTCGACCTGCGCGTCAATCCCATCAAGGCCGACCGCGCGGAGATGCTGTCAGCCCTGCGCGCCCTTGGCCTGCCGGCCGAGCTTTCGCCGTTGTCTCCCTATGGCATCCGCGTCAGCGAACGCCCAGCGCTCAACCGCCTGCCCATGCTGAAGACGGGCGAGGTTGAGATCCAGGACGAGGGCTCCCAGATGGTCGCCGTCGTGGTGGATGCCAAGCCCGGCGACCGGGTGGTGGATTTCTGCGCCGGCGCCGGCGGCAAGACGCTGGCCATTGCCGCGCAGATGAAGAACAAGGGCCACGTCATCGCCTGCGACGTGCTGGACGGCCGCCTGAAGCGGGCGGCCGAGCGGTTCCGCCGGGCCGGCCTGCACAATATCGAGACGCGGCCGTTGGCCAGCGAGACGGACCGCTGGGTGAAGCGCCACAAGGGCGGCTTCGACCGGGTGCTGGTGGATGCGCCCTGCAGCGGCACCGGCACCTGGCGGCGCAATCCCGATGCCCGCTGGCGTGTGCTGGGGCCGGGCCTTGAGGCGCTGCTGCCGCTTCAGGCCCGCATCCTCGCCAGCGCGGCGCGGCTGGTGAAGCCGGGCGGGCGGCTGGTCTATGCCACCTGCTCCCTGCTGGCCGAGGAAAACGAGGCGCAGGTGGCCGCCTTCCTCGCGGCGCACCCGGCGTTCCGCGTCGTTCCCCTGAGCGAGGTGGCGCCTGAGATTACCAGCTCGGCGCATCCCGATTATCTGGCGCTGACTCCCGCGCGCCACGACACGGACGGCTTCTTCGCCGCCGCGCTTCAGCGCGAGGCGGCTGCGATCGAGACGGACGCAGCCCCCGAGTAGGTCGCCTCACGTCTTGCGCAGCGGCACGCCCTTGGTGGTGAAGCGCTGCGCCCCGGCGGGGGCGGGCCGCACCGGGCGGCGCGTGCCGGCGGCCTTGCCGGTGCCCGGCGGCTGGTGCGCCGGCACGAGCTGGTCCGGACGCGGGCCGATGAGATCGGCGCGGCCCATGGCTTTCAGCGCCTCGCGCAGCAGCGGCCAGTTGTCGGGATCGTGGTAGCGCAGGAAGGCCTTGTGCAGCCGGCGCTGGCGCAGCCCCGTGACGGCCGTCACCCGCTCGCTGCCGCCGCGCCGCACCGCCCGGAGCGGGTTGACGCCGGTGTGGTACATGGCAGTGGCGGTGGCCATGGGCGAGGGCAGGAAGGTCTGCACCTGATCGGCGCGATAGCGGTTCTTCTTGAGCCAGAGCGCGAGGTTCATCATGTCCTCGTCGGTCGTGCCCGGATGCGCGGCGATGAAATAGGGGATCAGGTAGTATTTCTTTCCGGCCCGCTTCACCGCGGCGTCGAACATCTCCTTGAAGCGGTCATAGGTGCCGATGCCCGGCTTCATCATCTTGTCGAGCGGGCCGCGCTCGGTGTGCTCCGGGGCGATCTTCAGGTAGCCGCCCACATGGTGGGTGACCAGTTCCTGGATATATTCGGGGCTCTTCACCGCGAGGTCGTAGCGCACGCCGGACGCGACCATCACCTTCTTCACCCCCTCCACCTCGCGCACCTTGCGATAGAGGCGGATCAGGTCGTCGTGGGAGGTGTTGAGGTTGGGGCAGATGTCCGGGAAGACGCAGGAGGGGCGCCGGCAGGCGGCCTCGATCTTCGGGTCCTTGCAGGCCATCCGGTACATGTTGGCGGTGGGCCCGCCAATGTCGGAGATGACACCGGTGAAGCCCGGCGTCTTGTCGCGGATCAGCTCGATCTCGCGCAGGATCGAGCCTTCCGAGCGGTTCTGGATGATGCGCCCCTCATGCTCGGTGATGGAGCAGAAGGTGCAGCCGCCGAAGCAGCCGCGCATGATCGTCACCGAGAAGCGGATCATGTCCCACGCCGGGATCTTCGCTTCGCCATAGGAGGGATGCGGCGCGCGGGCGTAGGGCAGATCGTAGACCGCGTCCATCTCCTCGGTCGTGAGGGGAATGGGCGGCGGGTTCAGCCACAGATCGCGGTCGCCGTGGCGCTGCACCAGGGGACGGGCGTTGCCGGGGTTGCTTTCCCGGTGCAGCACGCGGGAGGCTCGGGCATAGGCCTCCTTGTCCTGTTCCACCTGCTCGCAGGACGGCAGGCGGATGACCACGTCGCCGGGGCGGCGGGCGGCGCCTTCGTCCGAGGCGTCGAGATCGTCGGCGTGAAGTTCGGTGTAGTGCTCGGGCACCTTGCGGAACAAGGCGACGCCGCGCACGTCGTCGATGTCGCGCGGCGCCTCGCCGGCGGCGATGCGGTTCGCCACCTCCACCACGGCGCGCTCGGCGTTGCCGTAGAGAAGGAGGTCCGCCTTGGCGTCGGCCAGGATGGAGCGGCGCACCTTGTCGGACCAGTAGTCGAAATGGGCGATCCGGCGCAGCGAGGCCTCGATGCCACCGAGGATGATCGGCACATCCTTGTACGCCTCGCGGCAGCGCTGCGTGTAGACGATGGTGGAGCGGTCCGGCCGCCGGCCTCCGGCACCGTCGGGCGTGTAGGCATCGTCATGCCGCAGCCGTCGGTCCGCCGTGTAGCGGTTGACCATGGAATCCATGTTGCCGCCGGTGACGCCGAAGAACAGGCGCGGCTTGCCCAGCGCCTTGAATGGCTCCGCCGACTGCCAGTCCGGCTGGGAGATGATGCCGACGCGAAAGCCCTGCGCCTCCAGGAGCCGGCCGATGATGGCCATGCCGAAGCTCGGGTGGTCCACATAGGCATCGCCCGTGACCAGAACGACGTCGCACTGATCCCATCCGAGCGCCGCCATCTCGGCGCGGCTCATGGGCAGGAAGGGGGCCGGCCGGCTGGCCGGGGCGGGCCAGGGCAGGAAAGGCAAAGACGTGGTGAGGCAGACCTGTGTGTCCATGGGTGACGAATAGGGATCAAAGGCCGCAAATTCAACCGATCCGGTGCCCGTGCGGGAACACATCTCCTCGTGCGGCCGGTTCTCGTGCAAAGCCAGCTTGCGGACACGAAAGGTGCGCGGGCCGGCGGAGCGGGCTAGGTTGGCGCCAGATTTTCACAGCCCAGAAGTGTCTGCCTTGAAGAAGATCGGCTTTCTCTCGTTCGGCCACTGGACGCCCTCGTCCCAGTCGCAGACCCGCTCGGCGGCAGATGCGCTGCTGCAATCCATCGACCTTGCCGTGGCGGCGGAGGAGCTGGGCGCGGACGGCGCCTATTTCCGCGTCCACCATTTTGCCCGCCAGCTTGCGTCTCCGTTCCCGCTGCTGGCGGCCGTGGGCGCGCGCACCAAGCGCATCGAGATCGGCACCGCCGTCATCGACATGCGCTACGAGAACCCGCTCTACATGGCGGAGGATGCCGGCGCGGCCGATCTCATCGCCGGCGGACGGCTTCAGCTCGGCATCAGCCGCGGCTCGCCGGAACAGGTGATCGATGGCTGGCGCTATTTCGGCTATGGCCCGCCGGAAGGCCAGACCGCGGCTGACATGGCCCGCCGTCATGCCGAGGTGTTCCTCGAAGTGCTGAAGGGCGAGGGCTTCGCCCAGCCCAATCCCCGGCCCATGTTCCCCAACCCGCCCGGCATGCTGCGGCTGGAGCCGCACTCCGAGGGCCTGCGCGAGCGCATCTGGTGGGGCGCCAGCTCCAACGCCACCGCCGTGTGGGCGGCCAAGCTCGGGCTGAACCTCCAAAGCTCCACCCTGAAGGATGACGAGACGGGCGAGCCCTTCCACGTCCAGCAGGCCGCGCAGATCCGCGCCTATCGCGCCGCATGGGCCGAGGCCGGCCACACCCGGACGCCCCGCGTCTCCGTGAGCCGCTCCATCTTCGCCCTCGTGGACGACCGCGACCGCGCCTATTTCGGTGGGGGTGGCAAGGAGGAGGATTCCATCGGTTTCATCGATGAGAAGACCCGCGCCATCTTCGGCCGCAGCTACGCCGCCGAGCCGGACGCGCTCATCAAGCAGCTCGCCGAGGACGAAGCCATCGCCGAGGCTGACACGCTGCTCCTCACCGTGCCGAACCAGCTGGGCGTCGACTACAACGCCCACGTCATCGAGGCGATCCTGACCCACGTCGCGCCGGCCATGGGCTGGCGCTGAGAGCAAGAGGGGCGCTACCGGCGGGGAGCGCCCCCGAAGCTCCCCGCCGGATGCGCTGAAGAGGCCTTCCGCGGCGGGGACGACAAACCGGATGGCGGAGTACCCATATAATTTGCATTGCAATGCAAATTATATTCTGCTTTTCATGCCCCCATGACGCTCGATCCCGCCTCTCCCCGCGCCCGCTTCGGCGTGCGCTTCGCTTTGCTTGCCCGTCGCTGGCGGCGGACGCTGGACGCCCGTCTCGCCGAGGCGGGGCTGTCGGACGCCACATGGGTGCCGCTGGTCCATCTTCAGGAGTCCGGAGGCGGCATCACCCAGAAGGAACTCGCCGCGCTGGTAGGCATCGACGGGTCGAGCCTCGTGCGCCTGCTCGACATCCTGAGCCGGCAGGGGCTCGTGGAACGGCGGGTTGACGCCTCCGATGGACGTGCCCGGCTGGTCCACCTCACCGAAGCGGGCAGGGCGCGGGTCGCCGAGATCCGGCGCGAGCTGTCCAAGGGGGAGGCGGAGATGCTGGCGGACCTTTCGGACGCCGATATCGCGACCATGCTCGCGCATTTCGAGCGGATCGAGCAGCGGCTGCAAAGCCTTCAGGTCCCGCGCCGGGAAAAGACCGCCCCATGAGCCTGTCCGAACCGCCTCACGCGGCATCTGCCGATTCAGCTACCCTCGCGACCCGTCGCCTTGACGCCGCGCGCCATCTGCTCAAGCCGCACCAGATCCGCGAGAGCTGGGCCCTCGCAGCCCAGCCGTGGCAGCGCAACGCCGTGCTGGCAGGCTTGCAGGCGTCGCTCGCGGCGGCGATCGCCCTGCCGCTGGCCCTCGTCTCGCCGTGGCCGCACCTTGTGGGCTTCGCCTCGCTGGGAACCCTCGCAGCCCTGTTCGGCCGCTTCGCTCCGCAGGCGGGGCGTGGCCGTATCGTCCTCATCTGCGCCATGTGGCTGACCTTCGCTGTGCTCGCCATGTCGACAACGGCCTGGCTCGGCGCGCCCTATCTCCTCCAGCTGGCCCTGTTGGCGCTCGCCTGCGGCCTGTTCTTCTTCGTCGCCAACACCGGGCAGTATGGCCCGCCGGGCGCGCTCATCTTCGTGTTCGCGGCCGGGGCGGCGATGGGCCATGTGGCGTCCTGGCAGGAGGTGGTCGAGCGCGCCACCGCGACGGCGCTGGCGGCGGGACTGACGTGGCTGATCTGCGTGGCAACGGAAACGTTCCGCCAGCAGGAAACGCCCGAGGCCCCCTTTCCAGTGGAGCCGGTTCGGCCCCTGGACCATCGCCTCGTCGCGGCGGCGCGCATCACCCTCGGCTCGGCGATCGCGGCGTTTGCCGCCTATGCCGCCGGCGCGGCGCATCCCGGCTGGGCGGCCATGGGCACTGTCGCGGTGATGCAGGGGACGCACCTGCACATCAGCATGAGCCGCGCCATGCAGCGCATGTCCGGGACCGTGGTGGGTGCGGGGCTTGTCTGGCTCATCCTCTCGCAGGAGCCATCGGTGTGGAGCGTGGTCGCTCTGCTCATTTTCCTCCAGTTCGCCACCGAGATGATCATCGGCGCGAACTACGCCCTTGGCCAGATCCTGGTCACGCCCATGGCCCTGCTGATGAGCTACCTCGCGGCCCCCGGCGCCGCGGGGACCGCCATGGCGCCGGAACGGGTGTTCGACACACTGGTCGGCGCCATCATCGGCATCGTGCTGGCGGTGGTCTGCTCGACGGTGGACGACCGGATCTATCTCGCCCACCACCATGCGGCGCGCGCGGATCGCCGGAGCCGGTAGGGCTCGGGAACGGGTGAAGCGTTTGCGCGCTTTACCCGCCGCGCCGGCCTACCAGCCGCTGCAGAGCCGCATCCAGTGGCGGTGCTCGCGCGGGATGCGACCGGCCTCGCAGGCGCGCCGGGCATCACCATCAAGCGCCATGAAGCACGATTTGCCCTCGCGCAGGTGCTGGCACCAGCCGCGATCGGAAGCGTCGTTGAACGACATGAAGCATGATTTTCCCTCGACATAGGCCTGGCAGAAGCCGCGCTCTAGCCCGTCGAAGGTCATGAAGCAGGATCGCTTCTTGGAGCAGATTTCGGGCACCGGCTGAGCCTGGGCGGAAACGCCGCCCAGCGCCGCGACGAGCATCAGCAATCCCAAAAGCCGTTTCATGAGATCCACCGTTCCTGGTCCTTGGGGCGGCGGGCATCCCGCCGCCCGGATCGCGCGCAATCAGGCCTTGTGGCGGATCTTACCATTCATCATGGTCAGCTCGACCTTGGCCTTGTGGATGTCGCGGGGATCGCCCTCGAGGATGTTGCGGTCGAGGACGATGAGGTCGGCGAACTTGCCCACCTCCAGCGATCCGATCCTGTCGTCCATGCGGAGCTGGTAGGCGGCGCCCATCGTGTTGGCGTGGATCGCCTCGGCCACCGTCAGCCGCTCGTCGGCCGGCGCGAGCACGGCGGCGTCCGGCTTTCCGATCAACCGGCGGGTCACGCCCACCTCGATGGAATCGAGCGGCTTGTAGGTGGAGAAATAGCCCGCCGCCGGCCAGTCGGTGCCGAGCGACACACGGCCGCCCTCCCGGAGGATGGTCTTGGTGCGGTACATCTTGCTGGCGCGGGGCTGCCCGTAGCGGGCCAGCATGTTGATCGTCGTGTCCGGATCAGCCGACGACCAGTTGGCGGAGAACTGCGCCGTCACGTTCATCTTGGCGAAGCGCGGGGCGTCGCTGTCCTCCACATAGACGAGATGGGCGATGGCATTGCGGCGGTCGCGCTTGGGATTGGTGGCGATGGCCTTCTCCATGGCATCCAGCGCCACGCGGGCCGTACGCTCGCCGCAGGCATGGACGTGGACGTCGTAGCCGGCCGCGTCCACCGCCCCGACGAGCTGGTGCCACTGGGCCTCGGTGAAGGGCGAGGCGCCGATGGAATTGGGCATGTCCGCATAGGGCTCGATCAGCCACGCGGTGTACCCGCCCTGCGAGCCGTCGCCGATGAT
Source organism: Xanthobacter aminoxidans (assembly GCF_043193615.1). Taxonomy (NCBI): domain Bacteria; kingdom Pseudomonadati; phylum Pseudomonadota; class Alphaproteobacteria; order Hyphomicrobiales; family Xanthobacteraceae; genus Xanthobacter; species Xanthobacter aminoxidans. The sequence continues at coordinate 875,669 of NZ_JBAFUS010000001.1, read as the reverse complement.
CTTCACGACGTCCACATGCACCAGCTCGCTCGACACCCGGCCGCGGACGTCCCTGAATTGCTCGACCACGTTGTCGATGGGCGGGCTCTTCACCGAATAGGAGGCTGACACCCGGAACGGCAGGGCATCGCGCTTCTCCGCGTCCACATAAATGTTGATGACGGCGGCCTGATCCGAGCCGATGGGCGGCACGCCGGCGTCGAAGAGCGTGGTGATGCCGGCCGCTGCGGCCTTGGGCAGCCAGCCATCCAGCAGCTTGCCCAGGTTGGCGGCGGTGATCGGCTCCACCGCATTGACGAGGGCGAGCACGGCGTTGACTTCGAGGACATAGCCGGTGGGCTCGCCCTTCTCGTCGCGGGCGTAATAGCTGAAGCGCGGGATGGGGTCCGGCGTATCGCGGGTCACGCCGGCCATCTCCAGCGCCTTGGAATTCACCCACAGGCTGTGGCCGTCGATGGCGAAGAAGAAGGCCGGCCGGTCGGGCAGGATGCGGTCGAGGTCGGCGCGGGTCGGACCTTCCGGCGGGAACATGTCCACGCGCCAGCCGAAGCCGCGAATGGGGCCGGTGGGGTTCTCCTTGGCATATTGCGCGATGGCGGCGAGGGCGTCCTTCATGGTCGGCAGCTGGAGGTCGATGCCGGAGGAGAGGAAGGCGCCCAGCAGGGGATGGGTGTGCCCCTCCACGAAGCCCGGCATGAGCAGCCGGCCCTTGAGGTCGATCACCTGCGTCTTCGGGCCGGCGAGTGCCATGGCTCCGGCCTCGTCGCCCACATGGATGATGGTCTTGCCGCGCACCGCGACCGCCTTCGCCCAGGGCTGGGCAGCGGAGACGGTGTAGACCAGCCCGTTGTGGAACACGAAATCGGCCGGGCCGCTCGTGGCGGCGCGGGCATCCTGTGCCTTCACCTCGGTCGCGCGGAAGACGGGCGCCATGGCTGCCGCCGCCGTCATCGCCATGCCGGCTCCGAGGACCGACCGGCGGTTCAGGCCACTCGCCCGGCCGAACGCCTCGAAATAGGGTGCCCATTCACACGCGATGCACATGCCGTCCCCTCCCATACGCGGCGAAATGCTGATTTGCGCGGGCATGGAGCGTCCGCAAATCACTCGCCTTCCATAGGGTAACGCGATCTGGTGACGGTAAAAACGACTTGTTTTCGTGAATTGAGATGGCTCCACAGCAGAGCGCGGCCGGTGTCTTGACGCACGCGCGGGCGCACCCAAATCAAGTCTGCCGGCCCCTGGCCGGCAGAGGCATCGCACCCTGCGTGCGAGGTGCTTGTACCCATGTTGCTCGAAGGAGGATGTGGCTATGAGAACCACGCGAGGCGAGCGGCCGCAGGCGCCGCCGTCCCTTCAATCAAAGGCTGCTCTGGTCCATCCGGACCAGGTGCTCGATCACCCGTCCATGAGTGCCGAGGAGAAGCGGGAGCTGCTTTCGTCCTGGGCGTCGGATCGCCATGCGGTCGAGAATGCGCCGGCCCTGCGGCGCCTCGACGGCGGCGCAGTCGTTCCCGTCGACGACATTCTCGCGGCCCTGGCGGCGCTTCCCGCCGAACCGTCGGTGCTCGACCAGCCCGACGGCTGGACCGCCATGGAGCGGCGCCAGCGGCCCTTCTTTCCGCCGTGGCGGAAAGGGCGGTGGAGGACGAGGGGCGGCTCGCCCCCGCGCGGCGGCGCAAGCGCCGCGCTGCGGCTGGTGCCGGCGTTCGATGTGAACGCGTGACGCAACGGCGCGGCGCTGGAGCGAGCCGGCGCCGTGCCGGAGCCGCCGTATCACCCGGCCGGTTGCCGGCGGCTCGGGAAGATCAGCCCGGAACCTGTGCCGTGGCGGGCACGACGGCGACGATTTCCAGCTTGTGGCGCCGTCCGTCCCGGGCGGTCCAAGAAATGGACTGGTTTTCGGACAGCCCGATCAGCGCGGCGCCGATGGGGGTCATGACGGACACCTTGCCGTCCGCGATATCCGCCTCTTCGGGATAGACGAGCCGGACCGTGCGTGTGCTGTCCGCCGACCGGTAGGTGACGGTGGTGCCCATCTGCACCGAGTTTGACGGAGCGCGTTCCGGTGACACCAGCCGCGCCCGATCCAGCTCGGAAAGCAACTCCTCCGCCACATCAGGAATCCTGTCGAGGGCGGCGGTGGCAAGGCTGGTGAGGCGCTCGTGATCGGCGCGGTTGAGGACGAGCGCCGGAAGGCGTTCGCGGCGGGACTTCATGGTCATGGGAATGGACTTTCACACAGGCGCGCACCGGCGCCGCTGTCGGTGCAGCGGCTGCCGGCTCAAGACGGGATTGGGGTTGGTCTGCGCTATCGCTGGTCGCCGCGCGCGATACGGGCACGACGTCGCATCACCCCGGCATCCGGGGCGCAAACGCCGGACGCGGGGCTACTGTCCTGCGATGGGGCAGGGACGGCAGTGGTGATATCGCAAACCGCTCATGAGTCCATGAGGCCTCTGACCTTGCGTTATGTCAAGTCAGCCGGAGGCGCAGTCCTCGGCTGTCGCGAAGGTGCTGACCTCGGCCGCCGTGGCGGCGATCAGGTCGTGGAGGCCGGACAGACGCCGCTTCCGGTACGCCGCCACGAAGGGAACCGGGGCGGGATCACACGTCGTCCGCAGCACGCGCAGCCGGCCGGCGGCGATGTCGTCTCCGTAGCAGGCGGGCGGCAGCACGCTGATGCCGGTATTGGCGATCATGAGCGTGGCGATCACCGTCATGCTGTTGCACAGATCGGGGCGCTGAGCCGAGCCGCCGCTGCCCAGCAGCGACAGGATCGTGCTGTAGTGCACCGAGTTCTCGCCGAGGGACAGGACCCTCAGGCGCGTCAGGTCCTGGGCAGACAGAACATGGTCCGGCAGATCCATGCCGGCGCCGGCCATCCACCGGAACGTCACCAGGCCGAGCGGATGGACCACCAGCGCAGGGTCTGCGATCTCGCCCGGCAGCAGGACCACATCCAGGTCGCCGGCCAGCATGCGTGCGCGCAGCGGCGCGGTGAGGGAAATGTCCAGCTCCAGCGAGATGTGGGGGTAGCGCGCGTGCACGGTGGCGACGAACGCGGGAAGCCAGGTCATCGCCACCAGTTCCGCGACACCGACCCGCACGATGCCGGAGAGCATCTGGCGCGGGGTGATGTTGTGGAGAATCTCGTCGTGCAGCTCCAGGGCGCGCTCGGCGTAGCTGATGAGCTCGCGCCCTTTCGAGGTGACCGCGATCTTCCTCTGGCTGCGGTCGAAGAGGGCGACGCCAAGTTCGCCCTCAAGTTCCTGGATGCGGGCCGAGACGGTCGATTGCGTTGCATTCAGATTGTTTGCTGCAGCTGCGAAGCTTCCGAGGCGGATGATCTCCAGAAAGGTTTGTAATTGCCGGAAATTCATTTTTGTTTTCCTCCCGCCAATCGATTATTCCGTCGCATCTCAATCGAAAACAATCGCTTTTTGCGCTTAACCCACATGGGTACGCTGATCTCGGCCGGGGGGAGACTCCTTGCCGAAACACAGCCCCGTGCAGGCGAAGCCGTCTGCAAAAGTCCGCCAGGCCCGGCCACACATGCCGGATCGCCCGGCGGGCTCGCAGCGCGCGTCCGGGCGGGACAAGCAGAAAAAATGCGCTCCGACACGGAAGCGTCTGGGAGGAATAAATGGCCCCGAACCCGCAGACGTCGCCCATGAGCGACGCCGATCTGTCACGCCATGCGAAACGCGCTGTGCTGGCTTCGACCGTCGGCACCATGATCGAGTGGTACGATTTCTATCTGTACGGCCTCGTCGCCGCGATCGTCTTCGGCAAGCTCTACTTCCCGTCGCAGGACCCTTACGCCGCGACGCTGCTGGCGTTCTCGACCTTCTTCCTGGGCTTCGTCGCGCGGCCCGTGGGCGCGATCATCTTCGGCCATTTCGGGGATCGCATCGGCCGCAAGGGCACATTGGTGGCGACGCTCATGCTCATGGGCATCAGCACCGTCTTCATCGGCCTGGTGCCGACCTATGAGCACATCGGCATCTGGGGCGCGGTCGCCCTTACGGTTCTGCGCGTCCTGCAGGGCATCGGCGTCGGCGGCGAGTGGGGCGGTGCAATCGCCGTCGCGACCGAGTGGTCCAAGTTCAACAAGAGCCGTGGTCTCGCAGCCAGTTGGCCGCAGTTCGGTTCGCCCCTCGGCATGCTCCTCGCCGTGGGCATGCTGACACTGACCCTGCAGTTCGGAACCACCGAGTGGTTCGAAACCATCGGCTGGCGCATTCCCTTCCTGGTCAGCGCCCTTCTGATCGTGGTCGGCCTCTACATCCGGCTCGGGGTTCTTGAAACACCGGTGTTCCAGCGCATGCAGGAGAAGAAGGAGATCGCCCAGGCTCCGGTGATCGAGGCGGTGCGCGGGTTCTGGAAGGAAATCCTCCTCACCTGCCTGATGCGGACGGGACAGCAGGCGCCGTTCGTGATCTTCACGACGTTCCTCCTGTCGTATGGGACCTCGCAGCTCGGCCTGCAGAAGTCGTTCCTGTTCAACTGCGTGCTGGTGGCGGCGACACTTTCGCTCTTCACCACCCCGTTCTTCGGCTACCTGTCGGATCGCATCGGCCGCAAGCGGATGTACCTGATCGGCGCCTTCACCATGATGGCGTTCGCCTTCCCCTATTTCTGGCTGCTCGATACCGGGGTTCCTGCCCTCATCGTCCTCGCCATCCTGGTGTCGCTGCCCATCCACGACATGCAGTACGCGCCGCAGGCGGCGTTCATCGCCGAGAGCTTCCCGCCAAGCGTGAGGTATTCCGGCTCCTCGATCGGCTACCAGCTCGCCTCCATCACCTCGGGCGGCCCGGCGCCGATCATCGCAGCCTTCCTGCTGCATACCTACGGCACGTCGGCGGCGATCAGCGCCTACATCGCCTTCATCGCCGCGATCAGCTTCGTCTCGACCCTCTTCCTGCGTGACAGGTCGCACGACGACTACACCAGCAATGCCGGCTGGGTGCGCGATGAAGCGACCGTGGCCGTCCATCGGGGCGCAGCCCCGATGGCGCCCCGGGCCGCCTCGTCACCGAGCGAATAGGCCGAGTGCGGCGCGGGAGGGCGATCGTGTCGTTCACTCCCGCGCCGAAGTATCGAAATTCGCGATTGAAATAGATCGAAAACAATCGCTTTTTCCGTTAAAATACAATCTCCATAATTCTGATGCCAGACAAGAAGAGGAGGGGCTCGTTGCGGGGCCTGATCCCGGATCTGGCGGGGTCCGAAACGGGAGGAAAGTCATGGTCAAGATTTCAGGGCAAAAGCCGGCGCTCTCTCCGCTGGAACAAGCCAAGGCCAACCCGCTGATGCTGGGATTGTTCCTGCCCATCCAGTCCGGCGCCTGGAGTCCCTCGACAGCTTCGCGGGATACGTCTTGGACTTTTGACTACAACGCCCGCTGCACCGTGATGGCGGAAGAACTGGGCTTCGACCTTGTGTTCGGGCTGGCGCAGTGGATGGGCAAGGGCGGCTATGGCGGAGAGATGAAGTTCCGCGAGATGGCGACCGACCCGCTGCTCGTGACCGCCGGCCTCGCCGCGATCACCCGGCGCATCCTGCTCGTGTCCACGGTGCATATCCTCTACGGCTGGCATCCGCTGCATCTCGCCAAGTTCGGCGCCACCATCTCGGAGATGAGCGGCGGGCGCTGGGGCCTCAACATGGTCACCGGCTACAAGAAGAGCGAGTTCGAGATGTTCGGTCTGGAGCAGATCGAGCATGACCACCGCTATGTGATGGCCGATGAGTTCGTGACCATGATGAAGCGCCTGTGGTCGGAGGATGAAAACATCACCCTCGATGGCCGCTTCTGGAAGATGAAGGAGGCCTTCATCGCGCCGAAGCCCGCCGGCGGAAAGTGCGTTCTGGTCAATGCCTCGTCGTCCGGCGCGGGGCTCGACTATGCGGTGAAGCACTCAGACCTGATCTTCGTCACCAGCCCGGCGGGCGCCAACCTCGACCGTGCATGCGCCGCGCTCCCGCCCCACACGGCGCGGATCAAGCAGGCGGCAGCGGCGCAGGGGCGGGATGTGCGCACGCTCATCAATCCGCATGTCATCTGCCGCGAGACCGAGGCGGAGGCCTGGGCGCAATACGACGCCATCCTGCGCCATCAGGATCCGGTGGCAGCCGAGAACTTCTACCGCACCTTCACCGGCGGCGACCAATCCTCCTGGAAGGCGGCGACGCGCGAGGAGTGGACCATCGGTGGCAACGTCCACATCGTCGGCACTCCGACCCAGGTGGTGGAGGGATTCCAGCGCCTCAAGGCCGCCGGCTGCGACGGCGTGCAGGTGAACTTCTACGACTTCCTGCCCGACCTGAAGTTCTTCGGTGAGCGGGTGCTACCGATCATGCACGAAGCGGGCCTGCGCCTCGACCAGCCCCTCGCCACCGCGGCCTGACTTTCCTTCTTTCCAGAGGCTACACAGCCATGTCCGAAACCACGTCTGCCCCCTCAGCCGTCTCCGCCACCGAACTGCGGGCCTTCGCCGGGCACTTCGCGACCGGCGTGGCGGTGGTCACCACCGCCCATCCCGACGGCGCCCTGCACGGCCTCACGCTCAATGCGGTGACGTCCCTGTCGCTCGATCCGCCGCTCTATCTGGTCTGTCTCGATCACCGCTCGAACACGCTCAAGGCGCTCAAGGAGAGCGGCCACTTCGCGGTGCATTTCCTCGATCGGAGCCAGTCCGAGATTTCCCGCGTCTTCGCCTCCAAGCAGGAGGACAAGTTCGCGGGTGTGGAGCACATCGTCGGCGAGAGCGGGAGCCCGCTCATCCGTGGCGTGCTGGCGGCCGCGGAATGCCGGCTGTCGGAAATCTGCACCATCGGTGACCACATGATCGTCATCGGCGAGGTGCAGCGCACCCACGTGTTCGGGGGCGAGCCGCTGCTCTATCACCGGGGCGGCTACACGGCCCTCGAAGCCGAGAGGAAGGTGGCATGAGCGCGCCATCCAGCACCCCAAAGCCGCTGGCCGGCGTGCGCGTCCTGGAATTCGCGCAGATTGCGGCCGGCCCCTTCACCGGCAGCCTCCTCGCCGATCTCGGCGCGGACGTGGTGAAGGTGGAACGTCCCGATGGCGGCGACGGCATGCGCGGCTGGCCGCCGCTCCATGACGGACCGGAGGCAGGGGAGGGGGTGTTCAGCGGCAACTTCACCTCGCTCAACCGCAACAAGCGCTCCATCGCCCTCGACATCAAGTCGCCGGCGGACCGCGAGCGGCTGCTTACGCTGATCGAATCCGCCGACGTGTTCATCGAGAACTTCCGCCCCGGTGCGCTCATCCGGGCCGGGCTCGGCTATCAGCAGCTCCAGGCGCGCAACCCGCGCCTGGTCTATTGCTCCATCACCGGCTACGGCCAGTCCGGCCCCTATGCCCAGAAGGGCGCTTTCGACGTCACCGTGCAGGCCATGAGCGGCGTGATGAGCGTGACCGGCGAGCCGGACGGCCCGCCGGTGAAGTGCGGCGTTCCGGTGGGAGATTTCGCCACCGGCCTCTATGCCGCCTTCGTCACGCTCGCCGCGGTGATGCGGGCGCGCGAGACAGGGCAGGGCGCCTATGTGGATTGCTCCATCCTCGGGGCGCTGCTGGGCATATCCGCGCTGCAGACGAGCGAATATTTCGGCACCGGCGCGCCGCCCCGGCGGCTCGGCTCGGCCCACCCGCGCAATGCGCCCTATGCCGGGTTCGATGCGGCGGACAAGCCCTTCACCATCGCCGCCGGCAACGACAAGCTCTGGCGCGACACCTGCGATATCGTCGGCCGGCCCGACCTCGCCGACGACCCCCGCTTCGCCACCCAGTCCCTGCGGGCGCGCAACCAGCAGGAACTGGCGGCGATCCTCCAGCCCATCTTCGCCACCCGGCCAGCGGCGGACTGGCTGGCTGCGTTCGATGGGCTGGGGGTCCCCTGCGCGCCCATCAACGACTTCGCTGAAATCCTGTCCGATCCGCATGTGCAGGACAGGGGCTGGGTGCTGCCCATCACCATGCCCAACGGCGCGGTGGCGGACACCGTGGGCTTTCCTGTCGGCCTGTCGGACTTCACATTCGAGATCAGCCGGCGACCGCCCCTGCTCGGCGAGCACAATGACGAGGTGTTCGAGGAATGGACCGCGCGCCCCCTGAAAGCAGCGCAGTGATCGGCTTCAACGAGGCCGGGGTGCTCAGGATCGCCACGCTGGCGCGTCCCGAGCAGGCCAATGCCCTCGATCCGGCGCTGGTCGCCGGGCTGGGCGCGTTCGTCCAGCAGGCAGCGGAGGAAGGGCGGCCGTTCGCGCTGGCGGGTGGCCGGGCGTTTTGCGGCGGCTTCGACCTCGGCGGCTTCGAGCAGCAGAGCGAAGGCGACCTGCTGCTGCGCTTCGTGCGGCTCGAAATGCTGCTGCAGTCCGTGAGCCGGGCATCCGTGCCGTCCTTTGCTCTCATCGGAGGGGCGGCCATCGGGGCGGGCGCGGATCTCGCCGTGGCGTGCACCTACCGGATCGGCACCCGGCGGGCGCGCTTCCGCTTTCCCGGATTCCGCTTCGGCGTCGCTCTGGGCACGCGGCGGCTCGCGGCCATCGTCGGCACGGATCGCGCCCGCGCCATCCTGTTGGCGGACGCCACTGTCGGTGCCGAGGAGGCCCTTGCCATTGGCCTTCTCACGCACCTCGTCGAAGAGGACGATCTGCTGCCGAGCGCCGAACGCCTCGTCGCCGCGCAGAGTGGACTGACGCCGCCGGCGACCGCCCGCATCCTCGGCCTGACCGGACGCGACACGGACGACGCCGACCTCTCCGATCTCGTCCGCTCGCTGGCTGCGCCGGGGCTGCGGGAGCGAATTGCGTCCTATCTCGCGGGCAAGACGCGCTGAGCGCACCTGCGCCGGTGGGCGCGCTGAAGGCCAGGCCTGACGCTGGACCTTCCTTCCGGGGACGGCTCAGTCCGCCGCCACCGCGCGCGGACTGAGCCGGATGCGACGGCTGGTGGAGGCGTGGCTCTGCAGCTTCTGCTGGGCTTTCAGCCGCGCGACGAAGACGTCCGCCGCACGCAGGATGTGTTCGCGGCCGAGCCGCTCGGCCGTCTCCCCGTCGCCCGCGACGACCGCGGCCATGATCGCAGAGTGCTCATCCCAGATGTTGCTGGGCATTCCCACGTCTTCTCTCAGAACTTCGCCCATCACGCGGCGGAGTGCGGGCCAATGCGGCACCGTCGTCTCGTTGAGGAGCGGATTTCCGGAGATGTCGCCGAGAAAGGCGTGGAAGGCGACGTCTGCCTCGATCTGCTTGTCGAGCGAGCCGCTCTTCACGGCCTCCAGCCCCAGCTCGATATAGCGCCCGCCTTCCGCCTTCGCCCGCGCGCTGCCGTTGCGCGCGGCGAGGTTGGCCGCAAGCCCTTCGATGGCCGCGCGGATCTGGTAGAGGTTGCGGATGAAGTCCACGTCGAGCGGCGCGACGATCAGGCCCCTGCCTTCCGCCTCCTTCACCAGTCCACGACTGCGCAACAGAAGCAGCGCCTGCTGGACCGGCTGGCGCGACACGCCATAGGCGCGCGCCAACTCGTCCTGGATCAGGCGTGAGTTGGACGGAAGATCACCGCGGACAATCTCCGCGGTGATGGCCTCAACCACCTGGTCGACAAGGCTGGGCTGGCTGGCAAGCGCGCGCATCGGTCCCCTCTTCACGCAACGAATATACCCCTTACGGGCGGATTCTGGATAGGGCTTGCATTTGATTTTTGAATTCGTATTCTGAATTCGAATTCAGACCGGACATTCAGTCCGGCACGCTGCCCTGGGAGAAACGCCAGATGACCACCTTCAATCGACGCTCGTTCCTTCAGTTCACCGCCGCTTGCGGCGCTGCCGCGGGCGGTGTTTCGCTCGCGGCGCCTGCCGTGTTCGCCAAGCCCGAGCCGCTGAAGCTGAAGTTCGGCAACGACCTGCCGGACAGCCATTCCGTGAACGTGCGCCTGCGCGAGGCCATCGCCGCCATCTCGGCGGAGACCGATGGCGCGCTCGATATCTCGCTGTTCCCCAACAATCAGCTGGGCAGCGATCCGGACATGATGAGCCAGCTGCGCTCCGGCGCCCTCGAGCTCGCGACCATGCCGGGCACGGTGCTCTCCACCATCCTGCCCATCACGGCTCTCACCGGCGTGGGCTTCGCCTTCACCAGCTATGACAAGGTGTGGGCGGCCATGGACGGGGCGGTGGGCGACCTCATCCGGTCCAACCTCGTGAAGGCCAACCTCGTCGGCTTCGACAAGGTGTGGGACAACGGCTTCCGCCAGATCACCAGTTCGACCCGGCCTATCCGGGAGCCGGGCGACCTCGCCGGATTCAAGATCCGCGTGCCGCTGGTTCCCCTGTGGGTTTCCATGTTCTCGGCCTTCGGCGCATCGCCGGTGTCGATCCCGCTGGCCGAAGCCTATTCCGCGCTGCAGACGAAGATCGCCGATGGGCAGGAAAACCCGCTGGCGCTCATCTACACCGCCAAGTTCTTCGAAGTGCAGAAGTATTGCTCGCTCACCAACCATGCCTGGGACGGCTTCTGGCTGCTCGCCAGCGGCAAGGTCTGGAAGAGCGTGCCGGATGACCTGAAGCAGGTGATGGCCAAGCACTTCAATGCCGCCGCCATCAAGCAGCGGGCGGATATCGTGAAGGCCAACCAGACGCTGCAGGCCGATCTCGAGGCCAAGGGCCTCGTCTTCAACACCACCAATGCCGAAGTCTTCCAGCAGGCGCTGGCCAAGACGTCCTTCTACAAGGACGCCCGTGCGAAGTTCGGCGACGACGCCTGGAATCTGCTTCAGAAGTTCGCCGGCCCCGTCGGTTGAACGGGAGGCCGACGTGCAGCTCGAGATGGGCATCGCCCCCGCACCGGCCATTGCGGCGGCCGGACTTCCGGCGCGCATCGGCGCCGTTATCCGCCACGTGACGGGAACCGCAGTTGCGGTTCTCGTGGTGGCCGAAATTCTCGTGCTGTTCGCCGGCGTGCTGGCGCGCTACGTGTTCCACGCGCCGCTGATCTGGTCGGACGAGCTGGCGAGCATCCTGTTTCTGTGGCTCGCCATGCTCGGGGCCGTGGTCGCGTTCGAGCGCGGCGAGCACATGAGGATGAGTGCCTTCGTGGGCGGCCTCAGCCAGCCGTACCGCGGCTTCTTCGATGCTCTGGCCATCGCGGTTCCGCTGCTCTTCCTCTCGCTCGCCCTCGGCGCGGCCTACGAGTTCGCGGTGGACGAGATCATCGTCTCGACCCCCGCCCTCGACATATCCGCCGGCTGGCGCGTGGCGGCGCTGCCGGTGGGCTTCGCGCTCATGCTCGTTCTCGCGGTGCTGCGCCTCATCGAACGGACGGACTGGCGGGTGACGCTCGCCGCCGTGGCGCTCGTGGTGGTGGCGGCGGCGGTCTTCGCCGCCCTGCGCCCGTCCTTCACCGGGCTTGGTAACCTCAACCTGCTCATCTTCTTCGTGGGGCTGGTGGGGGCGATGGTTCTGGCCGGCATTCCCATCGCGTTCGCCTTCGCCACGGCCACCTTCGGCTACATCGCGCTCACCACCCGCCTGCCGCACTCGGTGGTGATCGGACGGATGGACGAGGGCATGAGCCACTTCGTCCTGCTCTCGGTGCCGCTGTTCGTCTTCCTCGGCGTGCTCATCGAGATGACCGGGATGGCGCGGGCCATGCTGGCCTTTCTTGCCAGCCTGCTCGGCCACGTGCGCGGCGGCCTGCAATATGTGCTGGTCGGGGCGATGTATCTCGTCTCCGGCATCTCCGGCTCCAAGGCCGCGGACATGGCCGCCATCGCCCCGGTGCTGCTGCCCGAGATGGAGAAGCGCGGGGCGGATCGCGGCGAGCTGCTCGCCCTGCTCGCCGCCACCGGTGCGCAGACAGAGACCATTCCGCCCTCCCTCGTGCTGATCACCATCGGCTCCGTCACCGGCGTGTCCATCGCGGCGCTGTTCGCGGGCGGCCTCATGCCGGCTTTGGTGGTGGGTGCGCTGCTGTGCTGCGTGGTGTGGCTGCGCAGCCGCAAGGATGACCTCTCCGGCGTGCGCCGGGCCAGCTTCGGCGAGGTCGCGAAAGCCCTCGTGGTGGCGCTGCCGGCCATCGCGCTGCCGTTCATCATCCGGGCCGCGGTGATCGAGGGTGTGGCCACCGCAACCGAGGTGTCCACCATCGGCATCGCCTATGCGGTGCTGGCCGGGCTCCTCATCTATCGCCGGTTCGACTGGCGGCGGCTCTATCCCATGCTGGTGGATACGGCGGCACTTTCGGGGGCGATCCTCCTCATCATCGGCGCTGCCACGGGCATGGCCTGGGCGCTCACCCAGTCCGGCTTCTCCGCTGCGCTGGCGCACATGATGACGAGCCTGCCGGGCGGCGCCGTGGGGTTCATGCTGGTGTCTCTCGTTGCCTTCATCGTGCTCGGCAGCCTGCTGGAAGGCATCCCGGCCATCGTGCTCTTCGGGCCGCTCCTGTTTCCCATCGCCCGGCAGGTCGGGGTGAACGAGGTGCACTATTCCATGGTGGTGATCCTCGCCATGGGCATCGGCCTCTTCGCCCCTCCGTTCGGGGTCGGCTACTACGCGGCCTCCGCCATCAGCCGCATCCGGCCGGACGAGGGCATGCGGCCCATGATCGGCTACATCGCGGCGCTCTTCATCGGCACGCTCATCGTTGCCGCCGTGCCGTGGATTTCGACCGGCTTCATCCGTTGATTGCGCGGCCCCGAGCGCCGCATTCGGAGATCGCATCATGACTGACGTGCTGAATTTCGGGCAGATGCTCGCCGCCCACGCGCGCCTGTCTCCCGAGCGGATCGGTGCCCGCGACCTGGAGCGGGAGATGAGCTTCGCGCTGTGGAACGCGCGGGCCTGCCGCCTCGCCAATGCCCTGCTCGGGCTTGGCCTCGTCAAGGGCGACCGTGTCGCGGTGCTCGCCTACAATTGCATCGAGTGGGTGGAAATCTACGCCGCCACCGCCAAGGCCGGCCTGGTGGCGGTGCCCATCAACTTCCGCCTCACCGGACGGGAAGTGCGCTTCATCGCCGAGAATGCCGACGTCGCCGCCCTCATCGTGCAAGATGCGTTGGCGGGCGTGGTGGAAGAGGTGCGCGCGGACCTGCCCATCGGCGACGACCGCATCATCCATTTCGGTTCCGGGCCGGCGCCCGCGGGCTTTCGCGATTACGAGGCGCTGCTCGCCGCAGCCTCGGCGCGCGAGCCCGGGCAGGTGGTGCTGGAACATGATCCCTGGACGCTCATGTACACGTCCGGCACCACCGGCAACCCGAAGGGGGCCATCCGTAGCCATCGCGGCAGCGCGCTGCTCGCGCTCACCACTGAGATCGAGCTGGGTATCCACCGTAAGGACGGCGCCTTGCTGGTGATGCCCATGTGCCATGCCAATTCGCTCTACTTCTTCGGCGCCTTCGCCTATTGCGGCGGCACCATCAACATCTACTCGCGGGCGAACTTCGATCCCGAGCATTGCGTGCGCACTTTGGCGGAAAGCGGCGCGAGCTTCACCTCGCTGGTGCCCACCCACTACGTGCTGATGCTCGGCCTCTCCGGTGCCGAGCGGGCGCGCTACGACCTCGGCTCGGTGACCAAACTCATGGTGTCCTCCGCCCCCGCACGGCCGGACACCAAGCGCGCGGTGATGGAGATGTTCCCCAATTCCGGCCTGTTCGAGCTCTACGGCGCGACAGAGACCGGCTGGGTGACTTTCCTGCACCCCCACGAGCAGTTCTCCAAGCTCGGCTCGGTGGGGCGCGAGTGCATCGGCTCGGCGCCGATCCGCCTCCTGGACGAGGACGGAAACGAGGTGCCGGACGGCGGCGTGGGCGAACTCTTCTCGCGCACGCCCTACACCTTCGATGGCTACTGGCGGCTGCCGGAAAAGACCCGTGAGGCCTTCCGCGGCGACTATTGCTCGGTAGGTGACATGGCCCGGCGGGATACGGACGGATACATCCATCTCGTCGACCGCAAGAGCAACATGATCATCTCCGGCGGGGAGAACGTCTATCCCTCCGAGGTGGAGCAGGTGCTCGCCTCCCATCCGCAGGTGCGCGACGTGGCGGTCATCGGCGTGCCGGACGGCAAATGGGGCGAGCGCGTCCACGCCGTCATCGTCACCGAGAACGGCGCCTCGCTCTCCGAAGCGGCGCTCGCGGAATGGGTGAAGGATGGACTCGCCGGCTACAAGCGCCCGCGCTCCTTCGATTTCGTCCGCCATGAGGACATCCCGCGCAACGCCACCGGCAAGGTGCTCTACCGCGAGCTGAAGACCCGCTTCGCCCGCGAGAAGGTCTGATCCTCCAAGGTTCGCCGCATCAGAACAGCGCCGCGCGCCCGCGCAGGCGCCAGGGAGAACGTCCATGAAGGTCTCTGCCGACAGCGTCGCCGCCATGGTGGCCAAGGTGTTGAAGCAACGCGGCGTGAAGCGCGTGTTCGCCCTGTGCGGCGGGCACATCATGCCGCTGTGGATGCGTCTCGACGCCGAAGGCATCGCCATCATCGATGTACGCGACGAGCGCGGGGCGGTACATATGGCGCAGGCGCATGCCGAGCTGACGGGCGACCTGGGCGTTGCCCTGGTGACGGCCGGCCCGGGCGTGACCAATGCCATCACCGGCATCGCCAATGCCAATGTCTCGCGGGCACCGGTCCTGATCCTGTCCGGTGCCTCGCCCCGCCCGCAGGAGAACCGCGGCGGCCTTCAGGACATGGACCAGAGCCAGCTGCTGCGCCCCATCACCCGCTATGCCCGAACCGTGCGTGAGCCTTCGCTGGCGCTCGCCGAGCTGGACGAGGCGATCTCGTGTGCGCTCGGCGAAGGCGGCGTGCCCGGCCCCGCCTTCATCGACTTCCCGGTGGACACCCTGCGCGCTTCGGTCCCCGAGGCGCTCCGGATGGCGGAGCACATGACCGCCAAGCCGCGGGTGCGCGCGCTGCCTGACCCGGACCGTATCGCCGCGGCGGTGGATCTCCTGTGGAGCGCACGACGCGTGCTCGTCATTTCCGGTCGCGGCGCGCGGCAGGCGGGGCCCGAGCTTTCCGCATTTCTCGACCGGCTCGGCGCGGTCTATCTCGACACCGGCGAGAGCCGGGGCGTGATCCCGGATGACCACCCTGCCGTCATCGGCGCCATGCGCGGCGCAGCCATGGGCGACGCCGACGTGGTGCTGACAGTGGGACGCAAGCTCGACTTCCAGCTCGGCTTCGGGTCGCCCGCCGTGTTCGGCGCCGCGCAGTTCGTGCGCATCAGCGATGCCGCCGCCGAGGTCCGCGACAACCGGCGCGGGGCTGTGGAGATCGTCGCGGACGTGGCGGCCACGCTCGGTGCGCTGGTCGAGGCCGCCGGCAATCGCGCGTCCGCCATCGATCCGGCCTGGGCGGGCAAGCTGCGTGACGGGCATCGGTCTCGCGCGGCGAAGCTGCGCCAGTCCATGGCCGCCGCCCCCGCCGGCGCCGACGGCCGGCTCCACCCCAATCGCCTGCTCGCTGCCTTGCAGGACGCGGTCGGCCGCGACGCGGTGGTGATCAATGACGGCGGCGATTTCCTCGCCTTCGGGCGCGTTGGCCTCAGCGCCGATGCCATGCTCGATCCCGGGCCGTTCGGCTGCATCGGCGTGGGGGTGCCCTACGGCATTGCCGCCAGCCTCGAATATCCCGACAAGCCGGTGCTGGTGGCGACCGGCGACGGCGCCTTCGGCTTCAATGCCATCGAGATCGACACCGCGGTCCGCCACAAGGCGCCGGTGCTCATCGTCGTCGCCAACAACGGGGCATGGCAGATCGAGGTCCATGATCAGGAGGAGACCCACGGCAAGGTGGTGGGCACGCGCCTCCAGCATTCCGACCACGCCATGATGGCGCGGGCCTTCGGCATGCATGGCGAGCGCGTGGAGCGCGAGGAGGACCTCGCTCCCGCCATCGCCCGCGCGCTGGCCAACCGGCCGGCATTGCTGGATGTGGTCGTGACGTCGGACGCGGTGTCCTCCGATGGCAAATCGGGCCTCGCCTGGGTGCCCGATCTCCAGCCCCTCGCGGCCTGGGACGAGGCCGAGCGGGCGTGGCGGCAGGGATGAAGCCAGCGCCGCTCTCGCCGCTCACCGCAGAGCGGCGCCGCCGTCAATACGGCGCTCTGACGTAAGAGTAGGTCGACTTCCAATTCGCTGATATTTGGATTCCGCATCGAATGACCGCACACCGAAGGACGTTCCCATGAGTGGCGCCGAAGTCTTTTTCGTTTCAGCAGCGCGTACGGCCATCGGTGATTTCGGGGGAAGTCTGAAGGACCTGGCGGCAACGACGCTCGGCGCGCATGCGGCCCGCGCCGCCATATCCCGGTCCGGCCTTGCGGCCGAGGAGATCGGCCAGACCGTGGTGGGCAACGTCATCCATGGCGAGCCGCGCGACATGTACATCTCCCGCGTGGTGGCAATGGAGGCGGGCGTGCCGAAGGAGGCGCCGGCGCTCACGGTGAACCGCCTGTGCGGCTCCGGCCTCCAGGCGATCCTCACCGCCGCCCATGCGATCATGCTCGGCGATGCGGAGACTGCGCTCGCGGGCGGTGCCGAGAGCATGAGCCGTGCCGGCTACCTGCTGCCGGGCGCGCGCTGGGGTCAGCGCATGGGCAATGCGCAGGCGGCGGACATGATGGTGGGCGTGCTGACCGATCCGTTCGGCCACGGCCACATGGGCGTGACTGCTGAAACCGTGTCGCAGCGCTATGATGTCAGCCGGGACGCGCAGGACGCCGCCGCGCTCGAAAGCCACCGGCGGGCGGCACACGCCATCTCGGCGGGCTATTTCAAGGACCAGATCGCCCCCTTCGAGCTCTCCGGCCGGAAGGGCACCGTCATTTTCGACACCGATGAGCATGTCCGGCGGGAGGCGAGCCTTGATGATTTCACGCGGCTGCGCCCGGTTTTCGCCAAGGGCGGAACCGTCACCGCCGGCAATTCGTCCGGCATCAACGACGGGGCGGGCGCGGTCGTCCTCGCTTCGCGGGAGGCGGTCGCCAAGCGTGGTCTGACGCCGCTGGCGCGCCTCGTCTCCTGGGGGCTGGCGGGCGTCGATCCCGCCGAGATGGGGATGGGCCCGGTGCCGGCTGTGCGCACTGCGCTCGCACGCGCGGGCATTGGTGTCGCCGACCTCGACGTGATCGAATCCAATGAGGCTTTCGCCGCTCAGTCCTGCGCGGTCGGAGCGGCGCTCGGTTTCGACCCGGCCAAGGTCAACCCCAATGGCGGGGCGATCGCCCTCGGCCATCCCGTTGGGGCGACCGGGGCCATCCTGACCGTCAAGATCCTCCATGAGCTCAAGCGCATCGGCGGCAAGTACGGGCTTGTCACCATGTGCATCGGCGGCGGGCAGGGCATCGCCATGGTCGTCGAGGCGGCCTGAGGCATCCTCGACGACCATGAGCGGGTGGGCGGGGCAACGCCGCGCGCCCATCTGCTCGTCCCTCAGGCGCCGGCCGCGATGGTGTCGAGCCGGTCCTTCAAGATTGCCGGAATGCGCACCCCGGCATCTGCCGTCTGGCGCCGGGCGGCGGCGCGGCGGGAGCCCGGCAGCCGTGCGCCCTCCTGCTCCACGATGGCCGCGAACAGGTGGGCGAGCCGCGCTGCCGCATCGGGGCCGGCCAGCGGGCCGGGGTCCACGGCGATGAAGAACTGCCCGGTGCGCGGCGAGCCGCCCGCATTGTCGGCGAAGGAGGAGGCGTCGATGGAGAGGTTCGCCCCCGTGATCCAGGCTGCGAACAGCTCCACGATCAGCGCCAGCCCCGCGCCCTTGTGACCGCCGGAGGGAACCATGGTGCCGCCGTCCAAAGCGGCAGCTGGATCGTCCGTGGGATTGCCGTTCCGGTCCAGCGCCCAGCCCAGCGGAATCTTCTGGCCCCGCTGCTGATGCACAACGATTTCGCTCTTGGCGATGACGCTGGACGACTGGTCCAGCACCAGCGGATCTTCGCCGCTGCGGGGCACTGCGAAGGCGACCGGATTGGTGCCGAACACCGGCTTCGTTCCGCCCACCGGGGCGATGGAGGCCGGCGCATTCACGAAGCCGAGCGCCATCAGGCCGGCTTTGGCGATGCGCTCCACATGGTAGCCCACGACGCCGCAATTGTAGGAATTGGTCACGGCCAACGCGGCGATGCCCTGCGTCTTGGCCGCTTCGAACAGGGCCGGCAGGCCGAGGTCGATGGCGGGATGGGCGAAGCCGTCCCTTGCGTCCACGCGGACAAGGCCCGGCCGGGGGCGGGTCAGTTCCGGCATGGCCTTGCCGTCGATTTTTCCGACCTTGGCATGGGCGCAATAGGTGGGCAGGCGGGCGAGGCCGTGGCTATGGACGCCCTCGGCCTCGGCGGCCACCACCGAGGCGGTGACCGACAGGGCATTGGCCGGGCTGACACCACAAGCGGTCAGCGCCCGGAAGGTCAGGTCCTCCACCTCCTTGAGGCTGAGGCAGGTCATGGGCACGGAAGACGCGGCGCTCACGCCGCCTCTCCCTTTTCCGCCGCGCGGGCATAGCCATAGAGGGTGCGGGCGGCGTCCTCCGTCACAAGACCCTCGGCGATGTCTTCGGCGATGCGTGCCGGATCGCGATCCGCCGGGTCGCCGAAGCCGCCGCCGCCGGAGGTCTTGATAGTCACCGTGTCCCCGGCCTGCAGCGGAATGCCCGAAACCTTGGAATTGAGGCTCACGGCGGAGCCGTCCGCCCGCGTCACGGTGGTGGAGGAGAGGGAGCCGGGCTTTCCGCCCTTGATGCCGTAGGGCGGGAAGCGGAAGCGCTCGAAATTGGTGGAGAGGGAGCCCTGCGGTGCTTCAAGCCGGAATTCGCGCACGAGGCCGAGCCCGCCGCGGTTCTCGCCCGCGCCGCCGCTGTCCGGCAGAAGGCCGTAGCGGGTGAAGACCACGGGATATTTCGCCTCCACCATCTCGATGGGCGCGTTGGTGTTGTTGTGGAGGCCGCAGGACAAAGCGCTCGCGCCGTCTCCGCCCGCATGGCCGCCCCAGCCGCCCACCTCGATGTCGAAATAGACCTGCCGCTTGGCATTGGGCCGCACCAGCGAGACCGCATAGACGTAGGAGATGGCGTAATAGGCTGCCGGGATGCGCTCCGGCGCGATCTGGGCGAGGGCCCCGAACACGGCGGTGGCGATGCGGTGGTTCACCACCATGCGCCCGGCCACGGGGGCGGGGAATTGCGCGTTCACCACGCTGCCTTCGGGCAGGGCCACCGTCACCGGCCGGTAGCAGCCGGAATTGGCAGGGATGTCCGAGCCGAGGGCGGCGAGCAGCGCGTAATAGACCGCCGAGCAGGTCATGGCCGGGGTGTTGTTCACCGGGCCGCGCACCTGCGGGCTGGAGCCGGCGAAGTCGAGGGTGATGGCATCGCCCGCCTTGGTGATGGTCACCTCAAGGCGGATGGGCTCCTCCGACTGGCCGTCGTCGTCCACCGTCTCCACGAAGGAGGCGGTGCCGTCCGGCAGCGCGGCGATGGCCGCGCGCATCATGCGCTCGGAGCCATCGAGAATGGCTGACATGGCGGCGGACAGCGTGTCGGCGCCATACTTGCGGGCGATGCGCGCCACCGCCTTGGCGCCGATGCCCAACGCCGCGATCTGGGCGTTAAGGTCGCCGCGCGTCTCCTCCGCCTGTCGCACGTTGTAGAGCAGCATCTCGAACACGCCGGTGTTGAGCGTGCCCTTCTCCACGAGGCGCAGCGGGGGAATGCGGATGCCTTCGTGGAAGATCTCGGTGGCCGCCGCGTAATAGGAACCGGCCGCGCCGCCGCCCACGTCCACATGGTGGCAGAGCGTGCCGACGATGGCGACGCGCTTGCCGTCCACGAACACCGGGCGGAACGTCTGGATATCCGGCAGATGCTGGCCCCCGGCATAGGGATCGTTGGTGACGATGACGTCGCCCTCATTCCAGCTTTCGAGCGGAATGAACTTCTCCAGCACGGCCTTCAGACAGTCGGACATGGAATTGAGATGCACCGGGATGCGGGCCGACTGGGCGATGTTGCGGCCCTCGGCATCGAACACGGCGGTGGAGAAGTCGAGGATCTCGCGCACCACGGTGGAGCGGCTGGTGCGCCAGATGGTGAGGCTCATTTCCTCGGAGGCCGCGACCAGCGCATTGCGGATCACCTCGAGGCGGACGGGATCGATGGTTGTCATGATTTGAGTGTCCTCAAGGTATCAGTGGCGCTGGGTGCGCTCGGCCACGAGCGCGCCGGTGGCATGGGAGCGGATGGTCCAGCCGGCGGGCAGGTAAGTGGCGGTGTAGACCTCCTCCACCACGGCGGGGCCGGCGATGCCCTCGGCGGTCACCGCCTCGCGGGCCACCACGCGGGTATCCACGAAGCCGCCCCGGCCATAGACGGAGCGGGACTTGTCCGCGGCGGCGACGCCCGCCACCGCCGGAGCCGGCGTGGGCTTGGCGAGGCGGCCGATGGCGGAGAGCCGCAGCGCCACCACCTCCACCGGCACGGCGGGCTCGTCATAGGAGAAGCGCTGGCGGTGCAGCGCGTGGAAGGCAGCCGTGGCGCGGGCGATGCCGTCGGCCGAAAAATCGGCCTCCTCCAGCGGCACGCGCAGGTCGAAGGCCTGGCCCTGGTAGCGCAGGTCCAGAGCCCATTCGAAGCCGCGATTTTCGGCCGCGACGCCATCTTCCGCCAAGAGCCGGTCGCCATCCTGCGCCAGCTGGACGGCACGCTGGGCGAGGCTGTCGCCGAGGTCCGCGAGCAGCCCGATCTGCGTGGAGGAGAGGTCGTGGGTGATGTCCGACCACAGGATGCCCCACGCCGAAAGCGTGGAGGCATGGGCGGGGAAGATCACCTTGTTCATGCCCAGCTCCTCGGCCACCTCGCAGGCATGGACGCCACCGGCGCCGCCGAAGGAGAGCAGCGCGAAATCCTCCGGGTCCATGCCCTTCTCGAACAGGGACAGGCGGATGGCGGTGGCGAGGCTGGAATTGGTGACGGCGATGACGCCCGCCGCCGTCTCCTCGGCCGAGAGCTTCAGCTTGCCGGACACCTCGTCCGCCGCCCGCGCGGCCGCTGCGCGATCAAGGCCCATGCCGCCGCCCATGAAGCTCGATCCGTCGAGACGGCCGAGCAGCAGATTGGCGTCCGTGACGGTGAGGCGCTTCCCGCCGCGGCCGTAGCAGGCGGGGCCGGGCTCGGCGCCCGCGCTGTGGGGACCGATGCGCAGGCGTCCGCCGTCATCCACCCAGGCGATGGAGCCGCCACCGGCGCCGATGGTGCGCATCTCGATCATGGGCAGGCGCACGGGCAGGCCGTCCACCTCGCCTTCGTTGACCATGGAGACATTGCCTTCGTGCACCACGGACACGTCGAAGCTGGTGCCGCCCATGTCCACGGCAACGAGGTTCGGTTCGTCGAGCGCCACCGCCAGGCGCTTGGCCGCCGCTGCGCCGCCGGAGGGGCCGGACAGCAGCAGCCGGGCCGGCTCGCGTCCGGCCTTGGCAAGGCCCGCCACGCCGCCGTTGGACTGGACGAGATAGACCTGCGTCTGCGGCACCTCTTCCTTCAGCTTGCCGGCGAGGCGGTCGGTGTAGGTCTTCACCACCGGCACCAGCAGCGCGTTCAGCGTGGTGGTGGACATGCGCTCGTATTCGCGCAGCTCGGGGGAGATGTCGGAGGAGAGCGAGATCTCGATGCCCGGCAGAAGGTCGCGCAGGATGGTGCCGGCCTGCTGCTCATGCGCGGGATTGGCGTAGGCGTTGAGGAAGCAGACGGCAACGGACTTTACGCCGGCCTGCTTCAGCTGGCCCGCCAGCGCCCGCACCTCGGCCGCGTCGAGGGCGGTGATGATGCGCCCGTCGGCGCCGATGCGTTCCTTGAGTCCATAGCAGAAGCGCCGTTTCACCAGCGCCGCCTGGGGCGAGGCGGTGATGGCATAGACATCGGTGCGGCCGTGGCGGCCGATCTGCATCACGTCCTCGAAGCCGGCGGTTGTCACCACCGCACCGAGGGGCAGCTTGCGCTCCAGCACCGCATTGGTGGCGATGGTGGTGCCGTGCAGCAGGTATTGCACCTCATCCAGGGAGAAGCCGAAGCGCTGGCTCGCCTGCTTGATGCCGGTGAGCAGGCCGATGGACGGATCGGACGGGGTGCTCGGCGTCTTCATCTGATGGATCTCGCCGGTGCGCCCGTCGAGGATCTCGATGTCGGTGAAGGTGCCGCCGATGTCCACGGCGATGCGGATGGAGGGGGTGCTCATGAGGTCACTCGATATCTGGATGAAGGGGTGGGTCAGATGAGGCCTTCGGCGGAAAGGCCATCCACCAGGGACGCGAAGGCGGCGCGCACCATGTAGAACTGGGCGCCCACCACGGTGACGGAGACGTCGTGCGCCTTGGCGAAGGCGCGCTCCGGCTGGGTCCAGCACGGCATCACCCAGGGCTTGCCGGCCGCCTTCGCGGCAGCGGCGATGCGGGCGATGTCGGCCTTGTCGGCGTCGGAGAAAGTGTAGCGCTCGTTGCCCGCCGCCATGGCGAGGTCCGTGGGGCCGGCGAACAGGCCGTCCACCGTCGGCAGGGCCGCGATGGCCTCCACGTCGGCGAGGGATTCCCGGCTCTCGATCATCGGCCAGCACTTGACCCGGGCGTTCTCGTCCGAGGCGTAGGTGGGCGAGGCGGGGCCGTACATCACCGTGCGGCCACCGGCGTAGGAGCGCACCCCGAGCGGGGGATACTTGGCCGATGCCGTCACCTGCCGCGCATGGTCCACGCCGGCGATGTGGGGAATGATGACCGCATCGGCGCCGAAATCGAGCGCCTGCTGGATCGGCTCGGTGAGCGGGCCCAGCACCTTGGCGTAGACCTTGATGCCCAGCGCCCGGCAGAAGGGGATCACCCGGTCGAGGTCGTCGAGGTTGAAGGTGCCGTGCTCGATGTCGAGCACCACGGCGGTGAAGCCGGCGTCCCGCGCGATCTCGATGTGCGGGAAGACCGGGGCGGTGAGCCAGAAGGCGAAGGAGGCGAGGGAAGAGGTCACGTCAGGGCTCCAGGCGTCAGGCAAGGCTCTCCCGTTCCCGCGCAAGGCGGGTCAGCGGCAAAGCGGTGGGGAGGGGCCGGCGTCAGCCGCCGGCCGATGTCATTTCACGAAGGTCCGTGTGAGGCCGGCGGTGCGGTCCACGACCAGCACGACGGCGAGGGTCAGCACCACGAGCAGCACCGAGATGGCGGCCGCCATGGGGTCCGCCTGCTGATCCACGTGGTTGTACATAGCCACCGGCAGCGTCTGCAGGCGCGGGCCGGTCATGAACAGGGAGAGCACCACCTCGTCGAAGGAGACGAGGAAGCACAGCGCGGTGGTGGAGACGAGCCCCGAGCGCATCATGGGCAGGGTGACGCGGAAGAACACGGTCAGCGGCCGCG
This sequence comes from Xanthobacter aminoxidans, assembly GCF_043193615.1. Taxonomy (NCBI): domain Bacteria; kingdom Pseudomonadati; phylum Pseudomonadota; class Alphaproteobacteria; order Hyphomicrobiales; family Xanthobacteraceae; genus Xanthobacter; species Xanthobacter aminoxidans. The sequence continues at coordinate 852,241 of NZ_JBAFUS010000001.1, read as the reverse complement.
CGCCGAGCATTCCGGCCGCCTCCTCCACCGTGAGCGGCAGGTTGGCCAGCGCCGTGGAGAGCACCCGCACCGCATAGGGCAGCGTGACGATCAGATGGGCGGCCACCAGACCCTGGAAGGAGCCGATGAGGCCCATGGGCGCGAACACCAGCAGCAAGGCGAGGCCGAGCACGATGGTGGGCAGGAGGAGCGGCGCCGAGAACAGGTTGGCGAGGGCTTCCGCACCGGGCGGCTTGAGGCGCACCAGCGCATAGGCCGCCGGCAGGCCGATGCCGAGCGACAGCACGGTGACCACGAAGGCCAGCGCGAGGCTGATCCAGAAGGCGTTCATCATCACCGAATTGGCGAAGATGGCGCCATACCACTTCACGCTCCAGCTGGATGGCGGGAAGGCCATGAAGTCGTCGCCGCTGAAGGAGATGGGAAGCACCACCAGCAGCGGCGCCAGCAGGAACAGGAACATCAGTCCGGCGGCGATCTTCAGGGCCGGGGAGACGGGGCGTTCGTCCATGTCTCTCCTCCTCAGGCGATGCGCCGCAGGGCGCGGGCGTAGAGCGTGAGGGAAATGCCGAACACCACGAGCACGATCATGGACAGCGCGGCGGCGAGCGGCCAGTTGAGGGTCACGATGGCCTGGTCGTAGATCTCGGTGGCGAGCAGGAACACGCGCCCGCCGCCGAGCAGCTTCGGCGTGACGAAGGAGGAGATGGCGAGCACGAAGCACAGGAGCCCGCCCAGCGCCATGCCCGGCGCCGTGAGCGGCAGCACCACCCGCCAGAAGGTCTTGAGGGGCGAAGCGCCCAGCGTCAGGGCCGCCTCCTCCAGCCGCGGATCGAGCCGGCCGAAGCCCGAGAGCAGCGCGAGGATCATGTAGGGCATCAGGATCTCGGTGAGGCCGATGACGACGCCGGTGAGGTTGAACATCAGGCGCGGCGGCTCCGCCATGCCGAGGGCCATCAGCGCGTTGGCCACCAGTCCCCGATCGGAGAGGATGGCGATCCAGCCATAGGTGCGCACCACGGCGGAGGTGAGGAGCGGCGCCACCACCAGCACCATCAGCACGGTCCGCCACGTGCCGGTGGAGCGGTGCAGGTAGAGCGCGATGGGGTAGGAGGCGATCAGCGTCAGCACCGTGATGAGGAGGCTGACGCCGACGCTGTTGGTGATGAGCTCCAGGGTGAAGCTGTCGGTGAGGGCGTTGGTCCAGGTGTCCAGATTGTAGCCCGTGCCGAGTGCGCCGGAGGCCTGCGCCTCGCGGAACGACATCTTCAGCAGGTTCACCACCGGCCACAGGAAGCCGATGGCATTCACCACGGCGATGGGCAGCAGCAGGGCGCTGGCCGTGCCGAGGGGGCCGAGCCGTCGCGGCTCCGTGTGGGAGAGGGCAAGGCTCGTCATGACGCGGGGTACACGAACGTGTCCTGGGGGCGCCAGGACAGGGTGACGGGCGTGCCGGTGGCGAGCAGGGCCTCGCCGCCGCGGGTGGATGCCTCGGTCTTCAGAAGGGTGCCTGCGGCCTCCACCTCATATTCGAGGATGTCGCCGGCGAAGGTGGCGCGGGTCACGGTGCCGGAAAGCTGGTGCAGCCCCGCGTCGGCCGGCGCCGGGCCGGTGGAGAGAATCATGCGGTGGGGCCGCACCATCACATCCACGGGGCCGTCAAAGCCGGGGGCGGAAACGGTGATCCCCGCCACCTGCGCCACACCGCCGGAGGCCCGACCGGGCAGGCGATTGATGCGGCCGACGAAGCCGGCCACGAAGGCGGTCTTGGGATGCTCGTAGATCTCGTGGGGCGTGCCGACCTGCTCCAGCCGGCCGTGGTTCATCACCACCACCTTGTCGCAGATGGTGAGGGCTTCCATCTGGTCGTGGGTGACGAAGATGGCGGTGATGCCGAGCCGCTTCTGGATGTCGCGGATCTCGGTGCGCATCTCGTCGCGCAGCTTGGCGTCGAGGTTGGAAAGCGGCTCGTCCAGCAGCAGGATGGAGGGGCGCACCACCAGCGCGCGGGCCAGCGCCACGCGCTGCTGCTGGCCGCCGGAAAGCTGGGCCGGGCGATGGTGCTCGCGGCCGGTGAGGCGGACCATGGCGATGGCCTCCTTCACCCGCTGCGCCGCTTCCGCCTTCGGCACCTTCCGCATCTCCAGCCCGAAGGCCACGTTGCGGGCGATATCCATGTGCGGGAACAGGGCATAGGACTGGAACACCAGCCCCATGTCCCGCTTGTAGGGCGCCACGCCGGTCAGGTCGCGGCCGTCCACGACGATATGGCCGGAGGAGGCGGGGACCAGCCCGGCGATCATGCGCAGCGACGTGGTCTTGCCGCAGCCCGACGGGCCGAGGAAGGCGACGAGCTCGCCCTTGGCCACATCGAGATTGAGGTCGTCCACCGCGGTGAAATGGTCATAGCGGCGGGTGAGGCCCCGCAGGGACAGGAAGCCCTGTCCCTGCGCCAGGCGCGTCATCTCGGCGGGCTCGGCGTGGATCATGGCTGCCCTCACCGGCTCGCCGGCAGGACGCGGCGGCGCCACTGCTCCGCGATCTTGTCGCGCACCTGCGCGAGGGCGATCCAGTCCACCGACATCACCTTGTCGAGGTTCTTCACGGCGGTGCGGTCGAGCGCGGCGCCGGTGATCTCGGCCTTGGAATTGGTGGGCGCGTAGAACATGGTCTCGGTGAAGCTCTTCTGCGCTTCGGGGGAGAGCGCGTAGTTCACGAAGGTCTTCGCCGCATCGGCCGCGGGGGCGCCTGCCACCAGATTGATGGTGTTGATCTGGAAGATGGTGCCTTCCTGCGGGATGGTCGCCTTGATCTTCCCGCCGGACTGCTCGCTGTTCACTTGGGCGCGGGCATTGTAGCCGACGCCCAGCGCCGCCTGTCCGGTGATGATGGGGGCGTAGACCTCGGGCTTCGGCTCCCACGTCTGCACGTTGGGCGCGATCTCGGCCACGGCGGCGAGGCCCTTGTCCACGTTGGCGAGATAATCGGTGCCGCCATTGGCCTTGTTGAGGATCAGCACGAGGCCGAGGCCCTGGATATCAGGCACGCCGGGGATCACCACCTTGCCCTTGTAGGGCGCCTTGGCCATCTCCATCCAGGACTTGGGGGCCTCCTTCACCTGCTCGGCATTGTAGAGCAGCACGAGGTTGTCGAAGGTCACGCCCACGCCGGCCACGCTGGGGATGCGGGCGTTGGGGTAGAGATCCTTCACGTTGGGGATGTTGGTCTCGTCGATCTTGGTGAAGAGGCCTTCATCCGTGCCGGCCTTGGAGACGGACACGTCCATGATCACCACGTCCGCCTGCGGCGCGGCCTTCTGGGCGCGCAGATTGCCCAGCATGGCGGCGGAGGAGGGCAGGGGGAAGAAGGTGACCTTGATGTCCGGATGCGCCTTCATGAAAGGCTCGATCACGGCCTTCGTGTAGCGCTCCTGGAACAGGCCGGAATAGGCCATCACCGTCAGGTTGGTTTCCGCCGCGGCCGGACCAGCCATGAGGCCGGCGGCGAGGAGGCACAGGGTTCCGAACTTGTGTGCTGCGTTCATCTCGTTGTCCCTCTGGAAAGGTGACCGGGCCGCTCGGGCGGCCTCTCGTGAAGTGTTGAATCAGCGGTTGTACGGGCTCAGGCGGAGAGGAGCTTCGCCTCCACCATGGCGCGGGCGCCGGAGATGTCGGGAAGCTTCTCGCCGGCCGCGAGGCGCGACAGGAGGACGACCTCCGCCTCCTGCATGGCGATGGCGCGGGCCGCGACCGCCGGCGCCTCGGCCGGCTTCAGCACCACCACGCCGCTCTCGTCGCAGAGCACGGCGTCGCCGGGCGAAACGGTCTGGCCGCCCACGTTCACCGGCACGTTCAGCGCGCCTTCGAGGCCGAGCAGCTTGGTGGTGATGGGCGAGGGGCCACGGCACCACATGGGCATGTCCACGCGCACGATCTCGGAGAAGTCGGTGGCCGGGCCGTCGATGACGCCGGCCGTCACCCCGGCCATCTTCATGGCATTGGTGATGACGCCGCCCCAGCAGGCGTGCCGCGCATCGCCGCAGCGCTCGATCACCACCACGTCGCCGGGGCGCACATAGGCGGTGAGATAGTGCAGCAGGGTGGAATCGGCATGGGGAATGCGCAGGGTCACCGCGGTGCCGGCCACCCGCTTGCCCGGCAGAACGGCGCGGATGTCAGGGTCGACGAAGCCGGAATGCAGCACGTGGCCGATGGTCGCCACCTCGCACTTCTCAAGCTCGGCGACGAGGTCCGGCGCGATCTGCTCCGGCATGGGGTTGACGATGAACATGGGGCAGGCTCCGCTCAGGCGAGGACGTGATGGCGGGCAACGGGAACGTTGGCGCGCACCTTGCCGGTGTAGGAAAAGTCGAGGCGGGCGGAGGTGAAGCCCACCCCATCCGAGCACTGGGCGGCGATGTGGCCCCAGGGGTCGATGACCATGGAATGGCCCCAGCACCACTTCCTGCCACCGGCATGCGAGCCGGTCTGGCCCACCGCGAGGAACCACGTCTGGGTCTCGATGGCGCGGGCGCGGGCCAGCACTTCCCAATGATCCTTGCCGGTCATCAGGGTGAAGGCGGCGGGCAGCACGATCACATCGGCGCCCTTGTCGGCCAGCTTGCGGAACAGTTCGGGGAAGCGGATGTCGTAGCAGATGGCGCAGCCGACGGTGGTGTCGCCGATCCTGTACGTCACCACCTCGTCGCCGCGGCTGACCGTGTCGGATTCGCGGTAGACCGTGCCGCCGGTGATCTCCACGTCGAACAGGTGGATCTTGCGGTAGCGCGCGATCTCGCTGCCGTCCGGGCCGAACACCAGGGTGGTGTTGTAGAAGGCGTTGCCGTCTTTTTCGGCGACGCTGCCGGCATGGATCGCCACCTTCAGGCGCCGTGCGAGGCCGGACATGAGCTGGTAGGCCTCCCCCTCGGGGAAGGTCTCGGCGGAGGCCTGAGTCTCCTCGGGCGTGTCGCCGAGGCAGGCGTAATATTCCGGCAGGACCACAAGGTCGGGACGTTCGAGAGCGACCGCGTCCTCGATCAGGGCCTTGGCAGCGCTGAGGTTCGCCGCCTTGTCGCCCTGGCTGTTCATCTGGATGAGCGAAACCTTCACGCACCTGCCTCCTTGCTGGTGAGGCAAGCAGAGCAGAGCCACCAAGGTCCGACAAACGCGAAATAATTGTCCGCCGTGACAAGCAATGCTTATGAGAGCGGCATAGGCGGGGGCTGCTTATTCCGTGTGCAGTGCAGCATGCCCGTCGAGGGGGGCGCCGGCGGCGATCGTGGCGGCCATGTGGGCGATTAGGCCGGGCAGGGGGCTGCCGGGTTCGTCACGGAAAATGGCGTGCAGGTTCAGCGGCGGAATGCGCGCATCCACCTCCAGCAGAACGAGTTCCTCCCGCTCCAGCATCTCGGCAACGACCACATCCGGCAGAACCGCGACGCCCATGCCGTCGCGGACGAGGCGGGTGATGGTGGCCAGCGAGTTGGAGTTGAGGATGCGGACGAGGTGCGGGTCGAGGCCGGAGGATTCCACCAGCTTCTGCACGTTCTGGTGCGGTTGCGACCCGCGCGAGAAGGCGAAGATGGGCTGGGTCACGATGTCCTCCAGCAACAGCCGGCGACCGTGCAGGGCGAGGCGCGGGGAGGCGACCCAGACGCAGCCATAGCTGCACAGTTCGATGTTGCGGCAGCCCGGTGCCAGCACCGGCCCGGCGATGAGCGCAAGGTCCACCTGGCCCTCGAGCAGCATGCGCGCCACCGTGAGGCTGTTGTCCACGGTGAGGTCCAGGTCCACCTCGGGATAGATGGATTTCACATGCTCCACGAGACGCGGCAGCCACGCATAGACGACGGTATCGATGGTGCCGATGGCCACCCGCCCGCGCAGCCGCTGGGGGTCGCCCACGCCGAGCCTGAGATCGGCCGCGAGTCGCACGATGGTCTCCGCCTGAGCCAGCGCCCGCTCGCCGGCCGGCGTGAGGCTGACGTTGCGCAGGTCGCGGTCGAACAGCCGCACGCCGAGGTCTTTCTCCAGCGTCGCGATGCGATTGGAGACGGCCGCCTGCGTGGTGCAGAGCCGGTCCGCCGCGCTGGAGAAGCTGCGCAGCCGGGCAACCCAGAGGAAGGTTTCGAGGAACCTTATGTTCATGCGCCCTGAAGGCTCCCGCCGCGACCGAGGGGCGCGATCATGCCCCTTGCCGCCAGAACTGCAACCTCCGCCTTTCCGGGCGTGAACCGTGGGTGCCGTACGGAAAGGCGGTTGGCATGCCTGTCGTGGCGGGCCGGAGAGTGCGCGCGCACGAGCCACGCGGGGGCTCACAAACAGGCATGCGCTGTGCCGTTTCAAGCCTTTGCGTCGTGCAATTCCAATGATTTGGGACGGTGCTGCGAGAGAGGATTGAAGTTCCCGGCGGGCTAGCCAAAACTAAGCGACCAAAGGATTGCTTCGACCCTACCACAGGGTTGGGGCCTTCTGCCCTTTGCGCTTTGCGACGACCGTCTAGGTATCAAATCCAAGATGCCGAGGAGGCGCCTGGGGGGCTTTGCCGACCGAGGCCACTCTGTTGGGCCAAGATACCCATGAAGAGCCGTCGCCTTTCCTGGGCCTGCCGAGGTGCTGGTGAATAGGCAGGGCGCACCTCGGCAGACTCTGCCCTATTTGGCGGGCGGCGTCGTGTCTGGATCGGGTATTTCCCCGGGCTTGTAGTCCGGCAGGCGTCCGGCGGGAATGATGCTGAGGAGCGCTATAGCGGCCATCAGGAGCAAGCCGATCTTCAGGGCCCTCAGCCGGGATTCTGCGTTCACCACGACAGCGGCCGTGACCTGCTCAGGCGTCGCACCGGCGGTTTCCAGCGTCGTCCTCAGGCGATCATTTGAAACGAAGTTGATGCTGTCGAGATTCACCATGGCCTGAACCTCGGGGGTCAGTTCCGGCGTCGCCGCGACGCGGCCCAGCACGATGGTGGAGAGCAGCCCGACGAGCAGCGCTCCCGCCACGGCCGTCCCGACGGCGGCGGCAAGGTTGTTGGTGGTGCCGCGCAACGAGCCGACATCTCCGGCCAGTTCCTTCGGCGAGGCCGTGACGAGAACGTTGAACACCAGCGTCACCAGCGATCCCTGGCCGATCCCGAAGACGACGAGGCCGAACAGCACCGGAACCGCGCTCCAGTCGTTGCGCACGACGAAGGCGAGCCAGACAAGGGCCACCGTGCAGAGCATGAAGCCGTAGCGACCGATCTGGCGCGGGGTGAGCTTGTCGTAGAAGCGCACGATCAGCATCGCCGAGAAGAACACCGTGAGGTTGAACGGCATCATGGCGATGGCGGTGGCGAGGGGAGAGCGTCCCTGCACGATCTGGATGTAGAGCGGCACGGAGAAGTTCAGCATCGCCTCCAGCGCCACCACCGCGAACATGGCCATCACCGCCGCGCGTTCCTGGCCGGAGGTGATGACCTCCAGAGCCAGCAGCGGCGTCTTCCCGGCTTCCTGCCGGCGCCGGGTCCAGCGCACGAACAACTGTCCCAGCACGATGCCGACCACGATGAAGACCGGCGCGGGCGAAAGACCGGCGATGGTGAAGGGCGCGGCCGGCGTCGCCACCGCGAGGCCCCAGCGGTTGAGGTTGTTGAAGCCGAACGAGATCAGCACGATGGCGGCAGCCGCCAGCACCACGCCCACCAGATCGATCTGCACCTCTGGCCGGCCATGGTCCGCCTTGAGACGGAAGCTCAGGACGAACACCACGGCTGAAAGGACGATGAGGATGCCGAACGCGGGGCGCCAGCCGATGAAGGTGCCGAGAACGCCGCCGATGAGGAAGGCGGCGACACCGGCCGCCGCGCGGGCCGAGCCCAGCGCGCCGAGTGCCGTCGCCTGCTGCGTGCCGCGATAGTTTTCCGCGATCAGCGCCACCAGCGAGGGCACGATGGCCGCCGCAGCCGCGCCTGACAGGCCCTGCGCGGTGATCATGACCGTCGCATTGGGGCTGAAGGTCATCAGCACCTGGGCGCAGCCGAACAGAACCACCGTGGCACGGAATACATTGACCGCGCCAAACCGTTGATTGAGCTTGGCGCCGAGCATCACGAAGCCCGCCACCAGCATGGAATACATCACGATGCCCGTGGCGATCGTGGTGGGCGGCACGTTGAAGCTCTTCACCATGCCGCCCATCGCGACAGGCAGCGAGGCGACGTTAAAGGACATGATCACCTGGCCGAGCGCGATGGCGATCATCGGCACCCAGCTCTCCTTGGCCTCCTGGCCGGGCGGCTGGCCCGCCAGCGATTGCGCCGGGGTCGAACCTGTCATGGGCATTTTCCTTCCGAAATTGTGGTGCTGGTGCGCGGGAGCCGGTGGCGAGGCGGCGCCGTCACTCTTCAGGGCGCGAGACGAACAGATCCATGCCGAGATGCTGGGAGAGGTAGCGCGCGGCCAACTGCCCCTTCACGCTGTTGCCCGCCGCATCGAGCGGCGGGGCGAAGGTGCCGAGGCCGCCCTTGCCCGGAGAGACGGTGACGATGCCGCCGCCGATGCCGCTCTTTCCGGGCAGACCGATCTCGTAGAGCCAGTCACCGGAGGTCTCGTAGAGGCCGGCGGTCGCCATCACGGCGAGGGCGTAGTGGCACACGTCCGGCTCCACCACGCGCTCCTTGGTGATGGGGTTGACGCCGCCATCGGCCAGCGTCGCGCCCATCACCGCCAGGTCGCGCGCGCTCACATTGAGGGAGCATTGGCGCGTGTACAGCTCCGTCGCCTCGTCCGGATCGCTGTAGATGGCGCCGACGCTTTGAAGCATGCGGGCGATGGAGCGGTTGCGGAAGTTGGTCGCGATAGCGGAGGCGTACACCTCTTCGTTCAAAGGAAGCGCGCGGCCGGCAAAGCGCGAGAGCCCGCCGTGGATGAATGCCCACTTCTCCGCGCTGGTCGCGCCGGGAACCAGGCTTGTGGCGGCGATGGCGCCCGGATTGACCATGGGATTGGTGATGCCACCCGGCATGGCCTCGATCGCCGCGAGCGAGTTGAAGGCGCGGCCGGTGGCGTTAGCGCCAAGCTTCGCACGCGCCTGCGAGGGGCCGATGAGTTCGCAGATGAGGGCGAAGATGAACGGCTTCGACACACTCATGATGGTGAATTCGTGCTCGACGTCACCAGCGGCATAGATGCGCCCGCTCGTTCCTGCGACGCAGATGCCGAACAGGTCGCGCGGCACCCGCTCCAGCGCCGGATAGACCTTGGAGTTCTCCCCCTCGTCATTGTCCTTGAAACGCGCGTGAGCCCGCCGCACAAGGCGCTCGACCTCGTCTGCCTCAGGTAGGTGACCTGTGGAAATGTAGGCGGGCGAAGGCAGATCGTCGTCTCTGAACATGAGCGTTTCCTCGTTTTTCTTGGGCGTGTTTTGATGAAGCCTGATCGGGCCTCGCCGAGACGGCGCGCTGCGATTCTCCTTCAAACAAAAGCAAAAACGCGAACGACGGGCAGGTCAGATGCCAATCGTCAAACCGAAGCTTATGCCCGGAGGCAGAGAGTCTCAACCCGCCATTCTTTTTTGAATGATAATGATTTCAGACATATATTGCATCGCGGCGTACTTATACTGTGCTGCAGCGGGGGTTTCATGCGAGGGGCGTTGCTGATATCGCGGATCACCTTGATGCGGGGCCGATGTTCAGGACGTCCGCCTCACGATTTATGGGCCGGCCACTCGATTCTCGCACGCTGCTACCGCCATTTTTCTCGCGAGCGAACCATGCCAATGTGAAGCGGGGCCGTAAACGCTGAATTTGCTTCAGTGCAGCAATGAATTTCAATCACAGGGTGGCGAATGTCTCTGAAGCGCGTTGATCTCAACCTGTTCCGTGTCTTTGATGCGATCATGCTCACCGGCAGCGTGAGCGGCGCCAGCAGGGAACTGGGCGTGACGGCATCTGCCGTCAGCCATGCGCTGGCACGCCTGCGCCTTGCGGTTGGGGACGATCTGTTCATTTATGGCGATGACGGCATGGTTCCGACGGCGCGGGCGCGCGAACTCGCCCCCATGGTTCGCGACGGTCTCGGGCGCCTTGATGAGGCGATTTCGGCGACGCCGTTTTCACCATGCCAGGCCGTGCGAACCTTCCGTGTCGCCGCCAGCGAGTATAGCAGCAGCATCATCCTTCCGGGCCTCGTCCAGCGCATCGCGGAACTGGCTCCCCAGCTTGAACTCCGAATTTTTCCCTACAGCCGCATCGACGTCGTCCAGCATTTGGACGAAGGGCGACTCGACTTGGTAATAGGCTGGTTTTCGGAGCTCCCTGAACGCATCCACCGGTCGCCGCTGCTCAAAGACAAAGAGGCGCTCGTGGCCCGGCGCGGTCATCCACTGGAAGGAAGCGCCGTGACCCGGGAGCGGTTGTTCTCCTACCCGTTCGTTGTGGTGGAACTGACCGGCTCAGGCGATCAGTCCGCCGACGGGTTCCTCGATGAGCGCGGAGTTTGGCGGAGGGTGTGGATCGATCGCCTGCTCATGGAGGCGGACGAAGATGACGCGGCCGTAGCTCATATCGCGGTCTCACTGCCGCACTATGCCTCCGTAGCGGATATCTTGTCGCGTACGGACATGGTGGCCACGTTGCCCGAGCGCTTCGCCCGTCGGCTGGTTGAAGCGGGGCACCATGTGATGCTGTCTCTCCCTCACGCTCCGCAAGAAGCCGTAGTCGAAGCGATCTGGCATCAGCGGGGTAACCGAGATGCTGGCTTGAAATGGCTGTTGAAGCATCTTGAAGATGTGGCGGGTCTAGAAGATTAATTGAAGAGTAATTGAGGTGGGCGCGAGCCTGGTAAGATGCCGCCATTTGGTGGCGTCATAGGTCATCTGCCCTTCAGTGGCTTGGTCATGGTCCGGCGAGGAGCGCGGTGAGCGCTTCGCTGGCGGCAAAAAACGGCACGGAGCGCCCGTCAGCCGGGCGTTAGGGGCCGGGCCCCCAGGGAAGAAGGCGCCTGTGAATCCAGGGGTGGTTCAGTCCGCCGATTTCCCTACGGGCTCTCGGGGCGCCTGCACCCAATCTCAATCACCCGCCCTCCCGCTCCCGCAGCAGGCGCTGGGCAATGGCCGAGGCACTCGCGACGTGCTGCAGAGCGGCGGCATGCGCTTCCTCCCCCTTGCCCGCGCGGATCGCCTCCACGATGCGCTGCATCTGCCTGGGGCCTTCCACCTCTCGGCCTGGGGTCTTGATCGTCATCGAGCGGAGGTGGTTGATGCGCATCGTCAGGGCGTTGACGATGTTCCAGGCGACCTCCTTGCCGGAGCTGGCGAACAGGGTGCGGTAGAAGTCCGAGGTCGCCTCCAGGACCAACGTCGAGTTGCCCCGGGCGTAGCCGGCGAGGATGCGGGCGAGGCAGGCGTCGAGGGCCGCGATCGTCGCGGGTTGCCGGGCCTCGGCGCAGGCGCGCGCGGCTATGGCCTCAAGCGCCCCCCGGATCTCGTAAATCTGCAAGGCCTCCGCCGCCGTGGTGCGCGAGACGATGGGGCCACGCGCCGGAAGATTGGAGACCAGGCCTTCCGTCTCCAGATGCCGCAGAACCTCGCGAACGATGGTGCGGCTCACCCCCAGACGCTCGCACAGGTCGCGCTCCACCAGCCGGTCGCCCGGCCGGAAATGCTGCGAGAAGATGGCCTCGCGCATCTTCTCAAGCGTCAGCTCGCGAAGCGTCTTGGCGGGGCGATCAACCCTCAGGGGTTCAGTGGCAGCGTTCATCTTCTCGCATTCCCTCTTGCCGGCACTGGTGCCGCAGCCGCGCCGAATATTCAACTCAACCCGGCGCCATCTCAGAAAACCAATCGTCGCTGGCTGAGGCCGATTGACGTCAGATTATGGTATGCCATAGTACGGCATACAATAATATTCCTCAGGGTGAACTCATGGCCCCCATCACGCTTCCGACCTCGCTGTCCCGGTCCGCGCGCCGTGCGGCCACCCTCGCGGCGGCCGCCGCAGTCTGCCTCACGGCCGGGCTCGCCCGCGCGGAGACCTGTCAGCCGAAGATCGCCGACAGTCATCTCGTCAAGCCTGGCACGTTCGTGATGGCGACGAGCCCGACCCTGCCGCCCATGGCCTATGCCGACCAGAAAGGCGTGCTGAAAGGGCTCAGGATCGAACTCGGTTATGAGGTGGCCAAGCGCCTCTGCCTGAAGCCGGAATACATCAGCGCCGAGTATGCAGCGATGATTCCCGGTCTCCAGGGCAAGCGCTGGGACATGATCAACGCCGGCCTCTTCGTGACGCCCGAGCGCACCAAGATTCTCTACATGATCCCGTATGAGAACCTCGCCATCTCCATCTCGACGGCGGTGAAGTCGGGCGCGCCCATCACCAAGCTCGACGACCTCTCCGGCAAGGCCGTGAGCACCGACATCGGCGGCTATGCCGAGAAGAAGATGCGCGACCTCAACAAGGATTTCGAGGCGCGGGGCCTGAAGCCCATGACCATCAATCTCTTCGATGGCTACGCCACCGTCTATCAGGCGCTGCGCGCCGGGCAGGTGGATGCCGCGGTGTCCATCGATCCTGTGGCGAAGCAGTATCAGGACCGCGGCGAGTTCACCCACGCCTTGTCGCGTCTGTACCCCACCCCGGGGTCTCTGGCCTTCGGCGACAAGGTGGTGGCGGACGCCGTCGCCGAGGTGATGAAGGACATGGAGAAGGACGGCTATCTCGACAAGCTGCTCGGCGAATACGGCGTCGGCCGGGCCGAGGGCGGGGTGCGCGTTCTCGGCCCCAATACATGACGTCTTCCTCATTGCGGCCGGGGCATTTGGTCCCCGCCGCCTCGCCGGGCGCCCCGCGCAGCCCGAGACCTCTCTCATTCCCGCGAGGCTGACGTGAAGGGTTGGCATTGGGACGGCTTCTTCGAGTATCTCACCAACGGCTACCTCATAGAGGGTGCGCTGGTGACCCTCGGGCTCACCGTCTTCTCCATATTTTTCGGGCTCATCCTGGGCTTCGTCATCGCCGTGATGCGCATGTCGAGCTACAAATTACTGTCTGCGCCCGCGTATTTCTACACCTGGATCATGCGGGGCACGCCCCTTCTGGTGCAGCTCATCATCATCTACACGGGCCTGCCGCAGCTCGGCATCAAGTTCACCGTGGTGGAATCCACCCTCATCGGACTTACGCTGAACGAGGCGGCCTACCTCTCGGAAATCGTGCGCGCCGGCATCGCCGCGGTGTCCCGGGGCCAGGTGAACGCAGCGCGCGCGATCGGCATGACGCCGTTCCAGGTGATGCGCTACGTGGTGGCGCCGCAGGCCTTCCGCATCATCATCCCGCCGCTCGGCAACTCGGTGAACGGGGTGCTGAAAACCACCTCCATCGCCTCCATCATCTCCATGGAGGAACTGCTCCGGCGCACGCAGGTGCTCATTCAGGAGCGGTTCCTGGTGCTCGAACTCTTCGTGGTGGCGGCGATCTACTACCTCATCATGACCACCGCCTGGGAGTTCATCCAGCGCCGCATCGAGCGCCGCTTCGGCCGGGCCTACGATCCCCAGGCCGGCCTGGTCGAGCAGAGGTGAGGGCGCCATGAATGCATCTGACGGCACATCCGCCCGCGCCACCACACCCGTGGTCGAAATCCGGGGCGTCGACAAATGGTACAGCACCTTTCAGGTGTTGAAAGGCTGCTCGCTCTCGGTGGCGCGCGGCGAGGTGGTGGTGGTGTGCGGGCCCTCCGGCTCGGGCAAGTCCACCCTCATCAAGTGCGTGAACGCACTGGAGCCGGTGAACACGGGCGAGGTCCTCATCGAGGGGACCTCCATCACCGACGGCAAGGCCAGCCTTTCGAAGCTGCGCGCCCGCGTCGGCATGGTGTTCCAGCACTTCGAGTTGTTCCCGCACATGAGCGTGCTGGAGAATCTGTGCATCGGCCAGGAGAAGGTGCTGAAGCGCAAGAGCGAGGAGGCACGCGACAAGGCCATGGGCCTGCTCGCGCGCGTCGGCATGACGGCCCATGCGGGCAAGTATCCGCTCCAGCTCTCGGGCGGCCAGCAGCAGCGCATCGCCATTGCCCGCGCGCTCGCCATGGACCCCATCGCGATGCTGTTCGACGAGCCGACCTCGGCGCTTGATCCGGAGATGATCACCGAGGTGCTCGACGTGATGGTCTCCCTCGCCCAGGAGGGGATGACGATGATGGTCGTGACCCACGAGATGGGCTTCGCGCGAAAGGTCGCGGATCGTGTCGTCTTCATGGATCGCGGCGAGATCGTCGAGGACACGCCGAAGGCGCGTTTCTTCGAAGATCCGCAGAGCGATCGGGCGAAGGCGTTCCTCTCCAAGATCCTGTCTCACTGAGGCTGCCGGGGGCGGTGCCATGCCCCTGCGCGCCTCCTGTCCTGGCATGCCGTAATCCGGAATTTGGAAAAGAGATCATGCTGAAGCTTCGCAAGATCGTCGGCTACGACGAGAAGGTGCTTATCGAGGGTGGCAAGGCGGCGCCGACCCCCCTCCATCTGTTCGGTGCTGCGGCGGTGATCGCCAATCCCTGGGCCGGCCGCGGCTTCGTCGACGACCTCAAGCCGGAGATCATGGCTATCGCGCCGGAACTCGGTGCGCTCCTGACTGACGAGATCCTGCGCCGCGTCGGCTCCGGCGACGCGGTGGAGGGCTATGGCAAGGCCGCTTTGTGCGGCACCTCCGGCGAAATCGAGCACGCCTCCGCGCTCATCCATACCCTGCATTTCGGCAATCACTTCCGCCGTGCGGTGGGGGCGAAGACCTATCTCGCTTTCACCAACGTCCGTGGCGGGCCGGGCTGCCCCATCATGATTCCGCTGATGGACAAGCAGGACGAGGGCCGGCGCTCGCACTATCTGACGGTCCACTTCGCCATCTCCGACGCTCCCGCGCCGGACGAACTGGTGATTGCGCTCGGCGCTTCCATCGGCGGGCGACCGCATCATCGCATCGGCGACCGCTACAAGGACCTCGAGACCCTGAAGGACCTCCATGGCTGAGGTCGCAGACGCAGGTCGCTGCCACGCCGCCGTCCGGCTGCGCGGTGGCGCCGTGGAGGGCTCGGTCGCCTATCTTCGGGCGGGTCAGGGCGCGCCCGTGGTGCTGATCCATGGCGTCGGCATGCATGCCGACGTCTGGAGACCGCAGGTCCGTGTCCTCGCCGCGCATCACGACGTCATCTCGATGGACATGCCCGGTCACGGCGAAAGCACCCTGCCGCCGGACCCGGCGCGCCTTGAGGACTATGGCGAGGCTGTCGTCGGTCTGCTTGATGCGCTGGGCATCCAGCGGGCGGCCCTGGTGGGGCATTCCATGGGGGCCTTGGTGGCGATGCAGGTGGCCTTGCGCCATCCCGCGCGCGTCACCCGGCTGGTGGCGATGAACGCCGTCTTCTGCCGGCCACCGGAACTGAAGCGCGCCGTTGAGGCCCGCGCCGACGAACTGGACCAAAAGGGCGTCGCCGCCTCCATAGATCCGACCCTGGCCCGCTGGTTCGGCGATCCCGTGCCGGACGGTCTCGTCGAGGCCTCGGCCCTGACCCGCGCTGCGCTGGAGCAGGTGCGGCCGGAAGGCTATCGGTTGACCTACCGGCTGTTCGCCAGTTCCGATGCGGTGTTTGCCGAGGCGCTTCGGCAACTGGTCCCGCCGGCCCTGTTCTTCACGGCCGAGCACGACGCCAATTCCTCCCCGGCCATGTCGCTGGAGATGGCAGCTCGCGCTCCAGGTGGCCGGGCGGAAATTCTCGCCGGCGCGCGCCATATGATGGCCCTCACCCATCCCGATGCCGTCAACCGCAGCCTGCTCGCCTTCCTGGCCGAAGCGCAGGCGCCTGCCGCGAGCCTTGCGAGGGCCGAGCCGTGAACGCCTTACAGACATTCGAGCACTATATCGACGGTGTCTTCTCCTATCCCACCGAGCGTTTCGAGAGCGTGGACCCGTCCACCGAGGCGGCGTGGGCGCTGATGCCCCAGGCCGACGCGGCGGACGTGGACCGCGCCGTCACCGCCGCCCATCGTGCCATGCATGAAGGGCCCTGGGCGCGCATGACCGCCACCGAGCGCGGGCGGCTGCTTTACAAGCTCGGCGACCTCGTGGCGGAGAACGCGGCCGAGATTGCCAAGCTGGAAACCCGCGACACCGGCAAGATCATCCGCGAGACCAAGGCGCAGATCGGCTATGTGGCGGCTTACTACCGTTACTTCGCCGGCCTTGCGGACAAGCACCAGGGCGCCGTCGTGCCCATCGACAAGCCGGACCTCGACGTCACGCTGCGCCCCGAGCCCATCGGCGTGGTTGCGGCCATCGTGCCATGGAACTCGCAGCTCTTCCTATCCGCGGTGAAGCTCGCGCCCGCGCTTGCCGCCGGCTGCGCCGTGGTGCTGAAGGCGTCCGAGGATGGCCCGGCGCCGCTTCTCGCCTTCGCCAAGCTCGTCCATCAGGCCGGCTTCCCGCCGGGCGTGGTCAATATCCTGACCGGCTTCGGGCCCGAGTGCGGGAAAGCGCTGACCACCCATCCGCTCGTATCCCGCATCGCGTTCACCGGCGGGCCGGCGACGGCGCGGCATATCGTGCGCAACAGCGCGGAGAACCTCGCCTTCACGACCCTTGAGCTCGGCGGCAAGTCTCCCGTCGTGGTGTTCAACGACGCCGATCTCGAAAGCGCAGCCAACGCCGTGGTTGCAGGCATCTTCGCCGCCAGCGGGCAGAGCTGCACAGCGGGTTCGCGGCTGCTGGTGGAGCGCAAGGTCGCACAGCCCTTCCTGAAACTGCTGGCAGACAAGGCTCGCGCCATCCGCATCGGTAATCCGCAGCGGATGGAGACGGAGATGGGCCCGCTCGCGACCGCGCGGCAGGTGGCCCACATGGAGCGCACGGTGGCCGCCAGCATCGTGCAGGGGGCCGAGTGCATCACGGGCGGCAGCCGGCCCCGGGGCCTCTCCCAGGGCTATTACGTCTCCCCCACCATCCTCTTTTCCCACGACACCGACTTGCCCTGCTTCCGCGAGGAATTCTTCGGTCCGGTCCTGAGCGCCACCGTGTTCGACACGGAGGAGGAGGCGGTCGCCAAGGCGAACGACACCGTCTTCGGCCTCGCCAGCGGTGTCTTCACCACCAATCTCGCCCGTGCCCATCGCATGACGGCGAAGATCCATGCCGGCATCGTCTGGGTGAACACCTATCGCGCCGTCTCGCCCATGGTGCCGTTCGGTGGATATGGCATGTCCGGCCTCGGCCGCGAGGCGGGCATGGATTCCATCCGCGACTACACGCGCACAAAATCGGTGTGGATCAACACGTCCGACGCCCCGATCCCCGATCCCTTCGTGATGCGCTGAGGACCGCTGCATGATCAACCGCATCCTCACCCCGCGCGAGCTTCTCATCGGCGGCGGCAGCCTCTCCCAGCTCGTGCCTTTGCTGGGCCGCCTCGGCGTGAGACGGCCCATGCTGGTCGTCGACCCCACCATCCTCAGGCTCGGCATCGCCGATACGGCCATCGCCGCCATGCGGGAGGCGGGGCTGGGCCTCGGCGTGTTCTCGGCGGTGGTGGAAGATCCGACCGACACCAGCGTGATCGCGGCGGCCGACGAGATCCGCTCCGGCTCCCACGATGGCGTCATCGGCTTCGGCGGCGGCAGCGCCATCGACACGGCGAAAGCGGCGGCGATCCTCGCGAGCACGGGCGAGGACGTGCGTGCCCTGAAAGTGCCGCGCATCGTGGATCTTCAGGTGATGCCGCTGGTGGCCATCCCCACGACCGCCGGCACCGGCAGCGAAGTCACTCGCGCCTGCGTCGTGTCCGACACAGCTGCGCAGGAGAAGATGCTGATCCTCGGCACCGCGGCCCTTCCGGCCGCAGCCATCGTTGACTACGAACTGACTCTCTCCTGCCCGTTCCGGGTCACCGTGGACACGGGGCTCGATGCCCTGACCCATGCGCTGGAAGCCCTCATCAATCGCAACGGCAATGCCCACGCTGAAGCGCTGGCGCTCTCCGCGCTCAGGCTGATCGGCGCGAATCTGGAGACGGTCGCGCGCGAACCGTCGAACCGCGCCGCGCGCGAGGCCATGATGCTGGGGGCAACCCATGCGGGGCTTGCGGTGTCCAACACGTCCACCGCCCTCATTCATGGGCTGAGCCGGCCCATCGGCGCTTTCTTCCACGTGCCGCACGGCCTCTCCAACGCCATGCTCCTGCCGCTCGTGACGGAATATTCCCTCTCCGCTGCGCCCGCCGGCTACGCCGCCGCCGCCCGCGCGCTCGGCTGGGCGCCGGCGACCATGGGGGATGAAGAGGCCGGGCATGCCCTGGTGAGGGGCTTCCGGGATCTCAACACCCGCCTCAAGGTTCCCACGCCCAAGGCCTATGGCGTGGATGAGGAGGCCTATTTCCGCCTGCGGCCGGAGATGGCCCGCCAGGCCCTCGCCTCCGGCACCCCGGGGAACAATCCGCGCATTCCGTCCGAAGACGAGATCGTCCGTCTCTACGAGATCGCCTGGGACGGCGGAGCCATCCGCGGGTGATGGCGGGGCAACGTTTGCGTTGCACCCGGTCACCGTCTGGACGGGCGGGAGGAGCTTTGACGCGCTATCGCTGCGGTCCCGGTGCCGCCAGTACGCTCGGCCGCTGCCGCACGAAGCGGGGGGAGAGGTCAACGCCCTCCCGGGACAAGGCGGATGCAAGCCGGGCGATGCCCTTGCGGATCGCCTCCGGCGTCAGCGCCGCATATCCCAGCACCACGGCGCGGGGATAGCGGAACGGGACGATCTCGTGGGCGCCCGCCGCCTCCAGCGTGTAGATCCCCACGCCCGCGTCGGCCGCGATCCGCGCCACCTCGCGCACCGGCGGGAGGTGGTCCGGCAGCGTCCACATCACGTGCATGCCGGCATCGGCACCGGAGATGCGCGTGGGCCCGAAATGGCTGTTCAGGCTTTCCACCAACGCTTGGCGCGCCTCGCTGTAGGTCTGGCGAATGCGCCGCACGTGCCGGGCGAAGCGGCCCTGGTCGATGAAGTCCGCGAGCACGATCTGGTCGAGCCAGGGATGGCCGTAGTTGGCGAGGCTCTTGGCCTGCCGCACGGGCCCGACCAGCTGCTTCGGAACCACCATGTAGCCGGTGCGGATGCCGGCGCCGACGGACTTGGAGAAGGTGCCGAGATAGATCACCGAGGTGTTGGCATCGAGGCCCGCCAGCGCGGCGAGCGGGGCACCGTCATAACGGAAGTCGCTGTCGTAATCGTCCTCCACCACATAGGCGCCGCTGCTGCGGGCCCAGGCCAGAAGTTCGCGGCGGCGCCCGAACGACATGGTGACGCCGGTGGGGAACTGGTGGGAGGGCGTGACGTAGGCGAGCGATGCGCCGCAGCCCGCCAGATACTCCGTGCACAGACCCTGCGCATCCACCGGCACCGGGACCAGCGCGCCGCCGAAGCTGGAGAAGACATGCGCTGCGCCGGCATAGCAGGGGTCCTCGATCGCGATCTTCACCCCCGGCTGCACGAACAGGCGGCTGATGAGGTTGAAGCCCTCCTGCGCGCCGGCAGTGATGATGATCTGATCCGGCTCGGCCGGAATGGCGCGGTTTGCCGAGACATGGCTGGCGATGGCGCGGCGCAGCTCGATCGCGCCTTCCGGCGGACCGTACCCGGACAGGTTGCCGGAGGCGCGCGAAAGGTTCTCCAGCAGCAATTGCCGCCATTCACGGATCGGAAAATTCCGGCTGTTGGCGCTGCCGTACCAGAAATCCACCTGCATGCGGGTGGGGCCGGTCTGCACCATGCGCAGCGGCGCTGCACGCAGCAGCACTGGCGGGTGCACGACTGTGGGCTCAGGCCGGCGCGGCGAGGGGCTCGATGCCTCAGGATTGGGCGATCCCGACAGGCCGACGCAGGCCTCCGGCAGCACCTCGCACACGAAGGTGCCGGCGCCCGGGCGCATCACCAGGTAGCCTTCCTTGGCGAGGCGCTCGAACGCAAGCACGATGGTGTTGCGCGACACCTTGAGCGTGCGGGCCAGTTCCCGGGTCGAATGCAGTGCCGCCCCCGGCGGCAGGGTGCGGGCGAGAATGGCCGCACGGACCTGGTCGTAGACCTGCTCCTGGAGCGTGACGCCCGCGGCCGGGTCCAGATGCAGTGGAATCATGTGCCTGCTCGATCCTTGCCCCAAGGGTGAGCAAAGCAATTCACGTGCCATCCAACGCCTCCAGATCCCCGTCAGGCGAGGCCCGAAGCCACCTGCCGGACCAGGGGATCCGCCCGCGCCGCCTCCAGGCTGCCGTGGAAGATGATCTCCCCCCGCTCGATCACATAGATGCGCGAAACATAGTCGGGAATATGCTGGACGTTGGATTCCGCCATCAGAACCGCCCGGCCCGAGGCGCGGATGGAGGCGATGCCGGCGGCGATGGTGGGAATGATGGCGGGCGAGAGGCCCTCGAATGGCTCGTCGAGCAGCAGCAGATCCGGATCGAGGGCCAGCGCGCGGGCGATGGACACCATCTTGCGCTCGCCGCCGGAGAGTTCGGCACCGCCGCGCGCCATGTAGGTGAGGAGCTTGGGAAAGACCTCATAGGCGAAGGCGATGCGATCGGCCGCAGGACGCTCCCGCGATGGCCGCGTCCAGGTGCCGAAGGCGATGTTCTGGGCCACGGAGAGGCTTGCGAACACCTCGCTCTCCTCGGGAGAGAAGCCGATGCCGCGCCGGGCGACCTCGTGCGGCGGAAGCCCGGCCAGCGCCTTCCCGTGCCACAGGACGGTGCCGGCGCGGGGCGCGAGCTGCCCCATGAGTGCGCGGAGCAACGTTGTCTTGCCGGCCCCGTTGCGGCCGACCAGGCAGACGATCTCACCGGCCGCCACGTCCAGCGAGATGGCGCGCAGGATCGACGTTCCGGCGATGTCGACGCTGAGGCGTTCAACCGAGAGCATTGTGAGGCACCTTGCCGACGAGGGTCTCGATCACCGCCGGGTCCCGGAAGAAGGCATCAGGTGGCATGTCGGCGACGAGACTGCCGGCCTTCAGGCCGATCACCCGGGTGGCGTAGCGCGCGATCAATTCCATGTCGTGCTCCACAAGGACGAGGCTCTCGACGCCGAGCCGCTGGGCCGCCGCGAGCAGGGTCTCCATGATGCGGTCCTTGTCGGCGCTGGAGATGCCGCTGGTCGGCTCGTCCAGCAGCATCAGGCGCGGGCGCAGGGTGAGCGCGCTTGCGATGTCCACCAGCTTCTTCTCGCCCTGGGAAAGGGCGGAGCAGGTGGTTTCAAGCCGGTGCTCCAGGCCGAAGGCCGCCGCCACCTCGCGGACCTGCGCCTGTTCGCGCCGGCAGGTGGCGGACGGCCTCAGCAGGCGAAAGGTCTGCCCGGCGCGGGCGAAGGCGCCGACCGAGATCATCTCGGCCACGGTGAAGCTCGGATAGATGGTGACGAGCTGGAAGGAGCGGGCCAGCCCACGCAACGCGAGCGCGCTGGCCCCGAGCCCCGCCACCGGGCGCCCCTCGAACATCACGCCGCCCTCGTCGGGCATGAACAGCCCGGAGAGCGTGTTCACCAGCGTGGTCTTGCCGGCGCCATTGGGGCCGACCACCGCCACCACCTCCCCCTTCGAGATATCGAACGACACCCCCGCGAGCGCGGTGAAGGCACCGTAGCGCTTGGTGATGTTCAACGCGCGCAGCAGCATCTCGATCATCGCCGCCTCCATTCCAGTGCACGCGTGATGAGGCCGAGAATACCGCGCGGGGCGAAGATGATGATGAGCGCGAGAATCGCGCCGAGGGCAAAACGCCAGTACTCGGTATTGGCCATCAGCGTGTCCTGCAGCAGGGTGAAGGACACGGCCCCGACGATCGGGCCGAACAATTGCCCGAGCCCTCCGAGGATGATGATGAAGATCATGTTGCCGGACTGTGTCCAGTAGGACAGCTCCGGATCGGCGGCACCGATGCTGACCGCCAGCACCGCGCCGCCCACCGCGCAATAGATACCGGACAGGATGAACGCCACGTAGCGCACCTTGAACACCGGTACCCCGAGAAACGACGTCTTGCGCTCGTTGTCCCGCCCCGCCTTGAGCGCGAGCCCCAGGGGCGAGGAGACGATCAGCGCCATGAGGAGGAACATGACCGAGAACAGCCCGAGCGCGTACCAGTAGAACGGCCCCACCAGGAAGGCGGTCTTGCTCATGGAGGCGAAGCTGGCGCCGAACAGGCTGGGGCGCGGCACGGAGATGCCGGATTCTCCGCCGGTCAGGTCGTAGAACTTGAACAGGAAGGAATGGAAGATCATGCCGAAGGCGAGCGTCAGCATGGAGAAGAAGATGGTCGTATAGCGCAGGCACAGGAGGCCGATGAGGGCCGCCACCGTGCCGCTCGCGAGCATCGCCACGATGAGCTGCGCCTCGAACGCGCGAACCCCGAGCTTCGCC
Organism: Xanthobacter aminoxidans; assembly: GCF_043193615.1. Taxonomy (NCBI): domain Bacteria; kingdom Pseudomonadati; phylum Pseudomonadota; class Alphaproteobacteria; order Hyphomicrobiales; family Xanthobacteraceae; genus Xanthobacter; species Xanthobacter aminoxidans. The sequence continues at coordinate 829,824 of NZ_JBAFUS010000001.1, read as the reverse complement.
CCCATCACCGCGCTCGCATAGGCGCCGATGGCGAGGAACATGGCGTGGCCGAAGGACAGGAGCCCGCCGTAGCCGAACAGGAGGTTGAGGCCGGTCAAAGCGATGGCGTAGGCGAGGATCGGGATGATGAGTGTGGTGTAGTAGGGCCCCAGCGCGAACGGGGCGGCGACGAAGGCCGCGAGCACCGCGAGGAAGGCGAGGATGGTCTTCATGCCTCGGCCTTCCCGAACAGTCCGTAGGGCCGCGCCACGAGGACGACGATCACCACAAGATAGATGGACATCACCTCCAGCTCCGGGAAATAGGTGAGCGAGAGCGCCCTGAGCACGCCGACGATGATGGCGCCGAGGAAGGCGCCGCGGATGCTGCCCAGCCCGCCGATCACCACCACCGCGAAGGCTTCGACGATGAGCGCGATGGGCATCTCCAGCGAGGCCGCCGTGGTGGGAATGACCAGCGCGCCGCCCACCGTGCCGAGCATGGAGCCGAGCACGAACACCAGCATGTTGATGCGCCGGGTGTTGGCGCCCAGCGCCTCCGCCATGCGGCCGTTCTCGGCGGTGGCCCGCACCACATGGCCGAGGCTGGTCCATTCGATGAGCCAGTAGAGCAGGCCGGCCACCACCAGCGCGCTCGTCATCACGAGCAAATTGTAGACCGGGAAGGTGAATTCGCCGACCACGAGTGTGCCGTAGACCGATGGCAGATCGCCGAGCAGCCGCGGCTGAGCGCCCCAGACGTAGCGCAGGACATCCTGGAACATCAGCACGAAGGCGAACGTCATGAGCAGCTGGAAGGCTTCGTCGCGGCCGTAGACCGTGCGCAGCACCCGCTCGACGATGAAGCCCACCTGTCCCGCCAGGAGGCCGGACAGGATGAGCACCGGCAGGAGCAGGACGGGAGAGCCGCCCTGCGCCGAGAACCACTCGAACACCGAGGCCCCGAAATAGGCCCCGAGGGCATAGAGCGAGCCGGCGGTCAGATTGACGATGCGCTGGACACCGAAGATGAGCTGCAGTCCCGCGGTGACGAGGAACAGGACCGCGGCGTTGAACAGCGCGGCGAACAGAAGGTCGACCGTGGCCATGTCGCGTCTCTGCTCCCGGCCGGTCAGACCGGGAAATTGGCCGTTTCGAGCCAGCCCCAGAAATCGGCGCCCGGCGGCTTCTGGAGCACGGAGGCGTCGTAGCTGTAGGTGTCCTTCAGGGTGCACACGTCATAGGGATTGTCGTGGGTGGCGAAGCCGCCGTAGAACATCTCCTCGGCGATATGATCCTTGCGCATTCCGGCCGGCCCCCCGAACGATTCCACCTTGATGCCCTCGATCGCCTGGGCGATCTCCTCCGGCTTCGGCCAGGAGCCGCCTTTCGCGGCCATCGCCTTCTCCACGCCCGCCTTGTAGACGTTCATGGCGAAGAAGGCGCGGTCGCTCTCCCAGTGGGGATAGTCCTTGTACTTGTCCATGTAGTATTCGACGAATTCCTTCTGCGCCGCAGAGGGATTGGGCCGCGCGAAATACATGGTGTTGTAGCACAGCAGCGTGCCGACCGGCGTGAAGGGCTTCTTCAGCTGGCCGTGCTGGTGGCCGGCCTGCACCAGCACCATGCGGGCGGTATCCGTGAGGCCGGCGCTGGTGGCCGCGCGCATGAAGATGGGCAGGTCCGCATTGCCCAGCACGCAATAGATGAGATCGGGCTTGGCCGCCTTCAGCGCCGCCACGTTGGCCGTGAAATCCAGCTGGCTGAAGCTCGACCACTGCTCCGAGACCACCTCGGCGTCGATGCCGAACTTCTTGTTGAGCGCCTTGAAGGCGGTCCACACATTGCGCCCGTAGGTATAGTCCGGGCTGATGGCGGCGATGCGCTTGAACTGGCCCTTCAGATGCTTGAGCGCGATCAGCGAGGCCATCACCGCTTCGCACTCGTTGTCGGTGCTCTTGAACACGTATTTCGGCGACGGCATCGTCTCCTTCACGCCGTCCTGGGTGGTGCCGTCCCAGAAGATGGTGAGAACCTGCATGTCCTCCAGCGTCGGCGCCATCGGCAGCGTCACACCCGTGGAATAGCCGCCCTGGATGCAGTCCACTTTCTCCTGGAGCACGAGGCGCCGCGCCCGCTCCAGCGTCTCCTTGGCGTTGGTCTCCTCCTCCACCACCAGTTCAACCTTGCGGCCGGCGATGCCGCCGGACGCGTTGATCTTCTCGGTGCTCCACTCCACCGCGCGCAGGCCGTTGGCGCCGATGTAGGCCGCGGTGCCGGCGCGTGGCGCGATGATGCCGACCTTCAACGGCGTATTCTGGGCGAGGGCGGGCATGGGAAAGGCGCCGACGGCGCTTCCAGCCGCCAGCCCCGCCATGCCCTTGAGGACACCACGACGGTCGATACCTGATTTCGGGTCCATACCTGATTTCGGGTCCATGTCGATCTCCGGAAGGTTTGGAGAAGCGGCGCCTTTGGCGCTCTATGCTTTTATGAATGGGCCTTGCCTATGAATGGCCTTGCCGGTCCGCCTCAGGCGGCCAACGCATCGAGAGCCGCCTTCACCTCGGCGGCGGCCGCTGCCTCCAGCGGCAGAAGCGGCGGGCGCGGATACCCCGCGCTCTTGCCCATCAGCGCCAACCCCTCGTGGGCGACGCGGATGATGCCGTAACGACCGCCGATCTCGCTCAGGGGAAAGAGACGGGCCGCGGCGGCATAGGCCGCCGCCACGTCGCCGGCCTTGGCTGCGTTCCAGAAGGCGACGCACTCGGCCGGACAAATGTTGGCAAGGCCGGTGAACCAGGCCGGCGCGATGGCCAGCGTCGGCTCCAGGATCAGCGTATCCTGGCCGATGCCCACCTGAACCTTTCCGCCGGTGATCTTGGGCACCATGAAGGCGCGCGACAGGTCGCCGGAGGAGTCCTTCATGCCCACCAGCGTCGGGATGGAGGAGAGCGTCTTCACCAGCGCCGGGGTGAGGTCGATGCCGGCGAGTGGCGGGTTGTTGTAGAGCCACAGGGGCAGGTCGCTGGCCGCGGCGACCGTCTCGTAATGGGCGATGATCTCCCGCTCGGTCGGCTTCCAGTAGTTGAGCGGCACCACCAGCACCGCATCCGCGCCATGGTCGGCCGCGTGCTTTGCAAGGCGGACGCTTTCCGCCGTGGTCATGGCGCCGATACCCGTCATCACCGGCACCCGGCCGCCCAGATGCGTGGCGACCTCTTCCAGCGCCTTCATCTTCTCGGCTTCGGTGAAGTAGCCGTTCGCGCCCGTGCTTCCGAACAGGGTGACGCTGTGGATGCCGGCCGCGAGTGCATCATCAAGATGTTTCTTCCACCGTGTGTAGTCGATGGAGCCATCCGCCGCGACCGGCGTCACTGAAAACAGAACAACACCCTCGATATTCATTCTGGTCATGCCTCGGCTCCCCGTCTTCACTATGAAGCCTGAGCCCGGGATGTCCGGTTCACAAGGCGTGCGATGGTTCCGCTTTGGGAAAAATCGATAGGACCAGCTCAGGGAGGGCTTCGGGGCGGGAGGCCCTTCGCATAAGTTTTCCATGCGAGCCGGCCGATGTGGGCGGCCGCGACCGCTCTTCCCTTCACCAGAACGAGGCCGACCAGCGCCATGGCGGACGCGGACTTCATCAAGACCACTTGCCCGAGGGACTGCTACGACGCCTGCGGGATCGTCGTGGGCCGCCGCGACGGCATGATCCGGAAGGTTCTCGGAGATCCCGACCACGCCGTCACCCGGGGCGCCCTCTGCGGCAAGTGCGCCATCGCCTACAACGGCAGCTGGCGCGCGCCGGATTTCAGGCTGGCGACGCCGCTCAAGCGCGTGGGGGCCAAGGGCGAAGGGACGTTCGAGCCCATCGGCTGGGACGAGGCGCTGGCGCTGATCGCCGAGCGTTTCGGCGCGCTCAGCGCCGAAGGCGAGGCCCGCACGATCCTCCACACCCATTACACCGGCACGGTGGGGCTGGTGGGCGGCTGGTATCCCATCCGCTTCTTCAACCGCCTCGGTGCCACGGAGGTCGATCCCGACACCGTCTGCAACAAGGCGGGGCATGTCGCGCTGGAAATGACCTTCGGCAACTCCCTCGAAGGCTTCGACCCGCGCACCGCGCGCGATGCCCGCACCATCCTGGTGTGGGGCGCCAATCCCTCCTTCTCGGCGCCGCACCAGAACAAGGGCTGGCTCGCGGATGCGCAGGCCGCGGGCACGCGCATCATCGCCGTCGATCCCGTCGCCCACGACACGGCGCGCGCCGCGGACCTGCATCTGCAACTGCGGCCCGGCAGCGATGCGGCGCTCGCCTTCGCCTTCATCCATGTGCTGCGGCGCGACGGGCTCGACGACCGGGATTTCCTGGGCTCCCACGTTCTGGGGGCGGAGGACCTTGCCCCAACCATCGCCGCCATGAGCCCTGAGCGCGCGGCGACGCTTTGCGGCGTGCCGGCGGAGCTGATCGAGGAGGCCGCGCGCGCCTATGGAGCGGGCCCCTCGCTCCTGTGGCTCGGACAGGGCGTGCAGCGGCAGCCGTATGGCGGCAACGCCTTCCGTGCGCTGGCGGCGCTGGTGGCGTTCTCCGGCAATCTCGGCAAGTCCGGCGCCGGGTTTCTCTACATGAACGGCCCCGGCGGGCGCGGCATCGACATGGCGACGCTGACCTGCCCCGCGCTTGCGACGAACGCGCCGCCCGCCATAAGCCACATGGACCTCGCCGCCACGCTGGAGGATCCGCAGCGCGCGCGCGCCTTCGTGAACTGGAACAACAATCCCGCGGCCTCCTCGCCGGAGCAGGCCCGCCTGCGCCGGGCGCTGAAGCGCGAGGACCTGTTCCACGTGGCGGTGGACCTGTTTCACACCGACACCACCGCCTATGCGGACATCGTGCTGCCGGCGGCGAGCTTTCTCGAGTGCGACGACCTGGTGCTGTCCTATTTTGACCTCACCGTCTCGGCGCAGGTGAAGGCGGGCGATCCCCCCGGCACCGCGCTGCCGAATTCGGAAATTTTCCGCCGGCTCGCGGCGGCTATGGGCTTTGCCGAGCCCGAGCTGTTCGAGACCGATGCCGACCTCATCGCGCGGCTCCTCGCCCAGACGCCCTTTGAAGGCACCTTCGCCGACTTGGCCGCGGTGGGTACGGCCACCGTCTTCCCCGAGCCGAAGGTGCAGTTCGAAGGCCTCGCCTTCGGTACGCCGTCGGGACGAATTGAGCTTGCGAGCGGGCAGGCGGCCGCCCTCGGCCTGCCGCGCCTGCCCATGGCCCACGTCGACGCGCCGCCTGCGGATGGCAGGATGCGCATCCTTTCTCCCGCCTCCCAATGGCAGATGAACTCGAGCTACGGCAATGATCCGGTGATCCGGCGCCGGCTCGGACCGCCGACCGTGGCGCTCCATCCGGACGACGCGGCGCGCGAAGGCCTCGCGGAGGGCGATCAGGTGGTGCTTGCCAATGGCGAGGGCCGCGTGCCGGTCACGGTCGCCATCTCGGACCGCACCCTTCCGGGCGTCGTCCTGATGCACAAGGGACGCTGGCCGAGCCTCTCGCCGGGCGATGCCAACGTCAACGCCTTGGTGCCGGGCCACAAGAGCGACATCGCCGAGAGCACCACCGTCCACGGTACGGAGGCGCGCCTGATACGCGCGGAGGCCGCGCAATGAGCCCATTGCGGATGGCCGCCGTGCGGGACGTGGCGGTCATCGGCGCGGGGCCCGTGGGCTTGTTCACCCTCTTCGCCCTCGGCCAGGCGGGGCTCGACGCCGTGGTGGTGGACGCGCTCGACGTACCCGGCGGCCAGTGCGCGGCGCTTTACCCGGAAAAGCCCATCTATGACATTCCCGGCCGGCCCTCCGTGACGGCGGGTGCACTGGTCGCCGATCTGGTGGGACAGGCGGCGCCCTATGACCCCCTCTATCTCCTCAGCCGCCGCGCCATCGGCCTCAGGCAGGAGGAGGAACAGTTCCGCATCACCCTCTCCGACGGGAGCGAGGTGGGCGCCCGTGCCGTTGTGGTGGCGGCGGGCGCCGGGGCGTTTGGCCCCAACCGTCCGCCGATCCCCAATCTCGCCGGCTTCGAGGGGACAAGCCTTTTCTACGCGGTGGACGACCCCGCGCGGTTTCGCGGCCGGATGGTGGTGATCGCAGGCGGCGGAGACTCGGCAGCCGATTGGGCGGTGATCCTCGCCGGCATCGCCGCTCAGGTGGTGCTTGTGCATCGGCGGCCCGTCTTCCGGGCCGCGCCTGCGACGCTCGCCGCGATCGAGCGCCTCGTGCAGGAGGGGCGCATCCGCATCTGCGCGCCCCGTACCCTTGCGGGCGTGTCTGGAACCGGCGCGCGGATCGAGGCCGTGCATCTCGCCGATGGCGCGGGTGGGCAGGAAGAGGTGGCGGCCGATGCGCTCCTGTGCTTCTACGGCCTCGCCAAGGATCTCTCGGCGCTCGCCGGCTTCGGCATCGCCGCGGGCACCGCCGGCGTCCCGGTCGCTCCCGCCAGCATGGAGACCATGCGCCCCGGCGTATTCGCCGTAGGGGACGTCGCCGACTATCCCGGCAAGCTGAAGCTGATCCTCACCGGCTTCGCGGAGGCCGCTCGAGCCGCCCACAGCACGCTCGCCCTGCTGCGCCCGGCCGCGGCGCGCCACTTCGAGCATTCCACCAGCCGTGGCGACCCGGCCGCGCGCGCTGCAAACTCCTGAGGAGCCCTTCGGCCCATGACACGTCTCATCGTCACCGCCCGCGACGGCAGCCGCCACGACGTGGAGGCGCAGGACGGCCTCTCCGTCATGGAAGTGCTGCGCCCGCTCGGCATCGGCATCGCAGGAGAGTGCGAGGGCTCAGCCGCCTGCGCGTCCTGCCACGTGTGGGTGGATGCCGCCTGGCTCGCGCGCCTCCCCGAGCCTGAGGACGCGGAGGCGGACATGCTGGACTGCGCCTTCAACACGCGCGCCGGATCGCGTCTTTCCTGCCAGTTGCGCGTGGGGCCGGAACTGGACGGCCTGGAACTCGCCATGCCGCATGCCTGACACAGGGATCTTTCCCGCGAAGAGTTCGACCCGCTGAAGAGGCGCCGACCAGGGCAGCGCCACTCACAGCCAAAACAGCGGCTGCAGACGGGCGTCAATCGGAACGCGAGAGATCGATCCGGGCGGCATGTTCTCCCCGGTCGCTGGAGGCGTGCCCAACACGCTTGTTCGGCGGGAGATTGCTCCCCACGAGTTGGATACCATTCTCGATGTTCGCGCTGCGTAAGCTGGGGCGTCTCAGGAACATTCGAAATCTCGGCGAGTTATCGCGCCATGACGACCGCCGAAGCCCCCGCTCGACCGACCGAAAAGCCAGATGCGACCGCAGAGTCCGAACTGGACAGCGTGATCGCGGAGAACGGAAAGGTGGTCGAGCCGCCTCCGCCCGAGGCCATCGAGCCTGACCCCTCCCTCTCCTCGGAAGAGGTCGAACGGCTCCGCAAATCGTATCTGCTGAAGCGCTTCTGGATCAGCGCGCGCGGATACTGGGGCGCCAAGGGCGACAAGCTGGCATGGGTCTTCACCATTGGCCTTCTGTTGCTGATCGTTACCAACGTGGGGTTTCAGTACGCCATCAACGTCTGGAACCGGTCGATCTTCGACGGCATCGAGAAGCGCGAGGCCTCCACCGTCTTCTTCCTCACGGCCGTCTTCTTCCCGCTGGCCGTGGGCAGCGTGGCGCTGGGCGTCGCCCAGGTCTATGCGCGCATGGGCATGCAGCGGCGCTGGCGGGCGTGGCTGACCAATGCGGTCGTCTCGCGATGGCTGACGGGGGGCCGCTACTATCAGCTCAATCTGGTCAGCGGCGATCACAAGAACCCGGAATACCGCATCGCCGAAGACCTGAGGGTGGCGACCGAAGCCCCCGTGGACTTCCTCGCCGGTGTCACATCGGCGTTCCTCTCTGCGGCCACCTTCATCGTCGTGCTGTGGACCATTGGCGGTGCGCTGACCGTGACGTTGGGCGGCACGGCCATCACCATTCCCGGCTTCCTCGTCGTGGCAGCCGTGATCTATGCGCTCATCGCGTCCGGATCGATCCTGTTCATCGGGCGGCGCTTCGTGGAGGTGTCGGAGGAGAAGAACCAGTCGGAGGCCGACTACCGCTATGTGCTGACCCGCGTTCGCGAGAATGGCGAAAGCATCGCCTTGCTGGGCGGAGAGCAGGAGGAGCGGGATGGTATCAATTCCACCTTCTCCGGCGTCCTCCGGCAATGGTCGCGCCTCGCCGGCCAATACATGCGCACGACGCTCGTGTCGCAAGGATCCAGCCTCATCGCTCCGGTCGTGCCGCTGCTGCTGTGTGCGCCGAAATTTCTCGAAGGCCAGATGTCACTCGGCGAGGTGATGCAGGCCGCCTCTGCCTTCACCATCGTGCAGACGGCCTTCGGCTGGCTGGTCGACAACTATCCCCGGCTTGCCGACTGGAACGCATGCGCACGCCGCATCGCCTCGCTGATGATGTCCCTCGACGCGCTGGAGCGGGCCGAAAACGGCGATGGCGTTGGGCGCATCCAGCGGGGCGAGACGGATGGGCAGGCCATGCTCACCCTGAACGACCTTTCCGTGTCGCTGGATGACGGCACGGCGGTGGTGGAGCAGGCGGAGGTGGTGATCGAGCCGGGGGAGCGGCTGTTCGTTTCGGGTGCTTCCGGAAGCGGCAAGAGCACGCTGGTCAGGGCCATCGCGGGGTTGTGGCCCTGGGGCGGCGGCAGCATCAATTTCCATCCCGATGCGCGCCTCTTCATGCTGCCCCAGAAGCCCTATGTGCCATCGGGCACCCTGCGGCGGGCGGCGGCCTATCCGGGCGGTGCCGAGGACTGGTCGGCCGAGGAGATCTGCGCCGCGCTCCAGGCGGTCGGGCTTGAGCATCTGAAGGAGAAGATCGAGGAGGAGGCGCCCTGGGACCAGACGCTGTCCGGTGGCGAGAAGCAGCGTCTGGCCTTCGCGCGCCTGCTGCTGCATCGCCCCGACATCATCGTGCTCGACGAGGCCACTTCCGCCCTCGACGACAAGAGCCAGGACAGGATGATGGAGCTTGTGACCACCGAGCTGCCGGACGCGACAATCGTCAGCGTCGCCCACCGTGCCGAACTGGAGGCCTTCCACAGCCGCAAGATCGTGCTGGAGCGGCGCAAGGGCGGGGCGAAGCTGGTGACTGACATCGACCTTATTCCGCGAAAGGGAAAGCCGCGGCTATTGGGGCAATTGCTGCGGCGGCGACGGCCATCGAGCCAAGCCTAGTCGCCCGAAATCACGGGGGCGTTGTCGGCCTCATCGTCCGCGCCGTGGTGCAACGAGTTGCACCGCTGACTAACGCCGAGTCCATGCGACACGCCTTAGGATGCCCATGTCTGGCGCCCAGGGCCCCTTGAAGCTCGCTTGCTGACGATCTCCCGAAGCTCCTTCGGCACGCCGATGCGTACGAAAAAAGCGGTGCCCCGTTGCCGCACATATGGGGTCTTTGCAGCCATGGCCGCCCCGATTTTGGACAATCGTTGGACGGAGCTTGGACAAGAGGTGAGGATTCGCGAGGGTTTCTAGCGTTTGCAACGCTTTGGGATGGTGCTGCGAGAGAGGATTGAAGTTCCCTTCGCGCTACCCAAAGATCAAGCTACCAAAGGATCGGCTCGACCCTGCCACAGACCGACTGGAGCATCGTCCTGTTGCAGATTTGGTTTTGGAAGCCTAACAGCGACATGTGCGTAAATGCGCCGTGGTGCAACCGGTTGCAATAACGCGGCTGAAGCGATGAGCATGCCCGGGGCGCTCACAGAGCCCGCAGAGTTTGATGTTTGGGATGTCGCCTTGGAAGCGGGCAAAGGTGCTTCAACGTCCCTTGACCGTCTCGCGGCCTTAACCAGCTTCGTGCAAGACCGCTTGACCCCGGGTCTCGGAGACCCGCGAGATCGCAGACAGGTCGATCGCGAGTTCCCGCGCTCCGGTCTCGTCGGCTCCTAACCGGCGTAGCATCGTGACGAAGGCCTCGGGGTCTGGCTGTCCCAGCGCGAGACGGTAGTAGAGTAGGTCATTGAGCATATGGTCCCGTCGGGCCGCCCGGTGGCTGAACCGCCAGTCGAAGCTGACGCTGGTCGGGCGGCCTTCGGCCGGAAGCCACCACCGCTCGAGCCCCGTGTGGTCGCTATCGACCCTCCTGGCAAGCGAGATCAGCTCGCCGAACGGGCTCGTGCTACGTGCGGCGGCGAGCGATTGCACGCCATGCTCCCGCGCCAGCGAGCGGCGGACAGCGAGACTCCCGTAGCGCGCGATGCGGCCCTCGCGCTGCTCGAAGTCGACCGGATCGCCCGGGAGGTCCCAGTGGACGATCCGGCTGCACCACAGATGGAAGTCCAGTCCCTCCTGGCCGATCGAGGTCGTGCAGAGCATGTGCGGCCAGAAGGGTGAGTTGAACGCGCGGCGAAGGGTATCGCTGCGGAGACGTTTGCCTCCCTTCTTCCCTTCGCGGCTCTGCTCGCCTCCGGCGAAAGGGGTCACTGCCTGCACCGGGACGCGGTGGTTGGTTCTTCCACGGCGGAACTGCACGAGGCCGGGACGGTCGAGCAGGCTCTCCGAAAGCTGCTCGACGATCCCCAGCCCTTCGGCGTCGCCCAGCCTGGAGAGGAGGCACATCTGCTCGTCCAGCACGGCCTCGAAGCCGCCCTTAAGCATCGCGTCCGCGAGCGCGTCGGGATAGCGCTTTTTCTTGGACGATGACTGGATGAGCTCAGCGAAGGCTCTGTGGCCGAGATAGGGCCGCATCCTCTCCCATGAGAACGTAAATGTCCGTTGGCGGTCGCGGGGCCGATCCTGCGGCACATCGTGGCGCACAAGGCATCGCGCCAGGATCGAGCCCGGCGATGACAGAAGGTGGTCGCTGAGCGCCGTCACCTCGGCCGGCGAGACCCGGTTGATCTTGGGCAGGCCGGACCACTTCTTGGCCTTCGCGCCCCGGCTGGCCTTGGCAGCCAGCGATGACACCCTCTGGTATGTTCTCCTGTTGATCTCACGCTCGATCCCGGCCGCGACGATCCAGGTCGGACGCTTCTCCGTCCCGTCGAGGCGGATCCGCCTCCCCCGGAGATACGCCTCGAGCTGTCGACGGGCGTCCGCCCGGACGCTCGCGAGCGTCGTGCCCCTCGACTTCTGCGGTTCGATCGCGAGTGGCAGGTTGGGCCACGGCATGAAGAGCCCGACCAGAGCGCCGGTCTCGCTGCCGCCGGGCCGTAAGAGCGGGACGGGCGCTTTCGCCTTCGGCTTGCGCAGCCCACCGGACAGGTTGATCGAGAGCAGCGCCGAGATGGCCGTTGGGGCGCCGCGCCACCTGCTGAACAGCAACGTCTTGCCGGGAACCGAACGCTTGTCGGACCACGGACCCTCCAGTCGCCACCAGGCGACGGTCGGCGGTTGCCAAGGTAGCGAGAGATAGGCTGGATCCCCGACTAGCTTGGCGAGATGGCGCAGTTGGGGATGCGCCAGACTGCCCTTACCGCTTCCTGCCTCGATCGGAGCGGGCCTGGCCGCCTGGAGGGACTTCCAGATCTTATAGCCGTGCATCGTCTGCGCGGGGTATGGGATAGACGTCCACATCGCTGGCGCCCAGCCGGCAAACTCCGGTCCGGCAGACTCCGCGAAGTGCTTGAACACGACAAGGTCCTGGGTCTCGACGGAGACCTGCGGGTTATCGCGCTCGAACAGATCCTCCTTGTGCACCAGAGCGCGTTCCGTCCGAGCCATCAGAGGCCGGAGAAGCACCTCGAGCCTCTCCTTGGCGCCCAGGACCGACGCGCGGATCGCGTCCCTCGTCCCGGTCGTCTTCAAGGCACAGTGGTAGTCGCGCATCGCCTGCTCAACTGCGACCCGGCATCCTTCGTCGTCGGCGAGGAAGCCGGCGAGAGCGATGAGCGATCGGTAGTGGTCGACCTCGTGGATCTCGTCGCCCCCGAGGCGTCGCAGCCTGTAGGGTGTCGCTGAGAGCAGAAGCACCGCCGGTCGCTCGTCGCCGCCGAGAAGCGCCTCCACGAGGAGCCGATGAATCCGCGCTCGTTCCTGCTTGAGCCGAACGTTAGGAGTATCGGCCTTTGGAACGATCAAATCCGCATATCGGTGGAACTCGTCGAGAACTACCAGGTCGGGCTTGACCGTCTTGAGCCGCAGCGCCGCCAGCGCGAGGACCGACCTGAAGCGCCCGATGAACTCGACGACGTCGACACCATCACCCTCGAGCCATCCCAACACGGACTTCTCGATGCTCCCCGACTGGCAGTCAAAGATGTCCCGCATTGCCCGCTCGACCCCGATGGCGTTGAAGCCCTTCAGGTCGCCCCGGTCGGAGAGCAAAAGCCGACCGCCCGCAGCGCGCTCGCGGTCGAGCTGTTTCACAGCGGACAACAATGCTGGGAACCGCTCCAGCGCCGAGAGTATCAGTTCGCGCTCCGCCTTTCGGCCGGTTCTCGGGCCCGGCTTCCATCCGGGCAGGCTCGTCTCCGGAGTGAAGGTGAACACCCGGAACCCGTTCCCCTCCTCGGGCAGCCAGCCGGGGACCAGCGCGAGCCGGTCCCCGCCGGGATCGTACTTCTCGGGGTCGATCCCGGTCAGCGAGATGAACTTCGGCCGGTTCTGACCGGCGATCTCGAGGCTCGGACAGAGATACATCACGTTCAGCCGCCTGCTTCCCTTCTGCAGCTGCTGGGCGATCGACCGAGCGATGAGGGTCTTGCCCAGTCCAACCTCGTCGGCGACGAGGAAGCGTCGCGGGCCGTTGGCCTTGAGGACCTCGCTCGCCACCTGGACGGTGCGGGACTGGAATGGTGCCAGCTCCATCAGGCGCCCCCGTGGATTGCGTCGTGGACGGCCTGCAGGAACGGCCGAACGTCGGAGAGGTCCGCGAGTGCAGCACGCTTCTCCTCCTCGTCAGGCGGCTCCTTGAAGGTCTCCTGGAAGGAATCGAGCATCGCTATCATGCCGGCGGTGCGTCGCTCGAAGCCCCGAGGATCGCGGGCCCAGGCGGAGAGCATCGTCTCTAGGGTGAACATCTCTGAGATCCTAGAGATCTTGCGCTCATGGGTCTTCTGTAGCCCATCGGACCACCTCTCGCCCGCTGTGCCGTCGAGGCCTTCGAGCTGCGAGCGTAACCAGTCCCGGAACCTGCTGGCCCCAACATATCGGGTCAGGAGCGCTCGGTCGCGCCGGTCATGGTCGAGACCTGTGACTGGTAGCGACAGCACCCAGCATCGTTGGACAGTGGGGTCCGTCAGGCTGGTCGCGCGGAACGAGACAAGCGACGTCTGCTCGCTCAGCACGATATTTCCGCGCAGAAGCCGGACGCTCCGCATCCCTGTCTCGATCCGGACCCAGGCGTCGGGGGCGAGGAATGGTGCAGCCTCGAACCGCGCGGTCTGGAGTGCCGCGTCCGCGCCCTCGCCAACTGTAAGCGTCAGCCCGCCGACCTCATATTCGAGGCCGAGCTTGCATTCGAGAAGAAGAGCTATCCGCTCGTCCAGCTGTCGCTCGCTCTCCTCGAGCTCTGCGAGGTCCTCGTCCACCCGGGAAGGGTCGAACTCGAAGCCAGATTGCACGAAGCTATGAAGCGAACCGGCCAGCGCCGTGTCCGTGACGTCGAGGATGGCGACCGCCTCGGCGTTTGGACCTAGCAGTCCGCGCTTCGTCAGGTTCGCGCTGCCGAGCATGATGGTCGATCGCTTCCCCTTGGTGACGGCGATCATCTTGGCGTGGACGCCAGCCGATACCGGCTCAATAAACTCGGCGGTCCTGTCAACCGCCTGCTGCTCCACCGAGACCGTCGTTTCCGGCTCGGGTGCCGAACGTGTTCGAAAGACGATCCCCGATAGTGGCGCACAGCTGCCAGCCGACACGTCATTGGTCAGCAGGGTAACGGAGGGCGAGCCTGCGCGTAACAGTTGGCGCAGTCCGGTCACATCGATGAAGGGGCTGATCGCGCTGGCCATCTCCGCCCCATCCAGCAACGGCGCGGAGATGAAGGGTGTGCCTCCACCCGGCCTACGCCACAGCAATCGCCGGACGGCCGTGCCGGCGGGAGCCAGCCAGCGCGCAGCGCGCAGCTCTTCGAGTTCAGACGCAGTGAATTCGCCTTCGATCAGGAGGCCACGCGCCAGTTTGGCAATGTCCCGAACCGGACGCGCCGCCATGTCGTGCGACGACGCAAGGAGGAGGCCGGCGTCGAGGTCGCGCGAGCCAGTCAAGTTCCGGCTGCCGATCCAGAAGCGCCATTGGACGGGATCGCCATTGTATCGAACGAGGGCGACCTTCGGATGCCAGCTCTGGCGGCGCTCGTTGGCCGGGATCGCCTCGACCATCGTGTCGAGCAGTGGCAGGATCGACCTGTGCGCTCGGGGTGCGATTATGCGACCGACCTGATGCAGTACGCGGAGCCTGCCGCGCACGCCGTCGAAGGCCTTCACGAGGCCGAGCGGAGAGTTCTCGAACTCGGCCTCGGCGTCTCCGCCAAGCACCAGGACGAGTCCGAGTAGCGCGACGAGATCGAGCGAGTAGGTGGCGATGACCGCTCGCGAGATGGATTGCCCAGCGTCGGGGCGCAGTGCGCCGAAGACTGAGATGCGGCTGCCCGGGTCGAAGCTCATTTGGCCGCTCCGAGCCGGATGATCATCTCCTGCACCACCGGCCACCGGTAGTCGAGAGGTGTTGCGACACCTTTGCGCCAGTCCGCGCGCCGCTTAGCGTTGATCAGGTATGCCCGTTCCCCCTTCAGGTCGCGTTCGCGGGTCTCGAGGACCCGGGAGATGCCGTCCAGCGCCCCATTGGAACGAATCCATTCGAGCACGTCCTGTACGAAGCTCGTGAGGTATTTATCCATGCGGGTTGCTGCGCGCAGGGCGTCGAGGTCAGTTTCCAGCGCGGCATCGCGATGCTCGGCGATGAGCTCAGGCAACGCGTCGGAATGGAGCTGCTCGTCTATCTTCAAGTCGACGTTGCGCTTCGCCTCGACGAGTGCGGCATAGGCCGCGCGGGCGATGCAGGCGATCGACGCCGCCCTTCGTGCCAGCGCGAGCAACTTCCGCTCCTCGGGGGATGCTACGTCCCAAACCTGCCGCGACCAGAGCGAACTTGGGGCCGCGCCGGCTTCTGCGAGGCGGCTGAGCAGCGGACGCGTCCCACCCGGACCGGCCTGCCACCATTTTCGACGGATGTACTCCGCTTCGACGCCACGGAGTTCGAAATCGAGGTGGCCGGACTTGCGCGGCCAGTCGTCAGGCGCGCGCGGGATGTCTTCGAACGGATCGATCAGCGATGCCTTGAGCGCGTCGCTGTCGTCTCGCGCGACAAGCCTCGGCCAGGCGGCCTGCAACTGCGACTCCGTCGGGGCATCGCCGATGCCTACGACAGGACTTACGATCTTCCAGGAGCGGAGGGCGGTCCAGTAGATCGTACTCGCGCGGACCACGGGGCGCTCCCCCGCCTGATACTTCATCCACCCCGAGATTCCCGAGTTCTGGAGCTGCCGAACGGTCTTCATTAGTCGAAGGGAGTAGCGGCGCTCGATCTCGAAAAGCCGGTCGCGGTCGAAGCGGCCGCCCGAGCTCTCGGCTAGCAGCTCCTGATACGACCAGGCGACGAAAAAAACATAGCGCAGTTGCTGATGCTGGACCGAGGTTCCCGGGAAGAAGCGGTCGGCGAACGCGAAGTGGATCGGGGAGAAGCCGAGCTCATCCCGCGTCCCGTCCGACGATAGCTTCGACAGGAACCGGTGCGCCGCGTCGCGATCGGCCTCCGAGAGCATAAACCATCCGATGGCTGGCGAGCTGTTTACGGGACCTCTCCCATGCGGATCGGACAATCTCCTCCCGTTCATGCATCGTCCTCGTTTGAATGACGAGGGTCGCAGGTTTGTAGACAATGCGGTTGCCACGAGAGAGCACCGCAATGTTGCCCGAGCCCATCAGCCTGACAGGTAACAAACCCGCACCCTCCAGGGTGTAGCGAATTAGCAGTTTCAAAGGAGCATACTGAACCGCCCCGAGTTTTCTATGCGCCCTCGGCTTTGGCGCTGTGCTGCCGTTCGAACTCTCTGGGTGACAGCATCCCGTTCCGTGCGTGCTTGTGGGTGGGGTTGTAGAACACTCGATATAATCGAACACATCGCGGCGTGCCGCGTCGCGCTTGCGGTAAACCTTGCGACAGAAGCGTTTGCGCTTGAGCAGGTTGAAGAAGCTCTCGGCCACGGCGTTGTCATGGCAGTTGCCGCGACGGCTCTTTGAATGCTGGAGATCGTGGTGTTTCGCGGACGCGCTCTTCCTTCAACTCGGCCCCATCTGCGTCTCTCGCGTAGTGCTCTAGCAAAGCCCGTTGCAGGGCTTCCGTCGCCCGCAGGATGTCGCGTCCGTCGATGAGGCGCAGCCTTCTCTCCTGGGCTGCTGCCTTGGCAAGGCTCTGCAGGCCGGCGTCGTCGATGCCTTGCGCAATGGCTGCGGCCTGATCGTCTGCTGCATCTCGCCGAGCTTCCCGCTCCTCCTGAGAGAAGGGCACCGGCGGCGTCTGGCGTTCCAAACTGTAGAGATAGGACCTAGCCAACTGCTGGAGATCGGCATCCGAGACGCCCGCAGGCTCGTCATGCCCGATGCCGGTGTCGACGCCGGTGAGCTTGGCCCGGGCCTCGGCGAATAGCGTGTCTGCCTTCACCGACTCGATGTGTGAAAGGCGGACTGCCTCGCGGTGGCTGATGGTGCCCAGGCTCTTCCAGATTTCCCGCTTGCCGATGATCGGCCGGAGTTCCTCCGGCACATACGCTCGAAAGGTCCACCGACCGCCACGGCAAAACAGCCTCTGGGGCTTGCTCATTTCGTCTCCGACTGTAGCAGGAGACTGTAGCAAATGCCGTTTCAAGCCTTTGATCTTGCCCATCGTTTTGGGATTTCAATGGGTTGGGATGGTGCTGCGAGAGAGGATTGAACTCTCGACCTCTCCCTTACCAAGGGAGTGCTCTACCACTGAGCTACCGCAGCGTGCCGGCGGCCGCACCAGGAGGGGACCGCGGAGACGGGTGTGCCGTCGTCAGGAGCGCTCCTCTAGTACATGCGGCGCTGCGGTGCAAGGGGCTCGGCGCCGATGGCAGTGGATGACATGCCAGGCAGACACGGTTGGGCGCTCGGCAGGCTACGGGCGCTGAAAAAATGCGCCTGCTTGCGGCTTGAGCGATTCCTTCTGCGCAGCTAGCCTCCAGCTACGAGGCCTGGATGGGGGAAGTCATGGCAGCGGACAAGGCGCGCAAGGAAACCATCGGCGCCGTCCGGCGCACGTTTGCCCCATGGAAGGATCCAACCCAGACGCCGCTCATCCGCTTCGAGAATGTCGTCAAGCGGTTCGGCGATTTCACTGCGGTCAACAATGTCAGCCTGGACATCTATGAGCGGGAGTTCTTCGCTCTGCTCGGCCCCTCGGGCTGCGGCAAGACCACCCTCATGCGGATGCTCGCCGGCTTCGAGGAACCGACCTCCGGCCGCCTGACGCTCGCGGGTGAAGATCTTGCGGGGGTGCCGCCTTACCGGCGGCCGGTGAACATGATGTTCCAGTCCTACGCGCTGTTCCCGCACATGAACGTGGCGGACAACATCGCCTTCGGCCTGAAGCAGGACAAGATGCCGAAGGCCGACATCGACGCCCGCGTTGCCGAGATGCTGGAACTGGTGAAGCTTGAGCAGTTCGCCAAGCGCAAGCCGCACCAGCTTTCCGGCGGCCAGCGCCAGCGCGTCGCACTCGCCCGTTCGCTCGCCAAGCGCCCCAAGGTGCTGCTGCTGGATGAGCCGCTCGGTGCCCTCGACAAGAAGCTGCGCGAGGAGACCCAGTTCGAGCTGATGGACCTGCAGATGTCCCTCGGCATGACCTTCCTGATCGTGACCCACGACCAGGAGGAGGCCATGACCGTGGCCGACCGCATCGCGGTGATGAATCACGGCGTGCTGGTGCAGGTGGCCCCGCCGGCGGAAATCTACGAGCAGCCGGCCACGCGCTACATCGCCGACTTCATCGGCGAGGTGAACCTGATCGAATCGACCGTGACCGCATGCGAGGGCGAGACCACGCGCCTCACCTCCGAGGTGACGCCGTCGCCGCTGACCGTGGCGCATCCCTGCGAGGCCGGGCCCGGCGGCAAGGCCTGCATCGCCATTCGGCCGGAAAAGCTGCGCATTTCGCTCGATCCGCCGCCTGAGGGGACGGAGAACGTCTTCGCCGGGGAAATCTGGGACATCGGCTATCTGGGCGATCTCTCCATCTATCACGTGGAGCTCGCCTGCGGTCAGCGCCTCAAGGTGTCCCAGCCGAACCTGTCGCGCCGGGTGGCGCGGCCCATTTCCTGGGAGGACAAGGTGTGGGTCACGTTTGATCCCGACGCCGGCGTCCTTCTGACCCGTTAGGAGGCAGTCATGGCCATGGCGGGAGAAAAGGGACGGGGCCGCTGGTTCGTGATCGCGGTTCCCTATCTGTGGCTTCTGGCGCTGTTCCTGGCGCCCTTCCTCATCGTCTTCAAGATCTCGCTGTCGCAGGACGTGGTGGCCCAGCCGCCCTATGCGCCGCAACTCGATCTCTCCAACGGCCTTTCGGGCCTGACCGACTTCCTGTCGCAGCTTTCCCTCGCCAATTACGGCTACGTGCTGGATTTCTCGAACGAATTCCTCGCCGCCTACGGCTCCAGCCTCATCATCGCCTCCATCTCGACGATCCTGCTGCTGCTGGTTGGATACCCCATCGCCTACGCCATGGCGCGGGCGCCGCGCTCCATTCAGCCGACGCTGCTGATGCTGGTGATCCTGCCCTTCTGGACCTCGTTCCTCATCCGCGTCTACGCATGGATCGGCATCCTCTCGCCGGAGGGTCTGCTCAATCAGGGGCTGATGTCGCTGGGGGTCATCGACACGCCGCTGGAGATCCTGAATACCAATCTCGCGGTCTATATCGGCATCGTCTATTCCTACCTGCCGTTCATGGTGCTGCCGCTCTATTCGGCGCTGGAGAAGCTCGACCTCACACTTCTCGAAGCCGCGGCCGATCTCGGCTGCCCGCCGGTGAAGGCCTTCTGGAAGATCACCTTCCCGCTCTCCCTTCCCGGCGTCGCCGCCGGCGCGCTGCTGTGCTTCATCCCGGCGGTGGGCGAGTTCGTGATCCCTGATCTTCTTGGCGGCTCCGACACGCTGATGATCGGCAAGTCGCTGTGGACCGAATTCACTGTGAACCGCTCCTGGACCGTCTCCTCGGCGGTGGCGGTGCTGCTGCTGCTCGTGCTGGTGATCCCCATCGTGATCTACCAGAACATCCAGCAGCGCGAACTGGAGGCAGGCAAATGAGAAAAGGCCTCACCTGGTTCAACGTCACGTCCATCGTGCTGGGCTTCGCCTTCCTCTACATTCCAATCATTCTGTTGGTGATCTACTCTTTCAACGCGTCAAGACTTGTCACCGTCTGGGCCGGTTTCTCCACCCAATGGTACTGGTCTTTGCTGGAGAACGAGCAGCTCATTGATGCTGCCTGGGTGACGTTGCGCATCGCCTTCTTCTCCTCGCTGGCCGCAACCGTGCTCGGCACCATGGCGGCGCTGGCGCTCACCCGCTATGGGCGATTCGGCGGGCGCACGCTGTTCTCGGGCATGATCTACGCGCCCCTCGTCATGCCCGAGGTCATCACCGGCCTGTCGCTGCTGCTGCTGTTCGTGGCGGTGAATTTCGACCGCGGCTTCTGGACCGTGCTGCTCGCCCACATCACCTTCACCATGTGCTTCGTGGCCGTTGTGGTGCAGTCGCGCCTCGTCACCTTCGATCGCACGCTGGAGGAAGCGGCGCTGGATCTCGGCTGCCCGCCGTTCCAGACCTTCTTCAAGATCACCCTGCCGCTCATCCTGCCGGCGGTGGTGTCCGGCTTCATGCTGGCCTTCACCCTGTCGCTGGATGATCTGGTGATCGCGAGCTTCACCACCGGACCCGGCGCCACCACGCTGCCCATGCGCATCTATTCGCAGGTGCGCCTCGGCGTGACGCCGGAGATCAACGCGGTCTGCACCATCCTCATCGCCATTGTGACGGTGGTGGTCATCATTGCCTCCATCGTCACAAAGCGGGCCGAGAGCCAGCGTGAGGCCGAGGAGCGGGCGGCGCTGCAATAGGGGGCATCGCGAGGGCGCGCAGCGCGCCCATTCCCGGTGCTGTCCGTTCAGACGGCGGCAAAGGCGCTGAAGGCGGTCACGATCTGGACCATGAGCAGCAGGCCGCCAGCCAGCATCGCTCCGCCCATCAGCAGCGCGATCCCACGGTTGCGGTCGGCGGATACGGAGGCGGCGGACGCCATGCAACACGCTCCAAGTGTGCGAGTTTCCGGGAGCGTGGCAGCAAATCGTTAACCATAACCTTAAGTATCGGCATCCCAGGCCCGCGCCCGGAAGGCAGCCTCAGCGGCCCTCGCGCACCCAGGCGGCGGTGATGACGCCGAGCAGCAGGAGCAGGCCCGAGAGACCCGCGAACATCGGGAACAGGCCGATGCCGCGCACCACCGAGACGTCCCGCGTCTTCAGCCCCATCCAGTCCTCGCCGGCGAGCCGGTCCGAGGCGGAGACCTGCACGAGGCGCGGCACCTGCCCGTTGAGATCGGCGAGCCGCCACACGCCGCCGCCCGTGGCCGCCGCGATGGGGGCGAGCACGTCGCGGGTGCTCGTCACCTCGGCGAACTCCTTCGGGTTCAGGGGGCCGATATTGGCGAGGGCGTTCAGCGTGCCGTTCTGTGCCCGCCACAGGCCCAGTTCGTCCGCCGGCGTCTTGGCCTGCCACAGGCCGGGCTCGACCTGGGCGAGGGTGAGGGTGCGCAGCGCGCCGGAGGGCGTGGTGACGGTGGCGGGCGGCACCTGGTCCGCCATGGTCTGGCGCTCCACCACCAGGTCGCGGCCGGAAACCGTGAGCTTGAGGCGCTCCTCCTCCAGGTCCGGCTCCTTCATCAGCCAGTGGGAGAGACGGCGGAGCAGGTCGATGTGCGGGCCGCCGCCCTCGTAGCCGCGCGCCCACAGCCAGATGTGGTCGGAGAGGAGGAGGGCGACGCGGCCCTCGCCCACCCGGTCCACAAGCAGCACCGGCTTGTCGCCGGGCGCGGACATGAGGCTGGTGCCGGAGCGCGCCTGCGCGTCGATCACACGGAAGAAGCGGCTCCAGTGGGGCGGGTCGCTCTCCGATCCCGGCAGGTTGCGGGTGACGGGATGGCGCTTGCCGGGGTCGGTGAGCTTGGCGTGATAGGGCGCGTCGGTGGCCTCGCCGCGCGGTATGCCGGGAAGGATTTCCTCCAGAGGCGTGTTGTAGAGCGAGCCGGTGTCGAGGAAGTCCGTGCCCGCGGCCACCAGCACGGCGCCGCCGGCGCGCACGTAGCGCACGATGTTGTCGAAATAGATCTGCGGCAGCACGCCCTGCTGGGCGTAGCGATCGAAGATGATGAGGTCGAAATCCTTGATCTTGGTCTGGAACAGCTCGCGGGTCGGAAAGGCGATCAGCGAGAGCTCGTTGATGGGCGTGCCGTCCTGCTTCTCCGGCGGGCGCAGGATGGTGAAGTGGACGAGGTCCACATTGGCGTCGCTCTTGAGCAGGTTGCGCCAGGTGCGCTCGCCCACGTTCGGCTCACCGGAGACGAGGAGCACGCGCAGCTTGTCGCGCACGCCGTCGATGGCGACGGCGGTGCGGTTGTTCACCTGCGTCGGCTCGCCCTCGAGCGGGGGCACCTCGAACTCGACGATGTTGGGGCCGGCGTGGGTGATATCCACGTCGATGCTGGCGCTGCGCCCGGTGGTGACGGTGGGGCGGCCGATGACTTCGCCGTCGCGGCGGATGGTGACGGGCACGCGGGCGCCGGCCGGCGCGCCTTCGTCCGTCACCTTGAAGGTGATGGTCTGCTTCTGGCCGACGATGCCGAAGCGCGGCGTCTTCTCCAGCGCCACGCGGCGGTCCCGCTCGCCGGCGCGGCCGGTGATGAGGGCGTGGACGGGGGCAGAAAAGCCCAGCGCGCCGGCATTCTCCGGCGTGTCGTGAACCCGCCCGTCGGTGATCATGATGGCGCCGGCCACCCGCTCCGGCGGCACATCGGCAAGGCCGGCCGAGAGGGCGGAGAACAGGCGCGTGCCGTCCACCGAACCGTCGCCCGCGTCGGCCTCGATGGTGCGCACCTCGACGCCGGAGAGCTTGCCCAGGCGCTCGGCGAGCTGGGCGCGGGCGGCCTCGGTCTGCTGGGTGCGTTCGCCGAAGGATTGGGACTGGCTCTTGTCCACCACCAGCGCCACAACGGAAGACAGCGGCTCGCGCTCCTCGCGGGTGAAGGAGGGGTTGGCGAGCGCCAGCAGGCCCACTGCCAGCGCCAGCGCCCGGAACACCGAGCCACGCGTGCGGGAATAGACCAGCAGCCCCGCCAGCACAGCAGCAGTGATCGCCACCGCGATCAGCGCCGGCAGCGGCAGGAAGGGGGAGAAGGTGAGGCCGTAGCTCATCGGATGGATGTCTTCCTCACTGCCCCAGCCGTTCCAGAAGCGCCGGCACGTGCACCTGATCCGCCTTGTAGTTGCCGGTCAACACGTACATCACCATGTTGGCGCCGGCCCGGAAGGCGATCTCGCGCTGGCGCGGCTCACCGGGGGTGAGCGGCAGCATGGGCTCGCCGGAACGCGAGACGGCCCAGGCGCCGGCCAGATCGTTCGAGGTGATGATGACGGGGGACACGCCGTCGCCGGCGCGGGCGGGGCGGTCGGCATCGTCGCGGGCGGCGGGGAGCGCCTCCACCCAGGTGGTGCCGCCGGTGAAGCGGCCGGGGAAGTCCTTCAACAGATAGAAGGCCTTGGTGAGCACGTGGTCGCGCGGCACCGGCTCCAGCTCGGGGATGTCGAGGCGGGAGAGAATCTCCTTCAGCCGCGCCTGCGCCGGGGTGAGCGGCGCGCCGGGCCCGCCGGGGGATTCGATGGCGTCGCGGGTATCGAAGATCACCGTGCCGCCCTGCTTCATGTAGGCGTCGATGCGCGCCAGAACCGGCTGCGCGGGCACCGGCGTATTGGCGAGGATGGGCCAGTAGAGCACGGGAAAGAAGGCGAGCTCGTCCTTTGCGATATCCACCCCCATGGCTTCGCCGGCCTGCAGCGCGGTGCGCTGGGCGAGAAAGGTGGCGAGCCCGTCGAGGCCGGCGCGGGAAATGTCGTCCACCTCGCTGTCGCCCGTCACCACATAGGCGAAGCGGGTCTGCGTGGTGGCCTTCAAGGCGAAGCTGTCGTCGGCCCGAGCCGGGACGGGCAGGAAGGCGCCGGCGGCGGCGCCCAGCATCACGGCGGCGAGCAGGATGGCGGCGGCCCCTGGGCGCGGCCGCGTTCCGCCCATGCGGGAGAGCCCGCCGGCGAGGAACAGAACCGCCAGAGCGTCGAGCAGCAGCAGCAGCATGGCGCCGATGAGGATAGGCCCGCGCATGTCGCGCGGCGCGCTCTCCTGCAACGGCTCCGTGCGCCCGCCCAGCGCCGCGAGGTCGAGGGCCTTGGGCCGGTCGGCGGGGAGCAGGGTGTTGACCGCCACGAGGCCGTCCGGCGGGCCGTAGAAGCCGGGCGGATGGTCGGCAGTGGAACGGCCGCGATAGTCGGCGGGCAAAGCGCGGGCGGTGGGGCCGGCGGGGCGGAAGGCGCCGAAGCCGTCGAGGACGCGGGCGGGCGGCAGCGCCGCCACATCCGGCCGGCCGGCGGGATGAATGGCGGTGTCCGCCGGCGCCGTCTCGGGCGGGGGCGGGGCATCGGACAGGGCAACCACGTGGCGCAGCATCTCAACGAATGTGCCGGAAAGGGGGAGGTTCGACCAGGATGTGTCGCCGGTGACATGGAACAGCACCAGCGCGCCCTTGCCCCGACGGGTGCCGGTGACGAGGGGTGTGCCGTCGGCGAGCGTCGCCCAGGTGCGGTCGCCCAGCGTGCCGTCCGGCTCGGCGAGCACCTGCCGGTTCACTGTCACGTCGTCGGCGGGCTTGATGTCGCGGAAGGGACCTTCCGGCGTGAGGGAGCCGAGCTTCTGCGGCGTTTCCCACGAGAGGGAGCCGCCGAGCACACGGCCGCCCCGGCGCAGGCGCACCGGCAGGAGATCGTCCTGCGCATTGGCGAGGCGCGGCCCGGCGAAGCGGATCAGCACGCCGCCGTCTTCCACGAACTTGGCGAGGCGGTTGCGGGTGGCGGGCGGGATGGTGCCCACGTCCGTTAGCGCCAGCACGGGCAGGCGCTGGTCGAGGAAGCGGTTGATGTTCTCGGTGGCCGATCCCGTCTCCGCCACGCGCAGGTCGGCGAACGGGCCGAGGGCGCGGGAGAGGTAATAGGTCGGCGCAAGGAGCGGCTGCCCGGTGTCGGTGGAGGTGCCGGAGACGACGCCCACGGAGCGCCGCCGCCAGCGCTTGTCGAGAAGCTGCACGGCGCCGGCCGAGTGCTCGCCGGCAATCTCCAGCCGTGCCACCTCGTTGCGCAATTCCACCGGCAGGTCGAAGCGGGCGTCCACCTCGCTCGCGCCCTCGGGCAGGGTGAAGGGGGCTTCGGCGAGCACGAGGCCGCGCATGTCGCGGGCCGTCACCCGGCCGGAGCGCGGGGCGCCGGAGGCCGGCCGCAGCACCTTCACCGTGAGCGCCTCGGCAGCGTTTTCCGCGCCGGCCAAGGCAAGCGGCGCGGCGACGCCGCCGCCCACCACGAGCAGGCGTGCGCCGGCGCCGAGATCGGTGAAGGCGCGGGCGGTGTCGGGATCGGCGCCAAGGTCCACGCCATCGGAAATGTAGACGATGCCGGCGCTGGGCTCGGTGCCGAGGAGGCGCCCGGCCAGCGCCAGCGCCTCCTTGCGGGCGGGCGCATAGGGCACCGGCTCCAGCGAGCGCAGGTGGTCACGCGCGGCTGCGGGAGTGGAGAGGGTCGCCTCGCGCGGCACGTCGCCGGTGGGAATGAGGGCGACCCCGCGTCCGTTGGTCTCCGCCTCGTCGATGAGGGCGGCCGCGGCGCTCCGGCGGGCCTCCCAGCTCGCGGCGGCGGGCCAGCCCTGATCGATGACGATGAGAAGCGGCCCCGAGCCGGTCGGCGCCGTCGCTGGTGGGTTCCAGATGGGGCCGGCGGCGGCGAGGATGACGAGGGCCGCCAGCAGCATCCGCAGCGCGGTGAGCCACCACGGCGTGCGCGCCGCGCTCTCCTCCTTGGGCGTGATGCCCAGGAGCAGGCGCAACGGGGGAAAGCTGACCTCGCGCGGCTTCGGCGGCACCACGCGCAGCAGGAACCACAGCAGCGGCAGCGCCAGGAAGGCGGTGAGCAGCAGCGGCGCGGAAAAGGCGAGGGGAAGACCGAACATCAGGCCGGTCCTCCAGAGACGAAGGCATGGCCGCCGTCCTTGGGGAAGGCGGACGGGCCGCCCCCCACACTCATGCGCTGGTGCAGGGCAAGCAGCATTTCGCTCGCCGGCCGGTCGGTGCGGTGGATGGCGAAGCTCCAGCCGAGCCGTTCCGCGGCGGCGCGGAGACGGGCACGGTGGTCCGCCAGCTTCACGTCATAGTCTGCCTTCCAGCTCTCGGCCCGGCCGACGGTGAGACGGTCGCCGCCCTCCGGTTCGCGGAACTCGATGCGGCCGGAGAAGGGAAACGTCTCCTCCGCCGGGTCCACGATCTGCACCAGATGGCCGTGGGCGCCCGAGGCGGCCAGCATGTGAAGCCGGGCCGAGACCTCTTCGGCCGGGCTCCAGAAATCGCTCAGCAGCACGATCTCGGAGAGCGGCGAGGGGCCGAACTCGGGCGGCAGGCTCGCAGGCAGGCGCGGCGCCAGCACCACGGCCTCGGCCATCCGCTCGACGATGCGGCGGTTGGCGGAGGGGCGCATCAATTCGGGAATGCCCACGCGCTCGCCGCCCTTCACCAGAAGCTCCGCGAGGGCGAACGCCACCACCAGCGCCCGCTCGCGCTTCGGCGGCTGTCCGCGGGAGGCATAGTCCATGGACGCCGAGAGATCCGGCCAGATCCACACCGTGTGGCTCGCCTCCCACTCGCGCTCGCGGACATAAAGATGATCGTCGCGGGCGGAGCGGCGCCAGTCCACGCGATTGGCCGGCTCGCCGTCCACGAAACGGCGGTACTGCCAGAAATTCTCACCCGTGCCCGAGCGCCGACGCCCGTGCAGGCCGTGCTGCACGCTCATGGCGATGCGGCGCGCCTCCAGGACGAGGCGCGGCATGGCTGCCGCGAGGTCTGCGGCGGCGAGGGCGGACGTCTCTACGGCGTGACGCTGCGCGTCCTCGGGCGCGCCTTTTTGTGGGGCGTTGGCCATGGGAGCGGCCATGGGCGCGGGCCTGTCCGCGCTCACCCGAGCCGCTCGGTGAGGCGGCGAATGATGCCGGTGACGCTCTGGCGCTCGGCGCGGGCGGCGAAGGTCAGCGCCATGCGGTGCTTCAGCACCGGCTCGGCGAGGGCCACTACGTCGTCGAGGGAGGGGGCATAGCGCCCGTCCAGCAGGGCGCGGGCGCGCACCGCCAGCATCAGCGCCTGGCTGGCGCGCGGGCCGGGACCCCAGGCGATATAGGCCTGCTCCGGCCCTTCGGCGCCGGGACGGGCCGAGCGGACGAGGGTGAGGATGGCTTCCACCACCGATTCGCCGACGGGCAGGCGGCGGACGAGGCGCTGGGCGGCGACGAGATCGTCCACCGTCATGGCGGCGCGGGGCTTCTGCTCCTCCGCCGAGGTGGTTTCGAACAGGATGCGCCGCTCGGCGTCGCGATCGGGATAATCGACGTCGATTTCCATCAGGAAGCGGTCGAGCTGCGCCTCGGGGAGGGGATAGGTGCCTTCCTGCTCCAGCGGGTTCTGGGTCGCGAGCACGTGGAAGGGCTTGGGCAGGTCATGCCGCTCGCCGGCGACGGTGACATGGTATTCCTGCATGGCTTGCAGCAGGGCCGACTGGGTGCGCGGCGAGGCGCGGTTGATCTCGTCCGCCATCAGGAGCTGGGCGAAGATCGGCCCCTTGATAAAGCGGAAGGCGCGGCGGCCGCCGGCCGATTCCTCCAGCACCTCGGCGCCGAGGATGTCGGAGGGCATAAGGTCCGGCGTGAACTGCACGCGGCGGGCGTCGAGGCCGAGCACGGTGCCCATGGTGTCCACGAGCTTGGTCTTGGCGAGGCCCGGCACGCCCACGAGCAGCGCATGGCCGCCGGCGAGGATGGTGATGAGCGCGCGCTCCACCACCGTCTCCTGGCCGAAGATGACGTTGGAGATGGCCGCGCGGGCAGCCTTCACATGGGCGGCGGCGGCTTCCGCATTGCGGATGATCATCTGGTCGAGGTCAAAGGTCTCGCCGGCAGCCGACATATGCTCATCTCCTACACGCCAAATACGAACCGCACGCCAAACACGAACCGCACGCCATAATTGCCTGCACGCCGGACACGCACCGCAAGCTTGCTGCCAAAAGCGGCAACAAAACGCCTCCAGCTCCCATCCGCTGGGCTGATCCACCCTTTGCCTGTTTAACGGGCATCGGGCGGGCCGGTCCACGCGCCGGTCTGGGACGGAGCGGAACACGCCCGTCTCGCGAAGTCTTGCAAACGTCGCGCCACCCGGACAGAGAGCTTACGATATGATGCGCGCCCGTCGAGCCCCCGCGGAGGTGGTGCGGGTGCGGCGCACTCACGTCATCGCGAGGCTTCCGCCTTTTGCGGCGTGACCGGGTCCAAGGAGACCAGATGCCTGCCCCAACGCCAGACACGCCAGCTCTCACACCCTCCACTTCCGAGGCGCCATCTGCGTCGGGCCGGCTGGAGGCGCTGATGGAGGCTGCGCGCGCCGGCGGCGGGAAAGGTCCGGCCCCGGTGGAGCTGTGGAACCCGCCCGATTGCGGTGACATGGACATGGTGATCCGCGCCGATGGAAGCTGGACCTACATGGGCACCCCCATCACCCGCCCGGCGCTGGTGAAGCTGTTCGCCTCCGTGCTGGCACGGGAGGGCGAGCGCTTCGTGCTGAAGACGCCGGTGGAGAAGGTGGGCATTCGGGTCGAGGATGCTCCGTTTCTTGCCGTGGATCTGGCCGTGGAATCCGCGTCTGAGCCGGATGCGGCCGGGCGCAGCGACCCGAATCGCGCCCTCGTCTTCCGCACCAATCTGGACGACGTGGTGCGCTGTGGCCCGGGCCACGAGCTGCGCTTCGCCCGCGGCGACGGGGTGGGCGAGGTGGTCCCCTACCTGCATGTCCGGCGGGGGCTGGAGGCGCGGCTGTCGCGCGCCGTCCATCTCGACCTGATGGACCTCGGGGAGGTGCGGGAGGAGGGCGGCGTCCCCATGTTCGGCGTGGCGTCGGGCGGGCTCTTCTTCCCCATTCTTCCGGCAGCCGAACTGGGACTGGACTGATGCGGGTGTCCGATGATGCATTTTCCGGGGCCAACAGCGCCGGTGACAGCCTCGCCGATTTCCTGCGCCGTGCGGGTGAGCGCCTGTCGCGGGAGCCGCCTCCCTTCTATTCGGAAAGCGACTTTCTCGCGCTGAATGGCGACCATGCCTTGCAGCCGGAGAAGGTGAGCCTCATTCCGCAGGATCGCCCGCGGCACGCCGCCGTGCTCGTACCGGTCATCGCCCGGCCGGAGCCGACCATCCTGCTCACGCTCAGATCGTCGCACCTCTCACAGCATGCGGGGCAGGTGGCCTTTCCCGGCGGGCGCATCGATCCCGGTGACAAGGACGAGATCGACGCGGCCCTGCGGGAGGCGCGCGAGGAGGTGGGACTCGATTCGGCGCTGGTGCAGCCCTTGGGATTTCTGGACGGCTACCTCTCCGGTACCGGCTTCTGGATCGTTCCGGTGGTGGGGCTGGTGGACCCGGCCTACACGCTCACGCTCAATCCCGCCGAGGTGGACGAGGCGTTCGAGGTGCCGCTCGGCTTTCTCATGAGCCCACGCAACCATGAGCGCCAGTCGCGGGAATGGAAGGGCACGCTGCGGCATTTCTATGTGATGCCGTTCGAGGGGCATAACATTTGGGGCGCAACCGCGGGCATGCTGCGCAATCTCTACGAGAAGGTCTACGCCTGATGGCGCGCAGCCTGCTCATCGAACTCGCTCTCTTTCTCACGCCGTTCCTGCTCTACGGCGCCCTGCTGCTCGCGACCAAGGGATCGGTCGTACCGGCCAACTGGTCGCCGCGCGCCCTCGCGGTGGCCTCGGTGGCGGCCGTCGGGCTGGTGGCGCTGGGCCTGTTCCTGTTCGAGCATGATCGCGTGGCCCCGCCCGGCGCCCACTACGTTCCCGCCCAGACCAGAGATGGCGCGTTCGTGCCGGGGCATTTCGAATGACTGTCAGCGTTGCCGGCGCGCCGTTCTGGACCACACCGGGCCTTTCGCCCCTGCTCGCCGTGCTGAATGGCGGCGGGGAGGAGGCGCGAGTGGTTGGCGGTGCGGTGCGCAACGCCCTCCTCGGCCTGCCGGTGATCGACGTCGACATTGCGACCACCGCCCCGCCACAGGAGGTCGCCGACCGCGCCGCCCGCGCCGGCCTCAAGGCGGTGCCGACCGGCATCGAGCATGGCACTGTCACCGTGGTGTCCGGCCATCACGGCTATGAGGTCACCACCCTGCGCGAG
Source organism: Xanthobacter aminoxidans (assembly GCF_043193615.1). Classification (NCBI taxonomy): domain Bacteria; kingdom Pseudomonadati; phylum Pseudomonadota; class Alphaproteobacteria; order Hyphomicrobiales; family Xanthobacteraceae; genus Xanthobacter; species Xanthobacter aminoxidans. Next base: position 800,211 of record NZ_JBAFUS010000001.1, on the reverse strand, counting down.
GATGTGGAGACGGACGGCAGGCGGGCGGTGGTGCGCTTCGGCCGGAGCTGGCAGCACGATGCCGAGCGGCGGGACTTCACCCTGAACGCGCTCTATGCGGCGCCGGACGGCACGGTGGTGGACCTCGTGGGCGGCCTTGCGGACCTCGAGGCGCGGAAAATCCGCTTCATCGGCTCGCCGGACGCGCGCATTCGCGAGGATTACCTGCGCATCCTGCGTCTGTTCCGCTTCCACGCGGCCTATGGGGACGGCCCGGTGGACAAGGCGGCATTCTCCGGTGCCGTGCGTTTGCGGCAGGGCCTGCTCGCCTTGTCCCACGAGCGGGTGCGGGCGGAACTGCTGAAGCTGCTCCTCGCGCCGGGGGCGGCGGCGACCCTTGCCGTCATGAGCGACGCGGGCCTGATCCAGCCGCTGATCGGCGGCATCGCCGATGCCCGGGCGTTCGCGCGGCTGGTGGAGATCGAGGCGCTGTGGCGCGCGGAGGGCTGGGACGTGCCGGCCGATGCCATCCGCCGTCTCGCCGTCCTTGCGGTGCGGGTGCCGGACGATGCCGAGCGGCTGCGCGGAAAACTGCGCCTGTCCAATGCCGAGGGGCGGCGCCTCGCCCTCATGGCCGGCCCTGTGCCGGACATGGCCGACGACGCGGCGGCGCAGGCGTTCATCTACCGGACGGGGGCGGAAGCGGCGCGCGAGCGCGCCCTGCTGGCGGCGGCGCACGGGCGGCCGGGCATGGAGCGGATCGGCCGGCTGGCCGCTCAATGGGCGGTGCCGCGTGCCCCGTTCCGCGCGGATGATCTGATTGCGTTGGGCCTCAAGCCGGGACGGGCGCTCGGGGCCGCCCTGCGGCGGGCGGAAGCGGACTGGATCGACGCTGGCTTCCCCGAGGAGCCCGGCCACATCGCCGCCCTGCTGCGGGCGGCGATCGCCGCGGATGAAGGGCCTTTGTAAGGCTCAGTCCTCGTCGTCTTCTTCCTCGTCCTCTTCCTCGAAATCGGCGATCTCGAGCTTCTCGACCGCGATGGCGGGAAGGGTATCCTTGCGGAACTCGCTCACGTCCTCGGCGAACCACACCACCGAAATCTCCGTCTCGGAGGCGGTGACGACGGTAAGGGCGGGGCTGCCGGACTTGAGCTGGACGATATCTCCGGGGGCGAACGCCATGGCTGTTTCTCCGGGCCGGCCGCGAAGGGGCCAGCGCAGCAGCAGCCTTAATGCGCATTCATGACGGGCGGATCACGGCCACTTCACCACCGGGGGCATGGAGGAGAGGATCGAATCCACATTGCCGCCCGTGCGGAGGCCGAAGATCGTGCCGCGGTCATAGAGCAGGTTGAATTCCACATAGCGCCCGCGGCGGATGAGCTGCTCCTCCCGGTCCTCCTCAGTCCACGGTGTCGCCATGTTGGCGCGCACGAGGCGGGGATAGACGTCGAGGAAGGCGAGGCCCACGTCGCGGGTGAAGGCGAGATCGTCCTCCCAGCGGCCGGTACCGGCGGCGGCGGAATCGAGATAATCGTAGAAGATGCCGCCGATGCCGCGCATCTCGTTGCGGTGCTTGAGGAAGAAATAGTCGTCGCACCACGCCTTGTAGCGGGCATAGTCCGCCACCTTGTGGGCGGTACAGGCCGCTTCCATGGCCTTGTGGAAGGCGATGGTGTCTTCATCCTCCTGCGTGCGCCGCCGGGCAAGCACGGGGGTCAGGTCCGCGCCGCCGCCGAACCACGCCTTGGTGGTGACGACGAACCGCGTGTTCATGTGCACGGCCGGCACGTGCGGGTTCGCCATGTGGGCGATGAGCGAGATGCCGGAGGCCCAGAAGCTCGGATCGTCCGCTGCGCCGGGGATCTGGGCGCGGAACTCGGGGGCGAACTCGCCGAATACGGTGGAGGTATGCACGCCCACCTTCTCGAACAGCCGGCCGCGCATGAGGGCCATGGTGCCGCCGCCGCCCGGCGCGCCGGTGTGATCGGTGCGCACCCAGGGGGTCCGGACGAAGCGGGCAGGGGAGGGGCCGTAGAGCGCGGGATCGGCGGCGTCCTCCAGCGCCTCGAAGGCGGCGATGATGCGGCCCTGCAAGTCCTCGAACCAGGCGCGGGCCTCGGCACGGCGGGCATCGAGCAGCGCGTTGCCGGCCTCGGCAGGGACGGAAACGGGGGGCACGGGGTTTTCCATGGGCGTTCCGCCTCCGATGTTCTTCTGGCTGGCGGCGCTTCTATCGCCTCCCCGCGGCGGAAGAAAGCTCAGGCGGGCAGGCCACCGGTCTGCCTGAGCGCTTCGGCGAGGACGATGCCGGCGCTGACAGCGACATTGAGCGAGCGCACGCCCGGCCGCATGGGAATGCGCACGCGCGCATCCGCCGCGGCATGAACCTCGGGCGGCACACCGGCGGACTCGCGGCCGAACAGGATCACGTCGTCGCTCTGGAAGGGAAAGCCGAACAGAGGCTCCGCACCGGTGGTGGTGAGGAGGACGAGGCGCCGGCCCTCGGCACGCCGCTCCGCATCGAAGGCGGTGAAGGAGGCGTGCCGCCGCCAGACCACCTGGTCGATATAGTCCATCCCCGCACGGCGGAACCCGGCGTCGCCCACCGGGAAGCCTGCGGGCTCGATGATGTGCACCTCTGCCCCGAGGCAGGCGCCGGTGCGCAGGATGGCACCGGCATTCTGCGCGATGTCCGGGCAATAGAGGGCGATGCGCAGGGTCAAGGAAAGGCTCCGGCGGGGACGCCGCCGGAGCGGGTCGTCAGGTCAGTTGCTGCAGGTCATCTTGTTCCACGTTGAATTGAGCGGGAACAGGGTGAGCGTCAGCTTGGTCGGCGCGGGGACCGAGTTGTAGCTGCTCTGCTCGCACACATCGTCATAAGGGAAGGTATAGGCCTTTCCGTTGAGCGATGCGGCGTGGATGGTCTGGGAATAGAGGTTCTGCGGCAGCCCCTGGTACGGCTTCACAGAGCAGTTCGAGATGCTGTTGGTGCTGTTGATGAAGGTCGAGCGGAGGAACGCCGCCTGCATCCACCGCTGCAGGCTCGGAACCGGCCCCGCATCGCCGCTGGCGAATGTGGGACCATTCTGCCAGAGGTCCTTGGACGTCGGCTTGTTGAAGACCGTCTTGTTGGTGCCCCCCGTGGGCGTCAGTGTGATCTGGGTGGCGGAGGTCGTTCCAGTGTAAGGGGTCGTGACGCTCCCGACCTGGTTGTTCAGGGTGAAGCTCTTCCCGGCCTTGGAATAGGTGGCGAGGACCAGGTTGACGTAGCTGTCCCAGTAATTGGTGGGGAATTTGTACCCTGCTTCCATGCCATGGTTGGGGCTGAGCACCTGGGTCGGGCGCCCCTTGCTGTCCGTGATGAGAAGCGTGCTCCATGGCGGGGTGGCGACGAGCGTCTTGACGACCGTTTGCGACGAGTTGGCATCCGTGAAGCCGGCCGTCACCGTCTGCGACGCGTTCTGCAGGACCATCTTCATGGGGATGCCCAGCGAGTCCACCTGCGTCGTGTTGACGTTGAAATTGTTGTCCGGCCCCCAGGTGTATTCGGCGAAGTCGATTACCGAGGTGTGGTTCTTGCTGGACGTGTTCCAGGGCGCCGGCGAATTGGGCGCCAGAGGGCCGCTGCCGTTGCCCGTCGGAGTGACCGTGAGATAGGAGGGCTGGCAGAAGGAAATATAGATCCGCCCGGAATTCAGGCGCGGAACGTTGAACGTATATGTGCTGGTCGACGCAGTATTGAAGCCATAGTCGGTCGGCGTGTTGTTCTGGGTGTTCAGCGGCTTGGTCTTTCCGGTCGCGTCGCTGACCAGATAGGAGGTCGGGTTGGCCGGGTCCTGGCCATAGACCGTGATGTACATCTTACCGGTAATGCCGGTGTTGTTGACGATCGTCACCGGGACCGTCTGGGCATGGGCGGCCCCCGCCGCGCCGATGCCGGCCACTGCCGCCAGGCAAGCCAGAATACGTTTCGTCATGAGTTTCTCCCCCGGATCATATGGTTGTGCGGTGCGCAGGGCACACTCGCTTTCGCGGTCCGGGCGGGTGGGGCCGACGCGGGCGGGACGAGGCAGAGTGCGCAAACGGAAAGCACTGCCAAGCTACCGGTCGGCCGAACGTCGCGCAATGCTTGATCTTAGCCATAAGTCGGGTGCTGGGGCCGCTTTATATCCGCGGGCGCAATCCTGGAGCGCGACCGCCCGGCGGGCTGCCCGGCGTCGTTCCCCACATGACCTTGCGCAACGACATGGATCTGTCGCAGTGCAGGACCGCGTGCCGCATCGCCATGATCTGGACAAGATGGGGCTAGGGTGCAATTAGAGGCGCTTGAAATTGGCGGCTCGCAGGTCCGTGCGGCCGCAGCATTGCGCGCGGCCGGCGGTTGCGGGACGTGCGTCGGGACGACAACACTATCGGGGACTGCGCCGTGGCACATACGGAGACGTCGGACACGACGACGCGTCGGGACTTCCTCTACATCGCAACCGGTGCCGTGGGCGCCGTCGGTGCCGCCGCCATGGCGTGGCCCTTCATCTCCCAGCTCCAGCCCGATGCGTCCGTGCTCGCGCTGTCCACCACCGAGGTGGACCTCTCCCCCATCGCTGAAGGCCAGATCGTTACGGTGCAGTGGCGCGGCAAGCCGATCTTCATCTCCCACCGCACACCGGCGGAGATCAAGTCGGCGGTGGACACCCCCCTGTCTGACCTGAAAGACCCGCAGCCCGATTCGGCGCGTGTGAAGGCCGGCAAGGACCAGTGGCTGGTGGTGATCGGCATCTGCACCCATCTCGGCTGCGTGCCGCTTGGCCACCAGGGCCAGTACAACGGCTGGTTCTGCCCCTGCCACGGCTCGGTGTACGACACCTCCGGCCGCATCCGGCAGGGACCGGCGCCGCTCAATCTCGAATTGCCGCCCTACGCCTTCACCACCGACACCAAGATCGTGATCGGCTGACGCGCGCATCGTCGCCGCTTTCAAAAAGGTTGGACTCATGGAAGGACATTCCACCTACCAGCCCAAGGGGAAGGTCGCGCAGTGGTTCGAGAGCCGCTTGCCGATCGTCGGGCTGATCCATTCCTCGGCCATCGCCTATCCGGTGCCGAAGAATCTCAATTACATGTGGACCTTCGGCGCGATCCTGAGCTTCATGCTCGTCTGCCAGATCGTCTCCGGCGTGGTGCTGGCCATGCACTACGTGGCCTATGCCCCGGTCTCGTTCGCCCGCGTCGAGCACATCATGCGCGACGTGAACTATGGCTGGCTGATCCGCTACATCCACGCCAACGGCGCCTCGATGTTCTTCATCGCGGTGTACATCCACATCTTCCGCGGCATGTACTACGGGTCCTACAAGGCCCCCCGCGAGGTGCTGTGGATCCTCGGCGTCATCATCTACCTCCTCATGATGGCCACCGCCTTCATGGGCTACGTGCTCCCCTGGGGCCAGATGTCGTTCTGGGGCGCCACCGTCATCACGAACCTGTTCTCGGCCATTCCGTGGGTCGGCAACACCATCGTGCAGTGGCTGTGGGGCGGCTATTCGGTGGGTGATCCCACGCTGAACCGCTTCTTCTCGCTGCACTACCTGCTGCCGTTCATGATCGCCGGCGTGGTCGGTCTCCACATCTGGGCGCTCCACCACGTGGGCCAGAACAACCCGGACGGCGTGGATATCAAGAGCGTGGCGAAGGATACGGTGCCCTTCACCCCCTACGCGACGATCAAGGACACGTTCGCGATGGTGGTGTTCCTGATCTTCTTCTCCTGGTTCATCTTCTACATCCCGAACTATCTCGGCCACTCGGACAACTACATCCCGGCCAACCCGCTCGCCACGCCGGCGCATATCGTGCCCGAATGGTACTTCCTGCCGTTCTACGCGATCCTGCGCTCGATCCCGGACAAGCTCGGCGGCGTGCTCGCCATGTTCGCGGCGATCGCGGTGCTGGCCTTCCTGCCCTGGCTCGACACCTCCAAGGTGCGCTCGGCGAAGTATCGTCCGCTGTTCCGCCAGTTCTTCTGGGTGTTCGCGGTGGTGGCGGTCCTCCTCGGCTACATGGGCTCCCAGCCCGCCGAGGGCGGCGCGCTCATCGTCTCGCGCATCCTGACGGCCTACTATTTCATCCACTTCCTCGTCATCCTGCCGCTGCTCGGCCTGTTCGAGCGCCCCAAGCCCGTGCCGGCCTCCATCGCGGATGCCGTGCTCGCGAAGTCGAAGGGCGGAGCGGTGGTGGTCGCCGGGGCGGCCGGTCCCGAGACCAAGTGATCGGCGCGGAGAGAACAGCAATGACCATTCGTAGCTCTCTCTTCGGTGCCGTCGCGGCGGCACTGCTCCTGACAGCGGGCGCCTCCGGCGCCCGTGCCGAGGATGCGCACGCCCAGCCGCGTCCGCATCGCATGTCGTGGTCCTTCGCGGGTCCCTTCGGCATGTACGATCCGGCGCAGCTGCAGCGCGGCTTCAAGGTGTTCAAGGAAGTCTGCGCCGCCTGCCACTCGGCCAACTACCTGTACTTCCGCAACCTCGCCCAGGAGGGCGGCCCGCACTTCACTGAAGCGCAGGCCAAGCAGGTTGCGGGCGAGTACCAGATCACCGACGGCCCCAACGACGCCGGCGACATGTTCCAGCGTCCGGGTCGCCTGTCCGATCACTGGCCGGCGCCGTTCCCGAACGACAACGCTGCCCGCGCCGCCAACGGCGGCGCCCTGCCGCCGGACTTCTCGGTGCTGGCCAAGGCCCGCTCCTACCACGTCGGCTTCCCCGGCTTCATCACCGACGCCTTCATCCAGTATCAGGAGCACGGTGTGGACTACATCCACGCTCTGCTCACGGGCTATGAGGATGCCCCCGCCGGTGTCCATGTGCAGCCGGGTCTGAACTACAACGAGTATTTCCCCGGTCACCAGATCGCCATGCCGAAGCCCCTCAGCGACGGCCAGGTGGAATACACGGATGGCTCGCCCCAGACCGTCGACCAGTATTCCCAGGATGTGGCGGCCTTCATGATGTGGGTGGCAGAGCCGCACCTCGACCAGCGCAAGCGCATCGGGTTTCAGGTCATGATCTTCCTGATCGTGCTCAGCGGCCTTCTCTACTTCACCAAGAAGAAGGTCTGGTCGAACGTGGCGCACTGATCAGGTGCGCTGACCGTAAGTCCGCAGAACGATCAAGGGCCCCGTCAGGGGCCCTTTTTCATGTGGGCGCCCCGCCGATCACGACTGCGCGGCATCGGCGCTTTTGGCCGCTGTGCTGCTTTCCCCCGCGCTGCCGCCGCCTTAGCTTCTCCGCCAAACCGGAGCCTGTCATGACCCCTGCCGATTTCGCCGCCTCCATCCGTACCATCGAGAATTACCCCAAGCCCGGCATCCTGTTTCGCGACATCACCACCCTGCTCGGCGACGCCCGTGCCTTCCGTCGGGCGGTGGATGAGCTGGTGCAGCCTTGGGCCGGCGCGAAGATCGACAAGGTGGCCGGCATCGAGGCGCGGGGCTTCATCCTCGGCGGCGCGGTGGCGCATCAGCTTTCGGCCGGCTTCGTGCCCATCCGCAAGAAGGGCAAGCTGCCCCACCAGACGGTGCGCATGGCCTACGCCCTCGAATACGGCGAGGACGAGATCGAGATGCATGTGGACGCCATCACCCCCGGCCAAAGGGTGCTGCTGGTGGATGACCTGATCGCCACCGGCGGCACTGCCACCGGCGCGGTGAAGCTCCTTCAAACCTGCGGCGCCGTGGTGGAGGCGGCCTGCTTCATCGTCGACCTGCCGGACCTCGGGGGCTCCGAGAAGCTGCGGGGGATGGGCGTGGCGGTCCGTACGCTGGTGGCCTTCGAGGGCCACTGATCCGGGGGAGGACCCGGAAGCCTCAGATCAGCCGAAGGCCCTTCAGGCTCGCGTGCCCGTCCTTGCCGACAATGATGTGGTCGTGGACCTCGATGCCCAGCGGCTTCGCCACATCGATGATGCGGCGGGTCATGTCGATGTCGGCGCGCGAGGGGGTGGGATCGCCCGAGGGGTGGTTGTGGCAGAGGATGAGCGCGGAGGCGGACACCTCCAGCGCCCGTTTCACCACCTCGCGGGGATAGACCGGCGCGTGGTCCACGGTACCCGTCTGCAGCACCTCGTCGGCGATCAGCTGGTTGCGCTTGTCGAGAAACAGCACCCGCACCTGCTCGCGGTCGGCATAGGCCATGGCGGTGCGGCAATAGTCGATCACCGCGCTCCAGGACGACAGCGCCGGCCGCCGCTTCACCTGCCCCTTGGCGAGGCGCTGGGCGGCCGCCTCCACCACCTTCAGCTCGGTGATGATGGCGTCCTTCACGCCGGGCACCTCGGCCAGCAACTGCACTGGCGCGGCCACCACCTCGGCGAAGGAGCCGAAGCGGTCAACCAGCGCCTTGGCAAGCGGCTTCACATCCCGCCGCGGCACGGCACGGAACAGCACCAGCTCCAGCAGCTCGTAGTCGGCCAGCGCCTGCGACCCGGCCGAGCGGAAGCGCGCGCGAAGCCGGTCGCGATGCCCGTGAAAGTGGGGCGCCTCGTTCAGGCCGTCTTCCGGCGCTTCGGCCATCCGGCTCCCTCAGGCGGTGATGTAAGGCGGCTTGTGATAGCCCTTGGGGCTCAGGGTGAAGATCTCGACGCCGGTCTCCGTCACGCCAACGGCATGCTCGAACTGCGCGGAGAGCGAGCGGTCCCGCGTCACCGCGGTCCAGCCGTCGGAGAGCACCTTCACGTGCGGGCGTCCGAGGTTGATCATCGGCTCGACGGTGAAGATCATGCCCGGCACCAGCTTCGGCCCCTCGCCACGCCGGCCCACATGCACGATGTTGGGTTCGTCGTGGAACACCTGCCCGACGCCGTGGCCGCAGAAGTCGCGCACCACGCTCATGTGCTGCGGCTCCACGAACTCCTGGATGGCGGCGCCGATGTCGCCCACATGTGCGCCCGGACGAATGGCGCGGATGCCCCGCATCATCGACTCATAGGTCACGTCCAGCAGCCGCTCCGCCCGGCGCGGAATGGCGCCCACCGGAAACATGCGGCTCGAATCGCCGTACCAGCCGTCGAGCACCAGGGTGACATCCACGTTCACAATGTCGCCGTCGCGCAGAGGGCGCGCGTTTGGCATGCCGTGGCACACCACGTGGTTCACCGAAGTGCAGACCGAGTAGCGGTAGCCGCGGTACATCAGCGTGGCGGGGTAGGCGCCATGGTCCATGGCGAAGTCGAAGATGAGCTGGTCGATGGCGGTGGTGGTCACCCCCGGCCCGATCATTTCCGCCACGGCGTCGAGCGCCTTGGCGGTCAGCGCGCCGGCGCGCCGCATGCCCTCGAAGCCTTCCGGCCCGTAGAGCTTGATATGGCCGGTCTTGCGCAGCGGCGCGTTTGCCGCCTCAACATAGTTCATGACGCTGCCTTCACGGACGGCGCGCGGAGCCGTCCTCAATCTCGGAATTCAATCTACACAATTAGTCCTTGCCGGCGTCAAAGCAAGCTTGGTCGTCGTCCCGGCCTCGCAGAAGCGCGGCCTTGGGCGGGTTTGCGGCGATTTCGTGCGGCTGGCGGGAGCCGATAAGATCGCCCCATCCGAATCGCGATGAGTGCCATGTCCATCCGCCGCCTACCGCCCGTGCTCATCGACCGCATCGCCGCCGGCGAGGTGGTGGAGCGGCCGGCTGCCGTGGTGAAGGAGCTGGTGGAGAACGCGCTGGACGCCGGCGCGCGCTCCATCGAGGTGGTGATTCAGGGCGGCGGCCGGCGCCTCGTGCGCGTGAGCGACGACGGCTCGGGCATGGGGCCGGACGATCTTGCCTTGTGCGTGGAGCGCCACGCCACGTCCAAGCTGTCCGGGGAGGACCTGCTCGCCATCGCCACCCTCGGCTTTCGCGGCGAGGCACTGCCCTCCATCGGGGCGGTGGCGCACCTTGCCATCGCCAGCCGTCCGCCGGAGGCCGCCCATGCCTTCGAGGTGCGTGTGGATGGCGGCGTGGTGACGCCGCCCCGGCCGGCGGCGCTCGGGCGCGGAACGCGGGTGGAGGTGCGCGATCTCTTCTACGCGACGCCCGCGCGCCTCAAGTTCCTGAAGTCCGACCGCGCGGAGGGGACAGCCGCGGCGGACGTGGTGCGCCGTCTGGCGCTGGCCCGCCCGGACGTGGCCTTCACCCTCGCCACCGACGAGCGCGCGCCGGTCACGTTTCCCGCGCGAGCGGATGATGAGGCCGGCCGGGCGCAGCGGCTCGCGGACGTGCTGGGCGCCGATGCGGGGCGTAACGTCATCGCCGTCTCCGGCATCCGGGAAGGCGTTCGGCTCGATGGCCTTGCCGGCCTGCCGACCTTTTCCAAGGCCAATTCGCTGAGCCAGTACCTGTTCGTGAACGGCCGTCCCGTGCGCGACAAGCTGCTGATGGGGGCGGTGCGCGCGGCCTATGCGGACCTTCTGCCGTCCGATCGCTATCCCGTGCTGGCGCTGTTCTTCACCCTCGATCCCCGCGACGTGGACGTGAACGTCCATCCCGCCAAGACCGAGGTGCGCTTCCGCGACGGGGGCAATGTGCGGGCGCTCATCGTCCGCACGCTTTCCGATGCCTTGGCCGCCCGCATCCCGTCCACCGCCGCCAGCATGGCGGATCGCCTCGTGGCGCTGGCGCAGACGCCCAGCCTTCCGTCCCGCACCTCTTCGGGCCTTGGGGAGCCGGAGCGCGGCGGCGCCTTCGCCCGCTTCCGCCCGGCGCCACGGCTCGATTACGACTGGCGGCAGTCGCCTACGCGCCCCGAGCCCTTCCGGTCGGGCGAGGAGCAGGTGCGTCTCGAGATCGCCGAGCCTTCGGCCGATGCCCGCGCAGACGCCGCGCCCGTCTCTGCCGTCGATCTCGACCGGCCTCTGGGGGCGGCCCGCGCGCAGCTGCACGAGACCTATATCGTCGCCCAGACCCGCGAGGGGCTGGTCCTCATCGACCAGCACGCGGCCCATGAGCGGCTGGTCTACGAGAAGCTCAAGGCGGCCATGGAGCGGGACGGCGTGGCGCGGCAGGGGCTGCTGATCCCGGCCGTGGTGGATCTCGATCCCGCAGATGCGGATCGGCTCACCGAGCGGGCGTCCGACCTCGCCGCTCTGGGGCTTGTTCTGGAACCCTTCGGACCCGGCGCGGTGCTGGTGCGCGAGGTGCCGGCTCTGCTGAAGGACGCGGACGTGACCCGCCTCGTCACGGACCTCGCCGAGCACGCCGCCGAATGGGACGATGCGCTGCCGCTGGAACGGCGCCTGCTGCACGTCGCCGCCACCATGGCCTGCCACGGCTCTGTGCGGGCGGGGCGACGGCTCAGGGTGGAGGAGATGAACGCCCTGCTGCGGGAGATGGAGCAGACGCCCAACGCCGGCGAGTGCAACCACGGCCGGCCAACCTTCGTCACGCTCTCATTGAAGGACGTGGAGAAGCTGTTCGCGCGGCGGTAGTACGTCCCTCGTGTGGTGCGGATTGTCCACATGTCCGCAACAGCGCTTTTATATCAGAGGTGCGCGTCATGCCCGCTGCAGTTGAGACGCGACGAGCGCGTCGGCAGCGAAGGCCAGAGCTTGGCCCGGACCGTTTTTGCCGCCGAAGGTCTGGCTCATCGCATAAGCGCCTTCGACCAAGAGCAGGAGGCCATCGGCGAGCTGTTGCGGGCTTGGGACTTCCAGCGCCTGGGCAATGCTCAGGAAGCGCTCTCGAAGCGCGGCCTTGGTTGCTGTCGCGACCCTTCGCCCTGGATGTTGAGGATCGGGAAACTCGGCGCAGAAGTTTATGAAGGGACAGCCGCGGTACCCCTCCGAGGTCGTTCGGTCGGAGAGATAGGTCATGATGGCTCGGAGCTGAGCGTGCGGGTCATCTTGGTAGGCGGCAAACATCTCGTCCCAGTTCTCAAGGAAGCTCCGGCTTCGGTCTTCGAGATAGGCGACGACGAGATCGTCCTTCGACGGAAAACTCCGATAGAGACTGATCTTGGTGACACCCGCCTTCTTGACGATGGTTTCAACGCCGACAGCGCGGATTCCTTCCCGATAGAACAGATCCGCCGCGACCGCGAAAATCTTGTCTCGCGCCCGCGGCGCCTTGCGCTCGGGAACCTCAAGTTTACCAGAACGGGGCATCGCATGCCTCCTTGACACTTGACAATGTGACCGACCGGTTCGTATCAAAATTAAACGGTCGGCGCGATCGGCTCAAGTCGCAGACCTGCTCGGTCGCTATCAAGGGGAGTGTTGCAAATGAAGCACTTCGTTGTCGAGGCGAAGTATCTCGTGCCCTTTGAGGACATAAGAGAAACAATACCGCATCATCGTGCCTTCCTTCAGAAAGGCTACGAACTCGGACTGTTTTTGTGTTCTGGGCCTAAAGAACCACCGACAGGTGGGTTTCTGCTCGCGCGCGCAAAATCAAAGGCTGATCTGGAAGCATTCTTCGACAGCGAGCCGTTTCATGTCGCCAAACTTGCGACCTTCACATTCACGGAATTCCAGCCCGTCAAGCGCCAAGGCTGGGCTGAACATTGGTTCAGCGCGGCTACCGGCTCTGCGAGCCAAGCATAGTCAAAGGCAGGCCGTGTGAGGCGGTCCCTCAATGAGCTGGCACCCGTGGGCGGCCAGCTCTTTTTTGGGAGCGATCATTTCCAGCCCGCCCGCCTCAGGCCTTCTTCAGCAGCTTCTGCAGGTCGCGGCGGATCAGTTCGTTGCCGGCCATGATGTGGCCGCGCTCCAGCATCTTCTCGCCATCGTCCATGTCGGAGACATAGCCGCCCGCCTCGCGCACGAGGACGATGCCGGCCGCCATGTCCCAGGGCGAGAGGTTGCGCTCCCAGAAGGCGTCGAAGCGTCCGGCGGCGGTCCAGGCGAGGTCGATGGCGGCGGAGCCGGTGCGGCGGATGCCCGAGACCTGCGGCTGGACGAGTTCAAGCTCGCGGTTGAACTGGGCATGGTCGCCGCGGCCCATGTGGGGCACGCCGCAGCACACGACGCATTCGGCGAGCTTGCGCCGTGCGGCGACACGGATGCGCCGCTCGTTGAGATAGGCGCCCTGGCCGCTCTCGGCCACATAGAGCTCGTCGCTCACCGGATTGTAGACGACGCCCGCCACCGGCACGCCGTTGCGCACCAGCGCCAGCGAGATGGAGAAGATCGGGATGCCGTGCAGGAAGTTGGTGGTGCCGTCGAGGGGGTCCACCACCCACGTGTTGGCGGGGTCGGTGCCTTCCACCGCGCCGCGCTCCTCCATGAGGAAGCCGTAGTTCGGCCGGGCGCGGGACAGCTCGGCGAAGAGGGTGTCCTCGGCCTTGCGGTCGGCGGCAGAGACGAAGTCTCCGGGGCCTTTCATGGAGACCTGAAGCTGCTCCACCTCGCCGAAATCGCGGGCGAGCGTGCGCCCAGCCTTGCGGACAGCCTGGACCATGACGGTGATGAGGGGCGAGCGGATCATGAAGTACCTGACGTGTGGCCGAAAGCCGGCGCGCCCGGCGCCGGGGCAGCGGGCAGGGAAAGCGATTGAACCTGCGTTTGCCTGCCTTGGCTGCCCCCGTCAAGGCGCGTTCAGCCGCGCCCCAACAGAAATGGGAGGTAGCCAGCTAAGCTCAGGACCGCAGCGGAGACCAGGCCGGGTCCGAGCCGTAGCTCGGGGTCGGCAGGCGCTGCTCGTTGTAGCCCGTCACGTCCACGGTATAGAGGGAGGGGCCGGAGGCGCCGCCCGGATCGCGGAAGAACATGAGCACGCGGCCGTTGGGGCAGAAAGTCGGCCCCTCGTTGTGATAACCCTCTGTCAGCACACGCTCTCCCGAGCCATCGGTGCGCATGACGCCGATGGCGAAGCGGCCTTCGGCCTGCCGGGTGTAGGCGATCCAGTCGCCCTTGGGCGACCACACCGGCGTCGAGTAGCGGGCATTGCCGAAGGAGATGCGCTTGGCGCCGGAGCCGTCCGCATTCATCACATAGATCTGCGAGGTACCGCCACGGTCGCTCTCGAAGCAGATCTGCCGCCCGTCGGGCGAATAGCAGGGGGCGGTATCAATGGCCGCCGTGTCGGTGAGGCGGGTGGTGGCGCGCGAGCGCAGGTCCATGACGAAGATGTTCGAGTTGCCGCCCTGCTGGAGGCTCATGATGACCTTCTGGCCGTCCGGCGCGAAGCGGGGCGCGAAGCTCATGCCGGGGAAATTGCCGACGATCTCCCGCTGGCCGGTCTCGATGTTGAGCAGGAACACCTTGGGATCACCCTGCCCGTAGGACATGTAGGTGATTTCCTGGCTGGTGGGCGAGAAGCGCGGGGTCAGCACCAGGCTGTCGCCGCGGGTGAGATAGCTCACGTTGGCGCCGTCCTGGTCCATGATGGCGAGGCGCTTGATGCGGCGCTCCTTCGGCCCGCTCTCGTCCACGAAGACGATGCGGGTGTCGAAATAGCCCTTCTCGCCGGTCATCTTCTCATAGATGGCATCGGCGACGATATGGGCGATGCGCCGCCAGTTCTCCGGCTGCGCCACGAACTGCTGGGCGGCCAGCTGCTGGCCGGCGAACACGTCCCACAGGCGGAACACCACCTGCACCCGCCCGTCCGCCTGCCGCGTCACACGGCCGGTGAGCAGCGCCTGGGCGTTGATGACGCGCCAGTCCTGGAAGCGCGGGGTGTCGGGATTTGTGATCTGCTCGACGAACGCCTTCGGATCGATGGGCGCGAACAGGCCGCAGCGGCGCAGGTCCGAGGTGATGACCCCGGAGATGTTGCGCCCGAGTTCCGGCTCGCCCAGGAGGTCGGTGATGGCGATGGGGATCGGCTTGAAGGCGCCGGGGGTGATCTCGATGCGCGCGGCCTGGGCTTGGGCCGCGCCGAGGCCGCCATGGAGGATCCCCGCGGCGCCGGCGGCCATGCCCGTCATCAGGAAGGCGCGACGGCCAAGGCCCTGCGCGGGCCTGCCCGCCGGGGAGCCGGCGTGACCATCATCGTGTGGGCGCTGGAAGGCTTCCGGGCGTCCGGACCGCGTCATTTTCGTCCTCGTTCTTTCGGGTCACGCCGCGCCCGAGGGGCCGGCGGCGCGTGCCGCCGGGGGCGCCGGCCTGCTATTGGGTGAAGAGCTTGTCGCTGAGGGTGATGCCGAGCGTCTTCCACGAAGAGGCGTATTTCTCGGGTTGGAACATCGTGTAGGGCTGGCACTGGATGATCGCCCGGATGCCGATGCTCGCCACCGACTGGAAGGCCGGGTTGCCGGCGTTCGCCTGTCCGGGAACGATCCGCGGCTGCGCCGAAAGGGTGCCGTCCTTGTTGAAGAAGATGTCCACGTCGACGGGCGGCGGCGCGGTGAGGTTGCCCGGCATGGTGCCCCAGCATGTCTTCAGGCGGCGCTTGAAGGCGTCGATCTCGTTCACGCTGAGGGTCGCCGCCTGACCGCTCGGCGCGCCGATGGAGGAGGTGTTCGAAATCTCCCCCGCGCTCGCCACCTGCCGGGTCGGCGTGCGCTTGTCGATCAGTTCCTTGATTTGGTCGGTGTTGAACTCGCGCGAGGGCGCATTGGCCTCGATGGGCTTGGGCTGCTCACGCGGCGGCGCCGGCTTGCGCGGCGGCAGGGGCGGGGCGGCCTCGGCCTTGGCCTGTTCCTGCGGCTGCTCCTGCTTCTTCGGCTCGTTCTTCAGCGCGACTTCCGCCGTTTCCTTGGGCGGCGGCGCAGGCTCGGCCTTCTGCTGGGTCGGCTGCTCGGCCTTCTGCGGCGGCGGGGGAGGCGGCGGCGGGGGAGGGGTGGTCGCCTCCACCGGCGGCTTCTCGCTGGCCTTGAGCTTGGGATCCTCGATGGGGGTGGGGTCGGCGACCTTCTCGGCCACCTGCTTCGGCTTCTCGGTCTTCTTGCCCGTCAGCGCGCCCCGAGTGAGCTTGGTGTACTCGGAGGAGGTGATGACGTCGACGGGGATGTCCTGCAACGTTGGGTCAAGCGGCTTCGCCCCGGAGAAACTCACCAGGGTCAGGACGAGAACGCCCACATGGAGCGCCGTCGATGCCGCGAGGCTGCTGCGCATGGGATTGATGGCTCAGCCTCCCTGCTCGACCTCGGTGACCAGCGCCACCTTCTTGAAGCCCGCCCCCGAGAGGCGGCCCATGACCCGCATGATCTGCCCGTAATTGGCGTTCTTGTCGCCGCGGACGAAGATGCGCTCCTCGAAGCCGCCGCGCGCCTGCGTCACCGCTTGCAACTTCGAGACCAGATCCTCGTACTTGATCTCGCTGTCGCCGAGATAGATCTGGCCGTTGGGCCGCACCGAGAGGGTGATCGGCTCCTTGTTGTCCTGGTTCACCGCGCTTGCCTGCGTCTGCGGCAGGTCGATGGGCACGCCCACCGTCAGCAGCGGCGCCGCCACCATGAAGATGATGAGCAGCACCAGCATGACGTCCACCATGGGCGTCACGTTGATTTCGGCCATGACCGGGGCAGCGCGCCGGCGCGAGCGCCGGCTCTGCCATCCTGCCGCCCCTCCGCCCGACATGCCCATGGTTCAGCCCCGCTCGTCGATCTGGCGCGAGAGGATGGCGGAGAACTCGTCCGCGAAACCCTCCAGCCGCTGGGCCTGACGCCCGGTCTGGGAAATGAACTTGTTGTAGAAAATCGTCGCGGGGATGGCGGCAATGAGGCCCATCGCGGTCGCGAACAGCGCCTCCGCAATGCCCGGCGCCACCACGGCGAGCGATGTGTTCTTGGATGCGGCGATGGACTGGAACGAGGTCATGATGCCCCAGACCGTGCCGAACAGGCCGACGAACGGGCCGGCCGAGCCCACGGTCGCCAGCACCAGCAGCCCCGTCTCCAGCCGCTCCACCTCGCGGGCGATGGTGACGTTCATCACCTTGTCGATCCGCTGGTTGAGGCCGGCGAGGGAGCGCGCGCCCCCCTCATAGGTGCGCTTCCACTCGCGCATGGCGGCAACGAAGATGGCGGCCATGCCGTGGTTGGAGCGGCCCGCGAGGGTGCGGTAGAGGTCTTCGAGGCTCTGGCCGGACCAGAACACCTGCTCGAAGCGGTCCATCTCGCGCTTGTTGCGGGAGAACAGCATCCATTTGTTGATGATGATGGCCCAGACCCAGATCGAGGACACGATCAGGCCGATCATCACCAGCTTGACGACGATGTGGGCCTGCAGGAACAGGCCGAGGAAGGAAAAGTCCGCGGCGGGCGGCGCCACGGTGCTGCCGATCGGATCCTGGGCGAGCGCGGGCAGGGTGCCAAGAAGGAGGAGGCCCGCCGCCGTGGCGATCGCCGGCGTCAGGCGGGAAACGGTGCCGGTGCGGCTCGTCACATCAATCATCCTCGGCTCCGCGGTGCGCTCCTTGAGGAGGGACCGCTTCTGCGCTCGGGAGGGGGCGTGCCCGCCCGGAGCATCCGGCTCCCGCCCCGGCTTGAGGCCGCGCGGGTTTCGAGCGCCGGACGTCGCATTCATAGTTTGGCGGCCCTTTGACCGGGCGAAACTGTCCAAACTTTGACGGGCGTGCCGGTCTGCGCTGCGGTGCGAAAGCGCCGCAGCCGGATGAAGCTGTGCATGAACACGCTTAATGCTGCGTTAGCGCAGCGCCGTGGCGGTAACGAAAGTCGCGCCTTCCCAAGCGTCAGCGACGGATTTCGCCGAGCGCCTCCGCCTCGCGGGCATCCGCGAGGGTCGCCTGCCGCAGGGAATCAGGGATGCGCTTGGCGCGGCCCTCGGAGACGAAGGCCACCCGCACGGTGGCGGAGACCAGCAACTCGTCGCCGCGTTTCACCTGCTGAAGCAGGGTGATGGAGGCACCGGCCACATCCTTGGACAGGGTGACGATCTGGAGCACGTCGTCGATGCGCGCGGGCTTCAGGAAGTCGATCTGCATGGCGCGGACGACGAAATGGAAGCCGGGCGCTTCCTCCGCGGCCTGCGCGAAGAGCTCGCCCTGCACTACGCCCAGAAGCCGCATGTAGTCGGAACGGCCGCGCTCCATGAAGCGCAGATAGTTGGCGTGATAGACGATGCCGGAGAAATCCGTGTCCTCGTAATAGACGCGCACGTCCAGCGCATGGCCGCCGGGAATGAGGCGGCCGGCGAGGTGGAGGTTCTTGTCGGACGGGGAGGGAGTCGGACGCTCGATCATGGCGCCTTCCCATAAACGAGACCGCGCCCCTTGTGAACAAAGGGCGCGGTTCGGCCGGTACGGAACCTGGGGGGCGTTGGCGACCGTACCGACGTTCTTGACCGACAGTCCTGCCGGTCAGCCGTTGCCGGAGGCGTCCGGCTGCGGCTCGTCGGCGCGGCGGCGGCGCTCGGCCATGAACTGGTCGAACTCGGCCTTGTCCTTGGCCTGACGCAGGCGATCAAGGAAATCGCGGAACTCCTTCTGCTCCTCCTCGAGGCGGCGCAGGGTGTCCTGGCGATATTCGTCGAAGGCGCGATTGCCGCTGGAGGGAGCCGAACGAGTCCAGCATCCGAAGCCCTTCATCGTCTCTCCTCCCTGTTCCTGCCAGCGGGCGAAGCTGCGCTTGCCGCATCCGAACCGTCCGCTGCCGATGGCGAAGGCGAGGATGGCGAGGCCCAGCGGCCACCAGGCCATGAAGCCCAGTACCGTGAGCGCGATCCACGCCGGTTTACCGTAGCTGTCGAGCTTGTAAGCGAGCTCCATGGCTGTCGTTCCCGGTTAATGTAAATAACATTTACATAGATAGGTCGCAGGACGCTTCTTGTCAATGGGCGCCTGCCGACGCCTCACTCGGAGGGGGCGCCGAGGCCCTTCAGATAGACGAGGAATCCGGCCTCAAGAAGGTCGTCCGGGTCCATGGGCAGCTTGCGCCGTCCGCCATCGGCGCGGCCGAACAGCGAGGCAACGCCGTGGGCGAGGGACCAGGTGTGCAGCGCCACCATCAGAGCGGGCGGGCGGCCGGGGCCGGGAATGTGAGAGACCAGAACTTCGGCGGCCTCGCGCAGTGCGCCGAAAGCCTTGTCTCCCGCCTGCTTCAAACCTTCGTGACGATCGGGAGAAAGGCCGGATTCAAACATGGCCACATATTCTGCCGGCCGGCTGCGGGCGAAGGCGAGATAGGCGCGGCCGACCCGCTCGAACGCTTCCGACGCCTTGGGGCGCCCGCCTTGCCAAGCGGCCTGCAAGGTCTCGGTCAGTCGGTCGAACCCTGCGGTGGCAACGGCTGCGAGGAGTTCGTCCCGGTCGCGGAAATGGCGGTAGGGGGCGGCAGGGCTCACCCCGGCGCGGCGGGCCGCCTCGGCGAAGGTGAAGCCGGCGACACCTTTCTCAGCCACGAGGTCGAGCGCGGCCTGCATCAGGGCTTCCCGCAGGTTGCCGTGATGGTAGGAGCGCGTTTCGCCGTTCCGGGTCCAGCTCATGTCAATGTGCTTTACATTCCGCGCGGGCTGCCGTCGACTCGTCCGTCAGTCGCCCCTCTCAATCGCCTTCGTCGAACAGCGGCATCTGCTTGACGGAGGGCGGCTCCGCAAGCCCCAGGTGGCGGAAGGCGGCGCCGGTCAGCATCCGCCCGCGCGGGGTGCGCTGGATGAAGCCCTGCTGCACGAGGAAGGGCTCGACGATCTCCTCGATGGCATCGCGCGGCTCGGACAGGGCAGCAGCCAGCGTGTCCACGCCCACCGGTCCGCCGCCGTAGAATTCGGCGATCACCGTGAGATAGCGCCGGTCCATGGCGTCGAGGCCGGCGGCGTCCACCTCCAGGGCGAGGAGGGCGCGGTCGGCGATCTTGCGATCGATCCGCTCGGCCTCGGCCACCAGCGCGAAATCGCGCACGCGCCGCAGAAGCCGGCCGGCGATGCGCGGGGTGCCGCGCGCCCGGCGGGCGATCTCGGTGGCGCCGTCCGGGGCGATGGCGATGCCCATCACCCGCGCCCCGCGCACCACGATCTTCTCCAGTTCCTCCACCGTGTAGAACTGGAGGCGCACGGGAATGCCGAAGCGGTCGCGCAGCGGCGTGGTGAGGAGGCCGGAGCGGGTGGTGGCGCCCACCAGCGTGAATTTCGGCAGCGAGATCTTCACCGAGCGTGCGGCCGGGCCCTCGCCGATGACGAGGTCCAGCTCGTAATCCTCCATGGCCGGATAGAGGATTTCCTCTACCGCCGGGGAGAGACGGTGGATCTCGTCGATGAAGAGCACGTCGCGCTCTTCGAGATTGGTGAGGATGGCGGCAAGGTCGCCCGCCTTGGCGATGACAGGCCCGGAGGTGGAGCGGAAGCCCACGCCCATCTCGCGCGACATGATCTGCGCCAGCGTGGTCTTGCCGAGGCCGGGCGGCCCCACGAACAGAACGTGGTCCAGCGCCTCGCCGCGCGCCCGCGCCGCCTTGATGAAGATTTCCAGATTGGCGCGCGCCTGCGCCTGACCGACGAACTCCGACAGGAGCTGCGGGCGCAGGGTGGAATCGGCGGCATCATCGCCGCGCTTTTCGCCCGAGAGGAGGCGGGTGTTCATGACGAGAGCCTTGCGCGCCTCGGGACCAGCGACTCGCGCGACTGTAGTGCCTGCCGGCCGGGTACGGAAGGGGAACGGACCTCCCGGGCGTGATCTGGATTAATGCGGGCGCGGGCCGCATGTGGAAACCTGCCACCTCCACCTCAGGAGGTCGCCATGGGCCGTGCCATGAAGGAGCTTCCGCTCGCGGAGGTCTACAAGCTGATCGAGCCGGGGCCGGTGGTCCTGCTCACGACGGCGGCGCGGGGGCGGGCCAACGTCATGGCCATGTCCTGGCACATGATGGTGGAATTCACCCCGCCGCTCATCGCCTGCATCGTCTCGTCCGCCGATTTCAGCTTCAGGGCGCTGCGCGCCACGAAGGAATGCGTCATCGCCATTCCCGCCGTGGCGCTGGCGGAGAAGGTGGTGGCCGTGGGCAACTGCTCCGGCGAAGAGGTGGACAAGTTCTCCACGGTCGGGCTCACGCCCGTTCCCGCAGCGCTGGTTCAGGCGCCGCTGGTGGCGGAGTGCTTCGCCAACCTCGAATGCCGCGTGGTGGAGACGCGCCTCGTCAACCGCTTCAACCTGTTCGTGCTGGAGGTGGTGAAGGCGTGGCGCGACCCGGCGCAGAAGGCGCCGCGCACCATTCATCACCGAGGCTACGGCACCTTCTCGGTCGATGGCGAGGAACTGAAGATCGCCTCGCGGATGCCGTGAGCGTCCTACTTGGCCAGCTCCTTCAGCCCGAGGCGGATCAGCGTCTCGGTCTTGGCGTCCTCACCGGCCGAGCGCAAGGCGGCGGCAATAGCGGCGTTGGCCTGGGGTGCGCCATAGCCGAGATTGACGAGGGCGGACATCGCATCCGCTGCCGCGCCACCGGCGACCGGGGCCGCCGCCGGGGCGCCGCCGATGTCGGCGAGGGAAACCGAGCCTGCGCCGAAGCCCGGCATCTTGTCCTTCAGCTCGGTCACGATGCGGGTGGCCACCCGTGGGCCGACGCCCGGGGCGCGCGCCACCGTGGTCTTGTCGCCCAGCGCGATGGCCTGGGTCAGCTCCGAGGCGGTGAGGGTGGAGAGCACCGCCAGCGCCGTCTTGGTGCCGATGCCCTGCACGCCCTGCAGCAGGCGGAACCAGTCCCGCTCCGCCGCCGAGGCGAAGCCGAACAGGCGGATCGCGTCCTCCCGCACATGGGTCTCGATGAACAGCGCCGTCGCCTCGCCCGCCCGGGGCAGGGCGGAGAGGGTGCGGCCGGAGCAATGGACGAGATAGCCCACGCCATGCACGTCGATGATGGCGTGGTCCTCGTTGAGTTCGTCCACCACGCCCTTGAGCTTCCCGATCATGTGCGACCCTTCAGCCCGTGGCTGCGGTGAAAAAGACGAAGGTGGCGAGGGCGCCGAGGCCGGTGCGGACCATGTGCAGTTGCCCCCAGTTGGCGATAAGCCGGCGCGTGTGCGGCCCGGCTTCCTCTTCCCGCGCGCCCATGAGCGCCCGGTTGGTGGGCATGATGCCGACCAGCGTGAACGGCCAGTTGGCGAGCATCAGCACCGCGCCGGCGAGCCAGCGCCAATCATTGTCCGTGGCGAAGGCGGCGGCGCCCAGCAGGGCGCCGGCCAGAGCCAGCGTCGCCTGCATGGCGAAGCCGCGCCGATAGGCCGGCTTCCACTGGGCGAGCGCCGCGCCGTCCGGCAGCATGAGCCGCGCCGGCTGCTCCACCGCATTGATATAGAAGGCGGCGCCGGTGAAGACGGCCGCCGTGACGAGCGCAAGCTGTCCATAGATCATGGCGAATATCCCCCGGGGTCGCGGGGGAGTTTACAGCGCCGCGCGCGCACGCGCAGCCGCGCCACGATGATGCGCATGGGTAATGGCGATGGCGAGGGCATCGGAGGCGTCGTCGGTCTCGGGCGTCGCCTTCGGCAGGAGAATGCCGATCATCATGCGCACCTGCGCTTTTTCCGCCCGCCCGGCGCCCACGACGCTCTTTTTCACCAGCAGGGGCGCATATTCGGCAACGGGCAGCCCCATCTGCGCCGGGGCGAGCATGACGACGCCGCGGGCCTGGCCGAGCTTCAGGGTCGATGACGGGTTCATGTTCACGAACGTCTCCTCCACCGCCGCCTCGGCCGGGGCGAAGCGCAGGAGAACGTCCACCAGGCCGCGATGCAGGAAGGCCAGCCGCTCGGCCATCTCGCCCGCCTCGGGGGGGAGGATCGTGCCGCAGGCGACGAAAGAGAGCCGCGAGCCGAGCACGTCGATGACGCCCCAGCCCGTGCGGCGAAGGCCCGGGTCGAGGCCGAGGATGCGAATCGCGTTCAGGTCCATGGGGCCAAGGTGCGCCAGCGGGCGGACCGGGGAAAGGGGATGCCGCAGACCGGCATCCCATCCCTCAGTGCGCGGTGCCGGCAGAGCTTGCGACCCGCGTCGCGGCCTTGGCCGGGGTGGCGCTGGCCACGACGTCGGGCGCCTGTTCCTGCCATTCCGGCTTGATGGTCACCGTATTGGCGGCGGCGACCGGCGTCGCGGGAACGAAGGCGGCGGAGGCCTGCTGGGCCTTGGCCAGCACGGCGGGATCGGCGTCGCGGCTCAGGATGTCGCGCTTGCGGGCGCTGTCCTCGTCGCCCTGCCGGGCGGCGAGATCGAGCCACTTCCAGGCTTCCGCCGCGTCGGCGCTCACGCCGAGCCCGCGGGCATAGATGACGCCGAGATTGTACTGGCTGTCGCGATGGCCGAGATCGGCGGCGGTGCGGAACCACTTGAGCGCGCCGGCCCAGTCGGGCTTGCCGTTGAGGTCGGGGAGGGTGCCCTCGGACAGGAGCATGGCGAGGGCGTGCATGGCGCGCACGTTCCCCTGCTCGGCGGCCCAGGTGTAGAACCGCCGCGCCTCGCCCATGTCCTTGCCGGCCGACTCATAGAGTGCGCCGAGCCTGAGCGCGGCCGGGGCGGACCCGCGCTGCACCGCATAGCCGAGCCATTTGGTGGCGGCATCGAGATTGACGTCCGTGCCGCGGCCTTCCGCATAGCGGCCGGCCACGAGGAACGCAGCGGCGGGATCGCCGTCGCGGGCGGCGGTCTGCAAGGCGGACGGGCCGATGGCCGGCGGGAGTTCTGTCGGAGCCACCCCGGCGATGGCAGGTGCGGCGAGCCGGCGCAGGGCTTCGGTCAGCCCGGTGACGATCTCCGGTCCGTTGCGCACGGCCATGCCCACGCTGAGGCCGGTGAAAACAGTGGTCGCCCCCGCGATCAGGGCCACCATGGCAATGTGACGGCGCCGCGCGAACAGGCCGGCGAACACGCCCGGCGCGTGTGGGCGGCGTTCGCGGGCCTTCTCCGCCTTGCGGGCGCGCTTTTCGAGGCGCGGACGCTCCTCCTCCGCTTCCTTTGCGTGCGCGGGGGGCGTGCCCCAATCGACGCGGCGGTTCGGGCGGGGCCACGGCACGTCGGTCGCGGCTGCGCGAAGGGCGCTTTCGAGGGCGTCGGCCTCGGTGGCGTCACCCGAGGCGCGGCGCTGCGGCTGGGGGGCGGCATCCTCGGCGCGGATCTCGGGAGCGGGCTGGAATTCCGGCTCCTGGTAGGAGGCGTGGGGTTGGGGCGCCTCCTCGTAGGACGGCTCCTGATAGTACCCCGCGTCCTGGTACGCGGCCTCCTGATAGGTGGCCTCCTCATAGGCCGCTTCATGGGCTGCGTCTTGGGCCGCTTCTTGGGCCGGCGCCCGTCCCGCGGTGGACCGGGGGGCGTAGGTGCCGTCTCCCTCCTGGGCGAGGGCAACGGAAATGCTGTCCAGCTGCTGCTCCAGCTCGGCGGCCATGAGCTCGCCGGCCCGGCGCTCCATCTCGTCCTGGCGGGCTTCGAGAGCGGCAAGGCCGCGCTTCAAGCCGAGCACGGCGGCCCCGTCCGGATTGTCGGACACCTTGGCCGCCACGGCCGCGGCGGCCTCGTTGGCGACCGAGCGAGTATCCTCGCGGACGTTGCGGACTTCCTCGCTCAGGCGCCGCAGGCCGGTCTCGATCTCGTCGAGGCGGCCGAGCCGGTCGTGAGTCTGGCGCAACTGGTCCGACAGGCCGGACAGGTGCCGCTCCATCGCATCGACGACGGAGCTGCCCGACCGGCCACTTTCCTCCGCCGCGGCAAGGCGCGCCGCGATGGCTCCGAGCCGCTGCGAGATTTCAAGGCCGAGCGCGGGCGAGACGCTCGCCGCCTGATCGGCGATCTGCCCGGACATGCGATCGAGCCGGGCATGAACACCGTTGACCGATTCGAGGAGCGAGGCGCGCAGGCGCTCGGTTGCCTCCGAATCGCCGGCGCGGCCGCGGGCTTCCAGGTCCGCGAAGCGGCGCAGCAGGGCATCGGCATTCCGCTCGAAATCGCCGGCCGCGTCGGTCAGGCGCTGTGCTGCCTGCTCGCCGGCCAAGGCAACGCTCTCGGCGCAGGCGCCGAGCCGCTGGGCCAGCTTCGCCATGGCGTCCTGTCCCTGCGGACCGGTGACGAGGCGCTGCACGAGATCGCGCATTTCCCCCATCTGGCTCTGCAGGCGGGCGACCTCCACCGGGTCCACGGCACGGGCGCCCAGAAGATCGATCTTGCGGCCGAGGGCATCGATGCCTGATTCGACCACCTTGAAGCGCTCGGAAAAGCGCTCGTTGCGCCCCACCTCGCCAAGGCTGCCACGAATGGAGGCGAGTTCGTCGAGGATGGCCTGGTCCGATCCCTCACGGGTCGCGCCAGCCTCGCGCAAATCGTCGACGCGGCGAGAGAGAAGCGTGATCGCGCGGTCCATCTCGGTGACGGCCCGCTTGGGGGCGGCCGTCGCCAGACGTTCGCGCAGAATGCCGATTTCCCCCCGGAGAGCTTCGATTGCCGAAGCGGGAAGATCGAAGACGTCCCATGCGGGGACGTCCGGCTGTTCGGCCTGCGCATAGGGATCGAAGCCGTGATGGCCCTCGAAGCCCTTGCGTGTCCGGGCCGTGCGCTCAAAACGCTCCATTCCGGCCTCCCGCGGGGCGAACGGATGACCTTGAGGTGTCAAAGTACCATGCCCCGATTCGGTGATGTCCTCAGCACAGAATTTCGGATCAAGGTAAATCGCCGGTTAATTACCACCGCTGCGGCGCGGCGGTGGAAATCGCGGGGAAAGGCAGCCACGCGAGGTCGTCCAGCTTGTCGTGGACAGGAGCGCCTGTCGCTGGAGCAGGCTGCGCAGGGCTCCACCTCGGTCAGGTAGCACGCCCTAACGTCCCCCATACGTCTGCCGCACCCTCCGCAGCGGCAACCTCGCGAAGCGTGACCTTTGCCATTACCGCATTTGGTGTGGTCTCATAAGTATATGATCTAATTGAGTTGTAACTGTTACTTTCCCCTACGGTATCCCTCAGAACCTCCCCAGTCCGTCATCACGACGGTAGGCATAGTGGCGCAGCGGCACCTCCGGTCCGGTCTGGTTCATTCCAGCCTGCCCGAGACAGCCGGTTCCGCTCCTGGGGAAGCGCACGCTGCGTGCGTGGGGGGCGCTGCAACCACGACAGGTCGCCACAGGCCATCCGTCCGTGCCACGGACAGGATCGCGATAAGGGGAATTGAGGCATGGACGCCAACACGTTCGAGAAGACTTTCGACCACGGACTGGGATCCGTCATTCCTTCGCAGGCTCATGTGGCTGCTGAGGCCTACCGCGAGGGCGTGGTCTTCACCATCGGCGACCTCTCCCGTGAGTTCGGGATCACCCTGCGCGCCCTGCGCTTCTATGAGGACAAGGGCCTCATCTCGCCCCGCCGCGACGGCATGACCCGGCTCTATTCCGAATCCGATCGCAAGCGTCTGGCGGTCATCCTGAAGGGCAAGCACCTCGGCTTTACCCTGGCGGAGATCCGGGCGCTGGTGGCGGCCCATGAGGGTGGTGAGAGCGAGCTGTCCCTGTCGCGCGATCGCTGCCTGTCGCAGATCGCCCAGCTCGAGCGTCAGCGCGGCGAGATCGACACCGCCATTGCCGAGCTGAAGTCCATGGCCACGGCGTTCGCCGCCTGAGGCCTGAGGAGAGGCGGCTGTGCCGCCTCTCAGGGTACCTGAATGCGAGCGGCCCGGCCTTGCCGGGCGCTCATTTTCCTAAAAACTGGCGCCGGATCAGGCGCTGAGCTTCGCCAGCAGGGCGTCGGACAGCTCGAAATTGGCGGTGACGGTCTGCACGTCGTCATTGTCCTCGAGGGTCTCGACGAGGCGCATCAGCTTCTCGCCGGTCTCATCGTCCACCGCCACGGTATTCTGCGGCCGCCAGACGAGGGCCGCCTTGTTCGGTTCCCCGAACTTCTGCTCAAGCGCCCGCTGCACTTCCGCCAGGCTCTCGGCGGCGCAGATCACTTCGTGACCGTCCTCGCTGGAGGTCACGTCGTCCGCCCCGGCCTCGATGGCCGCTTCCATCATGGTGTCGGCATCCGCCTTGCCGGGGGCATACTCGATGCGCCCCACCCGGTCGAACATGAAGGACACCGCGCCGGTCTCGGCGAGGTTGCCGCCCGACTTGGTGAAATAGGAGCGCACTTCCGAGGCGGTGCGGTTGCGGTTGTCGGTGAGCGCCTCGACGATCACGGCGACGCCACCCGGGCCGTAGCCCTCATAACGGATCTCGTCGTAATTCTCGGTGTCTGCCCCGGCCGCCTTCTTGATGGCGCGGTCGATATTGTCCTTGGGCATGTTCTCGGCGCGGGCCGCGAGGATGGCGGCGCGCAGGCGCGCGTTCATGTTGGGATCCGGCAGGCCCATCTTGGCCGAGACCGTGATTTCGCGCGCCAGCTTGGAGAACAGCTTGGAACGCATCGCGTCCTGCCGCCCCTTGCGGTGCATGATGTTCTTGAATTGTGAATGCCCGGCCATGGCCACCGTCCCGTTGTGCGGACCCGCCCCGCGCGCCGCGCAAGCGGCGCCGCCCGGACCGATCCTGTTGACTGGAGCCGGCCTTATAGGCGGGCCGACGGGAAAAGGGCAAGGAAGCGGGTGCAGCATGGCGCTGCCGGGCTTTTCCTGCCGCTAGGGCAGGGGGCGTCAGTCCCAGAAGGTCGGCCGGGACGGCTCAAGCCCGGCGCCGAGGCGCACGGCTGCGACCTTCACCGCAAGGCCGGTCCGGTCGTCCGTCTCAACGGCGACGCCCGAAAGCGCCGCAGGGCCGGACGCCGGCTCGAACCGGCCGGAGGCGAGCTTGCGGGTGAAGCGCCGCAGGGGCTCCTCCTTGTCCATGCCGATCACGCCGTCATAGGCGCCGCACATGCCGGCATCGGTCATGTAGGCGGTGCCGCCGGAGAGAATGCGGTAGTCGGCGGTGGGGACATGGGTGTGGGTGCCCACCACGAGGGAGGCGCGGCCGTCACAGAAATGGCCAATGGCCTGCTTCTCGCTGGTGGTCTCGGCGTGAACGTCCACCACGATGGCATCCACCATCTCGCCCAGCGTGGCGCCGTCCAGCGCGCGGTCGAGGCCGGCGAAGGGATCGTCGAGCGGGTCCATGAAGATGCGGCCCATGACATTCAGCACTAGCACCCGCGCGCCGTTGCGCGCTTCGACCAGAGCCGCGCCGCGGCCGGGCGTGCCGGGCGGATAGTTCAGCGGCCGCACCAAAGCGGGGGCGCGCTCGATGAAGACGAGGGCTTCGCGCTGGTCAAAGGAGTGGTTGCCGAGCGTGATGGCGTCGGCGCCGGCGGCGCGCAGCTCATCATAGATCGCCTCGGTGATGCCGAAGCCGCCGGCGGCATTCTCGCCGTTCACCACAACGAGGTCGAGGGACCATTGGGCGACGAGGCCCGGCAGGTGCGACACGACGCATTCGCGGCCCGAGCGGCCGACGACGTCGCCAAGAAACAGAATGCGCATGAACTTTTCCGGCAAGCACGATCGAGGGGCAGCGGGCGGGCGTCAGGGCCGCGCCGTCACGCTGAAAGATTCCCTTTCCGTTATCATCATGTCCACCGGCTCGTCATGGGGTTCGGCGGGAACCTGTTCGACCTCCTGGCACGCAAATGCATAGCCCAGAGCCCGGACAGGGCGCTGCGCACGCAGAAGCGCAAGGGTACGATCATAGAAGCCGGCGCCGTAGCCGATGCGGAAGCCGCGCCGGTCAAAGGCGGCGAGGGGCACCATCAGCGCGTCCGGAACCACCTCCTCGGCATGGGCGGGCGGCTCGGGGATGCGGAAGGCTCCTGCGGGGATCAGCGCGTCTTCGGCGCGCCACAGTCGGAACAGCAGCGGTCGGTCGCGGCCGAGGATGACAGGCAAGGCGAGCCGGGAGCGCCGGGCGCGCAGCTCAGCCGCAAGCGGGGCGGTGTCGATCTCATCGCGGAAGGTGCAGAAGAGAGAGACGGTCAGGCCGGAGATGTCGCCCAGAGCGGCGGAGGCCTGCCGAGCCGCGGCTTCGGATGCAGCGGCGCGGGCCTGAGGCCCCATGGCCGCGCGCCGTCCGAGGGCCAGGAGGCGCAGGCGCTTCTTCTCGGCGGCCATACTTTCGCCGGCCGCATCTTCACAGGCCATGTCGTTTGAAGCGTGTGGATGAAGGGAAGACGTGCGGAGCCACAAAAGCCGTCGGAGGTCGATCCCGGGAAACCTACAACGTAGGTGGGCGCCATATGTCCAAGCCCGGAGGCAAGGTCAGGGACAGCTCCCTTAAGGATCGATAAGGCCCCGGGGAAATGTCTCCTAACGAGCCCCGCAGCCCCGCATTCCCAATGTAGGGACGAAAAGGACGCGGCGCCAGTCCCTTCGGCCCGAAGCTTCAGCCCATCCCCACCGTTCCGCGCTCCTTCGGGGCGAGTTCCGCCACGAGGCGCTCGATGCGCTCGGCCACGGCGTCGATGGTGCGGGCGACCTCCTCCTCGCTGGCCTCGATGCGGGCCATAGCGGAGGCGCGGGCGTCACGCTGGCTCTCGATATCGCTTTCCAGCGCCCGGATGCGGCCGCGCGCCGAGGCCAGCTCGTCCGCGATGGTGATGGCGGCCATGACGACGAGGCGCTGGTCGCCGATCTCGCCGAACGCGCCGCGCAATTGCGTGATGCGGTCGTCGATGTCCCGGGCGAGGCGGATGAGGTGCTCTTCCTGCCCCTCGTCGCAGGCCATCCTGTATTGCCGGCCTGCGATGGTGACGGAGACGTGCGGCATCGCCTCAGCCGCCGTGGGTCGCGAGCACGTCGCGAATGGTGCTCATGGCCACGTCGAGGCGGCGGATGATCTCGCGCCCCGCCTCTTCCACTTCGCCGGCCTCCGCCTGGGCCACGTCCAGCTCGGCGGCGAGCCGGGCGCGGTCATTGCCGAGGGCGTGGAGCTGGGCCAGCAAAGCCTCCTGATGGCGATCGGCGTCGCGCCGGCGATCGATGGCGTCGGTCAGCGCGTCGAGCGCGGCGTGGAGGCGCCGGGTCGCCGCCTCGATGGGGGCGTCCTGCAGCGGCGGGCGTTGCTTCAGCGCATACATGACGAGACTTTAGCCGAGTCGGACGGGCGGCGGAACGCCGCTCTTTCCAGTCTGTCAACATGAATGCGGCGCCGTGACGAGGCAACCCGCAACCGAGGCGCGAGCCGGCCCGCGCGGCGCACGCGCGCTCATCCCTTATGTTGCGTCGCCGCGACGATGCAGCGCGGGTGGCTCCATGCCCGTCGCCTTGACGCGAGGAGATCAGGCAGGTTTGACAGCGCAGTGAGCCTTGGTACAAGGCGGCTCAAAGGCCGGCCCCGGGTCCGGGTGGTCGTGCCAGCATTGCCGACGGACCCGGGCCGCCGGGCCCGTGAAACCCTACTGCCTCTAGCCGGCCGGCTGCCATGAGCGCCGGCACCGGAGATACGGGAACATGTCCAGCCGCACGAGCGACAGCGTCACGAGTCACGACCGTCTGGCCAATGCCATCCGGTTCCTCGCGATCGATGCCGTCGAGGCCGCCAACAGCGGCCATCCGGGCCTGCCCATGGGCGCGGCGGACATCGCCACCGTGCTGTTCACGAAGGTGCTGAAGTACGATCCCTCGCGTCCGTTCTGGCCGGATCGCGACCGCTTCGTGCTCTCCGCCGGCCACGGCTCCATGCTGCTCTATTCGGTGCTGCACCTCGCCGGCTACGAGAAGGTGACGATCGACGAGATCAAGCGCTTCCGGCAGCTCGGCTCGCTGACGCCCGGCCACCCCGAGAATTTCGTCACCGAAGGCATCGAGACCACCACCGGCCCGCTGGGGCAGGGCATCGCCACCGCCGTGGGCATGGCCATGGCCGAGCGCCTGCTCGCCGCCCGCTTCGGTTCGGATGTGGTGGACCACTACACCTACGTCCTCGCCTCCGACGGCGACCTGATGGAGGGCATCAGCCAGGAGGCGGCGGACCTCGCCGGCCACCTGAAGCTGTCCAAGCTCATCGTCATGTGGGACGACAACAAGATCTCCATCGACGGCCCCACCTCCATCTCCGGCTCCACCAACCAGCTCGCTCGCTTCGCCGCCTCCGGCTGGGCGACCGCAGCCGTGGACGGGCATGATCCCGAAGCCATCCTCGCCGCGCTCGAGGCTGCCAAGGCGTCCGACCGGCCGACCCTGATCTCTTGCCGCACCACCATCGGCTTCGGCTCTCCCAAGAAGGCCGGCTCCGAGAAGGTCCACGGCTCGCCGCTGGGCGCCGAGGAAATCGCCGCTACCCGTGCCGCCCTCGGCTGGGAAGCGCCGGCCTTCGTGGTGCCCGAGGATGCGCTCAACGGCTGGCGTGCCGCCGGTGCCGCAGGCCGTGCCGCCCGCGAGGCGTGGGAAGCCCGCTTCGCCGCCCGCCCGGCCGAGGAGCGTACCGAATTCGAGCGCCGGGTCGCTGGCACGCTGCCCGCGGCGCTGGAAGGCGCCATCGTCGCCGTCAAGGAAAAGGCAGTGAAGGACGGCGGCGCGGTCGCCACCCGCAAGTCGTCCGAGATGGTGCTGGACTTCATCACCCCGGCGGTGCCCGAGATGGTGGGCGGCTCGGCCGACCTCACCGGCTCCAACAACACCAAGGCCAAGGGCGCGAAGTCCGTGACGCCGGACGACTTCTCCGGCTCCTTCATCCATTACGGCGTGCGCGAGCACGGCATGGCTGCCGCCATGAACGGCATGGCGCTGCACAAGGGGCTCATCCCCTTCTCCGGCGGCTTCATGGTGTTCTCGGACTACTGCCGCCCGGCCATCCGCCTCGCGGCCCTCATGGGCGAGCGGGTGATCCACGTGCTCACCCACGATTCCATCGGCCTCGGCGAGGATGGCCCCACCCACCAGCCGGTGGAACACCTCGCGGCGCTGCGCGCCATTCCCAACCTCCTCGTGATGCGCCCCTGCGACACGGTGGAGACGGCGGAATGCTGGCAGATTGCGCTACAGTCCACCGACAGGCCCTCGGCGCTCATCCTGTCGCGCCAGAACCTGCCGCTCCTGCGCACCGACGCCACGGCCGTGAACCGGTCGGCGGAAGGCGCTTACGAAATCCTCGCTGCGTCCGGGCCGGCGCAGGCGAGCCTGTTCGCCACCGGCTCGGAAGTGTCCTTGGCGGTTGAAGCCGCCAAGCTGTTGGAGGCGCAGGGTGTTCCCACCCGCGTCGTCTCCATCCCCTCGTTCGAACTGTTCCTCGAAAGGCCCGCCGCAGAGCGGGCAAAGGTGATCGGGGACGCTCCGGCCAAGGTTGCGGTGGAAGCCGCGATCCGCATGGGGTGGGACGCTATCGTCGGTTCGAACGCCGCCTTCGTGGGAATGACATCGTTCGGCGCCAGCGCGCCCGCAAAGGAGCTTTACGCCCATTTCGGCATTACTGCCCAGCAGGTCGCGGCGCGCGCGCTCGATCAGCTCCGGCAGGCCTGAGGTTCGGCGCACGGCGGGCGCGAGAGGACCGCGCCGCGGGTGAACCGCGGGCGCGCAACGCAATTCAGGGAGGCCGGGCTTCAAGCCGGCTCAGGAGGACCCAATATGAGCGTCAAGGTGGCCATCAACGGTTTCGGTCGCATCGGTCGCAATGTGCTGCGCGCCATCATCGAATCGGGCCGCACCGACATCGAGGTGGTGGCGATCAACGACCTCGGCCCGGTGGAGACGAACGCCCACCTCTTCCGCTTCGACAGCGTGCACGGCCGCTTCCCCGGCGAGGTCAAGGTCGCCGGAGATACCATCGACGTGGGCCGCGGCCCCATCAAGGTCACCGCAGTGCGTAACCCCGCCGAGCTGCCCCACAAGGAGCTAGGCGTGGACATCGCGCTGGAATGCACCGGCATCTTCACCTCGCGTGACAAGGCTGCGGCGCACCTCGCCGCCGGTGCCAAGCGCGTGCTGGTCTCGGCCCCGGCCGATGGCGCGGACCTCACCGTGGTCTATGGCGTGAATCACGAGAAGCTCACGAACGAGCACCTCGTCGTCTCCAACGCCTCCTGCACCACCAACTGCCTCGCCCCGGTGGCCAAGGTCCTCAACGATGCCGTCGGCATCGAGAAGGGCTTCATGACCACTATCCACGCCTACACCGGCGACCAGCCGACGCTGGATACCATGCACAAGGACCTCTACCGCGCCCGCGCGGCGGCCATGTCCATGATCCCCACCTCGACCGGCGCCGCCAAGGCGGTGGGCCTCGTGCTCCCTGAGCTCGCCGGCAAGCTGGATGGCACCTCCATCCGCGTGCCGACCCCGAACGTCTCGGTGATCGACCTGAAGTTCGTCGCCAAGCGCGCGACCAGCAAGGAAGAGATCAACGAGGCGATCATCGCGGCTGCCTCGCAGCAGCTGAAGGGCATCCTCGGCTTCACCGACCAGCCCAACGTCTCCATTGACTTCAACCACAATCCCAACTCCTCCACCTTCCACCTCGACCAGACCAAGGTCATGGAAGGCACGCTGGTGCGGGTGCTGTCGTGGTACGACAACGAGTGGGGCTTCTCGAACCGCATGAGCGACACGGCCGTCGCCATGGGCAAGCTGGGCTGACCGGGAAAAGGGGGCGCCATCATGATCGCCTTCCGCACCCTCGATGACGCCGTGGACCTCGCCGACAAGCGGGTCCTCGTGCGTGTCGACCTCAACGTTCCCATGGAGAGCGGGCGCGTCACCGACGCCACCCGTCTCAAGGCCATCCTGCCCACCATTCGGGACATCACCGGCAAGGGCGGCAAGGCCGTCCTGCTGGCGCACTTCGGGCGGCCCAAGGGCCGCGACGAAAGCCAGTCGCTCGCCCCCGTCGCCAAGGCCCTTGAGGGCGAACTCGGTCGCAAGGTCGCGTTCGCCTCCGATTGCATCGGCGACGAGGCGAAGAGCGCCGTCTCCCGCCTCGCCTCCGGCGAGGTGATCGTGCTGGAGAACACCCGCTTCCATGCGGGCGAGGAGAAGAACGCGCCGGACTTCATCGAAGCCCTCGCGAGCCTCGGCGACATCTATGTCAACGATGCCTTCTCCACCGCCCACCGCGCGCACGCCTCCACCGAGGGGCTGGCCCGCAAGCTGCCGGCCTATGCCGGCCGCTCCATGGAGAGCGAGATCGAGGCGCTGACCAAGGCCCTCGAGGCGCCCCAGCGCCCCGTGCTCGCCGTGGTCGGCGGCTCCAAGGTGTCCAGCAAACTCGAACTGCTCGGCAACCTCGTGAAGAAGGTGGACATCCTCGTCATCGGCGGTGGCATGGCCAACACCTTCCTCGCCGCCCTCGGCAAGAAGGTGGGCAAGTCGCTCTGCGAGCACGACCTGGCCAACACCGCGCGGGACATCCTGAAGAAGGCCGAGGCGGCTGGATGCGAGATCGTCCTGCCGGTGGACGCGGTGGTCGCCACCGAGTTCAAGGCCAATGCCGCGCACCGCGTCACCAGCGTCGATGACGTGAAGGACGACGAGATGATGCTCGACGCCGGTCCGGAGACGGTCGGTATCGTCAAGCAGAAGCTCGACGGGGCGAAGACGGTGGTCTGGAACGGGCCGTTCGGCGCGTTCGAGATGACGCCGTTCGATGCGGCGACGGTGGCCGTGGCCCGCTATGTCGGCGACCTCACCCACAACGGGCGGTTGCTGTCGGTCGCGGGCGGCGGCGACACGGTGGCCGCGCTGAACCACGCGGGGACGGCGGAGCGCTTCTCCTACGTCTCGACGGCCGGCGGTGCCTTCCTTGAGTGGCTTGAGGGCAAGGCGCTTCCGGGCGTGGAGGCCCTGCGGCGCTGATATTGCGCTGCGGGATAAAATGACGAAGATTGCGCCCGCCCGGCCCTCCGCGGCGGGCGCTTTTCGGGTAGGGCATCGGTCGGGAACCCGGTGCCGGCTCCGGGACTTGCAGGCGCGCAGACAGATGCGCCGCGGTTCGGGCGCGCAAACGACAATCAATCTGCCGGAGTGCCACGCTCCGGCGTCCATGCCCGCCGAGGGGCGGCAACAAGGCAGGTGAAGAACATGACGGCGGAGCTCGACGCGATCGCGCAGAAAATGGTGGCCGACGGCAAGGGCATCCTCGCGGCAGACGAGAGCGGCGGTACCATCAAGAAGCGGTTCGATGCCATCGGGGTCGAATCCACCGAGGAGAACCGTCGCGACTACCGCGAGCTGATGTTCCGCTCGCAGGGCATGGACTACATCTCCGGCGTCATCCTCTATGACGAGACCATCCGGCAGAAGGCGAAGGACGGCACGCCGCTCGTCTCCGTCATCGAGAAGGCCGGCGCCATCCCCGGCATCAAGGTCGACGCCGGCGCCAAGCCGCAGCCCTTCTGCCCCGGCGAGACCATCACCGAGGGTCTCGACGGCCTCGCCGGTCGCCTCAAGGAGTATTACGACCTCGGCGCCCGCTTCGCGAAGTGGCGCGCGGTGATCGATATCGACACCACCAAGCACATTCCGTCCTACACCTCGCTCCGCGCCAACGCCCACGCGCTCGCCCGCTATGCGGCGCTGTGCCAGGAAGCGAAGATCGTCCCGATCGTCGAGCCGGAAGTGCTCATGGACGGCGCCCACGACATCGACACCTGCTACCGCGTCACCGAATGGGCGCTGAAGACGGTGTTCGAGGAGCTGTACTACCAGCGCGTCCGCCTGGAAGGCATGGTGCTCAAGCCCAACATGATCGTGCCCGGCAAGAAGAGCCCGGTGCAGGCCTCTGTGGCCGAGGTGGCGGAGAAGACCGTGCGCGTGCTGAAGGCCTGCGTCCCCACAGCAGTGCCCGGCATCGCCTTCCTCTCCGGCGGCCAGTCCGACGAGGACGCCACCGCCCACCTCGACGCCATGGTGAAGCTGGGCGGCCTGCCCTGGAAGCTCACCTATTCCTACGGCCGCGCCCTGCAGGCCGCGCCGCAGAAGGCGTGGTCCGGCAAGCCGGAGAACGTGGCCAAGGCGCAGGCCGCCTTCGCCCACCGCGCGCACATGAACTCCCTCGCGGCCCTCGGCAAGTGGTCGGCCGAGGAGGAGCGCAAGGCCGCCTGAGCATCGGGCGCATCACGTTCAGGAAGGGCCGGCTTGCGCCGGCCCTTTTCTTATGGTCTGGCGAAAGCCGACGACATTCCGCGTCCGTGCCCCCAATTCGCCGATTTCTTGGCAGACCGATCAGACCCATGGCCAATCCTCCGCCCGCCACCGGCGCCCGCCTCATGCTCGTCTTCACCGTCACGCCTGCGCTCGACCCGCGCATGGTGGAGGCCGCGGTGCGCGCGGGCGACGTGGCCTGCGTGGTGCTGCGCACCCCTGCCGGCGAGAAGCTCGATGCGGCGCGGCTCGCCGAGATCGCGGGGGCGGCGCAGCGGCATGATGCGGCCGTACTCCTCGAAGGCTCCGAGGGGCTCGTCGCCAGCGCCGGTCTCGACGGCGTGCACGTTGCGGCCGGACCGGCGCTCGATTCGGCGCTGAGGCTGCTGAAGCCTGCGGCCATTGTGGGTGCCGCTGGGCTTGCGACACGCCATGAAGCCATGATCGCAGGGGAGAGCGGGGCCGATTACGTCGCCTTCGGCGCGCTTGCGCCGGAGCCGGGCGAGTTCTTCCGTGTGCGCGATCTTGTGGAATGGTGGGCCGAACTGTTCGAGGTACCCTGCGTCGGCGTCGCCTCTTCCCTCGACGAGGTGACGGCGCTGGCCGAAGCCGGAGCTGATTTCATCGCCCTGTCGGAGGCGCTGCTGGCGTCGGCCGGCGAAGCACCGAAGGTGGTGGCGGCTGCGCAGGCGCGCCTTGTATCGGGTGACGACGCGCAATGATGTCGGCCGTCCGCGCGCCATTCAGCAGGCTAAGGTTCGCTGTTTCAGGCAGCGCCGTGCTGCTCGCCCTCGCGGTGGCTCTGGCGCCGTCCCTGGCGTATGCGCAGGCCCAGCAGCCCGGCGGGGCCGCGTCCTCCACTCAACCCGCTGCCAAACCTGCGACCAAGCCGGCCAAGCCCGATGGGAAGGCCGGCAACAAGCCGTCCGCAAAGCCGGATCCAAAGACCGTCCAGCGTCCGCGCGAACCCGCGCCCATGCCACTCCTGGGCCTGCAGATCTCCTATCCCAGCCTCGATACGCCGGGCGGCTCGGGGGATCTCGCCTATGGCGCGTACCAGCGCGGCTATTACGTTTCCGCCTTCAACGAGGCCCTGAAGCGCGCCCGCGCCGGAACCGATCCGGCGGCCATGACCCTGCTTGGCGAGCTTTATTCCGAAGGCCTCGGTGTTCCCCTTGACCCCAAAAAGGCGATCGAGTGGTATCGCAAGGCGGCGGATGCCGGCTCGACCGGAGCGCTGTTCGCGCTCGGCAACATGACCCTCGCCGGCCGCGGCGTTCCCATGGACGAGGTCGCGGCGGCACAGCTGTTCCGTCAGGCGGCGGAGAAGGGGAATGCCGGCGCCGCGTACAATCTCGGCCTGCTCTATCTCCAGGGTAGAAAGGTCCCCAAGGAGCCTTCGGAGGCCGCGCGCTGGTTCGAGATCGCCGCGGCCAAGGATGTGGAAGATGCCCAGTATGCCCTCGGCGTGCTGCTGAAGGAGGGCAATGGCGTCGACAAGGATGTCGCCGCGGCCGCCCGCATGATGGGCGCCGCGGCGCGCCTCGGTCACGTCACGGCGCAGGTGGAATTCGCCATCATGCAGTTCAACGGCACAGGCGTGCCCAAGGACGAGGCCGCCGCTGCCGCCATGTTCCGCAAGGCGGCGCTGGCCGGCAATGCCATCGCCCAGAACCGCTATGCGCGGCTGCTCGCGGTTGGACGCGGCGTGCCGGAGGACAAGACGAAGGCGGCTGCCTGGCACCTCCTCGCCAAGAGCCGGGGCCTCGGCGACCCGATGCTGGACGATGTGGTGGCCAAGCTGCCCGAGGCAGACCGCAAGAAGGCGCAGGCGCAGGCCGCCCGCTGGGAATCCGGCCGCTCCTGAAGGCGAAGCGATGAGGGGCGGTGCCGAGCAAGGGCTCGGTTGTGGCTCTTTTGCAACGCCCGCCACCGCCGTTGCGCTGCCTTCACCCCTGCACCTCCGCGCCATGATGACGCCACGTCCCGGCATCAGTGAAGGACGCGTCGGACGAGGGGCGTCGTCGCCTCTCCCGGCCTTTCGGGCAAACACCTCATTCACCTGCCGTGCTGGTTTCTGCACGCGGGAGAGGGAGGCGCGTACCCGCCCGAAAGGCGATGATAACGGCCCGGAAACCATGGCGAGCGGGAGTGGTCCGCATCCTCCGGTTTTCGGCTCTCGGAGCGGCCTAGAGGCCGCGTACGGAACGTTCGCTTAACCGGACGGCTTTAGACCCGAAGCCTCCGGTGCAGCGTTGAGAAGGGAGTTACCGGATGCGTTTCCTCAGCCTTGCTCGCGGCTTCCGGTTCGCGGCTCTGTTTGGCTTCGCGCTGGCGCTTGCCGCGTGCGCCAACAATCCCAACCAGAATGCCGGCGTCGGCGGCGCGGGTGGCCCTCCCGGTTCCCCTCAGGAGTTCGTGGTCGCCGTCGGCGATCGCGTGTTCTTCGAGAGCGACCAGACCGATCTCACCCCGCAGGCCCGCGCGACCCTGGACCGTCAGGCCCAGTGGCTCCAGCAGTACAACCGCTACACCTTCACCATCGAAGGTCATGCGGACGAGCGCGGAACCCGCGAATACAACATCGCGCTGGGGGCCAAGCGCGCCCAGAGCGTGCGTGACTACCTCGCCTCCCGCGGGATCGACCCGGCCCGGATGCGCACCATCTCCTATGGCAAGGAGCGCCCGGTGGCGGTGTGCAACGACATCTCGTGCTGGTCTCAGAACCGCCGCGCGGTGACGGTGCTGAACGGCGGCGGCGCCTGATCCTGCTTCCGAATGTCTCGCGAAGGCCGGCGCCCGCGGGTGCCGGCCTTCGTGCGCCCAGCGTCCGCAGAACCTCGATCGGTCCACGGCAAGTCGTTGACGGGTCACACTTTGGACGCGATCGGCGGGGTAAAGTCGCATGGCTCGAACCGGCACGGTTCCGGACGTGCTTCTCGCCACCAGCCCCAAGCAAAAGTCACATGAAGATGCGCCTGCGCCCGGTCGGTGTTCTTGTTCGCACCTATGCCGTCCTGTTCGGCCTTGCCTTTGCTGCGGCCCTCGGCACGGCAGCGCCCGCGGCTGCTCAGAACGACGGGAACCTGTTCGGCAATCTGTTCAAGCCGCCCCAGCCCGCGCAGGAAGCTCCGCGCGAGGATCCGGAGCTGATGGAGCGGATGGAGCGGCTGGAATCGACCCTGCGTCAGCTCACCGGACAGGTCGAGCAACTGCAGTATCGCAACCAGCAGCTTGAGGCGCAGGTGCGCCGGCTGGAGGAGGCCGGCGGCGGCCGTCCGTCCGTCGCACCGTCCGCGGCG
This sequence comes from Xanthobacter aminoxidans, assembly GCF_043193615.1. Lineage (NCBI taxonomy): Bacteria > Pseudomonadati > Pseudomonadota > Alphaproteobacteria > Hyphomicrobiales > Xanthobacteraceae > Xanthobacter > Xanthobacter aminoxidans. The sequence continues at coordinate 761,069 of NZ_JBAFUS010000001.1, read as the reverse complement.
CCTGCTGCCGCGCCGGTCCAGGCGCCGGCGGTGCTTCCCTCCGGCCGTCCGGCGGCAGCGCCCGCCGCCCCGGTACGCCGCTCCGACGCCTTCGATCCCAACATGGACCCGGCCGCGCCGGGTGCGCCCCAGCCGCTCGGCTCTCCCGCGAGCGCCACGCCCGCGCCCCGCGCGGTGGACGTGGCGCCCATCCGCCCGGCCGCCGGCCAGCAGGTGGCCGCGCTGCCGTCCGCCGGGGCCACGGTGCGCGAGCTTTACGATGCCGGCCAATCCCAGCTTCAGCGACAGGACTATGCCGGCGCCGAGCAGACCTTCCGCCAGATCATCCAGTCTTCTCCCAACGACCGCCTGATCGCCGACGCGACCTTCATGCTCGGAGAGAGTCTGTTCCTGCGGCAGAACTATTCCGATGCTGCAGCCTCGTTCCTCGAGGTGTCTACCAAGTACCAGAATTCCGCCCGCGCGCCTGAGGCGCTGCTGCGGCTCGGCCAGTCGCTCGCCGGCCTCGGCGAAAAGGAGACGGCCTGCGCCACCTTCCAGGAGGTGGACCGGAAATATCCTCGCACCGCCTCCTCCGTCCGGCAGGCCGTCGAGCGCGAGCAGAAGCGCGTCGGTTGCTGAGACTGATGGCGGCGGATTCCGCAAGCCTGTCTCCCGACTTCCGCTCGGCGGTCGCCGACAGCGAACTCGATGTCCTCTTTTCCAGCTTTGCCGGCCGTCCCGCCGTTCTCCTCGCTGTTTCCGGCGGGCCTGATTCCACCGCGCTGCTGCATCTCGCCGCCCGCTGGCGGGCGCAGTCCCCGGGTGGACCGCGGCTGTTTGCGGCGACGGTCGATCATGGATTGAGGCCGGCGGCAGCCGAGGAGGCGGCCGATGTGGCGCGTTTGGCCGCTCGATTGAACGTGCCTCATCGCACGCTTCGCTGGCAGGGCGAAAAGCCCGATCGCGGCCTGCAGGAGGCAGCGCGGGACGCCCGCTATGGGCTGCTCACGGCCGAGGCGGATCGGGTCGGCGCGCCGGCGCTTGCTTTGGCCCATACCTGCGACGACCAAGCCGAGACCGTGCTGTTCCGGATGGCGCGGGGCTCGGGCCTTGCCGGCCTCGCGGCAATGAGCGCCGAGACGGCACGGGGTGAGCTCATCCTTCTGCGCCCCTTCCTCGGTCTGCCGAAGGCGCGCCTGGTGGCGACGCTTGATGCCGCCAACATCGCCTATGCGAGCGACCCCTCCAATCTCGATGCCCGTTTCGCACGTCCACGCCTGAGGGCACTCGCTCCCGCTTTGGCGCAGGAGGGCCTCGACGCGCGCGGCCTCGCCCGCCTCGCCCGCCGGCTCGCCCGTGCCGACTCGGCCCTGGAGGCGATGACGGACAGGGTGGAGGCGGAACTTGTTACCGCCGACAAGTCGGGCGTCGCCATCGAGGCCGCTCGGTTTGCCAAACTGCCGGAGGAAATCGCCCTGCGTCTTCTCGGCCGCTGCGTGACGGCGCAGGGGAGGGAAGGCCCGGTCGAATTGGCCAAGCTCGAGGTTCTGCTGGCCGCGCTTTTGGCTGCGCTCGCTTTGCCGGCTGCTCCATTTCGCCGCACCCTGGCAGGTGCCAGTGTGGCCGTCCGGAAGGGGCGGGTGCTCGTATCCAGCGCACCACCCCGGCGCCCGACCGAGGGCATCGCGACGAATTCAAGTGCGGAAAAGGTGCCTCTCCTTGGCAAGACGGGGCCTCGCTCCTAAATTAGGCGCTGGACGGTGCGGGAGGTTCCACCGGCGGCGGTGCTGTGCGGAGGTATCCTTTCCGTATGGTGAGGCGTCGAAGCGGAACCGACCTTCTGTCCCCACGAGGGTTCAATGAACGCCAATCTACGTAATTTCGCCCTTTGGGTGATCATCGTCCTGCTGCTGCTGGCCTTGTTCTCGCTGTTCAACAGCCCGGGCCAGCGCACCAATGCGAACGAAATCTCCTTCTCGCAGCTCCTCACCGACGTGGACGCTGGCAAGGTGCGCGAGGTCGTGATCGAGGGGCCGAACATCACCGGCACCTATTCCGACCGTTCGGGCTCGTTCCAGACCTACGCGCCGAACGACCCCTCGCTCGTGCAGCGCCTGTACGGCAAGGGCGTGCAGATCACTGCGCGCGCGCCGTCGGACAACGTGCCGTGGTTCGTGAGCCTGCTGCTCTCCTGGCTGCCGTTCCTGGCGCTGATCGGCGTTTGGATCTTCCTGTCGCGCCAGATGCAGGGCGCCGGCGGCAAGGCCATGGGCTTCGGCAAGAGCCGCGCCAAGCTCCTCACCGAGGCGCACGGCCGCGTGACCTTCGACGACGTGGCCGGCATCGACGAGGCGAAGAGCGACCTCACCGAGATCGTGGAATTCCTGCGTGACCCGCAGAAGTTCCAGCGCCTCGGCGGCCGCATCCCGCGCGGCGTGCTGCTTGTCGGCCCCCCCGGCACCGGCAAGACGCTGCTCGCCCGCGCCATCGCGGGTGAGGCCAACGTGCCGTTCTTCACCATCTCGGGCTCGGACTTCGTGGAAATGTTCGTGGGCGTCGGCGCGAGCCGCGTGCGCGACATGTTCGAGCAGGCGAAGAAGAATGCGCCGTGCATCATCTTCATCGACGAGATCGACGCGGTGGGTCGCCACCGCGGTGCCGGCCTCGGCGGCGGCAATGACGAGCGCGAGCAGACCCTCAACCAGCTGCTGGTGGAGATGGACGGCTTCGAGGCGAACGAGGGCATCATCCTCATCGCCGCGACCAACCGTCCGGACGTGCTCGATCCTGCGCTGCTGCGTCCCGGCCGCTTCGACCGTCAGGTCATCGTCCCGAACCCGGACGTGGTCGGCCGCGAGCAGATTCTGAAGGTTCACGCCCGCAAGATCCCCGTCGCCCCCGACGTGAATCTCAAGACCATCGCCCGCGGCACGCCCGGCTTCTCCGGCGCGGACCTCGCGAACCTCTGCAACGAGGCGGCGCTGATGGCGGCCCGGCGCAACAAGCGCATGGTCACCATGGCCGAGTTCGAGGACGCCAAGGACAAGGTGATGATGGGCGCCGAGCGTCGCTCCCTCGTGATGACCGAGGAAGAGAAGATGCTCACCGCCTATCACGAGGGCGGCCATGCCATCGTCGCCCTCAATGTTCCGGCGACCGACCCGGTGCACAAGGCCACCATCATCCCGCGCGGCCGGGCACTCGGCATGGTCATGCAGCTTCCGGAGCGCGACAAGCTCTCCATGAGCTACGAGCAGATGACCTCGCGTCTCGCCATCATGATGGGCGGCCGCGTGGCTGAGGAACTCGTGTTCGGCCACGACAAGGTGACGTCCGGTGCCGCCTCCGACATCGAGCAGGCGACCCGCCTCGCCAAGATGATGGTGACGCGCTGGGGCTTCTCCGATCTGCTCGGCCAGGTGGCCTACGGCGAGAACAACGAGGACGTATTCCTCGGCATGTCCATGCAGCGCCACCAGAACGTGTCCGAGGCCACGGCCCAGACCATCGACAAGGAGGTCCGGCGGCTCGTGGACGAGGGCTATACCGAGGCGAAGCGCATCCTCACCGAGAAGTACGACGACCTCGAAGCTCTGGCCCGCGGCCTGCTCGAATACGAGACGCTCTCGGGCGACGAGATCGTGGACCTCCTCGACGGTAAGACGCCGAACCGGGAGAGCGTGCTCGAGCCGTCCAACCCGCGCGGCTCGGCCATCCCCACCACCAAGCGCCCCCGCCCCGGCGGTGCCGGCGGCTCCATCGAGCCTCAGCCCCAGGCCTGAGACGCATGATCGACCGGAAGACGCCCGCGCAAGCGGGCGTTTTTCGTTTGTGACGGGCATTCTCCGTCGCGGCTTGCGCCCTGGGCAGGGCTTGGAGGGCACGTTCTGCGCAGAGCCCATCGACACAACCGGCCTAGCGAGGCATAGGCAGGGCTCATGTCCCTCCTCGCCCGAACCTCCATCGTCTCGGCGGCAACCCTCGCGTCCCGCGTTATGGGCTTTGCGCGGGATGCGGCCACGGCCGCCGTGCTCGGCGTCGGGCCGGTGGCAGATGCGCTGGCGGCGGCCATGGCGCTGCCATTGCTGGCGCGCCGGCTGCTGGCCGAGGGCGCCTTCAACCTCGCCTTCATTCCGGCGCTCGCCCGGACGACGAACGAAGCCGCGGGAACGGGCGATGAAGCGGCTGGCCGGCTCGCGGGCGCGACCCTGCTGCTGCTCTGCGGTCTCCTCCTCGCGTTCGCGGCTATCGTCGCACTCTTCATGCCGCAGGTGATCGGCCTGATGGCGCCGGGCTTCGAGGCGGGCGGGCAGCGGGCGGATGTCGCCATTCTCTGCGGTCGGGTGGTGGTTCTCTATATCCCGCTAGCCGGGCTCGCAGCGATTTTCGGCGGCATCGCCAATGCCGCCCATCGCGTGCTGCTGCCGGCATTGGCTCCCGCAGCGGCCAATGTCACGGTGCTCGCGGTCATCGGCGTTTTGCTCGCCAAGGGGCTGATGGAAAGCGACACCGCCGCCTTCGCCATCGCGGCAGCGCAGGTGGGGGCGGGCTGCGCTCAATTTGCCATCATGAGGTTGGCTGCAAGGGGCTGTTCGGCGCAGCCGCTGTTCCGCGTTCTGACGGCTCGCGATCTCCGGGCGGCGCTCGGTGTGCTTCGGGCGGCGTCGCCCGCCTTGCTGTTTGCCGGGCTGAGCCAGCTTCGCTTCATCATCGTGGTCGCAGCCGTGTCCGCCAGCCCTGGCGCCGCCGCCGCCCTGAACTATGCCCAGCGGCTGATGGACCTCCCCCTGGGCCTCGTCGGTGCGAGCGCGGGGGCGGTCCTCGTGCCGGCCTTGCTCCGGCGCGGGAGAGCCGAGGCTGCGGACGATGCCGGCCGGGCGGTGCTGGCGGCGCTTGCCTTCGCTTTGCCGGCGGCGGTCGGGCTTGCGGTCCTGGCCGAGCCCATCGTCGTCACACTCTTCCAGCGGGGGAGCTTCGACAGCGAAGACGCCCGCTTGACGGCCGTGCTGCTGGCCGTCCTCTCGTTCTCGCTGCCGGCGCAGGGGCTGGAGCGCATCCTCTCGGCCGCCGCCTCCACGTCCGGACAGATCAAGGCGGCGGAGCGAATCGCGCTCGGCTCGCTGCTGCTGTGCATGGTCGCCGCTGCCGGGCTCGGAACGGTCGGCGGCCCCTTGATCGCGGCGGGGGCTGTGGCGCTGTCCGCTGCGGCATCGATTCTGGCCTTGGGGGGCATCCTCATCGCCCGCGGCGCGTTGCGCTTCTCGACGCCGACGCTGCTCTCGGCCGCCGGCCTCGCGGCGGCGAGCCTCGCCATGGGGGCCGGGGTCGGCGCGCTCGCAGCAACGTGGCCCGTGCCGGAGGGGACGCTGGCGGGCATCCTGCGGCTGGTCGGGCTCGTCTCCAGCGGCGGTGTCATCTACGGCGCCGGTGCGCTCGTGGTGAAGACGGCCGTCTCGAAGGCCTGGACGGGCCGCATCTGAGCCGGGCAGCAGCGTTGCGGGCCGTGCCCTTGCGCCGTGCCGCCCCAGGTGGCATGACGCGCCGCATTCACTTTTGCGGGCCGTTGCCCGTGTTCAGGTCGAGCGGCGCGCCGCTCTTTGGGGAGTTCGCCATGGCGGCGGTCGCAGAACGCGTATTTTCCGGCGTGCAGCCCACGGGCAACCTGCATCTCGGCAATTATCTCGGCGCCATCAAGCGCTTCGTGGAACTGCAGAAGAGCCACGAGTGCATCTATTGCGTGGTCGACCTCCACGCCATCACCGTCTGGCAGGACCCGGAAGAGCTGAAGCGCCACACCCGCGAGGTGACGGCTGCCTTCATCGCCTGCGGCATCGATCCCAAGGCCCACATCGTCTTCAACCAGAGCCAGGTGTCCGGCCACGCCGAACTCGCCTGGGTGTTCAACTGCGTCGCCCGCATGGGCTGGCTGAACCGCATGACGCAGTTCAAGGAGAAGGCCGGCAAGGACCGCGAGAACGCCTCCGTGGGCCTCTTCGCCTATCCGACCCTGATGGCTGCCGACATCCTGCTCTATCGCGCCACCCACGTGCCGGTCGGCGACGACCAGAAGCAGCACCTGGAACTGACGCGCGACATCGCCCAGAAGTTCAACACGGACTTCGCCCCCTCCATCGCCTCCAATGGCCATGGCGAGGGCTACTTCCCCATCACCGAGCCGCTCATCGCCGGCCCGGCGACGCGGGTGATGAGCCTGCGCGACGGCTCCAAGAAGATGTCGAAGTCGGAGGCCTCGGACTTCTCCCGCATCAACCTCACCGACGATGCCGACGCCATCGCCGGCAAGGTGCGCAGGGCGAAGACCGATCCGGAGCCGTTGCCCTCGGAGGAAGAGGGGCTGAAGGGGCGCCCGGAAGCGGACAACCTCGTCGGCATCTTCGCGGCCCTGTCCGACACCACCAAGGCGCAGGTGCTGGCGGATTACGGCAACGCCCAGTTCTCGGCCTTCAAGGCCGCGCTGGTGGATCTGGCCGTGGCGAAGCTCGGCCCCATCGGCACCGAGATGCAGCGTCTGATGGCCGATCCGACTGCGATCGATGCCATTCTCATCGACGGCGCCGACCGTGCCCGGGTGATCGCCGACCAGACCATCCGCGACGTGAAGGACATCGTCGGCATGGTGCGCTGACAGGGCCGCCGGCGCGGCCTTGCCCGCGCCGGATGCGGCGCCTAAGTGTGGGGAATGTTGCCCGCCGACGAGGAGGCCGTGATGCCGCAGATGAACGCCACGGTCGATCCGGAAGAGGTCTCCCGCTTCGAGGCGCTCGGCGCCCAATGGTGGGACGTGAAGGGCAAGATGGCGCCCTTGCACGCCATGAATCCGGCGCGCCTCGCCTTCCTGCGTGACACGCTGGTGCGGCATTTCTCCCGTGATGCCCGTGCGCTGCGCCCGCTGAAGGGCCTCTCCCTCCTCGACATCGGCTGCGGCGGGGGCCTGCTCAGCGAGCCCTTGTCCCGCATGGGCGCCGATGTGACGGGCATCGACCCGGCTCCCGGCAATGTGGACATCGCGCGCGCCCACGCCGCGCAATCGGGCCTCACCGTGACCTACGAGGCCGAGACCGCCGAGGCACTGGCCGAGCGCGGCGCCCGCTTCGATGTGGTGGTGGCGCTGGAGGTGGTGGAGCATGTGGCCGATGTCGGCCTGTTCGTGCGCACCGCCGGGCGTCTGGTGGCGGACGGCGGCGTGCTGGCGCTCTCCACCTTGAACCGCACGCCCAAGAGCTTCGCCCTCGCCATCGTCGGTGCCGAATACGTCCTGCGCTGGCTGGCGCCCGGTACCCATCGCTGGGAGAAGTTCGTGACGCCGGAAGAGCTGGAGGCGACGCTCGCTTCAGCCGGCTTTGCCGCTCGGGAGAAGGTGGGCCTCGCCTACGAGCCCTTCTCCGGGGATTTCCGCCTGACCGAGGATCTCTCGGTGAACTATTTCATGGTGGCGGAGCGCGAGGTCTAGGCCTCAGTTCCGATCTTCCGGCAGCACGGGCAGGGGGAACACCTCCACCTCATCCTCGCGCAGGGCCTTCACCTCTTCCACAGTCGCCTCGCCACGGATGGGGCGATGCTCGATCTCTCCGTCATGCATTTTGCGGGCGAGGTCGGCGAAGCTGTCACCGACATCATCCGAGTTGGCGACGATATGGTCGCGCAGCTGGCGGATCAGCGTGCGCAACTCGCTGTCGGGCCGCGCCATCATCGCCACGGGCGTCGCCTCGGCGGAAGGCGCTTCGGCAGCCGCACCAGCGTCGGGCCCGCTTGCGGGTGCGCCCACAGGCTCCCTGTCCGGCATCCCCTTGTCGGTGCGCGCCACGGAGGGGGCCATCACGGCCTTCTCGACCTTGGCTGAATTGCAGGTGGGGCAGGTGACGAGGCCGCGTGCACGCTGGGTGTCGTAGCTGGTGGAGGAGGGGAACCAGCTCTCGAATTCGTGGCCGTCGTCGCACTTGAGTGTGTAGCGGATCATGAGGAGGCACGCACCACGTGGAGGTGGCCGATCTGCCCCGGCTCGGCGATCTCGAACCGGCGGCCGTTGGTGAGAGACGGCACGCGCGCCCGTGCCGCGGCGACTTCCGCCATGTCGATCTCGGCGAGGATGACGCCGGGGTCGGTCCCGCCCTCGGCGATGACGCGGCCCCAGGGGTCGACCACCAACGAATGACCATAGGTGTCGCGGCCATTCTCGTGCCGTCCACCCTGTGCGGCGGCCAGGACATAGGCGCCGTTCTCGATGGCGCGGGCGCGCAGCAGAATGTGCCAGTGGGCCTCCCCGGTGGGCCGGGTGAAGGCCGACGGCACAGTGAGCACCTTGGCGCCGCCTTCGGCGAGCGCCCGATAGAGCGAGGGGAAGCGCAGGTCGTAGCAGATGGTCATGCCGAGGCGGATACCGTCCACATCGGTCAGCACGGCACGCTCGCCCGGCCGGTAGGCGTTCGACTCGCGGTAGCTCTCGCCATTGCCGAGGTCCACGTCGAACATGTGGATCTTGTCGTAGCGGCCGGTGATCTCGCCGTCGGGGTCGATGACGAAGCCGCGGTTCACGGCCTTCGCATCGGAAACCTTCAGGGCGAGGGAGCCGATATGGAGCGTGATGCCCAGTTCGCGCGCCAGCTGGCGCAGGGCGGCGAGGGTGGCGTCGTTGCCTTCTTCCTGGAGCTTCTCGAACAGGACCTTGCGATCCAGCTCCATGATGTTGGTCACTTCCGGCGTCTGGACATAGCGCGCGCCGTCCCGGGCCGCCTCGCGGATGAGTGCGGCCGCGGCATCGAGGTTTGCCGCCGGTTCGCGGCCGCTTCGCAGCTGGATCAGGCCCACGCGGAGGGTCTTGCCGGTGCGCGCTTCGGGCGCGGATTTGGCCGGGGTCGGTTCCGAGGTGGTCATGGGGCTTGCTCTTTCGCTGCCGCCGGAGCCTGGATCGCCGTTTCGCGCCCGGCGCGGCGCGATCTTCGACAGATAGGCTCTTCCCGGCGGGAATGCACGGGGCGCGCCGGTCGCACGCCCCGTGCAGGGGTCAGGCTGCGAGGGCGTCCAGCCGGCCGGCGTCCTCCAGAGCGTAGAGGTCGTCGCAGCCGCCCACGTGGGTCTCGCCAATGAAGATCTGCGGTACGGACGTGCGGCCATTGGCGCGGCGGATCATCTCCTGCTGGCCTTCGGCGTCGGTGGTCACGTCGATCTCGGTGAAGGTCAAGCCTTTGCGCCGCAGCAATTCCTTGGCGGAATGGCAATAGGGGCACCAGCTCTTGGTATAGATTTCGATGGGCTTCATGATGTCACGACAGGTGGGACGGCGCGGGGGCGCGCCGTCACGAAAGCGTCGCATCATAAGGGGTCAGCCGAATTCGACAACCCGCGCAAACGTGAGCGCATCGACACCGGCGGCACCGGCGCGGCGGAGCACCTGCGCACAGGCGTCGAGCGTCGCGCCGGTCGTGTACACGTCATCGACCAGAAGCACGCGACGGCCCTCGATGCGATGCGTCGCGCCATGCGGCACTGCAAAAGCGCCAGCAACATTCGCCCGCCGCGCGTTGCGCCCCAGCGCGGTCTGCGACGGCGTCCGGCGGCGCCGCACCAGCGCGCCGGCCTCGACGGGCAGGGCCGTGGCAGCCGCCACATGCCGGGCGAGGAGGGCCGCCTGATTGAACTTGCGCCGCCACAGCCGGATCGGATGGAGCGGCACCGGCACGATGATCTCGGCTGAGCCCGTAAGATCGGTGCCGGCCTGCAGCATCAGCCGCGCCATGGGCGCTGCGAGATCAAGGCGGTCGGCATATTTCAGCTTGTGCACGAGGCCGCGGGCGACGTCATCGAAGGTGACGGCCGCACGGGCGCGATCATAGGCCGGAGGATCGGCGAGCGCCTCGGCCGAGAGCCAGCCATCGCCGAACACGCGGTCTGGATCATGGCTGAACGGCGCGCCGGTCCGCTCGCAATAGGGCCGGCTAATGAAGGAGAGCTTGCCCCAGCACGGCCCGCACAATCCCCCCGCTGCGCCGGTGATGCTGCCGCAGGCGATGCAGGTGGGCGGCAGGGCGAGGCCAAGAAGAGCGGAACCGAAGCCGCGCGCCACGGCGCCGGCCCGGCCGATCCGCTCAGAAATGCCCCCTGCCGAAAGCCCCATGGTCGTCCCCCAGATCGATCTTCCGTCCGGGGGCGGAGCCTGTAAAGCCGCGCCCTTGCTCAGCGCGGCGTGAAGGCCCGCAGCAGCAGGGCGTTGGCGATGACGCTGACGGACGAGAGCGCCATGGCCGCAGCCGCCACCATGGGCGACAGGAGCAGGCCGAGGCTGGGATAAAGCACGCCGGCCGCAATGGGCACGCCCGCCGCATTGTAGAGGAAGGCGAACAGCAGGTTGCGCCGGATGTTCGCCATGGTGGCGCGCGACAGGGCGCGGGCGTGGGCGATGCCGGCCAGGTCGCCCTTGAGCAGGGTAATGCCCGCGCTCTCCATGGCGATATCGGTGCCCGTGCCCATGGCGATGCCCACGTCCGCGACGGCAAGAGCCGGGGCGTCGTTCACCCCGTCGCCGGCCATGGCCACCACGTGTCCCTCCTTGCGCAGGCGCTCGACCACCTCGGCCTTGCGGGCAGGCAGAACTTCTGCCTCCACCTCGACGATACCGAGGCGCTTGGCCACGGCGAGGGCCGTGGTGCGGTTGTCGCCGGTGAGCATGACCACGCGCACGCCGTCCTGCTGCAGCCGCTTCAGCGCGGCCTCGGTCGTGTCCTTCACCGGATCGGCGATGGCCACGAGGCCGGCGGCCTTGCCATCGATGGCCACGAACACCGCCGTCGCCCCCTCGCGGCGGAAGCTCTCGGCCATGGCTGTCTGATGGTCGGTGTGGACACTGATTTCGCTCATGAAGGCGGCATGGCCCACGGCGATCGTGTGGCCTTCCACCTGTCCGACGATGCCCTTGCCCGCCGGGCTGTCAACACCGGACGGTTCGGATGTGACCAGCTCGCGCGCCGCAGCCTCATGCACGATGGCAGCGCCGAGGGGATGCTCGCTCGCCCGCTCCAGCGCGGCGGCGAGGCGCAGCACTTCATCCTCGCTGCGGCCGTTGAAGGCACGCACGGCGATGACCTTGGGCTTGCCGACGGTAAGGGTGCCGGTCTTGTCCACCACCACCACGTCCACCTTCTCCATGCGCTCCAGCGCCTCGGCGTTGCGCACCAGCACGCCGAGCTGGGCGCCGCGGCCGACGCCGACCATCACCGACATGGGGGTGGCGAGGCCGAGGGCGCAGGGGCAGGCGATGATGAGCACACTCACCGCAGCCATCAGCGCGAAGGTCAGCCGGGGCTCGGGGCCGACCGCCATCCACACCGCAAAGGCGACGACGGCGGCGGCGAACACCAGCGGCACGAACCAGCCGGAGACCTGATCCGCCAGCCGCTGGATCGGCGCGCGCGACCGCTGCGCTTGCGCCACCATCTGCACGATCTGTGAGAGGAGGGTTTCGCGGCCGACCTTCTCCGCCTTCATGGTGAAGACGCCGGAGGCGTTGACCGTGCCGCCGATGACCTTCTCGCCGGGCTCCCGGCTGACGGGGAGCGACTCGCCCGTGACGAGGCTTTCGTCCACCACGGCGCGGCCATCCGCCACCGTGCCGTCCACCGGCACCTTTTCGCCGGGGCGCACGCGGAGCAGGTCGCCGGGCGCGACGAGGCCGAGGTCGATGGTCTCGTCCGTGCCGTCGGCGCAGATGCGCAGGGCGGTCTTGGGGGCGAGGGAGAGGAGGGCCTTGATGGCACTGGAGGTCTGCTCGCGGGCGCGCAGCTCCAGCACCTGACCGAGGGCCACGAGCACGGTGATGACCGCCGCCGCCTCGAAATAGACGGGCACGCCGCCGCCATGGGCGTGGAAATCATGCGGGAACAGGCCGGGCGCGAAGGTGCCGACCAGCGAATAGAGATAGGCCACCCCCGTGCCCATGGCGATGAGGGTGAACATGTTGAGATGCCGCGTCTTCAGCGACAGCCAGCCGCGCTGGAGGAACGGCCATCCCACCCAGAGCACCACGGGCGTGGCGAGGGCGAACTGGACGTAGTTCGAGATCTGTTGCGGCAGCGGCGACCAGCCGAAAAGGTGGCTCCCCATTTCCAGCACGAAGACGGGCAGGGTGAGGGCGAGGCCGATCCAGAAACGGCGGGTCATGTCCACCAACTCGTGGTTCGGCCCCTCGTCGAGGGTGACGACCTCCGGCTCCAGCGCCATGCCGCAGATGGGGCAGATGCCGGGGCCGATCTGCCGGATCTCCGGGTCCATGGGGCAGGTGTAGATGGTGCCGGCCGGGACTTCGGCGGGCGGCGGCGGCGCGCTGCCGCCCACGTAGCGTACGGGGTCGGCCTTGAACTTGGTCTCGCAGGAGGACGAGCAGAAGAAATAGGGCTTCTTCTCGTGCCGGGCCGAGTATTTGGCCGTGCCGGGCGACACCATCATGCCGCACACCGGGTCTTTCACCGGCGCGAGATAGGTCTCCGGCGCCGCCTCGAACTTGGTCTTGCAGCCGTTGCAGCAGAAGAAATAGGTGCGCCCCTCATGCTCGGTCGTGGGCTTGCCGGCCGCCGGGTCGGTCTTCACGTCCATGCCGCAGACAGGATCCTTCACCGTCTCTGGCAAGGCCGGCTTGGCCACCGCCGACAAGTCGAGAGGGGGCGGTGCCTTGCCACCGCAGCAATCGCCGCCGTGCGAGGAATGGTCGTGTGACGAGTGGTCCTGTGCCATGGCGGCTCCGCAAATCCGGCTGCCAGCGTTAGGCCGCATCGGGGCAGGTGGCCTTGCGCTGGCTCATGTTCAAGGCGTCAATAAACCCCCTGGGGGTATCCTCTCTTGTCCAATATACCCATAGGGGGTATATGGCAAGCCATGCGCAGCCCGACCAAAGAGCAAGTCCAGAAGCGCCTGAGCCGCATCGAGGGCCAGGTGCGCGGCCTCTCCCGCATGGTGGAGGAGGACCGCTATTGCATCGACATCATCACCCAGCTCTCCGCCGTCCGCGCCGCCTTGCGGCGGGTGGAGGAGGAGGTGCTGAAGGATCATGTGGGGCATTGCGTCGAGCATGCCATCCGCTCGGGCGATGCGGAGGACCAGCGTCGCAAGGTGGCGGAGCTGATGGAGGTGATCGTCCGCAGTGAGCGGTGAGGGGAGGGGCTCAGGCCCGCTCGATAAACGTCAGCTCGCTCTCGTCATAGGCGCGCCGCTCGATCTCGCGGAAGCCGTCCGGCGTCACGAACAGGCCGGTGCGCTCCTCGATGATAAGCAGTGCATCCGCGGTGAGCCAGCCGCCATCAACCGCCGCGGCGATCGCCTGTTCGGCGAGGCCCTTTCCATAGGGCGGATCGCAGAAAACGAGGCCGTAGGGCTCGCCCGGCCCCATTTCGCCGAGCCGGATGGCGTCGCGGCGGAACACCTTGGTGACGCCGGTGAGGCCGAGGGCCTCCACATTGTCGCGGATGAGCCCCCGCGCCTCCGCGGCCTCCTCCACGAACAAAGCGAAGCGCGCGCCGCGCGACACGGCCTCGATTCCGAGCGCCCCGGTGCCGGCGAACAGGTCGAGCACGCGCGCGCCGTCGCACGGATCGCCATAGGCGTGGGCGAGCATGTTGAACAGGCTCTCGCGCAGCCGGTCGGAGGTGGGGCGCGTGAGGCTGGAGGACGGGCCTTTCAGAGCCCGTCCCTTGAGGCGGCCACCCACGATGCGCATGGGTCAGACGTTCCCGTCAGCGCTTGCCGCGCGGACCGCCGGGCTTGCCGGGGCCGGAGCGCCCCGCGCCGGGCTTGCCAGCGGGTTTGCCACCCGCAGGACGACCGCCGGGCTTCCCAAATCCCTTGCCGGGACCCTTCGCGCCGAAGCCGCCGGGCTTGCTCCCCGGTCGGCCCGCCGGCTTTCCGCCGCCCGGACGATCCTCGAACGAACGGGTGCGGCCGGCCGGCTTGTCGCCATAGCTGCGCTCGCGCGGCGGCCTGTCCCCGAAATCGCCGCGACCTTCCGGCCGGGGCCGGGCACGGGCGGGGCGCTCGCCCTCTGTCCGCTCGCCGCTGAAGCTGCGGCCGCGAGCGGGCTTGTCGGCATAGTCGCCGCGTCCCTCCGGGCGGGGCCGGGCACGGGCGGGACGCTCGCCCTCTGTCCGCTCTCCGCCGAAACTGCGGCCGCGGGCGGGCTTGTCGCCGTAGTCGCCGCCGCGTCCTTCCGGCCGGGGCCGGGCGCGGGCCAGGCGCTCGCCCTCGGGCCGGTCGCCACCGAAGCTGCGGCTGCGGGTCGGCCTGTCACCGAAATCGCCGCCACGTCCCTCGGGGCGGGAGCGAAACGGACGGTCACCCTGGGGGCGATCGCCTTCGCGGCGGGGGCCGGAGCGCTTGAAGCCGCCGTCATCCTCATAGCGGCGCGGCCGCTCGTCGCCGCCGCCGGAGCGGGTGGGGCGGCGGCGGAAATCTTCCTTCTCCTCGCGCGGGCCGCGTCCACGCGGCGCGTCATCGCGGAAGGAGGGGCGACCCTCGCGGCGCGGCCGCTCGGCGGCTCCTTCGTCCCGGCTGCGACGGAAGGGGCGGCCCTCGCCTTCGCCTGCCGCCGGACGGGCGCGGCGCGGCGCCTCGTCCTTCGGCGCGCGGACACGCTCGACCTTCACGGAGCGGCCCTTGCGGTCGGCGACGGTGCCCACGCGCTCGGTGCCGTGCTCCTCGCTGGCGCGGCGGCGCACGCGCGGCGCGGCGGGGCGGATGACATCCTCAACCGGCGCGTCGAACTCCTCCCGCTCGCGGCTGGCGCGGCGAGATGGCACTTTCAGCCCGCCGGCCTTGTCGGCCTCGGCCTGCCGGCGTCCCGCGGGACGGTAGGCGGGACGCACGGGGATTTCTTCAATCTCCCGCTCCACCAACAGACCGGTGAAATCCGCGCCGGCGGCAGTGGCAAGGTCAGCTCCGATCTGGTCGCGCAGCACGCGGGTGCGCACTTCCTCGACGCTGCCCTCGGGGATCTCGCCCAGCTGGAACGGACCGTAGGAGACGCGGATCAGTCGGTTCACCGCGAGGCCGAGCGCGCCGAGCACGTTGCGGATCTCGCGGTTCTTGCCCTCGCGGAGCGAGACCGTGATCCAGGCATTGGCGCCCTGCACACGGTCGAGCTCAGCCTCGATGGGGCCGTACTCCACGCCATCCACGGTGATGCCCTTGATGAGCGTGTCGAGCTTGGCCTGATCGATCTCGCCGTTGGCGCGCACGCGGTAGCGGCGGAGCCATCCGGTCTCGGGCAATTCCAGCACGCGCGCGAGGCCGCCGTCATTGGTGAGCAGCAGCAGGCCCTCGGAATTGAGGTCCAGCCGGCCCACGCTGACGAGGCGCGGCAGGCCCTTGGGCAGGATCTCGAACAGCGTCGTGCGGCCTTCCGGGTCGCGGTTGGTGGTCACGACGCCCTTGGGCTTGTGGTAAAGGAAGAGGCGGGTGCGCTCCCGCTCGGGGAGAGGCTCCCCGTCGATGGTGATGGCGTCAGCGGGCGTGACGGTGACGGCAGGGCTGGTGAGCACCTCGCCGTTGACCGCCACGCGGCCGGCCTCGATCCATTCCTCGATCTCGCGGCGCGAGCCGAGGCCGGCGCGGGCGACGACCTTGGCGACGCGCTCTGCCTCCTTCTGAGGGGCGGCGGGGAGTTCGCGCTTCTGGCGCGGAACGCGGTTCTTGTCCTTGCGGGGCGGTGATGTGCGCGGCATGAGGGGGAGTTAGCACAGCGCAGGCTGCGCGGCGAGCGCGGCGATGGGCTGGGCGAGATCAGGGGCGGTTAAAGGCACCATGTCGGGAACCTTCATGCAGATGGCGCTCAACGAAGCGCGCGCGGCAGCCGAGCGGGGCGAGGTTCCGGTCGGCGCGGTTCTCGTGCGCGGGTCGGAGGTTGTCGCCCGCAACGGCAACCGCACGCGCGAGCTGAACGATCCCACCGCCCATGCGGAAATGCTGGTGGTCCGCGCGGCGGGCGCGCAGCTCAAGACCGAACGTCTGATGAACTGCGACCTCTACGTGACGCTGGAACCCTGCGCCATGTGCGCGGCGGCGCTGTCCTTCGCGCGCATCCGCCGGCTCTATTTCGGCGCACCCGACCCCAAGGGGGGCGCCGTGGAGCACGGCCCCCGCTTTTTCTCCCAGCCCACCTGCCACCACGCGCCGGAAGTCTATGGCGGCATCGCCGAGCGGCAGGCGGCCGAGGTGCTGCGGGCGTTCTTCCAGGAACGCCGGTAGTCGGTCTACGGCCGTCCCTGCGCCAGGAACGGCATGGCCACATCGAGCATCGCCTTCGGGGCTTCCTCCGCCACGAAGTGGCCGGCCTCGATGGCCTGTCCTTCCACCTGCGGGGCAAACGCCTTCCAGGCCTCCAGCGGGCTGGCGCCCCGGCTCGGGATGCCGGCGGCGCCCCACAGCGCGAGCGTCGGGCAGGAGAGGGTTCGGCCGGCGGCGATGTCCGCCTCGTCATGGGCGAGGTCGATGGTGGCCCCGGCCCGGTAATCCTCGCACAGGGCGTGCAGCCGGTCGGGCGAGGAAATCGCTGCGCGATAGGCCGCCATGGCGCGCGGATCGAAGGCCGAAAGGTCCTTGTGCGCCGTCCAGCTCGCCATGGTCCAGTCGAGGAACCATGCGGGATTGCCACCCACCAGCTTCTCGGGAAGGGGCTTCGGCTGGGCCAGCATCGCCCAGTGATAGACCTGCAGCGCCCGCGCCCGGTCCATACGATGCCACATCACGTAGGTGGGCACGATGTCGAGCAGCACCAGCCGGTCGAGACGGCCCGGATGGTCCAGCCCCAGCCGGTAGGCGGCCCGCGCGCCGCGGTCATGGCCCATGACGGAGAAATGGGCGAAGCCGAGGCTTTCCATCACCTCCACCATGGCGGCTGCCATGGCGCGCTTGGAATAGGGAAAATGATCGGCTCCGCCCTCCGGCGCCGCGCTCCAGCCGTAGCCGGGCAAATCGGGAATGATGAGGGTGTGCTGCTCGGCGAGCTTGGGTGCCACGCGATGCCACATCACGTGGCTCTGGGGGAAACCGTGGAGCAGGAGCAGGGGAGCACCCGTTCCCCCCTGCCGCAGGAAGATGCGGCCGGCCTTCGTATCCACGTAGTGCGAGGCAAATCCGGGAAACAGATCAGACAGATCGGACACATGAACCTCCCTCTCGCCGTCCCGTGGGCCGGGGCGGCCGGAATTGCGGACAGCTCTTCAAGACGGGACTAAGGCGGCGGGTTCCGGGATCAGTCGAACACCTTGTCGGCCGCAGTGATGAGACCGAGGCTCGGCGAGGACGCGCAGAATCCGGCAAGTTTTTCGGCATTCTTCACGAACTTGTCCGTGTCGATCACCGGCGGCGCGTCGTCGTCCTTGTAGTAGGCATCGAGCCACGTAAGGATGATGGTGATCGTATCCTTGTCCGCCTGCAGGAACTGCTGGCAGGTCATGGTCGAAAGATCCCATTTCTCTGCCGCCGCCGGGCTCAGGCCCGCAAACAGGACGATTGCACCAACACCAAGACGTTTCAGCATTGCGCCCTCCCATGATGCTGCGGCCGTTTCGGCCTGCGCCGGTATGATGCGCCGGGGAACGGAGCGGCACCAGCCGGAGGCCGGCTCCCCGGCCAAGCACGTTCGCGCGAGGCCGTCAGCGCGCGTCGAGCACGGCGGCGCAGGCGTCGGGCAGATCGGCGAGGGTGAGGGGCGGCTTGGGCTTGGAGGGTTCCTTCTCCGGCTTGGGGTGCAGCACGGCGTCGGTGAACCACCAATCCAGCTCCGATCCGCAGCCATCCCCCGTCGGCGGGGCCTCCTGCGGCCGGCAGTCGGGGCTGGAGGCCGGGCAGGTGAGGCGGATGTGCATGTGGTAGTCGTGCCCCCAATAGGGCCGCACCTTGGCGAGGAAGGACCGGTCGCCCGTCGCCTCCCGGCACAGCGCCTTCTTGATGGCGGCATTGACGAAAATGCGCTCCACCCGCGGCTCGACGGCGGCGGCGCGGATCACCTTCCAGGTGTCCGGCCGCCAGTTGGCGGGATCGATGTCCTTGCGGTCGGCGCGGACCATCATGGAGGCGGACAGCTTTTCGCGCTCCTCGCGGGTGAGTTCGCGGCCGGGGCTGGGCGTCAGCCAGATGTCGGCGTCGAGGCCGATCTGGTGGGAGGCATGGCCGGTGAGCATGGGGCCGCCGCGCGGCTGGGCCATGTCGCCGACGAGAATGCCTTGCCAGCCAGACACTTGCGGCACCTTCGCCGAGAAGCGTTCCAGGAAGGCGACGAGGTCCGGATGGCCCCAGTTGCGGTTGCGGGACAGGCGCATGACCTGCCAGTTCGGACCGTTGACGGGCAACGCCTGGGCGCCGGCGAGGCAGCCCTTGGAATAGAAACCGATGCTGCGCGCGGCCATGGGGGCGGGCTGGGCGGCGCGGCCGAACAGCTCCTTGGCCGGCACCGGGGCTGCGGGGTTGTTCTGGGCGTACGCGGCGGTGCCGAGGAGGGCGAGGATTGCCGCGGCGGCGAGCCGACGCATCAGCTCGTAACCTTTTGTGCCATCACGACGAATCCGCCGTCGCTCCGGGTGCCGGGGTGGGCGGGCAGGTCGGTGAGGAACAAGGTCGTGCCCGGCGTCACCAGAGCGGCCACCTGCTTGTTGATGGAGGGATCGACGCTGATCCGGGCCAGCGCATCCTGCGCCAGGCCGGCCACGACGCCGTTCCCCTCATAGGAGACGGCGCTCCAGCGGGGCGCGGCTCCGTCCTTGCTCATGAGCACATAGACGAGGTTTCCCAAGGGGTTCTGCGGATCGCGGATGCTCACGGGACCCTGCACTGCGGTCTGTGCGCCCTTGAGGACGGTGATGGAGCTGTCGGCCCGGCTCACCACCATGGAGACGGGCTCCGGGGCGGCGGTGGCATCCTGGGGGGCGCCCTCGCCGGTGGCGGAGGTCGCGAGCTGCTGCTCCAGACCCTCGCTCATGATAAGTCCCGGATGCAAAACATCTTCTGGCGCCGAATGGCGGTCGGCGATGATGACCGGGGTGCCCAGATGGGTGATGCCGAAGACCAGCTTGGAGAAGGCCAGCGGCAGGTGCACGCAGCCGTGGGAGGAGGGGTATCCGGGGAGGCCGCCCGCGTGCAGCGCCACGCCCGACCACGTCAGGCGCTCCGTGTAAGGCATTGATGCGTCGTTATAAAGCGAGGAATGGTGGTCCACGTCCTTGCCCAGGATCGTAAATACCCCGGTAGGGGTTTCGTGCCCGTCCTTGCCAGTCGAGACCGTGGACGCCCCTATCCGGACACCGTTTCGGTAGACGAAGCAGAGCTGGTCGGACAAATTCACCACGATGGCCACGAAGCCGTCGGGCGAGCGCTCGGGATACCAGACGTAAGTGCCTGGTTTCAGGGCTTTAATTTCCGCAAGGTCGGGATCGTCGGCGGCGATGGCGGGCAGCAGGGAGTCCGCCACAAGGGCGCCGGCGAGGGTCGCGGCGAGCTTCAGGGTTCCGCGGCGGGAGAGGCTGAACGGGACGGCCATCGGCGATTCACCCCAGGTTTCCGAATCGGGTTTCACCACGTTTTCGCCCGGGGTTCGGGGCCTGTCCAATGGTGTCAGCTCTCGAATCGACACCTCATCCCAGCATGGGCACGGTTCGCTCCACGTTAATACCGTTCGCCGTGATCCGGCAGGCGAGGCCGATCGCCTCCACCCCGGCGTCCCGCGCCCGGTCGAAGGCGCGCCCATAGCCGGGGTCGAGATCGCGGGCGAGGGCGATGGAACCGGCCGAGCCGATCTGGCTGATATAGACCATGACCGCCCGCCGCCCGGCCGCCACCTCGCCGGCCAGTTCATCGAGGTGCTTGGCGCCACGGGCGGTCACGCAGTCGGGGAACTCGGCCTTTCCGGGCGCGCGCATGAGGTGGACGTTCTTCACCTCCACGAAGCAGTCGGGGCGGGCGTCGTCTTCCAGCTTGATGTCGACCCGGCTCGCCTTGCCGTATTTCACCTCCCGCCGCATCCGGGCGTAGCCGGCGAGGGCGGGCACCTGGCCGGCGGCGATGGCCTCGGCCACCAGCAGGTTGGGGTGCATGGTGTTCACCCCCACCCATTCCGGCCCGGCGCCGAAATCCGCCTCCACCAGCTCCCAGCTCAGGGCCAGCTTGCGGGCGGGGTTGAGGGAGCGGGAAAGCAGCACGCGGCTGCCGGGGGCATCGAGCCCCAGCATGGCACCGGAATTGGCCACATGGGCGGTGGTCTCTGTGCCGTCGTCCAGCACCACGTCGGCGAGGAAGCGCTTGTAGCGCCGCACGAGGCGGCCCGGCAGCAGGGGGGCGGCGAACAGCATCAGGCCGTCGCGTCGCCGGAAGGGGCGCGGGTCGGGGCCGCATCGCGATCGTCGCTGCGGCCGGCGAGGCACATGAGGGTCTGGGTGGCGGTGGCGCAATGGGTGCGGGTGCCGCCGGCCTCGGCATAGACCTCCACCTTCGCCACGGTCAGGGTGCGTCCCGCCCGCGTCACCTCGCCCACGGCCACCAGCCGCTCGCCCTTGCCGGGGGCCATAATGTTGATCTTGTACTCCACCGTCAGCACGGTCGACTCCGGCGGGAACAGGCTGTAGGCGGCATAGCCGCCGGCGGTGTCGGCGATGGCGCCGATGGAGCCGCCGTGGAAATAGCCATGCTGCTGCGTCACCTTCTCCGCATGGGGCAGCACGATCTCCACCCGTCCCGGCGCCACCGCGCCGAGGGTGGCGCCGATGAGGGTCATGAAGGGCTGGCGGGCGAAGCTGTCGCGCACCTTGGTCTCATAGGCGGGATCGCGGGGGGTGAAAGGCTCGGTCACGGGCGCCGTCATGCTGGGGTGGGAGGAGGAGGGAGGATAGCCGGGCGATGACGGCACCTCCAACGGAAAGGCTGGCCGGCCGGCGCTGCGGAATTTCCCCGCGTTGACAGCGACGGGGCCGGCGCCTCTTCTGCGCATGGGGCTGCGGGCGACCGCGGCGGGGGGCAGGGTCACATGAGCTACGTCTATCTTCTCATCGCCATCGTTGCCGAGGTCATCGCCACCTCGGCGCTGAAGCAGGCGGAAGGCTTCACCAAGTTCGGCCCCTCGGTGATCGTGGTGGTGGGCTATTGCATCGCCTTCTTCTGCCTGTCGCTCACCCTGCGCACGCTGCCGGTGGGCATCGCCTATGCCATCTGGTCCGGCGTCGGCATCGTGCTCGTCACCGGATTCGCCTGGGTCTATTACGGCCAGAAGCTGGACCTGCCGGCGCTGATCGGCCTCGGGCTCATCATCGCCGGCGTCATCGTCATCAACCTGATGTCCAAGAGCGTCGCGCACTGAAGCTTCGCCCGCTGAGGCCTACAGCTCCTCGGCGCCCTCTTTGGCGCGGGCGAGGAGCGTCTTCGCCGCGATGAGCGCGTCCTTCTCCGGGTCGTGCACCACGGCGCCGAATGAGCCGGCGAGGGCGGCAAGCACCGCCATGGCGCTCACCTCCTCGCGGATGTCGCCGGTCCATTTGATGTCGGCGGCCACGTCCCGCGCGTCCAGCACGGGGGCGAGGGCGGGATATTTGCCGCCATCCTCCCCCACCGCGCGGAAGCGCAGGGTGAAGCCGGCATCCTCGCCCTGGAGGGTGCAGGGCAGGTAGCCGGAGGTTAAAAGCGGCACATAGCCGTCATCCAGCACCAGCTTGAGCTTGAAGGCATCGAGCGCTGCCTGAAGCGCGGCACGGTCGGGCACATCGGCCCGGTTGAGATAGGCGGTACGGGCGCGCGCCATGGCGGGCAGCTCCAAGGATTGAAATATGGGGGCCGGTCGGGCCGGCGGCGATGAAACGGCGGGAGTTTAGAGGATTCCTGTGGCAGACGGAATCCGCCGTTCCCCGGCCAAGCGACGGCGCAGCCGGAGCGCCGTCGCCTTTGCGTCTGCTGTTGCTTTTCGGCTGAAACGGAAGGCCCGCCCCCCCACTATCGTCATCGCCCGGCTCGTCCGGGCGATCCACCCCGCCGCTGGTGCGCTGCGCGATCATCCGTCCCGGTCCAACCGTGGATCGCCCGGACGCGCCGGGCGATGACGGCACCAGGTTACAAGGACGGCGCGCTTTATCGCCCCGCCGCTCTCCCGTCCTTGTTCCCCGGACAAGCGACGGCGCAGCCGGAGCGCCGATCCGGGGGCCAGCGCAAGGGTTCCGCGCAGCGGGCAAAACCTGAGGGCGTTGGGCAAGGAAGCGCCTTCGGCGGTCTCATGCGCTGGGTCCCGGCTCGCATTCAGCTGCGCTGCATGCGTCCGGGACGCGAGGGCGGAACCCCCAAACGAAAACGGCGCCCCGGCGGTGAGGCCGGGACGCCGTGTTCAAAGCGTGCAACCGGCGCCGGGGTGCAGGCGCCGCAGGCCTCAGGCCAAAATCAGGCTTCCTCGCCTTCCTCGGCGGCGATTTCGGCGGCCACGGCGGCGCGCTCGATGGCGAGCTCTGCCTCGATCTCGGCGTCCTCATCACGGGCGGTGCGCACGTCCTCGCCGCGGGCCTGGCGCTCGGCCTCTTCCGCGTTGCGGGCGACGTTGACCTGCACGGTCACCTCGACCTCGGGGTGCAGGCTCACCGGCACCACGTGCAGGCCCAGGGTCTTGATGGGGTGGTTCATCACGATCTGGCCGCGGTCGAGGCTGAAGCCGTTGGCGGTGAAGCCCTCGGCGATGTCGCGGGTGGAGACCGAGCCGTAGAGCTGGCCGCTCTCGCCCGCCTGACGGATCATGATGACGGCCTGGCCGGCGAGCTTCTCGGCCACCGCCTCGGCGTCCTTGCGGCGCTCCAGGTTGCGGGCCTCGAGCTCGATCTTCATGGTCTCGAACCGCTCCTTGTTCGCCTTGGTGGCGCGCAGGGCCTTGCCGTTCGGCAGCAGGTAGTTGCGGCCGAAGCCGTCCTTCACCTTCACCACTTCGCCCATCTGGCCGAGCTTGGCGACGCGCTCGAGAAGAATGACGTCCATTTTGGTTCTCCTGTCTCTGATCTTTGGATTTACGGTATTTTTCAGCGGTCGTTCGCGGCGGGCGGGCTTTGCCCGGAGCCCATGCGCGAGCGGAAGTCGAACATGGCGTCGACGAAGCCGAGCATCGCCATGGCGATGACCGGCCAGCCGAGCACGGCCGTGGTGAGCCACAGCCCGGCGAGGATGAGGAAGCGGGCCGAGTGGCCGATGGTCACGGCATGGACCACGGCGAAGCCCGCCAGCGCATAGGCGCACACCAAGGTCGCGGCCGCGGCGGAGGCGGACAGCCCCACCATCGCCCCGGCCATGGACAAGGCGATCGCCACCGCCAGCACCAGCGAGGTGACGGGCGGCAGGCGGACGGCCGACAGGGTCGGCCACGGACGCCTGAGGCGGCCGGAGATTCGCGCGGCGCGGGCCGCGAGATAGAGGCAGACGAGCTGCGAGACCATGGACATCACCGCCGCCATGCCCGGCAGCAGGCGCGCCACGATGGCCCCCACGGCGGCGGGATCGGTCGGCTCCGCCCCCGGCAGCACCTGGCCCGAGAGCAGCGTCTCGAACGCGGCGATCACCGCCTTGCGGTAGCTCTCGTAATCGCCGGCGACGGTGAACAGGGCGATGATGACCGCCAGCGTCGAGACGGCGGCGGAGAGCAGCACCAGCCCGCCCACCGGGAACCACACCAGCCCGTCCCGTCCGGCCGGATCCGGCCGTGCCAGCATCGCCGCATAGGACAAGGCGAAGGCCGGTCCGCCGAGGCTGACCATGTACGTCAGGAGGAGGGTTCCGCCGAAGCCGAGGCCGAGCCCCGCAGCGCCCACGGCAAGCGCCACCAGCGCCGAGAGCGGCGAGAAGGCGAGGCCGGCGATCATCACCGGCAGGGGCGAGAGATAGAACAGGGGCACGGCCAGCGCCGATCCCGCCGCGGCTCCGGCGGCAAGAAGGGCGGATGCGAGGCCGGCAGCCACGCCTGTGAGAAGAAGGTACACCATCTCGACAAGCTGTCCCGCGGGTGCGGTTAGAGGCGGATTTTCCGCCCCAGCAGACGCTTCGGGGGTCATTCCCCGAAGCGCGTCGCTAAAGGAAGGGCGCCCTCCCGAAGGGGGCGCCCAAAATCAGCGGATCAGGCGATCAGCGGATCACGAAGGGCAGCAGGCCCAGGAACCGCGCGCGCTTGATGGCGGCGGAGAGCTCGCGCTGCTTCTTGGCGGAAACCGCCGTGATGCGCGAGGGCACGATCTTGCCGCGCTCGGAGATGTAGCGCTGCAGGAGACGCACATCCTTGTAGTCGATCTTCGGCGCGTTCGGGCCGGAGAAGGGGCAGGTCTTGCGACGGCGGAAGAAGGGACGGCGCTGACCGCCGCCGGCGCCGGCACCACCGGACGATGCGAAAGCCATCAGTTGCCCTCCTCGGCCTGCACTTCATCGGTCGGACGCGGACGGCGCGGCCGATCCTCGCGGCCGCCGAAGCGGTCGCCACGATCACCGCGGTCGCCACGCTCTCCGCGCTCGCCACGGTCGTCCCGGTCACGCTTCTGGAGCATGGCGGAGGGACCCTCCTCGTGCTCCTCGACGCGCAGGGTGAGGATGCGCAGGACGTCCTCGTCGATGCGCTGCTGGCGCTCCAGCTCCTGCACCGCCGCCGCGGGGGCGTCGATGTTCAGGAGGGTGAAGTGGGCCTTGCGGTTCTTGTTGATGCGATAGGTGAGGGACTTCACGCCCCAGTACTCGGTCTTACCGACCGAGCCGCCATTCGCCTCGATGACACCCTTGAACCGGGTGGTGAGTTCCTCGACCTGCTGCGCCGTGACGTCCTGGCGCGCGAGGAACACGTGCTCGTAGAGCGGCATGTGTTCACTGCCTTTCGGTTTCACTCTTCCGTCCACCGGCGCCAAGCCCTTCTTGCCTTTCGGAAAGGCGCGAAGCTCGGAAGGCGGGGACACGGGACGACGGACTTTCGCCCTGTCTTCCGACGCCTTGGCCAAACCCGTGGGATGGGCCGCGGCAAAAGAAGACCGTCCGTTCAGCCCCCGGCCGGGTGCGACGGAAGCGGCGCGTATAGCAGGTTTCGGAGGAAAGGCAAGGCGGGGAGGGGCCGCCCAGGCTCTCTCTCCTACGGCCCGATCCAGGTTTGCCCACCCGCGCCTTCCAGGCGGATGCGGGCGAAATCGGCGAGGCCCGTGCCGCGCTGGAAGGCGCTCAGGGCGATGATCCACACACCCACCACCCGCGCCGGATCGGCGCCGCCCACGCAGCGCCGGTAGTCGGACAGCAGCGGCTGCCGCTCGCCGAGCCACTGGCCGAGGCCCTCGGCGCCGGAGCGCACGGCCATATGGGTCTCTACCTGGTCCCACCAGGGCAGCGGGCAGCGGAAGGTGGTGCCCACCGGCAGGGAGGAGCTCCAGAAATAGGTCAGGTCCTGCCCGGTGTCGAACTCCACCGCGAGGGAGAGATAGTCGTGGGTCGGCGCGATGTCCTCGGCGACCGTGGAGGGCAGGCGCTGGATGCGCCAGTCCCAGGCGATGGCAAGGTCGTCGGTCAGCTCCAGGCTGAGCGGATATTTGATGATGCCGGCATCCTCGACGCAGCGGCAGGCGATGCGCGGGGGCGCGTCCGTGTCCACCGCCTCGCAGAAGATGGAGGTGGCGCCCACCCGCCAAAGGGGCGCCCAGCCCGGCGGCAGCGGGCGAAAGGCCGCGATCCGCGCGACCTCGCGGGCCGCAAGGCCAGTGGAATCGACCGCCGCGAAGGCGGCAAGGCCCGCGTCCCGGTCGCCGCGCCAGACCAGAGCCGCGACGCAAAGGCCACCGTTCTCCAGGGTCGAGGCGGGATCGAAGCGCCCGCTTTCGTCGATCCACTGCCCCGCCAGGTGGCAGATCAGCTCAAGCGGCCCGTCCCGCTCGGCGGTGAAGCTGAAGGTGTCGCCTCCCACCTTGCCGATGGGGCCGTCGCCGATACGGTACCAGAGCGACAGACCGCCGGTAACGAACAGGTCGAAAGCGCGGGAGAGCCAGGCGATGCCCGAAGACAGGAGTGTGACCGTCTCGCCCCGCGTGACGGATATTCCAGTCGCCATCCATTGGGCGTCATGGGCCGGCAGGTGGAGCACCGCGCCCGCCCGTACCTCCGCCTGCACCGCGCCAACGGCTGTGCGAAGGGCAGCCTGAACCGCTTCCGGCGCCTCGATTTCAGAAGATTTGCTCATGTTGCGTTCCATCCCTGAAGCTGCGCGGGCGGTTGTGCCGCCCGTCAGCCGCGAGAATGGCGCGGGGCCGGCGGCGGTTCTTGCCATTTCGCGACAGGACGAGACGCGGATGACCGGATGGGGCCTCACCAAGGCCCGCTCCATGGGGCGGGTCGCAGAGGTGGTGGAGCGCGCGGGCGGCTCACCCGCGAAGGTGTTCCGCGCCGCCGAACTCCCGCTGCGGCTGGTGGACCATCCCGAGCGACTGATCCTCCTGCGCGACCAGTTGCGCCTCATCGCCTGCGCGGCGCGGGAGATCGGCGATCCGGCGCTGGGGGCGCGGCTGTCGGTGGAAGCCGGCATCCTCGGCCTCGGCGCCCTCGCCGACCACGTACTCGGCGCCGACCGGCTCGACGTGGCCATCGCCCGCGCCAACAGCATGATGGGCACCCTGCTGCAATCCTCGACGCGAATCGAACTCTGGGCCGAAGACGGGATCGCCCACTGGACCTATGGCGTCACCGACCGCTCCGACGAAGGGCGCCAGTTCAACGAATGCCTCGCCCTCGGCTACATGCTCGATCTGCTGCGCCGGTTCATCGGCCCGCGCTTCACCCCATTGCGGGCGGCGGTGGCCGGGCCGCCCCTCCCTGGCCGGACGGCGGTCGAGGATGTGCTGCGCACGGATCTTGGCCGCAGCGCCCGCGCCCTTGTGAGCTTTCCCGAGGCGTATCTCCTTGCGGAAAACCCCGCACCGAGGCCGCAGCTGGTGGAGCCCACGGGACGGGAGGCAATCCCCGATGATCTGGTGGGTCTGGTGGAGCACCTGATCCGGCTGGAGCTTCTGTCGGGGCGGCCGGCGCTGGCGCCGGTGGCGCGGCGGCTCGGCATGTCGGCGCGCACGCTGCAGCGCCGGCTTGTGCTTCGCGGCATCACGTTCGAGCAGGTCGCCCGTTCGGTCCTCAGGGCCGAGGCGGAGAGCCTGTTGCGGCAGCGCCGAGTTTCCATCGCCGCCGTCGCTCTGGACCTCGGCTATTCGGAGCCGGCCCATTTCACCCGGGCGTTCCGCGGCTGGACCGGCCTCTCCCCCCGCGCCTGGCAGCGCCGGAGCGCCTGAGCCGGGGCGGAAAGCGAACTGCCCTCAATACAGCCCGACGCTGGCCGGCGGGCGCGGCGCCGCGGTCGGCTTGGCGCTGACGGGCTTGGCCGTCGCGGTCGTCGCCGGCTTCGTGCCGGTGGAGCCGGTGGTGTTGGCGGCGGCGGCTGTGCCCTGGGGCTTCGGCTTCTTCTTCGGCGCCGGGTTCAGGGAGGCGACCTTGGGCTCCGGCATCGCCTTGTTCATGGCGATGAGCTGGGAGACGGTGACGAACTTGTAGCCCTTGGCGATGAGGTCATCGAGCGTCTTCGGCATGGCGTCCACCGTGGTGGGGTGGATGTCATGGGAGAGGATGATCGCGCCTGGATGCACATTCTTCAAGATGCGGTCGTGGATGACCTGCGCGTTGCGGTCCTTCCAGTCCAGCGGGTCCACGGACCAGTAGATGAAGGTGGAGCCGAACTTCTCGCGCAGATGCGCCCGCAGCGCCGGGGTCATGGCGCCGTAGGGCGGGCGCAGATTGTGGATCTTGAGGCCGGTGATCTGCTCGATGGCGGCGTTGGTGTCGCCGATCTGCTTGTCGGCGGCGGCCACGGGGATCTTGGGCAGCTGGGGGTGATCCCAGGAATGGTTCGCCACCTCGTGCCCCTGCGCGATCATCTGCTTGATGATGTTGGGCGAGGCGACGGCGCGGCTGCCGAGCACGAAGAAGGTGGCCTTGATGCCGCGCTGCTCCAGCATCTTCAAAAGGCGCGGCGTGGTCTCGGGGTTGGGGCCGTCGTCGAAGGTCATGGCGATGTAGGGGCCATCGACCGTCGCCGAGGAATAGGCGATGAGATTGTGCGGGTTGGTGCCCGTCGCCTCGGCCGCGGGCGCCGCCATGCCGGTGCTCGAGGGCAGGTTCGGCGGCGGCGGCTCCATCATGGAGGAGGGCACGGGCCCGGTCATCAGCGCGGGGTGCGGCGCGGTGAAGGTCGACGTGGGCGGCGCGGAAGGCGCGGTTCCGGACGGCGTCAGAGTCTGCGCGCAGGCGGGGACGATGACGGTGGCGGAGAGGAGAGCGGCGGCAAGAAGCGCCGGAAATCCCCGGATGGCCTTCACTTCAGGCTTCACGGCGGAACCACTTTCTGATGCGGACGTGCAGAGCTGCGCCCAATGTCCATCGCTCGTTATGGATAAATTGTGAAGCGGGCGTGGCCAACCCCCAGTTTCCTTATCGTAAGGTTGGCTTGACACGCGATTCGAGAATCGCCCTGACGCGGCTCTTGCCACCCCCTTGCCTTGACTCGCCCACAATCCCGGTGTCTCTCCGCTCGCCAATTTCCAGCCGGAGGCCGCCCATGACCGAAGGGTCGCGCACAACACCCCAGACTGCCTTCATTTTTCCCGGTCAGGGCAGCCAGGCCGTGGGCATGGGCAAGGCCCTCGCCGACAATTTTCCGGCCGCCAAGGCCGTGTTCGAGGAAGTGGATGCCGCCCTCGGCGACAGCCTGACGCGGGTGATGTGGGAAGGCCCTTCCGACGAACTGACCCTCACCGCCAACGCCCAGCCGGCGCTGATGGCGGTATCCATTGCCGCGCTGCGGGTTCTCGAATCGGAAGCGGGGCTTGATCTTGCCCGCGAGGCGGCCTTCGTCGCCGGCCATTCGCTGGGCGAATATTCGGCGCTGGCCGCCGCCGGCGCCCTCACCGTCACCGAGGCGGCGCGGCTCCTGCGCATCCGCGGCCGCGCCATGCAGGATGCGGTGCCGGTGGGCGAGGGCGCCATGGCCGCTTTGCTCGGCCTCGACTACGACCAGGCCGTCGCGGTGGCGGCGGAAGCCGCCGGCGACGACGTGTGCGAGGCGGCCAACGACAACGCCCCCGGGCAGGTGGTGGTCTCCGGCACCAAGGCCGCCGTGGAACGCGCCATCCTCATCGCCAAGGAGCGCGGCGCGCTGAAGGCGGTGCTGCTGCCGGTGTCCGCCCCCTTCCATTGCCGCCTCATGGGCCCGGCCGCCGAGGCCATGGAAGTGGCCCTCTCCGGCTCCACCGTGATGACGCCCCGCGTGCCGCTGGTGGCCAACGTGCGCGCCTCCCCCGTCACCGATCCGGCCGAGATCGTCCGCCTGCTGGTGGAGCAGGTGACGGGCACCGTGCGCTGGCGCGAAAGCGTGATCTACATGGCCGGCGCGGGCGTGAACCGCGTGGTCGAGGTGGGTGCCGGCAAGGTGCTCTGCGGCCTCGTGAAGCGCATCGACAAGCAGATCGCGGCGAGCGCCGTGGGCACGCCCGACGACGTGGCCGCCTTCATCGCCGCCCGCAACGCGGCCGCTTCCGCCGCCTGACATCTTCTCACCGACGGGCGCCCTCCCCGGAAAAATCCGGGCGAGGGCGCCCTTGTGTCGGGACACCACCCGACCAAGCCGATACAACCGGCGGCGCAAAAGCCGCGACACCCGAAAGAAACTGGGGGCTGACATGTTCGATTTGACCGGCAAGACCGCGCTCGTGACCGGCGCCACCGGCGGCATCGGCGGCGCCATCGCCAAGGCGCTGCACGCCCAGGGCGCCACCGTCGCCGTCTCCGGCACCCGCCGCGAGGCGCTCGACGCCATCGCCGCCGAGATGGGCGGCGAGCGCGTGTTCGTGCTGCCGTGCAACCTCGGCAACACCGAAGAGGTGGAGAAGCTCATCCCCGCCGCCGAGGAGGCGCTGGGCGGGCATGTGGACATTCTCGTCAACAATGCCGGCATCACCCGCGACAACATCTTCATGCGCCTGTCCGACGAGGCGTGGGACCAGGTGATCGCGGTGAACCTCACCGCCGCCTTCCGCCTGTCGCGCGCCGCCGTGCGCACCATGATGCGCCGCCGCTCCGGCCGCATCATCTCCATCACCTCCATCGTCGGCGTCACCGGCAATGCGGGGCAGGGCAATTATGCCGCCGCCAAGGCCGGCATGATCGGCATGTCCAAGTCGCTGGCGCAGGAAGTCGCCTCGCGCGGGGTGACGGTGAACTGCATCGCCCCCGGCTTCATCGCCACCCCCATGACCGACGCGCTCAACGAGAAGCAGCGCGAGGGCATCCTCAAGGCCGTGCCCGCCGCCAAGCTCGGCACGCCCGAGGACATCGCCGCCGCCTGCGTCTATCTCGCGTCCAATGAAGCCGCCTACGTCACCGGCCAGACGCTGCACGTCAACGGCGGCATGGCGATGATCTGAGGCCCTTCGATCCCGCATCCCGACGTCCGCCTGCTACCTTCAACCGGGCGTAAGTTGTAAGCGGGATCGGAACACTTCTATCCTAGAGATGCGTGCGGGGGATGGGAGGCACGCATGAGGATAGAGCGTGTGCGTGCGGGCTCTCGGCCGGCAAACGTCCCCCTGCGGCAGAAGCCCAGGGGCATTGTTTCGCATTTCTGGCGCCGCATCCTCGATCTCACTCTCGTGCTGTGGGTGGTCCGGGTTCCGCTGCTGAGCGTCCTCCTCGGCCTCGCGCTGATGGCGGGGGTGACGCAGGCGCAGGACGTGACCCTCGACGTGGCCATGGCCGGCGCCCCGGTGGGCGCCGCGGCCGGCCTCTCCCGCGCCATTTTCTCCCTCGTCGCCGCCGTCTTCCTGCTATGGGCCATGCCGGTGCACTACGCCGCGCGCCTGCTGGTGGAGACGGACAACGGCCTCGCGGTGCTGGTCGCCCGGCGCGATGCCTCGGCCGGTCACCGCGGCATCGTCGGGCGTGACCGGCTGATGGCGGCGATGGTGCGCGAGGTGCCCCGCCTCATCGGCCTTGCGCCCTTCCTCGCCTTCGCCATGGGCGCCAATGCGGCCATCGGCAATCTGCCGACGCTGGCCGACCGCCCCGCCATCGCCGCCGCCCACCACCAGTTGGTGCTGCTCGTCTGGGCCATGCTCGCGGCGGTGCCGCTCTTCTATCTCTATTGCGTGCTGCGCGGACGGCTGACGCGGGTGAGAGCCCTCGCCGCGCTGGACCGCGTGCTCGGGCGGTGGCTGAAGCCGGTGTTCGGCCTGCTGGCGATCGCGCCGAGGCGGGACGATGCGGCGGGCCAGCTCCACGCCTCCGGCCGCCTCGCGCTCCTCTTCTACGCCTTGCTGGTGGTGGCGGTGCTGGTGGCGAGCCCGCACTGGCTCGCCGCGCGCCTGCCGCTCGCCTTTGCCGTGCCGCTCATCTTCGGCGGCTGGGTGCCGATCCTCGCCTATCTGTCCTCGGTGGGGCGGCGCTTCCATGTGCCGATCCTGACCGGCCTGTTCATCGCCGGGGCCGTCGGCGTCTACGTGTTCGGCGACAATCACGCGGTGCGCACCGTGACCGCCGACGAGCCGGCCTATCGCCGCACCAGCCTCGTCCAGGCCGTCCATCTGTGGATGCGGGCCAATGGCTGCGCGGAGCAGCCCTCATCCTGTCCGCGCCCGATCATCGTGGCCGCCGCGGGCGGGGCGAGCCGGGCGGGCTTCTTCACCGCCAGCGTGATCGGCCATTTCCTCGACTACGACCGGCAGAAGCAGGCCTTCGGCTTCACCCGCGCCGATGGCTCGAAGGTGAGCCGCGCGGCGCGGGACGACGGGCGCTTCTCGGCGGCCATCCAGAGCGTGCTCGACGGCCAGGAACGCCAGGGGAAGAACGTCGCCACCCACCTCTTCGCCCTCTCCGGCGTCTCGGGCGGCTCCTACGGCGCGGCGGTGGTGGCCGCCGCCTTGTCCGCCCGCACCGGGACTGCGCCGCCGTGCCCCACCGAAGCGCCGGCCCACTGGTTCGGCGGCGCCATCCACGGCTGGCGCGACTGCCTGGAGAGCATGACGGCGGACGACTTCCTCACCGCCACCTTCTTCGGCCTCGCCTTCCACGATCAGGTGCAGCTCTTCCTGC
This sequence comes from Xanthobacter aminoxidans, assembly GCF_043193615.1. Lineage (NCBI taxonomy): Bacteria > Pseudomonadati > Pseudomonadota > Alphaproteobacteria > Hyphomicrobiales > Xanthobacteraceae > Xanthobacter > Xanthobacter aminoxidans. The sequence continues at coordinate 728,951 of NZ_JBAFUS010000001.1, read as the reverse complement.
GCGATCGCGCCGCGCTGCTGGAGGAGGCCTGGGAGGCGAGCTTCGCCCGCCATGTGGCGGCGGCGGGCGCCAATGCCGGCCCCGGCGCCGCGCGCCGCCTCTCCGAGCCCTTCCTCGGCGCCCCGCGCGATCCCGAGCACTGGGTGCCCTATCTCGTGCTCAACGGCACGTCGGTGGAGACCGGCCAGCGCATCATCACCACCGACATCCTGCCGACCTACGCGGCCTCCAGCCGCTGCCCGAGCGGCGGCCCCACGGCCGAATGCCCCATCTTCACCCACGCCATCGACTTCCACAGCCTCGTGCGCTCGGACCTCGACGTGCGGCTCTCCACGGCGGCCACCAACTCGGCCCGCTTCCCGGTGATCTCGCCCCCCGGCTCCATCTATCAGGTGGACACGGACGTGGTGGATCGCATCGTGGACGGCGGCTATTTCGAGAATTTCGGCGCCGAGAGCGCGCTGGAGCTGGCGCAGGCCATGGTGGACGTGGAGCCGGCCCTCGCGCCCTTCGTCCTCGTCGTCTCCAACGATCCCCAGAGCGTGCTCACCGAGGAGCGCACCGCCCGCGGCGTGGTGGTGCCGGACGCGGCGGAGCAGAGCTTTCTGCCTGAGGTCGTCGGCCCCGTCGATGCCATCGGCGCGGTGCGCAGCGGGCGCGGCCGGCTCGCCGTGGCCCATGCCGCCGCCTGGCTCGATGGCCGCTTCGGCGGGCGCTGCGCGGTGAACCTCGTGCAGATCAAGGTCTGGCCCGAGGACAGCGCCGGCCATTGCCCGGTGGGCACGGCGACGCCGGAGAAGATCCGGCAGGTCTCCATGAGCTGGTGGCTCTCCAAGCCCGTGCAGATGAACCTGCACGAGCAATTGGAGCCCACCGCCGACCGCTGCAACAACCGCACCGCCGTGGAGCAGGTGTGGACCGCCCTCGCCACACGCTCGGAAGCCTGCACCGGGCCGACGCCCTGAGGCGGGCTCATCCGGCCCGCACGCCCCCCGCGGGTCAAATCGTCGCGTGCCGTATTGCGGTGCGGCACGGTTGGTGTTTTCATTTCGAGGTTGCGGCGCTTCAGGCCGGGAATTTCGGGGCGCAGGGGGTGGCCCGAACCATCCGGTGCCGGGAAGCGGGAAAGGATCGAGCGGACGAAACCGGAGGCGGCCGATGGAACGGTTGCTGGAGACACTTCTGCGTCGTGTCGTCGTCGATGGCGCGCTGAAGGTGACGACGGCCTCGGGCCGCACCTTCACCGTGAAAGGCTCCCCCCGCGCCGGACCGATCCCCGAGCCGCTCGCCGTGCGCTTCACCACCGCCGAGGCCGAGCGGGGCATCGTGCTTGATCCCGAGCTGAAGCTCGGCGAAGCCTATATGGACGGCACGCTGGTGATGGAGGAAGGCAGCATCGCCGACCTCCTCGCGCTGCTCATGTCCCAGCCCGCATCCTTCAATCCCAGCGTGCCGGCCAAGGCGTTCCATGTGCTGCGGCGGCTCGGGCGGCGCATCGCCCAGTTCAACCCGCCCGAGCGGTCGCGGCGCAACGTGGCGCACCATTACGACATCGACGGCCGGCTCTATTCCCTCTTCCTCGATCACGACCGGCAGTACAGCTGCGCCTATTTCGAGCATGAGGGGCAGAGCCTCGACGATGCCCAGCTCGCCAAGAAGCGCCACATCGCGGCGAAGCTGGTGCTGGACCGGCCGGGGCTGAAGGTGCTGGACATCGGCTCCGGCTGGGGCGGGCTCGCCCTCTATCTCGCCGAGATGGCGGGGGCTGAGGTCTCCGGCGTCACCCTCTCGCAGGAGCAGCTGGCGCTCGCCACTGCCCGCGCCGACGAGCGGGGCCTGGCGGGGCATGTCTCATTCTCCTTGCAGGACTATCGGGACGTGGAGGGCCCGTTCGACCGCATCGTCTCGGTGGGCATGTTCGAGCATGTGGGCGTGGACCACTACGGCGCCTTCTTTCGCAAGGCGCGGAGCCTCTTGAAGGACGACGGGGTGATGCTGCTGCACGCCATCGGCCGCTCCGACCCGCCCGGCGTCACCAACCCGTTCATCGCCAAATACATTTTCCCCGGCGGCTACATTCCGGCGCTGTCGGAGGTGACGCCGCACATCGAGAAGAGCGGGCTCGTCGTCACCGACATCGAGCTGCTGCGCCTGCATTATGCCGAGACGCTGAAGGCGTGGCGCCAGCGCTTCCTCGCCCGCCGGGAGGAGGCGGCGCGGCTCACCGACGAGCGCTTCTGCCGCATGTGGGAATTCTACCTCGCCGCCAGCGAGATGGGCTTCCGCCATCAGGGCCTGAACGTGTTCCAGATCCAGCTGGCGCGCCGCCAGGAGGCGGTGCCGCTCACCCGCGGCTACATCGCCGAGGCCGAGGCGCGGCTCAGGTGGGCGGAAGCGGCGCAGGGTGCACCGCTTCGGCTGGCGGGGGAGTAGGGGGGCCCGACGGGCGCCGGCGACGCCGGCGGCCTGTTCCCCGGACCAGCGACGGCAAAAGCCGGAGCGCCGAGCCGGGGGCCAGCGCAAGACTCCCCGCGCAGCGGGGCAAAGCCCGAGGATCGTAAGGCCCGGAAGCGCCTACGGCGGTCCCTTGCGCTGGGCCCCGGCTCGCATTCCGCTCACGCTGCATGCGTCCGGGGCGCGAGGGTGGTGCGTATGCCACCGTCATGCCCGCCCCCTCAGACGAAATACAGCCAGGTGATCAGCGCGAAGGGCGGCAGCAGGAAGCTGAACGACCAGGCCATGTAGCCGAAGAAGCTCGGCATCTTCACGCCGCGATGACGGGCGATGGAGAGCACCATGAAGTTGGGCGCGTTGCCGATATAGGTCAGCGCGCCCATGAACACCGCGCCGGCCGAGATCGCCTCCAGCGTCACCGCGAGCGGCCCCATGAGCTGGTGGGGATCGCCGCCGGCGAGGTTGAAGAACACGAGGTAGGTCGGGGCATTGTCGAGGAAGGCGGAGAGGGCGCCCGTCAGCCAGAAGTACCAGACGTTCACCGGCTGGCCGTCCGGCGTGGTGACGAGGTTGACCAGCGGGGCGAGGGCGCCGCTGGCGCCGGCCTTCAGGATGGCGATGACGGGGATGATGGTGAGGAAGATGGCGGCGAACAGCTTCGCCACTTCCAGGATGGGCTCCCAGTCGAAGCCGTTGCGCTCGCGCACCAGCGCCGGGGTGATGGCCAGCGAGATCAGCGCGAACACCACGAGCAGCACGTCGCGCACCACCCATTGCAGCTCCAGATGGGTGCCGTAGACGTCGAAATTGATGCCCGGCTTCCACAGCGCCGAGATGAGGATGGCGCCGATGATGCCGCCGAGCAGCGGCAGGTTCTGCGCCCCGCGCAGGCCGAGGCTGTCGGTCGCCGGGGTGGGGTCCGGCGGATTGCGGATCACCTCGTCCTCGCGGGCGTAGAAGAAGCGGTCCAGCAGGTAATAGGCGACGAGCAGGATGGCCGCGATCACCGCCGTGTCGTGCAGCAGGTGGGTGGTGGTCCAGAAGAAGTTCACGCCCTTCAGGAAGCCGAGGAACAGGGGCGGGTCGCCCAGCGGCGTCAGCGAGCCGCCGATGTTCGACACCAGGAAGATGAAGAACACCACCGTGTGCACATTGTGCCGGCGGTCGTCATTGGCGCGCAGCAGCGGGCGGATGAGCACCATGGAGGCGCCGGTGGTGCCGATGAGGCTGGCGATCACCGTGCCGAAGGCCAGGATCACCGTGTTGACCAGCGGCGTTCCCTTGAGATTGCCGGTGACGAGGATGCCGCCGGACACGGTGAACAAGGCGAACAGCAGGATGATGAAGGGGATGTATTCCAAGAGTGCCGTGTGCACCACCTCGTGCGCCGTCGCCGACGGGCCGTAGGTGAGCGAGAAGGGCACCGCGAAGGCCAGCCCCCAGAACAGCGCCACCTTGCCGTAATGGTGGTGCCAGAAGTGGTTCGCGAGCAGCGGGAACAGGGCGATCGACAGCAGCATGCCGGCGAAGGGGATGCCCCAGAGCAGCGGAAGCTTCGCGCCGTTGAGGGCGGGAACCCCGTCCGCCGCAAGCGCAGGCGCGGCTGATAGGGTGGTCAGGAGGAGTGTTGCGGCAATTCCCGAAGCGACTCTCATCCCGCGACCCGGCGCCGTCATCGCCACCCTCCAGATTGATGTCCCCACGGTTTGATGGACGATGGGCCGGCATGTGGCAAGGCCAAACCGGCCGCCGTCGTCCTTCAGTGAAATGGGCGGGGGCACTTGCACCGCCTTCGTGCCCGGGACGCATGCAGCATCGACGGAAGGTGCTGGCCGTGCCCCCTCTCCCCTTGCGGGAGAGGGGTGGGGTGAGGGGTGTGGTGCCGCGAGAACCGGCATCGCGACGCATGACGAGGCCGCCCCCCTCACCCCCCGACCCCTCTCCCGCAAGGGGAGAGGGGAGGGACGGCCCCGCTGCGCGGGAGTCTTGCGCTGGACCCCGGCTCAGCGCTCCACCTTCGGTGTCGCTTGTCCGGGGAACGGGGGGCTCCGGCTGCGCCGTCGCTGGTCCGGGGCACCTTCGGCGGTGCGGGACGGTTGACCGCAGGGTTTGTTTCTGTCCTAGTCCCGGCCGTTTCGACGCCTGACGGACCCATGACCCAAGATCGTATGCCGGACAACGCCGCCGAGCGCGCGCAAGACCGCACTCAAGACCGCTACAACGCCCGCGAAGCCGAGCCGAAGTGGCAGAAGACCTGGGCCGAGCGCGGCATCTTCCGCACGCGCAACGACGACCCGCGTCCGAAATTCTTCGTCATGGAGATGTTCCCCTATCCGTCGGGGCGCATCCATATCGGCCACGGCCGCAATTATGTGATGGGCGACGTGCTCGCGCGCTACAAGCGCATGCAGGGCTTCAACGTGCTCCATCCCATGGGCTGGGACGCCTTCGGCCTGCCGGCGGAGAATGCCGCCATCGAGCGCGGCATCCACCCCAAGAGCTGGACCTACGAGAACATCGCCTCCATGCGCGAGCAGCTCCAGCTGCTCGGCCTGTCGCTCGACTGGAACCGCGAGATCGCCACCTGCGACCCGTCCTATTACGTGGAGCAGCAGCGCATCTTCCTCGACTTCCTGGACAACGGCCTCGCCTATCGCAAGGAGAGCGAGGTCAATTGGGACCCGGTGGACAACACCGTGCTCGCCAACGAGCAGGTCATCGACGGCCGCGGCTGGCGCTCCGGCGCCATCGTGGAGCGGCGCAAGCTGTCGCAGTGGTTCCTGCGCATCACCCAGTTCGCCCAGGAACTGCTCGACGCCATCGACACGCTCGACCGCTGGCCGGACAAGGTGCGCCTCATGCAGCGCAACTGGATCGGCCGCTCGGAAGGGCTCGAAGTGCTGTTCGAGTTCGCCAAGGCGGGTGCGGAGAAGCTGCCCGCCGGCACCAAGGCGGTGAAGGTCTACACCACCCGCCCGGACACCCTGTTCGGCGCCTCCTTCCTCGCGCTCTCCCCCGATCATCCGCTGGCCAAGCACCTCGCCGGCACGGACGGGCAGCTCTCCGCCTTCATCGCCGAGTGCAAGCGCGGCGGCACCTCGGCGGAAGAGATCGAGACGCAGGAGAAGAAGGGCTACGCCACCGGCCTCAGCGTCGTCCATCCGCTGGACGCCACGCGCACCGTGCCGGTCTACGTCGCCAATTTCGTGCTGATGGACTACGGCACCGGCGCCATCTTCGGCTGCCCGGCCCACGACCAGCGCGACTTCGATTTCGCCACCAAATACGACCTCGCCATCACCCCCGTGGTGCTGCCCGAGGGCGCCGACCCCGCCACCTTCTCGGTGGCCGATGGGCCGTATGACGGCGACGGCACCCTGTTCAACTCCGCCTTCCTCGATGGCATGAGCGTGCCCGAGGCCAAGGAGGCGGTGGCCCGCCAGCTGGAGCGCTTCCGCGTGGCGGGCGAGCCGCAGGGCACGCGGCGGGTGAACTTCCGGCTGCGCGACTGGGGCATCTCGCGCCAGCGCTACTGGGGCTGCCCCATCCCGGTCATCCATTGCGACGACTGCGGCCCGGTGGGCGTGCCCCGCGACCAGCTGCCCGTGGAACTGCCGGATGACGTGACGTTCGACCGTCCCGGCAACCCGCTGGACCGCGCCAAGGCGTGGCGCGACGTGCCGTGCCCCAAGTGCGGCAAGCCGGCCCGGCGCGAGACGGACACCATGGACACCTTCGTGGATTCGTCCTGGTACTTCCTGCGCTACGCCTCCGACAACGTGGAGAAGCCGCTGGACAAGGCGGCGGTGAGCCACTGGCTACCGGTGGACCAGTATATCGGCGGCATCGAGCACGCGATCCTGCACCTGCTCTATTCCCGCTTCTTCACCCGCGCGCTGAAGCATTGCGGCCGGGTGGACCTGGAAGAGCCGTTCGCCGGCCTCTTCACCCAGGGCATGATCGTCCACGAGACGTACAAGGATACCGAGGGCAAGTGGCTCTTCCCCGAGGAGGTGAAGCTCCTCGGCAACGGCAAGGCAGTGCGGATCTCGGACGGCACGCCCGTCACCGTCTCCCCGCCGGAGAAGATGTCCAAGTCCAAGCGCAACGTGGTGGCGCCCGAGGTGGTGGCGGATACCTACGGCGTGGACTGCGCCCGCTGGTTCATGCTCTCCGACACCCCGCCCGAGCGCGACAGCGAGTGGACGCAGGGCGGCATCGAGGGCGCCTGGCGCTTCGTGCAGCGCGTGTGGCGTCTGGTGAACGAGGCGGTGGAGCTGGGTGCCAAGCCGGGCGCCGCGCGCCCCGCGACCTTTGGCGAGCAGGCCCTGGGCCTGCGCCGCGCCGCTCATGGGCTCGTTGCGACGGTCGCCGAGGACATCGAGCGGCTGCGCTTCAACGTGGCCGTGGCGCATGTCCACGAGTTCGCCAACGTGTTCGGCTCGGCCGTCGCCGCCGCCCGCTCGGCGCCCGAGGTGCCGGAAGACCTTGCCTTCGCGCTGCGCGAAGCCGCCGAGATGCTGACGGGCGTGGTGGCGCCCATGACGCCGCACCTCGCCGAGGAGTGCTGGGTCGCGCTCGGCCACGGGTCGCAGGAGAGCACGCTGGTGGCGGAGGCCTCCTGGCCGGCCACCGAGGCCGATCTGCTGCGCCGCGACACGGTCACACTTCCGATCCAGATCAATGGCAAGAAGCGCGACGATATCGTCGTCCCGCGCGAGGCGACCCCGGCCGAGGTCGAGGCCGCCGTGCTCGCGCTGGAAAGCGTCCAGCGGGCACTCGACGGACGCGCGCCGAAGCGTATCATCGTGGTGCCGCAGAGGATCGTGAATGTCGTCGCCTGATCCGTCCTTCCGCATGCGCCCCGCCGCCCTTCTGGGGCGGCTGATGCTGGTGTGCGCCCTTTCCGGGGCGCTCGCGGGCTGCTTTCAGCCGCTCTATGCGGAGAACTCGACCACCGGCGGCCCGGCGCTGCTCGACAAGATGCGGGATGTGGAGATCGTCCAGATCCAGGGCCGGCTCGGCAATGATCTGCGCAACGACCTGATCTTCGCCCTCACCGGCGGCGAGGGGAATCCCAAGGGCGCGCCGCTGCAGATGATCATCACGGTGGATTCGTCCGTCTCCACCGCGCTCATCAATTCGGCCTCGGGCCTGCCCGAGAACCAGATCATCCGCGTCACCGCCAACTGGCGCATCATCAAGGCGGACGACAAGAAGAAGATCACCCAGGTGGAAGGCGCCGCCACCGGCTCCGCCACCATCGACACCAGCGACCAGCGCTTCGCCAACTACAGCGCCCAGATCGACGCCGAGAAGCGGGCCGCCCGTTCCGTGGCGGACCAGATCAAGGCGCAGCTTGCCGCGTGGTTCATCCGCACCGGCAACGCGCCGCCGGCCCGTTCGGCGAGCTGAGCGGATGGTCGCGGTCCGGCCCGGCGACGCCGACGCGGCGCTCGCCCGGCGCGACCGGTCCAAGAGCGTCATCCTCATCTACGGCCCCGACACCGGCCTCGTGCGCGAGCGCGCCGAGGGACTGGTGCGCCGCGCCGTGCCCGATGCCCACGATCCCTTCGCGCTGGTGCGGCTGGAGGGCGACGAGATCGCCTCCGATCCCCGCCGGCTGATCGACGAGACCTCCACCATCGGCCTGTTCGGCGGCGAGCGGGTGGTGTGGGTGCGCGCCGGCTCCAAGAACATCGTGCCGGCGATCCAGCCGGTGCTCTCCAACCCCTGCGATGCGCTGGTGGTGGTGGAGGCCGGCGACCTGAAGAAGGGCGCCCCGCTCCGCACCCTGTGCGAGAACGCCCAGAACGCTCTCGCCATCGCCTGCTACGCCGACAGCGAGCGCGACCTCGCCCGCCTCGTGGATCAGATGATGGCGGAGGCCGGCCTTTCCATCGATCGCGATGCGCGCGAGCTGCTCGTCTCCCTCATCGGCGGCGACCGGCTGGCCTCGCGCGGGGAGATCGCCAAGCTCATCCTCTATGGCATGGGCACCGAGCGCGTGACGCTGGAGGACGTGCGCCTCATCGTCGGCGATGCCTCGGCGCTGGCGCTGGACGACGTGGTGGATTCGGCGCTGGCCGGCGAGACGCGGGATGCGCTGGCGGCCCTCTCCAAGGCCTTCGGCGCGGCAACGCGGCCGGATGCCGTGCTGGGCGGCCTGCTGCGCGCGCTCACCGCGCTGCACCCCATGACGCTGGCCGTGGCGGGGGGATCGAGCCCCGAGAGCGTGGTGGGCTCCGCCCGCCCGCCGGTGCATTTCTCGCGCAAGCCCAAGCTGGAAAAGGCCCTGCGCGGCCTCGACCCCGACCGCTGCATGAAGGCGCTGCTCGCCGTCGACGACGCGGTCCTCGCCGCCCGCCGCAACGCGACGCTCGCCCCCGCCATCTGCGAGCGGGTGGTGTTGCAGGTGGCCCAGCAGGCGGGGCGGCGGCGGTAGCAGCCGCTCGTCGCAGCGGTCGTTCGGGGTTTGTCCTGGCTATTATCCCCTGAACCGCCGTCATGGCCGGGCTTGTCCCGGCCATCCACGTGGCTCGGCCGGGAATAGTTCTGGGACACCTACTCCATCGGCCCGACGTGGATACCCGGGACGAGCCCGGGCACGACGGCGGACAGAGGGGAGGGGCCTTGCTCAAGGCGGGCGATGACGGCCTGGACGGACCCACCCTTCGGGCCATTTTCCGCCATCGGGTCCGGGCGCCAAGCGATGCCATAAGTCCGGGCGGCGGCTTCGTCTCGCGTGCCGCCTCTGTTTCTGCCCGGAGCGCCGCATGAACTGGATCCTGCCGGACCGAATCGACAACCACTTCCCCGGCCACCGTGCGGTGTTGGCGGTGTTCGCGGCGATCACCGCCATGACCATCGGGCGCAGCCTGTTCCACATGCTGGCGCCGGATGGCGGGGCGCAGTCGGTGGCGCACATTCCGCTCGACACCTTCTCGCCGGTCCAGGCGGGGCAGGCGGTGATCTTCGTGTTCGCGCTCTGGGGCTTGTCGCAGCTCATCATGGGGCTGCTCTACGTGGTCGCCCTGGCGCGCTACCGGGCGCTGATCCCGCTGCTGCTGGTGTTCATCGTCGTGGAATATGCAGGCCGCTACCTGCTCGGCCACATGCGCCCGCTGGATGTCACCCACGCCCCGCCGGGCAAGATCCTGGATCACATCATGATCCCGCTCGCCCTGGTGCTGCTGTTCTTCAGCCGGCCCGCCTTCGGCCGGCGCTGAGGGGGCCGGTCAGGCCCTGTCCCGCGCCAGCTCGGCGAAGTGCCCCTTCATCTGGAGCCAGCCGAGGGCCGCGAGGCCCGGCAGGCCGGCGACGGCGGTGAGGACGAAGAACAGCGGCCAGCCCGACGCCTCGGCGATGGCGCCGCTGGAGGAGCCGAGCAGGGTGCGGCCCACCGCGGTCAGCGCCGTCAGCAGCGCGTACTGGGTCGCCGTGTGCTCCCGCGCGCCGCACAGGGCCGAGAGATAGGCCACGAAGATCACCGTGCCGATGGCGCTGGTGAAGTTCTCGATGAGGATGACGCCCGTCAGCACCGCCTCGTTCGGGCCCACATAGGCCTGGAGCGTGAAGCCGAGGTTGGAGGTGATCTGGAGGACGCCGGAGATCCACAGGCACGTCACCAGCGGACGCTCGCGGGCGATCCACGCGCCCACGAAGCTGCCGGCGATGGTGCCGCCGAAGCCCACCACCTTCACGATCTCCACGTAGGTCGCCTTCGAGAAGCCGATGTCCAGCACGAACGGCCCGGTGAGTACGCCGGCGAAGGCATCGCAGAATTTGAACAGCATCACGAACAGCAGGATCATCACCGCCTGGTTGCGGCGCAGGAACTCGCCGAACGCGCCCACGGTGGTGGCGATGAGCCGGTGCCCGGTGCCTTCATCCGGCGCGCGTACCGGCGCCCGGGGCTCGCGGGCGAACAGGGTGGCGACGAGGCCGATGGCGACGCATCCGGCGGCGATCATGTAGCCCCAGAACCAGCTGGTGCCGCGCGGCAGGCCCAGCGCCGTTTCCAGATAGGCGACCAGCGCGATGACACCGGCACCGGTGGCCAGCATGGCGATGCGGTAGCCGGTGACGTATCCGGCCATGCCGGCGGCCTGTTCGCTTGCGCTCTCCAGCCGTTCCACGCGGAAGGCATCCACCGCGATGTCCTGCGTCGCCGAGGCGATGGCGACGGCCAGCGCGCAGGCGGCGACGCCGAAGGGGGCGCTGATGGGGTCCTGGAGCGCAAGCGCCGCGATGGCGGCGATGAGAACGACCTGGCAGGCCAGAAGCCAGCCGCGCCGCCGCCCGAGCAGGCGGGACAGGATCGGCACGTCCACCGCGTCCAGCATCGGCGCCCAGAGGAATTTCAGCGTGTAGGGCAGGCCCACGAGGCTGAACAGGCCGATGGCGGTGAGCGTCACCCCCACGTCCTTCATCCACAGCGAGAGCGTGCCGCCGGTGAGCGCCAGCGGCAGGCCGGAGGAGAAGCCGAGCAGGCTGACGGAGAGCACGTCGCGCTGGGTATAGAGCGCGACGGCCTCCTTCAGGGTGCGCCGCCGGGGGGCTTCGGAGCCGGTCGGGCTGAGGCTTTGCTCGGTCATCTCGATCCTTCCGCCATTCCCGGAACGCCGGTGGCGTGCCGCTGCGGGATGCTGCGCGCGGCATCCCGGTCCTCGCCCTGCTTTATGAGCGTGACCGGTGAAGAGGTTCCTACCGTGGCAGAACGGGCCGGTCCGTGCTCACGCCTGCGGATGGCTCCACAGGCCCTGTTCCACCTTGGACACCGCGATCACGGCCTGGGTGCGGCTTTCCACGCCCAGCTTCTGGAGGATGGCGGAGACGTGGGCCTTCACCGTCGCCTCGGAGACCGACAGCTCATAGGCGATCTGCTTGTTGAGCCGGCCCTCGGCCAGCATCATCAGCACCCGCACCTGCTGGGGCGTGAGGGTGGAGAGGCGGGCGATGATGGCGTCGGTCTCGGCATCCGCCTTGGTGGTCACGTTGATGTCGGGCGGCAGGAAGGTCTCGCCCTTCAGCACCTGCGCCACCGCATCGCGCATGTTGCCGACGCTCATGCTCTTGGGGATGAAGCCGGAGGCGCCGAGATCGAGGCAGCGGCGGATCACCGCCGGCTCCTCGTTGCCGGAGACCACCACCACCGGGATCGCCATGTACTGGGCGCGCAGATAGATGAGGCCGGAAAAGCCCCGCGCGCCGGGCATGGTGAGATCGAGCAGGATCAGGTCGAACTCGGGGTCGCGCTCCAAGAGCGCCGTCAGGTCGTCGAAGGTGCCGACCTCCTCGATCCTGGCATCGGCGCTGCGGCCGAGCACCGCTTCCCGCAAGGCACCGCGGAACAGGGGATGGTCGTCGGCGATGACGAGGCGCAGTCCGTTCCCGGCATCTTCCACCATGCTTCCTCCCCCGCAAGGCTTCAGCTTCTTGTCGCGCGGTCGCCACAACGTTAGCGCGAATCGATTCTGCAATCATCAATCCGTGGCGAAGCGGTGACAAGCCGATCAGGGAAATTGACCAAGCGTTCCGGTGAAAGTCAAAACCACCTCGCGCCGATGGGGCCGCTCGCGGTGCTCCACGAGGTAGATGCCCTGCCACGTCCCGAGCCCCGGCCGCCCGCCGCGCACGGGGATGGAGAGGCTGGCGTCGCTGAGCATGGTGCGCACATGGGCCGGCATGTCGTCCGGCCCCTCGGTGTCGTGCACCCAGCGGAAATTGCGCGGTGCGAGGGTGCGCAGGGCGGTGAGAAGATCGGTCTGCACGTCCCGGTCGGCATTCTCCTGGATGGTGAGGGAGGCCGAGGTGTGGCGGCAGAAGACGGTGAGCACGCCGTCGCCGGCGGCGATCTCGGTGAGGAAGGCGGTGGCCTCGCGGGTGATGTCGGTGAAGCCCTCGCCGGGCGTCTCCACCTGAAGCGTCGCCTCGGCGTGGCGCACGGCCCCGCTCAGTCGCGCCGGGGTGCGGCTGGTGCGCGCCATGGTGATGTCTCCTCCTGCTTGCGGTGTTCGCTTCTTGCGCAGTGTTCGCCCGCCACGTACCAGTTCACGGCCTGCCGCGCCGCCTTTTCGGGCGGCGACGCCCAACGATCAGGGTTCTTCCATGTCGAAGCTGGTTCTCGATCCCGCCGTGTTCGCCGATGCGGCCATCGCGCCCGACACGCGCATGGTCAACGATGCCATCGTGAAGGTCCTGTCCGCCATCCCCGACCGGTGGGCCACCCCGCTGCCCGAGATTCGCGCCGCCCGCCTCGCCGGCAAGGGTGTGTTTCCCCTGGCGCCGGAAAGCCCGCGCGCCACGGCCGAGACCATTCCCGGCCCGCGCGGCCCGGTGCCGGTGCGCATCTACAAGCCGGACGGCGCGCCCAAGGGCGTCTATTTCCACATCCATGGCGGCGGCTGGACGCTGGGCTCGGCGCGCGAGAACGAGGCGCTGCTGGACCGCATCGCCGCCAATTGCGGGCTGGCGGTGGTCTCGGTGGATTATGCGCTGGCGCCGGAAGTGCCCTATCCCGCCGGCCCGGACGATTGCGAGGCGGCGGCGCTCTGGCTGGTGAAGGAGGCGAAGGCCCGCTTCGGCACCGAGCGCTTCGCCATCGGCGGGGAATCGGGCGGCGCCACGCTGGCGGTCGCGACCCTCGTGCGGCTGCGTGATCGCCACGGTCTCACGCCCTTCTCCGCCGCCGTGCTCACCGCCGGTTGCTATGACCTGCGCCTGACCCCCTCCGTCCGCAACTGGGGCGACCTGCCGCTGGTGCTGAACACGCGGGACATCCAGTTCTTCGTCGACAACTACCTGCGGCTTGAAGGCAAGGCGGACGACCCGGACGTGTCGCCGCTGCTGGCGCGCCTCAAGGGCCTGCCCAAGGCGCTGTTCATCGTCGGCGGCCGCGATCCTCTGGTGGACGACACCCTCTTCATGGCCAATGCGTGGGCGGCGGCGGGGAATGGCACGGAGCTGGAGGTCTATCCCGGCGGCTGCCACGTCTTCATCGCCTTCCCCGGCACCATCGCCGACCAGGCGCTGAAGCGCATCGACGGGTATCTGGCGGAGTTCTGAGGGAAGGGGCGTCAGCGGCCAGCCCCCTGTTTTTCCCGCCGTCATGGCCGGGCTTGTCCCGGCCATCCACGTGGCTCGGCCGGGACTACGACTCAGGCGAGCGCGAAACGGCTCGACGTGGATGCCCGGGACAAGCCCGGGCATGACGGGCGGGGCCAATGGCGAAGCCCCCACCCCTCGGCCTTTCGCGCCCTCAGAGCTTCTCCTGTCCGTTGGGCGCGCGGAATTCGTCGATGAGGCCGCGCAGGCGCTTGTAGAAGCGCTCGGCATAGTCGAGGGCGCGGTCCATGTCTGATGTGTCGGGGCTGGCGTTCGGCCCCGGCGTCGGCGGCAGGGGCGGGAGCGGTGGAAGCTGGGCCGAGCGGCGCAGGGTGTCCACCTCCCCCTGAAGGCGGGCGATCTCCGCCTCATAGGCATCGCGCGTGTCAGGCACCGCCTCGCAGGTGAAGCCCGTGCCGCGCTTGGCGCACAGGGAGACGCGGCCGGTCTCCCGGTCGAGCTTCAGCGCGCCGCCCTCCACCGGGGCGAAGGAGAAGCGCGGCGCCGTGGTGTCGCCGGGCGGCACGGGCGGCACTTGCGCCTGCGCGAGGGCAGGCGCCGCCAGAAGGCTCGCGGCGAGGACCGCCGCGAAGGGAAGTCCGGCCGAATGCGCCGGATGAGCCGGGAAGACCATGCGCGCCTCCAAATCCCGCCGTCACGTCCGCGGCCCGTTCCGCCGCGTCATTCCCGCTAGATAATCACGCCGATCGGGGCCGGAAGGGGGCAGGGGGCTTCAGGCCACGTCCGGCCGGTAGGGCGCGCGGCCGGAGGTGAGGGCGTCGTCCAGCAGGTCGATGCGGTCCTGGCCCCAGAACACCTCGCCATCCAGCACATAGGACGGCGCGCCGAACACGTCGGCGGCGAGCGCCTTGGCGCGGTTCTCCAGATAGAGCGCGGCGATCTTCTCCTCGCCCGCCGCCGCCACCAGCTCGGCGCCGGGCAGGCCCACCGCGTCGGCGCAGGCGGCGATGACCTCGGGCAGGCCGAGATTTTCCTGCCGGACCCAGACGCCGGAGAAGATGCGCTCCATCAGCGCGCCGGGCGCATGCCCGGCCTCGATGGCGGCGAGGATGGTCTGGTCGGCCAGCGTGCCGTCGAACGGCCAGTGGGCGGGATGGACGTTGAGGTCCACGCCGCGCTTCTGCCGCCAGCGCTGAAGCTCAAGAATGCGGTAGCGCTGGCGCGGCGGGGCGCGCTTGGCGAGCGGCAGGCCGCCGGTTTCCGCGAAGACGGGGCCGAGGGCCACCGGATGGAAGCGCACGTTCACGCCATGGCGCGCGGCGAGCGCCATCACCGGGCCGTGGCCCAGGAAGGTCCAGGGGCTCACGCTGGAGAAGAAATAGTCGAGGGTGCGCGGCGCGGCGGGGGGCGGGCTCATTGGGGGCAGGCCTTCTCTTGGGATCGTCCTTGGGCGGGAGGGCGATGCTAGAGCCTCTTTCCACCGTCTTGAAGCCCGGGCGCGGGGATCAATCGACCGATCCGGAAGTTGTCCTTGCGCAGGGCGGCTTGACAGGGCGGCGCACGGTGCTTCCCTCTCAGGCGGCCCGGAGACGTTCCGGGAGGCGGTATGGGCGACGAACGGGAATCCGAGCTGGTCGAGCTCAAGAGCGAGCTGGCAGGGGTGGCGCTGAAGGCGGCCATGGCCAAGGGACCGCCGAGCGATCCGCCGGGCGGACCTGAGGCGGCGGGCGGCGCGAAGGCGCGGCGCGCCGTGCGGATGAACCCCCTGGCGTGGATGGCCGTGTCGTTTCTGGCGGGGGCGGTGGCAGGCTCGCTGCTCCGGCCGGTCAGGGTTGTGCGCAGAGGAAGGGACGCGGGATGAATTTCGACCAGCTGATGCGGAATCTGAAGATTCTGCTGCGCACCAACACCATCATTGCCGAAATCCATTTGCGCCACATCGCGGCCCGCGCCGGCCTGTTCGCCTTCGCCGCTCTGGTGGCGAGCTTCGGCGTGGTGATGCTGGGCGTCGCCTTGTTCCTGGCGCTGGAGCAATCCATGGGGCCGATCTGGGCGGCCGTGGTGGTGGGCGGCGGCGGGCTCTTCCTCGCGCTCATCGTGGCCATCATCGGCGCCATGCTGAAGCCCTCCCGCGAGCTGGCGCTGGCCAATCAGGTGAGCCAGTCGGCCATGGATGCGGTGTCTGCCGACCTGCGCGCCACCCAGGCCAACGTCGCCTCCTACGCCTCGCTCGCCGCCGTGCCGGGGCTGATCCTGCCGGCGCTGACGCTGCTCACCCGCCTGTTCCGCCGCAGTCCGCGGGCGTAGGGGCAGGCAGAGCCTTATGCGTGCGGGAGGAATGCCTCCCTCATGAGCGCCGTTATCGCCCGGCGTGTCCGGGCGATCCACCTTGCCGCTTGAGGCATGCTCGAAGGTGTGGACCCGGCCTCACCGTGGATCGCCCGCACAAGGCGGGCGATGACGGACGACGAGGTGATTCTTCCTGAGTTACCGCAGGGCAATTCTCACGCCTTGCGCACCCAGCGCCCGTTCTCGTCCTGCTGCCAGTAGGTGAGTTCGTTGTCGGCCACCGCCTTGGCCTCGCGCCAGCGCTCGCGGGCCTTGGCCACCTGCTCGTCGTCCCGCCCGTCGAAGAGATGGACGACGCGCGCATAGGGCGAGGCATCGGCGAGCGGCACCGCATCCACCAGAAAGCGCACCTGCGCGCCGTTGGGGTTGGCCTCGGAGGTGGCGATGAGCACCGGCTGGCGCTCGGGCAGCGGCTGCGCCTCCGTGCCGTGGGGCAGGAAGGACGCCTCGCTATAGGTCCACAGATGGGAATCGAGCGCGTCCCGCCGCTCCGCCGACCCGCACTGCACCACGCACCGCCAGCCGCGCTCCAGCGACTTCTCCAGCAGCATCGGCAGCACCTGCTCCAGAGGGCGGCGCTCAAGGTGGTAAAAGAGGATTTCGGTCATTGCGGAAAGGCTAGCACGCGGGGGCGCGAGCGTCCTGTCTCGTCAGGCCGTCGTCCTCCGGCATGACCGGAGGACGACGTGATGAGAGAGGCCGAGCCTCACCCCTCGTAATGGTCCTTCACCAGCTGGTCGAGCAGGCGCACGCCCCAGCCCGAGCCCCAGCTCTTGTTGATGTCGCTCGCGGGGGAGGACATGGCCGTGCCGGCCACGTCGAGATGCGCCCACGGGGTCTTGTCCACGAAGCGGTGCAGGAACTGGGCGGCGGTGATGGAGCCGGCGTTGCGGCCGCCGGTGTTCTTCATGTCGGCGAACTTCGAGTCGATCAGCTTGTCGTATTCCGGGCCGAGCGGCATGCGCCACACCCGCTCACCGGTCTCCTGGCCGGCCTGGGTGAGGCGCTGGGACAGCTCGTCGTCGTTCGAGAAGAGGCCCGCATATTCCGAGCCCAGCGCCACCAGGATCGCGCCGGTGAGGGTGGCGAGGTCGATCATGAACTTGGGCTTGAAGCGCTCCTTGGCGTACCAGAGCACGTCGCAGAGCACGAGCCGGCCCTCGGCGTCGGTGTTGATGATCTCGATGGTCTGGCCGGAGAGCGAGGTGACGATGTCGCCGGGGCGCTGGGCGGCGCCGTCGGGCATGTTCTCCACGAGGCCGATGAGGCCCACCGCGTTCACCTTCGCCTTGCGGGCGGCGAGCGCATACAGGAGGCCGGTGACGCAGGCGGCGCCGCCCATGTCGCCCTTCATGTCCTCCATGCCGGCGGCCGGCTTGATGGAGATGCCGCCGGTGTCGAAGGTGACGCCCTTGCCGATGAAGGCGACGGGGGCCTCGTCCTTGGGGCCGCCGTTCCAGCGCATCACCACGACGCGGCTCTCCTTGATGGAGCCCTGGCCGACGCCGAGCAGCGCCTTGAGGCCGGCTTCCGCGAGGGCGGCATCGTCCAGCACCTCGATCTCGACGCCCACGCCGGACAGATGCTCCTCGGCGCGGCGGGCGAATTCCGGCGGGTCGAGCACGTTGGCGGGCTCGTTCACGAGGTCGCGGGCGAACAGAACGCCGTCGCCCACCGCCTGCCGGGCGGCATAGGCGCGCTTGGTGCCGGCCTCGTCGGAAACGAGGAGGGTCACGGCGCGGGCGGTCGGCTCGGCATCGTCCTTCTTCTTGGTCTTGTAGCGATCGAAGCTGTAGCTGCGCAGCGAGATGCCCAGCGCCACCTCGGCGGCGGAATCGGCGGAGATCTTGGTGCCGGGCAGGTCGAGCACCACGCTCGCCTCGCGGGCGGAGGCGGGCAGCTTGCCGGCGATGAGGCCGCCGAGTTTCAGGAAATCCTTGGGCTTCAGGTCCGCCGCCTTGCCCACCGAGATGATGATGAGGCGCGGCGCCTCGATGCCGGCGGGGGCGAGCAGGTCCAGCGCGCTCCAGGCCTTGCCCTTGAACTTCTCGGCGTCGAACGCGCGGGTCAGCGCCTTGTCCGCCCCCTTCACCAGCTTCTGCGCCTGCGTGCCGAAGGCGAGGCTTTCGTCGGTGAGCACCACGAGGACGCCCTTGGCGGCGGCGGTGAGCCGGGCGAACGAGACGGTGACGGGATCGGACATCAGGCGCTCCAGAAGCAGCGGGAGGGGCAGAATGGATTCAGAATATGCGTCGCCCTTGTCTAGCCCGGTCGGCGGACAGGGGGAACCGCCCTCAGCGTCACGGTGGTGCCGCCGCGCCCGAGCTTTCGGGGCTGGGGCTTAGATAGGTGCCGGGGCGCTTGAGGAGAAGGGCGGGATACGAGCAATCGTCATGCCCGGGCTTGTCCCGGGCAACCACGTCGGGCCGACGGCACCACCGTCCGCAGACCAATTCCCGGCCTGCCCACGTGGATGGCCGGGACAAGCCCGGCCATGACGGGTGGAAAGAGTGTCGAAGCTGCTGGCCACGGGCAAGCACCCCCCAAAAGAAAAGGGGGCGCCAGGCGCCCCCATTCCTCATCTTCCCGAAAGGAAAGCCTCACTCGGCGGCTTCGCCACCGGCAGCCGCGGCGGCCTTGTCGGCCTTCTCCTTGGCGCGCTCCTGGGCCTTCTGGCCGGGCTCGGCCTTCTTCGGGTTGTTCTTGGCTTCGCGCTTCAGCAGGCCAGCGGCGTCGAGGAAGCGGGCCACGCGGTCGGTGGGCTGGGCGCCCTTTTCGAGCCAGGCCTTCGCCTTCTCGGTGTCGAGCACCACGCGGGTCTCGGAATCCTTGGCGAGCAGCGGGTTGAAGGTGCCGATCTTCTCGATGAAGCGGCCATCGCGCGGGGCGCGGGCGTCGGCGACGACGATGCGGTAGTAGGGACGCTTCTTGGCGCCGCCGCGGGCGAGACGGATCTTGAGGGACATGGTCTTCTTCCTTTGGGTCGTTCGATTGGTGGATGTGAGTGTCTGAGGCCGTCATGCCCGGGCTTGTCCCGGGCATCCACGTCGTCCCGCCGTCACGCTTCTCGCAGGAATGCGCCAGGCCGCTGGACGTGGATGGCCGGGACAAGCCCGGCCATGACGGGAGAGAGCGGAATTACTTCTTCTTGCCGGGCCCTCCCACTCCAGGAAAGCCCTTCGGCAGGCCGGGGAGGCCGCCGGGGAATTTGGACGGCAGGCCGCCGCCGGGCAGGCCGGGGAAGTTCGGCGGAAGGCCGCCGGGCGCGCCGGGCATGCCGCCGGGGCCGCCCTTGCCCATCTTTTCCGCCATCTCCTGCAGCATCTCGGGGGAGGGGCCGCCGCCGCCGAAGCCCATCATGCCGGCGAGACCCGCGAGCGGGCCGCGCTTGCCGGCGGCGCCGCCCATGGCCTTCATCACGTCGGCCATCTGGCGATGCATCTTCAGGAGGCGGTTGATCTCCTCCACCTTGGTGCCGGAGCCGGCAGCGATGCGGCGCTTGCGCGAGGCATCGAGCAGCTTGGGCGCGCGGCGCTCCTTGGGGGTCATCGAATTGATGATGGCCACCTGCCGCTTGAACACCTTGTCGTCGAGGTTGGCGGCAGCGATCTGGTTCTTCACCTTGGCGACGCCGGGCATCAGGCCCATGAGCCCGCCGAGGCCGCCCATCTTGGACATCTGCTCCAGCTGGCCGCGCAGATCGTCAAGGTCGAAGGTGCCCTTGCGCATGCGCTCGGCAGTGATCTTCGCCTTCTCGATGTCGATATTCTCGGCGGCCCGCTCCACCAGGGCGACCACGTCGCCCATGCCGAGGATGCGGCCGGCCACGCGATGGGGATCGAAATCCTCCAGCGCGTCCATCTTTTCGCCGGTGCCGAGCAGCTTGATGGGCTTGCCGGTGACGGCGCGCATGGAAAGAGCCGCACCACCGCGACCATCGCCGTCGGCGCGGGTCAGCACGATGCCGGTAAGGCCCACGCGGCCGTCGAAGGCCTTGGCGGTGTTCACCGCGTCCTGGCCGGTGAGGCTGTCGGCGACCAGCAGCACTTCATGCGGCTTGGTGACGGCCTTCACCTCGGCCACCTCGGCCATCAACCCCTCATCGAGGGTGACGCGGCCGGCGGTGTCGAGCATCACCACGTCGTAGCCGCCGAGCTTGGCCGCCTCGATGGCGCGCCTGGCGATCTGCACGGCAGACTGGCCGGCGACGATGGGAAGGGTCGCGACCTCCACCTGCTTGCCCAGCGTGGCCAGCTGCTCCATGGCCGCCGGACGGCGGGTGTCGAGCGAGGCCATCAGCACCTTGCGCTTGCCGCGTTCGGTGAGGCGCTTGGCGATCTTGGCGGTGGAGGTGGTCTTGCCCGAGCCCTGCAGGCCGACCATCAGGATCGGCACCGGCGCGGGGGCGTTCAGGTCGATGGGGTCGGCGTCGGAGCCGAGAGTCGCCACGAGCTCGTCGTGGACGATCTTCACCACCATCTGGCCGGGGGTGACGGACTTGATGACCTCCACGCCCACGGCGCGCTGGCGCACCCGGTCGGTGAAGGAGCGCACCACGTCCAGCGCCACGTCCGCCTCGATCAGCGCGCGGCGCACCTCGCGCATGGCCTCGCCGACGTCGGCCTCGGTGAGAGCGCCGCGCCGCTTCAGCTTGTCGAGTATGCCGCCGAGGCGGTCGGAAAGGGTATCGAACATGGGCACCCGGGTGTTGCAGCTTCACACCGGACGGCGATGATCTCCCGCGCTGCGCGGGCCGGATGAGGGAGCATCCAAGGGACGCCACATCAAGCCAACGCAAAGCACGCCCGAGGGCGCATCGCGCTGTCGGGCGGGGGCCTCCGGGCTCTCGGCCCGGTCGGCGGGATCGGCATGGCCGTCCGTGTGAAGCTGGGGCTGTTAGCAGGTTTGTGCCGGAGAGGCAAATTCGCCGCCGTCGGGGCAGGGCGCGCGGCCGCTGCGCCCACCCATTCTGCGCTCACTCGGGACGATGCGGCAAGGTTCGCCGCGCAAGCGAAGTTTGCGCGCAGCACCACTACTGGTCGTCATCGGAACAGACCATACTTTCCCTTAGCGCATCTCGCGCATCCGCCGGCCAGCGGCGGGGAGGAAACCATGCCCCAGACGCCTTCGACTGCTGCCCCCGAAGCGAGCCAGATCGTTCCCTTTCCCGCCGATTTCCGCATCTCGGAGATCGAGACCAACGGCACCACCCTCTATGTCCGCACGGGCGGGCAGGGGCCGGCGGTGCTGCTCATCCACGGCTATGGCGAGACCGGCGACATGTGGGGCGCGCTCGCCCAGGCGCTGGCGCCCACCCACACCGTGGTGGTGCCGGACCTGCGCGGCATGGGCCTCTCGGCCAAGCCGCCCGGCGGCTACGACAAGAAGACCCAGGGCGCCGACATGGCCGGCGTGCTCGATGCCCTCGGCATCGACAAGGTTGCGCTCGTCACCCACGACATCGGCAACATGGTGGGCTTCGCCTTCGCCGCGCTCCATCGTGACCGGGTAACGAAGTTCGCCCTCATCGACGCGCCGCTACCGGGCGTGGGCCCGTGGGAGGAGATCCTGAAGAACCCGCTGCTCTGGCATTTCCGCTTCGGCGGGCCGGACATGGAGCGCCTCGTCGCCGGGCGCGAGCGCATCTATCTCGACCGCTTCTGGAACGAGTTTTCCGCCGATCCCAGCCACTTCTCGGAGGCCGCACGGGAACATTACGCCGCGCTCTATGCCCAGCCCGGCGCCATGCACGCGGGCTTCGCCCAGTTCGCCGCCTTCGACCAGGACGCCGTCGACAACGCGGAATTCCTCACGGCGGGCAAGCTCGCCATGCCGGTGCTGGCGCTGGGCGGCGAGCATTCCTTCGGCCTCGGCATGGCCGAGGTGATGCGCTTCGCCGCCACCGACGTGACGGGCGACGTGGTGCCCGGCAGCGGCCACTGGATCATGGAGGAGAACCCCGCCGCCACCGTCGCGCTGGTGACGGACTTCCTGCGGGCGGGCTGAGGCAGGCTCCGTCTCCCCCCTGCGCGACGGTCGTGCTAAACCACGGCCGTCACAGGAGCCCCGCCCATGTCCGAGAACAACGATCTCACGCGCTTCTTCGGCGGGTCGCCCGCCTGGGTGCTGGTGCGGCTCGTGCTGCTCTCGGTGGTGGTGGGCGTGATCCTCGCCGCCCTCGGGCTCGACCCGATGAACATCCTCACCAGCCTCCAGCGCCTGCTGCGCAACCTGTTCAGCTTCAGCTTCGAGGCGGTGGAGCGCATGTGGCGCTACTTCCTGCTCGGCGCCGTCATCGTCATTCCGCTCTGGCTGCTCATGCGCGTGTTCGGCCGGCGCTGAGGCCGTGTCCCTCGCCGCCGTCTCGGGGGGCGTAACGCACCGGCGCGTGCTCGCCATCGCGCTGCCGATGACGCTGGCGCACCTCACCACGCCGATGCTGGGCGTGGTGGATGCGGCGGTGGTGGGTCGGCTCGGCAGCGCGTCGCTGCTCGGCGGCGTGGCGCTCGCCGCCATCATCTTCGACATGCTGTTCTGGGTGTTCGGCTTCCTGCGCATGGGCACGGTGGGCCTCGCCGCGCAGGCGGTGGGGCGACGTGATGCGGTGGAGGAGCGGGCGGTGCTGGCGCGCGGCCTGCTGGTCGCCGGCGCGCTCGGCCTCCTGATCGTGCTCCTGCGCACGCCCATCGAGAGCGCGGCCCTGTCGCTGGCGGGAGCGAGCGAGGAGGTGAACGCGGCGGTGCGGGACTATTACGCCATCCGCATCTTCGCCGCGCCCTTCACCCTGGCCAATTACGTGGTGCTGGGCTGGCTGGTGGGCCTCGGCCGCACCGGGCGGGCGCTGGTGCTCCAGCTGGGAATCAATGTCCTCAACATGGTGCTCTCGGCCGCGCTCGTGCTTGGCGCCGGATGGGGCGTCGCCGGCTCCGCGGCGGGAACCCTCGTCGCCGAAATCGTCGGAGCGGCGGCCGGGCTCGTCCTGTGCGCCGTGCTGCTGGGCGGGCGGCTCGGGGTGGCGAAGACGGTGCTGCTCGACAAGGCGCGCCTCATCCAGACCGTCATGCTCAACCGCGACATCATGATCCGCACCGCGGCGCTGATGTTCGCTTTCTCCTTCTTCGCCGCGCAGGGCGCACGGGCGGGCGACGTGACCCTCGCCGCCAACGCCATTCTCCAGAACATGGTGATGGTGGCCGCCTATTTCCTCGACGGTTTCGCCACCGCCGCCGAGCAGATCTGCGGCTCGGCCGTGGGTGCGCGACGCCGGGCGGATTTCTCCGCCGGGGTGCGGCTGTCCATCGTGTGGGGATTTGCCTTCGCGGTGCTGGCGGGGGCGGTCTACCTCATCACCGGCCCGGCCATCGTGGACGCCATGAGCACCAGCCCGGAGGTGCGGGCCGAGGCGCGCATCTATCTCCTCTACGCCGCTTTGCTGCCGGTGGCCGGGGTGACGGCCTATGCCTTCGATGGCGTGTACATCGGCGCGCTGTGGTCGCGCGACATGCGCAACCTGATGCTGGCCTCGCTGGGCGTCTATCTCGGCGTGTTCCTCGCGCTGCGGCCGTTGGGCAATCACGGCCTGTGGCTGGCCATGCTCGCCTTCCTCCTCGCGCGCGGCGGCTTCCAGGCCCTGCGGCTGCCAGCGCTGGAGCGGCGGACCTTCGGGTGAGCCTCAGTCGAGGGTCGGGAAGACGTGCGCCCCGTCCGCGCCCAGCGGCAGGTCGCGCACCCAGCGCACGGCGGTGAGCGGCAAGGGCGCATAGAGATGGGGGAAGAGGGCGCCGCCGCGCGAGGGCTCCCACTTCAGCGCCGTGCCCAGGGCCGCCGCCTCAATCGCCACCAGCTTCAGGTCGGCCTGTCCGGCGAAGTGCTTCGCCGCCGTCTCGCGCGCCTGCGCGGCGGTGGAGAAATGGATGTAGCCGTCCGCCACGTCCACCGGCGCCCCGGTGAACACGCCCGCCTGCGCGGCGGCGGCCCACAAGGCGGCGGGGGCGATCTTGTAGATGAGGGGGGCGGCAGTCACGGGCGATGCTCCTCAATGGATCGGCGACGCACATAGGCCGGCACGAACGAAAGGGCAACTGCGTTCGCCTTATGGTTGCATGCGGACTGAAGTCCTGTACAAATGGGGAACAAATTCATATCTTCCACGCATCGGGGGGCGTGGTGTCGCGCGGGTGGCCCCGGTCCGCATCCGGATTCGCTGTCGAGGCCAAGGAAGCTCGAGGCAAGGAACGTCTTTCCCATGCTGACCCACGGTAAGATCTGGCGTGCCGTCGATGAACTCGCCGAGCAGCACGGGCTGTCCACCTCCGGCCTCGCCCGGCGGGCGGGGCTCGACCCCACCACCTTCAACCGCTCCAAGCGCGTGACCATCGACGGCCGGCCGCGCTGGCCCTCCACCGAGAGCATCGCCAAGGCGCTGGCCGCCACCGGCACCAGCCCGGAGCACTTCTTCTCCTTGCTGGACGGCTCCGACCGGACCGCCGCCCATGGCGGCGGCGCGGGCTTCGCCGAGGACGCGTCGCCGCCCCCGACGCGGCCGCTCCATGCCATTCCGCAGATCGGCTTCGCCCAGGCCGGCTCCGGCGGCTTCTTCGACGATGCGGGCTTCCCGGTGGGCGCCGGCTGGGACGAGATCGTCTTTCCCGACGTCCACGACGCCCATGCCTATGCGCTGGAAATCGCCGGCGATTCCATGGAGCCGGTCTATCGCGACGGCGACATCGTTGTGGTCTCCCCCGCCTCCGAGCCGCGCCGCGGCGACCGGGTGGTGCTGAAGACCAAGGAGGGCGAGGTGCTGGCCAAGGAACTGGTGCGCAAGACCGCCCGCCACATCGAGCTGCGCTCCCTCAACCCCGCCCACGAGGACCGGCAGATTCCGCTCGATCAGGTGGACTGGATCGCGCGGATCGTGTGGGCGAGCCAGTAGTCACCCCAGCAACGCCTCCAGCGTCTCCAGCCGGTCCGCCTCGCCCGGCGGCTTGTCCCACCTCAGGCGGGCGATGCGGGGGAAGCGCATGGCGATGCCGGAGCGGTGGCGGGTGGAGCGGGCGAGGCCCTCGAAGGCCACTTCCAGCACCAGCCCCTCGTCCTTCTCGTGGACCACCTCGCGCACCGGGCCGAAGCGGTTGATGGTGGCGCGGCGCACGAAGGCGTCGATCTGCTTCAATTCCTCGTCGGTGAAGCCGAAATAGGCCTTGCCGACGGGCACCAGAATGTCCTCGCCCTCCTCGCCGATCGTCCACACCCCGAAGGTGTAGTCCGAATAGAAGGACGAGCGCTTGCCGTGGCCGCGCTGGGCATACATGAGTACCGCATCCACCGTGTGCGGATCGCGCTTCCACTTCCACCACGGCCCCTTGGGCCGGCCGGGCAGATAGAGGCTGTCCGCGCGCTTGATCATCACCCCTTCCACCGCCCCGGCATCCGCCCCCGCCCCCGCGCCGGCGGAGGCGGGATCGCGGCGGGCGGTGGTCAACTCCTCCCAGGTCGAGAAGGGCACCATTGGCGAGAGGTCGATGCGTGGGGTGTGCAGGCGGGCGACGAGCGCCTCCAGCCGGGCGCGGCGGGTGGCGAAGGGTTCGCCGCGCAGATCGTCCGTGCCGTCCACCAGCAGGTCGTAGGCGCGGATGTGGGCGGGGAACTCCGCAAGCATCTTCACCGTCACCGTCTTCCGGTTCAGCCGCTGCTGGAGCACGTTGAACGGCTCCACGCGGCCGTCGCGGACGATGAGCAATTCGCCATCCATGGCGCCGTCGAAGGCGATGGCCTCCGCCATATCGGGAAAGGTGTCGGAGATGTCCTCCCCGGTGCGCGAATAGAGCCGCACCACGCGCTGCCCGTCCGCGCCCGTGCCCGCGACCGCCTGTACGCGGATGCCGTCCCACTTCCATTCCGCGCGGAAATCGGCCGGGTCGAGGGCGGTGAAATCCGTCTCCTCGATGGCGTGGGCCAGCATCACCGGACGGAACGGGGCGGGGTTGGAGGTCTCCGGCCGTGCCCCACGCCCTTCCACCCAGGCGAACAGCTCCTCATAGGGCGGCTCAAGGCCGGGCCAGACCAGCTCCACCTCGTCGGGCGTGACCTCTCCCAAGCTCGCCACGGCGGTCTTGGCAAGGCGCGCCGAGGCGCCCACCCGCATGGACCCGGTGATGAGCTTCAGCAGCGCCCAGCGGCCGGTCTCGTCGAGGCCGTCCAGCCAGTCGGCCAGATGCCGGGGCAGGGACACCTTGGAGAAGGTGGAGAGGCCGTGGACGATCTCGGACAAGAGCGGCGCGTGCGGCCGCGCGCCCTCTGGCCGGGGCCACATGAGGGCGACGGTCTCCGAGAGGTCGCCCACATAGTCGTAGGACATCTCGAACAGCACCGGGTCCGCCCGTTCGGCGATCAGCGTGCGCACCACGCCCGGCTTGGCATTGGCGAACGACAGCGCCCCGGTGAGCGCCGCCAGCGCGAGGCCGCGCTCCGGGTCCGGCGTCGAGCGGAAATAGTCCGCCATGAGCCGGATCTTGGCATTGCGCCCGGCCTCGTAAGACATGCGATCCAGCAGCGCGGCGAAGCGGTTCATGGGGCAGGGGCCTCCCCCTCCGGCGCCGGCACCACCGCCTCCTCGTCCTCCTCGCCGTAGCCGACCATATGGAGGGGGCGGGCGCGCAATTGCCGGGTGTGGGCCCAGTGGACGAGGGCGTCCTCAGCGCCGTGCGTCACCCACAATTCCTCGCAGCCGGTGGCGCGGATGGAGGCGCAGAGGCCATCCCAGTCGGCGTGATCGGACACCACCAGCGGCAGCTCCACCCCCCGCTGCCGGGCGCGGGCGCGCACGCGCATCCAGCCGGAGGCGAAGCAGGTGATGGGATCGGCGAAGCGCCGCGCCCACAGGTCCGTCATGGAGGAGGGCGGGGCGATGACGACGGCTCCGGCGAAGGCGGATTTCGGCGCGCCCTTCACCGGCAGGATCTCGCCGAAATCCATGCCGCAGCTTTCATAATAGTCGGTGATGTTGGTGAGCGCGCCGTGGACGTAGATGGGCGCGTCGTGCCCCGCGCGGCGGATCAGCGCCATCATCCGCTGCGCCTTGCCGAGGGAGTAGGCGCCGACGATGTGGGTGCGCTCGGGGAAGATGCGCACCGAGGCGAGCAGCTTGTCCACCTCCCCCGCCGCCGGGGGATGGCGGAACACCGGCAGGCCGAACGTCGCCTCGCTGACGAAGACGTGGCAGCGAATGGGCTCGAACGGGGCGCAGGTGGGATCGGCGGCGTCCTTGTAGTCGCCAGAGACGACGATCACGAGGCCGTCCTTCTCCAGCCGCACCTGCGCCGAGCCGAGCACATGGCCGGCGGGATGAAGGCTCACCTTCACCCCGTTGATGATGATCTCCTCGCCATAGGGCAGCGCCTGCGTCGCCCCCGCGAAGCCTGGCCCCATACGCAAGGCCATGATGTCCAGCGTCTCGCGGGTGGCGAGCACATGGGCATGGCCGGCGCGGGCATGGTCGGAATGGCCGTGCGTGATCACCGCCCGCGGCACGGCGCGGGTGGGGTCCACGTAGAAGTCGCCGGCGGGGCTGTAAAGTCCCTTGGGCGAGGGGCAAAGGAGGTCTTCCGGGCGCATCACTTTATCGGGCGGGTTCACCACTATATGGGGAGACTTGCGCGCCTGCGCGAGGTTCCCCCGAACTGCGAGATCGAGCTTGTCCGCTGCTGCCTTCGACACATCAGGCGATCCCGTCCTCGACCGACGGCTCGACTGGGCGCGCGCCTTCCTCGCCGAGGGAGATTTTGCCGCCGCCGCAGAGCTCCTCGCCGAGACGGTGGAGGCGGCGCCCGCTTTCGCCGCCGCCTGGTTCCTGCTGGGCGAGGCGCGGGAAGGGCAGGGGGAGGCTGAGTCGGCGCGGGAGGCCTATGGACGGGCTCTGGCGCTCGATCCCGCCGACCGGCTGGGCGCGGGGCTGCGCCGGGCGCGGCTCGGGGGCGAGGCGGACGGCGTCATGTCGGCGGCCTATGTGCGCACCCTGTTCGACCAATACGCCGATCGCTTCGATACCGCTTTGCGCGAGAAGCTCGCCTATCGCGGCCCCGAGCTGCTGCTGGAGGCGGTGCGGGCCGCCTGTGCCACCCAGGGGCGCGACGTCCGCTTCGGCGCGGCGCTGGACCTCGGCTGCGGCACGGGCCTCGCCGGCGTGCTCTTCGCGCCGCTTGTCGAGCGGCTCGACGGGGTGGACCTCTCCCCCGCCATGCTGGAGAAGGCGCGGGCGCTCGGCCTCTATGCCGCCCTCGAAGCCGGCGAGATGGGCGCGGCGCTGGGGGCGATGCCGGCCGGCGGCCTCGATCTCGTCCTCGCCGCCGACGCACTCTGCTATGTGGGTGATCTTGCCCCCATCTTCCACGCCGCGCGCGCCGCGCTGGCGCCTGGCGGCCTCTTCGCCTTCACGCTGGAGACGCACGAGGGCGAAGGCGTGCTGCTGCGCGAGACGCTGCGCTATGCCCATGGGGAGGACTATGTCCGCGCGCTGGCGGCGGAGGCGAGGCTTACCGTCGTGCTGCTGGAGCGGGCCTCCACCCGCTCGGAAAAGGGCGCGCCGGTGCCGGGGCTGGTGGGTGTATTGGCGGCCGGCTGAAGCCGCTTCAGCCTCTGGCGGTGTTCCGTCCGGACAGCAGCGTGATGACCAGCGCCCCCACGCACAGGATGAGCCCGGTGGCACAGACGGCGGCCCATCCGCCCCATGTCCAGGCCATCGTGGCGACGGCCGAGCCGAAGGCGCCGCCGAGGAACATGGTGCCCACGAGGATGGTGTTGAGCCGCGCGCGTGCCGCCGGCCGCAGGGCGAAGATGCGGTGCTGGTTGCCCACCAGCGCGCTCTGGATGCCGAGGTCGATCAGCACCACACCCACGGCAAGACCCGCCAGTTGCGACCAAAGCGAGAAGAACAGCCACGCCGCGAGCGCCAGCACGGTGCCGAGCACCACGACGCTGGCCGGCCCCCGCCGGTCGGTGAAGCGGCCGAACAGCGGCGCGGCGAGCACGCCCACCAGCCCGAGGATGCCGAACAGGCCGGCGGCCTCCGAGCCGAGGCCGAACGGCGGCCCCTCCAGCCGGAAGGCGAGGATGGTCCAGAAGGCGATGAAGGAGGCGAAGATCAGCGCCTGCGTGATCGCCGCCCGGCGGAGCGTCGGGAACTCCTTCCACAATCCGAGGAGTGAGCCCATGAGGCTGGCATAGCTCAACCCGCCCTCCGGCTTGCTGCGGGGGAGCATGGCGGCCATCAGGCCCGCGGCGGCGAGCGCCATGGGCACCGCCAGCCAGAACATGGCGCGCCAGCCCGCATGGGCGGCGACGAAGCCCGCCAGCGTGCGGCTGAGCAGGATGCCGGCGAGGATGCCGGAGAGAACCGTGCCCACCGTCGCCCCGCGCTTCTCCGGCGGCGCGAGATGGGCGGCAAATGGCACGATCTGCTGCGCCACCGTGGAGCCGAGGCCGAGCAGCAGCGAGGCCGCGAGCAGCGCCAGCGGGCCCTGCGCCAAGGCCGATAACGCGGCGGCCGCCGCCACCGCGACGAAATGCAGGACAATGAGCCGCCGCCGTTCCAGCTGATCGGCCAAAGGCACCAGCAGGAACAGGCCGGCGGCATAGCCGAGCTGCGTCACGGTGGGCACCAGCGGCGTCAACGGGCCGGGCAGGTCCGCCTCCATCACCGCCAGCATGGGCTGGTTGTAATAGATGTTCGCCACGGCGACGCCGGCAGCGGCGGCCATGGCGAAGATGCGGGCGAAGCCCAGCTGGTTCGGGCTCGGAGCGGAAGCGGGCATGGGCTGTCTCTGGCCGGGGCGGCCGGGGCAGGGCAGACGGCGCGGGCTGGCGAAGAGGCGCCAGAGCCCCGCAGCTCAGTCTGTCCAGGATAAGTTGCGGCGCAACATAGCCCATGCCCGCCATGCTCGCGAGTGCATCGCGCGCGCAGCCGGCATCCGTGCTGCCCGCGCGATGCAGGGCTGAG
The DNA here is from genome assembly GCF_043193615.1 of Xanthobacter aminoxidans. Taxonomy (NCBI): domain Bacteria; kingdom Pseudomonadati; phylum Pseudomonadota; class Alphaproteobacteria; order Hyphomicrobiales; family Xanthobacteraceae; genus Xanthobacter; species Xanthobacter aminoxidans. The sequence continues at coordinate 699,088 of NZ_JBAFUS010000001.1, read as the reverse complement.
ATCGCGCGCGGTCCCGTCCAGGCTCCGGCTGCGCTCAGGCCACCGGCAGGGAGAAGGGCTCGCCCTCGAAGGCATCGGCGCCGCGACCGATCGAGTGAATGGCGGCAACCATCCGGCCCTCCCGCTGCAACGCTGCATCGGCGAGCGACACGATGCGCGGGTTCGGCGTCGCTGTTGGCGAGGCGTGGCGCAGGCGCTGGGCCAGCTCCATCTCGTCGCGATCCGGCAACAGCGCGCAGAGCGTGGCATAGGCCGCCGCCGTGGAGCGCGAGATGCCGGCATAGCAATGGATCACCAGCGGCGTCTGGCGCGGCCAGGCGCGCACGAACTCGAACAGCTCGAGCATGTGCGCCTCGCCGGGCGCCACCAGCCCCTCGATCTCCTCGGCGATGTCGTTGATGCCGAGGAAGAGGTGGTTGGTGGGGTCGACGTTGCTCGGCCGGGTCAGCACCGTGCCGCCATTGATGAGGGTGATGACATGCCGCGCGCCGGTCGTGGCGACCGTATCGTGCAGCTTGGCGAGGGAGCAGACATGGATCATGGCGCAAGCTCCTCGAATCTCTTGAGGAAACGGGCTTTCGCCGTTTCCGCCTCCCATGGGGTGAGATAGTCCTTTTCCACCCCAGCGTCGAGGCGGGCCGGGCGGCCGAAGAAGGCTTTCGCCTCCTCTTCCGCAAATCCCGCCAGACGCGTCGCCTCGAAATAGGCCGAGGCACGGTCCGCCGCCTTGACGATCTTCAAAAGTTGATCGGGCCAGCCCACCGGCAGCGAGAAGCGCACGCAGATGGCATTGAGGAGGCGCGCCTCCACCGTCTTGTAGTCGCCCCCCAGCACCGCCTTGAAGGGGGAGATCATGTCGCCGATGACGTACTCCGGCGCGTCGTGCAGCAGCACGCAGAGGCGCCAGCGGGCGTCGAGATCCGGATGGGTGCGGCGGGAAATCTTCTCCACCAGCAGGGAATGCTGGGCCACGGAGAAGATGTTGGCGCCCGATGTCTGGCCGTTCCAGCGCGCCACGCGGGCGAGACCGTGGGCGATGTCCTCGATCTCCACGTCGAGGGGGGAGGGGTCGAGCAGGTCGAGCCGGCGGCCGGAGAGCATGCGCTGCCATGCGCGCGGCGCGGCGCCGGCACGACGGGAGGTCGTCTTTGCAACGGGTTTGGCAACGGGTTTGGCGGGGACGTCTGGCTCAGTCACGAATCGCGTGCTCCTCGGATCGGGGAAAGGTAAGCTCCGGCCGAAACCTCACAAGCCGCCCGTCACGGCTCCGGCTGCATCGCCTCGCCCGAGATCCTTCATGTCCGACACCCTGGATAGCGCAACGGCCGTTCCCCCGCGGGTGGAGGTGCGCCCGACGCTCGCCGCCAGCGCCGCCGTGTTCCGCGGCCCCCTCGTGCTGCTCGCCCGCCGCGCCGCCAATCCCGGCGCCGGCCTGTGGAGCCTGCCGGGCGGACGGGTGGAGCCGGGCGAGACGGTGGCCGAGGCCGCCGTGCGCGAGGTGATGGAAGAGGTGGGGGTCGTGGCCGAGATCGTCGGCCTCGCCGCCGCCCGCGACATCATCGTGCGCAACCGGGAGGGGGAGCTGAAGGCCCATTTCGTGGTCCTCGCCCACGCCGCCCGCTGGCGCGGCGGGGAGCCGAAGCCCGGCGAGGAGGCGGCCGAGGTCGGCTGGTTCCGGCCCAACGAGGTCGCCGCCCTCACCACCACCGAGGGGCTCGCCGAGGTGGTGGCCAAGGCCGCGCTCCTGATGGGCGAGATGTGAACCGCCGGTTGGCCCCCTTGACCGCGCGCGCCGGGCGCCGCAGGAGTGGCGGCGGAACCATGATGATGCGCGCGCTCGCCCTTCTCCTGACTGCCGGCCTCGTGCTCGCCGGCCCCGCCGCGTCCCGCGCCGCCGGGCCGACGGAAGGCGCGCCCCCGCCCTATGACGGCGACCTGATGCGCCTCGCGGAAATTCTCGGCGCCCTGCATTACCTGCGGCCCTTGTGCGGCGTCACTGCCGAGGCGCAGCGCTGGCGCAACGAGATGCAGGCACTCATCGATACCGAGCAGCCCTCGGACGCCCGCCGCTCCAAGATCATCGCCAGCTTCAACCGCGGCTATTCCAGCTATGCCGAGGTCTATCGCAGCTGCACGCCGGCGGCGCGCATGGCGGTGGATCGCCAGCTCGACGAGGGCGGGCGGCTCACTCACGAAATCGTGGTGCGGTATGGGGGGAATTGACCCCTTCTGTGTTAACCTTTTGGTCAGAACTCGCCTGAATCCCCCAGCGTGAAGTGCTAGATATCCGGTGCGCCGTTCGGTTCTGCGGCGCGGAGGCAGCCCATCGTGTCCACCTTGACCAACCCCGTCATCGACCTGCCCGAAATCTCGGACATGGCCGCCGATGACCGCCACGCCGCCTTGACCTATCTGAACGATGCGTGGGTCGAGGCCGTGCGCGAAGGGCTGGACGAGGACTGCCTGGTGCAGGCCGCGCTCTTCACCGCCCTGCGCAGCCTCGTCGCCACCTATGGCGAGGCCGCCAGCTCCGAATATATGGCGCGCGTCGCCGAGCGGGTCGCCGCCGGCGAATACACCGTGGTCAGCCGCTCGCACTGAGCGGCGCGGCGAGCCTCCCTCGCCGCTTCCATGATCGTCGCATTCCTCCCGCCGGGCGTTCTCGCGAACGTCCGGTTTTTTCTTGTGCGCCGGTGCCAAAAGAAAACCGGCGCCCCGAGGGACGCCGGCTTGGTCTTGGTTTCGCTTTCACCGCCGTCATCCCCCGGTTCCTCCGGGGGATCCACGGTGCGGCCGGGCGGGATCTTCGTCCGTCCCACCGCTCCATCGGCCCGGTGGATGGCCCGGACGCGCCGGGCCATGACGGTGACGATGAAGGGCGCCTGAGACGTGCCCTCAGGCCGCGTCGCGCTTGTTCTGGCGGTTGCTGATGAGGTCTTCCACCACGCCGGGATCGGCCAGCGTCGAGGTGTCGCCGAGGCTGTCGAACTGGTCTTCCGCGATCTTGCGCAGGATGCGGCGCATGATCTTGCCCGAGCGGGTCTTGGGCAGGCCCGGCGCGAACTGGATCAGGTCGGGCGAGGCGATGGGGCCTATTTCCCGGCGCACCCAGGCCACCAGCTCCTTGCGCAGCTCCTCGGTGGGCTCCTCGCCGTCCATCAGGGTGACGTAGGCATAGATGCCCTGGCCCTTGATGTCGTGCGGGAAGCCGACCACGGCGGCCTCGGACACCTTCGGATGGGCGACGAGGGCGCTTTCCACCTCCGCCGTGCCCATGCGGTGGCCGGAGACGTTGATGACGTCGTCCACGCGGCCGGTGATCCAGTAGAAGCCGTCCGCGTCGCGGCGGCAGCCGTCGCCGGTGAAGTACTTGCCGGGATAGGTGGCGAAGTAGGTCTGCTCGAAGCGCTCATGGTCGCCATAGACCGTGCGCATCTGGCCCGGCCAGCTGTCGGCGATCACGAGGTTGCCCTCGCAGGCGCCTTCCAGCACGCCGCCCGCCGCATCCACCACTTCCGGTTGCACGCCGAAGAAGGGACGGGTGGCCGAGCCGGGCTTGAGCTTCGTCGCGCCGGGCAGGGGGGTGATGAGGATGCCGCCGGTCTCGGTCTGCCACCACGTATCGACGATGGGGCAGCGCTCCTCGCCGACCACGCGGTAGTACCACTCCCAGGCTTCGGGATTGATGGGCTCGCCCACCGAGCCGAGCAGGCGCAGGGAGGCGCGCGAGGTCTTCTTCACCGGCTCCTCGCCCGCCTGCATCAGCGAGCGGATGGCGGTGGGGGCGGTGTAGAAGATCGACACCTGATGCTTGTCGATCACGTCCCAGAAGCGGGACACGCTCGGATAGTTCGGGATGCCCTCGAACATGAGCGTGGTGGCGCCGTTCGCGAGCGGGCCATAGACGATGTAGGAATGGCCCGTCACCCAGCCCACGTCGGCGGTGCACCAGTAGATGTCGCCGGGGTGATAGTCGAACACGTACTGATGCGTCATGGACGCATAGACGAGATAGCCGCCGGTGGTGTGCAGCACGCCCTTCGGCTTGCCGGTGGAGCCGGAGGTGTAGAGGATGAACAGCGGATCTTCCGCATTCATCGGCTCGGCCGGGCATTCGTCCGTCACCATGGCGGCGGCTTCGTCGTAATAGACGTCGCGGCCGGGGGTCATGTCCACCTTGCCGCCGGTGCGGCGCACCACGATCACGTGGTCCACGCCGCCCTCGATCTGGTTCACGGCCGCGTCCACATTGGCCTTCAGCGGCACCTTGCGACCGCCGCGCAGGCCCTCGTCGGCGGTGATGACGACCTTGGAGCCGCAATCGGCGATGCGCCCGCCGAGGCTGTCCGGCGAGAAGCCGCCAAACACGATGGAGTGAATGGCGCCGAGCCGCGCGCAGGCGAGCATGGCGAACGCTGCCTCGGGGATCATCGGCAGGTAGATGGTGACGCGGTCGCCCTTCTCCACGCCGCGGTTGCGCAGCACGTTGGCGAGCTTGTTCACCTCGGAGGACAGCTCACGATAGGTGATCTTGCGGCTCTCGTCGGGGCTGTCGCCCTCCCAGATGATGGCCACCTGGTCGCCGCGGGTCTCGAGGTGCCGGTCCACGCAATTGTAGGCGACGTTTGTCACGCCGTCCTCGAACCACTTGATGGAGACGTGGCCCGGATCATACGAAGTGTTCTTCACCTTCGTGTAGGGCGTGAACCAGTCGATCCTTTTGCCGTGCTCGCCCCAGAAGGCGTTCGGGTCGTTGACCGAGGCGGCATACATGGACTTGTAGTGCGCGTCGTCCACATAGGCTTTCTGGGCCCACTGGGACGGAACGTCATAGACCTTGTCGGACATTCTTCTGCCTCCCTCGCGCGGACCGCTTCGTCCGCTGTCCATCATTCACGGCGGTACCCGCCTTGGTTGGGGCGGATTATGCTGAGCGCCTCGACGCTTCACAAGGCACCGCCGGTCAAGACTTTGGGCTCATAGCCCTTGGTTGGTCCCCGGGGTGCGCACCGCCGTGGCGGCGCGCGATGCCGCAGCCGGCGCGGCTCCCGCGATCCGCCCGCCGGGCGTATAGACAACCGCCCGCGATGCGCCCGCAAAAAACGCCCCAGGAAACGCCCCGGCAAACGCCCGACAGGATACACCCGATGGACCTCTGGACCCGTCTTCTCGTCCTTCTTGCCGGCCTGTTCGGTGCGGCCGGTGTCGCGGCCGCGGCTGCTGCGGCCCATGTGGGCGGGGGCACCAACCTTGAGACCGCGTCGCACTTCCTGCTGTTCAACGCCGCGACGCTGGCGGCGCTGGTCGCTCTTGCCCTCCAGCTCACGCGCGGGGGCGTGCTGCTGAAGGTGGGGGCGAGCGCCATCGCGCTCGGCACGCTTCTCTTTTCGGGCGATCTGGCCGCAAGGGCCTTGATGGACGTCAAGCTCCTGGGCGGCAGTGCGCCATTTGGCGGCAGCCTGATGATCCTCGGCTGGCTGATGGTGGCGGCGACCGCGCTGCTCGCCCGGCGACACTGAGCCGGTCCGGCCTTACAGCCTGCGGGCGGCGACGCGGGCCTCGGCCCAGCTGATCAGGGCGTCGAGCCGATCGCCCCCGTCCAGCGCGAGGCTGACGGGCAGGTTCGCGATCTTCGCGCTGACGGTGTACGCGAAGCCGATCCGGACGAAGTCCTTCTGCGTCGTCACCAGCCGCGCGCCGAGGCGCCGCGCCTCCGCCGCGAGGCGGGCGATCTCGTCCGTCCGGTAGGGATGATGGTCGGGGAAGGCGTGGCGCGCGACCACATTGAGCCCTTCCGCCTCCAGCGTGGCGAAGAACTTCTCCGGCCGTCCGATGCCGGCGAAGGCGACGAGAGGCTTGCCCCTGAGCGCCGCGACGGCCGAGGGCTCCGGCGCGAGGTGCCCGTGCAGCACGGCCAGATCCGCCGCGCGGGCCAGCCCGGCCACCGTCTCGCCGGGCGCGCCGTCGCCGATCAGCAGCAGCGCATCGGCCTTCTCGATCTGCGGGGCCAGCGGAGCGCGCAGCGGCCCGGACGGGGTGACGCAGCCGTTGCCCACGCCGACGCCGGCATCGATCACCAGCAGCGTGCAATCCTTGTGGAGGGAGGGGTTCTGGAAGCCGTCGTCCATCACCACATGGCTCGCGCCGGCCTTCACCGCCAGCCGCGCGCCACCCAGCCGGTCCCCGCCGGCGACGATGGTGGGCGCATGAATGGCGAGCAGCAGGGCTTCGTCCCCCACATCCGCCGCGGTGTGGGAGGCTGGATCGACCCGAAGGGGGGCCTTGGCCTTGCCGCCATGGCCGCGCAGCAGGGCGAAGGGCTGCGCGCCGCGCGCCTTGAGCCGTTCGATGAGGGCGATGGCAGTGGGGGTCTTGCCCGCGCCGCCGACCGTGGGATTGCCGATGCAGATCACCGGCACGTCCACCATGCCGCCGGCCTCCCCGAGCCGGCGCAGCGCGACGCCGCCGATGACGGCGGCGACCGGAGAGAGCATAGCGGCGGCAAGGCCCGGCCGGTCGCGCCACCAGAAGGCGGGCGCGCGCAGCATCAGCGGGCCTGCAGGCGGATGTGGACGAGATAGGGCTCGATGGCGACCAGCGTGCGGTCCAGCGCGCCGCCCAGCGAGGTCACGGCAGCGTGGGCCGCATCGGCCATCTCGCCGTGCAGCTGCGGGTCCTTGATGAGGGCATAGGCGGCGCGGGCGATGCCCAGTGCATCGGTGACTTCCGCCGCGCCTTCGTCGGCATCGAGCCGCTCGTAGATGTTGGCGAAGTTCCAGACATGGGGGCCGTGCAGCACCACCGCGCCGAGCTTCGCCGGCTCGATCGGGTTCTGCCCGCCATGCTCCACCAGCGAGCCGCCCATGAAGACCACCGGCGCCATGCGATAGAAGAGGCCCAGCTCGCCGATGGTGTCGGCGATGTAGATGTCGGTTTCCCGGTCCGGCAGCTCGCCGAGGCTGCGCTGGCGGGTGGCGAGGTCCGCCGCCTGGGCGAGCGCCGCCACATCCAGCCCGCGCTCGGGATGGCGCGGGGCGATCACCGTCACCAGCTCCGGGATCTTGGAGGTGAGGATCTCGTGCGCCTCGATCATCAGCGCCTCCTCACCCTCATGGGTGGAGGCGGCGAGCAGGATCGGCCGCTTGCCGAGCGCCTTGTCGAGCCGCTGGAGTTCGGCCGTGTCGGCGGAGGGGGGCGGCACGTCGAATTTCAGGTTGCCGCAGACTTCCACCCGCGGCGTACCCAGCGCCCGGAAGCGCGCGCCGTCCTCCTCGCTCTGGGCGAGGCACAGGTCCACGCGGGAGAGCAGCGCCCGCGCGCTCTTGGGAAGCTTTTTCCAGCGGGTGGCGGAGCGTTCGGACAGCCGGCCATTGACCAGCACGACGGGCGTGCCACGGCGGCCCAGCTCGGCGAGCAGGTTCGGCCACAGTTCGGATTCGGCCAGCAGCACGAGGTCCGGCGACCAGTGGTCGAGGAAGCGGGCGACGAAGGCGCGGGCGTCCAGCGGCACGAACTGGTGGATGACGCCGGGGGGCGCCCGCCGCTCAGCCACGCGGCTGGAGGTGAGCGTGCCGGAGGTGAGCAGCACGCGGAAGCCGCGCTGGGAGAGCCGCTCGATCAGCGGAAGGACGGAAATGACTTCGCCGACGCTGGCGCCATGCACCCACACCAGCGGGCCCGGGGGGCGCTCGGTGCTGGCATAGCCGCGCCGCTCGGCGAGGCGCGCCGGGTCTTCCTTGCCCTTGCGGACGCGATAGGAGAGCCAGGCCGGCGCCAGCAGCGCCGCCACGGAACTCGCCCGCCGGTAGGCCCGGAGGGTGAGAGGCAGCTTGCGCCCCTTCATGTCGAGGCCTTCATCGACGAGAGGTCCGTGCGGCCAGCGCCTCGGCCCGGCGGGTCACGTCCTCAAGGCTGGCCTGCACCTGATCGCGGGCGGCGAGGAGGCCGGCCTCGTCCACGTCGCGGTCGACCCAGATCGGCGCACCGGCGACGGCGGCACCCTTCCCGAACGGCAGGTTCAGGCTGGCACGGTCCCAGCTCTTCAATGTGATGCGATTATGGGTCGCCATGGCGACGGGGATGATAGGGCGTCCCGAGTAGCGTGCAATGGTAACGACGCCCATGCCCACCTTGCGGGCGATCTTGGGCACGTCGGCGGTCATCGCCACATTGATGCCTTCCGCCAGGGTGTCCAGCATCTGGTAGGTGGCGGAGACCGCGCCCTTGCGGTGGAAGTCGCGCTTGGACGTGGCGCCGGAGCCGCGAATGGTTCCGACGCCCAGCTTCTCGGCGGCGATGGCATTGATCTCCGCATCCGCATGGCGGGAGATCAGCACCTTGGCCTTGTGGTGGGGCTTCATGGCGAACGGGGTGAGGAAATGCTGCCCGTGCCAGAAGGTGACGATCACCGGCAGGTGCTCGTCGATGGTGTCGAAGACGTCCGGGGGCTCGACGACGAAATCGGTCGTATGCGCCACCAGCTTGAAATAGGACGCAAACGTCGTTCCCGCTGCCACCTTGAAGGCGCGGTTTGTCCTCAGTCGCCGCCACATCTTATGGTTTGCCCACTGTTGTTGCGTCCCGCACCGGGTGAGGGACGAGGAACCCGATCTTCACCCGCCCTGAACCTTGCCGGTTTCCGGATCGAGGAGGCGGTGGAGGTGTACCACGAAGTAGCGCATCATGGCGTTGTCCACCGTCTGCTGCGCCTTGGCCTTCCAGGCCGCCGTTGCGCTGGCATAGTCGGGATAAATGCCGACGATGTCGAGCTTGCTCAGATCCTTGAACTCGGCGCTGTCGATTGCGGTGAGCTCCCCGCCGAAAACCAGGTGGGGCAACTGCTTCTTCGTCTCGGTCATGGCGTATCCAATGCGGCTTTGAAAGAAACGGGTGCGCCCATCGCCTCGAGCGCGGCCTGGTGCAGCGGCGCACCGGCGCAGACGAGGGGGGCGTGGCTGGGAATGGGCGCATTGTAGCGCAGCGCAATGCCGTCGTGGCCGGTGAGGTGGCCCTGCGCCTCCGTGACGACGAGGTCGGCGGCGGCCAGATCCCAGTCATTGGAATTGCCGCCGGCGAAGGCGACGTCGATTTCGCCGGTGGCGACCCGCGCGAGGCGCAGCGCCAGCGAGCGGATGCGCGGCAGGCGCTCGATGGGGGCGGCGCGGGCGATGCGGTCGAGATCGGCGGGCGGGCCGGCGACCCGGGCCCCTTCCAGCCGCGCGCGGGAGGCGACGGCGAGGGCGCGGCCGTTGCGGAAGGCACCGGCGCCGGCAATGGCGGTGAACATCTCGTCGGTGGCCGGGGCGAACAAGGCGGCGGCCACCGGCCGTCCCGCTTCCACCAGCGCCACGGACACCGCCCAGTCGCTGCCGGCAGCCATGAAGGCGCGGGTGCCGTCGATGGGGTCCACCACCCACAGGCGCGAGGCGGAGAGGCGTGCGGGCGTATCGGCCGATTCCTCGGACAGCCAGCCGGCGGCGGGATCAAGCGCCGTCAGGTGCTGACGCAGGAAGGCGTCCACCGCCATGTCGGCCTCGGTGACGGGAGAATTGTTGCCCTTGGTCCAGGTCTTCACGCCGGCCGCGAACATGCCACGCGCCATCTCGCCGGCCTCGGCCACCGTATGGACCATACGGCGGGCGAAGGCGTCGTCGATGGCGAAACGGGGATGATCCCCGCCGCCGGCGCGCGTCGGTTCGGTGCTCATTGCCTGCCAAATAGGGGCGCGGACGCCGCGAGGCAAGCCATCTCATGCTGCACCGCGTCAATCGGACCGCCCCGAAGGGTGTCCTTACGGCAGGAGAGGGAGGATGGTGTTGGGCAGCAGGGTGTCGAGGGCGAGGCCCACGAACAGGATCAGGCCGGCATCGCGATTCGACTTGAAGACGGCGAGGCAGCGCTCGGGATCGTCGATGTCGAGCCGGCGCACCTGCATCCACAGGTGAATGGCGAAGCCGATCAGCCCGAGATAGGCGAACGGCCCCACCGGCACCGACATGAGCGCCGCGGCGAACAGGAACACCACCAGCGCATAGCACAGCGACACGGCAAGGCCGGTGCTGCGCCCGAACAGGAGGGCGGTGGACCGCACGCCGACGATGGCGTCGTCCTCCTTGTCCTGATGGGCATAAATGGTGTCGTAGGCGAACACCCACAGCACCGAGCCGGCGAACAGCAGCAAGGCGGGATCGGCGATGGTGCGCATCACGCTCGCCCAGCCCATCAGCGCGCCCCAGGAAAAGGCGATGCCGAGGATGAGCTGCGGCACCGAGGTCACGCGCTTCATCAGCGGGTAAACGGCCACCACGCCGAGGGAGGCGATGCCGGTGACGATGGCGAAATGCGGCAGCGAGAGCAGCACTGCGAGGCCGACGAGGGCCTGAAAAATCAGAAACGCGAAGGCGGCGGGAACGCTCACCTGTCCGGATGCGACGGGGCGGCCGCGGGTGCGCGCCACCTGCCGGTCGATCTTGCGGTCGAGGATGTCGTTCCAGGTGCAGCCCGCCCCGCGCATGGCGACGGCGCCGATGGCGAACAGCACCAGCAGCTTGGGCGAGGGATAGGGGTCGTCATTGGCGATGGCGGCGAGCGCCGTGGACCACCAGCAGGGCAGAAGCAGGAGCCAGGACCCGATCGGACGGTCCATCCGCGCGAGTCGCAGGTATGGCCGCACCGGGCCAGGGGCCAGGCGCTCCACCCAGTTACCACGCGGGGCATCGGCGATCGGCGGGGCGGCAGCCCCTTCGCGGGCACTCAATCCGGCGACCTCACTTCAGTGCGTTGCCGTTGAGGGTGCCGAAGACGCCAGTGTTCTTCCCCGCATCGATGCTGTAGCCGGTGGTGATCCCGAGCGCGCTGGACATGGAGCCCTGCGGCGGCGGCTTGTTCGGCCCGCCCACGCCGGACGCGCCGTTGGCGGCGGCCTCGCAGACCCGGTTGCGGATGTCCACGGTCTTCTTGTTGGAGGCGGCGGCCTGATCGACGGCCTGCTGCGGGATCTGGCACCAGTCCTTGTTGTCGGTGAGGAACTTCACCCATTTCTGCTCTGCGGCGGCGAAGGCGCGGAACGCGGGGCAGAGCACCTGCGGGTCCTTCTCCTTCTTGTTCACCACTGCCTGCAGGGCCTTGCCCTTCTCCTCCAGTTCACCGCGAACCGACGCGACATCGGTCTGGCAATCCGCGAGCGCGACGCCGGCGGACAGCGCAGTTGCGACCAGAGTGGCCGAAATCGCGAGCGTGAACGTCTTCATGAGGCAGAGCCCCTCCTCATCGGGATCCTCTCGGACCGCAGGTTTGATATACAGACCCCCAACTTTGGGCAATATCACGGCGGAACGCGCGGAAAGCTACCACGCATTCCCTAACGGAGTGCATCGGCGCTTGACGGACCCCTTGCGCGTGGGTAATTTCGCGCAACTTTTGAAAGGGACAGCGCGGCCATGCGCAAGATCGTTATTCTTCTCGTAGGGTGGTGCGCCACTTTCCGTCTGGCCTGAGGGCTGTGACGAATGAAGTGGCGCGTGACGAGGGGCCTTCGGGCCCCTTCGTCGTTTCTGAGCCGGGGCGCCGGCGCGGAATTTCAGGATCGAGCCGGGCCGCAGGCCGGGTGGAGACAAGGATAAAAGTCCGGCGAAGCGCGCCGGCCGGGACCGGATGGTTCCCGCAGGGAGTTGCACCATGAGCAAGCAGATGACCGGCGCCGAGATGGTGATCCAGGCCTTCGCCGACCAGGGCGTCGAGCACATCTTCGGCTATCCCGGCGGTGCCGTGCTGCCGATCTACGATGCGCTGTTCCACCAGAACCACATCGAGCACATCCTGGTGCGGCACGAGCAGGCGGCGGTGCATTCGGCCGAGGGCTATGCCCGCTCCTCCGGCAAGGTCGGCGTGGTGCTCGTCACCTCCGGCCCCGGCGCCACCAATGCCGTCACCGGCCTCACCGACGCGCTGATGGATTCCATCCCGATCGTCTGCATCACCGGGCAGGTGGCCACCCACCTCATCGGCAACGACGCCTTCCAGGAATGCGACACGGTCGGCATCACCCGCCCCTGCACCAAGCACAATTACCTCGTGCGGGACGTGAACGACCTCGCGCGCGTGCTGCATGAGGCCTTCTATGTCGCCCAGAACGGCCGGCCCGGCCCGGTGGTGGTCGACATTCCGAAGGACGTGCAGTTCGCCACCGGCACCTATGTCGGCCGCGAGAACATCCAGCACAAGACCTACCGTCCGAAGCTCGACGCCGAGGCGCCGCAGATCGCGGCCGCGGTGGAGATGCTGGCCGGGGCGAAGCGGCCCATCTTCTATACCGGCGGCGGCGTCATCAATTCCGGTCCCGAGGCGAGCCGTATCCTGCGCGAGCTGGCGCGCCTCACCGGCGTGCCCGTCACCTCGACCCTCATGGGTCTCGGCGCCTTCCCGGCGGCCAACCGCCAGTGGCTGGGCATGCTGGGCATGCACGGCACCTATGAAGCCAACATGGCCATGCACGGCTGCGACGTGATGGTCTGCATCGGCGCGCGCTTCGACGACCGCATCACCGGCCGCCTCGACGCCTTCGCGCCGGGCTCCAAGAAGATCCACATCGACATTGACCCCTCGTCCATCAACAAGAACGTCAAGGTGGACCTGCCCATCATCGGCGACTGCACCCGCGTGCTCGCCGATATGCTCGCCGCCTGGAAGGCCCGCGACCTGTCCATCGACAAGGCGGCGCTGGATGCGTGGTGGACGCAGATCGACCGCTGGCGGGGGCGCAACTGCCTCGCCTACCGGCAGTCGGACGAGATCATCAAGCCGCAATACGCCATCGAGCGGCTCTACAATCTCACCAAGGACAAGGACGTCTACATCTCCACCGAGGTGGGCCAGCACCAGATGTGGGCGGCGCAGTTCTTCCGCTTCGAGGAGCCGAACCGCTGGATGACCTCCGGCGGCCTCGGCACCATGGGCTACGGCCTGCCCGCCGCCATCGGCGCGCAGAAGGCGCACCCCGACGCCCTGTGCATCGATATCGCCGGCGAAGCCTCCATCCTCATGAACATGCAGGAGATGTCGACCGCCGTGCAGTTCGACCTGCCGGTGAAGATCTTCATCCTGAACAACAAGTACATGGGCATGGTGCGCCAGTGGCAGGAACTGCTGCACGGCGCGCGCTACTCCCACTCCTATTCCGAGGCGCTGCCCGACTTCGTGAAGCTCGCCGACGCCTATGGCGGCGTGGGCATCCGCTGCGACAAGCCTTCGGATCTGGACGCCGCCATCGAGGAGATGATCGCCATCAAGCGGCCGGTGATCTTCGACTGCATCGTGGACCAGCAGGAAAACTGCTTCCCCATGATCCCCTCGGGCCGCGCCCACAACGAGATGATCCTCGGCGACATGGCCGTGGACCTCGACGAGGCCATCACCGACGAGGGCAAGATGCTGGTGTGAGGCGGGCCCTTTCGCTTCCTCCCCTCTCCCCTCGCGGGAGAGGGGCTGGGGGTGAGGGGTGAGGCCGCCGGGTCGAAACGCCCGGCGCTGGCCAAGCTGAACCATACCCCTCACCCCGACCCTCTCCCGCAAGGGGAGAGGGAGCCTCTTCCCCCGCGCCCTCACGCCATTCCATCCGAGACACCCATGCCCAACTCTTCCGAGCCCATCGAGCGCCATACCCTCTCCGTCCTGGTCGACAACGAGCCGGGCGTGCTGGCGCGCGTCATCGGCCTGTTCTCCGGCCGCGGCTACAACATCGACAGCCTGACGGTGTCGGAGGTGAGCCACGAGGGGCACCTCTCGCGCATCACCATCGTCACCACCGGCACGCCCATGGTGATCGAGCAGATCAAGAACCAGCTCGACCGCCTCGTGCCCGTGCACCGGGTGCGCGACCTGACCGTGGAGGCCTCGGCGCTGGAGCGCGAGCTGGCCATGGTGAAGGTGCGCGGCGTGGGCGAGGCCCGCGGCGAGGCGCTGCGGCTCGCCGAGGCCTTCCGCGCCCGCGTCATCGATGCGACCCGCGAGAGCTTCGTGTTCGAGATCACCGGCAAGTCGGACAAGATCGACCAGTTCGCCTGGCTCATGGAGCCGCTCGGCCTCGTGGAGGTGGCGCGCACCGGCGTGGTGGCCATCTCCCGCGGCCCGGAGGCCATGTGAAATGGGCCACGTGAGGACCGCGGCCTGACAATGTGACCAATCGGAAACAGGCGTTCACCGGCAGCGGTGCCGGGCGAAACGCCTGTTTCCATTTGCCGCGATCCGGTGCAAAGGAGCCGCGGCCATCCCCCAATTCGAGATAACGCCCATAAGGAGACCACGATGCGCGTTTATTACGACAGCGACGCCGACCTGAACCTGATCAAGGGCAAGAAGGTCGCCGTCATCGGTTATGGCAGCCAGGGCCATGCCCATGCGCTCAACATGCGCGACTCGGGCGTGAAGGATGTCATCATCGGCCTGCGTCCCGGCTCCGCCTCCGCCAAGAAGGCCGAGGCCGAGGGCTTCAAGGTGATGGCGCCCGCCGAGGCCGCCAAGATCGCCGACGTGGTGATGATGCTCACCCCCGACGAGCTGCAGGGCGACATCTATCGCGAGAGCCTCGCCGACAACATGAAGCACGGCGCGGCGCTGCTGTTCGCCCACGGCCTCAACGTGCACTTCAACCTCATCGAGCCCCGCAAGGACCTCGACGTGCTGATGGTCGCCCCCAAGGGCCCCGGCCATACCGTACGGTCCGAGTACCAGCGTGGCGGCGGCGTGCCGACCCTCATCGCCATCGCCCAGGACGCCTCGGGCAACGCCCATGACCTCGGCCTCTCCTACGCCTCCGCCATCGGCGGCGGCCGCGCCGGCGTCATCGAGACCACCTTCAAGGAAGAGTGCGAGACCGACCTCTTCGGCGAGCAGGTGGTGCTCTGCGGCGGCCTCGTGGAGCTGATCCGCGCCGGCTTCGAGACGCTGGTGGAAGCCGGCTACGCCCCCGAGATGGCCTATTTCGAGTGCCTCCACGAGGTGAAGCTGATCGTCGACCTCATCTATGAGGGCGGCATCGCCAACATGAACTACTCGATCTCCAACACCGCCGAATACGGCGAGTACGTCACCGGCCCCCGCATCATCACCGCCGAGACCAAGGCCGAGATGAAGCGCGTGCTGAACGACATCCAGTCCGGCAAGTTCACCCGCGACTGGATGCTGGAGAACAAGGTCAACCAGGCCTCCTTCAAGGCCACTCGCGCCCGCGTCAACGCCCACCCCATCGAGGAAGTCGGCGAGAAGCTGCGCGCCATGATGCCCTGGATCAAGGCCAAGGCCCTCGTGGACAAGTCCAAGAACTGATCCTCACGCGCTGAGGCAGGCCCCGGAGCGGCGAAGGCTGCTCCGGGGCTTTTTTGTTGGCGGGGCTTGGTGGTGGCTATTTCCCGCCCGGCGTGCTCTCGCTCTCCACCGCGAATGCCATGAACCGGGCGATACGCCAGATGCCGTCGGCGTCGCGGCGGAAGATGTCCATGCCCTCGTCGCGCGAAAGCGCATTGCCGCCCGGGCGCTCGGTGAGCACCCAGGTGAGGCGCACCATGGCGAGGTCGCCGGACACCAGGATTTCGTGGATCTGGCAGACATAAGCGAGCTTGCCGCCGGACTTCGCCAGCGCCCTGGCGATGCGCGCGCAGACGGCGGCCTTGTCCCCCGCAGGGGCACCCCGCACATCGGATTTCAGATCGTCGGCGAACAGCTCGCAGGTGGCCGCGGCATCGCCCCGGTTGAACGCCTCGGTCCAGGCGGCAAGGCGGGCGCGGATGGCGGCTTCGGCGGCGCGGTCCCCCGCCGAACGGTCCTCGGCATGGGCGAGGGCCGGCGCGAGGAGGAGAGCGAGGACAAGGACGGCGCGGCGCAGCATCTCGCAGGTCTCCGCGCCGGCGGGCGCCGGACGACTAGAGCACCGCCGCCCGCCGGCCGGCAACCGTCAGTCCACAATGCGCGCCTGGATGGTCAGGATGTCCCAGGCCGGCGCCTCCGGCGGGTTGGCGTAGACGGTGGTGAAGCTGCCCACGGTGCCGTCCGGCCCGACCGTGCTGCGGGGCTGGTCGCCGATCTCCGCGCCATGTACCTCGATCAGGATGGCGGGAGCGGTGGACGAGCCGTTGGCAATGGCGAGCCCGTCCCCGTCCTTGGGCGAGAAGGCATCCACCGCGCCCGCGCCGAGGCATTTCGAAGCCGCCCGTGCCACCGGCGGTGCGCCGTCCGGCAGCGCGAGACTCTGGCGCAGGACCTCGCCGCGCAGCACGCCGGCCAGTTCCCAGACTGTCTGCTCGCTCACCGGCAGCGCGGCGCTGGGGGCGAGCACGGTGGCGATGACGGTGAAGCGGGTCATCTGGTCCGCATAGAGCTGGTATTGACGGAACGGCGCGTCGTCGAGCCGGGCGAACACCTCCGGCAGCCAATCGTCCTGCGCCACCAGCCGGCCCATGAGGTCGCGGCCGATCATCAGGATCTCGCGCGGATCGTCCGCCAGCTCCACCATGGACTGGATGTCCCAGCAAAAGCGACGCAGCGGCTCGGGTGGGGTGGTCGTCATCGCGCGGCCATCCCGAAGCTGGGGACCGCTGCGCGTCGTCTGCTTTGCGACACGCCGGGGGCGCGCCCTTGATGTGCGCAATCTCGTTGGAAAAACAATGGCATGACCAGACCCGTCCAAGGCACGTCGCGCGTTGGGATCGCGCGCTGGCGAGCGAGGCAAGAATAGGGCCGGGGACTGTCCGGGACGCGTGAATACGACGCGCCGCGCGATCGGCAAACGCATCAGTGTGCGCCTGCAATGATGCGATGCAAAAGATGTCGGGCGAAATCGTCAAGACTAGGAAAAATGTTTTTTGTCAGTTATTTATGCCGAAAAATGCATTTCCTATTCTCCCCGTTGACAACCCATTTCGCTGCAAATAGCCTTTTGTCCGACAAAGCCTCCTTTTGAGGATTTTCCGCCCGCGATGGAACGGTTCGACCGCATCAAGGTCCCTTCCGCCTACGAGATGGTCGCCGAGGCCATCGAGGCCGAGATCGTGTCCGGCCGGCTGCGGCCGGGGGACGAGATCGGCACCGAGGCGGCGCTGGTGCGGCAGTTCGGGGTGAACCGCTCCACCGTGCGCGAGGGCATCCGCGTGCTGGAGCAGGGCGGCCTTGTGCGGCGGGAGGCGAGCCGCAAGCTGTTCGTCTGCGAGCCGCGGGCCGGCGGCCTCTCCACCCGCATCAGCCGCGCGCTGGTGCTGCAGGACGTGACCTTTCGCGAATTGTTCGACACCGCCATGGTGCTGGAAGTGGGGTCGGTCGAAGGCGCGGTCGTCCATGCGGATGCGGACATGCTGGCGGCGCTGGAAGATAACCAGGAGCGCCTCGAGGCGGCGGTGAACAATCCCGTCGTCGTGGCCGAGCTGGATTCAGAATTTCACGCGCTCCTCGCCCGTGCCTGCGGCAACCGCGTGCTGGAGATGGCGCGCGAGCCCGCCGCCTTGCTGTTCTTTCCCTCCACGGAGATGATCTGCCGGAGGGTGCCCGAGGGCGCCGGGCGCATGGCGCAGGCGCACCGCTTCATCATCGACGCAGTCAGGGCGCGCGACCTCGAACTCTCCCGCACCTGGATGCGCCGGCATCTGGTGGACTGGCGCAAGGGCTTCGTGCGGGCCGGCCGCGAGATTGACGAGCCAGTGGAGCGCATCTTCGCGCGCTATGCGCTGAGCAAGTCGCAGAGTTGAGGTGAAGTAAAGCCAAAATGATCGCCGGAAAACCGGCGGCTTTGGAGGGAATGCCTTGGAACACGTCAACTCGGTCCCTGTGGCCGGGCGGCGCCCGTGCGCCAGCCCGCGGCCGGGGGAGGGCGCATGAACGCCGCGCCAGCCTCTGCGGCAACGCCTGCGCCCGTCGCCGCGCATCTGGCGGTGGACGGCCTCGGCCTGTGGTTCGGCGGGCTCAGGGCGCTCACCGATGTGTCCTTCGAGGTGAAGAAGGGCTCCATCACCGCCCTCATCGGCCCGAACGGCGCCGGCAAGACATCGCTGTTCAACTGCATTTCCGGCTTCTACCGCCCGCGCGCCGGGGCGATCCGTCTCGACGGCGTGGACATCACCCGCACCCATCCGCCGGAGCGGGCGAAGGCCGGGCTGGCGCGCACCTTCCAGAACATCGCGCTCTTCAAGGGCATGACCGTGCTCGACAACATCAAGCTCGGCCGGCACGCCCACATGAAGACCAACCTGTTGCAGGCGCTGACCTATTGGGGCGCGGCCCGGGCCGAGGAGATGGAGCTGCGCGCCGAGGTGGAGCGGCAGATTATCGACTTCCTGGAAATCGACCACATCCGCAACAAGCCCGTCGCCTCCCTCTCCTACGGCCTCCAGAAGCGGGTGGAGCTGGCCCGGGCGCTGGCCATGCGTCCGCGCCTCCTGATGCTGGACGAGCCCGTCGCCGGCATGAACCGGGAAGAGACCGAGGACATGGCCCGCTTCATCCTCGACGTGAAGGAAGAGTGGGGAATCTCCATCCTCATGGTGGAGCACGACATGGCGATGGTGATGGACATCTCCGACCATGTGGTGGTGCTGAATTTCGGCAAGGTCATCGCGCAGGGGCTGCCCGCCGAGGTGCAGGGCAATCCGGAAGTCGCCGCCGCCTATCTCGGCTCGGGCGACCCGGCCGAGCTGATGCGCCGCCTCTCCGGCGTGGGGGAGGCGGCCTGATGGATTGGCTCTTCTTCACCGAGGTGACACTGGCGGGGCTCGGCTCCGGCGCATTGCTGTCGCTCACGGCCCTGTCCTTCGTGCTGATCTACAAGGCGACCCGCGTCATCAATCTCGCGGTGGGCGAGATCCTGATGCTGGGCGGCTATCTCTTCTTCGCCTTCGTCACCGCCTTCGGCCTCGCCACCTGGCTCGCCATTCCGCTCGCCATCGCCGGCGGTGCGCTGTTCGGCTTCGTGGTGGAGCGCACGCTCATCCGGCCCATGCTGGGGGAAAGCTCCATCTCAGTGCTCATGCTGACCGTGGGGCTCGGCTCGGTGCTCATCGGCGCCACGGAGCTGATCTGGAACACCGATCCGCGCGCGCTGCCGGACTTCATGGGGCAGGCACCGGTGTTCATCGGCGAGGCCTATGTCTCGCGCAAAATCGCCATCGGCTTCGTGGTGTCGGCGCTGGTCATCGCCTTGTTTCTGCTGCTGTTCCGCTTCTGGCGCGGCGGCGTCGCCCTGCGCGCCACGGCGACCGACCAGGCGGCGGCCTATTCATGCGGCATCAACGTGCCGGCGGTGTTCTCGCTGGCCTGGATGGTGGCCTGCGCCACCGCCGCCGGGGCGGGGCTGCTGGTGGGGGCCATCGGCGGCATCTCGCCCACCATGGGCGTGTTCGGCCTCTCGGCGCTGGTGGTGGTCATCATCGGCGGGCTGGACAGCGTGCTCGGCGCGCTCGTCGGCGGCATCCTCATCGGCCTCGTGGAGGCCTGGGCGGGCACCTTCCTCGGCGGCGAGTACAAGCTCGTCACCACCTTCTCCATCCTCATCGCGGCGCTGATGATCCGGCCCTACGGCCTGTTCGGCACCGTGGAGATCGAGCGGCTCTGATGCGCATCGCAACCGCCAAGGAAACCTACATCGCCGACGAGGGCCTGCTCGTCACCTCGACGCAGCGGGCGTGGATGGGCGTGCTCCTCGCCATGCTGGTGCTCGCGCCCTTCGTGCTCAACCAATACTGGCTTTATCTCGCCTGCCTCGTCGCCATCAACGTGGCGAGCGCGACGGGGCTCAACATCCTCACCGGCTTTACTGGCCTCGTCAGCCTCGGGCAGGCGGCCTTCATGGCGGTGGGGGCCTATACGGTCGCCTTCTTCGAGGGGCAGGTGGGAATGCCCTTCCTCCTCAACATCCTGGCCGCCGGCCTCGTGTCCGCTTTGGTGGGTGTGCTGGTGGGCATTCCGAGCCTCAGGGTGAAGGGGCTCTATCTCGCCATCGCCACCATCGCGGCCTCGGTGATCCTGCATTTCGTCTTCACCCACTGGGTTTCGGTGACGGGCGGTGTGCGCGGCATCAATGTCGCGCCGGCGCGGCTGTTCGGGCTGGAGCTGGCGAGCCCGTTCGCGCTCTATTTCGTCATCGTGCCCATCACCTGCCTGATGGTTCTGGGCGCGGCGAACCTCTTCCGCACCCGCATCGGCCGCGCCTTCATCGCCATCCGCGACCGGGATATCTCGGCCGAAGTGCTGGGCATCCCGCTGCTCCGGTACAAGCTCATGAGCTTCGCCCTCTCGTCCTTCTACGCGGGCGTGGCGGGCGGCATGTGGGCCTATTTCTTCCGCGTGGTGACGCCGGAGAGCTTCCCCTTCGCCACCTCCATCTTCTTCCTCGCGGCGGTCATCGTGGGCGGGCTCGGCACCATCATCGGCTCGGTGCTGGGCGCGGCCTTCATGACGCTCGTGCCGGAGCTGTTGAAGTATGTGGTGGATTGGCTCGCGCCCATCTTCCCCAATGCCGGCGCGGCGCTCTCGCCGGTGCGCACCATCGTGTTCGGGGCGCTCATCATCCTGTTCCTCGTATTCGAGCCGCACGGACTTGCGGAAATGGTGCGCCGCGCGCGCCGCTTCTTCCATCTGTGGCCGTTCCGCACGTGACGCAAGAAAAGACAAAGTAAAAAGATCCAAGGGAGAAAACGCCAATGACCAGTCTCAACAGACGCCAGATCATGGGCCTCGCCGCCGGCGCCGGCCTTGCCTCCGCCTTTCCCGGCTTCACCGCTTATGCGCAGGAGAAGGAGATCGTCATCGGCGGGTCCATCCCGCTGACCGGCGTGTTCGCCTTCGCCGGCGTGGCCATCGAGGCGGGGATGTCCGACTATGTGAAGCTCACCAACGAGGCCGGCGGCATCGCCGGGCGCAAGCTGCGCCTCGCCTATGAGGACACCGCCTACAAGGTGGATACCTCGGTGGCGGTGTTCAACAAGCTCACCACCCAGAACGACATTCACCTCTACTATGGCGACAGTACCGGCTTCGCCAAGACCATCAACGAGGAGCTGAACCGCCGCGGCACCATCCTCATGGCCGGCGCCTCCTTCGGCAGCGAGCTGAACAATCCCGAGAAGTATCCGTTCCAGTTCATGGCCGGGCCGGACTATGTGGAGATGTTCGCCATCCTGCTCGAATACATCGCCAAGGCGCAGCCGGGCGCGAAGCTCGTCTTCGTGAACTCGGACACCGAATTCGGCCGCGACCCCATCGAGGCGAGCGTGAAGCGGGCGAAGGCCATGGGGCTCGATGTGGTGGCGCAGATCGTCACCCCGCCCACCGCCGTGGACGTCTCCACCGAGGTGCTGAAGCTGCGCCGCGCAAACCCGGACTTCACCATCTTCCACGGTTATGTGCTGGCGCCGCTGCCGGAATTCATGTCTCAGGCCAAGCAACTCGGGCTCAAGACCAAGTTCATGGGCACTTTCTGGTCCATGGACAACTCGCTATGGGCCAATGTCGGCGCGCCGGCGGACGGCTTCATGGGCGTGATGCCCTACCGTTACTATTACGACACTGCTCCGGATGCGCCGATCCTCGACAAGATCCGCAAGCTCCGCCCCACCTATCAGGCGACGGGCTACATGCAGGGCTTCCTCACCGCCATGCTCATGGGCGAGGCGGCAAAGCGCACGCTCGCCGCCGGGCAGGAGCTGAACGGCAAGACGCTGAAGGCCGCGCTCAATTCCATCAAGGACTTCGACACCGGCGGCATCATCGGCGTCCCGATCTCGGTGCCCGGAAATTCCGTCCCCGTCGGCCGCATCTACCAGTTCAACGCCGCCGACAAGCAGATGAAGCCGGCATCCGACTGGATCAGCCTGAAGAAGTGATTGATATGACCGCGCACGCCATACTCGACATCTCCAACATCGAGGTCGTCTACAACAAGACGATCCAGGTGCTGCGCGGCCTGTCGCTGAAGGTGGAGGCCGGGAAGGTGGTGGCGCTGCTGGGCTCCAACGGCGCCGGCAAATCCACCACCCTCAAGGCGGTGTCCGGCCTTCTCGCGCTGGAGGACGGCGACGTCACCTCCGGCGCCATCACCTTCGACGGTGCGCCGAGCGGCGCGCTGAAGCCGCACGACCTCGTGCGCCGCGGCCTGTTCCACGTGATGGAGGGGCGGCGCATCTTCGAGGACCTCACGGTGGAGGAAAACCTCGTCGCCGCCACCTATGCGCTCACCGGGCGCAAAACGAAGCCCTCGTCCTTCGACGCGGTCTACGAGTATTTCCCCCGCCTGCACGAGCGCCGCAACGGCCGCGCGGGCTATCTCTCCGGCGGCGAGCAGCAGATGCTGGCCATCGGCCGCGCGCTGGTGGCGGAGCCGAAGCTGATCCTCCTGGACGAGCCCTCCCTCGGCCTGTCGCCCAAGCTGGTGGAGGAGATCTTCACCATCATCGCCCGCATCAATCGCGAGCGGGGCGTCTCCATGCTGCTGGTGGAGCAGAACGCGGCGGTGGCCCTCGCCGTCTCGCACTACGGCTACATCATGGAGACCGGCAAGATCGTGCTGGACGGCCCCACCGAGCGGCTGATGGCGGACCAGGACGTGCGCGAATTCTACCTCGGCATGGCCGGGGAGGCGGGGGCGAAAAGCTACCGCGACATCAAGCACTACAAGCGCCGCAAGCGCTGGCTTTCGTGAGCGCGCGACCATGACCGCACCCACCTTCCCCGATCTCACCCTGCCGCAGATGCTGCGTCTCAATGCGCAGCGCATCGGCCCGCGCACCGCCATCCGCCAGAAGGATTTCGGCATCTGGAATCCGGTGTCGTGGCAGGCCTATTTCGAGCGCGCGGCCCTCGCCGGCCACGGCCTGCGCGCCCTCGGCCTGCCCGAGGGCGGGCATGTGGCGGTGCTCTCCGAAAACCGCATCGAATGGGTGCTGACGCAGCTCGGCGCCGGCCTTCTCGGGGCGGTCACGGTGGGTGTCTACCCCACCAGCCCGGCCAATGAGGTGGCCTATGTGCTCGGCCATGCGGAGGCGGAAATCGTCGTCTGCGAGGACCAGGAGCAGGTGGACAAGGTGCTGGAGCGCCGGGCCGAACTGCCCAAGCTCCGGCGCATCGTGGTGGTGGAGAAGAAGGGCCTGCGCACCTACGCGGGCGGCGAGGTGATCGCCTTCGACACGATGATCGAGATGGGCGCCGCCCATCGCGCGGCCCAGCCCGGGATCATCGAGGAGGCGCTGGCGCGCCAGTCCCTCTCCGATGTGGCGCTGATGATCTATACTTCGGGCTCCACCGGAAAGCCCAAGGGCGCGATGCTCACCTATCGCAACCTGCGCGCCGAGGCGATCGCGCTGTCCGAGCGGCTGGGGCTCGACGAGACCACCACCCACGTCTCCTACTTGCCGCTCTGCCACGTGGCCGAGCAGATGCTCACCACCATGGCGCCCATCTACCTGGGCTCACAGGTCAATTTCGGCGAGAGCATCCGCACCATCCAGGAAGATCTGCGGGAGGTCGCTCCCTCCATGTTCCTTGGCGTGCCGCGCATCTGGGAGAAGCTGGCGGCGTCCATCACCATCAAGATGATGGAGGCGGACGGCCTGCGCCGCGCGCTCTACGAACGCCTCGTGAAGGCGTGCGAGCCGTTCGCCGAGAAGCACCCGTCGAAGCGCTCGCTGAAGGAGCGGGCGCTCTTCTTCGTGGCCTACCTGCTTTTCTTCCGCGCGCTGCAGAACTTCATCGGCCTCAGGCGCGCGAAGGTGGCGATGACCGGCGCGGCGCCCATCTCGCCCAATATCGTGCGCTTCTTCCGCACCCTCGGCGTGCCTCTGGTGGAGGTCTACGGCGCCACCGAGACCACCGGCATGTGCACCGGCCAGCGCCTCACCGATCTGCGCCCCGGCTGCGTCGGTCCGGCCGCGGAGGGCGTGGAGGTGAAACTCGGCCCGCACAACGAACTGATGGTGAAAGGCGACCTCGTTTTCGCCGGCTACTACCGCAACGAGGAGGCGACGGCCGCTGCGCTCCGCGATGGCTGGCTGCACACCGGCGACGTGGTGGAGATGGTGGGCGATCAGGTGAAGATCGTGGATCGCCTCAAGGACATCATGATTACCGCGGGCGGCAAGAATTTGAGCCCGTCGGAGATCGAGAACGTCGCGAAGTCCAGCGTCTTCATCAAGGAATGCATCGTTATCGGCGAGGCGCGCAAATATGTCTCCGCCCTCATCCAGATCGATTTCGAGACGGTGGGCAAATGGGCGGAGGAGAAGGCGATCGCCTACACCAATTTCCGCAATCTCGTCGAAAACCCGCAGGTTCGCGCGCTGATCGAGGGCGAGATCGCCAAGGCCAATGCGGAGCTGGCGCAGGTGTCCCACATCCGCCGCTTCCACCTCCTCACCAAGGAGCTGGACCACGACGACGACGAGGTGACGGCGACCATGAAGATCCGCCGTTCCAACATCCAGAAGAAATACGCCACCGAGATCGAAGGCCTCTACGCCTGAGCGGCGCGGCTGCAAGGACCCTCCATGCCAGACGCCTATATCTTCGACCACGTGCGCACCCCGCGCGGCCGCGGCAAGCCGGATGGCGCGCTGCATGCGGCGACTCCGGTGCATCTCGCCACCACCGTGCTGTCCGCTTTGCGCGACCGCAGCGCCCTCGATACGGCGGCGGTGAGCGACATCGTGATGGGTGTCGTCATGCCCATCGGCGAGCAGGGCCAGTGCCTGCCGCGCATCGCCGCGCTGCGCGCGGGCTATGACGATGAGGTGGCGGGCGTACAGATCAATCGCTTCTGCGGCTCCGGGCTGGAGGCGGTCAACATGGCCTCTGCCAAGGTGATGGCCGGGCAGGCGGACATGGTGATCGGCGCTGGTTGTGAAAGCATGTCGCGCATTCCCATCCTCTCGGACGGCGGGGCGTGGAGCCAGGATCCGGACGTGGCTTTCGCCACCCGCTTCGTGCCGCAGGGCATCAGCGCCGATCTCATCGCCACCAAATGGGGCTATGACCGCGCCGCCGTGGATGCCTTCGCCGTGGAGAGCCATCACCGCGCCGCGCGGGCGTGGGCGGAGGGCCGCTTCGCCCGCTCCATCGTGCCCGTCACCGACGCTATCGGCGAGGTGATGCTGGATCGCGACGAGACGGTACGCGGCAATTCCAGCATGGACGATCTCGCCCGCCTCAAGCCCGCCTTCGCGGCCATGGGGGCGGACCCCGGCTTCGACGCCATCGCGCGCCTGCGTTATCCCGAAGTCGGCGAGATCGCCCACGTCCACCACGCCGGCAACTCCTCCGGCATCGTGGATGGCGCGGCGGCCGTGCTCATCGGCTCGCGGGAGGCCGGGGCCGCGGCGGGCCTGAAGCCGCGCGCGCGCATCCGCGCCTTCGCGGAGATCGGCTCGGAACCCACCATTATGCTCACCGCCCCCTCTTTCGCCGCCGAGAAGGCGTTGAAGCGCGCGGGCATGAGCGCCGCCGACATCGACCTCTTCGAGATCAACGAGGCCTTCGCCGCCGTGGCGCTGCGCTTTATCGACGCTTTGGGGCTCGATCCCGCACAGGTGAACGTGAACGGCGGCGCCATCGCCATGGGCCACCCGCTGGGCGCCACCGGAGCCATGATCCTCGGCACCGTGCTCGATGAGCTGGAGCGGACGGGCAAGGCCACCGCGCTCGCCACCCTGTGCATCGGCGCCGGCATGGGCGTCGCCACCATCATCGAGCGGGTCTGAGCCATGCTGCGCACGGAGATCGACGGCGACGGCATCGCCATTCTCATCCTCGATCAGCCCGGCCGATCGGTGAACACGCTGGGCTGGGCGCTCGTCGATGCGCTGGAGGCCGAGGTGGAGCGGCTGGCGGCGGATGGCGCCGTCTCCGGCATCATCGTCACCTCGGGCAAGTCCTCCTTCCTTGCGGGGGCGGATCTCGCGATCATGAACGGCCTCTCGGCACCGGACGTGACGTTGCCGGAGGCGGCGCGCCGCATCGGTCGCATGGGGGCGCTGTTCCGCCGGCTGGAGACGTGCGGCAAGCCGGTGGTGGCTGCTGCGCCCGGCACGGCGCTGGGGGCAGGACTGGAGCTGATGCTCGCCTGCCATCACCGGCTCGTCGCGGACAATCCCAAGGGCCTGTTCGGCCTGCCGGAGGTGACGCTCGGCATATTGCCCGGCGCCGGCGGCACCCAGCGCGTGCTTCGCCGTCTGGGCATCGCCGCCGCCTTGCCGATCCTGGTGGACGGCAGGCCCATGAGCGCCGTCGAGGCGCAGGCGGTGGGGCTGATCGATGCGATCGTGACGCCGGACGATCTCCTTCCCGCCGCCAAGGCCGCCTTGCGCGAGGGGCGGGTCAACCCTGTCGCGCCATGGGATGTGAAGGGCTTTCGCCTGGCCGGCCTCGCGCCGACCAGCACCGCCGCGGGCGACCTGTTCGCGGTCTGGAATGCCCGCGTGCTGGCGCGGACCAAGGGGGAAGACCCCGCGCCGCGCGCCATCCTCTCCTGCATGTTCGAGGGGGCACGCCTGCCCATGGACAAGGCGCTGAAAGTGGAGCGCGACTATTGCGCCGCCCTCATTCAGAGCCCGCAGGCGCAGGACAAGATCGCCGCTTTCTTTGCCCGCCAGGCCGCCAAGGCGGGTGGAGCGGCATCGTAAGCGCTTGTCATCCCGTGCCTCGAGCCGGGGTATGACGGTTCGAAATTTACAAACGAGACGGCGGCCCCGCCGCACGAGAACAAGGACCATCCCATGCCGCTTCCCGCCGCCTTCGAGGGCCGCCTGAAAATCCCCGCCGTGGCCGCGCCCATGTTCCTCACCTCCGGTCCCGATCTCGTGGTGGAGGTCTCGCGCTCGGGCATGGTGGGCACCTTCCCGGCGCTCAACGCCCGCACCAGCGACGGCTTCCGCGACTGGGTGCGGGAGATCAAGGCGCGCCTTGCCGAGGTGGAGGATGCGGCGCCGTTCGGCGTCAACCTTATCGTCCACAAGTCCAACCCGCGCGTGGAGGCGGACCTCGCCATCTGTGTCGAGGAGAAGGTGCCGCTCGTCATCACCTCGCTCGGGGCGGTGCCTGATCTTGTGAAGGCGGTGCATTCCTATGGCGGCGTCGTCTTCCACGATGTCATCAGCCGCCGCCATGCGGAGAAGGCGGCGGAAGCCGGCGTGGACGGCATCATCGCCGTCTCGGCCGGTGCCGGCGGCCATGCGGGGCAGCTCAGCCCCTTCGCCCTTGTCACCGAGATCAGGCAGGTGTTCGCCGGCACCATCCTCATGGCCGGTGCCATCAACACCGGCGCCCAGATCCTCGCGGCGCGTGCGGCGGGGGCGGACCTCGCCTACATGGGCACGCGCTTCATCGCCACGCGCGAGGCCATGGTGCCGCAGGAATTCAAGGACATGATCCTGTCCTCCTCGGCGGCGGACATCCTCTACACGCCCGCCATCAGTGGCGTGAACGCCAACTTCATGAAGCCCAGCATCCGCGCCGCCGGGCTCGACCCGGACAATCTCCAGGGCCACGCCAAGCTCGACATGTCGAACGAGGCGAAGGCGTGGAAGAATGTCTGGTCGGCGGGGCAGGGGGTGGGCGGCATCGCCGATCTGCCCGGCGCGGCCGAGCTTTGCGCGCGGCTTCGGGAAGAGTATCGCGCGGCGCTGAGGTCGCTCTCGTCGGATGCGTTTGGGGGCGCCTGACAGCGCTGCGCCGCCGTCTCCCCGTTCCGCCGTCGCCCTCCGGCCTGACCGGAAGGCTCATGCGTCGGCGGGAGCAGGCAGCGGGATGGCTGCCCGGTCAATCCGGCACAGGTCAGCGCGGGTGATGGACCCGCGTCCCCGGCGGGGCTACGGTCCGGCTCCCGCTTGCTGCCCCGATGCCCGCCTGATGCCTGTTTCCGAAACGCACCTCATCGAGCCTCCCCTCGGCCGCGTCACCAGCCTCGATGGCTTGCGCGGCTTCGCCTCCTGCACGGTGGCGATCTTCCATTTCTTCTACGCCTTCACGCCCGGCCCCTTTCGATCCTGGGGCCGCACCGGTTTCTCCGTTTCCGACACGCCGCTGGCGGTGCTGTGGAACGGGCATTTCTCCGTGGCCGTCTTCTTCGCCCTGAGCGGCTTCGTGCTGGCCGCCTCGGCGCCACGGACGCTGAAGGAAGCGCCGCTGCTGATCGGCCTCAGATATTTCCGCCTCGCCCTGCCGGCGCTGGCGGCATCGCTCATCGCATGGTTCTGGATCGCCGGCTTTCCCGATGCCGGAAAGGCGGCGCAGGCGCTCTCCGGCAGTACGTGGTTTCGCTGGACCCACCAGCCGCCCATTCCGCCCCTGTGGCTGGCGGCGTGGGAAGGGGCGGTGCAGGTGTTCGTGGAGACGGGCAAGCCGCTGTTCAATAACCCGCTCTGGACCATGCGCATCGAGCTGATGGGCTCGATCCTCATCTATGGCGGCTATGCCCTCGTGCGGGGGCGGGCGCGGGTGCCGGCGCTGGTGGCGGGGGGCCTTGGCCTCGGGATTGTGGTCGATTTCTCGCTCGCGGCCTTCTGCGGCGGGGCGCTGCTGTTCGAGCTGCGCGGTTGGCTGAAGCCGATGCCGATGCGGGGCACGCTTCTCGCGCTCTTAGGTCTCGTGCTCGGCGCCACCTATCCCGGCCATGCGGACGGGCCGGGTCTCGCCGATGCCGTGCTGTCCCGCCTCGGCGGCGACGGCTGGCGGGAGGCCGGGGCGCTGCTCGTCATCGTCTCGTTCCTCACCACACCGTGGCTGCGGGACCTGTTCGAGCGGCCGGGGCTGCAGCACCTCGGCGCGCTCTCGTTTCCCCTCTATCTGGTGCATGTGCCGCTGATCGTGGGCCCGGCGGCCTGGGCCTTCGTGCATTTCGCGCCCGTGGGCGTCGGAGGCCTCGCGCTGCTCTTCGCGGTTACAGCCCTCGCCGCCTTCGCCTGCGCCAGCCTGTTCCTCGTCGCGGTGGAACGCCCGGTATTGGATGGGCTGCGCTTCATTCGCAAACGCGGACGGGCGCGACTGGCCGAGGCGTGAGCGGCGCTAAACCGCCACCGCCATCGGAGGAATGGCGATGATCTCTTCGTCGTCCGTCGCGTGGTTGCGCCACATGAGGAATGCGAACGGGGCGGGGGCATCGAGCACCGTCAACGGCGCGTGCCAGGTGCCCGGCGCCAGCGTGATGCCCTGTCCCGGCGCGGGCAGGAAGGCCTCCGCCGCCGCCAGATCCGGCCCGTCCCGGCCGGTGCCCGGCGCCACCACGATCACCCAGCGGGCCGGTGCCATCGGCACGATGCTCTGGGAGGTGAAGACGTGCCGCTCGATCACCTCGATCCCCACCGGCTGAGGAACCGGCGCGGCGAGGATGAGGGAGAGGCAGGCCGGAACATCGGGCCGCAGGTTCGCGAGGACGGTGTTGAACGACGTGCGCACCCCCACCGTCTGCGGCACCGCCAATACCTCGCCATAGGGCGCGAAGGCCTCCCCCGTCAGCGGACGTGGGACGAGAGGCCTCACGCGCCGCCGCCCGCCACCGCGAGCACCGCGTGCAGCAGCACGTTGGCGCCAGCGGCGCACTCCTCCGGCTTGGCGGATTCCAGCTCGTTGTGGCTCACGCCGTCCTTGCACGGCACGAAGACCATGGCGGTGGGCACCACGGTGGCGAGGTGGAAGCTGTCATGCCCGGCACCCGACACAATGGGCCGGTGCGACAGGCCCAGCCGGTCGGCCGCGGCGGCGATGGCACCGGTCATGGCCGCGTCGAAATGGGTGGGTTCCTTGCGCCAGATGGTGTCGAGGCGGATGTCCACCTTCCGCCGCGCGGCGATCTCCTTCACCTGCGCCTGAAGCGCCTTGTCGAGGGCATCCAGGATGCCCGCGTCCGGGGTGCGGAACTCGCCGGAAAAGGCGATCTCGCCGGGGATCACATTGCGCGAGGGCCGCGCGATCACCGCCTCGCCGACGCTGCCCACCGCGTTCGGCCCGTGCGCCTTGGCGAGGGCTTCGATGGCCAGCACGATTTCGGACAAAGCGGCCAGCGCATCCTTGCGCAGATGCATGGGCGTGGAGCCCGTATGGCTCTCGAAGCCGGAGATGCGGCCGTCGTACCAGATGATGCCCTGCCCGTGCTCCACCACGCCGATGGGGAGGCCTTCCGCCTCCAGGATCGGCCCCTGCTCGATGTGGAGTTCGAGGAAGCCGGAGAATTTCTGCGCGCCCACCTCTTCCGGCCCACGATAGCCGATGGCGTCCAGCGCTGCGCCGACGCTGATCCCGTCCGCATCGGTGCGGGCGAGGATGTCGGAAACCGGCAGGTCCGCCACGTAGCCCGCCGAGCCCATCATGGCCGGGGCGAAGCGGGAGCCTTCCTCGTTGGTCCAGTTGCAGACGCAGATGGGCGTCTCTGTCTCGATGCCGGCATCGTTGAGCGTGCGCACCACTTCCAGCGCCGCCATCACGCCCAGCACGCCGTCGAACTTGCCGCCGGTGGGCTGGGTGTCGAGGTGCGAGCCGATGCCCAGCGGCGGCTTGGTCATGTCCTTGCCCGGCCGCAGAGCGAACATGTTGCCGAGGCCGTCCACGGTGACGGTGCAGCCGGCGGCCTCGCAGGCGGCGCGGAACCAGTCGCGCACCTGCCGGTCCTCCTCCGACAAGGTGAGACGGCGCACGCCGCCCTTCTCCGTGCCGCCGAAGCGGGCGGTTTCGATGATCGTGCTCCAGAGGCGGTCGGCGTTGATCGTGAGGTTGGTGGCAGGTGCGGACATCAATTCACCGGGACGGGGGTTTCAGCCAGAACACAGCGCACGTCGCGGCCGGGGCCGAGATGGACGAGCGGCGGCGGCGCGACGGTGCAGCGCGGCTGCGCGAAGGCACAGCGCGGCGCAAAGGAGCAGGCGACGGGCGCCTTGTCGAGGGAGGGCGGCGTGCCGGGGATGGTCTCCAGCCGCGCCCCGCGCGCCGCGCCATGGACGGTGGAGGCGAGCAGCCCGCGCGGATAGGGATGCTGCGGCGTGCGGACGATCTCGCCCAGCGTGCCCGTCTCCACGATCTGGCCGGCATACATCACCGCCACCTTGTCGCAGATCTCGATGGCGACACCGATGTCGTGGGTGACGAAGATCACCGACATGCCCATCTCCCGCTGCAGCTCGCGCAGCAGCAGCAGGATCTGGATCTGCACGGTGGCATCGAGGGCGGTGGTGGGCTCGTCCGCGAGCAGGATCTTGGGGCGGCAGGCCAAGGCGAGGGCGATCATGGCGCGCTGGCGCATGCCGCCGCTCATCTCGTGGGGATAGGCATCCAGCCGGCGCTTCGCCGAGGGGATGCGCACCAGCTCCAGCATCTCCAGCGCGCGGGCGGTGGCGTCGCGCTGGCTCGCGCCCTCGTGGCGCATCACCGATTCCGAGATCTGCCGGCCGATGGTGTAGACCGGGTCCAGCGCCAGCGCCGGCTCCTGGAAGATCATGGAGACGGTGCGGCCGCGGAAGTCGGAGAGGGTGGCGTCGTCCATGGCGAGCACATCCTGCCCCGCCACATGCACGCTGCCGGAGATCACCGAGCGCCGTTTGGGCAGGAGGCGCATGAGCGCACGCATGGTGACGCTCTTGCCCGAGCCGGACTCGCCCAGCAGGCCCAGCACCTCGCCCTCGCCGAGGGAGAGGGACACGCCGTTCACCGCATGAACGGTGCGCTCGCCGGTGAAGCGGATGGTGAGGTCGCGGATGTCGACGAGGGGCCTTGCGGCTTCAGCCATGGTTTTCGTGCCGTTCGCTTCGCTCATGGCTCCTCCGGCATCTGTTCATGGAAATCGGTCTCGCGCTGGAAGGCGGCGCCGATGCGGATCAATGTCGCCTCGGCGAACGGCCGGCCGATCACCTGCAAGCCGACGGGAAGGCCCGTGCGGGTGAAGCCGCAGGGCAGGCTCACCGTTGGCAGGCCGAGATAGTTCACCGGGCGGGTGAAGCGGGTGATGCGCTGGATCATCGCCTCCGCGCCCGGCCCGCCGTCCGTATCGGTCTCGGCGATGGTGGGGGCGGGCATGGGGGCGGTGGGGGCGAGCACGGCATCCACCTCGGCGACCGCCGCCAGATGCTCGGCCAGCGCCGGCCCACGCCAGCGCAGCGCCTCCAGATAGGTCACGGCGGGGATGGCGAAGCCGTTCTCCAGCCGGGAGCGGATCTGCGGTCCATAATCCTGCGGACGCTCCAGAAGCCACGCCTTGTGGCTGGCGGAGGCCTCGCAGTTCAGCACCACCTGCGAGGCGCCGGAGAGCTTCATCTGGTCCGGCAGGGAGACGCTGACGATGCGCGCGCCGCCGCGCTTCAGGGTGGCGATGGTCTCGTCCAGCACGCGGGCGACTTCGGGGTCGAGATCATCCACATAGAAGGCATCGGGGATGCCGATGGTGAGGCCCTTGAGGCGACCCTCGGCGGCGGCGAGATAGTCGGGCACTGGGGCGGTGGCGGTGGTGGGGTCCAGCGGGTCGTGCCCGGCCATGAGGCCGAGCAGGATGGCGCAATCCTCCACCGTGCGGGCCAGCGGGCCGATGGTGTCGAGGGAGAACGAGAGCGGCATGGCGCCGTAGCGGCTCACGAGCCCGACCGTGGTCTTCAGTCCGGTGACGCTGCAGAAATGCGCCGGCATCCGGATGGAGCCGCCGGTGTCGGAGCCGAGCGCGCCATAGGTCAGCCGCGCCGCCACCGCCGCCCCCGAACCGGAGGAGGAGCCGCCGGTGACATGGGCGGTGTTCCACGGGTTCCGCGCGGCGCCGAAATGGGCGTTGTGGCCGGTGGGGCCATAGGCGAACTCGACCATGTGCAGCGCGCCGAGCCGCACCGTGCCCGCCGCCTTGATGCGGGCCAGCGCCGTGGAATTCGTCGTCGCCACCGTGTCCCGCAGGATCTTCGAGCCGCAGGTGGAGACGCGGCCGTCCTCGTAGAACATATCCTTGTGGGCGAGGGGCAGGCCGTGCAGCAGCCCCTTCACCTCGCCCTGAGCCAGCGCGGCATCGGCCGCATCCGCGGCGGCCAGCGCTGCCTCCGGCTCGATGGCGATGAAGGCGTTGAGCGCCGGCTGGAGCCGGGCGATGCGGGCGAGGCACGCCTCCGTCGCCTCGCGGGAGGAGAGCACGCCGGCGCGGATGGCCATGGCAGCTTCCGCGAGCGTCATCAGCGCCGGATCGGCCGGCGCGCCGGCGGAGGGGCGGAGCGACAGGCTCATTGGCCGCCCTCCTTCGGCTCCGCGCAGGGCCGCTGCACCGCGAGGAAGGTCGCCGGCTCCAGATCGAACGGCAGGGTGCCGGCCACGGCGGAGAACGCGGCAAGGCCGGGCGAGATGCCGGAAGCGATGCGCGCGGCATCTGCGGGGGAAAGGTTCAGTCCGGCGGCGCGGATGATGGCGGCGGCGTCTTCAGACGAAAGATGCTGGCTCATGCGGCGACCTCCGTCGCGGCGGGCGCGCGGCTGTGGCCGGAGCCCGGAATGACCATGTGGCAGGCGGCGAGATGGGCATCGGGCGCCGTATCGCCCGGCGTCGCCGGGGAGAGCGCCGGGCATACCCGTCCGCACACCTCTTCCGCGAAGGTGCAGCGGGTGTGGAAGCGGCAGCCGGCGGGCGGATCGATGGGGTTGGGCGGATCGCCCGAGAGGGGCGGCGTCTCGGTGCGCTTGTCCGGGTCGAGGGCCGGCATGGCGGCGAGCAGAGCGCGCGTATAGGGGTGGGCAGGGGCCTCCCACACCTCATCGACCGGTCCCACCTCCACCACCTGACCGAGATACATCACCAGTACCCGGTCGGAGATGTAGCGGACCACGTTGAGGTCGTGGCTGATGAACACGTAGGTCAGGCCGAACTCGCGCTTGAGGTCGGTGAGCAGGTTCAGCACCTGCGCCTCCACCGACTTGTCCAGCGCCGAGACTGCCTCGTCGAGAATGACGAGCCGTGGCTTCAGGGCGAGGGCACGGGCGATGTTCACGCGCTGGCGCTGGCCGCCGGAGACCTCGTGCGGATAGCGGTTGGCGAACACTTCCGGGCGCAGGCCCACCTTGCCCATCAGCTCGCGGGCCAGCGCCCGCGCCTCCTTGTCGGGGATGCCGTGCACCTTCGGCCCGAAGGCGATGCTGTCCTCGATGGTGAGGCGCGGGTTCAGCGAGGCATAGCTGTCCTGGAACACCATCTGCATGCCGCGCCGGAACTCGCGCATGGAAAGGCTGTAGCCGACGACCTGCCCGTCGAACAGGATCTCGCCAGAGGTGCGCGGCATGAGGTGCATGAGCAGGCGCGCGGTGGTGGACTTGCCGCAGCCGCTCTCACCCACGATGCCGAGCGTCTCGCCCTTGGCGACAGCGAAGGACACGTCGTCCACCGCCCGCACGGTCTTCTTTTCGGCGAACAGGCCGCCGCCGATGGGGAAATGCTTGGTGAGGCTGTTGACGGCGAGCAGCGGCTGGGCCGGTCCGCCGAGGTCCTCAAGAGGTTCGATGGTGCTCAATTGCGGATGTCCATGGCGCTGCGCAGCCCGTCGCTGAGCATGTTGAAGCAGATGGAGACGGCGAAGATCATCACGCCCGGCAGAGCCGCGACGCCCGGATTGACGTAGATGGCAGTGCGCAGGGTGTTCAGCATCAGGCCCCATTCGGGCTCCGGCGGCCTTGTGCCGAGGCCGAGGAAGGAGAGGCCCGCCGCGAGGATCATGGAGACGGAGATGAGGCCCGTCGCATAGACGAAGATCGGCCCGAGCACGTTGCCCAGCATATGCACGCGCATGATGGTGAGCGCCGCGGCGCCCGACGCCCGCGCCGCATCCACGAAGTCGAGCGAGCGCACCGAGGTGGTGACACTCTCCGCCACGCGGGTGATCTGCGGCACGAACACCACGGTGAGCGAGACGATGGAATTGACGATGCCCGCCCCGAGCACGCCCGAGATGGCGATGGCCAGCAGCACCGAGGGGAAGGCGTAGAACACGTCGATCGTGCGCATGATGATCGTGTTGACCTTGCCGCCGAGATAGCCGGCCAGCAGCCCGAGGCTGGTGCCGATGCCGAAGGCGAGGATCACCGGCAATATGCCGATGAGCAGCGAGAGGCGCCCGCCATAGACAAGGCGGGAGAGCATGTCGCGGCCGAGCTCGTCGGTGCCGAGCGGATAGTTCGGCGTGCCGATGGGGCGCAGCCGGCGGATCATGGAGCCCTGGTAGGGATCGGCGAGGCCGAGCCAGGGCGCGAAGATCGCCGCGAGCACGATGAGGATGAGGATGGCCGCGCAGGCCATGCTCACCTTGTCGCGGGAGATGCGGCGGGCCACCGTCGCCCAATAGCCGCGGGCCTTCTCGACGGGGGCCGCCTCGAGGGCGGCATCGCTGGTCATCGCCACGATCAGGCCCTCTTGATGCGCGGGTCGATCGCCGCCTGGGCGATGTCCACCACGAGGTTGAGGAAGACGAAGAACAGCGCCAGCACGAGGATCGTGCCCTGCAGCAGCGGCAGGTCGCGCTGGAAGATGGCGGAGTTCAAAAGGAAGCCCGTGCCCGGCCAGGAGAACACCGTCTCGATGAGGATCGAGCCGCCCAGCAGATAGCCGAGCTGGAGGCCCATGACGGCGATGGCGGTGGGCAGGGCGTTCTTCACCACATGGCGGAACACCTGGGTCTCGCGCAGGCCCTTGGAGCGCAACGCCTCCACGAAATCCTGCGAGAGGATGTCGCCGGTGAGCGCCCGCACCGTGCGCGTCACGATGCCCATGGGGATCACCGACATGGTGACGGCGGGCAGGATGAGGAAGCGCATGTGCTCCCAGTCCCACGACCATCCGCCCGGCCCCATGCCCACGGCAGGCAGCCAGTTGAGCCACACCGAGAAGATGATGACCAGCACCATGCCCAGCCAGTAGTGGGGCACGGAGACGCCGGCCACCGCGATGGAGGTGGCGAGCTTGTCCACCCAGGTGTTGCGGAAATAGCCGGCGATGAGGCCGAAGAAGGCCCCCAGCGCGAAGCCGATGATGGCGGCCGAAACCGCCAGGATGAAGGTGTTGCCGACCGCCGCCGTCACCTCGGCCAGCACCGGGCGGCCGGTGGCGATGGAGGTGCCGAGATTGCCATGCAGCGCATGCCAGACCCACAGGCCGAACTGCACCGGAAGCGGCTGGTCAAATCCGTAGGCCGCGCGCAGCTGCGCCGCGAGTTCCGCCGAGGCGTCCGGCGGCAGCACCGCCACCAGCGGGTCGCCGGGGGTGATGTGCACCAGAAGGAAGCACACCAGCGCCACCGAGACGACGATGGGGATCACATAGACGATGCGCCTGAGGACATAGACCAGCACGGGGCGATCCTGCTTGTGTTGGAAGGGCGCGGGGCCGGCGGCTCCGCGCTTGGATGCGTATCTGCCGACCGTCATGGCCGGGCTTGTCCCGGCCATCCACGTGGTGCGGCCGGGTTCAGCGTCAGAGGTCACTCAGGCGGCCCGACGTGGATGCCCGGGACAAGCCCGGGCATGACGGCCGTCAGGGGAACGGAAGCGCGCGCCGTTACCCTGCGTGCCTCACTGGCTGATGGACACCGGCGAGAAGTCCACGAACCAGCTCTTGGGCTGCACGAAGCCCTTGATCTTGGGGCTCAGCGCGCGCGGGCCCACATCGTGGGCGACCCAGAGGAAGGCCGCATCGTCCACCGAAGCCGCATGCAGCTCGGCGAGGGCGGCGTCGCGCGCGGCGGGGTCGAAGGAGTTGCGCGCCTTCTTCACCAGCTCGTCGAACTTGGGGTTGTTGATGTAGCCCCAGTTGTTGGACACCGGCGGCGCCATGCCCGACTGGAGGAAGCGCACCATGGCGAAGAACGGGTCCATGGCGGCGTAGGTGATGTTCACCGCGTTGGAGCCGTTGGCGGACGGGTCCTTGGCGCCCTTGCGCCAGTTGGTGAACAGCGTGTTCCACTCGATCACGTCGAGCTTCACGTCGAAATAGCACTCGGCCAGCGCCTGCTGCAGGTATTCGTTCATGGGAAGCGGCAGCATTTGGCCGGATCCCGAGGCCGAGGTCTGCGTCGTCACCTTCAGCTTCTTGTCGGGGCCGAACCCGGCCTCCTTCATCAGCTTCTGGCCTTCCTTCACATCATACTTGATCTGGAAAGTGGGGTTGCCGCGCCAGGGATGGCCGGGCTCCACGGTGCCGGTGGCGGGAGCCATGAGGCCGCCGAGCAGGCCCTCCTTCATGCCCTCGCGGTCGATGCAGAGGTTCGCCGCCTTGCGCACCCGGATGTCGTTCCACGGCGAGCCCTCGATGCGAGAGAACTGCCAGGGCCAGACGTGGGGCTGCTCGTTCGCCTCGATCTTGAAGCCGCGAGACTTCAGCTGCGGCAGGGCGTCGGGCGCCGGCGCCTCGATCCAGTCCACCTGCCCGGCGAGGAGGGCGGCGGTGCGGGCGTTGGCCTCGGGCATGGGCAGGAGCACCATGCGGTCGGTCTTCGGGATGCGGTTCTTGTCCCAGTAGGCGGCGTTCTTCACCAGCTCCAGCCGCTCGCGCGGCACGAAGGCGGCCATCTTCCACGGGCCGGTGCCGGAGGCGCTGCGGGCGAAGATGGTCCAGGCCGCGGCGGCCTTCGCCTTGGCGTCGACGCCCTCGGCGGTCTCATAGAGCTTCTGCCAGTGGGCGGGGCTCGCCATGAACAGGTTGGTGAGGTTGTAGGGCAGGAAGGAGTCGGGCTCGGCGGTGGTCAGCTCCACCGTCAAATCGTCGATCTTCTTCGCCGAGCGCAGGGTTGGCATGCGCGAGGCGGTGACGCCCACCTGGCTGGCATCGAACTGGGGTGCCTCCTTGTTGAGCACCTTGTCCACGTTCCACACCACGGCATCGGCGTTGAACGGCGAGCCGTCATGGAAGGTCACGCCGGGGCGCAGCTTGAAGATCCACTTGGTCTTGTCCTGATCGTCCACCTTCCACTCGGTGGCGAGGCCGGGAACGAGGATGCTGGGCTTGGTGGCCGAGGACAGGTCCCACAGCACCAGCGCGTCATACATGGTGAGGCCGGTGAAGCGGTTGCCCTCGAAACCCTGGTCGGGCTGGCCGAGGGTGCGCGGAATATCGGCCGCCGTCATGCCGATGCGCAGGGTGGTCTCAGCAGCGGCAAAGCCCGGTGCCAGAAGGGCCGGGACGGCGATGGCGCCCCCCGTGGCCACGAGAAAGGCGGCCGTCCTCAGGAGGCGGCTGGCCGGGCTGTTGCGCAGGTCTTTCTTGAGCATCGTCGAGTCCTCTTCGGCGCGATGCCCATGCTGGCTAGCAACCCCTGTGCCACGGCGCAGAAGCCGTCCCGATCCTTTGTGCCGCTGCGGAATGCTTGAAACAGTTCGTCGTCAAATCATCGACAAATTGCATGATTGCCTATCAATTGAGCAAATGCGGTTCATCGCATGCATTTTGGGTCGAGAGGCGTGCGGGGCGCTTTTCAGGGCGGCCCCCGGATGCTTCCTTTGGGGCGGGCAGGGGGAGGGCGCTTTGAAGATTCTGGTCCTGAACGCGAATACCAGCGAGGCCGTGACCGATCGCATGGTGGCGGCGCTGAACCGTCGTGCGCCCGCAGGCGTCGAACTTGCCGGCGTCACGGCCAGCTTCGGCCAGCCCTATGTCACCACGCGCCAATCCGCGGCGGTGGCGGGCCATGCGGCGCTGGAGGCGGTGGCTGCGGCCGTGGCGAAGGAGCAGGAGGAAGGGCGTCCCCCCTTCGATGCCGCCCTCTATGCCTGCTTCGGCGAGCCGGGCCTGGAGGCGCTGCGCGGCACCTTCGCCTTTCCCTTCGCCGGCATGGCCGAGGCGAGCATCCTCGCCGCGCTCCAATTGGGCGAACGCTTCTCCATCGTGGTGCCGCACGGCGAATGGCCCGCCATGTTGCGCGAGCTGATGCGCCGCACCCATCTGGACGGACGCTGCGCCGGCATCGCCATGGTGCCCGGCGACGCCCTCGCGCTGTCTGCCCGCCATGCGGACGGCTCCTCGGACAAGACCTGGGCGGTGGCGCGGGTGGTGGAGGAGACCATCGCCGCACAGGCGCCGGACGTGCTCATCCTCGGCGGCGCGGCGCTGGCCGGCTACGCCGCCGAGATCGAGGTCGCCGCGCCCCTGCCCATCATCGATTCCCTCGAAGCCGGATTCGAGCAGGCGCTGGCCCTCGCCCGGCTCGGCTCATGCCGCAGGGAGAGGCGCTGAGCGGCAGACTGGGGCTTGGCCTTGCAGGGGATTTTCTGTCGTGCCGCGCCGGGCGGGCTGCTATAGGCGGCAGGCCGGCGCCTCCGCGCGACCGGTGCCCGTCCCCGCGTGAGGGGCGGCTGCCGCAGCGAGTTCCCCCTTGATCGTCGATCCCCTCTTCTATGCCGCCGCCGTGCCGGCCACCATTGTGGTGGGTCTCTCCAAGGGCGGCTTCACCGGCCTTTCGGTGCTGGGCCAGCCCATTCTGGCGCTGGTGATGTCGCCCATCCAGGCGGCCGCCATCATCCTGCCGGTGCTGATCGTCCAGGACGTGGTGAGCCTCTACGCCTACTGGCGCCGCTGGAGCCGGAAGGAGCTGATGCGCACCCTTCCGGGCGCTCTTGCCGGCATCGTGCTCGGCTATCTGCTCGCGGCCTCCGTGTCCGACGCGGCGGTGGCCTTCGGCATCGGCGTGCTCTCGGTGGTGGAGGCGGCACGCGCCTTCCTGTCGCGGCGGCTGAAGCGCGCCCCGGGGGAGTCGGGCCCCATCGCCGCCGCAGTGTGGAGCGCCGTCTCCGGCTTCACCAGCATGATCGCCAATGCGGGTGGTCCGCCGCTGATGATCTATCTGCTGCGGCGCCCGCTCCCCGTGCAGCAGTTCGCGGCGACGGCCACCGCCT
This sequence comes from Xanthobacter aminoxidans, assembly GCF_043193615.1. NCBI lineage: Bacteria > Pseudomonadati > Pseudomonadota > Alphaproteobacteria > Hyphomicrobiales > Xanthobacteraceae > Xanthobacter > Xanthobacter aminoxidans. The sequence continues at coordinate 659,255 of NZ_JBAFUS010000001.1, read as the reverse complement.
TCTTCGCGGTGGTGAACTGGGTGAAGCTGCCGTTCTTCCTCGCCCTGGGCCAGATCTCATTCGAGAATCTCGCCACCTCGGCCGCGCTGATCCCCATTGCCGTGGTGTCGACCATGGCCGGCGTCTGGCTGGTGCGCCGCGTCTCACCGGCGCGCTTCTTCGGCCTCGTCTACACCATCCTCGCGGTGGTCGGCGTGAAGCTGATCTACGATGGGGTGACGCACTTCTGAAGGCGCATCACCCGCGCCTCAGGTGAGCGGCGTCGGCATCAGTCCCGCAACCGCCGGCCGCGCCTTCAGTCGTCCATACCAGGCGGCAAGGTTGGGCAGGTCGGGCCGTTCCAGCCCGGTGCCCTCCAGCGGCATGTTGAACCAGCGGTGGGCGCAGCAGGCGAGCGGAATGTCGGCGACGGTGAGGCTCTCGCCCACCAGAACAGTGCGACCGGCGAGCCCCGCCTCCACGATCGCCATCGCCGCGCCGAGACTGGCGAAGGCCGGTGCGAGGGCCTTCGGATCGCGCTTTTCCGGCGCGGTGCGCACGATGCCCCAGGTCAGCGCGCTCAGAGGAGCGGCGACGGTGCCGAGCTGGAAATCCATCCAGCGCCCGGCCTCGGCCTGCGCGCGCAGATCGGCGGGCATCAGCGTGCCGAGCCCGTGGCGGGTGGCGAGATAGCGCACGATGGCGTTGGATTCCCACAGCACGAAGCCGTCATCGTCGATCACCGGCACCCGGCCGACCGGATTCCTGGCGCGGAACTCCGGAGTATCCACCACGCCGAAGGCGCCGCCGGCCTCGATCCGCTCGAAGGGCAAGCCAAGCTCCTGCGCGGTCCAGATCACCTTCTCGACGTTCACCGAATTGATGCGGCCCCAGACCTTCAGCATGGTCATATCCCGTCCTCTTTCGGCGCCCTTCTAGTCCCGTTCGCCTGCCGGCGCGAGGCCGTCATCGCTCCGTGAAGGCGCGGGCCATGGCATCGGCGAGGGGGCGGAGCAGATAGCTCATCACCGTGCGCGAGCCGGTGTGGAAGGCGACTTCCGCATCCATGCCCGGCTGGAGCCGGCTGCGCAGGTCGGCCGGCACGTCCGTCTCGTCCACGCCGACGCGGGCGAGGAAATAGGGCTGGTGGGTGGTCTCGTCCACCAGCCGATCGCGCGACACCGACGCGAGATGGCCGAGCACCATGGGCGTGGTGCGGCCGTGGAAGGCGGGAAAGCGCACTTCCACCGCCTCATGGAGGTCGAGGCGGTCGATGTCCTGCACGGGCACGCGGGCTTCCACCACCAGCGGCGCGTCCAGGGGCACGATCTCCAGCAGCGTGTCGCCGGGGCGCACCACGGCACCCACCGTGTAGATGCGCGGGTTGATGTTCTGCACGATGCCGCTGCTGGGAGCGCGGATCTCGATGCGCTCCAGCACGCTGCGCGTGACCTGAACCTTCTCCTTCAGCTCCGCCAGCTTTTCGCGGATGTCGAGCAACTGGGAGCCGACATCCTCGGCCCGCTGCTGCGTGAGCTGGACGATCTGCATCTTCTGCTCGCCGATGGAGCCGCGCGCCTTGGCCTCGTCGGCAATGTTGCGGCCGACGAGCCCGTCCAGCCGCGCCTTTTCCCGCTCGAGCGAGGAGACGCGCGACTTGTTGACGAGGTGCTTGCGCTCCAGCTCGCGAACGGCGGTCAATTCGTCCTCGACGAACGCCAGTTGTTGCCGGGCCGAGGCGCGTTCCTGGGCAAGTCCCTCCAGTTCGTGCCCGAGCTGGACGATGCGGCCGTTCAGGATGTCGATCTGGCTCTGGAAGGCGGCGCGGCGGTCGCGGAACTGGGCGATCTGGTCGGCCATGGCCTCCCGGACGGCGGCCACGCGGGCGATTTCCAGAAGCTCCGGGGGGAAGGTGATGGTGGTGGCATCGTCCCGTTCGGCGACGAGCCGGGCTTCCAGAGCCAACGCGGCACGTCGCTGGGCGAGGGCGGCCTCGTCATTGGCCCGCGACTGGGTGGGATCGAGCCGGAACAGGGTTTCGTCCCGTCCCACCTTCTGCCCTTCCTGCACCAGGATGGCGGCGACGATGCCGCCTTCCAGATGCTGTACCACCTGCCGCTTGCTCTCCACGCCGATCACGCCCGGCGCGACCACCGCGCCGTCGACGCGGGCCATCGCCGCCCACCCGCCCAAGCCCAGGAAGGTGACGGCGATCAGGGCGTAGCCCGCGAGCGCGACGCTGCGATAGCCCGAGGGCGGCTGGGGCGAGGCGCCAGCGAAGGGACGGTCGGGAAAGGCGGGCGAGGTCATGCGCGCCTCACGGCTGGTTCGCCGGGCCGGCCGACGAGGCCGGTGCGGTGCCGAGGCCGGCGACGGATTTGCGGACGCGAACAGTCGGTGCCCCACCCCCGGCAGAGGCTGCGGGTTGGGGCATCTGCGTGGGAGCCGAACCCTGGGCGACGCGCTTCATCACTTCGTCGCGCGGGCCGAAGGCGAGGGCGGCGCCATCCTTGAGCGCGAGCACGAGATCGCACTGGGCGAGGGCGGCCGGCCTGTGGGTGATGAGCACCACCGTGCGGCGCGCCGCCTTCAACTGCTTCAGCGCCTCGGTGAGCGCGGCTTCGCCGGCCGGATCGAGACTGGCATTGGGCTCATCCAGCACGATCAGCGCCGGCAGGCCGAACACCGCGCGGGCAAGGCCGATGCGCTGGCGCTGCCCGCCCGACAGGGCGAGGCCGCCGTCGCCGATCTCGGTATTGTAGCCCTGCGGCAGTTGCTGGATCATCTCATGGACCCCGGCGAGCTGCGCCGCCGCCACCACGGCCTCCGGCTCGGCGGCGGTGAAGCGGGCGATGTTCTCGGCGATGGTGCCGGCGAACAGCTCCACGTCTTGCGGGAGGTAGCCGACATGGCGGCCGAGCTGCTCCTCGTCCCAATGGGCAAGGTCCGATCCGTCGAGCCGCAGTGCGCCTGACGCGGCCGGCCACACGCCGACCAGCGCCCGCGCGAGGGTGGACTTGCCGGCCGCCGTCGGGCCAATGACGCCGAGGACGCTGCCGGCGTCGAGCCGGAACGACAGCTGCCGCAGCACCGCCGTCTCGCGGCCCGGCGCCCGCACGAACAGGTTCTCCACGCTCACCACCCCCGTGGGTTCCGGCAGGCGCAGCCGCTCGGGCGGGGGAGGGGCGGCGCGCAGCAGCAGCTGGATGCGGCCATAGGCGGTGCGCATGTTCACCACCGATTTCCAGTTGCTCACCGCCTGCTCGATGGGCTGGATGCAGCGGCCGACGAGGATGGAGCCGGCGATGATCATGCCCGGCGAGATCTGCTTCTGGATGGCGAGCCACGCGCCGAGCCCGAGCACGATGCTCTGCACCAGCGCACGGTTGAATTTGGTGATGCCGATGAGAAGCGCGCCCCGGTCGCCGGCCCGGCTCTGCCAGCCCATGGCGCCCTCGTGCGCCTCGCTCCAGCGCGCGCGCAGAGCCTTCGACATGCCCATGGCCTTGAGCACTTCCGCATTGCGCAGGGTGGCCGTGGCGAGGGCATTGGCCTTGATGCTGGCGCGGCTCGCCTCGGCGAGGCTCTGGCGGGTGGCGCGGTTGTTCAGCACGGCGAGGAAGCCGGAGAACAGGCAACTCGCCACCGCCAGCACGCCATAATAGGGATGCAGCAGCGTGGCGCAGATCATGTAGATGGGCACCCACGGCACGTCGCACAGAGCGGCGAGGCCGGCACCGGCATAGAAGTCGCGCACGGTGTCGAGATCGCGCAATGCCTGCGCCTGTCCGTTGCCCGGCGCGCGCAGCGCCATGCGGCGCACGGCATCGAAGACGTCCGCCGCCACCTTGGTGTCGAAGGCGATGCCGGCCCGCTCCAGCAGTCGGGACCGCAGCCCTTCCAGCGCCGCCCACACCAGATAGAGGAAGGCGGTGATGAGGGTGAGCAGCACCAGCGTCTCGATGCTGCGGCTGCCCAGCACCCGGTCATAGACCTGCATCATGTAGATGGAGGCGTTGAGGCCGAGGAGGTTGATGAAGAAGCTGAACACCACGACGCTGACGAAGGCCGGCCGGATCGTCCGGAGAGCACGGTCCAGCGCCGTCGGTGCGCCCGAGGCGGCTGGCTCTCTCGATCCCTTTACGCTCATGCCCCGGCGTCTCCGGCCCGGCTGGGGCCAATGCTCGTATAGCGCGCAAGGGCGCCAAGCCTTCCTTTTATGCGGCGGGAGCGGCCGGCGGAAGCGGTGGAAGGGGCAGCCGTGGCTCAATTTGCATTGCCGTTAGGGCAGGCTGGTCCGGCCGTAAACGCTTTCGACTTCGCCACAATGGGATGCGAGGATGACGGCACGGAAAGACCATGGCCCGCATCTTCGCCTTCCTCGTCGTCTTCATCTCGCTGCTGGGTGCGGCGCCTTGGCTCGTGCCCGTGGCGAAGGAGAGCGCGAAGCTGATCGCCGCCCGCGACGATCCCGCCGCCCTCGCCGATCTCGGCCTTCGGGACTTCACGGGGGAGGATGCGGCGCGCGCCATCGCGGCGGCGCTGGCGGAGGACGATACCGCCCTCGCCACCTCCTATCTCGCTTTGGCCGATGCCCGGCACCTCGCCGTGTCCCCTGATCTGCGCAAGCAGGTGGAGGCGGCCAATGGCACGACGGCGCAGGCGCTGCATTCCGCCAAGGCGTTCGGCATGGGCTTCGTCACCGGCCAGCCCAATGATCTCGCCGGCCTCGCGGGCGCGGCGACGAGCGACCTCATGGTCTGGGGGGACATCCGCGACGCCGGCCGCGAGGGCCTGAAGATGGCCCGCGGGGAGGAACCGGACCAGCTCATTCTCGGCCTGTCGGCAGTAGGCATCGCCGTCACTGCCGGCACTTATGCCACCGTGGGCGCGAGCCTGCCGGTGCGCATGGGCATCTCGCTGGTGAAGGTGGCGAAGCGCACCGGCCGCCTCTCCGCCGGCCTGCTGCGCAGCTTCACCCGGGCAGCCCGGGAAAGCGTGGACTTCGTGGCCCTGCGCCGCCTTCTCTCCGGCGCGACGACGGTGGACGGCGCGGCGGTGAAGAGCGTGGTGCGCACCGATCGCCTCGCCACCCTCACGCGGATGCTGGACGACACCGCCCGCATCGAGGCCAAGGCCGGCACCCGCGCCGCGTTGGAAGGGCTGAAGGTGGCCGAGGGCGGCCGGGACCTCTCCCGCGTCGCCCGGCTCGCCGACGCCAAGGGCGCGCAAACGCTCGCCATCCTGAAGACGCTGGGGCGCGGCGCCATCACCATCACCAGCCTGCTGTTCCACCTCATCTGGTGGGGCTTCCTCGCGGCCTTCTATCTGTTCGCGCTGGTGTCGAGCTTCAACTCCTTCTGCGTCGCGTGCGCCCGCCGGACGTGGCGGCGCAAGCGGCGGCGGGGGCACCGGCACGCGGCGCCCGGCGCGATGCCACGCGGAAAGCTGTTCGTGCGGCGCGCGCCGACCGTTGCGCCCGTGCCGGAGATCGCGGTTCCCGCTGTTGCCGCCGCGGATGTCATCGCCGAGGCCACCCGCGACGTGCTGGCCGCCACCAAGGCAGTGCGCGCCCTGGCGCGGGATGGTGAGACGGGTGGGGAGTTGGCAGGCGGGGAGGGACCTTCTAGTTTCCCGGCCCGCGCGCCCGAGCGGCGCGACACATTCCCGCTCGCCGTTCCCCGCGAAGGTCCCTCATGCCCCATTTCTCCTCCGACGGTGTCGATATCGCCTATCTCGATCAGGGTGCCGGCGAGCCGGTCCTCCTGATCCACGGCTTCGCCTCCACCAAGGAGATCAACTGGGTCGGCCCCTCCTGGACCAAGACGCTCACCGAGGCGGGCTATCGCGTCATCGCCTTCGACCATCGCGGCCATGGGGAATCCGAAAAGCTCTACGATCCCGCCCTCTACGACACCCGCCTGATGGCGGAGGACGCCCACAACCTGCTCCGGCATCTCGGCCTCGAGCGGGCGGATGTGATCGGCTACTCCATGGGCGCGCGGGTCGCCGCCCAGATGGCGCTGCATTTTCCCCATGCGGTGCGCTCGGCCATCTTCGGCGGTCTCGGCATCCACCTCGTGGAAGGCGCGGGCCTGCCGCAGACGGTGGCGGACGCGCTGGAGGCGCCGAGCCTCGACGACGTTGCGGACCCCATGGGCCGCATGTTCCGCGCCTTCGCCGATGCCAACAAGGCGGACCTGAAGGCACTCGCCGCCTGCATCCGTGGCTCGCGGCAGGTGCTGACGCGGGAGGAGGTGGGGCGCATCTTCCAGCCGGTGATGGTGGCGATCGGCACCCGCGACACGGTTTCAGGCGCCGCCGCGCCGCTGGTGGCGCTGCTGCCGGACGGCACCCAGCTCGACATTCCCAACCGCGATCACAATCCCGCCGTGGGCGACAAGGTGTTCAAGCAGGGCGCTCTCGACTTCCTGAAGTCCCGGCCCTGACGCCGGCCGGCGGGAACCTCTCGCCTTGCCGCAGCATGTGCTAGAACAGGAGCAAGTTTGATCCCCGAGGAGGCAGAGATGCCGCAAGTGCCGATGGTTTCCCAGATGCCGGAGCTTGCCGTGCCGCGCGTGACGCGCCTTGGCACCGAGCGCTGGCACGATGTGGTGGACCCCGTATGGGCGCGCCTGCGCAACGAGGCCGAGGAGGCCGCCGAGCGCGAGCCGCTGCTCGCCGGATTCTTCACAAGCGCCATCCTCGGCCAGCCCAGCCTCGAAGCCGTGATCGGCGAGCGCATCGCCGCCCGCCTCGGCGACACCGACCTCCCGGGCTCCGCCATCCGCGCCGCCTGGCTTGATGCGGTGGCCCGCGACAAGGACATCTCCCAGGCCCTGCGCGCCGACGTGATGGCCGTGGTGGACCGCGACCCTGCCGCCGACCGCACGCTGGATCCGGTGCTCTATTTCAAGGGGTTCCACGCCATCCAGTCGCACCGGCTCGCCCACTTCCTGTGGAACAACGGGCACAAGGATTTCGCGCTCTACCTCCAGAGTCGCGCGTCGTCCGTCTTCGCCGTGGATATCCATCCCCAGGTGCCCATGGGCCGCGGCGTGTTCTTCGACCATGCCACCGGCATCGTCATCGGCGCGACGGCGGTGATCGAGGATGACGTCTCCATCCTTCAGGGCGTGACGCTGGGCGGCACCGGCAAGGAGAGCGGCGACCGCCATCCCAAGATCCGCCGCGGCGTGCTCATCGGTGCCGGCGCCAAGGTGCTCGGCAATATCGAGGTGGGCCGCTGCGCCCGCGTCGCCGCCGGCTCCGTGGTGCTGAAGCCCGTGCCCCGCAATTCGACCGTCGCCGGTATCCCGGCCAAGGTGGTGGGCGAGGCCGGCTGCGCCGAGCCTTCGCGCTCCATGGACCAGATGTTCGAGGACAACATCTGGTCCGGTGCGGACATCTGACCCCGCCGGCTTGAACGCGCGCCCGATGGCGGCCATAAGGCGGCCATCCGCTCTCAGGAGGACACCCCTTGGACAAGACCGAGATCGAGCAGGTGCAGCGTTATATGCGGAACCTCTTCAACAATCCGCAGATCAACGTGGCCGCCCGCGCGAAGCCGAAGGGCAGCGCCGAGGTGTTCCTCGGCGAGGAAGCCATCGGCACTCTGGACAAGGACGAGGAGGACGGCGAGCTTTCCTATCATTTCCGCATGCCGGTTCTGGACAAGGACGCTCCCAGCTACCTCCGCACCAAGTTCGGCAACCCGAAGTTCAAGGTGGTCGCCTTCGCCAAGTCCAAGGACACGGCCGAGGTCTATCTCGGCGATGATGCCATCGGCACTCTCACCAAGGACGAGGAAAAGGGGAAGGCCACGCAGAACTTCCGCATGGCCATCTTCGAGACCGACCTCGAGTGAGCCTGCGACAGGCGCGGGCGTCCAGCGGGACGCTTGCGCCCGGCCCTGAACGCGCTACACCTCTGGCATATTGAATCCAGAGGGGAGGGCGCCGTGGCGCTGCTGGAGGTCTCCGGGGAGCGGTTCAGGGTGGAGGTGACGGGGCCGGAGGGCGCGCCGCCGCTCATCCTCTCCCATTCCCTCGGCTGCACGCTCGGCATGTGGGACGAGGTGGTGCCGCTGTTCGCGGGCCGCCGCCTCATCCGCTACGACGCCCGCGGCCATGGCGAGAGCGCCGCGCCCGACCAAGTCTATTCCATGGGCGACCTCGGCCGCGACGTGCTGGCGATCATGGACCGGCTGAACCTCGCCACCGCCGATTTCTGCGGCCTGTCGCTGGGCGGCATGGTGGGCCAGTGGCTGGCGCTGAACGCACCGCAGCGCCTCACTCGCCTCATCCTGTCCAACACCACCGCCCATGCCGGCCCGGCGCGTTTCTGGGATCACCGCATCAAGGCGGTGCGCAAGGACGGCACAGGCCCCATCGCCGATTCCGTCATCGACAGCTGGTTCACGTCCGAGTTCAAGGCGCAGCGCCCGGCCCGGGTGGCGGAGGTCCGTGCGATGGTCACGGGCACGAAGCCTTCCGGCTACATGGGCACCAGCGCCGCCATGCGCGACATGGATTTCCGCGCCGACCTACCGCGCATCGCCACCCAGACGCTGGTCATCGTCTCCGACGGCGACCGCTCGACGCCGCCGGCCTGGGGCGAGGCCATCGCCGCGGCTATCCCCGGTGCGAAGCTGGCGCGCCTGCCGGGCGGGCACCTCTCCGCCATCGAGCAGCCGGAGGCGTTTGTGCGGGCCGTCTCGGCGTTCCTCGCATAGGCGCGCGCTCGCGTCGCGCCGGCCGGGCGTGACATCGCCCGGCGCTTGTGGAAGATGCCGCGAATGCGTGGAGGCGCGGCATGGCATCCCATCAGAGCGGTCACGGCCACGATCACGACGACCACGATAGCCACGACCAAGACCACGACCACGCCGGCCATTCGCACGGCCATGGCGGCCACGGCCATTCCCATGCTCCGCCGGATTCGCTCCGGGCTTTCGCCATCGGCGCGGGGCTGAACCTCGGCTTCGTCGTCATCGAGGCCGGGTTCGGCTTAATGTCCGGCTCGCTCGCCCTTCTGGCGGATGCGGGCCACAATCTCTCCGACGTGCTCGGCCTGCTGCTCGCCTGGGGTGCCGCATGGCTGTCGCGCCGGGCGCCGACGGCGAAGCATACCTACGGCTACGGCCGATCCTCCATCCTCGCCGCGCTCGCCAATGCGACGCTGCTGCTGGTCGCCACCGGCGGCATCATCCTGGAAGCCTTCGGCCGGATCGCCGATCCCGAGCCGATCCAGACCGGAATCGTGATGGTGGTGGCGCTGGTGGGCGTCGGCGTGAACATCGGCACGGCGCTTTTGTTCATGGCGGGGCGCAAGGGCGACCTCAACGTCCGGGGCGCCTTCGTGCACATGGTGGCGGACGGCGCGATCTCGCTGGGCGTTGTGATCGCCGGTGCGGTGATCGCCCTCACAGGCTGGCTGTGGCTGGACCCGGTGGTGTCGCTGGCGATCTCCGTCGCCATCATCGCCGGCACATGGGGGCTGCTGCGGGACAGCGTGAACCTCGCCATGGACATGGTGCCGGAGGGCGTCGACGCCGCGGAGGTGGAAGCCTATCTCGCCGCGCGGCCGGGGGTGAGTGAGGTGCACGACCTGCACATCTGGGGCCTCAGCACCACATCGGTGGCGCTCAGCGCCCATCTGGTGCGGCCCGGCGCGACGCTGGACGATGATTTCCTGTCGGAGACGTGCGCGGAGCTGAAAGCCCGCTTCGGCATCGTCCACCCGGTGCTGCAGGTGGAAGAGGGGCGCATGCAATGCGCCCTCGCGCCGAGGGATGTGGTGTAAAGCCGATCGCCCGCTCCAGGCGGGCGGCGGGCGAAATCAGGCCGCCTTCGGCGCCTGCAACCCTTCCAGCGCTTCGCGGGCGATGGGCTGAAGTCCCTCGCCGCCGTGCGCCACATGCTCGGCGATCTTGGAGCGCATGCGCGGGTCCCAGAACTTCTTGATGTGCGTGCGCGTCGCCTCCACGGCCGCCTCGTGCTTCTGCGCGGCGAAGGCGGTGGCGATCTGGTTGGCCATATAGACCAGCTTCTCGGTGGAGTTATGCGACATGGTCCCGTTCCGATGAAGCGGGCGCGATGCGCCCGGGATGGGTGAAAATCTCGAAGCCGTCATCGCGCACGATGGCGGCAAGGGTGATGCCCGCCGCCTCCGCCGTGCGGATGGCGAGGGAAGTCGGGGCGGACACCGCGGCGATGACGCCCACGCCCAGCACCGCCGCCTTCTGCACCATCTCGATGGAGACGCGGCTGGTGAGTAGCAGCAGGCCCCGCGCGGTGTCGAAGCCGGCATCGGCGGCCATGCCGACCAGCTTGTCCAAAGCGTTGTGACGGCCCACGTCCTCCGCCAGCGCGAGGATGCCGCGGCCGGGCTCGAAATAGGCTGCGGCGTGCACCGCGCGGGTCTCGCGGTTCAGCGCCTGAAGCGGGCCGAGCGTGGCCATGGCGTCCAGCACCACGTCCGGCGCGAAGACGGACGTGGCAGTGACATGGGCGGCGGGCTTCACCGCCTCGGCGAGGCTCTCCACGCCGCACAGGCCGCAGCCGGTGGGGCCGGCGAGCGCCCGGCGCCGGGCGGAGAGATGCTTCATCTTCTCCTCGGCGATCCACATGCGCGCCTCGATGCCCTCATCGACGACGATCACATCGCGGGAAAGGATTTCCTCTTTCGCCGCGACGATGCCCTCGGTGAGGGCGAAGCCCAGCGCGAAGGCGGCGATGTCGGTGGGGCTCGCCATCATCACCGCATGGGTGGTGCCGTTGAAGGTGAGGGCTACCGGCACTTCCTCGGGCACCGCCCGGGTGCCGGAGGAGACCTGCCCGTCCCGCAGCTGCACACGCTCCACCCGCCGCGCCGGAGGGGGCGCGGGGAGGTCTGAGGGGAGCGGGCAGGCGGGCTCGTCGGTCATCTCGTCCATTCAGATGGGAGCACCTGAGGGCGCCCGGAAGGGGGGAGCAGGGGGGCGGAGGCCCCCGGCCTCACTCCGCCGCGATGCGGCGGCTGGTGCGGCTGAGGTTCTCGTACTCCTCCTGCCACTGGGTCGGGCCGTTGGAGGGCGAGACCTGCACCGCCGTCACCTTGTATTCGGGGCAGTTGGTGGCCCAGTCCGAATAGTCGGTGGTCACCACGTTGGCCTGAGTCACCGGGTGATGGAAGGTGGTGTAGACCACGCCCGGGGCGACGCGATCGGAGATCACCGCGCGCAGCGAGGTGGAGCCGGCGCGGCTGTCCAGCTTCACGAAGTCGCCGTCGCGGATGCCGCGGACTTCGGCGTCGTGGGCATGGATCTCCAGCACGTCCTCCGGGTGCCAGACCACGTTCTCGGTGCGCCGGGTCTGGGCGCCCACGTTGTACTGGCTGAGGATGCGGCCGGTGGTGAGCAGCAGCGGGAAGCGCGGCCCGGTCTTCTCGTCGGTGGGCACGTACTCGGTGAGCATGAACTTGCCCTTGCCGCGCACGAAGCCGCCGATGTGCATGATCGGGGTGCCTTCCGGCGCCTTCTCGTTGCAGGGCCACTGCACCGAGCCCATCTCGTCGAGCAGCTTGTAGTTCACGCCGGCGAACGAGGGGGTCAGCGCCGCGATCTCGTCCATGATCTCGCCGGGGTGGCTGTAGGTCATGGGGAAGCCCAGGGCGTTGGACAGCATCTGGGTGACTTCCCAGTCCGCATAGCCGTTCTTCGGCGCCATCACCTTGCGGATGCGCTGGATGCGGCGCTCGGCATTGGTGAAGGTTCCGTCCTTCTCAAGGAAGGAGCAGCCCGGCAGGAAGACGTGGGCGTAGTTGGCGGTCTCGTTCAGGAACAGGTCCTGCACCACCAGGCACTCCAGCGCGGCAAGGCCGGCGGAGACATGCTTGGTGTCGGGATCGGACTGGAGGATGTCCTCGCCCTGCACATACATGCCCTTGTAGGTGCCCTCGACCGCCGCATCGAACATGTTCGGGATGCGCAGGCCCGGCTCGTCGTCGAGCCCGACGCCCCACAGGGCTTCGAACGATGCGCGGGTGGCGTCGTCCGAGATGTGGCGGTAGCCCGGCAGCTCGTGTGGGAACGAGCCCATGTCGCACGAGCCCTGCACGTTGTTCTGGCCGCGCAGCGGGTTCACGCCCACGCCGTTGCGGCCGATGTTGCCGGTGGCCATGGCGAGGTTGGCGATGGCGATGACGGTGGTCGAGCCCTGCGAATGCTCGGTCACGCCCAGGCCGTAATAGATGGCGCCGTTGCCGCCGGTGGCGTAGAGGCGAGCCGCGCCGCGCACCGCCTCGGCGGAAACGCCGGTGTACTTCTCCACCGCCTCGGGGGAGTGGCGCTCCTCGGCGACGAAGGCGGCCCATTCCTGGAACTCGTCCCAGTCGCAGCGCTCGCGCACGAACTGCTCGTTCACCAGCCCCTCGGTGACGATGACGTGGGCCATGGCCGTCACGATCGCCACGTTGGTGCCGGGGCGCAGCGGCAGGTGGTAGGCCGCCTCGATATGGGGCGAGCGCACCACGTCGGTGCGGCGCGGATCGATCACGATGAGCTTGGCACCCTGGCGCAGCCGCTTCTTGAGGCGCGAGCCGAACACCGGGTGGCCGTCGGTCGGGTTGGCGCCGATGATAAGCACCACGTCGGACTCTTCGATGGAGTCGAAGTCCTGCGTGCCGGCCGAGGTGCCGTAGGTCACGGACAGGCCGTAGCCGGTGGGCGAGTGGCAGACGCGGGCGCAGGTGTCCACGTTGTTGTTGCCGAAGCCGCCACGGATCAGCTTCTGGACGAGGTAGGTCTCCTCGTTGGTGCAGCGCGAGGAGGTGATGCCACCCACCGAGCGCTTGCCGTACTTCTCCTGGATGCGCTTGAACTCGGAGGCGGCGTAGGCGATGGCCTCCTCATAGCTCACTTCCTTCCACGGCTCGTGGATGGAGGAGCGGATCATGGGCTTCAGGATGCGGTCCTGGTGGACGGCGTAGCCATAGGCGAAACGGCCCTTCACGCAGGAATGGCCCCGGTTCGCCTTGCCATCCTTGTAGGGCACCATGCGCACCAGCTCGTCGCCGCGCATCTCGGCCTTGAAGGTGCAGCCGACGCCACAATAGGCGCACGTCGTCACCACCGAATGCTCGGGGGTGCCGATGTTGTACATGGCCTTCTCGTTCAGCGTCGCGGTCGGGCAGGACTGCACGCAGGCGCCGCAGGAGACGCACTCCGAGGTGAGGAAGCTCTCGTCCATGCCGGGCGAAACGCGGCTGTCGAAGCCACGGCCGGAGATGGTGAGCGCGAAGGTGCCCTGCACTTCCTCGCAGGCGCGGACGCAGCGATTGCAGACGATGCACTTCGACTTTTCATAGGTGAAGTAGGGGTTGGACTCGTCCTTCCCGAGCTTCGTGTGGTTCTCGCCCTCGTAGCCGTAGCGCACGTCGCGCAGGCCGACGACGCCGGCCATGTCCTGCAGCTCGCAATCGCCGTTGGCGGAGCAGGTCAGGCAGTCCAGCGGGTGGTCGGAGATGTACAGCTCCATCACCCCCTTGCGGATCTTCTTGAGCCGCTCGGTCTGGGTCTTCACCACGATGCCGTCCGCCACCGGCGTGGTGCAGGAGGCGGGCGTGCCGTTGCGGCCTTCGATCTCGACCAGGCACAGGCGGCAGGAGCCGAAGGCGTCGAGCATGTCGGTGGCGCAGAGCTTGGGGATCTGGTTCCCCACCTCCATCGCGGCGCGCATGATGGAGGTGCCTTCCGGCACCTGCACTTTCATGCCGTCGATGGTGAGCGTGACCAGATTCTCCGACTTGGAAGCCGGCGTGCCGTAGTCGATTTCATGGACGAGGGACATGTCGTTCCTCCAATTATTCTGCGGCGGCCGGCAGCTTCGGCGTGGCGCCGAAGTCTTCCGGGAAATGGGTGAGGGCGCTGACGACGGGGTATGGCGTGAATCCGCCGAGCGCGCAGAGCGAGCCGAGCTTCATGGTGTGGCAGAGGTCTTCCAGCAGGGCGAGGTTCTGCTCGCGCTTCTCGCCGGCGACGATCTTGTTGATGGTCTCGACGCCCCGGGTGGAGCCGATGCGGCAGGGCGTGCACTTGCCGCAGCTCTCGTGGGCGCAGAATTCCATGGCGAACTTGGCCATGTGGGCCATGTCCACCGTGTCGTCGAACACCACGATGCCGCCATGGCCGATGAGCGCGTCCTTGGCCGCGAAGGCCTCGTAGTCGAACGGCGTGTCGAACTGGTGCACCGGCAGGTAGGCACCGAGCGGCCCGCCTGCCTGCACCGCCTTCACGGGACGGCCGGAGGCCGTGCCGCCGCCGATCTCGTTGACAAGCTCGCCCAGCGAGATGCCGAACGCCGTCTCGAACAGGCCGCCGTGCTTGATGTTGCCCGCGAGCTGGATGGGCATGGTGCCGCGCGAGCGGCCCATGCCGAAGTCGCGATAGAACTTGCCGCCCTTGTCGAGGATGATAGGCACGGTCGCGAGGGAGACGAGGTTGTTGATGACGGTGGGCTTGCCGAACAGGCCCACATGCGCCGGCAGCGGCGGCTTGGCGCGCACGAGGCCGCGCTTGCCTTCCAGGCTCTCGAGCAGCGAGGTTTCCTCGCCGCACACATAGGCGCCGGCGCCCATGCGCATTTCCATGTCGAAGGAGACGCCGGAGCCGAGGATGTTGTCGCCGAGCAGCCCCGCCATGCGGGCCTTCTCGATGGCCTTCTCCATCACCACGAAAGCGAGGGGATATTCCGAGCGGCAGTAGACGAAGCCCTTGGTCGCGCCCACGGCGAGTCCGGCGATGGTCATGCCCTCGATGAGGCAGTAGGGGTCCGCCTCCATGATGAGGCGGTCGGCGAACGTGCCCGAGTCGCCTTCGTCTGCGTTGCAGACGATGTACTTCTGGTCGGCCGGGGCAGCGGCGACCGTGCGCCACTTGATGCCGGTCGGGAAGCCGGCGCCGCCGCGGCCGCGCAGGCCGCTCTCGAACACCTCTTCCACCGTCCCGGACGGTCCCAGCTCCAGCGCGCGCTTCAGGCCGCGATAGCCGCCGTGGGCCTCGTACTCGGTGAGGGAAAGCGGGTCGATGATGCCGATGCGGGCGAAGGTGAGCCGCGTCTGCTTCTTCAGCCAGGGCAGCTCGTCCACCACGCCGATGCATTTGGGATGGTCGGCGCCATGCAGGAAGCCGGCGTGCAGCAGCTCGTCCACCTCGGCGGGCGTGACGGGGCCGTAGCCGATGCGGCCGCGCTCGGTCTCGATCTCCACCAGCGGCTCCAGCCAGAACATGCCGCGCGAGCCGTTGCGGGTGATGTCGGCGGTGATGCCACGGGCGAGAAGGCCGGCTTCAAGCCGCTTGGCGACGCGGTCGGAGCCGCAGGCGATGGCGGTGGCGTCGTTGGGAACGAAGATGCGGGGGGACTTCATTACACCTCTCCGAAGTGCTTGCCGGCGGCGACGCACTCGGCGATTTCGTCCACCGTGGCGCGGTCGAGGCGGCCGACCAGCTGCCCGTCCACGAGGGCGGAGGGGGCACAGGCGCACAGGCCGAGGCAGTAAATGGGCTCAAGCGTCACGCGGCCGTCGGCCGAGGTCTCGCCCATGGAGACGCCCAGCTTCTCTTCCGCATAGGCGGTGAGGGCGGTGCTGCCCATGGACTGGCACGCCTCGGCGGCACAGAGCTTCACCACCGTGCGGCCCGGCGGCTCGCGGCGGAAGTCGTGATAGAAGGTAAGGACGCCGTAGACCTCGGCGCGGGAGAGATTGAGCGTCTCCGCGATCATCGGCACCACGGGATCTGGCACGAAGCCGAACGTCTCCTGCAGGGCGTGCAGGATGGGCATGGTCGCCCCGTCGAGATGCTTGTGCTCCGCGATCACCTGCGCTGCGCGCTCGGTGCTCCAATCCTCATAGACCGCCATGGACGTCTCACTTTCCCCAACTGACCGAGGCCGCGTTGCCGCTGCTTCGTGTTGCTTGGGGGAAAGTGTGTCATACGCGGCCCTTCAATCAAGGCAGCTGTGGGATGTTGCGATAGAACATCTCTATCAAGCGGCGCCCGTTGGAGACGCGCCGGAACCGGAAATCAAGGCGCTGGCCTGCGTCATTCCGGTCAGTCTGGGATGGTTCTTGGTATATTGATCGTGTTTTTCTATGCGGACACGGTTTTGGGAGCGGCCATGGCCGCCCCAAATTATTGCATTGCAGCAATTGCCGGATCGGTCACCGTGGCCTGCTCCAGCTTCGGAGCGATGCGCCGCGCTTCCGCTACGAGAGCCGCCGTGATCGGCGTGGTCGGCTCCCGATGGGGCACCACGAGGCCGATGGAGTGGGAGATGTCCGGCTCCAGGATCGGAATCGACCGCACGGTGGAGGTGAGCCCCAGCGAGTCTGCGAGCATGGCCGGCATCACGCTGGACCAAAGTCCCGTGCGCACATGGGTGAACAGCACGATCATGGAATTGGATTCGAGTGTCGGCTTGTGGCTGGCGCCGGCGGCGGCGAGGAGGTTGTCCACGATGCGCCGGTTCTGCATGTCCGGGGTGAGAAGGGCGAGCTGCAGCTCGGCCACCTCCGCCCAGGTCACGCTCTCCCGGTCGCCGTACTTGGCGTCGGCGGCCGTCACGAGGCGGTAGCGCTCGCGATAAAGCGGCACCGTGTTCACCCGGCCGAGGGGCTCGTTGTCGAGATAGGTGAGGCCGGCGTCGATCTCCAGATTTTCCAGGTGGTTCAGGATTTCGATGGAGGTGCGCGAGATCACCGTGAAGCGCACGTCCGGATGGCGGGCGCGGAACGGGGTCGTCAGCGCCGCCACCATGGGCAGGGCGGTGGGAATGGCGGCGATGCGCAGGGGGCCGGCGAGGCCGCGCTTCAGCGCGTCGATGTCCTGACGCATGGCGCGCGAGTCGGCCACGATGCGCCGCGCCCATTCCAGCGTCCGCTCGCCCTCGGGGGTGAAGCCCATGAAGCGGGAGCCGCGCTGCACCAGCAGCACCCCCAGCGTGTCCTCCAGCTGCTTGATGCCGGCGGAGAGGGTGGGCTGGGTGACGCCGCAGGCTTCGGCGGCCCGGCCGAAATGGCGTTCACGGGCAAGAGCGATCAGGTATTCGAGCTTGTCTATCATGCCGCCATATCAGTGCGGCGGGCGGTGGCGCGCAAGGCGGCTTCGTTGCCGCACCGCAGCGCCGGCGGAGGTCATCCACTGCCGCAGCGCGACACGGGAAACATCGCTGCCGTCGGTGGCGGTAAGCCGAAGGTGTATTTGCTGATTCGCGCAATCCCACTCTCGCGAACGTGACCTTGGGCACGGGAACCGTCCACCAGCAATTAAGGTTATATTAGGGATGGCGATGGTGCGGCGGACCATCAGCCGGAATCGGGGAGAGGGAGTCCCGCGATGCTCCGCGTAGCCAATGGGTCTGTTCTGATTTCTGTGGTCGTGATGCTGTTCGCCACCCTGCTGGTCGCGACGCCCACCCTTGCCTTCCTGATGCAGCCGCACGAGCACCCGGCCGAAACGCCCAGGCCGCCTGTTCGCAGCGTATCCGCATTCGCCTGAGATCATATCGCGATGGAGCTTGTCCGTGGCTTGCGCGGCCAGGCGTCCGGGCGATATCGCACGTCCTGAGCTCCATGCCCCGGGGCATCTTCACGCGCGGGCAACCGCGCCAAATTCGATGCCAGCGCCTTCGGCCCGAACGTCCGCTGCCCTGACCGGCATCGAACGTCGGGCGGAACGATCGGAGCGCCGCCATCATCTGGGGCCTGAGCGGGCATCTCGCCAGTCATGGCCTCGAGACGGCGCGTGGCCGCGCGGTAACGCTTGGGATGCGAAGAGCCTGGGATGGGGTGGAAAATGGCAGATCAAGCTGGGCAAGGTGCACCACAGGCCGAAACTACTGGCAAGCGTGCGCTTCCATCGGCACGCGGCCGGGAAGACGGGCTGCTGGCGCTGATGGTGGCCTTCGCCATGGGCCTCGCGCTGGCGCTCGTGCCCTTCGGCAGCGATGCCAGGGCGCAGTCGCGGGGGATGTTCCCCTCGCATGGCGGGTCGCCCCTTACGGACTTTTTCTCAGCTCTGTTCGGCGCTCGCCCGACCTATCGGTCTAGCGAGCAGCCCCGCATCATCGTCACCCCGCGCATGCTTGATGCGGCGCCGAGCTACAGCGGCGGTGGCCACGGCTATTGCGTGCGCACCTGCGACGGGCGGTATTTCCCGCTCGCCGGCCGCGCCGGGGTGGAGAAGAGCGATCTCGCCCAATGCGCCGCCTTCTGTCCGGCCGCGAAGATGACCGTGGTGAGCACCTCGGATCCCGCGCGCGGGATCGAGGGAGCCGTCACCCGCGAGGGCAAGCCCTATTCGGAACTGCCCAATGCCTATGTCTACCGTCAGCGCCTCGTCGAGGGCTGCACCTGCAACGGCAAGGTCGGCGGCCTCACCCATGTGGATGTCATGGAAGACCCCACGCTGAAGCGCGGCGATGTGGTGATAACCGCCGAGGGCAGCCGCGTCTTCACCGGCAAGACCAAGGGACCACCCTACCGCGCGGCGGACTTCGTCGAGCCGTCCCGCTTCCCCGAATTGCCGCGCTCCATGCGGGCGCGCCTCGACGAGCTCACGGTGGCCTCGCGATAGGCGTTACCGGCCCTTCGAGGCCTGCCGGGCGGTGTTGAGGGCCACGGCGGCCCGAATCAGGGCCTTGAACGCCTCGGGCTCCACCTCTTTCCCTTCATGAATGTCGATGGCCCGGCGGGTGCCGCCGCCGAGGCCCGCATTGAAAAGCCCGCTCGGATCGTTCAGCGCCGCGCCGTGGGCGAAGGTCAGCTTCACATAGGTCTTGTAGACCTCCCCGGTGCAGAGGATGCCGTCATGTTCCCATGTGGGCACGCCGGACGGATTGGTGGGCTTCACCCACTTCACCGCCTCGGTCACCTCAGGATCGGCTTCGTGGATCAGGGCGCGCACGCGGGCGAGGGCGTCGCCGCGCCAGTCCTTCAGTCTCGCAATCCTGGCGTCGATGCGGGCTGCAGGAGAATCAGGATCGCTCATGCGGCCTCCTGGGGTCTCCGCGAGGGGCCCGCGTCCGGCCGGAAGCCTCAGACGGCCGCCCGGCTGCGCGCGGACTTGCGATTGCGACGGACGGTGCCATCGGACGGAACGGCATTGGCTTCGATCGCCGGAGCGTCGCCGGTGGATGCCTCTTCTTCGGCATTGCCGTCGGCCGGATCGAGCAGGGCGCGGATGCGCGCGGCAAGGTCGCCGCCGGCGTCATCCGCCACGGCCTGACGGATGGGCGAGCCGTTACCCTCCAACCGGGCGGTGAGGGCGGCGAGGCGCGCCGCGAGGTCGGTCATGCTTTCGCGCAGGATCGCGTTGTCGGCACCGTCGGCAGCAGGGACTTCGCTCGCGAGCGGGGCGGGGGTAGAAGCGCTGTCGTCTCGGCGGCGCTGCACCGCCTCTTCCATGAGGGCGTGGTCGGCCTTGAGCATGCGCAGGGCATCCTCAAGCCGCCGGTTCTCGGCCTCGGCCGCGCCGAACTCGCTGGCGCGCCGCTGCTCGAAGGCGTGGACGACGGCGCGGTTGGCGTCGAGGTCGGCCTCCGCCATGGCGAGCGTCTGGGCGAGGCGGTCGCGCTCGGTCTCCAGAGCGGCGATGGTCTGCGCCCGCGCCTCGCTCTCGACCACCTTGAGGGCAAGGGCTTCCTGCGCCTCGGTGAGATCGGTGGAAAGCTCGGTCGCGGCTTGGGCCGCGATGGCGCGGGCCTCAAGTGTGGCGGCGCGCTCGGCTTCAAGGGTGGCGGACGTTTCCTCGAGCCGGCGGGCGGTGTCGGCGAGGCGCGCGCTGAGGCTCGCCACGTCCGCTTCGAGGGCAGTAACGCGGGTGCGGGCGGCGGCAAGCGCCTCCTCGCGGGCCTTCAAGGCCTCGGCCTGGGCGCGGGCATCCCCAGTGAGGGTGCCGTGGGCGGCTTCCAGCGCGGCGAGGGCGGCGACCCGATCCGCCAGCGCCTCTTCGAGGCGAGCGACGGTGGCGGTGCGGTCGGCGAGCTGGTCCTGCGTCTCGCCCAAAAGCACATCGCGCTCGGCGCTGGTGGCTTGGAGGAATGTGTGCTGGGCCTGGAGGGTCTTCAGTTCCCCTTCCAGCTCGAACGTGCGCTGGCGCTGGGTCTCGATGGTGGCGGCGTTGGCGACGATGGTGTCGCGCATGGCGTCGGATTGCAGCTCCAGCCGCCGCTGGTTGAGGGCGAAGAAGGCGCGCTGCTGGTCCTTGTCGGCCTGCACCTCGAAGATGGAGATGGGCACCGCCGCCTCCACCCTTTTGGTGGTGAGCCGGACGGCCCGGTGCCAGACCGCGGGCAGCACGAGCAAAGCCACGAGCGTTGCGATCAGCACGCCCAGCATGAAGTACATGATCTGCTCGATCACGCGCGCACTCGCCCTTTGCCTAGAGGCCACATCGGCGGAGCCGCCCTGCGACCGAGCCTTCCGCCCGCCGTCGCAGGCGGGCGCCAGCGCCATTCATGCCATGGCCCGCGCGCGCGTGCCAGCGCCGTCAGGCCCCCAATGCGATCAGAAGGGGTTCCAGGTGGGATTGGGGGTGAACTTGAGGTAGCCGAGATTGGCCCCGAGGCGCACGCCCACGCCCGAGCGGATCGGAACCACCACGATCCCGTCGGCGCCGAGCGCGGTCATGCCGAATCCCGCGACGAGATAGGCCGAGCCGGAGATGCCGCCGAAGCGGCGGAAGATGTCGTCCACGCTCTTGAGGTTGTAGACGAGGATCATGGTGCGGGCGCCGTCGCCGCCGAAGTCCCAGCCCACCGAGGGGCCCTGCCAATAGACCTTCAGGTCGCCGGCGTTGCGGGTGTAGAGCACGCCCTCGCCGTAGCGCAGGCCGCCGATGAAGGCGCCGGCGCCTTCCTGGCCGAGGATGTAGCCGTTGGGCTGGCCCCACTGGCCCACCGCCTTTTCGATGGACAGCGCCAGCCCGCGGGAGACGCTGCCGAAGAAGGAATGGCCCTTGCTCACCAGTTCGTTGGTTGAATAGTTCTGTGGCGCCGGCCCTTGTTGTGCGGCGGCCGGGGTGAGCCCGGCGGCGAGCGGCAGGCCAGAGACAACGCCCATGGCGACCGCGAGCGCGCGGGCGGTCTTCAGGAGGCTCCGGGGGAAGCGGACAGAAGAGAAGCGCACGGAAGCAAAGCGCATGGGGTCTCTCGCGGTGGGCTTCGGCCGGAGGGCTTCAGCGGGCGGGCGGTGAAATTCGCAAACAGCGGGACGAATCGGTTCGATTATGGCGACCAGTGTGACCGCGCAAAGGCGCGCCGTCGCTTGTCCCGAGCCGTTGCATCACAATCACCATGGTGATTGCGTGTTATCGGAGCGTTAATCGGCGGTGCGCGCGCGGGCCGGGCCGCCGGCACCCCAGGCGATGAAACCGTGCACCTTGTAGCTGGCGTCCGCATGCCCATAGGTGAGCGGGCTGCCGTCCGGACGGGTGACGCTGCCGCCCGCTGCGGCGACGAGGGCATGGCCGGCGGCGCTGTCCCACTCCATCACGGTTCCGAGCCGGGGATAAAGGTCCACCTTGCCCTCGGCCAGCAGACCGAACTTGAGCGCCGAGCCGGCCGGGATGCGCTCCGCCACCTGATAGCGGCCGATCAGCGCGTCCGTGGCGGGATCGCCGTGGGAGCGGCTGGCCGCCACCACGATCGGCCCCTCGGGCACCTGGCGGCAGGCGATGGGCGTCCAGTCCTGCGCATCCACCGCCGCGCCCGGGGCGCGGATGGCGCGGAAGGCGGCGCCGGGCCGGCCGGCGAACAGGAGCGCCCGGGCCGGGGCATAGACGATGCCGAGCACCGGCGTGCCGTCCTCCACCAGCGCGATATTCACCGTGTACTCGCCGTTGCCGGAGATGAACTCCTTGGTGCCGTCGAGGGGGTCGACCAGCACGAAGCGGTTGCCGCAATCGACCTGCGCGCCCAGCGCCATGGCCTCTTCCGCCACCACCGGCACGCCGGGCAGGAGATGGGCGAGGGCGGCGCAGATGATCTCTTCCGCCGCATGGTCGGCCGCCGTCACCGGGCTGAGGTCCGCCTTGTGGCGGGCATCGATGCCCTCCGCCTCGATGCGCCGGATGGCGACGCCGGCCGCCAGCGCCGCCTCGGCCATCCCCGCGAGGATGGCGGCATCGGTGGGCGCGGGGGAGCGGGGAGGGCGCTGGGTCATGGTCGGATCTCGATGGGCTCGTTTCGGCCGTCTCTAGACGGGCGCGGACCGCATGTCGATGCGGCGCAGGGGGGCGCGGCTTGTGGCCCTTCCCGGCGGCGGTGTATCAGGGCCGGCCGTCCTTCGAGACGGATTCGCCATTTCGAGACGCATGCGGTGCCCGGCGCCGTCTCCGTCGCCGCCCCGGGAAACGTCATGTCCGCCGACGCCCCCCGCATTCCGCTTGCCGTTTCCGCGCTCGATCTCGGCGCGCTCCTGTGCTCGCGGGTCTGCCACGACGTGATCAGCCCGGTGGGCGCCATCGTCAACGGTCTTGAGGTTCTCGAGGACGAGAACGCCGCCGACATGCGCGACGTGGCCCTCGACCTCATCGCCAAGAGCGCCCGGCAGGCCTCGGCCCGGCTCCAGTTCACCCGCCTCGCCTTCGGGGCGGCGGGTTCGGCCGGCGCCCGCCTCGACACGGGGGACGCCGAGCAGGTGGTGCGCGGTGTGGTCGAGGATCAGCGCACGTCGCTGGAATGGACGCTGCCGCGTGTGCTGCTGCCCAAGAACCGGGTGAAGCTGCTGCTCAACCTCGTCCTGCTCGCCGGTACCACCGTTCCGCGGGGCGGCGTCATCCGCGTCACCGGGGCGGGGGAGGGGGACGACGTGACCTTCGCTCTCGTCTCCACCGGCCAGAGCGCCCGCATTCCGCAGGGCATCGAGGCGCTGGCAACGGGCACCCTTCCCGAGGGTGGGCTCGACGCCCATTCCGTCCAGCCCTTCTATGCCGGGCTTCTCGCCCGCGACTGCGGCCTTTCGATCGGCTTCACCCAGGACGGTGATACGGTTACGCTCTCTGCCGCCTGACCGTCGCCCGAGGAATGCTCCCATGCGTCTGGCCGCACGCCTGCTTCTGCGTCTCGCGCTGCTTTGCGGCGTGCTGGCGCTGGCAGGTGTGGCCAGTGCCCACGCGAGCTGTCCCCATGAGATGGCGCCGGGCGCGCAGGCGGAGGTGAGCCCGCACGGGGTGATGGCGCATGTCGCGACGGTCACTTCGACCGCGCCCGAGAAGCGCCCTTCTTCCCACAGCCCTGCAGGCCCCCGTGCGAACGCCCAGCCTCTGGTGCCGGCGCATCTGGGGCATACCGGCGGCGCCTCCAGGCCGGCGGGACCGTCCTGCTGCTCCGGCTGGGGATGCCTGATGACCTGCCACTGGGTCGCGCCGGCGCTCGACCTCGCGACTGGGCCGAACGGACCCGGCCAGCGTCTCGCCTTTTCGTCCGCAAGCGACAGGCCGGCCCACGGACCCGAGGTCCAACTCCCGCCGCCCAGACCGCGCGCCTGACGGCTACGGCGCCGGCCGAGGGTGCCGGAACGGACATTTCATCATTCAGGAGAGACCCCATGCGGTCCCGCACTTTCGCGGCGCGCTCTCGCGCGGCCGTGCCCTTGACCTTTGCTGCCATCGTTGTAGCCGGCCTTCTGTCCATCAACCCGGCGGCGGCCCAGTCGGCCGTGCCCGGCGGCCCGATGATGCACGACATGCAGAACATGCCCCACGCCATGGGTGGGCCGGCCTCGACTGCGGCTGACACACCCTCCACGGCAGCGTTCAAGGCCGCCGGGGCGCAGATGCACAAGGACATGGACATCGCCTATTCCGGCGACACCGACATCGACTTCGTGCGCGGCATGATCCCCCACCACGAAGGCGCCGTCGCCATGGCCAAGGTGGAACTCGCCTTCGGAAAGGACCCCGAGATCCGCAAGCTCGCGGGGGGGATCATCAAGGCGCAGGAGGAGGAGATCGCCTTCATGAAGGCCTGGCTCGCCCGCGCCGAGGCCCGCGCGAAGGCGAAGTAGCCGGAGCCCCAAAACGCAAGAGGTTCCAAAACGCATGAGGCCCCGCTGGAGCGGGGCCTCATGACGAGAAGGAAAGGGAAAGGGCAGTCGGGTCAGACGGCGATGCGCTCGGCACCATGCATGGGCTCGCGCAGAACGTAGCCGCGACCCCAGACCGTCTCGATGTAGT
Organism: Xanthobacter aminoxidans; assembly: GCF_043193615.1. NCBI lineage: Bacteria > Pseudomonadati > Pseudomonadota > Alphaproteobacteria > Hyphomicrobiales > Xanthobacteraceae > Xanthobacter > Xanthobacter aminoxidans. The sequence continues at coordinate 635,062 of NZ_JBAFUS010000001.1, read as the reverse complement.
TCTTGCCGGCCGACGCGTTCGCCAGCTTCTTGCGCAGCTTGCAGATGAACACGTCGATGATCTTGAGCTCGGGCTCGTCCATGCCGCCGTAGAGATGGTTCAGGAACATCTCCTTGGTGAGGGTGGTGCCCTTGCGGAGCGAGAGCAGCTCCAGCATCTGATATTCCTTGCCGGTGAGGTGGACGCGGTTGCCCTCCACCTCGACGGTCTTGGTGTCCAGGTTGACGATCAGGTCGCCGGTCTGGATCACCGACTGGGCATGGCCCTTGGAGCGGCGCACGATCGCGTGGATGCGGGCGACCATCTCGTCCTTGTGGAAGGGCTTGGTGAGGTAATCGTCGGCACCGAAGCCGAAGCCCTTCACCTTGTCTTCCGTATTGGCGAGACCCGAGAGGATGAGGATCGGCGTCTTCACCTTCGCCACGCGAAGGGAGCGCAAGACCTCGAACCCGGACATGTCGGGCAAATTCAGGTCAAGAAGGATGATGTCGTACTCGTAGACCTTACCGAGGTCCACGCCTTCCTCACCGAGGTTGGTCGTATAGACGTTGAAGCTCTCGGTCTTCAGCATCAATTCGATGCCTCGGGCCGTAGCACTGTCGTCCTCGATGAGCAAGACGCGCATGGCTATCCCTTTCCTCGCAACTAGCCGAAAGGCGGCGGCGCCGACTTTCGTTGCTCGGCCATCGGGGTGATTCGCGTTACGTGTGTAGAATCGTTAACAGAACTCGATTCCTACCCACAAGAGTCTGCGGAAAAATCTTTGTGCATGAGAGTCAAGACTGACTCTGTTTCAGGCACTTAAGGTTTTTCCACAGCCCTCACGCAAACCGCCCGACCACCCCTCGCCCGAGCCCCTTGATCCGGCGTCCGGCTGAGCGCACGGCGGCGCATCACCCGAACCGTAGCGTCATCATTAACGAAGGCGGTAAACGATTGGTTGCCGACGGCGTGATCCGTACGATTTTCCTGCCATGGCGACGCCGAAGGTAAGGAAAGGGCAACCAGCACAGGACATTCTCATTCCCGGAGGCCTCAGGCGCACACGGGCGGGCGTTGAGGGGCTGCGTCATTTGTACCGGAGTAGACGCCGATGAAGTCGCGTGACCCCCTGATCCGTGCCAAGCGGTTCCAGATCGACGATGCGCGCCGGCGCCTCGCGCAGATCGACACGATGATCGCCGAGTTCGAGCGCATGGCCCAGGAACTCGACCGCGACATCGCCGCCGAGGAGGCGCGCTCCGGCATCACCGATCCGCGCCATTTCGCCTATCCGCCGCTGGCGCTCGCCGCGCGCAACCGCCGGGACAATCTGCGCCGCTCCGCGGACGACCTTAAGGTGCAGCAGGACGAGGCCAAGGCCACGCTCACCGAAGCGGAAGCCGACCTCGCGCTGGTGGAGGCGGCCGGAGAGATGGACCGTTCCGCGCGTGTGGACAACGCAACCCGCCGCCCCCCGCTCAGGCCCGCCGCGCCGGTGCGCTTCTGAACGCGGTATGGCTTGAGTTTCAAGGGGGTAGGCAGGTAGCCTTTGCTGCGGTGCGGCAGACGATTTTTCTCGTCCGCGGGCGGTTCGTGCAACCTTGAGGCTTCCATTCGGGTCTACCGCTCCGGTACCTTCTGCTCGGCCAAACCCCGAGCACGAGTGTTCCGTGACTCCCCACCGCAAGGTCCATGCCCTCGTCGACGCGGTTGCCGCGGGCGACCTGCGCGCGTTCGAAGAGCTTTACCGGCTGACCAGCCCGAAGCTCTACGGCATCGTGCTGCGCCTGCTGCGCCGGCCCGAGCTTGCCTCGGAGGCCATGCGGCAGGCCTACCGGCGGGTGCGGTCCGAGGCGCATACCCTGCGGCAGAATGAAGACCCGGTGTGCTGGATGGTCTCCATCGCCCGCGGCTGCGCCCTCGACATGGCCTGGCAGCGGCCGGTGGGCGACGCCTTCGAGCCGTTCGACGTGGCCCAGCGCGGCCATGATCCGATCGCCTCGCCGCACCGCAGCCCGGCTTTGACGCGCCTCCTGACCTGCCTCGGACGACTGCCCGAGGAGCGGCGCCGGATGCTGCTGCTCGCCTTCTATGATGGCTGGAGCTACGAGGCGCTCTCGGTCTATTTCGACGCGCCCGCGCCGGCCATCCGCGCCTGGATGGCCCGCAGCATCCACCAGTTGGGCGAGTTCCTGGGGCGGCGGTCATGAGGTTCACCCCATGAGCCGGGCCTCTCCCGATCGCCTGCCCGAGCGTGTGGCGCCGCCTGATGCGGACCGCATCCTCGCCGCCGAGTACGTGCTGGGCACCCTCGACAACGAGGACCGTCGCCGGGTGCGTGCCCGCTGCGCCGCCGAGCCGCAGTTCGCCGCTCTGGTCCGCCTGTGGGAGCGCCGGCTGGCGCCGCTGCATGAACTGGCCGTGCCGGTCATTCCCTCGCCGGAGATCTGGCGGGCCATCGCCTCGGATCTGAGGAGCGCCCCGCCCGCCCTGCGCGGGGCCACCCTGCCGCGCGGCATGTCGCCTTCACCCGATCCGCCCCGCCGGCCGGCCATGCCGGAAGGCCGGCCGCTGCGTTCGGCGGCAGGGACGGGGGAGGGCGCAGTCGAACGGGTGCGCCGGCTGTTCGGCCTTGGCCGGGGCGCCGAGCCGGGGCGTGTCGAGCCTTCGCGTGGAGCGGAACGGCCGTCCCGCCGCCGGGCCTTCCCGCCGCTCGAAGCGGGCCCGATAGGGCCGCCCCAGCCGATGGAGACCCCACGGGTGCCGGCCGGGCCGATCCGCGACACGAGGTCGGCGGGGCTGCTGCCTCAGGTGACGTCCCAGTTGTCCCGTCCCCCGTCGCCAGGACCAGGGACTGTGCCGACGGCTGCGCGGTTGCCGGAGCCGTCCGCGCCTTTGCAACTGGTCGCGCCTCCACCCCGCCCCCGCCCGTTGCCCGAGCCGCTCACGCCGCCGCCAGCCTTCATGTTCCTGGAGCCCGATCCGCCGCCGGAGCCGGAGCCCGTCGCGGAGGCGTCGCCCACGCCGGTCGGGGACGGCACGCCTGCGGCAGCGGCACCGGCCGCGGAGAGCCTTCCGCCGTCCGGATCCGTGGCTGAGCCGGACGCCGTCGTTCCGGAGCCGCCCGTGGTGCTGGAGCCGACGGCCCCAGCGGTTTCCGAGGGCGCGCCCGATGCGGCCGAGCCCGCGCCCGTCGCCCCCGTTCCTGCGCCGACGCCGGTTGAAACGGAGCCGGCCGCCATGGAGGCCGCTCTGCCGCCCGTCGCTGAAGGGGTGCCTGAACCTGTCGCAGCGCCCATGGCGTTGGACGTGACCGAGGCCACGGAGCATAAGCCGGACGAAGAGGCGGAGGCAGTCGCGCCGCCTGCCGCGCTCGCAGATGCCGCCGAGGCGTCTTCCCCTGAGCCCGCCCCTCAGGACGCGCCGTCGAGCGAGGCCCCGTCGGCTGATCCTGCCGCCGGGGAGAAGGCCGAGGAGGCGCCGCTGCCCGGATGGGCAACTGAGGTTGCTTCCGGTGAGGTGTCGGCGCTGCCGGACGAGCCGAGCGCGCCCACGCGCGTCGTTGTGCGTCACGGTCCCTGGCGCGGGATTTCGCTTCTGCTCGCGCTGCTCTGCCTGGGGCTGGGCGGGGTGGCGGCCTATCGCGAGTGGGTCTGGCCCGGTGAGGGCTATTGGGTTGCGGTGATGCAGGCGGAGCCGCTTCCCGCGGTGTCGGTGCGGATCGACCCCGATAGCGGCGCCGTGCATGTGCGGTCGTTCGCTCCGGCACCACCGGACGGCGAGACCTATCGACTGTGGCTGGTCTCTCCCACCTCCGGTGCGTGGCTGATCGGCGCCTTCTCGTCAGGCTTGTCCGAACGCGTGCCCGAACTCGCGCGGCTTGGCCGGAAGGGGCTTTCGGGCACCGAGCTGGTGGTGACGCGTGAGCCGGCCGACCGGCCGGATACGACAAAGGGGCCTGAGGCAACCGTGGTCTATCGCGGCCGGCTGGTGCCGGAATGAGCGTCCTCTAGCGCGAGGGCTCCGCGGCGATCGTGCCGTGACCCGGCGTCTCCCGGGGCGCGCTCGGGACCTCACCCGATGGCAACTGCGCCACGGCGGTGCGGTTGCGGCCCAGCGCCTTGCCGGAATAGAGCGCGCCATCGGCCGCAATGATGAGGTCGGCGATGGTATCCGGCCCGCTGCTCCCCGGCAGATAGGTCGCCGCCCCGACGGTGAGCGTGACGCCGATGTCGTGGGAAGCCACCTCGCGGAGCTGCGCTTCCACCAGCAGGCGCAATCGCTCGGCTATGGCATGGGCGCCTTTCGCATCGGCTCCTGGCAGAAGGATGCAGAATTCTTCGCCGCCATAGCGCCCCGCGACGTCATTGGAGCGGATGCTCTGCGGCACGACGGCCGCAAAGCGCTTCAGCGCGAGGTCGCCCACGTCGTGGCCGAAGCGGTCGTTGACTGACTTGAAGTGGTCGAGGTCGGCGAGCAGCAGCGAGAAGGGCATGCGCCGGGCACGCGCGGACCGCAACAATTCCTCCCCGCGCTGCAGGATCGAGCGTCGGTTGAGCAGGCCGGTGAGGTCGTCGAGGGAGGCGACTTTCTCGAGCACCATGTAAAGACTGCCGAAGGTCCAGCAGATGGCAAGGCCAAGGCCGACGATGGCGATCAGCACTTCCACTGGGCCATCGCCCGGCAGCGGAACGATGCCGAACTGCACTCCCAAGCCCCTCAGTGTGTAGCCGATGGCCAGAACCATCAACACCAAGGCCGATGCGACGCGGGAGATGATCGGTCCCCCGCCGGGCGTCTGCAGCAGGGCGCGTCCGGCTGTCGCAGTCCAGCAACCGACCAGGACCGAAGTGATGGTCACGCGATCGGCGAGGTTGTTGCCGCTCCACAGCGACAGGCCGAGCAGGCCCGTTCCCAGCGCTGTCACCACCGCCACCGCGGCCAGCCTCGGCGTGCGCTCATCAAGGGTGCGGATTCCGCTGTAGATGAGCCCCATGCCGATGAGGATGCAGCCATTGCCGACCAGCACGCTCGCCGGAAGGCCGATGTCGATGCGCGCGGCAAGGAAAACGCAGCCGGTAGTGAGGAACAGGTTGGCGAGCGACCAGACGAACAGGCAGGACTGCCGCAATCGCCATCCCGCCAGAAGTTGAAGGCCAGCCAGCAGCAGGCCCACCACGGCCGAGACCGACAGCACAGTCTGGACCTGAAAATCCATGTCTGGGGCCGCTCCGGGGGGCGTTGAACCACACGCGGGGAGAAAAATAGGTTGTATGCGCCAATAGCGTGTAGTCGACGTGCGCACAAGTCGGTCGTCCTACTATTGTACGGCGTAATTTTGTTTCCGATGGCTGACTTTGTTTCCGCAGATTGCCGACGGGTGCCCGCGGCCGGTGAATACGGCACAAGCGTCTTTTGGCCGTGCTTTCGGGGCGCCCGGCCTTCGCTATGATGCACCCGCGCATGGGCCGGCGGCGCTGTGCCGTGCGCGAAAAGTGCCAGCGAGGACAATATGGCCGATCCGACCCTTCCCCGCCCCGTCGACCGCGCGCTGGATCCGGGCTTCCGCCACGGCCAGTCCACCGAGCCGAACTATTCGGGTGTCACGTCCTTCCTGCGCCGTCGCTATGCCCGTGACGGCGGGGGGGCCGAGGTGGTGGTGTGGGGCGTGCCGCTCGATGTGGCGGTGTCGAACCGGCCCGGCACCCGCTTCGGGCCGCGCGCCCTCCGCGCCGCGTCCTCCATCCTCGACGGCGATCCCTTCTATCCCTTCGGCTTCGACCCGTTCGAGACGCTGGACGTCGCGGATGGCGGCGACTGCGTGTTCGACTATGGCCTGCCGGCGGGCATCCCCGGCGCCATAGCCGCTCAAGCTGCCGCCCACTACGCCCGCGGCAGCCACCTCGTGACCCTCGGCGGCGACCATTTCCTGACCTACCCCATCCTGCGGGCGCTGACGGCGCGGCTCGGGCAGCCGGTGGCGCTGGTGCAGTTCGATGCCCATCAGGACACATGGGACGACAACGGGGACCGCGTGGACCACGGCACCATGATCACCCGCGCCGTGAAGGATGGCCTGATCCGGGTGGACCGCTCGATTCAGGTGGGCATCCGGACCCATGCGCCCCGCAGCTACGGCATCGAGATCGTGCATGGCAACGTGGCCGGCGAAATGGGCCCCGCCGCTCTGGCCCGGCATATCTGTGATCGGGTGGGTGACGCGCCGGTCTATGTCAGCTTCGACATCGATGCCCTCGACCCCGCCTTTGCGCCCGGCACCGGGACGCCGGTGTGTGGCGGTCTCTCCACCCGTGAGGTGATGGCTTGCCTCAGGCGCCTCGGTGCGCTCGACCTCAAGGGGTTCGACGTGGTGGAGGTATCCCCGCCTTACGACCATGCGGAGATCACGGCGCTCGCCGGTGCGACGCTGGCTTCGCTCTATCTGTGCCTGCTGGCCGAGCGCAAGGAGGGGGGGCGCTCGCCGGCGTTGTAGCTCCGTCCCGCGGGGGTGCTTGTACCCTTTTGCGGGCGGACGGGATAAGGGAGGGCGCTCAGCGCACACAGGCTGGATTCGGGAAGGCAAGAGATGGGAAAGCGGCCAGGCATCTCGGCCTATATTCTCCCCGCCCTGGGGTTGCTGCTCGCTCTCGTCTTCCTGCTGTGGCCCGACGTTGGACCGGGGACACCGGGCGTGCTGCCGGGCGTGCTCGCGGCTGGCTCGGTCGCGCTTCTGTGCGGCTCCGCCTTCTCGGCGGTCGGGCACGCCGACGTCGTGGCGGCCCGGCTGGGGCAGCCATGGGGCACGCTGCTCCTCACCCTGTCCGTGACCATCATCGAGGTGTCGGTGATGGCATCCATGATGCTCAACGGCGAAAACAACCCGACGCTTGCCCGCGAGTCCGTGCTGTCGGTGCTGATGATCGTGAATGCCGGAATCGTCGGCCTGTGCCTCCTGCTCGGCAGCATCCGTCATCGCGAGCAGACGATCCAGCAACAGGGGGCGTCGGGCTATCTGTCTGCCATCATCGCGCTCGGCGTGATGCTGCTGATCCTGCCCAACGAGACGCACGCAGGGGCGACAGGCGCCTTCTCGCTGTTTCAGCTCGTCTACATGTCGCTGATCGCTATCGCGCTCTATGCCGCCTTTCTCTACATGCAGACGGTGCGCTATCGCGAGCATTTCGCCGGGCAGGCGGAAGGCCACGGCGAACCGGTGCCGGGCCTCTCCGCCTTCCTGCTCGCCATCGGCATGCTGCTGGCGAGTCTCGCCGCGGTGGTGGCGCTCTCCGGCCAGGTCGCCGCGACCTTCGAGGATTTCCTGGCCCAGTTCTCGCTGGAAGATCCTGACGCCGTGACCGGCGCGCTGGTCGCGACGCTGATCCTCCTTCCGGAATGCATCAGCGCGGTGCGCGCCGCCGCCCGCAATCATCTGCAGCACTCGCTCAACATCGCGCTGGGCTCGGCGCTCGCCACGGTGTCGCTGACCATCCCGGCCATGGCGTTCATCAGCGTCATGATCGGACGCTCCATGGTGCTCGGCCTCGACAACGAGGACCGCACCATGCTGCTGCTCACCTTCGTCCTTTCCGTGCTCTCCTTCGGCACCGGAAAGACCAATGCGCTCAACGGGGTGATCCACCTCATCGTGTTCTGCGTCTATGTGATGCTGCTGTTCGCCCCCTAAAGAGCCGGTCGGTGGCTGTCCGGCGGTGGACATCGGGCGGGGCGAGTGGCATGTTCCGCGCGACTTGAACGAGGCGCGGGCCGTGAAGAATTTTCTGCTCTACATCTTCACCTGGTGGAACAAGCAGACCGTCGGCACCATGTGGTGGACGAAGCGCTTCGGCGAGCTCGTGGGCGAGGACGAGTTCGGCAATCGCTACTATCGCACCAAGGGCGGCAAGATCGACCCGACGCTGGGTTTCGAGCGCCGCTGGGTCATCTATCCCGGCTATGCCGAGGCCTCGACGATTCCTCCGGGTTGGTGGGGCTGGATGCATCATCGGGTGGATACGCCGCCGGTGGATGAGACCTATACCGCCCGCTCCTGGCAGAAGCCGCACCGCCGCAACATGACCGGCACGCCCGGCGCCTACCGTCCCAAGGGCTCGGTGCTGGCCGGTGGCCTGCGTCCCCGCGTCACCGGCGACTACAAGGCCTGGACGCCCGGAGAATAGGCCGGCGCCTCGGCGTCCCGCGGTACTTCTGCACGGTCTCCTTTCTGTGAAGCCTCCTCCGCGCGCCGCCTTGCCACCGCCCGATTCAGGCGGTCAGAAGGGGAGAAGGGCCGGCCCGCTTCCCGGCGTTGCCGCCTTCATTCCACGGGTTCACAGACTGATGCGCTTCCTCTGCTCCGTTTCGCTGCTGGCCGCCGGCCTGATCGCCGCCGCGATGCCTCAGGCGCTGGCGCAGAGCCGCGGCACCATCGAGCAGACCCCGCTGCCGCCGCCCGGAACCATTCCCAACCAGCGTCCGCTGCCCCAGGTGCCCAACAGCGTTCCGGTGATCGCGGCCCCGCCTGCGGCGCCCGCGCAGCGACCGGCGGCCCCCGCCGCGATCCAGCGCGGTCCAGCGCCCCCGCCGCCTCCGGCCGCTGCCCAGCAGCCCCCCGCTGGTATGCAGCCCGCGCCTCCCGGGGATGAGGGCGACGTGGTGGTGGTGCAGCCGCCGACTCAGAAGATCGCCAACGCTTATGCGGTCTATGCCGGCCTCGACAAGATCACCGGACGCATCACCTCGTTCGATATCGCCATCGGCGAGACAGCCCAGTTCGGTGCGCTGCAGGTGACGCCGCGCGTCTGCTACACGCGTCCCGCCACCGAGACGCAGAACACCACCTCCTTCACCGAGGTGAACGAGGTGACATTGCAGGGGCAGGCCAAGCGCATCTTCACCGGCTGGATGTTCGCGGCGAGCCCAGGCCTGCACGCGGTGGAGCACCCGATCTATGACGTGTGGCTGATCGGCTGCAAGGCGACCTCACCCGTCACCGCCCGGGGCCAGCAGTAGAAATCGCCCTCTACCTCGAGGGCGTTCTCCAGCAGCTTGTGATAGTGCCGCCGCGACACCTCGAGCGCCCCGAAGGTCTTGAGGTGGCTGGTGACGAACTGCGTATCGAGCAGCCGGAAGCCGCCGGCGATCAGCCGCCCCACCAGATGCACCAGCGCCACCTTGGAGGCGTCCCGCTCGCGGTGGAACATGCTCTCGCCGAAGAACGCGCCGCCCAGCCTCACGCCGTAGAGGCCGCCCACAAGTTTCCCGTCGTGCCAGGCTTCCACCGTGTGGCAGCGCCCGCGGGCGAACAGTTCGCCATAGAGGCGGCGGATGGGATCGTTGATCCAGGTCTTGTCGCGACCTTCCTGCGGCTCGGCGCAGCCGTCGATGACCGCCTCGAAATCGCTGTCCACGCGCACCTCGAATCTGTCCGTGCGCACCGTTCGGGCGAGCCGGGAGGAGACGTGGAAGGCGTCGAGGGGGATGATGCCGCGCCGCTCGGGCTCGATCCAGTAGAGGCCGGGATCATCGGCGCTCTCGGCCATCGGGAAGATGCCGCAGGCATAGGCCTTCAGCAGCACATCGGGCGTGATCTCGACGATCTGGTCGTTCGGCCGGCTCATGACGGGTCATCCTACCAGCAAATCGAGCGGCCGTGTGGCGCGGCGGCGTGCCGGCGGTCTCCCTGGGCACCCGCGACCCATTGACACGCGCGGCGCGCAAGCGGGTCGCCGACGTCAACCCCGCTTGAGGAAGTCGCCGATGCGCCGCACCGCTTCCGCCATGTCCGGCCCCGAGCCGGCATAGGAGAAGCGCAGGAACTGGCGGCCGTGGAACGGGTCGAAATCCACGCCGGGGGTCGCCGCCACATGGGCGGCATCGAGCAGGCTACGGGCAAAGGCCGCCGAATCGTCGGTGAAGTCGGAGACGTCGGCATAGAGGTAGAAGGCGCCATCCGCTGGCAGGAAGCGGCCGAGACCGGCAGCGGGCAGCCCCTCGGTGAGGATGCGGCGGTTCTCCACATAGGTCGCCTTCACCTGATCCATTTCGGCGCGGCCCTCGAAGGCGGCGTCGGCGGCGATCTGCGACAGGGTCGGCACGGAAATGGAGAAGTTCTGCTGCAGCCGTTCCATGGTGCGCGAGACGCCGGGTGGCACCACCATCCAGCCGACGCGCCAGCCGGTCATGCAGAAGTATTTGGAAAAGGAGTTGATGACGGTGACGTCCTCGCCGATCTCCACCGCGCTCACGGCCGGGAAGGCATAGTCGAGGCCGTGGTAGATTTCGTCGGAGACGAAGGCGAGGCCGAGGTCGCGGGCGCAGGCATGGAGCGCCGTCAGGGCGGCCCGGTCCATCATGGTGCCGGTGGGATTGGCGGGGCTCGCCACCAGAACGCCCTTGAGCGGCGCGGCGCGATGCGCCTCCAGGAGGCGCTCGGGGGTGAGCGCGTGGCGGTCCTCCGCGCGGGTCTCGATCAGCACCGGCTCGCAGCCGAGCGCGGACAGGACGTGACGATAGGGCGGGTAACCCGGTGCGGCGATGGCGACGCGATCCCCCGGCTCGAACAACGCGAGAAAGGCGAGGATGAAGCCGCCGGATGACCCGTTGGTCACGACGATCCGCTCCGGATCGACCGAGACGCCGTGCCGCTCCGCGTAATGGCGGGCGATGCGCGCCCGAAGGGCAGGGATGCCGAGGGCGGCGGTATAGCCCACCTGTCCGGCCGCAAGCGCCGCCGCCGCCGCCTGCCGGGCCACGAGCGGGGCGGGGGCCGCCGGCTGGCCCACCTCCAGATGGATCACATGCCCGCCCTGCGCCTCGATCCGGGCGGCGTGCTCCATCACGTCCATGACGATGAAGGGCTCGACGGCGCTGCGCCGGGAGAGAAGAGGGAGACCGTTCCGCATAGTCGAATTTCCGTTGCGCTCGTGCGGCGTGCGCCGCGCAGATGCCCGCGTTGCCGTGCTGCCGCCTTATTCTGCCTGTCCCTGAGGCGGGTTCGCCCCAACGTGAAGGCCAGCGGATTGACCTTGGCATCTGCCAAAGCCAGTGTCCGGCAGTCTCGTAGCCTGTGCCCCGGAGCGAGCCAAGGCGGATATTGCTGTGGTCCCTGCGTGAATGGCGGCTTGCGTGGTGGTTGACGGAATGGATCGAACCCGAGCGGATATGCGGATCGGAACTGGAAAGCGTGCCCGGCACGGGCTTCGTGCCGCCGGACGCATGCTTTGCCTCGCCGCCGCGACCGCTCTGCCGTTCCAGGCGACATGGATGGGCGCTGCCCATGCGCAGGAGCAGGCGCCCCGCTCGGCGCCGCAGACCATTCAGGACACCGAGATCGAGGCCCTGCTGAAGGACTACACCCGTCCGATCCTGAAGGCCGCAGGCCTCGCGCAGCAGAATGTGGAGGTGGTGCTCATCTCCAGCCGCGCCTTCAATGCCTTCGTGGCGGACGGCCGGCGCATTTTCGTGAACACGGGCGCCCTCGTCGATTCGGTGACGCCCAACCAGATCATCGGCGTGCTCGCCCACGAGACCGGCCATATCGCCGGCGGCCACCTCGCCCGCATGCGCGAGCAACTGGCCGGCGCCCAGACCATGGCCATCGTCGCCATGCTTCTGGCGGCGGGCGGTGTCGCGGCCGGCGCAGCGAGCGGCATGAACGGCCGGGACGTGGGCAATGTGGGCGCAGCCGCGATATCAGCACCGCAGGAGATGATCCGCCGCTCGCTGCTCTCCTACCAGCGCGGCGAGGAGGCGGCCGCCGACCGGTCGGCGGTGAAGTATCTCAACGCCACCGGCCAGTCGTCCAAGGGCATGCTGGAGACGTTCGAGCGCTTCCAGAACGACCAGCTCTTCATCAGCCAGCGGATCGATCCCTACGTCCTGAGCCACCCGATGGCCCGCGAGCGTATCGGCGCGCTGGAACAGCTCGCCAAGTCCAGCCCCTACTACAACGTCAAGGACCCGCCGGCCCTGCAGGCGCGTCACGACATGATGCGGGCGAAGCTCATCGGCTTCATGGAGCGGCCGGAGGCCGTGGTGCGGCGCTACCCGCCGTCAGATACCTCCATGGCGGCGCAGTATGCGCGCGCCATCTCGGCCTACCGTTTTGGCAACGTCGATTCGTCCATCCGTCAGATCGATGCGCTGATCGCCAAGGAGCCCTCGAATCCCTATTTCCAGGAGCTGAAAGGCCAGGCGCTGCTGGAGGCGGGACGGGCGAGCGATGCGGTCGGTCCGCTGCGCAAGGCCGTGCAGATGACCAACGGCGCGCCGCTCATCCGGGCGATGCTCGGGCAGGCGCTCGTGCAGTCGGGCAATCAGGCGAACACCCAGGAGGCGATCCGGGAGCTGATCCAGGCGACGCAGCGCGATCCCAATTCGCCCTCGGCCTGGCGGTCCCTCGCGCTCGCCTACGGCCGCACCGGCGACATTGCCAATGCAGACCTGGCCTCGGCGCAGTCCTATTTCGCCTCCGGTGACTTCAAGCTCGGCCGGGAACTCGCGGCCCGTGCCCGGACTAAGTTTCCGCAGGGGTCACCCGGCTGGCTCAAGGCCGACGATCTCGTGAATTTCAAACCGCCCGCATCTGCCGCAAACCAGCGCTGATGCCAAAAGACAGCTTTTCACCCAAGGAGCCCCGCATGTTCTCCCCCACGGGCCTGGCCCGCACCGGTTTCCGGCACCTCGCCGCCCGCCTCTCCGCGCTGGCGTTGGCTGCCGTACCGGCCTTCTTCCTCGCCGCCAGCCCGGCCGCGGCCTTCACGGACGAGGAGAAGAAGGAACTCGGCGGCATCATCCGCGAGTATCTGATCCAGAATCCGGAAGTCCTCCAGGAGGCCATCTCCGTGCTGGAAAGCCGGCAGATGGTGGCCGATGCGACCCAGCGCAGCAAGGCGGTCGCCGAGCTGAAGCCGCTCCTCCTGTCCAGCCCGCGCGGCATCGTCGCCGGCAACCCGCAGGGTGACGTCACGTTGGTCGAGTTCTTCGACTACAATTGCGGCTATTGCAAAAAGGCGCTGTCGGACCTTCAGGACCTCATCAAGCAGGATCCGAAGCTGCGCGTGGTGCTGAAGGAATTCCCGGTCCTCGGCCAGGGCTCGGTGGAGGCGGCGCAGGTGGCCGTGGCCGTGCGCATGGTTGCCCCCGAGAGGTACATGGCCTTCCATCAGGCCCTGCTCGGCGGCCGTGGCCAGGCCGATCGCGCCAAGGCGCTGGCGGCGGCCAAGGAGGTCGGCATCGACCCCGCGCTGATCCAGAAGCAGTCCACCTCGCCCGAGCTGAACGCGACCCTCGACGAGAGCATGAAGATCGCCGAGGCGCTGTCGCTGAACGGCACGCCGTCCTATGTGGTCGGCGATCAGGTGGTCATCGGCGCCGTCGGCTTCGACAAGCTGAAGGCCGCCATCGCCACCGCCCGCAGCAAGCAGCCGGCGGCGAAATAAGAGGGGCAACCCGCCCGATGCCCGCGGACTCGGTCTAACCTTCACATGGCAGACCGTCCCGCGGGCGCTCTTTCCATCGGGCGCGCGCACCCCTATAAGGCTGCGACCCGGCCGACAGGAGGCCGGTGGCAGATCACGCACGGATGACAGACACTGTCCACGTCCTGAACGGGCCCAACCTCAACCTGCTCGGAACCCGCGAGCCCGGCATCTATGGCGCGGCGACGCTTGCCGATGTCGAGGCGCTGTGCCGGGCCGAGGGCGAGGCGCTGGGCTTTGACATCGTCTTCCGCCAGACCAATTCGGAAGGCGCGCTGGTGGATTTCATCCAGGCGGCCCGTGGAGCGCGGGGGATCGTCCTCAATGCCGCTGCCTACACCCACACCTCCGTCGCGCTGCGCGACGCGGTGTCCGCGGTGGGGGTGCCGACCATTGAGGTCCATCTGTCCAACGTGTTCGCGCGGGAAGACTTCCGCCACCATTCCTACCTGTCGCCCGTCGTCCGCGGAGTGATCTGCGGCTTCGGACCCCAGAGCTATGTGCTGGGCCTGCGCGCCATCGCCGGCCTGCCGCAGACCCCTTAGATCCCCCAACGCCCTCGCGCGGCCCGACGGCCAGCCAGAGCCAGGAACATCATGAAGCCCTCCAACCCTCCCATCGACACCGCCATCGTCAAGGAGATCGCCGATCTCCTCTCGGGCAGCGACCTGACCGAGATCGAGGTGGAGCACGAGGGCCTGCGCATCCGCGTGGTGCGCGCGCCCGCCTCGGTTACCATCGCCCAGGGTGCCCCCTACGCGGCGCCCTATCCGGCTGGCGCGCCCGTCGCGGCGGTTGCCCCGGCTGTCGCGGCCGAGGCCCCGGCGGACCTCTCCAAGCATCCCGGCGTCGTTGCCTCCCCCATGGTGGGCACCGCCTATCTCGCCGCCGAGCCCGGTGCGCCCCCCTTCATCGAGGTGGGCACCAGCGTGCGCGAGGGGCAGACCGTGCTCATCGTCGAGGCGATGAAGACCATGAACGCCATTCCCGCGCCGCGGTCCGGTACCGTCACGCGCATCCTCGTGGGCAACGCGCAGCCGGTGGAATACGGCGAGCCCCTGCTCATCATCGAATGAGCGCGCCCGCGAGGCACGCACACACCGGCAGAGACCCACGAGGCAGGCACCTACAAGGTACGCACCGCTGATGTTCAGAAAAATCCTCATCGCCAACCGCGGCGAGATCGCGCTGCGCATCCTGCGCGCCTGCAAGGAGCTGGGCATCGCGACGGTGGCGGTACACTCCACCGCCGACGCCGACGCCATGCATGTGCGCCTCGCGGATGAGAGCGTGTGCATCGGCCCGCCGCCGGCCCGGGAGAGCTATCTCAACATCCCCTCGCTGCTCGCCGCCTGCGAGATCACCGGGGCGGATGCGGTGCATCCGGGCTACGGCTTCCTCGCCGAGAACGCCCGCTTCGCCGAGATCCTTGCCGATCACAACATCCACTTCATCGGCCCCAAGGCGGAGCACATCCGCATCATGGGCGACAAGATCGAGGCCAAGAAGACGGCCCAGGCCCTCGGCATCCCCGTGGTGCCCGGCTCCGATGGCGGCATCCATTCGGACGAGGAAGCCCACCGCGTCGCGGCCGAGATCGGCTTCCCGGTTCTGGTGAAGGCGGCTGCCGGCGGCGGCGGGCGCGGCATGAAGGTGGCGATGACCGCCGACGACCTGTCGCAGGCCCTCTCCACGGCCCGCACGGAGGCCAAGGCGGCCTTTGGCGACGATGCCGTCTATCTCGAGAAGTATCTCTCCACCCCGCGCCACATCGAGGTGCAGGTGCTGGGCGACGGCAAGGGCCACGCCATCCATCTCGGCGAGCGCGACTGCTCGCTCCAGCGCCGCCATCAGAAGGTGTGGGAAGAAGCGCCGTCCCCGGTCATCACCGCCGCCCAGCGGGCCGAGATCGGCGAGACCTGCGCCGCGGCCATGCGCAAGCTCGGCTATATCGGCGTCGGCACCATCGAGTTCCTGTACGAGAACGGGAACTTCTACTTCATCGAGATGAACACCCGCATCCAGGTGGAGCATCCGGTGACGGAGATGGTCACGGGCATCGATCTCATCAACGAGCAGATCCGCGTCGCCGCGGGCGAGCCGCTGACCCTGACGCAGAAGGATGTGGTGATCGAGGGCCATGCCATCGAGTGCCGCGTGAACGCGGAGCACCCGACCACCTTCCGCCCGTCGCCCGGCAAGATCACGCACTATCACGTGCCCGGCGGCCTCGGCATCCGCGTCGATTCCAACGCCTATCAGGGCTACGTCATTCCCCCCACCTACGACAGCCTCGTGGGCAAGCTCATCGTTCACGGCAAGACGCGGGACGAGTGCCTGCGCCGCCTGCGCCGTGCGCTGGACGAGTTCGTGGTGGACGGCATCGACACGACGCTGCCGCTGTTCCGCACGCTGGTGCGCACCCGCGACGTCGCCGAGGGCCAGTACGACATCCACTGGCTGGAGCACTTCCTCGCCGAGGGCGAAGGCAAGAACATCGTCTGAGGCAAGGCGAACTGAGCCTCAGCAGACGAAAAAGCCCGGCCAAGTGCCGGGCTTTTGCTTTTGGACAGGTGCGTCCCGGTCAGGCGAACTTGGCCGCCCGCTTGAGCTGGGAAGCTGCCGCCGCGAGTTCCCGCACCTTGTCGAAGTTGCCGGCGCGGATGGCGTCGGTCGGCACCACCCAGGAGCCGCCCACCGCCACCACGTTGGGCAGGGAGAGATAGTCGCCCGCGTTCGCCGGGCCGATACCACCGGTCGGGCAGAAGCGCAGGTGGGGCAGGGGACCGGCGATGGACTTCAGGAAGGCCGCGCCGCCCGACGCCTCCGCCGGGAAGAACTTCAGCACCTCGAAGCCCAATTCCGCCAGCCGCATGGCCTCGGAGGCCGTGGCGCAGCCGGCCATGACCGGGATTGGCGCCTCGGTGAAGGCGGCGGCAAGTTCCGGCGTCGTGCCGGGGCTGACGAGGAAGGTGGCGCCGGCCTTGATGGTCGCCTCGATCTGCGCGCGATTGGTGACGGTTCCGGCGCCGGCAATGGCGCCCTCCACCTCGGCCGCGATCAGACGCAGGGCTTCCATCGCCACCGGCGTGCGCAGCGTCACCTCGATCAGCGGCAGGCCGCCTTCCACGAGCGCACGGGCGAGGGGAACGGCGTCTTCCAGGCGTTCGATGACCACGACCGGCACCACCGGGGCCTTGGCGACGAAGGGAAGGGGGCTCGGAAGGCTCATGAGGTATCTCCGTTAAATCGTTTGAAGCGGAGTCCTGCCGTCGTGTCGAGCCCCAATCGCTCTGGTCATCCCACGTCGAAGGTCACGCCTTGGGCCAGCGGCAGGCGGTCGCCGTAATTGATGGTGTTGGTGGCGCGGCGCATGTAGGCCTTCCAGCTGTCGGAGCCCGCCTCGCGCCCGCCGCCGGTCTCCTTCTCGCCGCCGAACGCGCCACCGATCTCAGCGCCGGAGGGGCCGATGTTCACATTGGCTATGCCGCAATCCGAGCCTGCCGCCGAGAGGAACCGCTCCGCCTCCCGCAGGTCGGCGGTGAAGATGGCGGAGGCGAGGCCCTGCGGCACCTCGTTGTTGAGGCGGATGGCGTCGGCAAGGTCCGAATAGCGCAGCACGTAGAGGATGGGCGCGAAGGTCTCCGCTGCCACACTGTCCGTCTGGGCAGGCATCTCCACCAGCGCCGGACGGACATAATAGGCATCGAGGGCGAACTCGGCCCCGAGCCGCTCGCCGCCGATCACGGTGCCGCCAGCGGCGCGCGCCGCCTCCAGCGCCACCTGCATGGCCTCGAACGCGCCGGCATCGATGAGCGGACCCACCAGCGTGCCCTCCTCGCGCGGATCGCCGACGCTCACGGAGGCATAGGCCGACTTCAGGCGGGGCAGCAGAACGTCGTAGACGCTGTCGTGCACCATCAGCCGGCGCAGGGTGGTGCAGCGCTGGCCAGCGGTACCCATGGCTGCGAACGCGACGGCGCGCAGTGTCAGATCGAGGTCGGCCGAGGGGCAGACGATGGCGGCATTGTTGCCGCCCAGCTCCAGGATCGACCGCCCGAAGCGCTGCGCCACCCGTGGTCCCACATGGCGGCCCATGGCGGTGGAGCCGGTGGCGGAGATGACCGGCACCCGCCCGTCGTCCACCAGCGCCTCGCCAGCGGCGCGCCCGCCGAGCACCAGCGTCGAAAGTCCTTCCGGCACGCCGCCGAAGCGGGCGGCGGCACGGGCGAAGATGGCGTCCACAGCGAGGGCGGTGAGCGGCGTCTTCTCAGACGGCTTCCACACGACGGAATTGCCGCACACGAGGGCCAGCGCGGCATTCCACGCCCACACCGCGACCGGAAAGTTGAAGGCGGAGATGACGCCGACCACCCCCATGGGGTGCCACGTCTCCATCATCCGGTGGTCCGGCCGCTCGGTGGCGATGGTGAGGCCGTGGAGCTGGCGGGAGAGGCCGACGGCGAAATCGCAGATGTCGATCATCTCCTGCACCTCGCCGAGGCCCTCGGAGGTGATCTTGCCGGCCTCCAGCGTCACCAGCGCCGCAAGGTCGGCCTTGGCGGCGCGCAGCTCCTCGCTGAACAGGCGCACGAGTTCGCCGCGCCGCGGTGCCGGCACCATGCGCCATTGGAGGAAGGCTTCATGGGCGCGGCCGATGGCGTCCTGAACCGCTGGGGCGTCCATCTCCGTGATGCGGGCGATGATTTCCCCGGTCAGCGGCGTCACCGCCTCGCGTCCGCCCTTGAGGCGGTCATCCGGGATGCCGAGGCGCGCCAGCAGGGCATCTGCATCCGCTTCGATCTCGCCGGTGCCGGGAAAGCGCGCCATGGTCGTCTCCTCGTTCTGATTTGCCCTGTTCTAGCCGTCCTCTCGGCCGGCGGGAACCATTGGGCGCGGCCGGGGGTTTCAGCCGAGGGGGCGAGGCGCGCGTCGAAGCGCGCCCTTCAACTTGCGCGGAGGAACCAAAATGCCCCACGCCACCAACCCCGAATCCATCGGCACCGATCCCGCTCATGCGGCCAACGCGCTGCAAGGCCTCTCCGACACCGAACGCGACCGCATCCGCTGGCGCGCCCATGCGCTTTGGCGGGAGGACGGCTGCCCCCAAGGCCGCGACCGGGAATACTGGGAGCGGGCGGAGCTGGAAATCCTGAAAGGCCGGCGTTCCTACTGACGGAGGCTTTTTATGCCTGCAAAATCAAAGGCCCAGCAGATGGCGGCTGGCGCCGCCCTCTCCGCCAAGCGGGGCGAGCGCAAGAAATCCTCGCTCAAGGGCGCCTCCCGCGAGATGGTGGACTCCATGAGCGAGAAGGAGCTTCATGACCTCGCCGCGACCAAGCAGAAGGGCAAGCCCGCTCATGTCTCCCACGATTGAGCGGTGAGCCGGCCATGGCGCCGCGGGCCTTCTGGAAGGGCTATCTGAAGCTCTCCCTCGTCACCTGCCGGGTGGCCATGACGCCGGCCACCTCCGAGCGGGAGAAGGTGCGCTTCCACACCCTGAACCGGGCGACGGGCAACCGCATCGTCTCCCGCTATGTGGACGAATTCTCCGGCAAGCCGGTTTCTGAAGACGACGAAGCGCGCGGCTACCAGACAGGCGACGACAGCTATGTCCTTGTCGAGGATGAAGAACTCGACGATGTCGCGCTGGAGTCCACCCGCACCATCGACATCGAGAGCTTCGTGCCGCGGGACAGTATCGGCTGGGTCTATCTGGACAAGCCGCACTATCTCGTGCCCGACGACGAGGTGGGCACGGAAGCCTTCGCGGTCATCCGATCCGCCATGGAGGAGACGAAGACGGCCGCGCTCTCGCGCCTTGTCATGTATCGCCGCGAGCGGGGCGTGATGCTGGAGCCGCGCAACCGTGGGCTCATTCTGTGGACCCTGCGCTACGGCGACGAGGTGCGCCATTTCGATGGTGCACCGGAGGCCGAGGAGGCGCCGGACAAGGCGGCGCTGGGTCTGGTCAAGAAGCTGATTTCCGAGCGAACGCAGTCGTTTGAGCCCGAGATGGTGCACGATCCCGTGCAGGAAGGGCTCATCGATCTCATCGCCTCCAAGCGCAAGAAACGCCCGGCGAAGAAGGCGGCCAAGGCCGCGGCGGAGGAGCCGGCGGGGGGCAATGTGGTCAGCATCATGGATGCGCTGCGCCGGAGCCTTTCGGCGGAGAAGGGCAAGCGCAAATAGGGCGCGCCCGCCTCACGCGCCCGGCAGCGGCACCGCTGCGGCGCGGAAGTCTCCCCACGGGTCGTGACCGAGATTCATCAGTCTTGCTAAGGCATTGCCCACGTTGAAGTGCTGCGGGCCGATGGCCTCGCCCAGCTCGTCCCATGCCAGCGGCATGGACACCGGCGCCCCCGGCCGCGCCCGTGTGGAATAAGGCGCCACCGCCGTCGCACCGCGTTGGTTGCGCAAATAATCGATAAGAATCCGGCCCTTACGTTTCGACTTGGTGATGGTGGCGACGAAACGCTCCGGGCCGTCCGCCGCCATCTCCTCCGCCATCTGCTTTGTGAAGACCTTCAGCCGGGGCCAGTCCGCCTTGGGCGAGAGCGGTGCGCAGACGTGCAGGCCCTTGCCGCCGGAGGTCTTCACGAAGGCGAAAAGGCCTTTTTTCTCAAGCCTTTGCCTCACCTCCTCGGCGGCGGAAATCACGTGCTGCCACGGCACGTCGTCCCCCGGATCGAGGTCCATGGTGAGGAGGTCGGGCCGCTCCCAGTCCGCCAGCGTGGCACCGAAGGGGTGGATCTCCAGGGCCGCACCCTGGACCAGGGCGGTCAGGCCGTCGAGGTCGCGGATGGCGAGGTAGGGGGCTTCGTCCTTCGCCTTGGGATCGGGGACCTGAAGGATGTTCTTGTCCAGTCCCTTCCACGGGTGCTTCTGGAAAAAGTGTTGACCGTCAATGCCTTCCGGGCAGCGCACCAGCGCGAGCGGGCGGCCGGTGACGAAGGGGGCCATATGGCGCCAGACCTGCGCATAATAGTCCGCCAGCCCCTCCTTGGTGAGGCCGACATCGGGCCAATAGACCCGGTCCGGGTGGGTGAGGCGCACCCGGCGCTTCGGCGTGTCCGGATCGGAAGCCTTTGTTTCAGAAGGACTTTCCCGCACGATCTCGGTGGCCGGCTTGTCCTCCCGCAAGCCGCGGAAGGCGGCGTGGCGGAGGTGACCGTCGCCGGTCCAGGCGCCGAACTCCACCTCCGCCACATGGAGCGGCTTCACAAAGACGACGCCCCGCGCCTCCTCGGCGGTGAGCTTGCCGGAGAAGGGGGAAACATCAGTCTTTTCAGAGGCTAATAGCTTATGAAGATCGGCTGCGACCCGCTGGGTGAAGCCGGTTCCGACCCGCCCCACGTAGCGCAGCTTGCCGTCCTCGAACACCCCCAGCATCAGCGAGCCGATGGCGGTGCGCGAGGTGGTGGAGGGGACGAAGCCACCCACCACAAACTCCTGTCGTTCCAGGCACTTGGACTTGATCCAGTCGCGCGTCCGGCCGCTGTGATAGGGGGCGGTTTTCAGCTTGGAGACCACCCCTTCCAGGCTCAGGCGGCAGGCGTGGGAGAGGACGAGGGCGCCGTCGTCCTCGAAATGGGCGCTGTAGCGCACCTTGTCCCCCTCCTGTCCCACCAGTTTTTCCAGCAACTCCTTGCGATCCTTGAGGGGAAGGGGCGTCAGGTCGTGGCCGTCGAGGTGGAGAAGATCGAAGACGTAATAGACGAAACGGTCGCTGCGCCCCTCCGAAAGATCGGCCTGAAGGGCGGAGAAATCGCTTGCGCCATTGCCGGATTCCACGACGATTTCACCGTCGAAAAGCGCGGTTCGGATGGGGAATCGGTGGAGTTCGGCAGGGATGCCAGTGCCGAATCTGTCAGTCCAGTCGAGTCCGGTGCGCGTCAGCAGCCGCACCTTCCCGTTTTCGACCCGCGCCTGGATGCGATAGCCGTCGAACTTGATCTCGTGGAGGTAGCGCGTGCCGGCCGGCGCCTTCGTCGCCAGAGTGGCGAGGGCGGGGGGCACGAAGGTGGGGAGGGGGGCGGCCTTCGCCCCCTTGGGCAGGGGGAGGGGGGTGCCGCTGGTGCCCTTCGCACCATCGGGCGGGGGATCGTCGGCGGGCTGCGCGGGGGACTTCGCCGCGGTGGGTTTTCGCGCGGCTTTCTTCGCACTCATCCCGGACTTCGCGGCCCGCTTCTTTTGCGGCGGGTCATCGGCCGAAAGCGCGTCCACGTCGCGGCCGGAGACGACGGAGAGGGGCTCTTCCTCCAATATGTCCGGCGCGCCGTCCGGCCGGGCGAATTCATCCTCGGCCTTGATGAGGAGCCAGTTCTCCTTCGTCTCCCCCTTGCGGGGCGCCATGCGCACCAGATGCCAGCGGCCGTGAAGCTTTTCGCCGTCGAGGGTGAATTCCATGTGGCCCTTGGCATAGGCCTTGTGCGGGTCGCCGATGGGGGTCCAGGTGCCGCGATCCCAGATGATGACGTTGCCGCCGCCATACTGGCCCTTGGGGATGGTGCCCTCGAAGCCGCCGTAGTCGAGGGGATGGTCCTCCACATGCACGGCGAGGCGCTTCTCGCCGGGCACGAGGCTGGGGCCGCGGGTGACGGCCCAGCTCTTCAGCACGCCGTCCATCTCCAGCCGGAAATCATAGTGCAGACGCCGCGCCGCATGTTTCTGGATGACGAACGAGCCTTCCGGCCGCGCGACCTCGCCCTTCGCTTTCCGGCGACCGGCGCCGGAGGGCTCGGGGGTGGAGGCGAAGTCGCGCTTGGCGCGGTAGCGGTCGAGGTCGGCCATAGGTCAGCCCGCCTTGCGGGTGGATTTGCGGGCCGGCGCGGGCTTCTTGGAGGAGGCCTTCCCGGTGGCCTTGGCTTTAGCAGGCGCTTTCTTGCTGATGCCGCCGGAAGCCTTCCCGCTCGCGCCACCCGAGGCTTTGGCGCTGGCGCGCAGGGCGGCGAGCAGGTCCACCACCTTCTCTTCCTTGCGCGGCGCCGCCTTGGGCAAGGGCTTGCCTTCCATCTTGGCGCGCACCAGCTCGGAGAGAGCGGTTTCGTAGCGGTCCTGATAAGCGTCGGGATCGAAGGTGCCAGCCTTGGTCTTGATGATGTGGGTGGCCAGCTCCCGCATCTCGCCGGTGATCTTCACGTCAGGCACATCGGCGAAGGCTTCTTCCGCCGGGCGCACCTCGTAGTCGAACGATAGGGTGGAGGCGAGGAGCGCTCCGCCTTCCCCGGCGGGGCGGATGAGCAGCTTGCGCACGCGGCGGAACAGCAGCGCCTCGCCCAGCGCCGCCACCTTCTGCGCCGCCATCCCGCGCCTCAAAAGGTCGAACACCTCGGCGGCGGCTTCATCCACGGGGGCGAGGAAATAGGGGCGGTCCAGATACACCGTGTCGATGCCGTCGCACGGCAGGAAAGCGTCGATGGAGATGGTCTTGTCGTTGTCCGGCAGCACGGCCGCCGCCTCCTCCGGCGCGATGGTCACGTACTCGCCCTTGGAGACCTCGTAGCCGCGCACCTGATCGTCGGTCTCGACCGGCTGGCCGGTTTCCTCGTCCACATATTGCCGGCGCAGGCGATGGCCGCTCTTGCGGCTCACCATGTGCAGGCTGATGCGCTCGGAGGTGGAGGCGGCCGCATAGAGGCCGACGGCGCAGCTCAGCGCGCCGACTGTGAGAAACCCTTTCCAGCTCGCCCGTGGCGCCATCTCGCCCCTCGTTGCAGGCTTTCTCTCAACGCCGCTCAGAGCACACCCGCGCGGGGGCGCGGGCAAGGGAAAATGCGCTCGGTGCTCGGGTCTTCCCTCTCCCCTTGTGGGAGAGGGGCCGGGGGTGAGGGGGCAGCCTGTCCCCTTGTCCCGTTCGCCGCTCTCGTGGCGCCATACCCCTCACCCCAACCCTCTCCCGCAAGGGGAGAGGGGGCGCTACGGGCGATCCCCGACATCACCCATGCAGCCGCCGCGCGTAGAAGCGCGCCAGCAGCCGCGCCTCGGCCTCGGACCCCGCGCGGATGGGGGCGGAGGCGTCGTCCAGCACGCGCCACGTCCAGCGGCGGTCATGGCAGTCGAGGCGGGCGACGGGCATGCCGTCGCAGACCAGCACCTCGGTGCCCGGCGCCTGCGCGCGCCATTCGAGGATGGGCTCGGAGCCCGGCGGCGCGTGGAAGAAGCTGCCGGCCTCGTGGAAAAAATGGCGGACGGGTCCGCGGCTCGCGCCATCGTGGTGCATGGTCAAGTCTCCTTTGCAGAACCAAGTGGCCGCGCCGCCCTTTGGTTCCGCGCCGTTGCGGTGGAGGCCTTTGATTTGGCGCCGTTGCGGCGGAGACCCTTGTTTTTGCTCCGTTGCGGCGGAGCCCCGTGTTTTTGCGCCGTTGCGGCGTCTGGCGGCCCATGCTGTAGAAGAGGTTTCCGGAAGGAGATGCGGGATGGTCGCGTTCTACGATGCAAGCGAGGTCGAGGCGGCGCTGACCTATGAGCGTCTGGTGCCGGCGCTGCGGGCGGCCTTCGCTGCGGCCGAGGTGGAATCGCCGGTGCGCGGCGTCCACCATGTGGGCAATGACGAGACGCCCGGCCGGCTGCTCACCATGCCGGCGTGGCGGCCGGGCGCGGTGTTCGGCGTCAAGCTGGTGAACGTGTTCCCCACCAACGGCGCGCGCGGGCTCGGCGCGGTGCACGGCGTCTATGCCCTGTTCGATGGCTCCACCGGCATCCCCACCGCCATCATCGAGGCCGATGCGCTCACCAACCGGCGCACGGCGGCGACCTCGGCGCTGGCCTCCACCTTCCTCTCGCGCATGGACAGCGAGACGCTCACCGTGGTGGGCACCGGCAATCTCGCCTTCCAGCTGGCGCAGGGCCATTGCGCCGTGCGGCCCATCCGCCGCGTTCTGGTGTGGGGCCGCGCGCCCGCCCGCGCCGCCGCCATGGCCGCCGATCTCGCGGCGCTGGGCCTGCCGGCGGAGCCGGTGAGCGACCTGTCCGCCGCCGTCGCCGCCGCCGATATCGTCACCAGCGCCACCACCTCCGACGATCCGCTGGTGCTCGGGCAGGACGTGAAGCCCGGCACCCATGTGGACCTCGTGGGCGCCTTCACCCCCACCATGCGCGAGAGCGACGACGCTCTCATCCGCGCCAGCGATGTCTATGTGGACACCTATGCCGGCGCCCTCGGCGAGGCCGGCGACCTGCTGCTGCCGGTGGCGGCGGGCGTGTGGTCCACCGATCAGGTGAAGGCGGACCTCTACGAGCTGTGCGGCGGCACGAAGGAGGGGCGCACGGCCCCTAAGGCCATCACCCTGTTCAAGTCCGTGGGCGCGGCCATCGAGGATCTGGTGGCGGCGGAACTGGTGGCGGGACGGCGGGGGTAGGGGGCCCTGCTCCCCCGCTCGTTGCGCCGGGCTGGAGTTCAGGCGGTGGCCGACAGCGCGGCGTCGAGCGCGTCAATGACGCGCTTATCGTCGGGTGCCACGTTTGGCGCGAAGCGGGCGACGACGCGGCCGTCGCGGCCCACCACGAACTTCTCGAAGTTCCAGATCACGTCGGACGTGGCGGGGGCGGCGCGGCCGCGGCTCGACAGGAGCGCGCGCATGGCCTCCGCGCCCTCGGCCTCGGGCTCGGCCGCCACCAGCGCGTCATAGAGCGGGTGACGGTTGGCGCCCGTCACCGAGATCTTTTCGAACATGGGGAAGGTGACGCCATAGGTCAGGCTGCAAAAGCTGGCGATCTCGCTTTCGGTGCCGGGCTCCTGACCGGCGAAATCATTGGCGGGGAAGCCGAGGATTTCGAGCCCCTCGCCGTGGCGCGCCTCATACAGCTTTTCCAGCGCCGCATATTGCGGGGTGAGCCCGCATTTGGAGGCGACGTTGACCACCAGGAGCACCTCGCCCCTGAAATCGCCGAGCGTCGTCGGCGTGCCGTCGATGCGTTTCAGGGGGATGTCGAACAGTGTCTGGGACATGGGGGCCTGCAGGGATGTGTTGCGTCGATGCGTTGCGTCGGCGCGCAGGCTAGCACGCCCCCCGTTACCTGCGCAGATCACCCAGCGTCAGGTGGTCAGGCGTCGCGCTCCAGCGCGGCGAGGCGCATGTAGAGCGTCGAGCGGGCGATGCCGAGGCGGCGGGCGGCGCGGGTGAGGTTGCCGCCGCAGGCGTCCACGGCGGCGCGGATGGCGGCTTCCTCCACGGTGCGAAGGTCCGTCGCGGGGGGCGCGGCCGCAGCGGCGGTGGCGATTTCCGGCGGCAGATCGGCGACATCGATGGGCGTGTCGGCGCTGCCCATGGCAATGAGCATCTCCACCACGTTGCGCAGCTCGCGCACATTGCCCGGCCAGGCATAGGCCGCGAGCGCCGCGCGGGCGGCATCCGTGAAGCGCGGGGCGGGAAGGCCGGCGCGGGCGGCGGCGCTGCGGCCGATGTGATCGAGCAGCAGCAGCACGTCGTCGCCCCGCTCGCGCAGCGGAGGAATGCGCAGGCGCAGGGCGGCGATGCGATAGAACAGGTCCTTGCGGAACCGCCCCGCCGCCACCTCGCCGGTGAGGTCGCGGTTGGTCATGGAGACGAGGCGCAGATCCACCCGTCGCCCGGTGTGGCCGCCGACGCGATAGACCACGCCGTCCTCCAGCACGCGCAGCAGGTAGGATTGCAGCTCCAGCGGCATCTCGCCGATCTCGTCGAGGCAGAGGAGGCCGCCGTCCGCCGCCTCCACCTTGCCCTGCTTGCCGGCGGCGTCGGCGCCGGTGAAGGCGCCCTTCTCGTAGCCGAATAGCTCGCTGGCGATGAGATCGCGCGGCAGGCCGCCGCAATTGAGCGGCACGAAGGGGCCGACGGGCGCGCGCACGCCGTGGATGGCGCGGGCGAACACCTCCTTGCCGACCCCGGTCTCCCCTTCCAGCAGGATGGGCAGGCCGCTCTCCGCCATGCGGCGGGCCTTGGCCTTCACCTCCTCGATGATCGCGCTCTCGCCGATGATGGCATCGAACGACAGCGGCTCCAGCTCCCGTTGCGGATCACGCGGTGAAGGCTTCGGACGCCGCGCGGCGTGGAGGACCACCACGCCGCCGATCTCCTCGCCATCCTCCCGCACGATCTCCACGCTGGCGCCGGGGAGTAACTGGGCGATGCGGGCGGCCCAGGCGTCGGGCGTCACGTCCTTCAGGGCGGTGAGGCGGCCGTCGGCGATGAGGCGATCCGAGCGGCGCGCCGCCTCCTTCAGGGCGCGGTCGGTGGAATAGATCAGCGCGCCGGAGCGGCCGAAGGCGAGGATTTCCTCGGTGAGCCAGAGCGAGCGCTTGGAGAGGAAATGGCGCAGCACCTGCTCGTGCTCCATCTCCATGCGCCGGCCCAGCACCGCCTCGATCTGGTGGGCGAGGGCCACCGCATGGGCGAGGTTCTGCGGGTTGAAGGTGTCGGTGGAGCCCGAGATGTCCACCGCCCCGATGATCTCCCGGTCGAAGGGATGGCGCACCGGCGCCGCCGCGCAGGTCCAGCGCTGCACCGGGGCGCAGAAATGCTCGGCGGCGTGGATCTGCACCGGTCGCCCGCAGGCAAGCGCGGTGCCGATGGCGTTGGTGCCGATCTCGGCCTCGCACCACAGGCCGCCCTGCTGGAGCTTCACCTCCTGCCCGGTGTCGAGGGCCCGCGCGTCCCCCTCCGCCTCGAGGATGGTGCCGTCGGGGTCGGAGAGGATGAGCATGGAATGGGCGTCGGAGAGCAGGTGGCGCGCCTCTTCCATGGCGAGGCGCGCGGCGGTGACGAGGCGGTTGTTCTGGTGGCGGCGGCGGAACAGCTCCGCCTCGCTGACCACGGGGGCGGCCGCGCGGTCGGCGGCGATGAGATGAAGGCGGGAGCGCTGCCACGACGCCATCACCGCCGGGCGGATGACGGCGGAGGCGGCGCCGTCCTGGTGAAACTGTTCCCAGGCACGCGCGATCTCGCGATGTGGCACCAGCTCTGCCCTCCAGGCCGGGCGGCGCGGCGTTCCCGTGGTCGCGCCGCCTGAGCCATTGGCCGGCAGGCCGCCTTGGCCGGTGGCCGAGGTGCCCGCAGGCGGGTTCACTCCCTGAAATGCCGCGTTCTGACCGCCGGCATCGAGGCCGGCGGCGGCGGCTTTGGCGGGAGAATACGCGCACTTTCACGTCGCTCGCAAGTCCGGCCGGCCGCCCCGCGGCAGTCGTCGTCTGAAACGATCCGGCGGCGGACAACAAGTGTCCGGAAATCGGACAGTCGAAGACTTCCAGATTACATGACGCATTGCACAAAGATCAGGAGAATCCTCGCATTTATACAGTCGAGCGCGGATGGCACGCATCCTGCCCCTCATGCTGCGAGCCGGCACCGAAAAGCCAACGCCGGCACGACAGGGAGGAAACCAGCGTGAACGTTCCCGTGGGAAACCTGCGCAGCGTCCAGGTGCTCGGCATCGATGCCGGCGGCACCATGACGGACACCTTCTTCGTGGACCAGGACGGCGACTTCGTCGTCGGCAAGGCCCAGTCCACGCCGCAGAACGAGGCCCTCGGCCTCATCGCCTCCTCTGAGGACGGGCTCGCCAACTGGGGCATGTCGCTCCACGACGCGCTCGCCCAGCTTCAGACCGGCGTCTATTCCGGCACCGCGATGCTCAATCGCGTGGTCCAGCGCAAGGGGCTCAAATGCGGCCTCATCGTCAATCGCGGCATGGAGGATTTCCACCGCATGGGCCGCGCGGTGCAGAGCCACCTCGGCTATGCCTATGAGGACCGCATCCACCTCAACACCCACCGCTACGACCCGCCGCTCGTGCCCCGCCAGCTCACCCGCGGCGTCATCGAGCGGACAGACATGATGGGCAGTGAGGTGATCCCCCTGCGCGAGGCGAGCGCCCGCGAGGCGGCGCGCGAGCTGATCGCGGAGGATGTGGAAGGCATCGTCATCTCCCTGATGCACTCCTACAAGAACCCGGTGAACGAGCGCCGCGTGCGTGACATCGTGATCGAGGAAGTGGAGAAGAGCGGCAAGAAGATCCCGGTCTTCGCTTCCGCCGATTACTATCCGGTGCGTAAGGAAACCCACCGCACCAACACCACCATCCTCGAAGGCTACGCCGCCGAGCCCTCGCGCCAGACGCTCTCCAAGATCTCCAACGCCTTCAAGGAGCGCGGCACCAAGTTCGACTTCCGCGTGATGGCGACCCATGGCGGCACCATCTCCTGGAAGGCGAAGGAGCTGGCCCGCACCATCGTCTCCGGCCCCATCGGCGGCGTGATCGGCGCGAAATATCTCGGCGAGGTGCTGGGCTACAAGAACATCGCCTGCTCGGACATCGGCGGCACCTCGTTCGACGTGGCGCTCATCACCCAGGGCGAGATGACCATCAAGAACGACCCGGACATGGCCCGGCTCGTGCTGTCCCTGCCGCTGGTGGCGATGGATTCGGTGGGCGCCGGCGCCGGCTCCTTCATCCGGCTCGATCCCTACACCCGCGCCATCAAGCTCGGCCCGGATTCGGCCGGCTACCGGGTGGGCGTGTGCTGGAAGGAGAGCGGCATCGAGACCGTCACCATCTCCGACTGCCACATGGTGCTTGGCTATCTCAACCCCGACAACTTCCTCGGCGGCGCGGTGAAGCTCGACCGGCAGCGCTCGGTGGATGCCATCAAGGTGCAGATCGCCGACAAGCTCGGCCTCTCAGTGGAAGATGCGGCCGCCGGCATCATCGAGCTGCTGGATTCCGATCTGCGCGATTACCTGCGCTCCATGATCTCGGGCAAGGGCTATTCGCCCCAGAGCTTCGTCTGCTTCTCCTACGGCGGCGCCGGACCGGTGCACACCTATGGCTATACGGAAGGCCTCGGCTTCGAGGATGTGATCGTGCCCGCCTGGGCGGCCGGCTTCTCCGCCTTCGGCTGCGCGGCGGCTGACTTCGAGTATCGCTACGACAAGTCCCTCGACATCAACATGCCGCCGGACGCCCCGGAGGCGGACAAGGTGAAGGCGGCTGAAACCCTTCAGGCGGCGTGGGAGGAGCTGACCCGCAACGTGCTGGAAGAGTTCAAGCTGAACGGCTATTCGGCCGATCAGGTGACGCTCCAGCCCGGCTACCGCATGCAGTATCGCGGGCAGCTCAACGACCTGGAGATCGAGAGCCCCATCGCCACCGCCGGCACGGCGGCTGACTGGGACCAGCTCACCGACGCCTTCAACGCCACTTACGGCCGCGTCTATGCGGCGTCCGCCCGCTCGCCGGAGCTGGGCTACTCGGTCACCGGCGCCATCATGCGCGGCATGGTGCCGATCCCGAAGCCCCGCATCCCCAAGGAGCCGGAAGAGGGCGAGACCCCGCCGGACGAAGCAAAGATCGGCACCCGCAAGTTCTATCGCAAGAAGAAGTGGGTGGATGCGCAGCTCTACAAGATGGAATCCCTGCGCCCCGGCAACCGCGTCATGGGCCCCGCCATCATCGAGTCCGACGCCACCACGTTCGTGGTGCCCGACGGTTTCGAGACCTGGCTCGACGGGCATCGCCTCTTCCACCTGAAGGAGGTGTGAGGGCAGGACTCCGTCATGCCCCCTCTCCCGCACCGGGAGAGGGGAGCAAACCCAAACAATCTCAAGAGGAAACGAACCCATGAACGTCAACGTCAACCAGACCAGCCTTCAGGGCGCCACCCGCGGCATCGTCCGTGGCGGCGAGACGCTCAAAGAGCATCGCGACCGGCTGATGACGGCCACCAAGGCCACCGGCCACTATGCCGGCCTCAAGAAGCTGGAGCTGCGCGAGAGCGAGCCCATCCTCTACAACAAGCTGTTCTCGCGCCTGCGCGCCGGCGTGGTGGATGCGCGCGAAACCGCGAAGAAGATCGCGGCCTCTCCCATCGTCGAGCAGGAGGGCGAATTGTGCTTCACCCTCTACAATGCGGCGGGCGACAGCCTTCTCACCTCCACCGGCATCATCATCCATGTGGGAACCATGGGTGCGGCCATCAAATACATGATCGAGAACGAGTGGGAGGCCAATCCGGGCGTCCAGGACAAGGACATTTTCTGCAACAACGACTGCCTCATCGGTAACGTCCACCCCTGCGACATCCACACCATCGTTCCCATCTTCTGGGAGGGCGAACTGATCGGCTGGGTGGGCGGCGTCACCCACGTCATCGACACCGGCGCGGTGGGGCCGGGCTCCATGGCCACCGGGCAGGTGCAGCGCTTCGGCGATGGCTACCAGATCACCTGCCGCAAGGTGGGCGCCAACGACGAACTGTTCCGCGACTGGCTGCACGAGAGCCAGCGCATGGTGCGCACCACCCGCTACTGGATGCTGGACGAGCGCACCCGCATCGCCGGCTGCCACATGATCCGCAAGCTGGTGGAAGAGGTGGTCGCGGAAGAGGGCATCGAGGCCTACTGGAAGTTCGCCTACGAGGCGGTGGAGCACGGCCGCCTCGGCCTTCAGGCGCGCATCAAGGCCATGACCATACCCGGCACCTACCGGCAGGTGGGCTTCGTGGACGTGCCCTACGCCCATGAGGACGTGCGGGTGCCCTCCGACTTCGCCAAGCTCGACACCATCATGCATGCCCCCTGCGAGATGACCATCCGCAAGGACGGCTCCTGGCGGCTGGATTTCGAGGGGTCGAGCCGCTGGGGCTGGCACACCTACAATGCCCATCAGGTGAGCTTCACCTCCGGCATCTGGGTGATGATGACCCAGACGCTCATCCCCTCGGAGATGATCAACGACGGCGCCGCCTACGGCACCGAGTTCCGCCTGCCCAAGGGCACCTGGATGAACCCGGACGACCGCCGCGTCGCCTTCTCCTATTCCTGGCACTTCCTGGTGTCGGCCTGGACGGCCCTGTGGCGCGGCCTGTCGCGCTCCTATTTCGGCCGCGGCTATCTGGAGGAGGTGAACGCGGGCAACGCCAACACCTCCAACTGGCTGCAGGGCGGCGGCTTCAACCAGTATGACGAAATCCACGCCGTGAACTCGTTCGAGTGCGCCGCCAACGGCACCGGGGCGACCGCGGTGCAGGACGGCCTCTCCCACGCCGCCGCCATCTGGAACCCGGAAGGCGACATGGGCGACATGGAGATCTGGGAACTGGCCGAGCCGCTGATCTATCTCGGCCGGCAGATCAAGGCCTCCTCGGGCGGCTCCGGCAAGTATCGCGGCGGCTGTGGCTTCGAGAGCCTGCGCATGGTCTGGAACGCCAAGGACTGGACCATGTTCTTCATGGGCAACGGCCACATCTCGTCCGACTGGGGCCTGATGGGCGGTTATCCCGCCGCCTCCGGCTATCGCTTCGCCGCCCACCAGACCGGGCTGAAGGAGCTGATCGCCTCCGGCGCCGACATCCCGCTCGGCGGCGACACCGACCCGGAGAACCCCACCTGGGACGCGATGCTGCCCAAGGCGCAGATCAAGCGCGACAAGCAGGCCATCACCACCGAGGAGATGTTCTCCGACTACGACCTCTACCTCAACTACATGCGCGGCGGCCCCGGCTTCGGTGATCCGCTCGACCGTGAGCCGCAGGCGGTGGCCGACGACATCAACGGCGGCTACGTGCTGGAGCGCCTCGCCGGCGATGTCTACGGCGTGGTGGTGAAGAAGGGGGCCGGCGGCCTCGTGGTGGTGGACGAGGCGGCGACCAAGGCCGCCCGTGCGGACATCCGCAAGGCGCGCATCGCCAAGTCCGTCCCCACCCGCGAGTGGATGAAGGGCGAGCGCGAGAAGATCCTCGCCAAGGATGCGGGCACCCAGGTGCAGCAGATGTTCGCCGCCTCCTTCAAGCTGGGCCCGAAGTTCGAGCGCGAGTTCCGGGCCTTCTGGGACCTGCCGGAGAGCTGGGTGCTGAACGAGGAAGACATCGGCATCCCCACCTACGGCTCGCGCTACTCCATGGACATCTCCGAGCTGCCGGACGTGCGCACCGTGCAGTTCGTGGAGGAGTGATCCCTCCACTGGGCGGCGGTCCGCGCCGCCGCCCGCTTTTTCTTACGGCCGTCATGGCCGGGACAAGCCCGGGCATGACAAATCCAGAAAGCCCTCTCCGCGCGGAGAGGCGAGGAAACCCAGAAATATTCAGGAGGAAACCATGTCCTATACCCGCGCCAAGATCGTCGATCTCGTGGAAGGCAAGATCGATCCCGATACGCTGCACCAGATGCTCTCCACGCCGAAGGACCCCGAGCGGTTCGTGACCTATGTGGAGATCCTGCAGGAGCGCGTTCCGTGGGATGAGAAGATCATCCTGCCGCTCGGTCCGAAGCTCTACATCGTGCAGCAGAAGGTCTCGAAGAAGTGGACCGTGCGCTGCGAGTGCGGCCACGATTTCTGCGACTGGAAGGACAATTGGAAGCTGCATGCCCGCGTCCACGTCCGCGACACGCCGCAGAAGATGGAGGAGATCTATCCCCGCCTCATGGCCCCGACGCCCTCGTGGCAGGTGATCCGGGAATATTTCTGCCCCGAGTGCGGCACGCTCCATGACGTGGAGGCGCCGACCCCCTGGTATCCGGTGATCCACGACTTCCAGCCCGACATCGACGCCTTCTACACCGAATGGCTCGGCCTGCCGGTGCCGGAACGCGCCGCGGCGTGAGGCGGTCTCCTCTGTTCCCCGGACCAGCGACGGCGAAGCCGGAGCGCCGATCCGGGGTCCAGGGGAAACACCCGCGCAGCGGGGCCAAGCCTCAGAGCGGCGGGGCAGGAAGCGCCTTCGGCGGTCTGTTGCGCTGGACCCCGGATCGAATTCCACTTCGTTGCATGCGTCCGGGGTGCGAGACGGGTTCAGCCCGGCGTCACGCGGGAGGAAGGGGGCTCAGGGCACCCCTTCCTTTCGCCGTTTCAGGCGCCGGCGCCTTCCGTACTTCCGGTCATCGTATTTCCAGTCGTCGTCTTGCCGGTCATCGCCGCGCGGCGGCCGGCGGCACGGGGGGCGGGCGGGTTGATGGCGGCCAGCGCCGCCACGCAGAGGCCGATCACCAGCACCCACACGGCCGGGCGGGGGCCGAGGTCGAGGGTGAAATTGGCATCCAGCACCAGAAACGGGTCCACCCGCGTCGCCAGCGCATACCAGAGCATTTCCACGCCCGCCGTGAGCGCTGCCCCGGCCACGGACAAGCCCGCCATGGCGAGGGGCGAGACGGCCTTCCCGCCGCGCCCGGCGACGCGGAAAGCGAAGAGCAGCAGGAAGATGCCGGCCATCAGCACCGGCTCGGTGACATCAAGCTTCGACTGCATGAAGAAATGCACCGAGCCCAGCACCGCGATGGCGTAGACGGCCATATGCAGCCGGTTCCAGCGCGTCGCGCCGAGCCGCCGGATGGCGCCGTCGGTGGAGGTGGCGCCCAGCGCCACGAGCAGCCCCACCGCTACCGCGCCGATGGTGAGATAGATGCGCAGCACGATCTCGCTCAGCGCCCGGCCGAAGCCCTGATCGATGATGTAGAGCGTGAGGTGCAGCGCCGCGTATCCGAGCGCGGCGAGGCCGAAGATGCGCCGGCCGAAGTGCAGCTTCGGCATGTTGAACAGCCGCCGCAGCGGCGTCACCGCCAGCGTCACCGCGAGGAAGCGGATGGCCCACAGGCCGGTGAAATGGATCGCCTCGGTCCACGGCCGCGCGCCGAGCTGGCCGTTGGCGGCAAGGCCCACGAGCCACACCGCCGGCAGGATGCTGGAAACGAGGAACAGGGTCTTCTCGGGGCTGAAACGGCCGGACCGCTCGTGAAACAGGGGCATCGGGACCTTTCGGCAAAGCTGCGCAGGCGCCCGCCCGGCGCCTGCTTCCCCTTACGCCGGCCCCTGCGGCAGCGTTACGGCCGCGGCCTGCACGATGGCGTGAACTTCAAGCCCGCGTGGCGCCTGAGCGGAAGCACATTGCAAGCCCGCGTGGCGCCTGAGCGTGGCGGACTTCCTCAGGCGTTCAGCTCGCCTTCGATCTGCGCCTTGAGGCCGGGTTCGATGCCCAGCGCGCCGGCGAGCCAGTCCAGATAGGCGTGCTCGGCGTCGTTGTCCGGCCGGATGGCGAGGGCGGAGGCCGCGTAGATCTGCAGCGCAGCCTCCGGCGTCGTCGCGGCGGCGACCACCTCGTTGGGGTCCACCGGCGTGGTGAGGATGGCGATGAGGGCATCCCGCTGGGGAGAGCCGGCACCCATGCGCTCCAGCCCGCCGCCGATGCGCGAGACCTCCTCCTCATCGATCTCCCCGTCGGCCTGCGCGGCGGCCGCCATGGCCGAGAGCAGCACGCCGGAGAAGGCTTCCGGCCCACCCGGCGCGGCGGCGGGGGAGAAGGCGGCGTCCGGCGTGCCGGAGGTGAAGGCCGCGCGTCCGCCGGCCCCCGCCTGCCACTTGCGGTACGCCTTCCAGGCCAGCATCCCCATGATGGCGAGGCCGCCATATCGCATCAGGTCGCTGCCGCCCGAGGCGGAGGGTTGATGGCCGGGCTGGGGCGAGGGCTGCGGCTGGCGATAGTCGGAAGGCGGGACCGGCTCCGGCTGGGGATAGCCGCCGGCCGTGGACGAGCCGCCGCGGCCGAGGGCCTCCGAGGCGAGATCGCCGAGACCTCCGCCCGCGCCGCCCGACATGCCGCCCCCCTGCGTGGAGCCGCCGGACGGCCCGCCCGCGCCACCACCGAGAATCTGGCCGAGAATGTCCTCCAGCCCGCCGGAGGAACCGCCCGCTCCGCCGCCGGACGGACCACCCTGCGGCGCTCCGCGTCCGCCGCCGAGCACCTGGCCCAGGATGTCGCCGAGGCCGCCGGGCAGTCCCGACGGCGCTCCGCCCGATCCGCCGCGCTGGCTGCCGCCGCCGAGCACCTGTCCGAGGATGTCGCCCAGCCCGCCCGGCAGGCCGCCGCCGCCCTGCGCGCCGCCGCCCGCGCCACTGCCGCCCGCGCCGCCGCCGAGCACCTGTCCGAGAATGTCGCCGAGCCCGCCCGGCAGTCCGCCTCCGCTTTGCTGCGCGCCGCCGCCCCGCACGCTGCCCGAGCCGAGCGCCGCGCCGATGAGCTGTCCCAGAAGATCACCCGTTCCGGCCATGGCTTCCTCCCTCAAGGTGCCGCTGCGCGGGGCAAGGCCCGGCCGCGATCGGGCTGCTACAGCCCTGTTGAGTCCAAATGCGGGCATGATCTTGCTTATGGGGCCGCCCGATCCCGCGCGTGAGCTAAGGACGAAGTCCGCACCCGGACAAGCCCGAAGATGCTCCGCCCCGGCTCAATAGGCTTACGAAGTCGCGATCAGATGACGCCGGATCTCGTCCGCTACCGCCGCCGCGTGGGTCTGCGCCAGATCATGTCCCGCCCCCGGCAGGATGCACAGGCGCGAGTTTGGCAGCAGGCGCGCCAGCCTTTCCCCGACCGCCACCGGGCTGATGGGATCGGCGTCGCCCCACAGCAGCAGCGTCGGCGCGCGGACCGAGGGCAACCGGTCGGAGAGATCCGCGACGGGATCGGCGATCCACCGCGCCGCGTGCGGGAAGGCGCCGAAATAGTCCGGGCGCCAGTCTTCTCCGCCGAGATCAGCCACCGGAACCCCGCCGGAGGTGACGCACAGAACGAGTGTCCGGACGAGGTGGGGGAAGGCGAGTGCGAGCCTGAGCGCGATGTAGCCGCCCATGGACTGGGCGACGATGGCCACCGGCTGGCGCATCCGGTCCGCGACCTGCCCGACGAGATCATCGATGCTGTTCACGTCCGCGCTGGCCGGCTGGCTGCCCAGTCCGGGCCAGGAGAAGAACATGCCGTCCCATGCGGCCCGGGCCGCGACGGGCTTCCAGAACCCGGCGTCTCCCGTTGCGCCGGGCAGGAACAGCGTCTCGATCATGGTTTGGCGGGCCGGATGGCTGCGGGCGGCTAGACCGCCACAGGGGCCTTGATGGCCGGGTGGGGATCGTAGTTCACGATCTCGATGTCCTCGTAGCGGAAGGCGAAGAGGTCGCTCACCGCCGGGTTCAGCCGCAGGGAGGGCAGGGCGCGCGGGGTGCGGGAGAGCTGCTCGCGGGCCTGATCGAGGTGGTTCACATAGAGGTGCGCATCGCCCAGCGTATGGACGAAGTCGCCGACGCCGAGCCCCGTCACCTGCGCCACCATGTGGGTGAGCAGCGCATAGGAGGCGATGTTGAACGGCACGCCGAGGAACACGTCCGCCGAGCGCTGGTAGAGCTGGCAGGAGAGCTTGCCCTCCAGCACGTAGAACTGGAACAGGCAGTGGCAGGGGGGCAGGGCCATCTTCGCCACGTCCGCCGGGTTCCAGGCGGTGACGATGAGGCGGCGCGAATCAGGGTTGCGGCGGATATCGGAGACCACCTGCGCGATCTGGTCGATCACGCCGCCCTCCGGCGTCGGCCACGAGCGCCACTGGTGGCCGTAGACCGGGCCGAGATCGCCCTTGGCGTCGGCCCACTCGTCCCAGATGGAGACGCCGTTTTCCTTGAGGTAGCGGATGTTGGTGTCGCCGGCGAGGAACCACAGAAGCTCGTGGACGATGGATTTCAGGTGCAGCTTCTTGGTGGTCACGAGGGGGAAGCCGCGCGCCAGATCGAATCGCATCTGGTGCCCGAACACCGAGAGGGTGCCGGTGCCGGTCCGGTCGTCCTTGCGCACGCCCTCATCGAGAATGCGGCGCAGGAGCTGATGGTAAGCTTCCATTAGGTATGTCCGGCCAAGATCAAGCGCCATAAGGCTTTCGCCGTCCGACTTTAGCCCGCCCGCCCGGATGCGGCCAGCACCCGCCGGCCGCCATCCACATGCCGGCGGGAACATGGTTGCCGGCTTCTTATGGCAAGGCTGACGCTGGGACAGGTGTGGCACGGTGGGGGCAGATGGCGAAAAAGTGAGGGATTTCCGCAGCGTATGACCCTTGGAGACCCCCTTTTTCGCCACGACCCGGCCGTATTAGACCAGCAAGAGCACGCACCAAGACTCGTGACGATCAAGGGCAAGACACATGAGCTCCCAAACCAACCTCACGGCAGCGCTGCTCGAGGTTCGCGCCTATCTGGCGCAGGAAGCGCAGGCCGAGGATTTCCGCAACGAGGCCGCCTGGGAGGCGGGATCGAGCCGCGAGGAGCACGCCGCCAGCGATGCCCTCACCCGGCTCGACGAGGTGCTGCGCCAGGTCAAGGCCCAGCAGCGCCCGAACAAGGAAGACCGCGCCCAGTCGCGCAACCACGACCGGGTGCGCCTGCACCACGCTCACCTCGCGGCGTGAAACGTGGCGAGGCGGCCCATGGCTGCCTCGCTCCCCGGCCAAGCGACGGCGCAGACGGAGCGCTGAGCCGGGGACCAGGGGAGAGTCCGGCGCAGCCGGCGATTCTCCTGAGCCGTTGAATTGAAGCGCCTGCGGCGGTTTCTTGCGCTGGACCCCGGCTCGCATTCCGCTGATCGCTGCATGCGTCCGGGGTGCGAGGGTCTCCTGATCTCCGCCTACCCCCGCCCATCAGGCGCCGCCGATGGCCTCGAACAGCGCGGCATCCGCGCCGAGGCCGGCATTGGGGGTGGTGAGCAGCGTGTCCCCGTAGAACACCGAATTCGCCCCCGCGAGGAAGCACAGGATCTGCGCCTCGCGGCTGAGGGCAGCGCGTCCGGCCGAGAGGCGCACCCGCGAGGCGGGCATGACGAGGCGGGCGGTGGCGACCATGCGCACGATCTCCAGCGGGTCCACCGGCGGGCGATCGGCCAGCGGCGTGCCTTCCACCGCCACCAGCGCATTCACCGGCACGCTTTCGGGATGCGGATCGAACCCCGCCAGCACCTGCAGCATGGCCGCGCGGTCGCGCATGGTCTCGCCCATGCCGATGATGCCGCCGGAGCACAATTCGATGCCCGCCGCGCGCACGCAGGTGAGGGTGTCGATGCGGTCCGCATAGGTGCGGGTGGTGACGATCTCGCCGTAGAAATCCGGCCCCGTATCGAGATTGTGGTTGTAGGCGGTGAGCCCGGCCTCGGCGAGGCGCTGGGCCTGATGCGGCTCCAGCATGCCGAGCGTCACGCAGGCTTCCATGCCGAGCCCGCGCACGCCGCGCACCATCTCCAGCACGGCGTCGAACTCGCGCCCTTCCTTCACCCGCCGCCACGCCGCGCCCATGCAGAAGCGCTCGGCGCCGTTGGCCTGCGCCTGCCCGGCGAGGGCGATGACGGAGGCGGGATCGAGGAACTTCTCGCGCGTCAGGTCCACTTCCGCATGGCGGGCGGACTGGGAGCAATAGGCGCAATCCTCCGGGCAGCCGCCGGTCTTGATGGAGAGCAGGCTCGCCCGCTGCACTTCGTTGGGATCGTGATTGGCGCGGTGGACGGCATTGGCCCGGCCGACCAGCTCCAGCAAGGGCAGGTCCATGAGGGCCGCGATCTCGTCAACGGTCCAGTCGTGGCGGATCGTGCCGTCTTCAGCCATGCCCATATGCCCATGCTCCTTGCGATGTGGGAGGGCTGGTCTAGTCGGCTTCGCGGCGCGTTCCAATACCGCCGGCATTCCCAATTGGGTGACTTGACCTATGCGCGTGCTGCAGTGCAGCGTTGACATTGGGCTTTCGTATACATCACAGTGTCACTGTTCCAAGGGGGGTCCCGGAAGGGGCTGAGATATCGCAAGTTCGCGGGGGTCATGCTCCGCGGCGCCGCGATGACCCTTCGAACCTGATCCGGGTCATACCGGCGAAGGGATCGGAACTTGTGCTTCCCGGCGCTCAGCGTCGCTCCGCACCCGTCTCCTAGCTCAACACCCCGGTTCTCGTTGAAAGCGCAAGCTGAACGGAGATCCGCAATGCTGGACGAAGCCTCGACGTCCTCCCTGAAAGTCACCACCGGGCCGCTGCCCCATTCGCGCAAGGTGTTCGTTTCCGCCACCCGGCCGGACGTGCGCGTCGCCATGCGCGAGATCGCGCTGACCGATCCGTCCGAGCCGCCGGTGAAGGTGTACGACACCTCCGGCCCCTATACCGACCTCGATGCCGTCATCGACCTCACCAAGGGCCTGCCGCAGCTGCGCGCCCAGTGGATTCGCGAGCGCGGCGACGTGGAAGAGGTGGAGGCCCGCGCCGTCCGCCCCGAGGACAACGGCCTGAAGGAGGGCCAGTCCTCCACCCTGCCGCAGTTCGATCTCTCCGGCCGCAGGCCGCTGCGCGCCAAGGCGGGCAAGCGCCCGACCCAGATGGCCTATGCCCGCGCCGGCATCATCACGCCCGAGATGGAATATGTCGCCGCCCGCGAGAACCTCGCCAAGGTGAACGGCGGCGCCCACCCCCACCATCAGGCCATGGGCCTCGGCGCGGCGATCCCCGCCGAGATCACGCCGGAATTCGTGCGGCAGGAAGTGGCGCGCGGCCGCGCCATCATCCCCAACAACATCAACCACCCCGAAACCGAGCCGATGGCCATCGGCCGGAACTTCCTCGTGAAGATCAACGCCAACATCGGCAATTCGGCCGTGACCTCGGGCGTGGCGGAAGAGGTGGACAAGCTGGTGTGGGCCACCCGCTGGGGCGCCGACACGGTGATGGACCTCTCCACGGGCAAGAACATCCACACCATCCGCGAATGGATCATGCGCAACTCGCCGGTGCCCATCGGCACCGTGCCGCTCTATCAGGCACTGGAGAAGGTGAACGGCGTCGCTGAGGACCTGACCTGGGAGATCTTCCGCGACACGGTGATCGAGCAGGCCGAGCAGGGCGTGGACTACATGACGGTGCACGCCGGCGTGCGCCTGCCCTTCGTGCCGCTCACCGCCAACCGCGTCACCGGCATCGTCTCGCGCGGCGGCTCCATCATGGCCAAGTGGTGCCTCGCGCACCACAAGGAGAGCTTCCTCTACGAGCATTTCGAAGAGCTGTGCGAGATCCTCGCCCAGTATGACGTGGCCTTCTCCCTCGGCGACGGCCTGCGCCCCGGCTCCATCGCCGACGCCAACGACGCCGCGCAGTTCGCCGAGCTGGAGACGCTCGGCCAGCTCACCGAGATCGCCTGGAAGTACGACTGCCAGGTGATGATCGAGGGCCCCGGCCACGTGCCGCTCCACCTCATCCGCGAGAATGTGGAGAAGCAGCTCAAGGTCTGCCACGAGGCGCCGTTCTACACCCTCGGCCCGCTGGTGACGGACATCTCCCCCGGCTACGACCACATCTCCTCCGCCATCGGCGCGGCGATGATCGGCTGGTTCGGCACGGCGATGCTCTGCTACGTCACGCCGAAGGAGCATCTCGGCCTGCCCGACCGCGACGACGTGAAGACCGGCGTCATCTCCTACAAGATCGCCGCCCACGCCGCCGACCTCGCCAAGGGCCACCCGGCCGCGCGCATCCGCGACGATGCGCTCTCCCGGGCCCGCTTCTCCTTCCGCTGGCGCGACCAGTTCGCGCTCTCGCTCGACCCGGAGACGGCCGAGCGCTTCCACGACGAGACGCTCCCCGCCGAGGGCGCCAAGGTGGCGCACTTCTGCTCCATGTGCGGGCCGAAGTTCTGCTCCATGAAGATCTCGCAGGAGCTGAAGCTGGAAGCCGGCGACATCGCCCGCGCCCAGGCCGACAACCTCGCCTCCTCGGGCATGGCCGAAATGGCCCAGAAGTTCCGCGACGGCGGCGGCCTGATCTACACGCCCGCCCCGGAAGTCGCGCCGCCCCCGCCCGCCGCGGCGGAGTGAGGGCAGGGCGCTGACGGCTCCAGCGCAGGACTGAAAAAAGAAAAGGCCGGGCCTTCGCAGCCCGGCCTTTTCACATTCCGGCTCGCGAGCCCGTCAGGCCGGCGCGCCTTCCTTCAGCAGCTTCCAGGTGATGGAATCCAAGAGCGCCTCGAAGGAGGCGTCGATGATGTTGGGGGAGACGCCCACCGTGGTCCAGCGGTCGCCGGTCTCGTCCGCGCTCTCGATCAGCACCCGCGTCACCGCCTCCGTGCCGCCGTTGAGCACGCGCACGCGATAGTCGGTGAGATGCAGGCCGGAGATGAAGGGCTGGTACTTGCCGAGATCCTTGCGCAGGGCCACGTCCAGCGCGTTCACCGGGCCGTTGCCCTCGGCGGCGGAGATCATGGTCTCGTCGTCCACCTTCACCTTCACGATGGCCTCGGCGACGGTGACAAGCTCGCCCTGCGCGTTGTAGCGCCGCTCCACATTCACCTTGAAGCGCTCCACCGCGAAATAGTCCGGCACCGAGCCAAGCATCCGCCGCGCCAGCAGGGCGAAGGAGGCGTCCGCCGCCTCGTAGGAATAGCCCAGCGCCTCGCGCTCCTTCACCTCTTCCAGAAGGCGGGAGATGCGCGGGTCCTTCTTGTCCACCGGCACGCCGAGGCGCTCCAGCTCGGACAATACGTTGGAGCGGCCGGCCTGGTCGGAGACCATCACCCGGCGGCGGTTGCCCACCTTTTCCGGGGCGATGTGCTCGTAGGTGGCGGGGTCCTTCAGGATGGCCGAGGCGTGGATGCCGGCCTTGGTGGCGAAAGCGCTCTCGCCCACGTAAGGCGCATGGCGGTCGGGGGCGCGGTTCAGCATCTCGTCCAGCGTGCGGGAGACGTGGACCAATTCGCCCAGCGCCTCCTCGCCCACGCCGATGTCGAAGCGCGCCGCATAATCCTTCTTGAGCAAGAGGGTGGGGATGAGCGAGCAGAGATTGGCGTTGCCGCAGCGCTCGCCGAGGCCGTTGAGCGTGCCCTGGATCTGCCGCGCGCCGGCGCGGACGGCGGCCAGCGAATTGGCCACCGCCTGCTCGGTGTCGTTGTGGGCGTGGATGCCCACATTGGTGCCCGGCACCACCTTCACCACCTCGGCGACGATGGCCTCCACCTCGTGGGGCAGGGTGCCGCCATTGGTGTCGCACAGCACCACCCAGCGCGCGCCGGCCTCATAGGCGGTGCGGGCGCAGGCGAGGGCGAAGTCGCGGTCTTCCTTGAAGCCGTCGAAGAAATGCTCGCAATCCACCAGCGCCTCGCGCCCGGCGGCAATGGCCGCCTCGACGCTCTCGCGGATGGAGGCGAGGTTCTCCTCCTTGGTCGTCTCCAGCGCCACCCGCACCTGATAGGCGGAGGACTTGGCGACGAAGCAGATGGCATCGGAATGGGCCGCCAGCAGCGCCGCCACGCCGGGGTCGTTGGAGGCGGAGCGGCCGGGGCGCTTGGTCATGCCGAAAGCGGTGAGGCGGGCCTTCGCCTCGTGCTTCTCGGCAAAAAGCTGCGTGTCCGTGGGATTGGCGCCGGGATAGCCGGCCTCCACATAGTCCACGCCCAACCGGTCCAGCAGGGAGAGCACCCTGAGCTTGTCGGCCACGGTGAAATCGACACCGTTCGTCTGCGCCCCGTCGCGCAGGGTGGTGTCGAAGAGGTAGAGGCGTTCTTTCGTCGGCATTGTTTTCTCTTTCCCCCGTCCGCCTCGGGCATCGGCTTTTGCGGCGCCAGCCCCCTCACCCGTCTCGCGGCTGCGCCGCGATCCACCCTCTCCCGCGAGGGGAGAGGGGTCTCCCCGCCCTGCCTCCCCTCTCCCCTTGCGGGAGAGGGGCTGGGGGTGAGGGGTGATCGCGGGACCCGCCTCGGCGCCTGCTTTTGCGGCGCCAGCCCCCTCACCCGTCTCGCGGCTGCGCCGCGATCCACCCTCTCCCGCAAGGGGAGAGGGGTTGCCCCGCCCTGCCTCCCCTCTCCCCTTGCGGGAGAGGGGTTGGGGGTGAGGGGTGGCTCTCAGAGCTTGATAAATCGCCTCCAGAACGGACTCGGTCCGCAGGAGGATGTCGTTGTTCCAGAACCGCAGGACGCGAAATCCGTTGGCCGCCAGATACGCATCGCGCACCGCGTCCCGCGCCGACTCCGCATGCTGCCCACCGTCCGCTTCCACCACCAGCCGGTGCTGGAAGCACAGGAAGTCCGCCACATACGGCCCCACCGGCACCTGACGGCGGAACTTCGCGCCCTCGAGCCGGCGGTCGCGCAGCACTTGCCACAGTTTCCGCTCGGCATCGGTCATCGTCTCGCGCAGCGCACGGGCGCGAGACCGCTTCGCCGGAGCGGGTGCCTCAGTGCCGGGGGCCGGCATTGTCCTCCCCCAGCGTCTTCGTCATCGCCGTGTTGGCGAGCCAGGTGTCGGCCAGCGGCACCATGTTGCGGCGCTGGGGCTCGTAGCCGCGCTTCTGGAAGAAGCCGAGGGCGGTGTCGCTGGCGTCCACGGTGAGCTTGCGGGTGCCGCGCGCCTTGGCGAGCGTCTCGGCGGCGTCGCACAAAGCCTTGGCGACGCCGGTGCCGGCGGCGTCGGGCGCCACATAGAGCATGTCGATGTGGGCATTGTCCTTCAGCGAGACGAAGCCGGCCACCGTCTTGCCGCGCAGGGCGACGAGGGTGAGGCTGGCGGCGAGGCGGGCGGCGAAGGCCTCCGCGTCGTCGGCCCTGGCGGCCCAGGCGTCCTGCTGCTCGGTGTCGTAATCCTCGCCGGTCAGCTCGGCGATGGCGGCGCGGAACAGGTCGGCCAGTGCCGGCGCGTCGGCCGGGAGGTAGGGGCGCAAAGCGATGGCGCTCATCGCGACACCTCCCAGCTGGTGGTCCCGTCCTTGTTGTCCATCAGCACGATGCCCTTGGCGGCCAGCTCCTCGCGGATCTGGTCGGCGCGCTTGAAGTCCTTTGCCTTGCGGGCGGCGATGCGGTCGGCGATGAGGCCGGCAATCACGCCTTCGTCCAGCGCAATGCCCTCCTTCTGCCGCGCGCGCCACCCGGTTTCGGTATCGCCGAGCAGGCCCAGCAGGTTGGCCGCGCCCTTGAAGCGGCGGCGCAGAGCGGAGGACGTGTCCTCGTGCTCCGCCACTTCGGCGAGGTGGTGCAGGTGGGCGATGACGGAGGGCGTGTTGAGGT
Source organism: Xanthobacter aminoxidans (assembly GCF_043193615.1). Taxonomy (NCBI): domain Bacteria; kingdom Pseudomonadati; phylum Pseudomonadota; class Alphaproteobacteria; order Hyphomicrobiales; family Xanthobacteraceae; genus Xanthobacter; species Xanthobacter aminoxidans. Next base: position 590,818 of record NZ_JBAFUS010000001.1, on the reverse strand, counting down.
CGTCGGACAGGCGGTCGGCGATCTCGGTCTCGAAGGGGTTGGCGTCGCCGGTCTCGGCCTCCACGTCGCCGATCACGCGATACCATTTGTCCAGCGTCTTGGCGGCGAAGCCGAGGCCCTGGCGGGTCCAGTTGATGGGCTGGCGGTAATGGGTGGAGAGCATGGCGAGGCGCAGCACCTCGCCGGGCCACTCGTCCAGCAGCTCGCGGATGGTGACGAAGTTGCCGAGGGACTTCGACATCTTCTCGCCTTCCAGCATCAGGAAGCCGTTGTGCATCCACATCTGCGCCATGACGCCGGAATGGAAGGCGCAGCGCGACTGCGCGATCTCGTTCTCGTGGTGCGGGAAGACGAGGTCGATGCCGCCGCCATGGATGTCGAAGGTCTCGCCCAGGTGCTTCCAGCTCATGGCCGAGCACTCGATGTGCCAGCCGGGGCGGCCGGGGGTGACGATGCCGGCGGGCGAGGGCCAGCCGGGCACGCCCGCGGCGCTCGGCTTCCACAGCACGAAGTCCATGGCGTCGCGCTTGTAGGGGGCGACGTCCACACGGGCGCCGGCCATCATCTCGTCCAGCGAGCGGCGGGAGAGGCGGCCGTAGTCCGGCATGGAGGGCACGTGGAACAGCACATGCTCTTCCGCCACATAGGCGTGGCCGGAGGCGACGAGCCGCTCGATGAGGATGCGCATCTCCTCGATATGCTCGGTGGCGCGGGGCTCCACGGTGGGCGGCAGGCAGTTCAGCGCCGCCGTGTCCTCGCGGAACCAGCGATAGGTCTCTTCCGTCAGGTCGCGGATGGAGATGGCGCGATCGGCGGCGCGGGCGTTGATCTTGTCGTCCACGTCCGTGATGTTGCGGACGTACTTGACGTGCTCCGCCCCGTAGAGGCGCCGCAGCAGGCGGAACAGCACGTCGAAGACAATGACCGGGCGGGCATTGCCGATATGGGCATGGTCGTAGACCGTCGGCCCGCACACATACATGCGCACGTTCAAGGGATCGAGCGGACGCAGCAGGTCCTTCGAGCGGGTCAGCGTGTTGTAGAGCCTGAGCTCCATGGATCGTTCCCCCGAATGGCGCACAAGCGCCAAGCCGGTCCACCGGCCGGGGCGTCCAGATCCTTGTCTAAGAAGATGAGCAAAGGACGGCCGCGGCCAGCTTTTCGGCTAACCGCAAATAATCGCCGCAATGGCGCAGATGGTGACGAGACCGCCGTTCATGGCGCGGGACAATGGTTCGGGCGCGGGCGCTCGTCAAGATGTTTCACGCCGCCCGGCGCGGCCCGGCACCTCCGGATATCGTTATCTTCCCCAGCTTGACCTGCCCCTTGGTGAGCGTCTATCCCCGGCTGAGTTGCGCCGGGCGGGGGTCGGGGCGCATCCGATGATCCCGCCCGTGACCCGAAAGCGCGCCGCCGCGTTCGGGACGCGCCTGTCAAAGAGGTGCCGACCTGTCCATGCCGCTGATCCGAACCCTCGCCGCCGGTGCCGTGGCGAGCCTGTCGCTGATGGCGCCGGCCATGGCGGAGACGCGCATTTTCCTCATCGACAATTCCGACGGCTCCAACATCGATTCCTGCCTCGCCTCCGGCGCGCCGTGCGGGCGGAAGGTGGCGGAAGCCTGGTGCCGCAGCCACGCCTACACGCAGGTCATCGACTTCGGCCGCGTGGCGGTGCCTGCCTCCGCCTTTACCCCCTCCAGCGTCGCCTCGCCGGCGACGACCTGCACCGGCCCGCTCTGCCCGGAAACGGTGGCCATCACCTGCTCGCGGTAGCCCGGCTGCGCGCGATCGCCCGGATGGTCCCATCGAACCCGAAATGCCATTTCATGGCAAAGCTTTAGGTCCGCGTTTTGTGATCGCCGGGCCTGATGCTTCGTGCCCGGATCAGCTATGTTCGGCCCCGGCCTGCCCCAGCGGCACCGCTGCGGGCGGGTCCAAACAGGCCTCAAACACAGTGACCGGGAGAGGATCGCCCATGTGCGAGACGTGTTCATCACCGTCCATCGGACGCCGACGCCTGCTTGCCGGCGGACTGGCGGGTGGACTGGCCCTTGCGGCCGCGCCGCTGTTCGCCGCCTCCGCCTTCGCCCAGTCGAGCGGTGGCTATGGCACGGCCACGCCGGTCACTCCGGATGAAGCCATGAAGCGCCTGGTGGACGGCAATGCCCGCTACGTGGCCGGCACGCCCCAGCAGGCGGACTATTCCGCCGGCCGCCTGCAGCGCACGACGGGACAGCAGCCGTTCGCGGCCATCGTCGCCTGCTCGGATTCGCGGGTGGTCCCGGAACTGGTGTTCGACCAGGGGCCGGGCGAACTGTTCATCGTGCGGGTGGCCGGCAACTTCATCGATGAAAACGGGCTGGCGAGCCTGGAATTCGCCACCGCGGTGCTCGGCGTGAAGCTCATCGTCGTGCTCGGCCATGCCTCGTGCGGCGCGATTCAGGCGACCATCACGTCCATCAAGGACAACACCCTGCCGCCCGGCCACCTGCCGAGCCTCGTCAACGCCATCCGCCCGGCGGTTTATGAGGCCATGCGGAGCAACCCGTCCGATCTCCTCGCCGCCGCCAGCGACATGAACGTGAAGATGAACGCCAAGCTGGCCCAGACCGCGGCACCGATCCTGTCGGAGCGGGCCGCCGCCGGCAGGTTGAAGTCGGCCGCCGCCATGTACGACATCGGCACCGGCAAGGTGAACTTCCTCTGACCTGCCTCTGACGCATGCGCCGCGCGCCCGGGGCGGAGGTGATCTCCCGCCTGTGCGCGCGGCGTTTCTCTTCCCGTTACTTCAGGAAGTCCCCGCACTTCGGCACGTCGGTGTTGCCGCCCCACGGCATGATCGGGACGGTGGAGGTGGAGTTCTTCGGGCTGCCGTCGATCAACTTGTCGGAATAGACGAGATAGACAAGCACGTTCCTTTTGGTGTCGCAGCCGCGCACGATCTGCATCTTCTTGAAGAAGAAGGAGCGGCTCTCGCGGAACACCACGTCGCCCTGCTCGAACTTCGACTTGAACGAGATCGGCCCCACCTGCCGGCAGGCCAGCGAGATGTCGGAGACTTCCTCCGCGAGGCCCACCATGCCCTTCACGCCGCCCTTCTCGGGGGTGGTGTAGTGGCAGGCGACGCCCTCCACCACCGGATCGTCGATGCCGTAGACGGCAAGCTTGTCGTCGGGGGTCAGGAACTTCCAGACCGTGGACTTGCGGAAGATGAGGTTCGGCTCCTGCGCCAGCGCCGGCCCGCCCGCGAGCGCCATGACACCCAGCGTGACGCCCAGCGCGCCCGCGAGCGCGAGGCGGCCGAGGCGGCGGGTGAGGGTGGGACGGATGGTCGAGACAGCGTGCGTCATGGAACTCCCCGGTAAGCTGCCACAGGCGGGCCCCCGACATATGGGATGCCCCGACCGCAGCGGAAGAGCGGCGCAATATCACTCCTCCGGCGATTGCCGACATTGACGGCCGCCGCGCCGCGTGACACCCCTTTCGCCCCATCGCACGGTTTTCGCCCCAACCTAGAGAGCCGATCAACCGGCCCGAGGAGCACATCCATGGAGATCAAGCGCCGCCATTTCATTGGCGCGTCCGCCACCGCGCTCGCCACCGGCGCGGTCGCCGCCCCCGCCCTCGCGCAGACCCAGCCCGAGGTGAAGTGGCGCCTCACCTCCTCCTTCCCGCGCTCCCTCGACACCATCTTCGGCACGGCGCAGATCTTCGCCAAGTACGTGGCCGAGGCCACCGACGGCCGCTTCCAGATCCAGACCTTCCCGGCCGGCGAGCTGGTGCCGGGCCTGCAGGCGCTCGATGCGGTCTCCACCGGCTCGGTGGAGTGCGCCCAGACCGCGACCTATTTCTATACCGGCAAGGACACCGCGCTGGCCTTCGGCACCGGCGTGCCGTTCGGCTTCAACTCGCGCCAGCAGCACTCCTGGTGGTTCTTCGGCGGGGGCGAGCAGATCATCAACGGCGTGCTCGCCAAGTACAATGTCACCGGCATGCCGCTCGGCAATTCCGGCTGCCAGATGGGCGGCTTCTTCCGCAAGGAGCTGAACGACGTCGCCGACCTCAAGGGCCTGAAGTTCCGCATCGGCGGCATCGGCGGGCAGGTGCTGGCGAAGCTCGGCGTGGTGCCGCAGCAGATCGCCCCCAGCGACGTCTATCCGGCGCTGGAGCGCGGCTCCATCGACGCGGCGGAGTTCGTCGGCCCCTATGACGACGAGAAGCTCGGCCTCGTGAAGGTGGCCAAGTATTACTACTATCCCGGCTGGTGGGAGGGCGGCGCCATGCTGCACCTCGTCATCAACAATGCCCAGTGGAACGCGCTGCCGAAGCACTACCAGGCCATCGTCCGCAATGCCGCCGAGGCCGCCAACAACTGGATGCTGGCCAAGTACGATTCGGTGAACCCCCCGGCGCTGCGCCGGCTGGTGCAGCAGGGCGTGGAGCTGAAGCCGTTCCCGGCGTCCATCATGGAGGCGGGCTACAAGGCGTCCTTCGAGCTGTACAACGAGCTGGCCGCCACCAACCCGGCGTTCAAGCAGGCGCTGGATTCCATGCTCGCCATCCGCGCCGATCAATTGGTGTGGTGGCAGATCGCGGAATATGCCTACGACAGCTACAACATCCGCTCGCGCGGCCGCGGCTGAGCGCGCCGGAACGCAACCGGGCTGGCCCCTCACCTTCCGGAGAGGGGCCACAGTTTCGTCACCATTGTCCCCCGCTGTCGGTCTATAGAGGGGCGCCGGATCGGCACGGCGCCAGTGGAGAGAAGAGCTGAGGATGGAGTCCGCGCGAGGGATCGGCGCCATTCGGATGGCCCGGATTGCAGCCCGTGGAACGGCTGCGCGAGGTGCTGCGCGCCGTCTGGCGCTGGGCCTCATGGTCGCCCTCACCACCGCGGGCACCGCGCTGGCGCAGGCCGGCAGCCCCACCTGCCAGCAGCTCGAAGGTTCGCTGATGGCCCTCGACCGCAGCGCCGGTGGCGTCGCCAACCAGCAGGCGCAGGCCGCCAAGCTCCGTGGCGATCTCGACCGTCTGTCCGCCCAGGCGCGCGGCATGGGCTGCGATGCGCCGCGCGGCTTTCTCATCTTCCAGGGGCCGCCCCGTCCGCCCCAGTGCGACCAGATCGACGATCAGGTCTCGCGCCTGAGGTCGCAGATCGCAGGGCTTGAGCGCGGTGGCACCGACAATGGCGGCCAGCGCCGGGCGCTCATCATCGCCCTTGCCCAGAACAATTGCGGCCCGCAATACACCGCCGCCGTGCAGGCCGCCCGCCGCGCCGCCGAGCCGGCGAAGCCGAAGAACTTCTTCGAGGCCATTTTCGGCACCCAGCAGCCCCAGAGCGAGGAAACCTCGCCCGACCTTGACCTGATGCCGCTGGAGACGCCGAAGACCTATTCCTCGCGCACCGTGTGCGTCAGGACCTGCGACGGCTACTTCTTCCCCATGGCGAGCGCCACCAACTCCAGCCGCTACGCGCAGGACGAACAGCTCTGCAAGCGGCTGTGCCCGGGCTCGGATGCGCAGCTCTTCACCTATAGCGGCGACATCAAGTCCGCGGTGAGCATCTCCGGCCAGTCCTACATGTCGCTGCCCAACGCCCTGCGCTACCGCAAGGAACTGGTGCCCTCCTGCACCTGCAAGCCGGCCGGCCAGTCCTGGGCGCAGGCCCTCGCCGGGCTTGAGGACGAGACCACCCTGCGCAAGGGCGACATCCTCGTGACCGAGGAGCAGGCGCGCGAAATGTCCGCGCCGCGCCCCGCCGATCAACCCAAGGGCAAGGCCGGCGCCAAGCCGCCGGCGGGCAGCACCGCCGCGGCCGAAGCCGCCGCCGGTGGTCCGGTGGCCGCCACCGTCGCCGCCCCTCTCGCCCCGGAATCCGAACAGCCGGGGCAGCGCAAGGTGCGCGTCATTCCCCTGCCGCGCTCCCAGAACGCCTTGAGTCAGCAGGGCACCGCCGCAGCAGGGCAGGGGACGGCGCAGTAAGGCGCGCGGGAGTCTGACCCGCCTTCAGCCCGCGTCATCGCCCGGCTTGTCCGGAAGTCGGCTGTTGCCGACTTCCGTTGATGAGAGCGGGACCCGGCAACAGCCGGGTTCCGGGCGATCCACCCCTCCGCCTGCGCGCTGACCGGCCATCCGACCCGGCCGACCCGTGGATCGCCCGGACGCGCCGGGCGATGCCCTTAGGCGGTGCGGAACTCGCTGCTTCTGTAGCCCTGCATGTAGAGCAGCGCGGTGAGGTCGCCGTGGTCGATGCGGGCATGGGCCGCCGCTGCCACCGCCGGCTTGGCGTGATAGGCGACGCCGAGGCCCGCCTCTCCCAGCATGGCGAGATCGTTGGCGCCGTCGCCCACCGCCATGGTCTCGGACGGGGCGAGGTGCAGCCGGTCGCGCAATTCCACCAGCGTCGCGAGCTTGGCGTCGCGGCCGAGGATGGGCTCGGCGACCGCACCCAGCAGCGTGCCGTCTTCCACCAGCAGCTCGTTGGCGCGGTTCTCGTCGAAGCCGATGCGCGCGGCGATCTCCTGCGTGAACAAGGTGAAGCCGCCGGAGACGAGGGCGGCATAGGCGCCGTTGGCCTTCATGGTGCCCACCAGCTCCGGCCCGCCGGGGGTCAGTGTGATGCGCTCACGCAGCACGTCGCCCACCACGCCCGCGGACAGGCCGCGCAGCAGCGCCACGCGCTCGCGCAGGGCCGGCTCGAAGGCGATTTCGCCCCGCATGGCACGCTCGGTGATGGCGGAGACATGCGCCTTCAGGCCCACGAGGTCAGCCAGCTCGTCGATGCACTCCTGCCCGATCATGGTCGAATCCATGTCGGCGAGGAACAGGCGCTTGCGCCGGCCGGTCTCCAGCTGCACCACCACATCGATGGGCGCGCCATTCAGCGCGCCGCGCACCGCATCCGCCAGCGCGCCCGCATCGGCGGCAAGTTCCGGGACGAAGTGGATATCCACCGCCACGCCTTCGTCCAGCACCACCGGATCCTGCGCCTGCGGCAGCACGGAAAGGGCGGCATGGATTGCCTCGTAGGTCAAAGCCGGGGCAGATGGGTTTGAAATCAGCGTCGCGACATAGGCCATGGCATTTTCAAAGCTCGAAGGGGGAAAACCGTTGGCGGTGCTCATCGCAGGTCCGACCGCCAGCGGCAAGTCGGCGCTCGCGCTTGCCGTGGCCGAGCGGACGGGCGGCATCGTCCTCAATGCAGATTCCATGCAAGTCTATGGCGATCTTTGGGTGCTCACGGCGCGGCCGACCGTCGCGGAAATGGCGCAGGTGCCCCACGGCCTCTACGGCCATGTGGATGCGGACACGGACTATTCCGTCGGCCGCTGGCTGGAGGATGCGAAACGCGCCCTCGCCGAGGCGGAGGCGGCGGGGCGCCTTCCGGTGTTCGTGGGCGGCACGGGGCTCTATTTCCGCGCATTGACGCAGGGGCTTGCCGAAATTCCCGCCATTCCCGAAGCGGTGCGCGCCGAGGTGCGCGGCGCGGCCGAGGCGCTGGACAGCGCCGCCCTCCACGCCCGCCTCGCCACGGTCGATCCCGCAAGTGCCGAACGGCTGAAGGTGAACGACCGCCAGCGGGTGCTGCGCGCGCTGGAGGTGATCCACGCCACCGGCCGCTCGCTCACCGACTGGCAGAAGGACGCCCAGCCGCCGGTGCTCGATGCGGCGGCCTGCGCGAAGATCGTGCTGGAGGTGGACCGGGAGACACTGCGCCAGCGCATCGATGCGCGCTTCGAGGCCATGATGGCCGCCGGGGCGCTGGAGGAGGTGCGTGCGCTCGCCGCGCGCAACCTCGCCCCCGACCGCACGGTGCTGAAGGCCCACGGCGCGCCGGCCCTCACGCGCTATCTCAAGGGGGAGATGTCCCTCGCCGAGGCCATCGCCGAGGGCCAGGGCGACACCCGCCGCTATGCCAAAAGGCAGGCCACCTTCTTCCGCCACCAGATGCCCGACTGGCCAAAGGCAACGCCCGACGAAGGGCTCGATGTGCTGATGAAGAGCATGGAGGGGGGAGGGGGGTGACGCCTCAGGCCACCAGCCCGCGCACCAGCAGATCGTGATATTCCAGCGCGACCTCTTCGGCGGATTTGCCGCCGCCGGGCTTGAACCAGCGCACCATCCAGCTCAGCAGCGAGAGCACCGCGCGCCCGGTCATGGCCGCGCCCACCTCGCGAAACGAACCGTCCGTCACGCCATCGGCGATGATCCGGCGCAGGAGGCCCTCATGGGCGTCGCGCAAGGCGAGGGCATCGCCCTTCAGCCCGGTATTGGCCATGCCGGAGAAGCCCACCAGCATGGTGACGAAGCAATCGTAATTGTCGGCGAGGAAGCGGGCGTGGGCGACCATGAACTGCTTCAGCTGCTCGGCCGGCGGGTCCTCCCGCTTCACCGCCGCGGCTGACGCGTCGTTGAGGCCGGTGAGGGTGAAGATGATGATGGCGTCGTAGATCTCCTGCTTGGAGGAGAAATAGTTGTAGATGGCGCCCTTGGAATAATTGAGCGACCGCGCCACCTCGCTGAGCGAGGAATCCACATAGCCCTTCTGCGCGAACATTTGCGCAGCCTGCCGCAGGATTTCCGCGCGCGGGTCGGTCATCATCGGCGGGCGGCCAAGGCGCGCGCCGTCGCCGTCCGCCGCGACGCGCAGGGCCGCCGATTTCGGCGGACGGCCGCGCCGCCGGGCGGGGGCCGGGCGGGCCGGCGCATCCTGTTCGTGGTCGCCTCGATCGTGCAGCGTCGTGCTCCTTGACGATTGGCTTTTATTTATATACCGACTGGTAGGAATGTAAATGCCTGCCGCCATCCGGCGGTGATTTCTAGCGCGGGAGACGCACCATGGCCGCATCCGGTAAGCCGATCTTCGACTGGGCCGACCCCTTCGATCTCAACAGCCAGCTCACCGAGGACGAGCGCCTGGTGCGCGACACCGCCCGCGACTATGCGCAGGAAAAGCTGCTGCCGCGCGTGACCTCCGCCTATCTCGACGAGCGCTTCGACCGCGAGATCATGAACGAGATGGGCGAACTCGGCCTGCTCGGCCCCACCATCCCGGCGGAATACGGCGGCGCCGGACTCGGCTATGTCGCCTACGGCCTCGCCGCGCGCGAGGTGGAGCGGGTGGATTCGGGCTACCGCTCGGCCATGAGCGTGCAGTCCTCCCTCGTCATGCACCCCATCTACGCCTACGGCACGGAAGAGCAGCGCAAGAAGTACCTGCCGAAGCTCGCCACCGGCGAGTGGGTCGGCTGCTTCGGCCTCACCGAGCCGGACGCGGGCTCCGATCCCGCCGGCATGCGCACCCGCGCCGAGAAGATTGACGGCGGCTACCGCCTCAACGGCGCGAAGATGTGGATCACCAATTCGCCCATCTCCGACCTCGCGGTGGTGTGGGCGAAGTCCGCGGCGCACGACAACGCCATCAAGGGCTTCGTCGTGGAGCGCGGCATGAAGGGCTTCTCCACCCCCAAGATCGAGGGCAAGCTCTCGCTGCGCGCCTCCATCACCGGCGAGGTGGTGCTGGAAGACGTGGAGATCCCGGAAGAGAACCTCCTGCCCAACGCCGCCGGCCTGCCCGGCCCCTTCGGCTGCCTCAACCGCGCCCGCTACGGCATCGGCTGGGGCGCCATGGGCGCGGCGGAGGCCTGCTACGCGGCCGCCCGCCAGTACACTTTGGACCGCAAGCAGTTCGGCAAGCCGCTCGCCGCCACCCAACTGGTGCAGAAGAAGCTGGCCGACATGGCGACCGAGATCGCGCTGGGCCTCCAGCTCGCGCTGCGCGCGGGGCGGATGTTCGATGACGGCACGCTGCCCATCGAGGCCATCTCCTTCCTCAAGCGCAACAATTGCGGCAAGGCGCTGGACATCGCGCGGGTCGCCCGCGACATGCATGGCGGCAACGGCATCTCCGCCGAATTCCACGTCATCCGCCACGCGGCGAACCTCGAGACGGTGAACACCTACGAGGGCACGCACGACATCCATGCGCTGATCCTCGGCCGGGCGATCACGGGGATCCAGGCGTTCTTCTGAGCACCGGTGCGGCGTTCCCGCATCACCGCCGTCATGCCCGGCCTTGTGCCGGGCATCCACGTCGGGCCGATGGGACGACGGCCGCACATGTGGTCCCGGCCGTACCACGTGGATGGCCGGGACAAGCCCGGCCATGACAAACTGCCTTGAGTGCGCCCCTCCCCAACGAGTCCTCCCATGTCCTCCCCTGCCTCCGCTCCCCTCGCCGGCCTTCGCGTCCTTGAACTCGCCCGCATCCTCGCGGGGCCCTGGTGCGGGCAGTTGCTCGCCGATCTTGGGGCGGAGGTCATCAAGGTGGAGCGGCCGGGGGGCGGGGACGATACCCGCACCTGGGGTCCGCCCTTCCTGAAGGGGGCGGACGGGGCGGACCTCGGCGCCGCCTATTTCCACTCCACCAATCGCGGCAAGCGCTCGGTGGCGGTGGATTTCGAGACGGAAGAGGGCCAGAAGATCATTCGCGATCTCGCCCGGCAGAGCGATGTGCTCATCGAGAACTTCAAGGTCGGCGGCCTGAAGAAGTACGGGCTCGATTATGAGAGCCTGAAGAAAGAGAATCCGCGCCTTGTCTATTGCTCCGTCACCGGCTTCGGGCAGGACGGCCCCTATGCGCCGCGCGCGGGCTATGACTTCCTGGTGCAGGGCATGGGCGGCATCATGGACCTCACCGGCGCGCCGGATGGGGAGCCGCAGAAGGTGGGCGTCGCCTTCGCCGACATCTTCACCGGCCTTTATGCCACCGTGGGCATCCTCGCGGCGCTGCGGCGGCGGGACGAGACCGGAACGGGCGGCCATGTGGACATGGCGCTCTTGGACACGCAGGTGGGCGTGCTGGCCAACCAGGCCATGAACTACCTCACCTCCGGCAAGGCGCCGAAGCGCATGGGCAATGCCCATCCCAACATCGTGCCCTATCAGGTCTTCCCCTGCGCGGACGGCTATTTCATCGCCGCCATCGGCAATGACGGGCAGTTCGCCCGCTTCTGCGCCGTGCTCGGCGCGCCGGAGCTGGCGCAGGCGGCCGACTACGCCACCAATCCCGCCCGCGTCGCCAACCGCGCGGTGCTGGTGCCGAAGCTCACCGCGCTGACCATGGCGTTCGCCCGCGACGATCTCCTCGCCGCACTGGAGGCGAAGGGTGTTCCGGCCGGGCCGATCAATACGGTGTCGCAGGTGTTCGAGGATCCGCAGGTCAAGGCGCGCGGCCTGCGCGTGGACCTTGCCGAGGCGGGCGGCGGCACCATTCCCGCCGTGGCGAGCCCCATCGTGCTCGACGGCGTGCGGCAGGTGGCGAAAAGCGCCAGCCCGCGATTGGGTGCGGATACGGAACAGGTGCTCGCGGCGCTGAAGGCGCTGGCGGGGAAGTAGGCAAGGCTGCTCGGCATCCTCACCTCTCCCTCACCCAGAGGGGAGGGGGACAGCTGCACCGCTGTCATCGCCCGGACAAGCCGGGCGATGACGTCTTGTGAAACGGGGTCAGCGCCCCGATCAGACGGCCCTCACGCCACGCAGGTGAGGAAGCCCTCTTCGAGCAGGTCGCGCTTCAGCTGGCGGCCGATGAAGACGATGCGGCTGAGGCGCTTCTCGTCGTCCTTCCACGGGCGCTGGTGGTCCCCGTCGAGGATCATGTGGACGCCCTGGAACACGAAGCGGTCGGGATCGTCCTTGAACGACAGGATGCCCTTGGACCGCAGGATGTTCGGCCCCTCCACCTGCACGATGTTCTGCACCCAGGGGAAGAACTTGTCCGGGTCCAGCGGCTTGTCGGTGGAGAAGGAGACCGACTGGATCTCCTCGTCATGCACCGCCTTCAGCCCGTGGTGATGGTGGTCATGATCGTGGTCGTGATGATCGTGGCCGCAGTCCGGGCCGCACGCCTCGCCATGGGCGTGGTGGTGATGGTGGTGCTCGTCCTCCTCGAGGAAGGCGGGCTCCAGCTCCAGCACGCGCTCGAGATCGAAGGCGCCCTGGTTCAGCACCTTGGCGATGTCGATCTCGGACTTCTGGGTGCGGTAGAGCTTGGCGTAGGGGTTGATACCGCGGATGCGGGCTTCCACCGCGTCCAGCTCGGGGCCGGTCACGAGATCGGTCTTGTTGAGCAGGATCACGTCGGCGAAGGCCACCTGATTCTTCGCCTCGGGGGCGTCCTTCAGGCGGTCGGAGAGCCACTTGGCGTCGGCCACCGTGACCACCGCGTCGAGCTTGGTCTTGGCCTGCACTTCCTCGTCCACGAAGAAGGTCTGGGCCACGGGGGCGGGGTCCGCCAGCCCGGTGGTCTCGACGATGATGCCGTCGAAGCCGCCCTTGCGGCGCAGCAGGCCGTCGATGATGCGGATGAGGTCGCCGCGCACGGTGCAGCAGATGCACCCGTTGTTCATCTCGAACACTTCCTCGTCGGCGCCCACCACGAGGTCGTTGTCGATGCCGATCTCGCCGAACTCGTTGACGATGACGGCGAATTTCTTGCCGTGGGGCTGCGACAGGATGCGGTTGAGCAGCGTGGTCTTGCCGGCACCCAGATAGCCGGTCAGCACGGTGACGGGGATCTTCTCGGCCTGCGTTTCAGCCATGGCTTCACCTTGGTACTGCGGCGGCCGCGCGAGGCGGCCGCCGGAAGGAAACGGGCGTCCCCTCAGCTCGACAGAGCGGACGAGAGTTCGCGCACGTTGGAGTGCATCATGTCGATGTAGGTGCTCGCGGGGCCTTTGTCATCGGACAGCGCGTCGGAATAGAGCGTTCCGCCCACCTTGGCGCCGCTTTCCTTGGCGATGCGCTGGATGAGGCGCGGGTCGGTGACGTTCTCGACGAACACGGCCGGGATCTTCTGCGCCTTGATCTGGCGGATGATGCGGCCGACGTCCTTGGCCGAGGCCTCGCTCTCGGTGGAGACACCCTCGGGGGCGACCAGCACCAGGCCGTAGGCCTCGCCGAAATAGCCGAAGGCATCGTGGGAGGTGATGATGCGGCGCTGCTCGGCCGGGATCTTGGCCATGGCGGACTTCACTTCCGTCTCCAGCGCATCCAGCTTGGCGGTGTAGGCCGCGGCATTGGCGGTATAGACGTCGCGGCCGTCCGGATCGGCGGCGATCAGGCCGTCGCGCACGTTGGCCACATAGACCTTGGCGTTGGCGATGGACTGCCAGGCGTGCGGGTCGATGCCGCCGTGGTCATGGCCGCCTTCCTTGGCGTGGTCGTGCTTGTCCTTGCCCTTGGCCTTCGGCTTCTCGTCGTCGTCATGATCGACGAAGCCGGTGCGGGGCGTGATGCCCTTGGTGGCGACGACGATGGGCGCCTTGGTGCCGGACGCCTTGATGAGGCGGTCCATCCAGCCTTCGAAGCCGAGCCCGTTCACGAACACCACCTTGGCCGCGGCCACCGCCTTCGCGTCGGCGGGGGTGGGCTGGTAGACGTGGGCATCGCCGTTGGGGCCGACGATGGTGGTGACGGCCACGCGGTCGCCGCCCACCTGCTTCACGAAATCGCCGAGGATGGAGAAGGAGGCCACCACGGGCATCTTCTGGGCCGGGGCCTGCGCGAGCGCCGGCCCGGCCATGGGCAGGCCAAGGCCGGCGACCATGCCGGCGGCGAGGAGGAGACGTCTGGAGATCATGAAAGTCCTCTTCAGGCTTCAAGGTGACGGCGAGGGACGAGGCGGCCGGCGAGACCGCCGATCGGCCCGAAAAAGACGGCACCGGCATAGGCGAGACCGGCGACCAGGATGATGGACGGGCCGGACGGCGTGCCGAGGTTGTAGGAGACGAGCAGACCCGCGACGCCCGAGCCGAAGGCGATCAGCGTGGAGGTGGTGACCAGCGCCGTGAGGTCGCGCACGAAGAAGCGCGCGGTGGCGGCCGGCAGCATCATCAGCCCCACCGAGAGAAGCGTGCCGAGGGCGTGGAAGCCGCCCACGAGGTTCAGCACCACCAGCGACAGGAAGGCGATGTGGCTGACGCCGCCGCTGCGGCTCACCGAGGCGAGGAAGGTCGGGTCCACGCATTCCAGCACCAGCGGCCGCCATACCACCGCGAGGGTGAGCAGCGTGATGGTGGTGATGCCGGCGATGAGCACCAGCGTCGCGTCGTCGATGCCCAGCACCGTGCCGAACAGCACGTGCAGCAGGTCCACGTTGGAGCCGCGCAGCGAGACGATGAGCACGCCCAGCGCCAGCGAGATGAGATAGAAGGCGGCCAGCGAGGCGTCCTCCTTCATCCCCGTCGCCCGCGCCACCACGCCCGCGCCCACCGCCACCAGAAGGCCGGCCGCGAGGCCGCCGGCGGTCATGGCGTAGAGGTTGAGGCCGGCGAACAGGAAGCCGATGGCCGCGCCGGGCAGGATGGCATGGGCCATGGCATCGCCCGTCAGCGACATGCGCCGCAGCATCAGGAACGCGCCCACCGGCCCCGCGCCGAGCGACAGCGCGAACACGCCGGCCAGCGCCCGCCGCATGAACTCGAACTCCACGAAGGGAGAAATGAAGGTGTCATAGAGGCTCATCGAACCATCCCGGGCCGCGTGCCGCGCTCAGGGCGGCCGGCCGGATCTGTCATCGTCCTGCCCTTGCGCTTGGCCGGGGAGCCGATCCGGTGGGTTGGAGGAACCGGACCGGCCTTGGACGGAGCCCGTGGTCCCCGGCCAAGCGCAAAAGCAGCGATGTGCGTCCAAAAGACCGGCGCATGCCGGTCGGTGAAAGTCGGATCAGGCCGCGTCGGAGCAGGGGACGGCGTCGTCCCTCCATGACTCGCCCATGCGGCGGGCCTTGAGCAGGTTCTCGGGGTCGAGCGCTTCCGCGGTGGGGCCCCATGCAACAGGCGTGCGGGCGAGGAGAAGCGTCTGCGGGAAGGTCGCGCGCACCAGGTCGAAATCGTGCAGCACCGCGATGACGGTGCGCTGCTCGCCGTGCCAGCGGCGGACCAGTTCCACGAGGTCCGACACCGTCTTGGCATCGAGGGCGGTGAACGGCTCGTCGAGCAGGATCACGCGGGCATCCTGCAGCAGCAGGCGGGCGAACAGGGTGCGCTGCATCTGCCCGCCGGAGAGCGTGCCGATGGGCCGGTTCTCGAACCCTTCGAGGCCGACGGCGGCGATGGCGTGCTCGATCTTCTCCCGATCGGCCCGGCCGATGCCGCCGAACAGGCCGGCGCGCCGCCACAGGCCCATGGACACCATGTCGTAGACATGGATGGGAAAGCTGCGGTCGATCTCGGCGCCCTGCGGCAGGTAGGCGATCTCGCGCGGGTCGAGGCCGTGACGGTCGATGGTGCCGCCGAGCGGCTTCAGGGCACCGCCGATGGCCTTGAGGAGCGTGGACTTGCCGGCGCCGTTGGCGCCGCAGATGGCGAGCAGCGCGCCCTTCTCCACATCGCCGGAGAGGTGGTGGACGGCCGGGTGGCGCTCATAGCCGAGGGTGAGGTTGCGGAACGAAATCTGCGCGGTCATGCGCCGCCTCCCGTCACCAGCAGGACGGCGCTCCACAGCACGAGGAGGAGCACCGACACCAGCGCGAGCCGCCCCGCTAGGGACATGCGCAGCACCGACGCGCCGATGCGCACGGGCGGCCTGCGGCCTGCCGGAGAAGCGGCATGGGTGTGATGGCCGTGCCCATGATCGCCCTGGTCGTGTCCCCCCGCGGCTCCGGCGCCGACGGGCGCGGCGCGGTCCTGCCGGCCGGTCGCCTCGCGGGCCGGCGGCGTCGCTGCGGAAGGGGAAAGGGACAGGGACATGGGGGCCGGCGCGCTGGTTTCGATGGCCAGTTGATACAGTGTATCGCTCGACCTTGTCCAGCCCGCCGACACCCCACCGCACGCTTTTGTGCGGTTCCCCTCAGTCAGTCGGAGCGCCTATTCGGCGGCTGCGGCAAAGGCGCGGAAGCTGCCGAACCGGGTGATGTCCCGCGCCCCGTCGAGGGCCGCCGCCTCGGCCAGGAAGCCGGTGACGCGGCTGCCGTCGTCCAGCTCCACCTGCCCGAGGCCCAGCGGCGCCGGGATGGTTGCGAGCAGGCGGCCGACGCCCTCGAAGGGCAGGGACCACACCTCCCCCTCCACCGCCGCGCCCTCCGCAGTCACGCGCACCACGCCCGGGCGGGGCACGGCGCCGGGGAGGAGCTTCATGCGATAGGACGGCACTGTCTTGGCGGCGCGCACGAAGCGCGCGCCCATGGCCTTCAGGTCGCCATTGAGCGGCATGCCGGAGAGGTGGGCGCCGAACACGCACACATCGAGCCGCCCCGGCTCGCTGGCGGGCGCCAGCGGGGGCAGGGCCGGCGCGGGCGCATGGCCGCAGCCCAGCGGCAGATTGCCCGCCGCCACATAGGCCCGGCCCAGCGCCGCCATCTCCGCATCCTTCCCGGCGGGGGCGAGGAGGGTGATGCCATAGGGCACGCCGGCGGCGGTGATCTTGGTCGGCACCGCGATGCCGCACAGATCCATCAGGTTCACGAAATTGGTGTAGGTGCCATTGCGCGAATTCAGGCGGATGGGGTCCGCCAGCACCTCCTCCACCGTGTAGGCGGAGGGCGCGGTGGGCAGCAGCAGCGCGTCGATGCCGGCGAGGATGGGGGCGACGCGGGCGCGCAGCTCCTTGAGCTTGTACATGGCGCGGAAGGCATCCGCCGCGCTCGCCTTGCCGCCCGGCTCGGTGATGGCCCGTGTCACCGGATGCACCGCATCGGGATCGGTGGTCAGAAGGTGCTCGGCGGCGATCCAGCGCTCCGCCACCCACGGCCCTTCATAGAGCAGGCGCGCGGTCTCGGCGAAGGCGGAGAAATCGATCTCCTTCAGCACCGCGCCCAGCGATGCGAAGCGCGCCAGCGCCTCCTCATAGGCGGCCGCCGACTCGGCATCGCCGAAGAACTCCCGCTGCGCCTCGGGCAGGATGCCCAGCACCGGCGCGGGCGGGGGAGCGGTGAGCGGGCCGACGGGCAGGTCGCGGGAATAGGCGTCCTCAGCGTCGAAGCCGGAGATGACGTTCAGCACCGCCATGGCGTCGTCCACGGTAAGGGCGAAGATGGAGATGCAGTCCAGCGTCTTGCAGGCCGGCACGAGGCCGGTGTTGGGCACGAGGCCGAGGGAGGGCTTCAGGCCTACGATGTTGTTCAGCATGGCCGGCACGCGGCCCGATCCCGCCGTGTCGGTACCCAGCGACACCGGCACGATGCCCGCGCCCACCGCCACCGCAGAGCCGGAGGAGGAGCCGCCCGGCACCAGCTCCGGGTTCACCGAGTTGCGGGGGATGCCATAGGGCGAGCGCACGCCCACAAGGCCGGTGGCGAACTGGTCGAGATTGGTCTTGCCGATGATGAGCGCGCCCGCCGCCCTGAGCCGCGCCACGACGGTGGCGTCGCGCGCCGGCACATAGGCGAAGGCCGGGCAGGCGGCGGTGGTGGGCAGGCCGGCGACGTCAATATTGTCCTTCACCGCCACTGGGACGCCGTAGAGCGGCAGCGCCGTATTGCCGGCGGCCTCCAGCGTGGCCGCCTCGGCCAGCACATCGGCTTCGTCACGTAGGGTGATGAACATGGCCGGGTCGTCATGCACCGCAAGCCGGGCATAGACGCCGCGCACCGTATCCGAGACGGAGCGGAGGCCGGACCTGTGGGCTTCGAGGAGGCTGGCGACGGTCTGCATGGTCTACCCTGATGACGGCGCTCCACGCGCCTGATGGCAGGGGTCTAGCAGGAAGCGCGCCACTTGTATGCAATTTCCGATAAATTCATAAATATCAGATGCTTGATGCAAACGAACTGCGCCCCGCAGCGGCTGGATTTGCCACTGCGGGGCGCGGGATGTGCACCTTATGCCGAAAAAATGGGCAGGCGTTACTGGCTCGTCCGGTTCTGCTCCGCCGGCGAAAGGGTCCGGCCGGGAGGCGCGTCGGGCGCGGTGGTCATGGGCGGGGGATTTCCGCGCGGCACGGTGATGTTCTCCGGCGCGGTCTCGCTCGGTTCGGGCGTGCCCCGGTTGGAGAACATGTTCGCCGCGACCAGCGCGAGGACCAGCACGAATGCCGCGGCGACGAGCATGCCCTGGCGTTGCATGGGGCTCTCTCCTTTTGGTGGATATCGCCCCCTCAACGCCCCGGCCCCGGTGCCGGGTTCCCCTTTTTGAGGTCAGTCCCGGAACACCACGGTGCGGGAACCGTTCAGCAGCACCCGGTCCTGCAGGTGCCAGGAGATGGCCCGCGCCAGCACCCGGCGCTCGATGTCGCGCCCCTTGCGCACGAGATCCTCGGGCGAATCCTGGTGGGAGATGCGCTCCACGTCCTGCTCGATGATCGGGCCTTCATCGAGGTCCGAGGTCACGTAGTGGGCGGTGGCGCCGATGAGCTTCACGCCGCGCGCATGGGCCTGATGATAGGGCTTGGCGCCCTTGAAGCCGGGCAGGAACGAGTGGTGGATGTTGATGCACTTGCCCGAGAGCTTGGCGGAGAGCCCATCCGACAGCACCTGCATGTAGCGCGCGAGCACGGCAAGCTCGGAGCCGGAGGACTGGAAGATCTCCCAGACCTGCGTTTCCTGCTCCAGCTTCGTGGCCTTCGTCACCGGCAGGTGGTGGAAGGGGATGCCGTCGAAATCGAGGTGGGCGTAGGTCTCGCGGGGGTGGTTGGAGACGATGCCGGAGATTTCCATGGGGATCTCGCCGATGCGCCAGCGATAGAGCAGGTCGGCGAGGCAGTGGTCGAACTTGGAGGCGAGCAGCAGCACCTTCCGCTTTTCCGACACGGGGCGGAGCGTGAAGCTCAGCGAGAAGGTCTGCGCCACCGCCGCGAAGCCGGAGCGGATTTCGGCGAGGCTCGCCTCGCCCTCGACCACGTTGAACACCACGCGCATGAAGAAGCGGCGGGTCTCGGTGTCGTCGAACTGCTGCGCCTCCAGGATGTTGCAGCCCTTCTCGAACAGGAAGGTCGAGACGCCGGCGACGATGCCGGGCCGGTTGGGGCAGGAGAAGGCGAGGATGATCGGCTCGTTGGGGCTGGTCATGATGCGTCCTTTATGGCGCCGCGCGACCGATGCGGCCGGGCGCCCTGTTCAGAAAATCGGTGCGGGAGAGGAGGCGCGCGCCGCGCTGCCGTCAACCTCGATCGGTGCCGGAGAGCGCGAAGCCGTATTCCGCCGCGCTCGCCGCCAGCCAGCGCAGGAAGGCGGGGGCGAAGGTGTTGCCCACCGCGAAGCGATAGCTGGGGCTCGCGTCCCGCTGCCAGAAGGTGACGCCCACGTGGGAGACCGGCGTCGTCGCCGCGTCGCCCGGCTGGAACGCGCGGGGATCGAGGTCCACCGCCACGCCCTTCACCAGCGCTTCGCGCGCCTTGGGGCCGGAGATGTCGAGCACGAGATTGGCGTCGCTCTGGTCGGTGACGGCGCCAAGGCCGGCCGCCAGCTCTTCGAGACGCCGGCGCAGCGCGGCGCCGTCCGATCCTTCGGCGAACACCAGCCACTTGCCGGGGCCGGTGCCGATGGCCTCAAGGCCGGCGCCGACGCTCGCCTTCGGCGCATCCACCAGAGGTAGGCCGGAAGCGGTGGCGGCGGCGATCAGCGCGGCGGTCTTGCCCTTGCGGGCGACCAGCGTCGCGGCGGCAAGGTTCGTCACCACCTGCGCCGTGACGCCGGTGGCGCCCGCGACGCCATAGTGCCCGGCCGGAACGAGGTGGGCGGGGGAGAGGGACTGGAAGAGGTCAGACACGCTGCTTCTCCCCTTCGGGATCGACAAAGTGGGGAGAGCACACCTCGACCTCGATGTCACCGCCGCGCACCGGGTCATAGGCGCGCAGCTTCTCGCCGATGCGCTCCGGCCCGCGCTTGAGGAGGCCGAGGCCGATGGAGTGGCCGAGGATGGGCGACCAGGCGACGGAGGTCATGTAGCCCTCGTCATTCTCAGTGGTGGGGGCCGCGCCGAGGGGCAGGAAATGCGCGCCGGCCTTGAGCCGCGCCGCCTTGTCCACCGGCCGGAAGCCGACGAAGGTGGGCCGGTCTGGATCGGTGAAGGCGGGGCGGCCCGCCATCACGCGGCCGATGAAGTCCTTCTTGGTGGAGGCCATGCGCCCGAGGCCGAGATCGCGGGCGGAGGTCTGCCCGTTCAGCTCGCTGCCGGAGACATGGCCCTTCTCGATGCGCAGCACGGCCAGCGTCTCGACGCCGTAGGGCGTGATGCCGTAGGGCGCGCCCGCCGCCATGATCGCCCGCATCAGCTTGTCGCCGTGGCGGGCGGGCACCGCGATCTCGTAGCCGAGCTCGCCGGAGAAGGAGAGGCGGAAGACGCGCGCTTCCACGCCGCCCATCACCGTGGTCTGGAGCGCGCCCATGAAGGGCAGGCCGGTGTTGGAGACATCCGCGCCGTCCACCAGCTTCGCCAGCACGTCGCGGGAGCGCGGGCCGGAGACGGCGATCTGCGCCCACTGCTCGGTGATGGAGGCGAGGCACACGTCCAGCTCCGGCCACAGCACCTGCAGGCAGAATTCAAGATGCTGGAACACCTTGGCCGCGTTGGCGGTGGTCGTGGTCATCACATAATGGTCGTCGGCGAGACGGGCGGTGGTGCCGTCGTCCATGACGATGCCATCCTCGCGCAGCATCACGCCGTAGCGCGCCTTGCCGACGCCGAGGGTGGAGAACATGTTGATGTAGACACGATCCAGCAGCCGGCCCGCGTCCGGCCCCTGAAGGTCGATCTTGCCGAAGGTGGACACGTCGATGACGCCGACGCTTTCGCGCGTGGCCTTCACCTCGCGGTTCACCGCCGCCTGCCAGTCCTCGCCGGCCTTCGGGAACCACGCGGCGCGCAGCCACTGTCCGGTCTCGACGAACACCGCGCCCTGTTCCTCCGCCCACTGATGGGTCGGTGTCGGGCGGGTGGGCTTGAAGTCCACGCCGCGATGGTGGCCGGCGAGCACGCCGAGGGCCACCGGGGTATAGGGCGGGCGGAACACGGTGGTGCCGGTCTCGGGAATGCCCTTGCCGGTGAGCGCCGCCATGATGGCGAGGCCCGCCATGTTGGAGGTCTTGCCCTGGTCGGTGGCCATGCCCATGGTGGTGTAGCGCTTGAGCAATTCCACCGCCCGGAAGCCTTCGCGATGGGCGAGGGCCACATCCTTGGCGGTCACGTCGTTCTGCTGGTCCACGAAGGCGGGACCCTTGGCGTGCACCTGCCAGAAGGCCTTGAGGCCGTTGGGCGCATCGCCCGCTACGGGGGCGGGAGTCGCGACGGGTGCGAAGCCCGCATCTTCCGCCGCTGCGGCGCCCAGCGCGCTGCCATCCGCGAGGCTTTCGGCGAGCGTGAGGTGCCCGGCGGCGGCGCCCGCCACCGCCATGCCCACCGGCACGGCGCCGGGCACGAAGGCGGCGATATCCTCGCGCCAGATGGGCCTGCCGCCCTGATGGCAGGTGAGGTTCACGTTGGGCGTCGCGCCGCCGGAGACGCCGAGCGCCTCCACGGAGAGCGTGCGGACACCCTTGGGCGTGCGCACGGTGACGCCGGACAGGCACTTGCCGGAGGTGGCGATGACCTCGCTCCCGGTGAGGAGATCGAGGCCCAGCGCCTTCGCCCGCGCGGCCAGCGCAGGGGCGACGGCGTCGCGCACATCCGCGATGGCTTCCAGCTTCACGCCGGCCGCGGCGGCGTCCAGCAGCGCGGCGACGGCGTGGTCGTTGTTGGTGAAGCCCGCCGCCCGCGGCCCCGCGCCGACGCCGAAGCGCGTGGCATAGGTGGCGAGCGCCAGCGCCGACATGACGCCGGGCCGGTCATTGCCAGGGAAGACGATGGGCCGGTCGAAGGCGCCTGCCGCCAGCACGGAGCGCTTGGCGATGAAGCGCCACAGCCGCTGGCGGGGCTGGAAGGGGGCGGGGACGGCGAGATGGTCGCTCACCTTCTCCACCGCGCCGAACTCGCCGCCGTCATAGGCGCCGAACACGGTGGTGCGCGGCATGAGGCGGACGTTGGGCAGGCTCGACAGTTCGGCGAGCGCGCGGGTAACGAAATCCGCCGCGCTGCCGCCGTCGATCTCGGCCTGCTCGGAGAGGAGCCGGCCGCCGAGGCGGAAGTCCTCGTCCGCCAGCACCACCCGCGCACCGGTGCGCCCAGCGGCAAGGGCCGCCGCAAGGCCGGCTGCGCCGGAGCCAATGACCAGCACGTCGCAGAAATGGGTGGCCTTCTCGTAATGGTCCGGGTCGGCCACCTCGGCCGCGCGGCCGAGGCCGGCAGCACGGCGGATCATGGGCTCGTAGACCTTCTCCCAGAAGGCGGCGGGCCACATGAAGGTCTTGTAGTAGAAGCCCGCGCCGAGGAAGGGCGACACGAGCTGGTTCATGCTGAGCAGGTCGACGTCCAGCGAGGGCCAGCGGTTCTGGCTGGTGGCGTCCAGCGCGTCGAACAGCTCAATGGTGGTGGCGCGGGTGTTGGGCTCGCGCCGGGCGCCGGAGCGCAGCTCCACCAGCGCGTTCGGCTCCTCGGACCCTGCGGTGACGATGCCGCGCGGCCGGTGATACTTGAAGGAGCGGCCGACCAGCCGCACGCCGTTGGCGAGCAGCGCGGAGGCGAGCGTGTCGCCGGGATGGCCGGTGTAGCTCTTGCCGTCGAAGCTGAAGGAGAGGGTGCGGCTGCGGTCGATCAGCCCCCCTGCGGAAAGCCGGGTCATTCGGCCGCCTCCGTCCGGGTGAAGCGCACTGCGGTGATGGTGTGGGTGCGGGTGTCGCGCGTGACGGTGAGCCAGCGGCGGCAGCCGCCCGCGTGGTACCAGAGCTCGTCCATCACGCCGGCGACGTTGTCGCGCTCGTAGACGTAGACGTTGAAGGCGTCCGGCGCCTCGGGATCGGCCGGGTCCGGCCGGGTGGGCGCGGCATCGCCGAGATAGGCGAACTCATGGGACGACCTCGCGCCGCAATAGGGACAGGTGATGCGCATGGGTCAGGTCCGGGTGGAGGGGTGAAGAGCAGCATGGCTCCCCTCTCCCCTCGCGGGAGAGGGGGTGAGGGGGCTGCGCTGGGCTCGGATGGACCGGCGTGTGGTGGAGGAAATACCCCTCACCCCAACCCTCTCCCGCAAGGGGAGAGGGAGTCCAAAAGGCGAGAGCGTGCTCCCAGACGGATTGCACTCTAGGCTCCGCCGTCGCTGGTCCGGGGCGCGAAAATCGAGAAGCGCGCCCATCAGTGCAAATTCGGCTGGGCGCCGACTCCCTTTTCGTCGATCACATGGCCGGTGCGGAAGCGGTCCAGGCGGAAGGCGGCGTTGAAGCGGTGCGCCTCTTCCTTGGCGATGGTCCAGGCGAAGCACCAGCCGGAGGCCGGCGTCGCCTTGAAGCCCCCGTAGTTCCACGCGGTGTTGAGGAACAGGCCAGGCAGGGGACCCACGTCGATGATGGGCGAGCCGTCCATGGACATGTCCACGAGGCCGCCCCACGAGCGCAGCATGCGCAGCCGCCCGATGAGCGGCATCAGCGCCATGCCGCCCTCGGCCACATCCTCCACCACGGGGAGGTTGCCGCGCTGGGCGTAGGAATTGTAGCCGTCGATGTCGCCGCCGAAGACGAGGCCGCCCTTGTCCGACTGGCTGACGTAGAAATGCCCCATGCCGAAGGTGATGACGCCCGGCACCAGCGGCTTCAGCCCTTCCGAGACGAAGGCCTGCAGCACATGGCTCTCGATGGGCAGGCGCAGGCCGAGATGCCTGGTCAGCCGCGAGGTGGAGCCGGCCACCGCGAGGCCCACCTTGCCGGCGCGGATCGGGCCGCGATTGGTCTCCACGCCCACCACCGCGTCACCCTCGCGGATGAAGCCGGTGACCTCGCAATTCTGCACGATGTCCACACCCAGCCGGTCGGCGGCGCGGGCATAGCCCCACACCACGGCATCATGGCGCGCGGTGCCGGCGCGGGCCTGCATCAGCCCGCCCTTGATGGGGAAGCGGGAGTTGTCGAAATCGAGGAAGGGGCAGAGCGCCTTCACCTGTTCGCGGTCCAGCAGTTCGGAATCGGCGCCGGCGAGGCGCATGGCGTTGCCGCGCCGGGCATAGGCGTCGCGCTGGCCGTCCGAGTGGTAGAGATTGATGATGCCGCGCTGGGAGACCATGGCGTTGTAGTTGAGGTCCTGCTCCAGGCCCTCCCACAACTTCATGGACCACTCGTAGAAGGGCTCGTTGCCGGGCAGCAGGTAGTTGGAGCGGATGATGGTGGTGTTGCGCCCCGCGTTGCCGGAGCCGATATGCCCCTTCTCCAGCACCGCGATGTTGCGGATGCCGTGCTCCTTGGCGAGGTAATAGGCGGTCGCGAGACCATGGCCGCCGCCGCCGACGATGATGACGTCATAGGACGGCTTGGGCACCGCATCGCGCCAGGCGGGCGTCCAGCCCTTCTGGCCGTTGAGCGCGTTGGCGATCAGGCTGAATACGGAATAGCGGGACATTGAACCCCTCGGGACCCTTGGGAACCCCTCGGCGCGGACGCCGAGGCACCCCTTTGGAAAAGATATAGCCCCGCCAAAAACCACAGGTAATATAAATCCTGCTTATTCTGTGGGGATGACGGTGCGCGAGCTTCTGCCGTTCGATCTGAAGGCGCTGGAAATCTTCCTCGCCGTCTGCGAGGCGGGCGCCATGGCGGGCGCGGCGCGGCGGCTCGGGCTCACCCAGCCGGCGGTGTCGCAGGCGGTGGCGGAGCTGGAGACGCGCATGGGCGTCGCGCTGTTCGATCGCAGCGTCCGGCCTTTGGGGCTGACGGCCGCGGGCGGCGTGCTCAGGCAGAAGGCGAGCGCGCTCCTCTCCGAGGCCCGGCAGATCGTGCCGGCGCTGAAGGAGACGGAACACGGCCGCCTGCCTTTGATCCGCGCCGGCCTCGTCGATTCCCTCTCCCGTGCGCTCTCCGCGCCGCTGGCCGGGCGGCTCTGCGCGGTGGCGGAGGAGGTGTCGCTGCTCGCCGGCCTCACGGCCGCCCATGCCAGCGCGCTGCTCTCCCGCCAGCTCGATCTCTTGGTGGGCGTGGACGAACTCGCCGACATCGAGGGGCTGGAGCGCTTCCCGCTTCTGACCGAGCCCTATGTGCTGCTGCTCCCCGCCGGCGAGACGGCGCCCGAACGGGTGGAGGAGGTGGCGCGCCTCGCGCAGCGTCTGCCTTTGGTGCGCTTCTCCGCCCGCTCGCGCACGGGCATCGAGGTGGACAGGCACCTGAGGCGCCTCAAGCTCGATCTGCCGCGCCGGCTGGAGTTCGACACGCCCTTCGGCGTCTCGGCCATGGTGGCGGCGGGGGAGGGGTTCGCGGTGACGACGCCGCTCTGCATCTTCGAGGCGGGGCTGGATCGCGATCGGGTCCGTTACGCGCCGCTGCCGGGTCCCGCCTTCTCCCGCAGCCTGACGCTGATCGGCCGCCGGCAGGAACTCGGCCGCCTGCCGCGGGAGGTGGCGGGCTTCTGCCGGCAGACCCTGGACGAGGCGGTTCTGCCCGTCCTGCGCGCCACCCTGCCATGGGTGGGCGACACGCTCGGATAGAAGGCGCGGCAACGCGTGAGACTGCTGAAGGCCAAGCTTCGTGGCGGCCAATTGCCAAGCTTTGGAAGTCGAGTTTTCGGCCTGACGTTAAGTTTGTGCTGAAAAGTCCGATCCCGGAGGCACCACCGCCCGCTGTCGGCCTCGACCGTTTGATGATACCCCTACGTCGTGTCGGGGCATTCATTTGAAGACGGGGTGGGGCAACAATGCGGATCGGTGGAGTTCTATTTGCAGCGGTAATCCTTGCTGGGTCTGCCTCTGCGGCAGGCGCGCAGACCATGAGCTATGCGCAGGCCGGCGCCCTTCTGGCGCGCAGCTGCGGCGCGGACATCAACAAGTTCTGTTCGAACGTGAATCTGGGCGAGGGCAAGCTGCTCGCCTGCATGGACGGGAAGATCAATCAGGTCAGCGCCAAGTGCAAAGCCGACTATGCGACGGCGAAGGCCTCCATCGCCGAGCGGGATGCGGCGCAGGATTCCATTCAGGAAGTCTGCTCGGCGGATACGGCACGCCTGTGCCCCGGCATGGTGCCCCAGGATGGCAACCTGCTCTCCTGCCTGCTCCAGGCGACGCGGGTGGTGAGCGACAAGTGCAACGCCGCGATCACCAACGCCGGCTACCGCTGAGCGTCCTCCTCACATCCTCGCACTCGAACGAAGGACGTTTCGCGATGACATCGCCTTTGACCCGCCTTGCACTGGCCGCGCTGCTCGCTGCCGCCGTGCCGGCGATCACCCCCGCCTATGCCCAGACCGCCCTCTCCGATGGCCAGATCCTCCAGGGGCTGCAAGGCCTGAGCGAAAAGGCCCCGACCATCACCGCGCAGCAGCTGCGCTCCATGGTCCAGACCCACATGGCGCAGAACCCGGGCGAGCAGCTCAGCCGTCCCTCGCTGGCGCTGAAGCTCGACCAGCTGCCGCAGATCAACGTGCAGATCCAGTTCCGCCTCGGTTCGGCGATCATCGAGCCGTCGTCCTACGGCACGCTCGGCGCCATCGCCGATGCCATGCACAACCCGATCCTGCACGGCTACAAGTTCATCGTCACCGGCAACACGGATGTCACCGGCCCGCGTGAGGTGAACCTCAAGCTCAGCCAGGCCCGCGCCGATGCGGTGGTGAGCGCGCTGGTCAGCGTGTTCAACATCAATCCCACCCGCCTCGAGGCGGTGGGGCTGGGCGAGGAAGTGCTGCTCGATCCCAAGCGGCCAACCGATCCCATCAACCGGCGCGTCCAGATCTTCACCGTGGGCCGCCTCGCGCCTTACGTCGCCCAGCGCTGAAGCCCCGACGATCCTGCATGAAGAAGGCGCCGCCCCCCGCCGGGGCGGCGCCTTCTTCGTTGCGTCCGGGCCCGTGGTGCAGCCACTCGCCGCGCGCGGAAATCCCGTTATCCTGAGGGGCCTGCGCGGCGCGCGGGCCAATATTGGGAGGACAGGATCATGCTCGCTCGACGCCGGTTCATCTCCTGCGCCATCTGCTCGCTGGCGGGGTTCGCCGCCACGCAGGTTGGCGGCACGCAGGCCATGGCACAGGGCCAATCAGCACCCGCCGCGGCGCCCGCCGGAATCTCGCGCAAGGTGCTCGGCCGCACCGACATGCCGGGCGACAAGTATGTCGCGATCCTGATGGAGGCGGAGTTCGACGGCGGCCTCAAGGTGGCGCGTCACACCCATCCGGGCGTCGAGAGCACCTATCTCATGGCCGGGGGCGGCGTGCTCTCGGTGAAGGGCCAGCCCGACCGCACGCTGGCGCCGGGCGACGGCTTCCAGATTCCGCCCGAAGTGCCGCACGCCTTCCAGGTGGGGGGCGACAAGACGAAGCTCGTCATCACCTACATCGTCGAGAAAGACAAGCCGCTGGCGACGCCCGCGCCGGAGTGAGGTGCTCAAAAAAGGTGAGAGCCCGGCGCAGGGGAATGCGCCGGGCTCCCGGGGACAACCGACAGAGCAGGGCTCAGATGTCGAGGGTGTTGTCCCTTTCCCATTGGGTGAGGTGACGGGAGAAGGCGTTCCATTCCACGGTCTTCAGCTTCAGGTAGCCGTCCACGAACGGCTTGCCGAGGCGATCCGTCAGCACCTTGGACTTCTCCAGCGCCCGCATGGCGTCGAGCAGGTTGAGCGGCAGGCGCTTGGCGCCCTTCACCTTGTGCCCGTCGGTGTACATGTTGATGTCGAGGCGCTTGCCCGGATCGCGCTTGTTCTCGATGCCGTCGAGGCCGGCGGCCGCGAGGCCCGCCTGGAGCAGGTAGGGGTTGGCCGCGCCGTCGGCGAGGCGGAACTCGAACCGGCCCGCATCGGGAATGCGGATCATGTGGGTGCGGTTGTTGCCGGTGTAGGTGACGGTGTTCGGCGCCCAGGTGGCCCCGGAGATGGTGCGCGGGGCGTTGATGCGCTTGTAGGAATTCACCGTCGGGTTGGTGAGGGCGCAGAGCGCGTCCGCATTGTGGATGAGGCCGCCGATGAAGTGGTAACCCAGCTCGGAGACGCCCAGCTCGCCCTTGGGATCGGAGAAGGCGTTCTTGCCCTTCTGCCACATGGAGACATGGGCGTGGCAGCCCGAGCCGGTGAGGTTGATGAAGGGTTTCGGCATGAAGGTCGCGCGCAGGCCGTGCTGCTCCGCGATCGACTTCACCATGTATTTGAAGAAGACATGGCGGTCCGCGGTGAGGAGCGCGTTGTCGTAGTTCCAGTTCATCTCGAACTGGCCGTTGGCGTCCTCATGGTCGTTCTGGTACGCGCCCCAGCCGAGCTTGAGCATGGCGTCGCAGATGTCCTTGATGACATCATAGCGGCGCATGAGGGCGGCCTGATCGTAGCAGGGCTTCTCGGCGGTGTCGGCGGTGTCCGAGATGGACTTGCCGTCCTGCGTGATGAGGAAGTATTCGCACTCGACGCCCGTCTTGATCTCGTAGCCGAGGCGCGCGGCGGCGGCGAGCTGCTTCTTCAGCAGCGTGCGGGGCGCCTGCTCCACTTCCTTGCCGCCCATGTAGAGGTCGGCGGCGAGCCAGCCGATCTCTTCCTTCCAGGGCAGCTGGATGAGGCTGGTCGGGTCCGGCACGGCGAACAGGTCGGGATCGGCCGGCGACATGTCGAGCCAGGTGGCGAAGCCGGCGAAGCCGGCGCCTTCCTTCTGCATGGGGCCGATGGCGGAGGCGGGCACCAGCTTGGCGCGCAGGCCACCGAACAGGTCCACGTAGGAGATCAGGAAATACTTGATGCCGCGGTCCTTCGCGACCTTGGCGAGGTCGATCTGGGCAGCGGCGGAAGCGCGGCCTTCGGCCTCGCGGAGCGGCGTACGGAAGTGGTCCATGCGAAATTCCCCGGAATTTGGAAGCGGTATTCTTTGAAAAAAGCCGCGCCGGTCGAGCGGCGCGGCTTGAAGGTTCGGATCAGTATCCGCCGGTCCTGCCGGGCACCCAGGAGGTGCCGGCCAGGGGCACGCCGGCCATGGCGGCGGCCTCCACGGTCAGCGCCACGAGGTCTTCCGGCTCCAGATTGTGCAGGTGGCTCTTGCCGCAGGCGCGGGCAATGGTCTGCGCCTCCAGCGTCATCACCGAGAGATAGTTGGCGAGGCGGCGGCCGGCCTTCACCGGATCGAGCCGCTTGGACAGCTCGGGGTCCTGGGTGGTGATGCCGGCGGGGTCGCGGCCCTCGTGCCAGTCGTCATAGGCTCCGGCGGTGGTGCCGAGCGCCTGGTATTCGTCTTCCCACTGGGGATCGTTGTCGCCGAGCGCGACGAGGGCGGCCGTGCCGATGGCGACCGCGTCCGCACCGAGCGCCAGCGCCTTGGCCACGTCCGCGCCGGTGCGGATGCCGCCGGAGACGATGAGCTGCACCTTGCGGTGCATGTCGAGGTCCTGGAGCGCCTGCACGGCCGGGCGGATGGCGGCGAGGATCGGGATGCCCACGTGCTCGATGAACACGTCCTGCGTCGCCGCGGTGCCGCCCTGCATGCCGTCGAGCACCACCACGTCGGCGCCCGCCTTCACCGCCAGCGCGGTGTCGTAATAGGGCCGCGAGGCACCGACCTTTACGTAGATCGGCTTCTCCCAATCGGTGATCTCGCGCAGCTCCTCGATCTTGATCTCGAGGTCGTCCGGGCCGGTCCAGTCGGGATGGCGGCAGGCCGAGCGCTGGTCGATGCCCTTGGGCAGGGTGCGCATGGCGGCCACGCGATCGGAGATCTTCTGGCCGAGCAGCATGCCGCCGCCGCCGGGCTTGGCGCCCTGGCCGATGACGATCTCGATGGCGTCGGCCTTGCGCAGGTCCACCGGGTTCATGCCGTAGCGCGACGGCAGGTACTGGTAGACGAGGGTCTTGGACTGGCCGCGCTCCTCCGGCGTCATGCCCCCGTCGCCGGTGGTGGTTGAGGTGCCCACCGTGGAGGCGCCACGTCCCAGCGCTTCCTTCGCCTGCGCGGAGAGCGCACCGAAGCTCATGCCGGCGATGGTGACGGGGGTCTTCAGCGTGATCGGCTTCTTGGCGAAGCGGGTGCCGAGGGTGACCTCGGTGCCGCACTTCTCGCGATAGCCCTCCAGCGGGTAGCGCGACATGGAGGCGCCGAGGAAGAGCAGATCGTCGAAGTGGGGCAGCTTGCGCTTGGTGCCGGCGCCACGGATGTCATAGATGCCGGTCGCCGCGGCCCGGCGGATCTCGGCCAGTGTCGCCGGATCGAAGGTGGCGGAGAAGCGCGGCGGGGTGCGCGGCGTGTTGTTGTGGGCGGTCATGGGGTCCTCACCCGGAAAAGTTCAACTGCGGTCGGTGCGTCCCGCCCGTGGCGGGCGCGACGGCGGCGCGCGTCAGTAGGCGGACGCGTTGTCCACGTGGAAGTTGTAGAGCTGGCGGGCGGAGCCGTAGCGCTTGAACTCCGAGACATCGACCGCGCCTTCGAGGCCGGCGGCCTTCAGCTTCTGGGCCAGGAGCGCCTTGTGCTCGTCCCGCATCTCCTTCTCGATGCAGTCCGCGCCCAGGCTCTTCACCGTGCCGCGAACGAAGAGCTTCGCCTCGTAGAGGCTGTCGCCCAGCGCCTCGCCGGCATCGCCCAGCACCACGAGGGAGCCGGACTGACCCATGAACGCGCTCATGTGGCCGATGGAGCCCTTCACGACGATGTCCACGCCCTTCATGGAGATGCCGCAGCGGGCGGAGGCATTGCCATCCACCACGAGCATGCCGCCATGGGCGGTGGCGCCGGCCGACTGGCTGGCATCGCCGCGCACATGCACGAAGCCACTCATCATGTTCTCGGCGACGCCCTGACCGGCATTGCCGTGGATGATGACGGAGGCTTCCGCATTCATGCCGGCGCAGTAGTAGCCGACATTGCCCTCGATCTCGACGGTGAGGGGCATGGCCAGCCCCACCGCCACCGCGTGGCGGCCGTTGGGGTTCAGCACCCGCCAGCGGCGGGCGTTGGATTCAGCGGTGGCCTTGTGAAGGGCCTCGTTCAGCTCGCGCAGCGGCGTGGTGGCGAGGTCGAAGGTCACGTCCGGCGCAATGGCGTTCACTGTGCGCGCTCCCAGAAATACACGGTGGCGGGCTCGGGCTCGAAGACCTTGGCCTTGGCGATGCCGGGCAGGTCGACGAGCGCGCGGTATTCCGAGCCGAAGGCGACATACTGGTCGGTCTCGGCCATCACGGCGGGCTTGCAGGCGATGGGATCACGCAGCACGCCGAAGCCGCTCTCGGTGCCCACCACAAAGGTGAAGAAGCCGTCGAGGTCCTTCAGGCCGGCTTCCAGAGCCTGCCCGAGCGAGGCGCCTTCCCGCATCCGCCAGGTGAGATAGCCGGCGGCCACCTCGCTGTCGTTCTCGGTCTCGATGGCGATGCCTTCGCGCTTCAGCTGCCGGCGCAGGGCGTTGTGGTTGGACAGCGAGCCGTTGTGCACGAGGCACTGGTCGGCGCCGGTGGAGAAGGGATGCGCGCCGGCGGTGGTCACCGCGCTCTCGGTGGCCATGCGGGTGTGGCCGATGCCGTGGGTGCCGCGCATCTGCGCCAAGCCGAAGGTCTGCGCCACGGAGGAGGGCAGGCCGACCTCCTTGAAGATTTCCATGCGGGAGCCGGTGCCCACCACCGCCACCTCGGGATGGCGCTCGGCGAGGAAGGCGCGCACGGCGGCCTCACGCACCTGCGGGATTTCCACCACCGCATGGGTGCCGTGGAGGACGAGGGCGGGCATGCCGTTCGCCGGGCCGGACAGGCCGGCGGCGAGGCCCTCGAAATCATAGCCCCGGGCGGCGCGCAGGGAGAGCTTCACACTGTCCTTGCCGCCGGCGCCGTAGACCGCGAAGCCCGCGCTGTCGGGGCCGCGATCTGTCATGACGCAGAGCATGGACGCGAGCATGGCACCCAGCTCGCCTTCGAGCTTCGGGTCCTTGAGGAAAAGTCCGACGATGCCGCACATGGCGTTCGATTTTACTCCATTGCGGGCCGCCGCTGCGGCCTTGTCACAAGGAGTACGCCCGTTAGGCGAGGGCGTCAATCGGAAGAGAATATAATTTTCTCTGGAGGAAAACTTCGCCGATCGTCAGGGTGAGAAGGGGGCGCCGGCTCAGTGCCGGTCGCGGCCGTAGACGATGATGGACAGGTAGGTCATGGGCGCCTTGATGAGGTCTTCCGGGCCATGGGCGGCACCAGAATCGAACATCAGCGCATCGCCGGCACGCAGGTGATAGGTGCGGTCCGCGTGGCGGTAGAGCACCTCGCCGGAGAGCATGTAGATGAACTCCACGCCCGCATGGCGGAAGCCCGTATAGGGCGCCGCCTCTTCGGTGAGGGTGATGAGGTAGGGCTCCACCACGATGTCGCCGCCGAGGCCGTGGCCGAGCAGTTCGTACTGATGGCCGACCTTGGTGCCGC
This sequence comes from Xanthobacter aminoxidans, assembly GCF_043193615.1. Lineage (NCBI taxonomy): Bacteria > Pseudomonadati > Pseudomonadota > Alphaproteobacteria > Hyphomicrobiales > Xanthobacteraceae > Xanthobacter > Xanthobacter aminoxidans. The sequence goes on along the minus strand of NZ_JBAFUS010000001.1, from coordinate 558,469 downwards.
GCCGCTCGATGATGACGCCCTGCTGCGCCTTTACGAAGGAGCAGTCGCGCCGCTCCTCAAAGGCGGAGAACAGCGTGGTGAGCGGCACGTTGAGCGCCTTGGAGATGGATTGCAGCGTGGCGAGGGAGGGGGAGATCTGCCCGTTCTCGATCTTCGACAGCATGCCCACCGAGATGCCGGCCGCGCCCGCGAGGTCGGAAACCGTCAGATCCAGCTCGCGGCGGATGGAGCGCACCTGCACGCCCAGAGCCTCCTCCAGCGTGACCGCCTCCGCTGCGGGGGCGCTGGACCCGGTGACATAGTCGGCAGTCTCCTGGTCGACGCTCTTCGGCTCGGCGACGCTCTTCATCTTGCGCTCGGGCACACCATCCCCCGTCGTTCCCGCATATCCGCCCCAGCCGTGATGCTGCGTCCGGGCGGTGATTTGCCGGCCATTGTGCCAGCTTCCGCGCAAGAATGCATCGCACCGTTGGCGACTCGCGCGATGGCACGCGGGTGGAGAAAAATGGCTGTCTGCAACCCGCTCAGGACGGCGGGCGCCCGTCCCGCGATCGCGTGCGTCTCCGGTGACAGGGGGGCGGAAACGCTTGTTCCGAAACGCATCGAGGCGATCACCGCCGTGGCTTGTCCACAGCTCCCACGCGCCGCCCTACAGACTGCATGCCGGCTCTGGACACGACCCGATTTCCTCCCTATACACTCGCCGCTCCGAAGGGGTTGACGCCCCTCCGGACCCGGGCCCCGGCCCGGCGGATGCCCAGGTAGCTCAGTTGGTAGAGCATGCGACTGAAAATCGCAGTGTCGGTGGTTCGATTCCGCCCCTGGGCACCATTTCACGCTCCCGATGAGCCCGCTGAAATCCGTCAGATCTGAAAAATCAATAACTTAAGCCGTTTTCCCCGTCCGGCATGGTGCGGGAAGGGGCGGTTGCATCCGGCCAATCAGGGGGTAGCTTTGGGGGATCGGCTCCCTACACCCAGCGGCGATACCCCCACCGATGGCACTTTCCGACCTTGCCATTCGCAATCTCAAGCCCACCGGGAAGCCGTTCAAGGCGTCGGACAGCGGTGGGCTGCACCTTCTCGTCAATCCGAACGGCTCGCGCCTCTGGCGGCTGAAGTCCCGCTTCGGAGGCAAGGAGATGCTCATTGTCTTGGGCACGTCGGCCGTCGCGCGACGCCGTGATGGCTTACCTGCCGTTTGGGATTAAGCTCGATCAGAAGGCCGGGGTCTGAACCCAATGTCCTACGGGCTCGGACACGGCTGCAAGTCGATGCCGAGCAGCCTTGCGGGGGTGTCTTTCATCATCTTGCGGATGTCAGCGAATGGCATGCCCAGATCGAGGAAGGTTCCGGCGAGCATGCGGAGGGTTTCGGAGGCCGGGGGAGACCATTCGAAGAAATAATCGGTGGTTATGATCGCCCGGTCGGCGCTGATTTCCGAGATGATCTCCATGGCCAGCCTGGGCGAGATGCGCTGGAATTGAGGCAGCATGCCGAGGGTGCAGAACTCGCAGACGGCATCGAGCGCAACCATGTCCCGGATTTCCTCGCGTGACGCGGCGACCGAGTTGCTGTCCGGGTGGGAAAAGACCACGGACTCGATGCCGAAGTCCTTGGCCTTCTGGGCCACGGCAATGCTCTCCTTCGGCGAAATGTGCGCGGTGCAGACCAGCATCTTGTGCTCGGCCGCAACGGCGAGGCACTCGCACACCTCGGGGCGAACCCGTCCGGCTTCGTCGGTGGCCCTCAGGCCGGCCTCGCGCGTGAGGCCTGCGGCACGGGGGAGAATGTGGCCGAGATGCCGCGACATGCCGCCCCGCTCCCGGTCGTGGGCGGCGCCCCATGTGGGAAAGAACATGACGCGGGCGCCCTGCCGCGCGGCGGCCTCGACGGCCAGCGGGCTGAAGCCGCCTGCGATCGGATTCAGCGTGATCGAGGCGTGGACATCGATGCCCGGTACCATCCGGCGCAGGTGATAGGCGCGCCCGACGGTCGGCCACATGTGCGACTTCAGCACGATACCGGCCATGCCCGCGGCGCGTGCGATGGCAAGCTCGTCCCAATCCTCATGCCGGGTCCGGTGATCGAAGGCGATTTCCGGATAGCCGTGATGGTGCAGGTCGATGGCCCCTCGCACCAGTTCATCTGCCGGGGAGGGACCTCCCGGGGGCCAGGGATACGGGAATTCGCTCATGATCTTTGCCTCTCCAGGATGTTCGCCTCGAACGCCCTGATCTCCGACAGGCCGAGCGCCGTGTTGGGTTCGGAAAGGCTCGCCATGCGGTCCATCCAGGAGCGGGAATCGCCGGTCGCCTTCAGGTCGGCGAGGAAAGCCGAGACCTGGCGGACCATGATGCGGACCGTCGAGCTCGGGAAGATCACTATGGAGAAGCCCATGGCCTCAAGCTCTACGGCGGAGAAGAGGGGCGTCTTGCCGCTTTCGGACATGTTCACCATCAGGGGCCCGTCAAGCTCACGGCCGATGATGCGCAATTCCTCGGCGGATTCCGGCCCGTCGACGAACAGCACGTCGGCACCGACCGCGCGAAACTTGCGGCAGCGGGAAAGCGCGGCCTCCATGCCGTGGGGGCCGCGGGCATCTGTCCGGGCGATCACCACCGTGTCGGCTCTTCGGGCGGCGAGGGCGGCGTCCAGCTTGCGTAGGGCGACATCTTCGGGCTCGACGATTTTTCCGTCCATGTGGCCGCACTTCTTCGGCCACGCCTGGTCTTCGATCTGGACGGCGGCCACGCCGAGCCCCTCCATGCCGCGCACCGTGCGCGCGACATTGGCGACATCGCCATAGCCCGTGTCGCAATCGACGATGAGCGGGAGATCGGTCACCTGCCGCGCGGCCCGCACCAGCTCGGCCTGCTCGGCATAGGCGATGAGCCCGATGTCGGGGACACCATGGCGCGCCGCGGCCGCGGCGTACCCGCTGACGTAGGCCGCCTCGAAGCCGGCGCCCTCAATGAGCTTCAGCTCCAGGGGGGAGCCCCCGCCGGGCACGATCAGGATCTCCGGCCGGGTGAGGCGGGCGCGCAGACGCGCTGCGGGATGGGGCAATGCGACCTCCTCGGTTTGTGGGGACGGCGCGCCCTGCTGCGCGGCGCTTCAGAGGGCCTCGCGGGTCCGGTGGGCCGGTGTCGCCCAGCGTTCCAGCCGTCCGATCAGCCAGTCGAGACCGCCGGCGAGAACGAGGACGATGAGCACCCCGAAATAGACCTGCGGTGTCTGGAACATGGTGCGGTACTGGGTGATGAGGAATCCGATGCCGCCGGTGGAGGCGAGCATTTCCGCCACCACCACCCCGATGATCACCAGCGCGCCGCCGAGCCGCAGGCCCGCCACCAGCGCCGGCAGGGTGGCGGGGATCATCACCTCGAGGATCTGCTGGCGCCTGTTCGCCCCCATGCTGCGCGCCGCCAGCAGGAGGCGCTCATCCACGAGCTGCACGCCCGCCGCTGTCGCCAGTGCCATGGGAAACAGGCCATACATGCCGCCGAACCAGATCTTGGACTGGGGGCCGATGCCGATCCAGGCGATGAGGATCGGATAGATCACCACGAAGGGAATGGCATAGGCCGAGGAGAGGAGCGGAAGCAGCGTGAGCCGAAGCCCCCGCACACTGCCGAGAATGAGCCCGATGCTGCCCCCGCCGACATAGGCGATGACGAGGCCCACCGCGATCTCGCCCAGCGTCGTCAGCAGGGCCGGTGCGAAGATGCCGAACGAGGTGAAGCCGACCTCAAGGGTGGCCGAGAAGGGCGCGAGAATGACCGGCGGCACCAGCCCCGCCCGGGGCAGGATTTCCCACGCGGCGACCAGGCCGGCGAGGAGCAGGACCTGGAGCTGACGGACGCTGATGAACGGCCGTGCGGCCCCGGATGCGTCGGAGGTCATGTCAGTCCTTCCGGATGAGGCGCCAGATGTGATCCCGCAGCCGCCCGAACTTTTCCGTCGCCATCATCTCGTAGGTGCGCGGACGCGGCAGATCGATCTCGATGCGTTCGAGGATCCGTCCGGGCCTATGGCTCATCACCACGACCTCGTCGCACAGATAGACCGCCTCGGTCAGGCTGTGGGTGACGAAGATCACGGTCTTGCGGCGCTTCTCCCAGATGTTCAGCAGCTCGTTGCCCATGGTCATCCGGGTCTGCTCGTCGAGGGCGGCGAAAGGCTCGTCCATGAGCAGGATGTGCGGGTCCTGGCAGAAGCCGCGGGCGATGGAAACGCGATGGCGCATGCCGCCCGAGAGCTGGTTGGGCAGGCGATCCTTGAACTCCGAGAGGCCGACGAGATCGAGGAAGGCGTCGGCGCGCGCGCGCCGCTCAGTCTTGCCGATGCCGCGCACCTTCAGGGGAAACTCCACGTTCTCGCGCGCCGTCTTCCATGGCAGGAGGCTCGCTTCCTGGAACACCACGCCGACCCGCTCGGGATCGGGCCTGGACAGCTCGGTCCCCTCGACCACGATGCGCCCTTCGCTCGGCTGCATCAGGCCCGCAAGCATCAGCAGTAGCGAAGATTTTCCGCAGCCGCTCGGCCCCACGAGGCCAACAAACCGGCCCCGCTCGACGGTGAAGTTCACGTCGTCCAGTGCCTTCACGGCCCCGGCGCCGTAGATGTGGAAGATATGCTCCACAGCCACATCCACCGGCGCGGGTCCCGCCTGGCTGGCACCGGCCGCGCCGCGTTCGTCGTCCGCCGCATCGAGCTTGCCGGCCGTCAGCCTCGCCATTTTCCGACCTTTCTCTCGTAGGCGCGCAGGGCCTCGTTGACGGTGATGCTGAGCAGGGAAACCAGAAGGACGCCCGCATAGAGGTCCGGCATCTGGAAGGTCTGTCCCCAGGTCGCGATCCGCGCACCCATGCCGGCGCGCGCCACCGCCATCTCGGCGAAGACCACGCCGGTGATGGAGAAGATGACGCCAAGTCGCATGCCTTCGACGATGAAGGGAAGCATGGATGGCCAGTAGATCTCGGCATAGATCCGAGCCCGCGAGGCACCGTAGGCGCGGGCGAGCTTCACAAGCTCCGGCTCGACGCTCGCCACCGCCGCGACGGTGCTGATGACCAGGACGAAGATGGCCTGGAAGACGCCGAATGCCACCTTCTGCCCGAAGCCGATGCCGAACAGCAGGATGAAAGCCGGCAGGAATACCGATTTCGGCACGCTCGCCAGGAAATAGAAGAAGGGTTTGAAGACCCGTCCAATATAGTCGTTTTCGGCGAGCAGCAGGCCGCAGCCCACCCCGAGCGGCGCGACGATGGCGAAGGCGAGTGCGACCTCGCTCGCGGTGATGGCGAGATCCTTCACGACGCTGCCCTCGGAGAGCAGCACGATGAGCTGCTTCAAGACCTCGGAGAACGGCGGCAACAGCGTCGGATCGGCAAGGCCGGCCCGCGGCGCGAATTCCCACAGGGCCGCGACGATCGCCACGGCCCCGAACTGCACGGCGCGAATGCGCCAGCTGTGGGGTGATGCGGTCATGGCCGGTCAGGGCGAAAGCGGCGTGACCGGCACGAACTCGGTGGTGTAGAGCGAGGCTGCCGGTGGCAGCTCCTTCATCCCGGCGAGCGTCGCAAGATTGAGGGATTCCTGAACCCACTCCTCCTTGAACGCGCCGTCGGCGGAAAGCCCCTTGACCGTATTGTCGAACTCCTCGCCGGCGACAGCTTCGCCGAACTTCGTGGCCTCATCGATGAACTTGACCGTCCACGCCCGGTTTTCCTGCATGTAGCGGACGGCACCATAGAAGGCGGCGAGGAATTTCTTGACGGCTTCGGGCTTTTTCGCGATCGCCTCGTCGGAGGCGACCCACACGTCGGGGACATTGGGCTTCATGGCCGTGCCCAGGTCGACGACCACGCGTCCCAGCCCCGAGCTGGCGATGCGGTAGGACACCGGCGGAAAGGCAACCACGGCATCCACATTCTTGGCGGTGAGGTTTGGAATGAGGCCCGAGCCGCCGACGGGAACGCGCGTGAAGGTGCCGCCCGACTGGCTCTCCACCCACAGGGCAAAGAAATCGGTGGCGGCGCCGGGCGAGCTGGTGCCGACCTTCTTGCCCACGAGATCCTTGATCGTCTTGATGGAGGAATCCTCGCGCGACATGACCCACCATCCGCGTGGCGTGATGGTGCCCGCGCTGATGATCCTCGCCTTCACGCCCCGTGCCCTGGCCAGCGCCAGCCCCGGGGGAATGAAGTTGACGATGTCGGCTTCACCGGCCGCGAGCGCCTCCATGGAGGCGCTGCCACCCTGGTAGCCGGAGAATTCGACGTCCACGCCCGCCTTCTTGAAAAGCCCAAGCTTCTCCGCCGCCATGATCGGCAGGACCGGGCCGTAGTTCGGTGTGCCGCCGACACGCAGCTTCGGGTTCTGCGCGCATGCGGGGGATGCGAAGGCCAGCAGCGCAATGCCGGCGGCACTCAGGAATACGCGCCTCGTGGCCGAGATCATTTTCGTCCTCCCAGATGTGGTTGGGCCTCTTGTTGATCGAGGCCTCTGCACGCGTCGTCGCAAATGGTCCGGCGGGTTCCCTGCCTCATGGAACGGCGCTGTAGCGGCTCTCTAGTTCGTCCCAATGATCCTTGGCGACGGCCTTCTGGCGTTCATCGAACGTGGCGAGCCGGTGGCTGACGCTGGCGAGCGATCCCTCCCGCTTCAGCGCCTCCAGAACCTCGTAGGAGGCCTTCAGCGCCGCCTGCAAAGCGGCGTTTGCGTAGAGAACCAGCGAGAAGCCCATCTGCCCGAGCTGCTCGCGGCCCGGATCGGGCGTGCGGCCGCCAAAGACGATGTTGGCGATCTGCGGCACGGGAAGTTCGCGCGGGATGCGCGCCAGCTCCTCCACCGTCACGGGCGCTTCCACGAAGGTCATGTCGGCGCCCGCTTCGATGAAGGCATGGGCGCGTTCCATCGCCCGGTCGAAGCCTTCCACCGCGGCGGCGTCGGTGCGGGCGATGATCTGGATGTCGCCGTCGACCCTCGCATCGACCGCCGCCTTGATCTTCTGGACCATTTCGCCGGTCGGGATCACTTCCTTGCCCGAGAAGTGCCCGCACTTCTTGGGAAAGACCTGATCTTCGATCTGGATACCTGCCGCCCCGGCGCGCTCCAGCATGCGGATGGTCCGCACCATGTTGACCGCGTTGCCGAAGCCGGTGTCGGCATCCACGATGATCGGCAGGGAGACGGCGTCCGCGATGGCGGCCGTTGCCTCCGCGACCTCCGTCAGGGTCGTCAGGCCGATGTCCGGCGCGCCCAGCGCCATGTTGGCGATGCCCGCACCGCTGACATAGATGGCGTCGAAGCCGAGGTTCTCGATCACCCGTGCGAACATGGCATTCGCCGTGCCGGGCACGGTGATGGCCGCCCTGCGGGCAACCAGGTTTTTTAGAACGAGCGCGGATCGCATCCGTTTCCTCTCGCCGGGGCAGGGGCATTGGCCTTCAGCTAGACCCGGATACTGACGACTGTCAACAGTTTTGGGTTTGTACCGACTGCGCGCGCTTCTTCAATGTCTGCCGGGATGATATGGTGTTTTCAGCAAAAATTATCGGCAGTCCTGTCAGCAGGGGTGCCCTTCAACGTGTGAGGTGCAACCATGGCCACCCGGCCGATCCCGCTTCATTCCGACCCTCAGTCGGGGCCCGGCGCCATTGAGCCCATCGCCTTGACCTCGCTGGCGGAAGAGGCCTTCGTGAAGCTGGTGCAGGTCATCACCTCCGGTCGATACTTGCCGGGTCAGCGCCTGTCCGAATCGGAGCTTGCCCGCCAGCTCGGCATCAGCCGGGGGCCCCTTCGCGAGGCGCTGGGCCGCCTTGAGGGGCGCCTCGTGATGCGCACGCCCCGCATCGGCATCCGTGTCATCGACTTCCGTCCGGAAGAAGTGTCGCAGCTTTTCATCGTCCGCGAGGCCCTGGAGGGTATGGCGGCGAGGCTTGCTGCCGAACATATGACCACATCAGAGCTTGCGGCACTGGGCGATCTTCTGGAGGAGCATGGCCGGCAGCAGGATATTTCGTCCGGGCAGGCCTATCACCAGGGTGTCGGCGACGATGACTTCCATTTCGCCATCATCAAGGGTGCCCGGTGTGAGCAGCTGGAGCGCCTTCTTCTGGATGGTCTCTACTATCAGCTCCGCCTGCACCGGCTGAGGGCGAGCGCTCAGCCCGGCCGGGCCAAGGAGGCATTCGGCGAGCACCGGGAAATTCTGGCCGCGCTCCTCAGCCGGAGCCCGGATGCCGCCGAAGGCTGCATGCGGCGGCACATTCGCAATGCGCGCTTGAATGCCCTGTCCTCGATCCAGGCCTCTGCCGCGTCCCCCCGCGAGACGCGGCGACAGCAGCGTTCCTATTGAGGGGCGTCTTGCCGCGCGGGGGGGGCGTTGGCACGCTTCGTACCTTGCAGACAATCAGCCATGGAGAAATGCTCAAAAACAGCATGATGCAGTCCCGCCTGTCGGCAATTTCGGAAAACTGTTGACAGTTTGAGGGCGGCATGGGACTGACTTGGCCATCCGCACATGGATGCGGCGACAGCAATAATGGTAGCGGCAGCGTTTGCGTGGCTGCGCCGGATCCGTCCCAGGGGGCGGTCGGCGTCCGCGAGTCTCCCGTTGAGGGCTCCAGCCACCAAATGTCAGAACAACACGCCGCGCCTACAGGGAGGTGTCGATGGTCTCGCGGCGAACAGTCTTGTTTGGCGGTGCGCTGGCACTGACTGGTGCTGGCTTGGGGCGGGCGCATGCACAGATGCAGCCCATAAAGGTCGGCGTGCTCGAAGACATGTCGGGGGTTTTTTCCGACCTCGGTGGGAATGGCACGACGATCGCGGCCCGGATGGCGGTCGAGGATTTCGGTGGCAAGGTGCTTGGACGCCCCATCGAGATCGTCAGCGGCGACCACCAGAACAAGCCGGACCTCGCCCTTTCCATCGCACGCAAATGGTACGACATCGAAGGGGTCGGCCTCATCACCGGCCTGACCAACAGCGCGGTCGCGCTTGGTGTGCAGAAGCTTGCCGCCGACAAGAACAAGATCAACATCGTCCAGAATGCCTCGACGGACGTGTTGATCGAGCAGGACTGCTCCCCCAACGCCATCGTCTGGAACTGGACGGCGCGCACCATCGTCAGGCTTACGGTCGAGATGGCGATGAAGACCAGCGGCAAGACCTGGTACTTCATCGTCTCCGACTATGCGGGCGGCCGCATCATGGAGGACGAGGCCTCCCCTCTGATCAAGGCTGCGGGCGGCGCCGTGCTGGGAACCTCACGCCCGCCGGTGGGCGAGGCTGATTTCGCGTCCCATCTGCTCACCGCCCAGGCTTCCAAGGCGGAAGTTCTCGGGGTGGTTACTTTCGGGCAGGACTTCGTGAACCTTCTGCGCCAGTGCGTCGACTTCGGAATTGTGAAGACGATGCGTCCGGTCGCCCCGTTCGCCTTCCACTCCGACCTGAAGGCGGTGGGGCCGCAGGGTATCCAGGGCATGCCGGTTGCCGCGCCCTTCTACTGGGACCTCAATCCGGAGACCCGCGCCTTTTCCGATCGCTTCCGCAAGCTGACGGGCCGCCCGCCGGATGTCGGGCATGCCGGCACCTACAATGCGTTGATCCACTATTTCAAAGGCCTGCAGGCCGCCAATACGGATCAGACTGCGGACGTGCTCGCCGCCATGCGGAAGATGCCCATCAACGACATGTCCACGAAGGATGGCTTCATCCGCGGGGACGGCATGGTGGTGCGCCAGATCTACCGGTTCGTCGGCAAGACCCCGGCTGAATCGAAAGACCCCTGGGATCTCCTGAAGTTCGTGGACACCGTTTCGAAAGAGGCGGCGTTTCCCGCGCAGAAGGATCCGAAGTGCCGTCTCCTCAAGGTGTGATGGCGGCGCGCAGGTCGTGAGGTTCGATGTCGTCCGGACGTAAGGATGCGTGGGCGGCGGGCAGGGGTGTGGATCGGGGAGTAGGGCTTTGGCCGCGCAGCGTTCCATTCCGGCAGTTTTCATGCGTGGCGGCACGAGCAAGGCGCTCATGTTCCACGCGCGCGATCTGCCTCCTGATCGGGCGACGTGGGACGAAGTGTTCGCGGCGGCCATGGGGAGCCCGGATCCCTACGGGCGGCAATTGGACGGAATGGGGGGAGGTCTCTCCTCCCTTTCCAAGGTCTGCGTGGTCGGGCCCTCCCAGCGGCCGGACGCGGATGTCGACTACACCTTCGCGCAGGTCGCGATCGGCGCGTCGCGCGTCGACTACAGCGGCAACTGCGGGAATATGACTTCGGCCGTCGGGCCATTCGCACTGGACGAGATGATGCTCGCCCCGCAGGAAGACGGCGAGGCGCGGGTTCGCATCTTCAACACCAACACCAGCAAGCTCATCCATGCCACCTTTCCCGTCGAGGACGGGTGTGCGCGGTTCGACGGCGATCTGGCCATTCCCGGTGTGAGCGGGACGGGCGCTCCCATCCGGCTGGATTTCATCGATCCGGGCGGGGCGTCGACCGGCAGGCTGCTCCCCACCGGAGCCGTGCGCGACGTGCTGGATGTGCCGGGCCTGGGACGCATCGATGTCTCCATGGTGGACGCGGCCAATGCGGCCATCTTCGTGCGGGCTGAAGACGTGGGCCTCACGGGCCACGAGGCACCCCAGGAGCTGGACGCACGCGCCGACATTCTTGCCCGGCTCGATGCCATCCGCTGTGCGGCGTCGGTGGCAATGGGCATCGCGCCGGATGTGGAAGCCGCGCGGCGGATCCCCGTCATCCCCTTCATCTGTTTCGTCGCATCCGCGAAGGCCGGCGACGAAGGCGATCTCGTCATCCGCGCCATCTCCAACGGCCAGCCGCACCGGGCGCTGCCGCTCACCATTTCGCTCTGCGCGGCGGCGGCGGTGCAGATGGAGGGATCGGTCGTCGCCGAATGCCGCCGGCCGGAACGCTCCGCCGGACCCATGCGGCTGGCGATGCCCGCCGGTGTGCTGACGGTCGATGCCGACGTGGTGCGGACACCGGACGGCTGGCAGGTGCGCAGCGGCAGTTTCTACCGGACCGCGCGGCGATTGTTCGACGGCCGGGTCTGGGTGCCCGGGCACATCGGCATGGCAGCCGGAGGCCGGGTTTGAATTGCGCTCACGCTGGAGCGAAGGCCCGCGAGCTGAGATCTGACAAGGGGTATCGATGAACGAGAAGAGCCCTCATCCCAAGAGCAGCGTCCCCAATCCGTTCCGGGTGGCAATCCTCGACGACTACCAGGGAGTGGCGGCGCGGTTCTGGCCCCACGGCGCCATTGCCGGCGTGGAGACGGTTGCGTTCTCGGATCACGTGGCGACGTCCGAAGATCTGGTCCGGCGCCTGCGTGGCTTCCATGCGGTCATGCGCATCCGCGAGCGGACCGCCTTTCCGGCGGAGGTCATCAACGCCTTGCCCGATCTGAAGGTGATCCTGGCCACCGGCATGCGCAATGCCCGCTCCATCGACCTTTCCGCCGCCGACGCGCGGGGCATCTTCGTGTGCGCGACGGATGCCCTGCACCAGACCACCGTGGAGGTGACCTGGGCGCTGATCTTCTCGCTGACGCGCCACATGCCCCAGGAGACGGCCTCGCTGCGCGCGGGCGGCTGGCAGATCGGTCTCGGCCGCAACCTCGCGGGGCTCACCCTTGGCATCGTCGGCCTGGGCAACATGGGCATTCCCGTCTCCCGCATCGGCCAGATCCTGGGAATGAAGGTCGTTGCCTGGAGCCCCAACCTGACCCCCGAGCGCACCGCGCCCCATGGGGTGGAGTGCGTGTCCAAGTCCGATCTGTTCCGTCTGTCCGACGTGATCACGATCCACATGCCGTTGACGGATGCGACGCTCGGCCTTGTCGGCGACGCGGAGCTGGCGGAGATGAAGAGGGATGCCGTCATCATCAACACGGCACGTCCCCAGATCGTCAACGAGGAGGCGCTTGTCCGCGCTCTCCTGGAGCGACGGATCGGCGGTGCGGGTCTCGACGTGTTCGAGATCGAGCCGCTGCCGAAGGATCATCCGTTCAGAACGCTCACGAACGTGGTCGCTACGCCGCACATCGGCTTCGTCACCGAGGCGAACTACGAGATCTTCTACGGGCAGACGATTGAGAACCTACGCGCCTGGCTCGCCGGCGCGCCCATCAACCAGATCACTGCTGCCCGTCCCTTCCTGCCCGACTCGCAGGTGGCACGACAGATGTTCGCAGCGGGTCACGTCTGACCGGCCCCGAAACGCATCCAGGACATCGCCGGAGTTTCCGCATGACGCACTACAAGCTCTTCATCAACGGCCAATGGGTCGAGGAACCGGGACAGGAACGCTTTCCCGCCATCAACCCCTACACGCGCGAGGAGTGGGCCTCGCTGGCGCAGGCCAGCGACCAGCAGGTCGCGGACGCCATCGCGGCCGCCCGCACGGCCTTCGAGACCCACTGGTCCAAGACCTCCGGTGCCGAGCGCGCGCGGCTGATGACCAAGCTCGCCGACCTCTTGGCCGCGGACGCGCCGCGCATGGGCCGGCTGGAGAGCACGGACAACGGCAAGGTCATCCGCGAGACGCAGAGCCAGATGCTGTTCGCGGCGCGGCAGTATCGCTTCTTCGCCGGCTATGCGGACAAGCTCTGGGGCAAGACCATCCCGCTCGATCAGCGCGACACGCTCGACTACACGGTGCGCGATCCCATCGGCGTGTGCGTGCTGATCACTGCCTGGAACTCCCCCATGGGGCTCCTGTCCAACAAGCTCGCCCCCGCATTGGCCGCCGGCAATTGCGTGGTGATCAAGCCCTCCGAGCACGCGTCGGCGACCACGCTGGAGTTCGCGAAACTCGTGGAGGCCGCAGGCTTTCCGCCCGGCGTCGTCAACGTCGTCACCGGGGATGCGCGGGTCGGCAAGGCGCTGCTGGCCTCGGGGCGGATCGACCGCGTGAGCTTTACGGGCAGCCCCGGCGTGGGGCGCGAGATCGCCGCCGTGGCGGGCCGGGCCCTGGTGCCGGCCACCCTGGAGCTGGGCGGCAAGTCGCCCAACATCATTTTCGACGATGCCGACCTCAAGAAGGCGATAATCGGTGCGCTGGCCGGCATCTTCGCCGCCACCGGCCAGACCTGCATCGCCGGATCGCGCCTGCTGGTTCAGCGCGGCGTCTACAACCAGGTGGTGGAGACGCTGGTGGAGCGCGCAAGCCGCATCCGGCTCGGCGATCCCTGCGATCCCGCGACCGAGATGGGCACCGCGGCCAACGAGCCCCAGTTCGCCCGCATCCTCGGCATGATCGACGCCGCCAAGCGGGACGGCGCGACCCTCGCCGCCGGCGGTGGCGCCGCCGAAGGCCCGGGGCTCGGGAAGGGCTTCTTCGTACAGCCCACCATCTTCAAGGATGTCCGGAACGACATGACCATCGCCCAGGAGGAGGTGTTCGGCCCCGTCCTGTCGATCCTGCCGTTCGATACCGAGGAAGAGGCGATCGAGATCGGCAACGACACCCGCTACGGCCTCGCGGCCGGCGTGTGGACGGAAAGCCTGCAACGCGCCATGCGCGTTTCCCGGTCCATCCGGGCCGGCACGGTCTGGGTCAATACGTATCGCGCGGTCGCGGTCCAGGCGCCCTTCGGCGGCTTCAAGGAGAGCGGCTTCGGGCGCGAGCGCGGCGAAGTGGCGCTCGATGAATTCACGAGCATTCGCAACGTGATGATCGATTTTTCCAACGAGGAGCGCGATCCGTTCGCGGTCAAGCTATGATCGAGCACGCTTACGACGTCGTTGTTGTCGGCTGCGGCATTGCGGGCCTCTCCGCCGCTGTCTCCGCCGCTGAGACCGGTCGCCGCGTGGCCGTCCTTGAGCGCTCCTGCATCGAGGAGCGGGGCGGCAACACGCGCTGGACCGAAGCCTTCATGCGCATGAAGAACGAAAACGAGGTCTCCGACGACTTCGAAGAGCACTTCATGCAGAACGCGGGGTGGAACCTCGATCCGTCGCTGATCGCCGAAACCGGCCGTCCCTATGCGGATTGGTCCCCCATCGTGAAGGCGCTCTCCTTCACCGATCCTGAGGTGATCTCGACGCTCGCGCGGGAGGCCGGCCCGACGCTCTCCTGGCTTCGCGGCGCCGGGATCAAATTCTCCGACATGGCGACGTATCTGATCACCTCCTCCACCACCCGCATCTGCCCGGTGGGCGGGGGCCTCGCTTTGGTGGAGGCGCTTGCCACCACCGCCGAGAAGCTCGGCGTCGACTTCCACTACGAGACCAGCGCGCGCGGCCTCGTGCGGGCCGAGGATGGGTCGGTCGCCGGGATCATGGCGCAGACGGGGGACGGCATGCGCCGCTTCCTCGGGAAGGTGGTGCTGGCCTGCGGCGGGTTCGAAGGCAATTCGGAGATGCAGGCGCGCTATTACGGGGCGCAGGCGCGGTACATCCGTCCCGTCGCCCGGGGCGGCTATTACAATCGCGGCGAGGGCATCAAGATGGCCCTCGAAGCCGGAGCGGCTCCTTGCGGTGACTACACCGAGTACCACGCCGAGCCCATCGACCCGCGATCGGGGCAGTCCGAGCCCATCGTCTTCGTGTTTCCCTATGGCATCCTGGTTGATCGCGACGGCCAGCGCTTCGTCGATGAGGCGTCGGGCACCGTGGATACGATCTATGAAAACATCGCACGCCTGATCGGGCGGCTGCCGGGCGGAACCGCCTATGTGATCTGCGACGCGCGGCTGGACGATGTGCCGAACTGGCAGCGCACGGTGCGGAGCGACAAGAAGCCGTTCACGGCGGACACGCTGGAAGGCCTCGCGCTTCAGCTCGACATCCCGCCGCAGAAACTGGCTGCGACGGTGGCGGCCTTCAACGCTGCGACGCGGCCGGGCACGTTCAAGCCGCTCGAGTGTGACGGGCTCGCGACCGAGGGCATTTCGCCGCCAAAGTCGAACTGGGCGCTGCCCCTCGCTCAGGGGCCGTTCCGGGCGTGGCCGATCAGTTCGGCCAATTGCTTCACCTTCGGCGGACTGCGCTGCAACGCCAATGCCCAGGTGGTCGACCACGACGGGCAGCCCATCGCCAATCTCTACGCGGCCGGAGAGACCATGGGCATCTATTACGGCCGGTATACCGGGGCAACCTCGGTGCTGCGAGGGGCCGTCTTCGGCCGGATCGCCGGCCGTCACGCCGTCGGCGTGAACTGATCGACCAGCCGGAGACAGGCGCATGCGGCTCGATCAAATGGTCTCCGTTCTGCGGAGCAAGAATGCCGGGCCGCTGGTCCTGACCTTCGATCTCGTCTTTCCCGACGAGGACCGCTTCAACCACGTGGCCGCCGCGGCTGAAACGCTGCGCGCGGAGGTCGCGCGGCGCTATGGCGAAGCGCTGGAGCGGGTTGCCGTCCACATCTACCGTCCGGCGCTGGCCATCAAGATATCGATCCCCCGAAAGGTGATGTCGGGGGATCCCGGCGACCGTGACGTCTACGGCGCCCAACAGCACGCGCCGCTGCTTGGAATCGACTTATGAACGGCATCGGCACGCTTCTCGACGACATCGCGTCCGGCCGTCGGCGCAGCATCCGCATCCTCGGGGCGTCAGGGCAGCTCGGCTATGGCATTCCCGCGGCGGCATTCGAGGCCGGCCTTGCGCGCCGGCCGGACATGATCGGCTGCGACATGGGGTCGATCGACATTGGCCCCGCCTATCTCGGCAGCGGGAAGATGGCCACATCCCGGACCAGTACGAAGCAGGATCTGCGCCGGGTCCTTGGTGGCGCCCGGCAGCTTGGCGTCCCACTGGTGATCGGCTCTGCCGGATCGGCGGGCGCCGCGCCGCATTTGGAAGGCACGCTGGAGCTGGTGCGCGAGATCGCTGCGGAAGACGGCCTGTCCTTCACGCTTGCATACATGCCCGCCGACATTTCCCGCTCCGCCGTCAAGGCGGCGTTGCGCGAAGGCCGTATCAGACCGGTGGATACCATGCCCGACCTCACAGAGGCGGATGTGGACGCCGCCGCTCACATCGTCGGGCAAATGGGTGTGGAGGCCTTTCAGCGCGCCCTGCAGTCCGGCGCCGACGTGATCATCGCCGGCCGCGCATGCGATACCGGAATTTTCTCCGCCTTGCCGATCATGGCCGGCCTTCCGGTGGGGCTGGCGATCCACATGGCGAAAATCGTCGAATGTGCGTCCATTTGCTGCCGTCCCGGCGGGCGCGATGCGATCCTGGCGACGATAGATCGCGACGGGTTCGAGCTTGAAAGCATGAACCCCGAGCGCGCCGCCACCCCGGCCTCTGTGGCCGGCCACAGCCTCTATGAACAGGCAGACCCTTTCACCATCCGCGAGCCGGCCGGGGCGGTCGATCTCTCCAACGCCCGCTTCGAGGCGCTGGACGCGCGGCGCACCCGCGTCTCCGGCGCGGACTTTCGCCCCGCTTCGCGCCAGACCATCAAACTGGAGGGGGCCGTGTCCGTCGGGTCGCGGGCCGTGCTGCTGTGCGCGGCGGCGGATCCCAATTTCATCCTGCACATCGCGGGGGTCGTGGACCGGATCAAGGAAGTGGTGCGTGACCTCGTGTGCGAGAACGCGCCGGAGGACTACCAGCTCGCGTTCCGCCTGTACGGCATCGACGGCGTTCGTCCGCTCGACGTCGATGGCGCGCCCCCTTCGCCCCATGAAGTCTTCATACTCGGCGAGTGTCTCGCGCCAAACCCGGACCGCGCCATGCAAGTGATGCGGACGACCAAGCAATATCTGCTGCATCTGGGGTTCGAGGGGCGCATGTCGACCGCTGGTAATCTGGCCTTTCCCTTTACGCCCCCGGAGGTCGATCTTGGGCCAGCCTACCGATTCAACATTTACCACATCATGGAAGTCGACGATATCGCGGCGCACTTCCCGTTATTTCTTGAGGAAATAAACGATACAAAATAGATCGGTGACGGCATGGTCTCCTATCGCGATGCCCATATGGCGCCGACCCAACTCGTGCGCGGCGGGGCCATCTCGGCCGACGATCAAACGGGGGGAACGCGCGCCTGACGTGTCCGTGGTCGCGCAAGCCGTGGCCGCGATCCAGCTTGCCCTTGAGGCCACATGGTCCGTTGCGATGACACGGTCCCGCAACCGCCCTATGGTCATCTGCGAATCATGTGGGCGGCGATAGGGGCGGCGATGTCGAGCGTCCGGGTACTGTTACTTTATCCGCGGTTTGCGCAGGACAGCTTCTGGCGCAATCTTGAGCTGGCGCGGCTCAAGGGCGCGCGCTGCATGGCGCCGCCGCTGGGCCTCATCACCGTCGCCGCGCTTCTGCCGGCGCACTGGGAGGCGCGCCTGTGCGACCTGAACGCCCGTGCGCTGGACCCGGCTGATCTCGAATGGGCGGACGTGGTGTTCGTCAGCGGCATGCTGCCCCAGCGCCAGGAGGCGCTGGCCGCCGTCGCTGCCATGCAGGCGGCGGGCAAGGTGGTGGTGGTGGGCGGACCGGACGTGTCCTCGAGCCCCGAAGCCTATGCGGCCGCCGACTTCCGTGTCCTCGGCGAGGCGGAGGCGACGCTCTCCGCCTTCGTCGAAGCCTGGGAGAGCGGTGCCCGCTCCGGCCTCATCACCACGCCCGAAGAGCGGCCGGCCGTGACCCAAACGCCGGTGCCGCGCTTCGATCTGCTTCACCTGCCGGACTACCTGTTCGTGGGCGTGCAGTTCTCGCGCGGTTGCCCCTTCACCTGCGAGTTCTGCGACATCATCGAGCTGTATGGCCGGGTGCCGCGCACCAAGACGGCGGCGCAGATGCTGGCGGAGCTGGATGCGCTTTACGCGCTCGGCTATCGCGGCCATGTGGATTTCGTCGATGACAATCTCATCGGCAACAAGAAGGCGGTGAAGGCCTTCCTGCCGCACCTGATCGAATGGCAGCGGGCGCACGGCCACCCGTTCCACTTCTCCACCGAGGCCTCGCTCAACCTCGCGGACGATAGCGCGCTGCTGGATCAGATGGCTGAGGCCGGATTCTATCTGGTGTTCGTGGGCATCGAGAGCCCCGATCCCGAGGTCCTGCGCTCCACGCAGAAGAAGCAGAACACCAAGCGCGACATCGCCGCCAGCGTCCACCGGATCTATGCCGCCGGCATCGTGGTGATCGCGGGCTTCATCGTCGGCTTCGACAATGAGTCCCCCGACGCGGCGGACGCCATGGCGGAACTGATCGAGGAGGCGGCCATCCCGGTGGTTTCGCTGGGCCTGCTCTACGCGCTTCCCGATACCCAGCTCTCCCGCCGGCTTGAGCGGGAAGGGCGGATGTTCCCGATCAAGGAAGAAGACTTCCGCCACGGGGACCAGACCGGCGCCGGCCTCAATTTCGCGACCCTGGAGCCGCGCATCGACGTGCTGCGGCGCTACCGCGAGGTCTATGCCCGGGTCTATGCCCCGCGCGCCTTCTTCGGCCGCATCCGCCGGCTTTCTGAACTCGTCGGGCGGCAGGAAGGGGCGGTCGCCGCGACCGAGCCGCCGGCCCCGCCGGCGCCCATCGACGTCAGGCAGATGGTCGCCGATCTCGGACGGCTGTTCGGCGTGCTCGCCACCGTCACCTGGCGCCATCCGCGGGCGGCGGTGCACATCTGGCCGGTGGCGTTGCGCGGGCTCAAGCGGCTGGACAGGCTGGAGCAATTGCTCTCGCTGGCGCTGTTCTACATGCATCTCGGCCCCTTCTCCCGGAAGGTGGTGCGCGACGTCTCGCGGCAGATCGCCGAGATCGAGGCGGGCCGCTGGACCGATCCCCGGGTGAAGGCGGATGGGCGGCCGCAAGAGGGGGCATCCCCCATGCGCGCGGCAGAGTGAGGCCCGGCGGAGTGAGGCGCGGCGGAGCGAGGCGCCCCGTGGAGCTTTGCTGTTGACGTCGCGCGCGCCTTGGGTTCAATCCGCCCCGGCGTCCGTTCGGCGGGCGCCGTTTCTTCCGGATTGGTCCTTCCCCATGCGCTGCCTTCGTTTCCTTGCGGTCCCGCTGCTCGCCGTTCTGGGCGGTTTCCTTGTTGCCGGCGGGCCGAATGCCGCCCATGCCGCGGGCTGCACGGCGCGGCCCTCGCCGGCGCTGTCCATGCCTGCCGGCGTCAAGGCGCTCAGGGAGGGCCAGCCCCTGCGCATCCTCGCCATCGGCTCCTCCACCACGGCAGGCGTGGGCGCATCGAGCGGCGACACCAACTATCCGAGCCAGCTCGCCCGCCGCCTGACAGCGGCACTGGGCGAAGGGCGGGTCGCCATGGTGAATGCCGGCGTCTCGGGAGAGACCGGGCCGTCCACGCTGGCGCGCCTCAAGTCGCTCGTGCAGACCCAGCCGGCGCCTCAACTGGTGCTGTGGCAGGTGGGCACGAACGACGTGATCTTCGGCGGCGATCCGACCCGGCTGCGCGCCACGGTTGCCGATGGCCTCGCCGCCATCGCAGCGTCGGGCGCAGCGGTGGTGGTCATCGACCAGCAGTATTTCCCCGGCATCAACGATCTCGCCCGCTATGAGGCGTTCGTCGCGGCGGTGAATGCGGCGGCCTCGGCGCGCGGCGTGCCGCTGCTACGCCGCTACGCCATGATGAAGCAGTGGGCCGCGGAAGACCCGAAGGGGTTCCGCGGCACCCTGTCGTGGGACAGCTTTCACATGAATGACGCCGGCTACGCCTGCCTCGCCGATGCTTTGGCGCCCGCCATCATCGCGGCGGCGAAGCAGGGCGGTGGCAGCGGCACGGCTTCGGCCAAGCCGGCGCGCTGAACCGGCGCGCTGAGCCTCAGGCCGCCGCCGCGCCGGTCCGCGTGAGCCAGTCGCGCATGGCCGTCATGTCGGTGGGCGTGAGGCCATGGCCGCCCGGCAGCGTGCGGTGCTCCACGCGGGCGCCCCGCTGCTCCAGCTGGGCAACCAGCCGGGCCGCGTTGTTCGCGGGCACGATGGGGTCGGCGGCGCCCGAGAGCATCAGCACCGGCGTTCCCGGAAGGGTGCCCGCCGGCGGGTTGGCGAGCGGCACCATGGCCCGCAGCAGGGCCGCACCGGAGAGCACGTCCGGACGCAGCATCAGCATGGCCGCGGCGATGTTGGCGCCGTTGGAGAAGCCCACCGCCACCGGGGCGGCAAGGCCATAGGCGGCGCGCGCCTCGCCGATGAAATCGGCCAGTTCGTGGGCGCGCCGCACCACGTCCTCCTCGTCGAACACGCCTTCCGCCAGCCGGCGGAAGAAACGCGGCATTCCGCCTTCGCTGATCTTGCCGCGGGGCGACAGCAACGCCGCGCCGGGCGAGAGCATCCGGCCGAGGGGGATGAGATCATTCTCGTCGCCGCCGGTGCCGTGGAGCAGCAGCAGCGGTGCGGCGGCCGGATCGGTGGCGGGCAAGAAGCGGTGGGTGAAGGAGAGGGCGCCCCGCGCGGGGGCGGCAAGCGCATCAGGAACGGTGGTCATTGGGGCTGTTCCTTTCCGACCCGGCCGCTGGCGCGGCCGGGCGATGATGGGGTGTAGGGCCTGTCCGCTCAGGCGACCTGCGGCAGAACCCGCTCGATCTCGGCGCGGTGCGCCTCGTACTGGGCCGGCAGCTTCAGCGCCTCGCCGAGATGCTCGGGCGCCTCGTCCACGGCGAAGCCGGGATCGTCGGTGGCGATCTCGAACAGCACCCCGCCGGGCTCGCGGAAGTAGACGGAGCGGAAGTAGTTCCGGTCCCGCTGCTCGGTGACGTGGCGGCCGTGGCGGGCCGTCAGCTTCTCCACCATCTCGGCCTGCGCCGCGTCGTCAGCGGCGCGGAAGGCGATGTGGTGGACGCTGCCGCGTCCCTGACGACCGGAGAGGAAGCCACCGGCCTCGCGAATGTCCACGATGCCGCCCACGGCCACGCCCGGCGCCCGGTAGCGGATGCGGGTGCCTTCGCGGCCGGCCTCCTCGAAGCCGAACACGTCGGTGAGGATGTCCGCGGTGGCGCCGGCCTCCTTCAGCAGGAGGGTCACGGAATGCATGCCGCGGATGGCGTGCGCCTCCGGCACCTCGCCGCCGGCCCAGGCGGGCTCGGCCTCGATGCCGGGGACGCCGACGAGGGCGATGCGCATCCCGTCCGGGTCCTTGAAGGCGATCACCGTCTCACCGAAGCGCTTCTCCGGCAGATCGGGCGCGAGGCCTGCGCCGATGAGGCGCTCGGTCCAGTAGCTCACCGCCGCCTCCGGGATGCGGAACGCGGTCTCCTGCGTCTCGCCCACGCCCGCCCGGCCGGTGCCGGCGGCTTCCCAGGGGAAGAAGGTGAGGATGGAGCCGGGCGAGCCGGCGGCGTCGCCGAAATAGAAGTGATAGGTGCCGGGATCGTCGAAATTGACGGTCTTCTTCACCAGCCGCAGCCCGAGGGTGCGGGTGTAGAAGTCCAGATTGCGACGGGCCGGGCCGGCGATGGCGGTGACGTGGTGAAGTCCGATGCTGCGCATGGGTCTGCTCCTTGATCCTCTGGGCGGCACCGTGGCCGCCGTTGAGGTCAATTTATGCAAACATTTATGGAATGAAAGTCTATGTTTATTGCATCCGTGCAATCTGAAAATGCGAGGGGTTCGGGCGGTCCCAGGTGCGCTGTCCTGCGAATTGCGAGGACAGGATTGCGTGGCGGTATGATCGTGGCGCGTCGCTCAGGCGCCTGTGGCAAAAATGCTTTTACCTCACGGAAATGCGCATTAATCCTTGGCTTGTCCGGCGCGCGGAATCCCCTTCCGGCACCCGCAATGGTAAGGATCGCTGCATGGGCAAGGGGCGGGGCCTTGCCAGCACAAGCCGGATGGTCAGGCATGCTGGTGAAGCGGTACAATACTCGGGTTGCGGACCCGAGCAGGGGTAGCTTGGGGGAGAGGGCGTCCGTGCGCGGCATCGTGCTGGCTGTGGCGCTGAGCGTGCTGGCGGGACCCGCGCTGGCAGCGCAGCAGACCGTGCTGGCGGACTCCGACCCTGAATTCAACACCCTGTTCGACCAGTCCATGAAGCGTCCTGCGGACGTGGAACTGGCCTTCCGCCTTGCCCGGCGTGCGGTGGAGGTGGGCGACTACGAGGCCGCCATCGGCGTCTACGAGCGCATCCTCTTCTACAATCCCAAGCTGGTCCGCGTGCGCCTTGAGCTGGCGCGGCTCTATTACCGGCTCGGCTCCTATGAATCCGCGCGCGCCTATTTCGAGCCCATCGCCCAGTCGCCGGAACTGACCGGGCAGGAGCGGGACAACATCGCCGCCTATCTGGTGGAGATCGACCGCCGCCTCTCCACCAACCAGTGGAGCGTCTACGGGCAGGTGGGCGTGCGCTACCAGTCCAACGCCAACTACGGTCCCTCCAGCCGCCTCGTGATCGGCCAGGATGTGGGCGCGCTCCTGCCGCCGAGCGCCGCCGCGCAGGCGGACGGCAACGCCTTCGCGCTCGCCTCCATCCGCCACGTCTATGACTTCGGCAACCAGCGCGGCGATGTCTGGGAAACCAACCTCAATCTCTATTATTCGCAGCAGTTCCAGCTGCAGCAGCTGAACCTGGGCTTTGCCGAATTCAACACCGGTCCGCGCTTCGCGCTGGCGCCGGACGCACTGCCGGGCTCGTCCATCCGCGCCTATGTGCTCGCCGGCGGTGTGGCGCTGGGCGGCAGCGGCTATCTCGGCACCTACGGCGCGGGCGTCTCGCTCTATCTGCCGTTCAGCGCCTGGTTCGGGCTGGAGCCCTTCGCGGAGATCCGCCAGCGCGACTACCAGTCGTCGCAGGATTATCCCACCGCGTCGTTCCAGAGCGGCGAGATGTGGACGGTGGGCGGCAACGCCTTCGGCCGCATCACCGACGACTGGCGCTGGCGCGCGCGGCTCTCCTACAACGACGCCTCGGGCGACCTGCCCTGGTACTCCTACAACACCTTCGCGGTGGACCTTGCGCTGCCGTTCGAGTTCCAGGGCCTATGGGGCGTGAAGCGCTGGATCGCCATCCCCAGTGTCGGCTACACGCGCTACAATTACGACGCGCCCAACCCGTTCATCACCCGGTTCATCACGGAACAGGATAACCAGTACCGGGTCGGCCTCGCGCTGGACGTTCCGGTCCACGAGCAGTGGGGGCTGCTGACGCAGGTCCAGTACAGCTGGTCCACCTCGACCTTGCCGAACTATGCGTTCGACAATTTCAGCGTTTCCATCGGCCCGAACGTGCGGTTCTGAGGAGCAACGCATCATGCCCATCAGCACCCCCGCCCGTCTCCTGGCTTCGGTCGCCTCCCTCGCCATCGTGGCCGCCACCGGCCCGGCGCTGGCGCAGAACAGCGTCGGCACGGCCGCCGCGGTCAATCCCCGCTCCACCGGCAACGCCGGGTCGGGCGTGCGGACGCTGGAACTCGGCTCCAGCATCATCCACCGCGAACGCATCGAGACCAGCTCCGCCGGCAGCGTGCAGGTCCTGTTCGTGGACAAGACCACGCTGAACATCGGCCCCAATTCGAACCTCGTCATCGACGAGTTCGTCTACGATCCCAACGCCAAGGCCGGCTCCATGGCGCTCACCCTCACCAAGGGCGCGGCGCGCTTCGTCGGCGGCAATGCCAGCCACACCGGCGGCGCCGAGGTGAAGACGCCGGTGGCGACCATCGGCATCCGCGGCGGCGTCGCGGCCATCATCCACCGCGACGGCGAGACCCAGGCCATCCTCCAGTTCGGCACCCTCACCGTGGTGGGGCCGGGCGGGGAGACGGTGGTGATCCGCCGCCCCGGCTTCATGGTCACGGTCGGGCGCGGTGGCATGAGCGGTCCGGTGCGCGTCTCGCAGGCCCAGATCGACGCGGTCATCGCCCAGACCCGCAGCCAGACCGGCCAGACCGGCGGGCGCCGCGGCCCGGTCGCGGACACGACCGGCCTCGACCGCGGGTCCAGCCATCCGTGCGGCGTGCCGGTGCAGGGCCAGACCACCATGGACCTCGCGGCGGCGACCTGCCGGTCCGTGAACACCGCGCTTCAGGGCGAGGCGGACACCATCGCCCAGCAGGCCTCCCAGCAGAACCAGGGCAATGTCGTCATTCCTGTCACCCCGCCGCCTTATAGCTACGGTGGCGGTGGCGGCGGCTTCCCCGGCGGCTATGGCGGCGGTGGCGGCTTCCCGAGCTTCCCCAACCTGCCGACCTTCCCGAATATCCCGAGCTTTCCGGGCTTCCCCGGTGGCGGCGGGGGAGGGGGCGGCGGTGGACCTATCGGCGGTGGTGGCGGCGGGCCGATCGGCTACTGAGCGAGCCTAGAGGAGCGCGCGGCAGCGCTCCGTCAGTGCGTCCAGCGGATCGCGGGCGGCGAGTTCCGCCCGGTGCATCCGGCCGGCCGCTGCGGCGATCATGGCCATGTCCCTGTCTTCCAGCGCGGCCAGAACCGGCTCCGGCGCAACCCGTGCATCGGGCTGGAACAGCGGGAAATTGCGGCTGAGCCCTGCGGCGGCAAGCGCCTCGCCGTTCAGCCAGTGTTCCACATGCACCGAGAAGGTGACTTGCGGCACGCCCGCCGCCAGCGCATCCGCCGCCACCCCGGCGCTGCCCTGATGGATCAGCAGGCGGGTTCGGGTCATGGCCTCCGCCATGGACACCGGCCGCCCATGCACGATGGCCCCGGCCGCCGAGAGCGGCGCGAGCCAGGAGCGGTCGACGCCCGGCACGAAGATTTCCAGCCGTGGGGCCAGCGCCATCAGCACCGCGGCTATGTCCGGTCGCGAGGCCACGTCGGTGTGGACATAGGCGAAGACGGTGCGGGCATCGGGTGACGCCTCGCGCATGGCCTCGGTCATCACCGGGCCTTCCGCCTGCCGGCTGCGCAGGTCCGCGTAGGGATCGAGCAGCTGGAAGCTGCGCACGAAGGCGTCATCGCCGGTGAAGAGGGCACCGATGCGGTCGATGGGGGCAAGGCCCGTATCCGCCAGCGCGGTGTTGACCGCCGCGACCACTTCGCCATCCGGATGCTGGGACGGCATGAAATCGTGGAACACCGGCATGGCTTCGAGGTCCGCCGGCGGCAGGCAATAGGCCGTGCTCACCTGCATCACCGGGCAGCGCCCGCGCGCGGCAAGCCCGGCGAGGGGGGCATAGTCGCAGACCACCAGGTCCGGCCGCTCCACATCCATCAGGTCGCGCCACGCGCGCAGCACCGGGCGCACGCTGTCGGGATCGCGCAGGCCCACGCGGGCGAGGCTGTCGGTCAGCGTCGCCGAGGCCGGGATATGGTCGCCAGCGCGCGGGGCAGGGGCGGGCCACGGCGGCGCCTGCATCAGGCGGATGCCAGCTTCGGCCAGCGGCCCGGCATTCTGCAGGTGGCGCACCGCGGCCGCCACCTCCGCGCCCGCTTCGGCGAGCCGCCGGCCGAGCCGCGCCAGCTGGATGGTGTGGCCGAACCCCGCGCCCTGTTCCCAGGTGAGCAGCACCCGCCGTGCCATGGCCCCTCCGCTTGTCGGCATCTGTCATTGATGGAGTGGCCCAGGCGGCGGGATCTGTCCAGCAGGGTGGGAAGAGCGCAGTTTGCTTATGGCCTAAGCAATCTGCCGATCTTGAGGGCAGAGGCTGCCTGCCTCATCGTGCGGCAGTGGCCGATCCGCGACGGTCCGGGCGCCCGTGGCCTGCCGCTACGGCGTGCGGGGCCGCTGGCATGGCGGTTGCAGTCCACGGCAGCGAAACCGAGGAGCTTTTTCATGGGCCTGATGCGTTCCGTGTTCGCCGCCGTTCTCGCCACCCTGGCAGCGGCGCCCGCGCTGGCTGAGACCGACGTGAAATTCGCGCTCGACTGGAAGTTCGAGGGGCCGTCCGCCCCCTATTTCGTGGCGCTGGACAAGGGCTACTACAAGGCCGAGGGGCTCAACGTCACCATCGACAGCGGCCCCGGCTCGGTGGCCGGCATCGCGCGTGTGGCGGCGGGCACCTATCCCATCGGCTTCTTCGACATCAACTCGCTGATGAAGTTCCGGGACCAGAACCCGGACAAGAAGGTCACCGCCGTCCAGATGGTCTATGACGAGCCGCCCTTCGCCATCGTCAGCCTGAAGAAGACCGGCATCACCAAGCCGAAGGACCTCGAAGGCAAGATCCTCGGCGCCCCCGCGCCGGACGGCGCCTTCGCCCAGTGGAAGGCCTTCGTGAAGGAGAACGGCATCGACGCCGAGAAGGTGAAGATCGAGAACATCGGCTTCCCCGTGCGCGAGCCCATGCTGGCCGACGGCAAGGTGGACGCCATCACCGGCTTCTCCTTCTCCTCCTTCTTCAACCTGCGCCAGAAGGGCGTGCCGGCGGACGACATCGCGGTGATGCTCATGTCCAAGCACGGCCTCGTGCTCTACGGCAACGCCATCATGGTGAACCCCGACTTCGCTAAGGCCCATCCCGAGGTGGTGAAGGGCTTCGTGAAGGCCACCATCAAGGGCATCATCGACACGGCGAAGGACCCCAAGAGCGCCATCAAGTCCGTGATGAAGCGCAACGAGACGGCCGACGAGGCCATCGAGCTGGCCCGGCTCGAAATGGCGCTGAAGGACAACATCGTCACCGACTGGGTGAAGGCCAATGGCACCGGCGACGTGGACCCCGCGCGTCTGGCGAAGTCCATCGATCAGGTGGGCATCACCTACGAGTTCAAGGCCAAGCCCACGGCGGCGGACATCTTCACCAGCGAGTACCTGCCGCCGGCGAGCGAGCGGAAGATGTGACGCGATTTCGTACCCCGGACGCATGCAGCGACAGCGGAATGCGAGCCGGGGTCCAGCGCAAGGGATCGCCGAAAGCGACCTGACCTGAGGCCGCCGGGGCGATCGCCGGCTTCGCCGACTTTTCCCCTGGACCCCGGATCGGCGCTCCACCTGCGGTGTCGCTTGTCCGGGGAGTGGCCGACGCCGAACCGAAAGGCCTCCCCGTGATCGTCCTCGACAATGTGACCCTGACCTATCCCGGCCGCACCGGCCCGGTGACGGCGCTGGCCGGCACCACGCTGAATGTGCGCAAGGGCGAGTTCGCGGCGGTGGTGGGGCCTTCGGGCTGCGGCAAGTCCACGCTGATGAAGCTCGTCACCGGCCTCATCCGCCCCACATCCGGCACCGTCTCCATCGATGGCGCGGAGGTGAAGGGGCCGGTGAAGGTGGCGGGCATGGCCTTCCAGCACGCCAACCTCCTGCCGTGGCGCACCGTGCTGCAGAATGTGATGCTGCCGCTGGAGATCGTCGAGCCCTATCGCCGCCGCTTCTCCCGCGACAAGGCCGCGTTTCAGGACAAGGCCATGGCGTTGCTCAATGTGGTGGGCCTCGGCGCCTTCGCCGACCGCTTTCCCTGGGAGATGTCCGGCGGCATGCAGCAGCGCGCCTCGCTCTGCCGTTCCCTCATCCACCAGCCGGCGCTGCTGATGCTGGACGAGCCCTTCGCCGCGCTGGACGCCTTCACCCGCGAGGAATTGTGGTGCGTGCTGCGCGACCTCTGGCAGGAATTCGGCTTCACCGTCATCCTCGTTACCCATGATCTGCGCGAGGCGGCCTTCCTCACCGATACCATCCACGTGATGAGCGCGCGCCCCGGCCGCATCGTGGAGACGCGGCAGGTGCCGTTCCCCCGGCCGCGCGATCTCGATGTCTGCTACCGGCCAGAGTTCACCGGATTAGTCCACGAGCTGCGCAACAAGATCGCCGAAGTGCGGCAGGCGGCGTGAGATGATGAAAAAGCTCTCCGTTGAGAACCTCGCCCCCGTCTATTTCACCGTCGCATTGTTCGTGATCTGGGAGGCGGCCTGCCGCCTGTTCAAAATCGACACCTTCATCCTGCCGGCGCCTACCGAGATTTTCGCCGCCATGGTGAAATACTGGTGGCCGCTGCTGAAGAACTCCTTCGTCACGCTGTGGACCACCATGGCGGGGTTCGCCATCGCGGTGGTGTTCGGCATCGCGCTCGGCGTGGTGGTGGGCTGGTCGCGCACCATCTATCGCGGGCTCTATCCGGTGATGATCGGGTTCAATTCCGTGCCCAAGGTGGCGGTGGTGCCCATCCTCATCATGTGGTTCGGCATCGGCGAGGTGCCGGCCATCCTCACCGCCTTCCTCATCTCCTTCTTCCCCATCGTGGTGAACGTGGCCACCGGCCTCGCCACCACCGAGCCGGAACTG
Organism: Xanthobacter aminoxidans; assembly: GCF_043193615.1. Lineage (NCBI taxonomy): Bacteria > Pseudomonadati > Pseudomonadota > Alphaproteobacteria > Hyphomicrobiales > Xanthobacteraceae > Xanthobacter > Xanthobacter aminoxidans. The sequence continues at coordinate 530,365 of NZ_JBAFUS010000001.1, read as the reverse complement.
GAGGACGTGCTGCGGGCGCTCGGCGCCTCCAAGCTCGACATCATGCGCAAGGTTGGCATTCCCCGCACCGGGCCCTATCTCTTCGGGGCGCTCAAGGTGGGCATCACGCTCGCCTTCGTCGGCGCGGTGGTGTCCGAGACCATCGGCGCCAATGCGGGGGTGGGCCATCTCATGGTGCAGGCGGGCTCCAACTTCCAGATGCCGCTGGTGTTCGCCGGGCTCATCTCCCTCGCCATCCAGGGCATCCTCATGTACGCGATCTTCGCCGTGTTCGAGCGGCGCATGGTGGCCTGGGCCTTCCGCTCGTCCCAGAGCGCGGGAGGCTGAAAGCGTGGCCATCGCCTTCGTCCTGAACGGCGAGCGGATCGAGGTGGCGGATGCCGCCCCCTCCATGACGGTGCTGGACTTCCTGCGCACCCGCCTCCGCCTCACCGGCACCAAGGAAGGCTGCGCGGAAGGCGATTGCGGCGCCTGCACAATCGCCCTCGGCCGGCAGGACAACGGGGCGGCGCGGTGGCAGGTCGCCAATTCCTGCATCCTGCTGCTCTCCCAGATCGACGGCACCGAGGTGAAGACGGTGGAGGGGCTTGCCGGTGCGTCCGGCCTCCATCCCGTTCAGACGGTGCTCGCCGAGAGCGACGGCACCCAATGCGGCTTCTGCACGCCGGGCATCGTCATGTCGCTTTATGCGCTGAGCGAGAGCCGCACGGCTGATGCGCCGGTGGGCGATGCCGACATCCATGAGGCGCTGGCCGGCAATCTCTGCCGTTGCACCGGCTATCGCCCCATCGTCGATGCCGCCCGCGCGCTCTGCGCCGCGCCGCCGATGGCTGAACCTGTGTCCGTTCCGCCGGAGCCCAACACCCGCATCGCGGCACAGGGCGAACTGCATCTCGTGCCGCAGACCCTTTCGGAGCTGGTGGCGCTGCGCAGCGCCTATCCGGACGCGGTTCTGATCGCCGGCGCCACCGATCTCGGCCTCATCCCCGCAAAGAAGCGGCAGGGCTTCCCCCTCGTCCTCTCCAGCCGCCGCGTCGCCGAACTGAAGCGGATCGCGTGGGAGGGCGATGTGCTGGTGCTCGGCGCCGCCGTCACCTATGCGGAGGGGCTGGAGGCGGTGGAGACGGCCTTCCCGGCGTTCGGCGCCCTCATCCGCCGCATCGGCTCGCGGCAGATCCGCACCATGGGGACTTTCGGCGGCAACCTCGGCACCGCCTCGCCGGTGGGCGACACGCTGGCGGTGCTGCTGGCGCTGGATGCTGAGGTGGAGTTGGCCGGACCCTCCGGGATGCGGCGCATGACCGTCGCGGATTTCCTCACCGGCTATCGGAAGACCGCGCTCGCGCCGGACGAGGTGATCGCCGCGCTTCGTCTGCCGCGCCTCGCGGAGGGCGAGCAGCTCTTTGCCTGGAAGCTCTCCCGCCGGTTCGATCAGGACATCTCCACCTTGCTCGGCGCCTTTCGCCTGCGGGTGGACGGTGGACGGATGATGTCTTTCGCGGCGGCCTTCGGCGGCATGGCTGACCGAGCGAAGCGTGCTTCCGCTCTGGAAACGCTCCTCACCGGCGCGCCATGGGCCGATGCGCTGCCCGAAGGCATCGAGGCGGCCCTCGCCGCCGACTTCTCGCCCCTCTCCGACCACCGCGCCAGCGCCGCCTATCGCCTCACCGCCGCCGCCAATCTGGTGCGCCGCCTCCACATCGCCACCACGCGCCCCGGCGTGCCACTCGAGTTGGAGGCGCTATGACTCGCGCCGTCCATGTCCCCGCCCGCCACGAGAGCGCCAACGCCCATGTGAGCGGCCGCGCCATCTATCTCGACGACATGCCGGAGCCGCCGGGCCTGCTCCACGCCGCTTTGGTGCTCAGCCCCCATGCCCGCGCGCGCATCGTCTCCATCGACCTGTCCGCCGCCCGTGCCCTGCCGGGCGTGGTGGCGGTGGCGGCGGGCGACATTCCCGGCGTCAACGACATCGCGCCCATCCGCACCGGTGAGCCGCTGCTGGCGGCGGGCGAGGCGGACTATGTGGGCCATCCCGTCGCCGCCGTGGCCGCGCCGACCCTCGATGCCGCCCGCGCTGCCGCAGCGCTGGTGCGGGTGGAGTATGAGGCGCTGCCCGCGCTGCTCGATCTGGATGCAGCCTATGAGGCCGGCGCCCGCGTCGCGCCGGACCAGCAGGTGGGGCGGGGCGATGTGCCGGCCGCGCTGGCCGGTGCGCCCTTGCGCCTCTCCGGCGAGGTGCGATGCGGCGGGCAGGATCATTTCTATCTGGAAGGGCAGATCGCCATCGCCATTCCCGGCGAGGACCGGGACATGCTGGTCTATTCCTCCACCCAGCACCCCACCGAGGCGCAGCACGGTGTCGCCCATGTGCTCGGCCTGCCGTTCGCGGCGGTGACGGTGGAGGTGCGGCGTATGGGCGGGGCCTTCGGCGGCAAGGAGAGCCAGGCCACCATCATCGCCGCCATCGCCGCGCTGCTCGCCCATCACGCCGGCAAGCCGGTGAAGCTGCGCCTGCCGCGCGAGGTGGACATGGAAGCCACCGGCAAGCGCCATCCCTTCCGCGTGCGCTGGGAAGCCGGCTTTGACGGGGACGGCCGCATCGCCGGGCTCGACATGGAATTCGCCGCCGATTGCGGCAATGTGGCGGACCTCTCGCCTGCCGTGGTCTCCCGTGCCCTGTGCCACGCGGACAATTGCTATTTCATCCCGGCGACGCGCTTCCGCGGCGTGCTGGTGAAGACCAACACTGTCTCCAACACCGCCTTTCGCGGCTTCGGCGCGCCGCAGGGGATGCTCGCCATCGAGGCGGTGATGGACGAGATCGCACGCCATCTCGGCAAGCCCATCGAAGTCGTGCGCGCCGCCAACCATTATGGCGCGGCCCCGCGCAACATCACGCCCTACGGGCAGGAGGTGGAGGACAGCCTGATCGAGGAGGCCATGGCCCACCTCGACGCCAAGGCGAACCTTGCCGCATGGCGCGCCGAAATCGACGCCTTCAACGCGCGGAGCCCGGTGATCCGCAAGGGCCTCGCCACCATGCCCATCAAGTTCGGCGTCTCCTTCAACCTGACGACGCTGAACCAGGCGGGCGCGCTGGTGCATGTCTATACGGATGGCTCGGTCCATCTGAACCATGGCGGCACCGAGATGGGGCAGGGGCTGTTCGTGAAGGTGGCGCAGGTGGTGGCGGACGCCTTCGGCATTCCGCTCGACCATGTGCGCGTCTCCGCCACCAGCACCGCGAAGGTGCCCAACACCTCGCCCACCGCCGCCTCCTCGGGCTCCGACCTCAACGGCATGGCGGCGCTGATCGCGGCGAAGGAGATCCGGGGCCGCATGGCGGGCGTGGTGGCGGCGCATTTCGATGCGGCGGTGGAGGAGGTGGTGTTTGCCGAGGGCCGCGTGAGCGTGGGCAACCGCAGCCTCTCCTTCAGCGAGGCGGCGCACATGGCGTGGCAGCAGCGCGTGCCGCTCTCCGCCACCGGCTTCTACAAGACGCCGAAGATCCACTTCGACATGGCGAAGTCGGAAGGGCGGCCCTTCTATTATTACACCTACGGCGCCGCCGCCGCCGAGGTGGCGGTGGATACGCTCTCCGGCGCGGTGTGGGTGCTCAGGGCCGAGATCGTGGGCGATTGCGGGCGCTCGCTGAACCCGGCCATCGACATCGGCCAGATCGAGGGTGCCTTCGTGCAGGGCATGGGCTGGCTCACCTGCGAGGAGCTGAAGTGGGACGCCAACGGCCGCCTCGCCACGCGCGGCCCCTCCACCTACAAGATCCCCGGCTCGCGCGACGTGCCGCCGGTGCTCAACGTCCACCTGCTCGACAAGCCGAACGCGGAAGAGACGGTGCTGCGCTCCAAGGCGGTGGGCGAGCCGCCGCTGATGCTCGCCATCTCGGTGTGGCTGGCCATCCGCGACGCCATCGCCGGCCTGCCGGGCGCGGGTCCCGTGAAGCTCGACGCTCCGGCGACACCAGAGCGTGTGCTGGCCGCGGTGGCCGCACGGCGCGAGGACAGGGCGCGGGGGTGAACGCCCAGACGCCGGGGCGTGCGGCTTCCTGTAATCAGACACCATTGTCGCGTCGGACTGTCCCTGCGGGACGGTGCTTTGGGCGCCGCCTTCCCCAGTGTCAGGGGGTGTCCCGCCGCGATTTGCGTTGCCTCGCGGGGCCGGTGTCGGTATGTCCCGGCGAGGCACCGCTGCGGGGCGCGGGTGCGATTGAGAGGACGTAAAAGATGGCGCTTACCGGTCTCATCCCCTCCTTCCGTCTCTCGCTCCTGTCTGCTGTCCTTGCCGCCTCGGCCTTCGCCCTTCCCGCCGCCGCCCAGACGGCTGCCGCGCCGGCTCCGGCCGCTGCGCCTGCTGCTGCTCCTGCCGATCCCACCGAGACCCATTCGGTGCACGACGACTGGACCGTCCGCTGCAAGGGCAAGGACGAGAAGCGCGGCTGCGAGGCGGTGCAGACCCTGCAGACCCCCGACCTCGCCCATATCCTCGCCCACGTCGCCGTGCGGGCTGAGAAGAGTGGGCCGGTGCGCCTCATCGTCCTCACCCCGCCCGGCGTGTGGCTGCCCTCAAACGTCTCCCTGAAGGTTCCCGGCGTCGCGGACGTGGTGCTGACCTTCAAGCGCTGCGGCCAGCATTGCGTCGCCTCCACCGAGCTGACGCAGGATCAGCTGACGGCGCTCAAGGCCAGCTCCGGCAAGGGTGAGATCGTGTTCGAGGACGGTTCGCGCCGCCCGGTCATCCTGCCGCTCTCGTTCAAGGGCCTCGGCGCCGCCATGCAGGCCAGCCTCAAGGGCTGATTTCTCTGCCGCAGGCAAACAGGATTTAAGGCCGGTGCCAACGCGCCGGCCTTTTTCGTTTCCGCTTCCCGTTGTGTCCGGTGCGGGCGCTGTCAGTTCGCCGGAGGCTGCTGCGGGTTCGCAGCCGCGCCGCCATCCATCGCCCGCTCGGCGGCGGGGGCTGAGGAACGGGCCTTCACCGCCTCCAGCAGCGGCAAAGCCGCGCCGGAGCGCTCGATGAGGCTGAGCGGGTCGGCCATGATGCTCGGCTCGTCCCAGGGGCCGCGGACGCTGAACGGCAGGTCGATGGCGCCGGTTTTCGCGCCCTTGGTCGCCGGCAGCGCGGCGTGGCCGGCGAGGTCCAGCGCGCGCTGGGCGATGGAGAGCGAGCCAGTCATGTCGATCTGCGCGCGCGGCCCGCGCATGACCAGCTCCTCCACCGTACCCACACCGTCGCTGATGGCGATGCGGCCGTTGAGTTCGGTAAAAGCGGTGCGTCCGCCACGCCAGTCGCTGGCCGCGGAGAGCGGCCGCCGCTCGATGCGCTGCAGCAGCTGCGCCACGTCGAAACCGTTGAGGTAGCCGTTGGCCGCGCTCAGCGCCGCGCTGCCCTGAAGGTTCGCGGCGATGTCCTGGATGCTGCGTCCGGCCCCCGTCACGTCGAGTTGGAGTGTCCCGGTGCCGTCGATGCGGCGAAAGCCGCCGATGTCGTCGAGGGCGCGGGCGAGTTCCACGTCGTTCGCTTCCGCCTCGAGCCGCAGCTCCGCGCCCGCCGAACGGCGGGCCTGGGGGGCGGCCGCGTCGGGCGGAGCGGGGGCGAGGGTCAGGGACGCGCGCAGCACGCCGCCCCAGCCGTGGGCTTCGCCGATGGCGAGCACGAGCCGGCCGGCGGTCAGAACGGCACTGGCGGCGACGGTGGAGAGCGCGGTGTCGCCCACGTCCACCCGGGCCGCCGAAAGCCTGAGGTCGAGGTCGCAGGCGCCGAGGGCGGAGAGATCGACCGCCCCCCGGTCCCAGCCCTGCCGCTCGCCGCCCGTCAGGCGCATGGCGCCGTAGGGAGCGAACGTGATGTGATCGGCGGCGAACGTGCCCTGGATGAGCGGGCGTGGGCCGGAGACCTTCACCAGAAGGCCGCCATCGCCGCGGTTGCCGTCGAGATCGACACTCGCCTCGGTCAGGGCCACCTCGCCCTTCTCCAACTTCAGGCGGGAGGCGAGGGAGAAGGACCCGAAGCCGCTGCGCGTGGGCGCTTCCATGCCGGCCCAGTCGAACAGGTCACGCAGCGAATCGGCGTCCGCCGTCACCGCGCCGTCCATGGTGGGGGCCTTGCCGAGGGCGGCGCGGCCGTGGAAGCGGGCCTTGGCGCCGTCCGTCGCCACGGTCACGCGCATGGGCGCCGGTGTGCCGGCCATGAAGGCGGTGATGTCGTCGATAAAGAGTGTCGCGTTCACCGGCTGCTCGCGCCAGTCGAACTGGACGGCGACGGCGATGCCGGCGCGGTCGAGCACCCGGTCGAGGCTCGCCGTGATGCCGCTCACCAGTTCGCGGGTCAGGCCGCTGCTGGAGCGCCAGGCGATGGTGCCGTCGATGATGCGCAGCTCCGGCCGGTCGGTGGCGGCGAGCACCGGCGCGATCCCGAGGGCGGGCGCCATGCCTTCGCCCGTGAGGACGAGGGTCGGATGCTCGACGATCACGTCGTTCACGGCCACCCGCCCGGCGACGAGCTGGAGCAGGTCGAGCCGCGTGACCACGTTCTCGGCATCGAGCGACTGGCCGGCGGGGAGCGGGAAGCTGACCTTGCCGAGCACCACGCGCGGCGAGGGGAAGAGGCGAATCGACGGCTCGCCGAGAATCTCCACCTTCTGGCCCGTCGAACCGGCAAGCGCCTGCGCCGCCACCCGCCGCAGCTCGGCGGCCGGGACCAGGAAAGGCAGCACCGCCATGGCGACGAGCAGCAGCGCGGCTCCCGCGCCCAGCACGGATGCAGCGATGAGCCCGGCCCGGCGGGTGTTCTGGCCGACACGCAGCATGAAGATACAGAGGTCTCCGAGGGAGCAGGCGGGGCGATGCGCGCGACGCCTGAGGCCACGTTGGATCGTGGCCGCACCTTTAGCGGGCTCTGTGTCGCTTTGATGGCTGGGGGCTTCGGGGTGGGCCGGCGCGCCGGTCAGTCGCGGGCCGAGGCGCTGCCGCGCGTGCCGTCCGCTGAAGCGGCAAGGGCGGACGAGGACATGCGGGCCAGCAGCATCACCGGCCCCAGCCCGACGAGGAGAATCACCAGCGCCGCCAGCGCTCCATCCTCATAGGTGCCGCGCGCCGCCTCGCCATAGACGTGGGTGGCCAGTGTCTCGAACCCGAGCGGACGCAGCAGCAGGGTGGCCGGCAGCTCCTTCATGGCATCCACGAACACCAGCAGGGCAGCGGTGGCGAGGGCCGGCCGCAGCAGCGGCAGCAGCACCCGGCGCACGGTGCGCGGCTGCGACGATCCGAGGCTGCGGGCGGCCATGTCGAGATGCGGGGAGAGCTTGGCGAATCCCGCCTCGATGCCGCCGACGGGGATGGCGAGGAAGCGGATGGCGAGTGCCGCCACCAGCGCGGCTCCCGAGCCCGACAGGAGGAGGCCGGTGGAGATGCCGAAGGCCTGCTTCATCGCGGCATCCAGCATGTTGTCGAAGCCGGCGAGGGGGCTGAGCAGGCCGACGGCGAGCACGGTGCCCGGCACTGCATATCCAAGGCTCGCCACCCGCGCGAAGCCGGAGGCGAGCGGCGCGCGCGTCAGCCGCTGCCCCAGCGCCACCACGAGGCCGAGGCCGAGGGCGAGGGTCACCGTGCCGGCGGCGAGGGCGGCGGTGGTGGCAGCTTCTCCGAGGATCCGTGTGGGAAAGCCGGTCTCCGCCATCCGTCGCGCCGCCGAGATGGAGAGGTGCAGCAACGGCACCAGGAAGCCGAGCATGACCGGCAGGGCGCAGAAGGCGGCGGCGGCGAGGCCCTGAAGCCCGGTCAGCCGCAGCGGCGCCTGCGGCCGGGCCGAGCCGGTGGCGACGAACCGCCGGGCGCGCCGCGCCCATCGCTCCAGCAGGATCAGCCCCAGCACGAGGGCGAGCATGACGAGGGCGATCTGCGCCGCGCCGGGCAGGTTCGAGCGGTTCACCCAGGTGGAATAGATGGAGACGGTGAGGGTGCGCACGCCGAGGAATTCGGAGGCGCCGATATCGCCCAGCACCTCCAGCAGCACCAAGGTCAGGCCCGCGACGATGGCCGGGCGGGCCAGCGGCAGGCCGATGCGCAGGAAGGCGCGCCAGCGGCTGGCGCCCAGCGTGCGCGCCACTTCCAGCGCCGCCGCCGACTGCAGCACGAAGCTCGCCCGCGCCGAGAGGTAGACGTAAGGGTAGAGCACGGCCGAAAGCACGAGGATGCAGCCGCCGGTGGAGCGCACATCCGGCAGGCGCAGGCCGCGCGGGCTGGCGATGCCGAGCATCGCGCGCAGCGCCTCCTGCACCGGCCCGAGGGGGTGCAGCACGTCGAGATAGGAGAAGGCGACGATGTAGCCCGGCACGGCCAGCGGCAACAGTAGCGCCCATTCCAGCACCGAGCGGCCGGGGAAGGTGCAGGTGGCCACCAGCCAGGCGCATGGCACGGCCACCACCAGAGTCACCACGCCGACACCGAGCACCAGCAGGCCGGTCTGGGCCAGCGCATCGGGCAGCACGGTGGCGATCAGGTGGGGCCACATGTCCCCGGACCCGCGCGCGGCGATGCCGGCGAGGGCGAGGAGGGGCAGCAGAACGAAAAGAGCCACCAATCCCGACGCCAGAAGGAGCGGGGAGAGGTGGCGGGGGAGGCGGAGCCGCGTCGCGCGCGGCTCGCCGGTCAATGCGGTCTCAGCCATCGGCCGTCAGTTGTCGAAGCCGACCTTGTCGATGAGCTCGCTGGCGCGCTTGCGGTTCTTGGCGATGTCCACCAGCGGGATGGGATCGACCTTGAGCGGCCCCAGCGCGCCGATGATGGGATCGACCTCGGCCGCGGCGATCACCGGATATTCCAGGTTCTGCTTGGCATAGATCGCCTGCATCTCCGGGGAGATGGCGAATTCCAGCAGCTTCACGGCGGCGTCCTTGTGGGGCGCGTTCTTGGCCACGGCGGCGCCGGAGACGTTCACATGGGTGCCGCCGCCCTGGAAGGTGGGGAGCAGCACGTTGATGCCGTCGCCCCACTTCTTCTGGTCGGCGCCGCCCTTGCCCGAGCGCATCAGGCCCACATAGTAGGAATTGCCCACCGCCAGATCGCAGATGCCGCCGAGGATGTCGCGGGCGCCCTCGCGGTCGCCGCCGGCGGGCTTGCGGGCGAGGTTGGCCTTCAGGCCGCGCAGCCAGGCCTCGGCCTTCTCCTCACCGTGATGGACGATGTAGGCCGCCACCAGCCCCACATTGTAGGGGTGCTGGCCGGAGCGGATGCAGATCTTACCCTTCCACTTGGGGTCGGCAAGATCCTCATAGGTGATGGCGGAGAGCTTCACCTCGTCCTTCGCCGCATAGACGAGGCGGGCGCGCAGGGAGAGGGCATACCAGTTGCCGGCCGGATCGCGCAGGTTGGCGGGAATGGCGGAGAGGGCAGGGGAGGTGACGGGCTGGGTGACGCCGGCATCCACCACGTCGAGCAGATTGCCCACGTCCACGGTCATCAGCACGTCGGCGGGGGAGCTGGCGCCCTCCGCTTTCACGCGCTCGGCGAGGCCGTCCTTGATGAAGACGCTCTTCACCTCGATGCCCGTGGCCTTGGTGAAGGCCTCGAACAGGGGAGCGGCCAGCCCGGGCTCGCGGGTGGTGTAGACGTTGACGACCTGCTGCGCGCTGGCGCCCTGCGCCGCGACAAGCAGTGCGCCACCGGCGAGAAGGCTGCGCAAGAGATGAAAGCGACCCATTGAAATCCCCACACGCGGGCTCGGAGCGAGCACGACAAGACGATGGAGAATTGGCTAGCCCGGCGCGTTACGAAGGGTCAATGAAGAAGGACGTGAGCCCGGAAACATTGGAAATCATCTAATTCCGAAACGCTTTGCGCGCAGTGGGGCCAGTTTATACTTTCTCCAGACTATCGGGCCTCACAAAGCAAAAAGCCCGGCGTGAGAGCCGGGCTTTGCGTTGATATCGGACGGGCGGAGGAGGATCAGTCCTCGTCGAGCTCGCCGATGTGGTGCTGGGCGTAGAGCTGGAGGCCGAGCTTGGATACGAGATCGAGCTGGGTCTCAAGGAAGTCGATGTGGCCTTCCTCGTCCGCCATCAGCTCCTCGAAGAGGTCGCGGCTCGGATAGTCCTTCACCGTCTGGCAGTAGGCGGCCGCTTCCTGGTAGAGGGCGCGGGCATCGAGCTCGGCGGCGAGATCGCAGTCGAGGATTTCCTTCACGTCCTGGCCGATTCGCAGGGGATCGAGCACCTGCATGTTCGGGAAGCCGTCGAGGAACAGGATGCGGTCGGTGAACTTGTCCGCGTGCACCATCTCCTCGATGGACTCGGCGCGCCACTTCTTGGCCAGCGCCTTGTAGCCCCAATTGTCGAGCATCCGGTAATGGAGCCAGTACTGATTGATGGCGGTCAGCTCAGAGCGCAGGCCCCGATTGAGGTATTCAATAACCTTCGGATCGCCCTTCATTCTCAGCTCCTGATGCCGTAAGGACAGTTAGTTTGGATTAAGCGTTAGACTAATTCTAATGTGGTGGCAAGGTACCCGACCACACCGCCGGTTGTTCGCCGGGCGTTCGGGCACCCTTCTAGGAAGCTTATTCGGCGGCGACCATTCCGGTAAGTCCCGCAACGGGACATTCGTCCGCGCAGGCACCGCAATCGTGCGCCTGCACCTGATCCATCAGCGTGCGGATGGTCCGGGCGCAGCGTCCGCACTGGGGCGAGCAGCCGAGGCAGCGATAAACTTCGCTGGGGGAGCGCAATGGGGTTCCCGCAAGCGCATCAAGCACCTGCCGGTCTGAAAAGACGTTGCATGAACAAACGATCATGGCACGGCCCGAAGCTAACTTGGAAGGCTTCTAAAAACTTGTTTCTATTGCATTTTTCGCAGAGGACGGCCGGACCCGTCAACTCCGTACATATGCGACATGGTGGGTCGAGGGCCGTTCAGACAGGCTTTTGCCAGCACAATGGAGTAGTTCCATTGTGCGGATACCACCCGATTGGTGGTTGAACACCTTCGCAGGCTCAGGCGGGCAAGGTGAGCCGCGCGATCATGCCGCGACGCCGGCCCAGGTCTTCACCGGCCTGAGACATCCCGACCGGATCGATCTCAAGCGATCCGCCCAGCGCCCGCGCAGCTTCCGCCATGCGGGTCAGACGCAGTGGGCGACCGTCCGCGGCGAAGCGGTCGTCCGGCGAGAGGCCGGACAGCGGATCGAGGGCCGCCGCAGCCGCCGTTGCGTCAAGGCCCGCGCCGGCATCGCTCAGCTGCACCTTGGCGCGCGGTCCTCCATCACCTTCGTCCTCGGCGAAGACCGAGACGGCCACCGCGCCGCCGGCCGGCGTGGCCGCCACGGCCTCTTCCACCAGCATTGCCACGAGTTCCGCGAGCGGGGCTTCGGCGGCCAGGGCCGTGACCCCTCCGGCGTCGTCGAGGCGCAGTGCCAGCCGCCGCCGCCGGGCGGCCGGAAGAAGCGCGGCCACGGCGGCGCGCACTGCCGCCGACACGTCGCAGGTGACAGCTTCCGCCGGTGCTGTCGGCTGCGAGAGCGCGTTGAGGTCGTCGAGGGCGGCGTTGAGGGACTTGAGGGCGCCCCGCAGCGGATCGCTCAGGGCCTCGGCGGGCGCTTCGCGCAGGATCGCCATGGGGCCTTCAAGCCCGGCGCGCAGGCGGCCGGCGAGGCGCGGAAGGAGATTCACCGCCGGTTCCGGTTCGGGCACCGCAACGGGCACCGCCAACGGCGCCGGCTCGGGCTGCTGCGGCACGGGACCGATGACGACGCACAGGATCTGGTCCTCGGCGCCGGCGCGGGTCACGGCCGCCAACCCCGGCAGCATGTCGCCTTCGCGATTGCGCAGAGCGAGCGCGACCTGCGCGGAGGCCCCGTCGTCCCGCACGCGGTCGAGGGTGGCCACGGCGTCGGCGCGGTCGGTCGGGGCGACGGCGATGGTGAAGGGCTCGCCGGCAAGGTCATGGGCGGGAAAGCCCAGCCGCTCGGCCGCCGCGAAATTGGCGAGGCGGATGGTGCCGTCCATCTCCAGCAGGAAGACCGGCCAGGGCACCATGTCGAGCGCCGCGCGGCGGGCGCTCGCGCGGGCCTCGCGGTCGTCGTCGGTGGTGTCGAGGGCGCGGATGACGTGAATCAGCGCCGGCCGGCCGAGGAACGGCGCGGCGACGAGGCGCACTTCCACCGGCAGGCGGGCTCCGTCGGGCGTCAGCACATGAAGGGCGCCGGATTCGCGGGAGAGGACCCGCTCCAGTCCGCCGGCCTCCGCCAGCGCGTCCAGTCCGCTCCAGCCGGTCAGGGCGAGAAAGGCCCGGTTGGCGTGCACCAGCTCGCCCTCCTGCTGTACCAGCAGGCTCACCGGGAGCTTGTCCAGCAATTCCGCCTCGTCGCCGGAAGCGGGCGGGGGCTCGGGCTCGGCGTATGCGGCGTCCATTTGGTCGGGCGGATGGGTGTCCGGCGGAATTCTCGGCCAGTCCTCGATGGCCGCGGCGAGGGTCCGGGCGATCTCGCGGAAGGCGGAGCTTTCCTGCGGCGACAGGCTGCCCTGCCGGAGCGGTACCACGTTGCGGCCGAAGGCGACCGGGGGCTGATCGGCCGGTGCGCTCGCCTGCGGCGCTTTCGGCGGCAGGGGAAGAGGTGTCTCCGCCGCCGAAACGATGCCGAATCCGCGCACCCCCTTGAGCCGGCGCTCCGCATCGAACAGCGGCGCGCCGCCGAGGCTGAGATCGAGCGGGGATTCGACGCCCACCGGCGGCACCGTCGCCGTGCGCTCGGTGAAGCTTTCGCCCGAAGCCATGGCGTCGATGAGCGCGTCAGCGTCGGTCAGGTGTCCGCCGCGCTCAAGATCCGCGAAGCTCGCGCCGATGAAGGTGCCGGAGCGGCTGCCGAGCGCCGCCGCGAACAGGGGGGACAGCGCGCGCAGGCGTCCATCCGCATCGCTCTCCCACGTCACGCGCAGCGGCTGGGCCAGAAGCGGGCGCAGCGCCGCCGGCACGGCCGGGGCCGCCGCGGGGCGCGCAGGCGAGGGCGGGGCGGGCGCGAACGCGGCCGGGTCCGCGAACAGGATGGCGGGGCCGGAGGGCAAAGCGAGGGCGGCAAAGCGCAGGGTGCGGGGCGAGAGGTCTCCCGGCAGGCGCAGCCGTGCCACGCCGAAGCCGGCGGCGGTGCGCCGGGCGAGGCGGGTGGCCGCCGTCATCACCGGCTCGGGTGCCGGTTCACCGGGCGCGATCGCAAGCCGGGCGGCCGCCGACGTCGCCGCCAGCATGCGCCCAGTGCCGAGATCGAGAAGGAAGGAGACGAATTCCTGCCGCGCGAGGGGCGCCAGCACCGCCTCCGCGCCTGGAAGAGCGGACGCGATGGCCTCCACGCTCTCCCCGGAGAGGAGAGACGGGTCGTCCGGGCTGCCGTGGTGCTGCGTCATCGTTTGCAGGATCGCACCTTGCGGAGGAGGAGGGAACAAAGGCGGGACCACCCCGCCGGCTCATATTCTCACCGCCATTGATTAACGTCAGTGCAACTTCGCCGCGCGCCTGCCATTCATATTGGCGAAGCGGCACTACCGTAGATTAAGATCGGTCGCTGTGCGGTGGCTTGCGCCGCCCGACACCGGAGGAGAGACGGCCATGACGACGAAGTTCGGTCCGGAGCTGGAGCTGCCCCCTGAAATGCGTGCCATTGCCGAGAAGAATGTGGCGCAGGCTCGCCAGGCGTTCGAGACGCTGTTCCAGAATGCGCGTGAGACGGTCGGCGAGAGCGAAGGCCATATCGAGGAGGTTCGCTCCAACATCAAGGACTTCCGCCAGAAGGCCATCGGGCTGATGGAAGCCAATGTCGAGGCGAGCTTCGACTTCCTGCACAAGCTTGTCGCGGCCAAGAGCCCGCAGGAGATGATGAGCCTGCAGGCCGAGTTCCTCACGAACCAGCTGAAGACCGTTTCCGAGCAGGCCAAGGCCTTCGGCGACGACGCCAAGGCTCTCGGCGAAAACGCCGTGCGCACCATGGACGAGCACGCCCGCACCCTCGCCGAGCGGCTGAAGGCCCTCGCCGCGTCCGCCGCCCAGAGCGCCCAGGCCGTCGCCCAGGACCTGAAGACGGTGGGCGAGACCGCGGTGCGCGAAGCCCAGGCGGCTGCGGCCAAGGCCACCGATCCCAATCAGAAGGGCTGACGGGATTACTCTACCGGTCCGCGCGTACCCCCGGTGCGCGCGAAAGCTTGACTTGTGCAGCGCAGAATTTCATTTTGCGCTGCACGTTTACTGCTGTATAACCCTATCGTCGGGGTAAACACAGCTCACCTAGAATGTCCGGAATGCAAGCGTTGCACGGCGCTGCGCGTCGCGTTTCATTCTGGTGGCACTGCAGCAATGCGCCTCGGCACGGATCGCCATGCCCCGTTTCCGAGGATGACATGAACGACACCTTCATCAAGGCTTATCAGGATCAGATCGAGGCGGCGAAAAAGGCGTTCTCGACTCATGCCGTTCCGGCCGTCGAAGTGCCGCCGGCGGTGCGCGAAATCGCGGAAAAGGGTCTCGCCGCCTACCGCGAGAACTACGGCAAGCTGAAGGCCGCCGCCGAGCAGGTGAATTCCGCCCTCGAGGAAAGCGCCACCACCGCCTCCAAGGGCGTGGCCCAGTACAATGCCAAGGTGCTCGAGGCGGTTCAATCGAACGTGAACTCGGCGTTCGACTATTTCAATTCGCTCCTGACGGCCAAGACGCTCGCCGAGGCCGTGGAACTCTCCACCGGCCACGTCCGCAAGCAGTTCGAGACGCTGACCGGCCAGGCCAAGGATCTGTCCGCCCTCGCGCAGAAGGTCGCCGCGGACTCGTCCGAGCCGATCAAGTCTTCGGTCGAGAAGATCCGTCCGACCGCCTGAGCTTTCGCTCCCCTCAACGACCGCCGCGTCCGGGCCAGCGTGCTTGACGCGGCGGGTCCGCCTTGTCATGACGCGGGGCGTTCCACCCCGCGAGTTATCGCATGCGTGCCCTTGGTTCAGTCTCGCCGCTCCTGCTGATCGGCCCCTCGTGGGTCGGTGACATGGTTATGGCGGCGAGCCTTGTGGACGTGCTGCGCCTGCGCGAGCCCGGCCGGCCCATCGATGTGATGGCGCCGCCCGCCTCCCTTCCCGTCGCCCGCATGATCCCCGGCGTTCGCCGCACCATCCCGCTGGGGCTGGGCCATGGCGAACTCGGCCTGCTCGCCCGCTGGAAGGCGGGACGCGCCTTGCGCGGCGAAGGCTACGGCAAGGCCATCATCCTGCCGCGGGCGTTCAAGGCCGCCATCGTTCCGCTCGCCGCCGAGATTCCCGAGCGTGTCGGCTATCGCGCGGAGCTGCGCAGCGCCCTTCTCACCGACGCGCGCCCCGACCCCGACCGCAAGACCGCCCGCACGCTGGACCGCTTCGTCGCCCTTGGCCTGCCGCCGGGCTCCATCGCCCGCGCCCCGCGCCCGCGCCTGATGCTGCCCGACGGGGCCGTGGATGTTGCCGCCGCCAAGTATCCTCTCGCCGGCGACGCGCCGGTGATGGTGCTCTGCCCCGGTGCCGAGTACGGGCCCGCCAAACGCTGGCCGGCGGCGAAGTTCGCTGCGCTTGCCGCATTGGCGGTGAAGGACGGCTATCGCATCCGCATCCTC
The DNA here is from genome assembly GCF_043193615.1 of Xanthobacter aminoxidans. Lineage (NCBI taxonomy): Bacteria > Pseudomonadati > Pseudomonadota > Alphaproteobacteria > Hyphomicrobiales > Xanthobacteraceae > Xanthobacter > Xanthobacter aminoxidans. The sequence continues at coordinate 514,744 of NZ_JBAFUS010000001.1, read as the reverse complement.
GGCTCGCCCAAGGATGCCGAAGCCGCGCGCGCCATCGAGGAGACGGCCGGCGTGCCGGTGGACAATCTCGTCGGCCGCACCACCCTCATCGAGGCCGCCGCCATCCTCGCGGGGGCGGACGTGGTGATTTCCAACGATTCCGGGCTGATGCACATCGCCGGCGCCTTCGACCGCAGGCTGGTGGTGATCTACGGCGCGTCGTCCGAGAAGATGACGCCCCCGGCCTCGCCCTTCGCCCGGGTGGTCTCCCGCGATTTGCCGTGCCGGCCCTGCCACAAGCGGGAATGCCCGCTCAAGACGCTGGCGTGCCTTGAAGGCATCGCCGCAGAGGACGTGCTGGCCGCGGCCGAGCAAATGCGCCGATGAAGCTGCTGCTGGTGAAGCTGTCGTCGCTGGGGGATGTGGTCCACACCTTCCCCGCGCTGACGGACGCCGCCGCCTGCGTGCCCGGGCTGACGGTGGACTGGGCGGTGGAGGAGGCTTTCGCGCCGGTCGCCCGGCTCCATCCCGCCGTCCGCCGCACCATCACCGTTCCGCTTCGCCGCCTGTCGCGTCGTCCGCTCGCCGCGGTTTCCAATGGGGAGGCAATGCGGGTGAGGGCGGCGCTGGCGGCCGAGCCGTACGATCTTGTCATCGACGGGCAGGGGCTGATGAAGAGCGCCGCCGTGGCCGCGCTCGCCCGTGGCCCGCGACACGGCTTCGACCGGGTGAGCGCGCGCGAAGGGCTGGCGAGCCTGCTCTATGGCACGCGCCATCATGTGCCCGAGGTGGAGCACATGGCGGTGCGTCTTCGGAAGCTGTTCGCGGCGGCGCTCGGCTATGGGCTCGACGATCTGCCCGCCGACACGGGGCTGCGGCCCGCCCCCGGCGGCGTGCCCTATCTCGTCTTCCTGCACGGCACCACGTGGCCGACCAAGACCTGGACCCTCGACGGCTGGCGCGCCTTGGCGGCGTTGGCGGGTAAGGCGGGGGTGGCGGTGCGCCTCTTCGCCCACGGCGCTGAAGAGCGTGCCCGCGCCGAGGCCATCGCTGCCGGACAGGACAATGTGCGCCTGCTGCCGCCCCAGGGGCTGGAGGGGATCGCCCCTGAGATCGCCGGAGCGGCGGGCGTCGTGACGGTCGACACCGGCCTCGGCCATCTTGCCGCGGCCTACGGGGTGCCGACCGTCGGTCTCTATGGACCCACCAACCCGGTGCTGACCGGACTGTTCGGCCCCTGCGTCACGGAACTGAAGGCGCGGCGCGATTGCGCGCCCTGCGAGAAGGCCCGCTGCCGCATCGCGCCCGAGACCATCGAGGGGCCGCCCTGCCTCGCCGACATCTCCGCCGCCGAGGTCTGGCAGGCGCTCGGCAGGCTGGGCCCGGCAGCCTGATACAGGCGTTTCGGCCACGGTCGAGATGGACAAGGTGTCGGCGTGTGTGGCACATCCTGCGCCCGGTGGAACGGATGGGATGCCCGCTATGACCCGATCGGTGGCGTTGAGTCGTGACCTTCTGCTCGTCACCGGCGGCGCGGGCTTCATCGGCTCCAACATCGCCCGCGCGGCGGCGGAGGACGGCTATCGCGTGGTCGTGGCCGACTGGCTGGAAGACGGCCCCAAATGGCGCAACATTTCCGACATCCCGCTCCATGATGTCATCCGTCCCGAGACGATCAACGACTTCGTGGAGAAGGAAGGCGGGCGGCTGGCCGCGGTGGTCCATATGGGCGCCATTTCCGCCACCACCGAACGCGACGCCGACAAGATCGTCGCCCGCAACATCCGCGCGACGCTCGACCTCTGGGACCTGTGCGCGCGCAAGTCGCTGGGCCTGATCTTCGCCTCCTCGGCCGCGACCTATGGCGACGGCACCCTCGGCTTTCGCGATTCCGAGGCGGGGGCCGATCTCGCCGCGCTCGCGCCGCTCAATCCCTATGGCTGGTCCAAGCTGTTCGTGGATCGCCGCATCATGGCTGACATCGCCGAAGGGCGGCCCCGGCCGCCCCAGTTTGCCGGCCTTCGCTTCTTCAACGTCTATGGCCCCGGTGAGGCCCACAAGGGCGACATGCGCTCGGTGGTGCACAAGATCTATCCGAACGCCGAGGCGGGGGAGAGCGTGACGCTCTTCAAGTCCCACGACCCGCGCTACACCGACGGTGGGCAGTTGCGCGACTTCGTCTATGTGGGCGACTGCGTGGAAGTGGTGCGCTGGCTGCTGGAGAGCCCGGACGTGTCCGGCATCTTCAATGTGGGCACCGGGGAGGCGCGCTCCTTCGCGGATCTCGCGACAGCGGTGTTCACCGCGCTCGGCAAAGAGCCGAACATCACCTACGTGGACATGCCGGAGAGCCTGCAGAAGGCCTACCAGTATTTCACCCAGGCCGACGTCTCCAAGCTCCGCGCAGCCGGCTTCACCCGGCCGTTTACCTCGCTGGAAGACGGCGTTTCGGCCTATGTGAACCGCCATCTGAAGCCGCGCAACACCGTAGGGTGAGGGGCGGGGCGGCTCAGCCGCTCCGGTGCTGGGACGGGCGCCCGTTTCACAAAGTCTGACACCTGAGTATTGGTATAAAGGCACCTCTATGGGCAGCGGCAGCGCCGTTTTGCCCGTAACATCGCATCGGCCCGCGAATACAAGCGGTCGCTCCCAGATGTAAGCGCTTGCAGCGTTGCCAGTCAACGCCTCGAGAGGAAGGGCAGGGGCTGGAGCGCCCTTGCCGAGCCAACACCAGCAGACATCACGGAAAAACGGAGTGCGGGAGGGGAGGGCACGTCTCTCCTGGCACTGGGCGGCCTGTCGGCATGTGCAGGAATATTTTCCTTTAATCAAAAAATCATTATTTTTCAATATGATACCGGAATAAATGGATGTATTAATGTAATGTGTTAAGTGGTATTTTAAAACCGTATACTATCAGGTTTACTGGTTAACTTATTGATTTTCATAGTAAAATATACGTTTCGTGTGACGCCTCTTGCGCCCAGCCGTGCAAGTTAACGTTAAACATTAACCATAAATAACTGATTTATATGAAAATATCGTTCTCTTAAAGTGGCTTCGAGTGCGCCCGGCCCGCCAGACGGGGTCGCGAAGCTTTCCCTGCCCCGTTCGGCCGATCGGGATGGGAGCGGCGCGGCGGTGGTGTTTGCGGAGGTATCCCCGCGCCTGGCATTCACCGTGGCGTCGGTTTGCGGGCGGGGAACCCATGCCTATAGTCGCGGCTGTTTCGCCGGCGGTGGCGGGGAGGAGACGTGATGAGACTGTGCCGGGCCGGCCGCGCAAGCCGCGCCTCACACCGGTGCCTCGGCGTGCCGGCCATGGTGCGCGCCTGATGGCGGGGGCTGCGTCGGCCTGCGATCTCGTTCTCGTCCTCGGCGGTGCGCGCTCCGGCAAGAGCCGGTTCGCGGAAGGCGAGACCGTGCGCCATGCCGGCCCCTGGACCTATGTCGCCACGGCCCAGCTCGGCTATGGCGGCCAGTCTGACCCTGAGATGGAGGCGCGCGTCGCGCAGCATCGCGGCCGAAGGGGCGAGGGGTGGGAGACGGTGGAGGCGCCGTTCGATCTCGCCGCCGCGCTTGGCGCGCTTCCGCCGCATCGGCCGGTGCTGGTGGATTGCCTCACCCTCTGGCTCACCAACCATCTCCTCGCCGACCACGACCTCGACGCCGAGGCGGCGGTGCTGGACGCCGCCCTTGCCGCCCGGCCGGGGCCGACCATCTGCGTCGCCAACGAGGTCGGCTTCGGCATTGTCCCCGACAATGCGCTGGCCCGCCGCTTCCGCGACGCCGCGGGCCTCCTCAACCAACGCCTCGCCGTCCGCGCCCGCAAGGTGGTGCTGGTGGTGGCGGGCCTGCCCCTGACCGTGAAGGAAGTGACGCCGTGAGCGATCCCGTCCCCCCCTCTCCCGCCGAAGACGAGGCCGCCGCCCGCCACCGCGCCAAGATGGAAAAGCGCAAGGCGGTGCAGGACAAGGAGGTGGCCGAAAAGACCATCGAGAAGGGCCTGCTCGTCGTCCATACCGGCCCCGGCAAGGGCAAGAGCACGGCGGCCTTCGGCCTTGCGTTGCGGATGCTGGGGCGTGGCGGACGGGTCGGCGTGGTCCAGTTCATCAAGGGGGCGTGGCAGACGGGTGAGCAGGACGCCTTTCAGGCCTTCGGTGATCGCGTGAGCTGGCACACCATGGGCGAGGGCTTCACCTGGGAGACGCAGGACCTCGCCCGCGACAAGGCCGCCGCGGCCCGCGCCTTCGGCAAGGCGCGCGAGCTGATGGCGGACGAGACCATCTCCCTCCTCATCCTCGACGAATTGAACATCGCCCTGCGCTACGACTATCTCGACCTCGCCGAGGTGGTGGCCACCCTCGCGGCGCGGCGCCCCGGCCTGCATGTGGTCGTCACCGGACGTAATGCAAAGCCCGAGCTTCTCGCCGCCGCCGATCTCGTGACGGAGATGGGGCTGGTGAAGCACCATTTCGCCGCCGGGGTGAAGGCGCAGGCGGGCATCGAGTTCTGATGGCCCGCGCCCTCATGTTTCAGGGCACCGGCTCGGATGTGGGCAAGTCCCTCATCGTCGCCGGCCTCGCCCGCGCTTTCACGCTGCGCGGTCTCAAGGTGCGGCCATTCAAGCCGCAGAACATGTCCAACAATGCCGCCGTGACGGCGGACGGCGGGGAGATTGGCCGGGCGCAGGCGCTTCAGGCGCGGGCCGCGCAGGTGCGCGCGAGCGTGCATATGAACCCGGTGCTGCTGAAGCCGCAGGGCGAGACCGGCGCGCAGGTGGTGGTGCAGGGGCAGGTCCACGGCACGGCCAAGGCCGCCGCCTACCAGTCCCTCAAGCCGACGCTCATGCCGGCCGTGCTGGACAGCTTTGCCCGGCTGAAGGGCGAGGCCGACCTCGTGCTGGTGGAAGGGGCGGGCAGCGCCTCCGAGGTCAATCTGCGCGCCGCCGACATCGCCAACATGGGCTTCGCTCGGGCGGCGGACGTGCCGGTGGTGCTCATCGGCGACATCGACCGGGGGGGCGTGATCGCCAGCCTCGCCGGGACAAAGGCGGTGATCGATCCGGCCGATGCGGCCATGATCCGCGGCTTCATCGTCAACCGCTTCCGGGGAGACCCGGCGCTGTTTGCCTCCGGCATGGATCTGATCGCGCGTCTCACCGGCTGGGAGGCCCTCGGCCTCGTGCCGCACTTTCCCGATGCGGCCCGCCTTCCGGCGGAGGATGCCCTTGCCCTGTCCGCGCCGCCGCCGCCCAAGGCCGGGGCACGGCTGCGCATCGCCGTGCCGATCCTGCCCCACGTCTCCAATTTCGATGATCTCGATCCGCTCGATGCCGAGCCGGGCGTCGAGGTGCGCCGCGTCCGCCCACATGAGAGCCTGCCGCTCGATACCGATCTGGTGTTGCTGATCGGCTCCAAGGCCACCATCGCCGACCTCACGGCGTTGAAGGCCGGGGGCCTCCACCACGATATCCTCGCCTTCGCCCGGCGCGGCGGGGCAGTCATGGGTCTGTGCGGCGGCTACCAGATGCTGGGGCAGACCATCGCCGATCCCGAGGGCGTGGAGGGCGAGGCCAGGATCGCCCGCGGCCTCGGCCTGCTCGACGTCCACACGGTGCTGGCCGGCGAGAAGCGGCTGGAGGAGGTGCGCGGCACTGCCGAGGGCGCACCCTTCCACGGCTATGAGATGCACATGGGCGCAACCCACGGCGCCGATTGCGAGCGGCCGTTCGGCCATCTCGCGGATGGGCGGCCGGAGGGCGCGCGCTCCGCCTCGGGCCGCGTTGCCGGCACCTATGTGCATGGCCTGTTCGCCTCCGATGCCTTCCGCGCCGCCGTGCTCGGCTGGCTGGGCGGGGCGGGCGGCGGCATCGCCTATGAGGATGGCGTTGAGGCAACGCTGGATGCGCTGGCGGCCCATCTCGCCACCCATCTCGACCTCGACCGTCTGCTGGCGCTGGCGCGGTGAGCCCTCAAGCCAGCAGGGTCACGCCCGCGCCGGCCAGCACCAGCAGGATCATCAGGGCGTCCGCGCGGCGGTAGACCTTCAGCGCCATGCGCACGTCCTGCGCTGTCGCCTCGCGCCGGCCGTCGCCCATATAGGCGTCCTGCGTGAGCACGCCGGCATAGACCTTCGGGCCGTTCAGTTGCAGCCCGAGCGCGCCGGCCATGGCCGCCTCCGGCCAGCCGGCGTTGGGGGAGCGGTGGCGCGGGGCGTCGCGCAGCATGGCCCGATAGGAATGGCGGGGATGGGCACCGGGCGTCAGCGCCGCGCCGGCGATGATGAGCATTCCCGCGAGGCGCGAGGCCGGCAGGTTGACGTAATCGTCGGCCCGCGCGGCCGCCCAGCCGAAGGCCGCATGACGCTCGGTGAGATGCCCGATCATGCTGTCGGCCGTGTTGAGCGCCTTGTAGGCCGCACCGCCCGGAAGGCCTGCCACGCTCAGCCAGAGGGTCGGAGCCACCACGCCGTCGGAGAAATTCTCCGCAAGGCTCTCGATGGCGGCGCGGGCGACGCCCGAGGCGTCCAGCGTCTGTGGGTCCCGCCCCACGATATGGCCGACGGCTTCGCGCGCGGCATCAAGGCTGCCGGTCTCCAGTGCGTCGGCAACCCGCGCCACATGCCAGTGCAGGGAGCGCTGCGCGATGAGGCTGGACCCGGCCAGCCCAAGGATGAGCAGCCCGAAGGGGAGGGGACGCAGAGCCACCTCCAGCGCGAGGGCCGGCAGGGCGGCCGCCGCGAGCACCAGCGCTACCGTAACGACACCCATCAGGCGCCGCCGGCCCGGGGCGAATCCCGGCCGGTTGAGCCGGTGATCCAGTACAAGGATGAGGCGGCCGATCCAGATCACGGGATGGCCGATCCGCCGCACGAGTCCGGCCGGATATCCCAGCAGGGCCTCGAAAAGGACCGCCAGTGCCGCAAGCTCGAACGTCATTCTCTCCCCCGCTACCGCACTGCGGTAAATTATTGCACGGCTTCACGTCTGTGTGTCTTGTTGTTGTTGCGCTGCAACTAAAAGATCGCCAGAATCGAACTTGTGCGTTATATTAGGGGCTTGCCAGTGGTTCGTGCGGGGGCATTGACACCAGCAGGGATGTTGCGGACATGACGATGCTGAAGATCCGCCCGAACAGCACCGTGACAGAACACTATCGCGACCCGGCCATTCCGCTCGTCCCGGACCATATGCGCATCTATGCCGTCGGCGACGTCCACGGCCGTCTCGACCTGCTCACCGCGCTCCAGGCCGCCATCGACGAGGACATGGCCGCTCACCCCGGCCCGGACTGCGTCGAGGTCTATCTCGGCGACTATGTGGACCGTGGCGCGCAATCGTCCGGCGTGCTGGATGCCTTGATGCGGCGGCAGAAGGACCACAAGGCCATCTGCATCTCCGGCAACCATGAAGCGGTGATGCTCGAATCCCTGCTGTCGCAGGAGTCCTTCTCGCGCTGGCTGCGCATGGGCGGGCTTGAGACCGTCTTCTCCTATGTGCGTCCCGCCGCCGGTGCGGACGAGGCCCGGCTCTGGAACGAGTGGCGCGCCGCCGTGCCCGCCGAGCACATCTCGTTCCTGCGCCAGCTCACCAGCTATTTCGTCTGCGGGGACTACGCGTTCGTCCACGCCGGCCTGCGCCCGGGCATCCCGCTGGAAGAGCAGAGCCGCGAGGACATGATGTGGATCCGGCGGGAGTTCCTGGATCATCCGGACTGGTTCGGCCACTGCATCGTTCACGGGCACACGCCCATGAAGGACCCGGAAGTTCTGAGCAACCGGATCAACATCGACACCGGCGCCTATGCCACCGGCCATCTGACCTGCCTGGTGCTCGAGGGCGCGGACCGCTTCCTCATCGCAACCTGAGCGCGACGGTGGCGCTGCATTGCAAGCGTGCGTGCGCGTTGAGTCGCGGCTGCGTCGCCGCTTGCAAAAAGCGAGACTAGCAGCCCATTGGCAGCATTAACCTTTTCCCCTCGATCCAGCCCTACCCAAGTACGGTTTTTCATGTGGCCGATGAGCCACAGAGGCGGTGGAAACGGCGTCGTTGAGCCATTTCCGTGCTGCCCTGCAATATGCTCTCCTGCCCCCTCGTGTTAGGTAGAAGCACGCATCCCACGGGGGTTCTGGCAGTGCATTTTGCCACCGAAAATTGGCTTGGACGGTTCCGTCGTGTGACGGGGATGGCCGTATCGGTCGCCGTGTCCGTCGCATTGGCCGGCTGCAATCTCCTTCCCGCATCCGGGCCCTATTCGGTCGAGGTGACCAATCCCTCGACGCAGGACACGGACGGCCTGAGCTACAAGCTCGTGCCGCTGACCGCCCAGGTGGTCAGCGTGCTCTCGACGATGGACTCCCAGGGCCTGATCGGCACGTTCCGCAACGATCGCCGTCCGGTGCCGGACATCAAGATCGGCGTCGGCGACATCATCGGCGTGTCGATCTTCGAAGCCTCCTCGGGCGGCCTCTTCATCCCTGCCGAGGCGGCCTCGCGCGCCGGTAACTTCGTCGACATCCCCACCCAGACGGTGGACGTCAACGGCAACATCTCCGTGCCCTATGCCGGGCAGGTGAGGGCGGCCGGCCTGCAGCCCGCGCAGGTGGAGAAGGAAATCGTCGATCGCCTGCGCAATCGCGCCATCGAGCCCCAGGCGGTGGTCTCGGTGAAGTCCCAGCGCTCCAATTCGGTGACGGTCATCGGCGAAGTGAGCGCGCCGGTGCGCTTCCCGCTCACCCCCACGGGTGAGCGCGTGCTTGACGCCGTGAGCCGGGGCGGCGCCACCTCCAGCAAGGGCTACGACCTGTTCGTGACGCTGCAGCGCGGCGGCCGCGAGGCGACCATCAGCTTCAACCGGCTGGTGCGCGAGCCCGCGAACAACGTCTATCTGCAGCCCGAAGACACCATCTACATCTTCAGCCGCCCGCGGACCTTCCTGGCCTTCGGCGCGACCGGCAAGCAGGGGCAGTTCAACTTCGACAACGACGCCATCAGCCTCAGCGAGGCGGTGGCCAAGGCGTCGGGCCTCGTGGATGCGCAGGCGGACCCGCAGTCGGCCTTCCTGTTCCGCATCGAGAACCGCACCACGCTGGAGCGGATGGGCGTGGATGTCTCGAACCTCCCCGAGAAGCGGATCGCCACCATCTATCAGGTGAACTTCCGCGAGCCGACGGGCTACCTGCTCTCCACCAAGGTGCCCATGCGGGACAAGGACGTGCTTTACATCGGCAACGCCGGTTCGGTGGAACTCACCAAGTTGCTGAACCTCGTGCTCCTCGGCGCGCTGACCGTGGAAAGCATGTCCAGCACCAACAACAACCTTTACGGCCTGAACTGAGGATTTCCGCCGCCACCAAGGCGGCGGGACCTCTCCAGACAAGAAAATGCCCCGGCCGGTGCCGGGGCATTTTTCTTTTTCAGTGTGATTTTTTGCGGTGTCACTTGGCGGGAGGCGCTCGGCCGGCGATTTTGCGTGGCGGTGAGCGGGCGCGCTATGATCCGTTCCCGGTGGGCGAAACGGCCCCGCGACATACCGCGTTGGAAGGGTCAGGGCGCGATGTTCATTGCCTTCTTCGAGGCGCTCAAGGCCGCAGGCGTGCCGGTCTCGGTGCGGGAATATCTGACCCTCATGGAGGCCATGGACCGCGACGTGGCCGGCCGGCAGGTGGACGCCTTCTACTATCTCGCCCGCGCGAGCCTCGTGAAGGACGAGCGCCACCTCGACCGTTTCGACCAGGTGTTTGGCCGCTGCTTCAAGGGGCTTGAGCAGGCGCTGGGCGAAGAGGGGCAGTCCATCCCCGAGGAGTGGCTGCGCAAGCTCGTCGAGAAGCACCTCACCGACGAGGAAAAGGCGCAGATCGAGGCCATGGGCGGCCTCGACAAGCTAATGGAGACGCTCAAGAAGCGGCTCGATGAGCAGAAGGGGCGCCATCAGGGTGGCTCCAAGTGGATCGGCACCGCCGGCACCTCGCCCTTCGGCGCCTATGGCTACAATCCCGAGGGCGTGCGCATCGGGCAGGACGGCAACCGCAACTTCCGCGCGGTGAAGGTGTGGGACAAGCGCGAGTTCAAGGATCTCGACGACGGGGTCGAACTCGGCACCCGCAACGTCAAGGTGGCCCTGCGCCGGCTGCGCAAGTTCGCCCGCATCGGCGCCCCCGACGAACTGGACCTCGACGGCACCATCCGCGAGACCGCCCGCCAGGGCTATCTCGACGTGAAGCTGCGGCCGGAGCGGCGCAATGCGGTGAAGGTGCTGCTGTTCCTCGACGTGGGCGGCTCCATGGACTGGCATGTGGAGCAGGTGGAGGAGCTGTTCTCCGCCGCGCGCATGGAGTTCAAGCACCTGGAGCACTTCTATTTCCACAACTGCGTCTATGAGAGCGTGTGGAAATCCAATGCCCGCCGCGCCTCCGAGCGCATTCCCCTGTTCGACGTGCTGCACACCTACGGCCACGACTACAAGCTGATCTTCGTGGGCGACGCCTCCATGAGCCCCTACGAGATCACGTTCGCCAACGGATCGGTGGAGCACAACAATGCCGAGCCGGGGAAGCTGTGGCTCGAACGCCTGCTCACCACCTATCCCAAGGCCGTGTGGCTGAACCCTGTCCCGGAGCCGCACTGGGGCTATACGGAATCCATCCGGCTCGTGCGCCACATCCTCGAAGGCCGCATGTTCCCCCTCACCGTGCACGGCATCGACACCGCCATGCGGGAGCTGACGTGACGGCCACTTCTCCCGCGGGATCGATCGTCTATGCGCATCTGCCCCGCCTCGGCGGCGCGGGCGTGCGGCTGGAACTGGTGCCGGAGGCGCTGCTCTGGAGCATCGGCCCGCGCGAGGGCCGGCTCAGGCTGGTGGACATCACCTCGGTGCAATTGCGCTTCCTGCCGGCCAAGTTCGCCGCGCCGAGCTTCGAGATGGAGATCGCCGGGCGCGATGGCACGCGTCTGAAGGCGGGCTCCGCCTCGCGCATCTCGCTCACCGGCGTGCGCGACCAGCGGGAGGATTATGCGGCGTTCATCCGGGCCCTGCACCGGGCGCTGTCCGCCTCGGCCGCGACGCCCCGCTGCCGAGGCGGATATGCCCCGCTGCGCTTCTGGATGAGGGTTGCGGCCGGCCTTGCCGCGCTCGCCGGCCTTCTTGCGGTCTTCGGCTTCGCCATCCTGCAGCAGGAATGGGCCTTTGCCCTGTTCCTGGGGGCGCTGGGGGCGTTCGTGGTGTGGCCCACCGCCGAGATGATCTGGCGCAACCGGCCCGTCACCTACACGCCCGAGGCGCTGCCGCGACACCTATTGCCGGCGTGAGACGACCGCTTCCTCTTCCTCCGCCTTGCGCATCAGGCCGGTGGCCACGTCCGCGAGGCGCGGGGCGGGCAAAGCGGTGAAGGGCAGCGGCCGTGTGACGGCGATGGCGGCAAGGCCGAGCCGGGCGGTGAGCAGGCCGTTGACCACACCCTCCCCCAGCCGGGCGGAAAGGCGCGCGGCAAGCCCCTGACCGACGAGCTGCTGCACCAGCGTGTCCCCCGCCGCCATGCCGCCGGTCACGGCAAGGTGCCCGAGCACATGGCGCACGAGGCGGAAGGTGCCGAGCGTGCCGGGACGCCCGCCGTAGAGATAGGCGAGCCGGCGCATCAGCGTCACGGCGCTGTAGAGCACGAAGGCGAGGTCTACGACCGCGCGGGGCGATACGGCGGTGACGACGGAAACGTTGCGGGCGGCGTCCGACACCATCTGTCGCGCCTGCGAATCCAGCGACGGCAGCAGCGTGCGCTCGGCGAGGCGCACGAGATCGGCGCCGTCGATGATGCCGGAGAGATGCCCTTCCAGATCCATGCGCGCACGGGCGAGGGTGGGGGCGTGGGACGAGAGCTTGAGCACGTCCTTCACAACGCCCTCGGCGAGTGGCCGGTCGTCCTCGGCCAGGGCCCGCTCGGCGCGGTCGCGGATGTCGTCGAGGCGGGCCAGCCGCGAGAGCCCCGCCACCTCGCGCGCCACGATCAGCACGGCGGCGATGAGCAGGAGGGCGGTGACCCCGATGCCCACCCAGCCGAGCCACGGCGCGCGGGCATAGAGGTCTTCGACCAGCTTGCTCAGCCCCACATAGGCGGCAAGGCTCAGGACTCCGCCGAGGGCCGACCAGAACAGCCCGGCAAGGGACAGGCCCCAGCCCCGCTTCGGCTTTACCGGCACAGGAACGGGCAGGGCGGCTTCGACCTCCGCCATCTCGGGCGGGGCCAGGGTGATGTTCGCCTCGTCGAGGCGGAACACCTGCGGTCGCCGGGGGGAAGTGCGCTCGTCGCTCATTCCCTTGAGATGTCCCCGAATTGCGGCGCCCGCAAGGGCCGGGAGCGCGCGCGAACCGCGCAGGCCGCCGCTCACAAGCCGGCGAGCGCGGCGATGTGTGGCTTGCCCCGGCCGGCGCGGGGCTTCAATAGGAGCGCAAAGAAGGGGCGTTCCCGTCCACCAGAAGAGAGCCGCGACCCAAGAATGGCCGACGTGACCCTGCCTGCCGCCTTCCTCGCCGGCCTTGCGAGCTTCGTTTCCCCCTGCGTCCTGCCTCTGGTGCCGCCCTATTTGTGCTTTCTCGGCGGCAGCACGCTGGAAGACCTCGCCGGCGCGGAGCCGGTGAAGGAGGTGGAGCGGCGGGCGCTGGTCGGCGCGGCGCTGTTCGTCGCGGGCTTCAGCGTGGTGTTCGTGGCGCTGGGGGCGGGGGCCTCGGCCATCGGCGACCTTCTGCGCGCCCATCTCGATGTGCTGTCCATCATCGCCGGCATCGCCATCATCATCATGGGGCTGAACTTCCTCGGCGTGTTCCGCATCCACCTCCTGCACCGCACGGCGCGGGCGCATGTGCATGCGCCGACGGGGCTGTGGGGCGCCTTCGTGATGGGCCTCGCCTTCGCCTTCGGCTGGACGCCGTGCCTCGGCCCGGTGCTGGGTGCCATCCTCGCCGTGGCGGGGTCGGAGGCCACCGTCTCGAAGGGCGCGGGCCTTTTGGCCATCTATTCTCTCGGGCTGGGCGTGCCCTTTCTCGCGGCGGCGTTCGCCGTGCGGCCGTTTCTGCGCGGCCTCGTCCACATGCGCAAGATGCTCCCGATGGTGGAGAAGGCCATGGGCGCGCTGCTGGTGCTCACCGGCATCGCCTTCATGTCCGGATGGATCGCCCATGCGAGCTACTGGCTGATCGAGACCTTCCCCTCGCTGTCGACCATCGGCTGAGGAGATTGCGCGTTCGCGGGGCTTCCGGGATACTCCGCGCCCCGAACCCTTCCTCGCGCGCCGGCGCCATGCCGGACCATCCCGCGCACGCATGAAGCCACCAGAGGCAATCCCATGAAGATCACCTGGTACGGCCACGCCGCCTTCCGGCTTGATTTCGCCGACAAGGCCGTCCTCATCGACCCCTTCTTCACCGGCAACCCCAGCTTCCGCTCCACCGTGGAGGACGCCTCGCGCGGGGTGACGCACATCCTGCTCACCCACGGCCATGGCGACCATATCGGCGACACGCTCTCGCTGGTGGAGGACGCCGCCGACGCCAGCCGGACCCTGCCGGTGGTGGCCAATCCCGAGCTGTGCGCCTACCTCTCGGCCAAGGGCGCCGGCAATGCGCCGCAGATGATGAACACCGGCGGCAAGCTCGACCTCGGCGGCTTCAGCGTGACCATGGTGCGCGCCGACCATTCCTCGGGCGGCCCCGCGGCCCCGTCCGAATATCTCGGCAATCCCACCGGCCTCATCATCAAGGCGCCGGGCGAGCCGACCGTGTGGCACATGGCGGACACGGACATCTTCTCCGACATGGCCCTGCTGTGCGAGATCCACGCGCCGAAGGTGGTGTTCATCCCCATCGGCGACCGCTTCACCATGGGGCCGGAGGTCGCCGCGCTGGCGGTGAAGCGCTTCCTGCCGGGCGTGGAGATCGTGGTGCCGATCCACTACGGCACCTTCCCCATCCTGGTGCCCGATGCCTCCGCCTTCGTCGAGGCGCTGAAGGGCCACCCCGTGAAGGTGGTGGTGCCGGAGAGCGGCGGCTCGTTCGAGGTCTGAGCGGGGAGGGGGCTTTCCCGCCCCCCATTGCGTCCCGGCGCCCGCAAGGCTAGGCCTTGCGGGATCAGAACAGGCTGAAGACAGGCCGCATGAGCGAACATACCCTGCGCACCGCCATCTATGGCGGCTCCTTCGATCCGCTCACCAACGGCCATCTGGACGTGGTGCGCTCCGCCTGCCGCCTTGCCGACCGGCTGGTGCTGGCGGTGGGCATCCATCCCGGCAAGGCGCCGCTGTTCGCCGCCGAAGAGCGGCTCGCCATGCTCCGCGAGGTGTGCGGGCCGGTGGCGGCGGAGGAGAACGCGACGCTCGAGGCCGTCACCTTCGACAATCTCATCATCACCACCGCCCAACAGCTCGGCGCCACGCTGCTCATCCGCGGCCTGCGCGACGGCACCGATCTCGACTACGAGATGCAGATGGCCGGCATGAACGGCACGCTGGCGCCGGGCATCCAGACGGTGTTCCTGCCCGCCTCGCCCCGCGTGCGCCCCATCACCGCCACTCTCGTGCGGCAGATCGCGTCCATGGGCGGGGACGTCTCCGCCTTCGTGCCGCCGCAGGTGCTGGCGCGGCTCGATGCCAAGTTCAAGCGATAGCGCCCTCATTCGCCGCCGTGCCCATGCGGCCAAACCGCCCCGAGGCCGGGGCTTTCCGGGAGTGACCCATATGACGCGCCTTCTCGGCCGTTTCCTCGCCGCAGCGTTCGTCGTGCTCGCCTTCGCGCTGCCGGCGGCGGCCCAGACCAAGCCGGACCCGCAGAACACGCTCTATCTCGACACGCCCTATGGCCGCGTCGTCATTGCCCTGCGCCCCGATCTTGCCCCGCAGCACGTGGAGCGGCTCAAGCTGCTGACCCGCGAGGGCTATTACAACAACGTGCCGTTTCACCGCGTCATCGACGGCTTCATGGCCCAGACCGGCGACGGCCAGTATGGCAACGGCACCGGCGGCTCCAAGTATCCGAACCTGCCGGCGGAATTCTCCAACGTGCCGTTCAAGCGCGGCGTGGTGGGCATGGCCCGCGCCTCCTCGCCCAACAGCGCCAATTCCCAGTTCTTCATCATGTTCGACGAGACCCCGAGCCTGAACGGCCAATACACCGTGGTGGGCCAGGTGGTGTCGGGCATGGAGTTCGTGGACAAGATCAAGAAGGGCTCCGGCTCCAGCGGTTCGGTGTCCAACCCCGACAAGATCGTGAAGATGCAGGTCGCCGCCGACGCCAAATAGGCGCCAGCCAGAAGATGCCCCGCCGCGGCCGGCTCAGCCGCCGCTGCGGTTTCCCCGACCGGCGCCCGGTGCGCCGCAAGTGAAGGAAGAGATTGATGAGCGATGAAGTCCTGATCCTCGAAACCACCAAGGGCCCGGTGACCATTGCGTTCCGCCCCGACCTCGCCCCCGGCCATGTCGCCCGCATCAAGGAGCTGGTCTCCCAGGGTTTCTACAACGGCGTGCCGTTCCACCGCGTGATCGAGGGCTTCATGGCCCAGACCGGCGATCCGACCGGCACCGGCATGGGCGGCTCGGGCAAGAAGCTGAAGGCGGAGTTCAATGCCCAGCCCCACGTCCGCGGCACCTGCTCCATGGCCCGCGCGCAGAATCCCGATTCCGGCGACAGCCAGTTCTTCATCTGCTTCACCGACGCCCGCTTCCTCGACCGCCAGTACACGGTGTGGGGCGAGGTGATCGAAGGCATGGAGAACATCGACCAGATCAAGCGCGGCGAGCCCGTGAAGGATCCGGACAAGATCGTCACCGCCAAGCTCGCCCCCAAGGCGGCCTGATCTACGGCCTCCGAGGCCGCCGAAATGAAGAGGGCGCCCGCTGGGGCGCCCTTTTTCATTCGGCCTGAGCTTGCCTCAGGCCTCGTTGACCACCCGTGGGCGGCCGTTCTTGAGGTAGGGGGGCTTGGGGATGGAGGCGTGGGCCGAGCGCAGCGCGGCCGACCAGCGCTCCCGCAGATCGTGGAAATAGGGCTCGCCGGGCTCGATGCGATAGATCAGCTCGGAGCGGAGCGAATCCGGCGTCACCACCATCACGTCGATGGGCAGGCCCACCCCGAGGTTGGAGCGCATGGTGGAATCCATGGAGATGAGGCTCGATTTCAGCGCCTCGGAAATCTCCATGTCGTAGTTCACCGCGCGGTCCAGCACCGGCTTGCCGTATTTGTGCTCGCCGATCTGCAGGAAGGGCGTGTCCTGCGTGCATTCGATGAAATTGCCGGCGGAATAGACCATGTAGAGCCGCAGGCTGTCGCCGGCGATCTGGCCGCCGAGCAGGAAGGACACGTCGAAGCTGACGTTCGACTGCTCCATGAAGGCGCCGTTGACCTTGTGGACCTGGCGGATGGCGGTGCCCACGAGCTGGGCGGCCTGGAACATGGTCCGGCAGTCGCGCAGCTGCCTGCGCTCCCCGACTTCGTGATCCTCCACGCCCTCGTGCAGCATGCTGACGACGGACTGGGAGACGGACAGGTTGCCAGCCGTGGCAAGGCCCAGCACGTGATGGCCCGGCTCCTCGAAGATGTGGAGCTTGCGGAAGGTGGAAATGTTGTCGAGGCCCGCATTGGTCCGCGTGTCGGCGATCAGCACCAGACCGTCCCGGACCAGAACCCCACAGCAATACGTCATCGCCTGTCCCCAAATTGGCGGGGGGACTATAGCGACCCGCCCGTGAGCCGGGCAACCGGGCGGATGATGTCGCGTGGCGAAGAGGGGGAACGGAAGCGTGAGGCCGCCTTGGGCCTTCAGTCCTGCTCCTCCTCCACGCACCGCCGGAAGGGGCCGAGCTCGGTCAGTACGGCCGAATCCTCCTCCACATGGGTGCGCTCGCGCTCCAGATACTGCGCGACGGCCCCCGCGAGGCCCTGGTGCACGATGTAGTGAGCGGAATAGGTGGCCTTGGGCAGATAGCCCCGCGCCAGCTTGTGCTCGCCCTGTGCGCCGGCCTCCACCACCTTGAGGCCGGTGGCGATCGCATAGTCGATGGCCTGATGGTAGCAGACCTCGAAATGCAGGAAGGGGTGGTGCTCCACCGCGCCCCAGTAGCGGCCATAGAGCGTTTCGGCGCCAATGAAATTCAGGGCGCCGGCGATGTAGCGCCCGTCCCGCCGCGCCATCACCAGCAGGATCTGGTCGGCCATCCGCTCGGCGGCGCGCTGGAAGAACTGGCGGTTGAGATAGGGCGTGCCCCATTTGCGGCCGCCGGTGTCGAGATAGAACATGAAGAAGGCGTCGAAGGCCTCTTCCGTCAGGGTCTTGCCGGTGAGCCACTCGATGGAGATGCCATCCGCGATGGCCTCCCGCCGCTCCTTCTTCAGCGCCTTGCGCTTGCGCGAGGCGAGTTCGGCGAGGAAATCGTCGTAGGTGGCGTAGCCCGAATTGGTCCAGTGAAACTGCCGGTCGGTGCGCTTGAGGAAGCCGAGGGATGCGAGCTCCTCCCATTCCTCCTCGGTGGAAAAGGTCACATGGGCCGAGGACGCGCCGCGCAGCCGCACCAGCTGCTTGATGCCGGCGCCCAGCGCCAGCCGGCCCACCGGATCGTCGGGATCCTTCAGAAGGAGGCGCCGGCCGGTGACGGGGGTGAAGGGCACCGCCACCTGCACCTTGGGGTAATATTCTCCACCCGCCCGCATATAGGCGTCGGCCCAGCCCTGATCGAAGACATATTCCCCGCGCGAATGGGACTTCAGATAGGCGGGGCAGACTGCTGCGGCCTTGCCGTCCGGCCCGTCGAGCACGAGGTGCTGCGGCAGCCAGCCGGTGCGCGCGGCGGCGCAGCCGGATTCCTCCAAGGCGGAGAGGAAAGCGTGGCTCACAAACGGTTCGGGGCGGGCCGCCCCACCCGCCGCGCAGGCGTCCCATTCGGCCGCCTTGATCTCGGACAGGTTGGGCAGGATGCGGATGTGGGCGTCGGGCATCGAGCTTAAGTGTGCATTGCGGCAGAGCCTGACCACCGCGACAGGACGCCGCAGATTTACGCCCCTATCCCTGCGGCGTGAAGCCCTCGAAGACGATCTGGTCGGCCCCTGCCAGCGCGCGGGCGGCATCATTCGGGCTGCGAACCGTCCAGGCGGTCACGGGCACGCCCCGCGCGCGGGCCGCGATCAGCGCCGGATGCTCCAGATCGGTGAAGTGATAGGTGATGAAATCGTAGCCGCTCGAGGTATGGTGATCCATGTCCGCCAGCATCCGCGCGCGCTCGGGCGTCATGCCGGGCCAGTGGGCGCCGTCATAGCGGGCCTGGGCGATGATGCCGCGCGGAATGTGCGGCGCCCGGGCCTTCGCCTCGGCCAGCATCTGCGGGTCGAAGGAGATCAGCGCGACCTTGCCGCCATAGCCCTTGAGCACCTCCACCGCCCGCGCCACGAGCCGCGTGTCGCCGGAAAACGCGCTCTTGATCTCGATGAAAAGCGGCACCCGCCCGCCGACGCGGGCGAGGAAGGCGGCGAGGGTGGGAATCGTGTCCGGCGTGCCCGCCAGCGCCGTGCGCCCTAACTCCGCAGCGCTGAGCGCCGAGACCGCGCCCTTGGCCGCCGTGAGGCGATCGAGGGTGAAGTCGTGGAACACCACGGCCTCGCCATCGGCGCTGATCTGGATGTCCAGCTCGATGGGATAACCCGCGTCGGCCGCCGCCTCGGCGGCCGACAGGGCGTTCTCGATGATGCCGCGCGCCTTGTCGTGCAGGCCGCGATGGGCGACCGGGCGGGCGGTGATCCAGCTCAGGTCTCCCATGGGTCTCTCCGCTCAGGCGATCTCGACGATGGCTTCGACTTCCACCGAGGCATCGAAGGGCAGGCCGGAGACGCCCACGGCCGAACGCGCATGGCGGCCCTTGTCGCCCAGCGCCTCGACGAAGAAGTCCGAGCAGCCGTTGACGACCTTGGGATGGTCGGTGAAGTCGCCCGTGGCATTGACGAAGCCGACGAGCTTCACGATCCGCACCACCTTGTCGAGGTCGCCGATGGCGGCCTTCACCTGGGCGAGGATGTTGATGGCGCAGAGCTTCGCGGCAGCCTGGCCGGCTTCGATGCTGACGCCGGCGCCGAGCTTGCCGGTGGCGATCTTGCCGTCGCCGTCGACGGAAACCTGCCCGGAAATGAACAGCAGGTTGCCGGTGCGCACCGCCGGCACATAATTGGCGATGGGCGGCTTGGGGCTCGGCAAAGTGATTCCGAGTTCGGCGAGCTTCTTTTCGACGGATGAAGTCATGATGGCCTCCTGCCATATGCAGCGCGCAATTAAGCCATCCTCTTCGCCGAAGAGCCGCGCCGGCGCAAGCAACGCGATAAGCGGGCGGCACGCATGCGTTGTCCGCGCCGGACGCCCGGAAGGAGTTGAGACATGACCAAGCATTTGCGCCTCGCCGCGGCGACGATGGCCGGCCTGTGGTGCTTCTCCGCGCTGCCCGCCGGCGCGGTGAACCTGCTGCCGCACAAGGCGACCTACCGCCTCTCCCTCGACGGCTCCAAGCCCTCGGGCCAGCTCGAGGAGATGAACGGCGAGATTCGCTACGAGATCACCGGCGACGCCTGCGCCGGCTACACCACCGTCACCAGCCAGCAGAGCGCCGCCTCCACCGGTGGCGAGCCGCTGCGGCAGACCGTCACCTCCAAGGCCTGGGAAGACGGCGCCGGCAAGACCTATCGTTTCCTCGCCACCACCCAGGGCGGCGACGACGACGGGCTGGAGCTTGAGGCCAATGTCGAGCGACAGGAGCCGCCGGCCCTGCGGGTCGTCGTCACCAAGCCCGAGTCGGCCACCTTCACCCTCAAGGGCGACATCCTGATGCCCACCGAGCATGTGAAGAAGGTGCTGGCCGCGGCCGCGGCCGGGGAAAGCGTCTATCAGGCCAAGGTCTACGACGGCGCGACCGACCCGCAGAAGGTGTTCGACACGCTGGCCGTCATCGGCCGTCCCAGCACCGACGAGACCCGCCTCGCGGCGCCGGCCAAGGCGACGCTCGCCGGGCGCACCTTCTACCCCGTCACCATCAGCTATTTCGACGAGGGCGGCGTGGACCGCACGCCCGCTTATGTCATGAGCTTCTCACTCTATGACAATGGCGTCGTGGGGAGCCTCAAGATCGACTATGGCCGCTTCGCCCTGGTCGGCGCCATGGCCTCGTTCGAGGCGCTGAACCCGCCCGGCGCCTGCACGGAATAGGCGCCCATGCGCTATGTCCATGTGATGCTGCGCGGGCGGGTGCAGGGTGTCGGCTATCGCGCGTGGTGCGCGCGGGAGGCGGCGGGGCGCGGCCTCCTCGGCTTCGCGCGCAACCGCCGTTCCGGTGCCGTCGAGGCGGTTTTCGCAGGTCCGCCGGACGTGGTCGAGGCCATGCTCACGGCGTGCCGCGCCGGCCCGGCCGGTGCCCGCGTCGATGAAATGCTGGTGCATGAGGTCTCCGAGGCGGCGCTGGCCGCCGGCGGGCGCGAGCGCTTCATCGTGCTCGAAACCCTCTAGTTTTCCCCGGCCGTTCCGGCATCGCTGGCCGCCGCAGCCCCGCGCCCCACGCGGTGGCGCAGCAGGCGGCACGCCGGTATAGAGGCGCTGATGAGGAGTGCCCCGTGACCGACACTTATCTCGACAGGGATGCGTCCGCGCCCGCAGCGGCTGGCGCGCAGGGGGCCGTTCCCTTCTGGGCCCGGCCCGAAGGCGTCGCCTTCATTGTCGGCCTCTGGATGGTGCTGCATGCGGTGATCGCAGTGGTGTTCGAGATCGCGGTGAACGCGGACGACGCCATCGAGAGCTACATGGTGCAGTCGCTGCAGCTGTCGTACGTCCCGCGCAACCCGCCGCTGTTCGACTGGCTCCTGTGGGCCCTGCAGCGCGTGTTCGGCGTCGGCACCCTGTCCTTCGCGGTGCTGCGCTACACGCTGCTGTTCGCCTGCGCCATGCTGGTCTACCGGGTGGCGCGGCGGATGATCGCCGATCCCCGGCTGCAGGCGCTCGCCACCTTCTCGCTCTCGTTCATCTGGGTGCTCGGCTATCACAGCCATCGCATCCTGACCCATTCCAACGTGATGATCGTCGCCATCGCCGGCGCCTTCCTCACGGTGATGGCTTTGAGCCGCCATCGCAGCCTTGGCCTTTATGCCGGGCTCGGCCTGTGGATCGCCGCCGGCACGCTCGGCAAGTTCGGCTTCGTGGCCTTCATCGGCGTGCTGCTGGTGGCCTGCCTGCTGGAGCCGACGTACCGGAAGGTGATTCTCGATCCCCGCCTTCTCGTCACGTTCGTGGTAGCGGCGGTGCCCCTCGGCATCTACGGCTTCGCCCTCTGGCACTACGGCCAGAACGTGGCCGAGGCCACGGCCCAGACCATCGGCATCACCGGCGCGGGATGGGACGCGGTGGTCTCCACCATGGTCGGTGCCCTGTTCGGCTATGTGCTGCCTTTGGTGCTGGTCGTCGCGCTGGTGTTCCTTCCCTACAATCGCGGCGACGGGGCCACGCCCGACGCCCCCGAGCGGGGCGCCGCGCGGCGCGTGCTGCGGTCCGTCATCGTCATCGGCATCGTCGTCACTTTCGCTTCGACGCTGGCCATGGGCACCGCGAGCCTGCGCGACCGCTATTTTCACGTCTTCCTGCTGCTGCTGCCGGTCTATCTGTTCGCCGAGCTGGAACGGCTCGGCGGCTGGCGTCCGCGGGTGTGGATCTATCTCACCCTGCTGGCGGTGGTCAGCGGCGGCATCATGATCTCGCGGATGGTGGTGCCCCTGTGGCCCGACCCCCGGCTGTGCGGGCGCTGCATCGCGGCCGAGCCGCTCTACAAGCTCCAGGTGGCGATCGCGAACAAGCTCGGCGACGCGCCGACCCTCGTGGCCGACGACCGCACGTCCGCCGGCCGGCTCAGGGCGGCCATTCCCGGCGCGCGGGTCGTCATCGTGCGCGAGAACCAGTACCGGCCGCCGTCCCGCCCCACCACCGGCTGCGCCCGCGTCACCGGCATCTTCAACGGCCTGCCCAAGCTGCTCCTGCCGCCGGCGGATCAAAATACCATCGAAGTGTCGGTGAAATGGTGGTCCCCGTGGATGAATCCCCACCGCTGGAGTGACTGGCAGATGACCATTCTCCCGCCGGACGATCCGCTGTGCCGGTGACGCCCGAGCTGGCCGTGCCCGGCGGCCTCCAGATCCGCGAGGCCCGCACCGAGGACCTTCCCGCGCTGGTGGCGCTATTCGCCTCCGACACGCTGGGCGGCCACGGCGACACAACCGCGCCGGAGGCGCTGGATCACTATCGCGCCGCCTTTGCCGCCATCGCGGACGATCCGCGGGCGTGCCTTTACGCGGCAGAACTGGACGGGCGTGTCGTGGGCACGTTCCAGCTGATGTTCGTGACCAGCCTGCCGGGGCGGGGAGCGAAGCGGGCGCTTATCGAGGCGGTGCAGGTGGACGAAAGCCTGCGCGGCCGGCGCATCGGCGAGGCCATGGTGCGCTTCGCCATCGAGAAGGCCGCTGCGGAAGGCGCGGTGACGCTCGCGCTCACCTCCAGCAAGCTGCGCACCGATGCGCACCGATTCTACCGCCGGCTCGGCTTTTCGAACTCCCACGAGGGCTTCAAGATCGTTCTGGCCTAGGAGGCGGGCGCCTTCGGTGGTCCCCCCTTGCCCCGACACCGGGGGGTGTCTACGTCTTACCGAAGCGGCGGCACAGGCCGCAGGGAGGGCATGATGGCCGCAGTCGAGTCTTCGCCGATCGAGCTTTATTACTGGCCGACGCCTAACGGCTACAAAATCAGCATCATGCTTGAGGAGTGCGGGCTTCCCTACACGGTGAAGCTCGTGAACATCGGCAAGGGCGACCAGTTTCAGCCCGACTTCCTCGCCATCTCCCCGAACAACAAGATGCCCGCCATCGTCGATCCCGACGGCCCCGGCGGCGCCCCGATCTCGGTGTTCGAGTCGGGTGCCATTCTCCAGTATCTCGGCCGCAAGACCGGGCAGTTCTATCCCTCCGACGAGCGCAAGCGGGTCGAGGTGGAGCAGTGGCTGTTCTGGCAGATGGGCGGCCTCGGCCCCATGGCCGGGCAGGCGCACCATTTCCGCATCTACGCGCCGGAAAAGATCCCCTATGCGGTCGAGCGATATACCAATGAGGTGCACCGGCTCTACGGCGTCATGAACACGCGCCTGAAGGACCGGGAGTATCTCGCCGGCGACTATTCCATCGCCGACATCGCCTGCATCGGATGGGCCAAGCTGTGGGAGCGGCAGGGCCAGCACATCGAGGAATTTCCCCACCTCAAGGCGTGGCTGGAGCGCGTGCTCGCCCGGCCCGCGGTGCAGCGGGGCCTTGCGGTGAACCAGGAGGAGCGCGCCAAGCACGATCTCTCCAAGGACAAGGAAGCCCAGAGCATCCTGTTCGGCCAGCGCGCCCGCACCTGAGGGCAACCCGGATCGCGCGACCTCGCGGACGTACCACACACGCCATTGGGGGGCGCGATGCAGAAGGATTTCCGGGCCGACCTCGCGCGCGCTGGGGCGTTGCATCGGGAGGGGCGCCTCGATCAGGCGATCCCCATCTACCGTGCGATCCTGCGCGACGCGCCAAATTCCTTCGAGGTCGCGCGCCTGCTCACGCTGGCGCTTCTCCAGTCCGGCCGGTCCAAGGAAGCCCATGCGGTCGCGCGCAAGGCGCGGGACGGCCACAAGTCCAATCCGCACGCCCAGCTCATCATGGGCGCGGTCTACCAGGCCGAGGAGAAGTGGGACCGCGCCCTCGGCGCGTTCGAGAAATCGGCTGAACTCGATCCGGGCCTCTCGGAGGCCCACTATCTCGCGGCCAACACACTGGCGCGGCTCGATCGCCTCGAAGAGGCGGTGGCCCGCTATGACCGGGTTCTGGAGATCGACGCAAAATCGGTCGAGGCACGGGCCAACCGCTCGGTTGCCTTGCAGCGGCTCGGCCGGGCGGAGGCCGCGCTGAAGGATCTCGACATCCTCATCTCCCAGCGTCCGGGCGAGGCGCGATTCTGGACGGACAAGGCGTCGACGCTCTTTGCGCTCGATCGCCAGAGCGAGGCGGCCAATGCCGCGACGCAGGCGATCCGGCTCGCCCCGAGGGCAGGGGAGGGCTATGTCATCAAGGGCCGGAGCCTCATGGCCAGCGGGCAGCTGCGCGAGGCGCGCGACTGCTTTCTCGCGGCCTTGGAGCGAGACCCCAAGGACATGAAGGCGCGCGAAGTGCTCGTTTTCGTGCTGCGGCATCTGGAGGAGTTTCCCGCCGCCCTCGCGCAGTGCGACCTCGCGCTCGCGCAATCGCCCGAGGCGGCTCTTTTCCGCGAGCACCGGGCCGAGGTGCTCCGGGCGGAAGGCGATTTCGCCGGTGCGCTGGCCGATGTGGAGCGCGCCATCGCCATCGATCCCCGCCTTGCGCCGGCTCATGTGACGCGCGCCCGGCTGTTCGCCGATCTCGGCCGGACGGAGGAGATCCGTCCGGCCCTGGACGCAGCCCTTGAAGTGGATCCGCAGGAGCCCAACGGCCGGTTCATGACCGCGGCCGACGAACTCGCGCGGGGGCGCTGGGAGCGGGGATGGGCCGCCTACGAATCGCGCGAGCACCTTCTGCCGCCGCCCTACCGGCCGCTGGATTTCATCCGGTGGGACGGGCAGGAGAGGCCGGAATTGCTGGTGGTTGTCGGCGAACAGGGCATCGGAGATGAGCTGCTTTTCGGCCGGCTGGTGCGGTTGCTGGCCGACGGCGGCATCCGCACGGTGCTGCTGACGCGTCCCGGGCTGGTGCCGCTGATGCGGAACCTCGACGCGCGCGTGACCGTGGTGGGCAACCTCTCGGAGATCGACACCACGCAGCCGGGCGTGCGCTGGATTCCAGCCGGCAGTCTGCCGCTCCTGCTCCAGCCGGATCCCACGAAATGGCCGTCGGCGCCTTATCTCACGGCACCGGCCGATCGCATCGCGAAGTGGAGATGGGTGCGGGAGGAGGGGACGTTTACGATCGGCATCAACTGGCAGGGCAACCCGTCGCGCGCTGTCGACGTGGGTCGCTCCATTCCATTGGCGGCGTTCGAGCCGCTGGCCAGACTGCCGGGCGTCCGTCTGGTGAGCCTCCAGCATGGAGAGGGCACCGAGCAGCTTCGGCAGGTACCGTTTGCCGACTCGATCTTCCAGCTTGGCAACGGCTTTAACGCGGACGGTATTTTCCTCGATACGGTCGGCGTGCTCCACCACCTCGATCTGGTCGTCTCAAGCGACACGGCGCTGATCCATCTCTGCGGTGCGCGGGCCTTCCCTGCATTTGCGGCTTTGCGGGCTGTGCCCGACTGGCGCTGGGGATATTCCGGCGAACGCAGTGTGTTCTTTCCCAGCGTGCGCCTGTTCCGGCAGACCCAAGCGGGAGACTGGGGAGGGGTATTCGACGCATTGGCGGCCGAGATTCGCGCCATGGTGTGAGTCCCCGTCCCTTGCACCCTTCGGGCCGCCCAAGTCGCAAGCGTTCCGGTGCAGCCCCGCACGTTTGACGGGGAGAAGCTCGCATGCCGGTAGCCGGCACGCCTTGCAAAGGTCGCAGCGGTCCGGCATAGGAGGGGAGCGCTGGAGACGTGGCCGAGAGGCTGAAGGCACTCGTTTGCTAAATGAGCAGACCCCCAAAAGGGTCTCGAGGGTTCGAATCCCTCCGTCTCCGCCATTTCATTCCCCGCGTCGGCACTGGCTTTTGCTCCATCCACCGACGCTGGCGGCTGAAATCCCGTTCCCATGATTCGCACCTTGCCCTCGGCAATTCGAGGCCATGCGCGAATGCGCACGGATGGTCCGGGCTGTCGCACCCGCCGTGAATGCGGATGCGACAGGGCGTAGCCTTGGCGGATTGCTCAATATCTGCGGGGTGACGGCTTTGCTCGGCACCCTCGGCGCTCGGCCTGAGCGAGCGGACGAGCAACCCAACATTGGAGAGCGGGCGCCCCAAGTCGGGGGAGGCAGCTCTCGCGAGCATATGCGCAGGGATATCGCCCGTCGGGTGTTGTTGCAGCGGCAGAAGCCTGTCCTTGACCGTCTGCAACAGCGCACGTGGGCGTGAGGGGAGCCACGCCCAACCCGATCAACAACAGATGCGCCGGCGGGAGCATCAGCTCCGCCGGCGATTCAATCTTGAAGATGGCCTGGGGGCGGCCCTGCGAACGCCTCGACCTGGCGCGGGATCGACGCGGCTCACCGCATCACGCCGGCATCGAACGGGGCGCCGCCCCCTCTCGTCCGTCCTACGCGCTGGCGAGCGGGTCGTAAGCCCAGGCCTTGCAGACGATCTTCCAGCCGTCGGCATACTTCACCAGCAGCAGGTCATCGACGAAGCGGTTGGGCAGCAGGGCGTCGCGCACACGCACATGGGCGGTGGAGGGGCTGGTCAGCGTCACGGCGATCACTTCGTCATGGCGCGGGTCGTTGCGGGAGGCCGGGGCGGCTCGTCCCGCCACCCGCTCCATATAGGCGTCCATACCCAGCGCTGCGGTGTTCCCACCCTCGGACGAGAAGAGCTGCGCCTGCGGATGAAACGCCTTCCGGAAGCCTTCGACGCTGCCGAAGTAAAGCGCGTCGAAATAGCCCTGCACCGTGGCGAGAATGTTTTCGATCTCGTTCATCCCCGAGCGCCTTCCATTGTCATGTTGTGCTCGCGATCCGCGAGGCAGAGGTTTTCATCGAGGATGCCAAGAAGCGTCTCGGCTTCCTGCTCCGAGATGATGAGGGGCGGCGCGAGGAAGAGGGACACCTGCTCCCCGCTGGTGCCGATCACCGCGCCCTGGGCGAGCGCGCCCGCCGCGACCCGAGAGGCGATGGGAGCCTCAACCGTGTCGGCCCGCCAGTCGCGCCAGTCGGGGCCGAACAGTTCGATGGTCCAGTGGAGCCCCTGTCCGGCAACCCGCGCGACGCTGGGATGGCGGCCGGCGATCTCGCGCAGGCGGCGGGCGAAGAGCGTCTCCAGCGCCGCGACGCGGGCCAGCAGGTCTTCCTCCACCAGGATGTCCAGATAGGCGGACACGGCAGCCATGGCCATGGGATGGCCGCGCAAGGTGCCGTAATTCTGCCAGCTCCTGCCGTCCAGCTCGGCCAGCACATCCTTGGAGAGGATGATGGCCGCAACCGGCGCCATGCCGCCGCCGAGGCCCTTGCCCAGCGTCACGATATCCGGCCGGCTCTGGCCTCCGGTGAAGGCGAAGGTGCGGCCGGCGCGGCCGAGGCCCGTCACCACTTCGTCGGCGATCCACAGCGCGCCGTTGCGGCGTGCCAAGTCGGCCATCGCATCCTGGTAGGCGGCGTCATGGTAGAAGCCGCCCTGGGTATAGTCGATGATCACGGCGGCCGACTGGGCCAGCTTGCCGGCCTCGCCCGCGAGGCGTTCGGCCGTAGAGCCCGCAGACGGGGTGGCATCGGCGAGATAGAGCGCGCCGTCGGGGGCGGGCAGTACGTGCACCTGGGCGCCGGGCGGGGGCACCTTGGTCTCGCCTGGAGCGGCGAGGCCGCCATGCCAGTGCGGCTGCACAGTGACGTCGCGGCTCAGGCCGACAAGGCCGTGGTAGGCACGCTCGCGGGTGGCGATGGCCTTTCTTCCCGTCAGGGCCTGCGATAGGGAGAGGGCGAGGTCGTTGGCCTCGCTGCCGCTCAGGCAGAAGCGGACCGCGCCCGCCCAGTGCGCCTCCTCGCTCAGCCCCACCTCGAAGAGGCGCTCGGCGGCAGCGTCCCGCCCGCGCCAGTTCCAGCCCTCGCTCACCATGGGCAGGGTGGCGGCCTCGCGCAGCGCAGCCGCCATGCGCGGATGGCCATGGCCCAGAGGGCCGCCGGTATTGCTGCCGTCGAGAACCTTGCGTCCGTCGCTGAGGTGGAAATAGACGCCTTCGCCCCCCACCACCAGCGGCGCGGCTGAGCCAGCGTTAAGACCCGTCCGAAGCAGCCTGCTCATTGCGCGTTCCTTACCCGTCATGGGAGCGAACCTAGGAAGGGGCGCTGGATCGCGACAGCTCCAGTTTCAGGGATAATCGGTGAGCCAGAATCCTAGGCCGGAAAGAGAGCGGCGACGGCGGAGAGCTTGTTGAACGCCTCCTCCTTGGGGAGCCGTCCATAGCCGATGATGAGGCCCTGACGGTCCGCCGGCCCCACGTAGCATTGGGAGAGGGGCTGCACGAAATGACCGGTCCCCAGGCTGCGGCGCGAAATGTCCGTGTCGCTGATGCGGTCCGCAAGGCCCGGACGGAACTGTGCCGTCAGGTGCAGGCCGGCGGGGAGCGAGGCGATTTCCACCTTGTCGCCCAGCAGCGCATCGACAGCGTCGATCACCGCCTTCTGCCGTTCCCCGTAGACCTTGCGCATGCGTCTGAGGTAGCGCAGCAGGTGGCCTTCGCGCAGGAACCGCACCAGGGCGAGCTGGGCCGTACCTGCGGGATGGACGTCCACCCGCGCGCGCCCCCGGCCGAAGGCGTCGACAAAGCGCGGGCTCGCAACCAGATAGCCCATGCGCAGGCTCGGCAGCATGACCTTGGAAAACGTCCCGAGATAGACCACCCGCCCCGAGCGATCGAGCGACTTGAGGGAGGCCGTCATGCTGCCGCGGTGGCGGAATTCCGAATTGTAGTCGTCCTCGATGATCCAGCTACCCTGCCGGTTGGCCCATTCCAGCAGCGCCTGCCGCCGCTCCAGCGCCATGGGCACGCCGAGGGGAAACTGGTGCGAGGGCGTCACCACGGCCACCTTGGCGTTGGGCGCGCGGCGGATGCCTTCCTCCACCACCAGCCCCTTGTCGTCCACGGGTACGGGCACCAGCTTCGCGCCGGCAGCCTTCAGGCTCCAGCGGGCCTCGATGAAGCCGGGTTCCTCCACCCACACCTCGTCGCCGGGATTGAGCAGCATCCGGCTGCACAGGTTGAGCGCGCCGGAGCTGGCAGAGGTGATGACCACCTCATCGGGCTGGCACAGCAGGCCGCGCACCGCGCCGAGATATTCCGCCGTCGCCTCGCGCAGCGGTCCCCAGCCGAGCGGCGACATGTCGATGCAGGCCGAGGCGGGCGGGTTCGCCCAGCTCTGGCGCAGCATGCGTGACCAGACCTCGAACGGGAAGGTGGAGAGGTCCGGGGCGCCGGGGCTGAAGGGCGAGCCGAGATCGAACTCGTAGCCGGTCTCCAGCACTGCCAGCCACGCGTCGGACAGCCAGTCCCCGTCGACCCCGGCTTCGGCGACCGGCACGGCCGCACCCGAGGACTTGGCCACGGCCGCGACCTCGACGCCGCCACGCGGCACCGAGCGCAGGTAGCCTTCCGAATACAGAAGGTCGAACGCGGTGAGGACGATGGCGCGCGAGCACCCCAGCTCCTCCGCGAGCGTACGCGACCCGGCCAGCCGCGTGCCGGCCTTGAGCCGGCCGTCCAGGACCTGATTGCGCAGATGGGCGGCGACCTGCTGGTAGAGCGGCAGGTCGGAACTCCGGTCCAGGCCGAGCCCCGCCATGGAAATGCGACGCCCGGCGGCAGCAGGCCCGGCGGCGCGGCGTTCCCTGGGGTGGCTCGGCACCGTTACGCGCTCCTCAGCTCGAAGGCGGGGGCGCCCCGAATCCTCCCCCGCCGCATCCCTCTATGGTGACGAGATCGCCCGCCTCAAGCAGAAGGTTGGCTTTGCCCGGCAGGGCCGAGACGACCCCGCCGCGCTCGAGGGTGATGACATAGGGCGCGCCCGCTTCTCCCCCTTGCAGGCCATAGGGCGGAATCTTCGTGCGCTCCACGCAGGTGGTCAACCACATGGAGGGCGCCAGCACCCGGTAGCTGCGCACAATGCCGTCGCCGCCCACGTGCCGTCCCTTTCCGCCGGCGCCCCGGCGGATGGACTGGCGTTCCACGCGGATGGCGTAGTTGGCCTCGATCACCTCGGCCGGAGTGTTGGAGGTGTTGGCGAGGTGCACGCGCGTGGCCGGCGCCCCATCGCGGTCGTGCCGCGCACCTTCGCCGCCGCCATGGACCTCGTAGAGCATCCGCCAGCTCTCGTCCGGCAGGGGCTCGGCGAAGGCGAGGAGGCCGGAGGTGGCGGGGCCACCCGCCGAAAGACGTTCGGGGATGACGTTCTCCATGGCCCGGAACACCGCATCCACGACCCGCATGGAGGTCTCGTGGTTGCCGGCCGCCACCGCCGCCTTCCAGCCCGGCTCCAGGATGGAGCCCGGCCGGGTGAGAATGGTGAGCGGTCGCAGGGCGCCGGCATTCTGCTGCATGTCCCGCCCGCTCAGGATGCGCGCCGCGTAGACCACGGCGGAGCGGGCGATGAAGGGCGTGGTGTTGCAGAAGGTGGCGACGCGGTCGGCGGAGCCGGAGAGGTCGAACGTGGCCTCGTCGCCGCGAATCTCGATGCGCACATGGATGCGCGAGGGGGCGTCGTCCGGCCCGCCGTCATCGAGGAAATCCTCGCCCTCATAGGTGCCGTCCGGCAGGTCGGCGATGGCCGCCCGCATCTCGGCTTCGGAGAGGTCGTGGAGGCGCGCCATCGCGGCGACGAAGGTGTCGGTGCCGTGCTGCGCGCACATTTCGTGGATGCGCCGCTCGGCCGCGCTGGTGGCAGCGAGCTGCGCCAGCAGGTCGCCCTCGCACGACACTGGGTCGCGGACATTGGCGAGGATGAAGTCGAGCACCGGACGGTTGACGCCGTCCGTGTTGGCGATCAGCAGCGGCGGAATGCGGATGGCTTCCTGGAAGGTGTCCACCGCCTTCGCCAGATAGCTGCCCGGCCAGGTGCCGCCCACATCAGGCCAATGGGCAAGGCTCAGGGCGAACGCCACCAGCCGGCCGTCCACGAACACGGGGCGGGCGACCTTCACGTCGTTGAGGTGATTTCCGCCGAGCGCGCCCACGTTGTAGACGATGGCATCGCCCTCCCGCATGGTCGCTGCGGGATAGACCTTCAAGAGTTCCGGGACCGTGTAGCACATGGCGCCGAGATGGATGGGGATGTCCCGGCCCTGTCCCACGAGGCCGCCGGCCGCATCCATGATGGCGGACGAAAGATCGCCGGCCTCCCGCAGCAGCGGCGAGCGCGCGGAGCGGGTCATGACGAGGCTCATCTCTTCCGCCGCTGCCGAAAGGCCGTGGCGGATCACTTCGACGACGAAGGGGTCCAGGGTGCTCATGCTGCGCTCCGCGTCATGAAGAGATTGCCGAGATCGTCGGGGCGAACCTGCCAGCCGGGCGGCACCACCACGGTGGACCACGCATCCTCGATGATGGCCGGGCCATGGACCGCGCCGGACAAGGTCTCGCGCGGCAGGATGGACGTCTCGACGGGGCCGTAGGCGTCGAACACGCACAGGCGTGTGCGCGCCGTCCCCTGCGCGCGGCCCACGTCCGGACGCGAGAAGGGAACCGACGAGGGCTTCAGCGCCTGGATGCGGAGGGCTTCGATGACGCACGCCTCGTCCGTCGCGTAGCCGAAAAGGTCGCGGTGGCGGCGATGGAAGTCGGCCTCGAGCCGCGCAAGGTCCAGCGGCATCGCGAAGGGGATGGGAATGCTGTCGCTCTGGGCGCTGTAGCGCATCAGCGCCACATGCTCCACGGCGATCTCCTCCCGCGCGATGCCGTTGGCCAGCAGCGGCCCGGTCGCTTCGCCCGACAGCTCCGCGACCCGCGCCGCGAAGGCCGCGTGCGGGAAGTCGGCGAGCGGCATCCGCACCGTGCCCTGCTGGAGGAAGGAGAAGTCGGCCGTCAGGCAGCCAAGCGCCGAGAACGCGCTGGAGGCGGCTGGCACAATGATTTCCGAGAGGCCGTACATGTCGGCGAGACCCGCCGCATGCATGGGGCCGCCGCCGCCGAAGGCCAGGAGGGTGCAGTCGCGCCCGTCCACGCCCCGCTCGACCGTCACGCGCCGCAAGGCCCGCGCCATGGCGGCACCCGCCACCTTGACGATGCCCAGCGCGGTCTCGGTGATGCCCAAGCCCAGTTCGGCGGCGATGGGCGCGATGACCCGCCGCGCCGCCTCCACGTCGATCTGGATGGTGTCGCCGAGCCGCGCCTCGGGATCGAGATAGCCGAGCACTGCATTGGCGTCAGTGATGGTGGGCCGGTCGCCGCCGCGCCCGTAGCAGGCCGGCCCGGGCATGGAGCCCGCGCTCTTCGGGCCGACCGCGAGGCCGCCCGGTCCGAGCGTAACGATGGAGCCGCCGCCTGCGCCGATGGAATGCACCGCGAGCATGGGCTGGCGCAGGGGGCGGCCGCCCATCATGCGGGTGTCGGTCATCTCGGCGGCGCCATCGACGATCAGGCAGACGTCGGTGGTGGTGCCGCCCATGTCGAAGGTGAGCACGCGCGGCCGGTCGAGGGTGCGGGCGATGCGGGCGGAGGCGGACACGCCGGCGGCGGGGCCGGACATGGCCATCACCAGCGGCCGGCGCTTGACCGCCGGCACGGGCACCATGGCGCCGGCCGAATGGAACACCTGCAAGCCCGCGCCGATGGGCAAGCGACGCTCCAGCTCGGTGAGATATTCCACGGCGATGGGCATGGCCGCCGCGTTGAAGGCCGTGGAGGAGGCACGCTCGTACTCGCGCGCCTCGGGATTGATCTCGTGCGACACGCAGACGTGGGGAACCACGCCTTCGATGGCCGCCGCGATCTGCTTTTCATGCTCCGGGTTGGCATAGGAATGCAGCAGGCAGATCGCGACGCTCTCCACCTTGTTCTCCACGAGCCACGCCTTGAGGCGCTCGATCTCGGCCGCGTCCAGGGCCTCGATCACCTTGCCGGTGGGGTCGAGGCGCTCGCGGATGCCGAAGCACAGGCTCGCCGGCACCAGCGGCAGCGCCTTGGGCCGGATGTCGAGGCGGTAGAGTTCCTCGCGACGGTAGCGGGCGATTTCCAGCACGTCCTCGAAGCCGGCCGTCGCCACCAGCGCCACCCGCGGCAGCCGCTCCTCCACCAGCGCATTGGTGACACGGGTGGTGCCATGGACGAAGCGGCGCACCGCCTCCGGCGCGACGCCTACCGCCGCCAGGGCTTCCAGCATGGCGGTGACCGGCGCGTCGGGTCGGGAAGGAACCTTGGCGATCCGCGTCTCATTGGTGTCGGGCCTGACGGCGATGATATCGGTGAAGGTGCCGCCGATGTCTGTGCCGATGTCCCATAGCCTCGTCGTCACGTCGGTTCTCTCCTGCCTCGCCACGGCCTCAGGCGGTGGCGGTCTGCACGGGTTCGAAATGGGGGATGGCGCCGAGCAGGTCGCGGGTGTAGGCGGCCTGCGGATTGCGGAAGAGGGCGTGGCTTTCCCCCTCTTCAACGATGCGCCCGTGACGCATGACGATGGTGCGCTCGCACATCATCCGCACCACGTTGAGGTCGTGGCTGACGAAGAGGAACGAGAGTCCTTCGTCATGCCGCAGATCGTCGAGCAGTTTCAGCACCACCGCCTGAACGGAAACGTCGAGGGCCGCCGTGGGCTCGTCCAGCACCAAGAGGCGCGGCTCAACCGCAATGGCGCGGGCGATGCCGATGCGGGCCTTCTGGCCGCCGGACAGCTGATGGGGAAAGCGCGTCAGCAGGTCGCGCGACAGGCCGCAGCGTTCGGCCACCTCTTCCACCCGCCGTTTCACCTGCGCGGCGTCGGTGAGCTTGGCGAGGCGCCGCACCGGCCGGGCGATGCATTCGAAGGCTGTGAAGCGGGGATTGAGGCTCTCGTGCGGGTCCTGGAACACGATCTGGATCTCGCGCCGCCAGGGGGAGTCGTGGAACGTCCGCAGAGGGATGGCGCCGATGTCCACCCCATCGAACATGATCCGTCCGCCGTCCGCATCGGCGAGGCGGCAGACGATGCGCGAGAGGGTGCTCTTGCCCGAGCCGGATTCGCCCACCAGGCCGAGACTCTCGCCGGCTTTCAGGGTGAGGGAGACATCCTCCACCGCCAGCGTGCTGTCGAAGCGCTTCACGATGTTCGAGACATCGAGCAGCACCCGCGCCTCGCGGGGGGCCCTCGGGGCCGCGCGCGGGGCGCGTGGTGCTTCGCCCACCAGTTCTTCGACGGTGGAGGTCGGCGTGGGGGAGGCGGCCACCAGCCTGCGGGTATAGGGATGGGAGGGATGTCGGAAGATGTCGACAGCAGGGGCGGCTTCCACCACGCGGCCCTGCTGCATCACCATCACATCCCGACAATAGCTGGCGGCCAGCCCCAGATCGTGGGTGATGAGGATGAGCGCCATGCCGCGCTCCGCGGTGAGCCCGGCGATGAGATCCATCACCGTCTTCTGGGTGGTGACGTCGAGGCCTGTGGTCGGTTCGTCGGCGATGAGCAGGGAGGGGTTGCAGGCGATGGCCATGGCGATCATCACCCGCTGGCACATGCCCCCCGACAGCTCCGCCGGATAGGCGTCGAACCGCTTGTCCGCATCGCGGATGCGGACCGCTTCCAGCAGCTCCAGCGCGCGGGCCCGCAGCACCGCCTTGGGCAGGTTTTCATGGGCGGCGATCGCGTCCATGACCTGCAGGCCGATGGAGCGGATGGGGTTGAGGGCGGTGCGCGGGCTCTGGAACACCATGGAGATGGCGGCCCCGCGCAGGGCCTTCATGCGCGCCGGATCGGCGCGGGTGATGTCCTCGCCCCGGAACAGGATGCGCCCCTTGGGGATGCGCGCGGCCCGATCCAGGAGCTGCGTCACCGCATAGGCGGTGACCGATTTGCCAGAGCCGCTCTCGCCCACCACCGCGAGCGTGCCGCCCGGCGCGAGCGTGAGGTCGATGCCGCGCACCGCTTCCACCAGTCCCTCGCGGGTGCTGAAGGCGACGTGCAGGTTCTGGATGTCGAGGAGGGGGCCGCTCACGTGCGCATCCTTGGATCGAGGATGTCGCGCAGGCCGTCACCGAGCAGGTTGAAGCACAGCACGGCCAGCATCAGCGCAAGGCCGGGAAAGGCCACCAGCCACCATTGGCCGTTGCCAATGAAGCGGGCGCCTTCGGCCACCATGATCCCCCACTCCGGGGTCGGGGCCTGTACCCCGAGGCCGAGGAAGGACAGGCCCGCCGCGTTCAGGATGGCCCAGCCGAGATTGAGCGAGATCTGCACCGCCATGGCCGGCAGGATGTTGGGCAGCAGATATGCGAGCACGATGGTGACGTGGCTTTCTCCGCCGGCACGGGCGGCCTCCACCCAGCCGGCATGGCGGCGCACGTTCACCTCGGCGCGGGCGAAGCGGATGTAGAAGGGCAGGTTGATGAGGGCGGTGGCGATGACGATGTTCTCCACCCGGTTGCCGAGCGCGGCCACCAGAGCCATGGCCAGGACGAACAGGGGAAAGGCCATCAGAACGTCCACCAGACGCCCGACATACCGGTCGATGCGGCCGCCGGCATAGCCGCACAGGGCGCCGATGGTGGCACCTGCCACGAACGACAGGAGCACCGCGGAGACGGCGATGCCGAGATCGAGCCGCGTGGCGGCGATCAGGCGGCTGAAGATGTCACGGCCCAATTGGTCGGTGCCCGCCCAATGGGCCGCGGAGGGCGGCTGGAGCGCGGCGGGGACGTTGGAGGCGATGGGATCATAAGGGGTGATCCACGGCGCGAGGATGGCGATGGTGACGAGCATCAGGGCGCCCGCCGCCGCGCCGGCCGTCACCGGGTTGCCGCGCAGCACCCATCCGGCATGGCGAAGCGTGGCGCTCATTTCAGGGAGATCCGCGGATCGACGATGCCGTAGAGGACATCGATGGTGAGATTGACCATCACGAAGATGACCGCGATGAGCAGCACGAAGCCCTGCACCGGCGCATAGTCCGAGGCCAGCAGCGCGTCGAGCGCGTAGGAGCCGATGCCCGGCCAGGAAAACACTTTTTCGACCAGCACGTTGGCGCCGAGCATGGTGGAAAAGACGATGCCGATGATGGTCAGCACCGGCAGCAGGGCGTTCCTGAGCGCATAGACCACGACCACCCGCCAGTCCGACATGCCCACCGAGCGCGCGGTGCGGATGAAGTCCGAGCCGAGCACCGCCAGCAGGGAGGCCCGTGTCATGCGCGCCAACGGCGCGAGCACGAAAAGCGCCATGGTGCAGGCCGGCAGGATCAACTGCCCGAAGGCCGCCTTCCAGCCCGCCAGATCCCCCACCAGGAGGAAGTCGACCAGCAGGAAGCCGGTGATCCCCGGCGGCGGGGCCGCGAAGATGTCGATGCGCCCCGTCGGGTCCGGCGCGAGGCCGAGCAGATAGTAGAAGACGTAGATCAGCAGCAGGCCGGTGACGAAGGTCGGCACGCACACGCCGAGGGTGCAGAGGAAGCGCACCCCGTGATCGATGAGCGAGTTCGGCCGCAGCGCCGCGACGATGCCGAGCGGCAGGGCCAGCGCCAGAGCCAGCACCAGCGCAAACAGCGTCAGCTCCAGCGAGGCGGGCATGCGCTCTGCGAGATCGGCGATCACCGGCTGGCCGGTGGTCATGGACTGGCCGAGATTGCCACGGGCCAGATCGCCCACATAGCGCAGGAACTGCTCGGGAATGGGCCGGTCGAGGCCCATCGTCTCGCGGATCTGGGCCATCTCGGCCTGTCCGGCATTCGGCCCGGAGGCGAAGAACGCCGCCGGGTCGCCCGGCAGGACGCGCATCAGCAGGAAGGTGAACAGGACCACCCCGAAGAGCGCCGGCAGGGAGGCGAGAAGATGCCTCCCCACCCTGCGACCGATGTTGAGCAGCGTGGACATGCCCTCAGGCCCTGCGCAGGTCTCGGTAATCCACCTGCCCATGGAACCAGTAGGTGTAGCCGTCGATGACCGGCGCCATCACCGCGTCCTGGTTGGGCTGCCAGACCATGATCATGGGCACGTCGCGGGCCACGATGTCGACCATCTGGCGACAGGTCGCCTCATAGGCGGCCGCGTCGGCCTCGAAGCGCGCGGCCTGGGCCAGCGCGTCCAGCTTCGGGTTGGAGAAGCCGCTGAAGTTCCAGCGGTGGTCGCCGGTGAAATAGTTGCGCAGGAAATAGTCCGGCGCCGGCAGCCAGGCCGTCCCCGCCGAAATGAAGAACGGCACCCGCCGCTCCACTTCCATGCTGGCCATCTGGGCGGGGGGCAGCTTCTGGATGGAGACATCCACGCCGATGGCTCCGAGGGCTTCACGGATCAGCGTGGCCATGGGCTCGGCGACGGCGGCGACGCCCGCCGAGAACGAGAAGGTGGTCTTGAACCCGTCAGGGAAGCCGGCTTCCGCCAGCAGTGCCTTGGCCTTGGCGGCGTCGGTCCTGAAGGGCAGGGGCTGGGGGAAGGCGCCGTTCGGCGCGTCGGTCCACGTGGCGCCGAACAGGGGGCGGCCCCGGCGGAACAGCGCGGCCTCGAACATGGCCTCGTAGGGAAGCGCCGCCGCGACCGCGGCCCGCACCTTGGGATTGTCGAACGGCGCCATGCGCGTGTTGAACACGATGGCGGTGAAGCCGTTGATCTGCGGCGTCGCCACCAGCTTGATCTTGCCGCGGGCCTCCAGCGCGCTGATGTCGCTGGACTGGAGATCGATGGCGATGTCCGCGTCGCCGCGCTCAAGAAGGTTCGCGCGGGTGGCGGCTTCCGGGACGGTCTGGGCGATCACCCGCTTGAAGTAGGGCAGCGCGCCGCCGGCACCATTCTTCCACGCCTCGTTGCGCTTCAGGATGGTCTGCTGGCCGGACTTGTACTGCTCCACCATGTAGGCGCCGCCGCCGGCGGTGTTTTCCTTGAGCCAGTTCTGCGCCCACGGATCATCCGCAGTGGCGTTGCGGCGCGCCAGCGTGCTGTTGAACATGGGCGAGAGCGGCACAGCGAGATTGGCGAGCGCGAGCCGGTCGGGCCGGTCGAGGGAGACCTCGACCACACCCTCGCCGACCACCTTGAACTGCTCCGGCTTCGTCAGCGAGCCGGTGGCGATCTGCCCCGCCGCGAGGGACTTGGCGGAAACGGCCCGATCAAGCGACCATTTCACGTCCTCGGCCGTGACCGGTGCGCCATCGTGCCAGGTGGCGCCCTTGCGCAGGTGGAAGGTGAAGGTGCGCCCGTCGGCCGAGCGGTCGATCTTCTCCGCCAGCTCGCCGCGGATGTTGTCGAAGTCGAAGACCCAGGAGCCGTTGACCTGCTTGCGGCCATAGGAGGCCAGGCGATCATACACGGCGGTGGAGAGGCCGAAGGATTCGCGCGTGGCGCCCGGCGTGGTCGGGTCCAGGGTGTTCACCGTGCCGGCGAGCACATGGCGCAGGGTCTCGGCGCGGGTCTGTGCCTGCGCGGCATCAAGACGCCCGAACGCACCCAGGGCTCCTCCGGCTGCGGACGCGAGTACGGCTTTCAGGCCCTGCCTTCTGGTGAAGGCGAAGCGATCGAAACTCATGGTCCAGACCCCTCTGGTCGGAAGGAAGGTTCGACGTCATTCGACGTTCGGATCTTTTTCTGGCTCAGACCATGACAGCTCTACGGCTAATCGATAGGTCCAGAATTGGCTCAAAAGAATGTGCCAGATTGACCGATGCCGTGAGCCAGCAATGGACCCTCGGCACTAAAACAGCCTCGGCCAAGGTGAAATTTGATGGCGGATCCACAACCCTTTGCGCGTTGGGGCCGGCATGGCCAACCTGCCACTTTCTGGCAGCAGCCGGCGGTGTAGACTTGCGGGCATGTCCCGTTCGGAACGCCTCCTCGATCTCCTCCACGCTTTGCGGCGCCATCGTCGCCCGGTGAGCGGCAAGGTTCTGGCGGATGAGGTCGGCGTCAGCATCCGCACCCTCTACCGCGACATCGCCAGCCTCCAGGCGCAGGGCGCGACCATCGAGGGAGAGCCCGGCGTCGGCTATGTCCTGAAGCCCGGCTTCTTCCTGCCGCCGCTGATGTTTTCGACGGAGGAGATCGAGGCGCTCGTCCTCGGCTCCCGCTGGGTGGCGGAGCGGGCGGACGGCCACCTGCGCGATGCGGCCCTGAGCGCGCTGGCGCGCATCGCCGCCGTGCTGCCGCCTGACCTGCGGGACGAACTGGACGCGTCGTCCCTGCTGATCGCCCCGGGTGCGGATATTCCAGCCGACGCAATCGATCCTGCCGTTCTGCGAAAGGCGATCAGGACGGAACGCAAGCTGTCGATGTCCTATCGCGACGGCTCGGGTGCGCCGTCGCAGCGTGTCGTCTGGCCGTTCGCGCTGGCCTTCTTTGATCATGTGCGCGTGCTGCTGGGGTGGTGCGAGCTGCGCCAGGACTTCCGCTCCTTCCGCACCGACCGCATCGCCGTCGCTGACCTGCTGGAGGAGCGCTATCCCGCGCGCCGTCAGGCGCTGTTGAAGCAATGGCGGATCGCGCAGAAAAAGGACCGCCCGGACGCGTGATGCTGCCGGAATCTGGCAGTGGTGAACACTAGGGTCTCGCCTGTCCATCACGACAGGAACCCGCAAATGGCCAGCAAGAACAACATTCTCCTTTACGTCGCCGATGCGTCGGCGAGCGCCGCCTTCTACGCGACGCTCCTTGGAACGCAGCCCGTCGAGGCGAGCCCGACCTTCGCCATGTTCATCCTTCCGTCCGGCCTGGGCCTGGGCCTGTGGGGACGTAGCGGCGTGACGCCTGCGCCGATCGCCGCCGGCGGAGGCTGTGAAATCGGCTTCAAGGTGGATGCGCCCGAAGCGGTCGATGCGAGGCACGCCGAATGGCTGGCCAGGGGCGCGGCGATCGCGCTGCCGCCCATCGACCTCGAATTTGGCCGAAGCTTCGTCGCGCTCGATCCGGACGGGCACCGTCTGCGCGTCTATGCCCTGAACGAGGAGATGTAGGCGCGCCCGGCTCACCCCATGGCCCGTGCCAGCGCCGCGAGAACACGCGGATCGCTCATCTGCGCTACGTTGAAGCGCAGGAAGGCACCGGCGGTCTGGGCCACGCTGAAGACGTTGCCGGGGGCGAGGATCACCCCTTCTCCCCGGCAGCGTGCCGCGATCATCGCGGACTCAAGCCCCTCCGGCAGGCGGCACCAGAGATAGAAGCCGCCACGCGGCATCAGCCACGGGACAATGCCGAGCCGGCCGAGTTGTTCGGCCGCCGCCAGCCGGGCGCGCGTCAGGCGGTGACGCACCTCCTCCATGTGCTTGCGATAGCCGCCGCCGGTCAGGATGCCCGCCACCAGCTCGCCCGCCACGGGACTGACGGCGCCAAAGCTGGTGGCAATCTGCAGGTCGCTCAACGCCTCGATCCATTCCGGCCGTGCCGCGATGTAGCCGCAGCGGATGGCCGAGGAGAGGGTCTTGGAGAAGCTACCGATGCGGATCACCCGGCTCAGCCCGTCGAGGATGGCGAGGCGGGGGGAGGGGGCCGGCTCGAAATCAGCGAAGATGTCGTCTTCTACGATGGTGAGTCCGCGCGCCTGCGCGAGGGTCAGGACACGGTGGGCCGTCTGGGGGGAGAGGGTGGCGCCGGTCGGATTCTGGAGCGCGGAGTTGGTGATGTAGAGGCGGGGCGATTCTTCCGCGAGGACCTGCTCGAAGGCGGCAAGATCCGGCCCCGCGGGCGTCATGGGCACGCCGATGACGCGGACGGAGTGGGCACGCAGCAGCGCATGGAAATTGAAATAGCAGGGGTCGTCCACCAGCACGGCATCGCCCGGCCGCAGCAGCAGCCGGCAGACGAGATCGATGGCCTGCGTGCCCGAACCGGTGAGCATCACCTGGTCGAGCGTTGCACCGATGCCCTCCTCGGCGAACCGCCCGAGCAGCAGCCGGCGCAACGCCAGCGGGCCGCGCGTGCTGCCATATTCCGTAAGCAGCGCGCCGTCTGCGCGGGCGAGCGTTCGCAGACCTTTCCGCAGGGCGGCGACGGGCATCCAGTCGTCCGGCAGCCAGCCGCAGCCGGGCTTGAGCACGGACGGCCCGGCATCGAGCGACTGCTTCGACACCCAGAAGGGGTCGATATCGGGCGCGCGCGGCGCATCCGCCTGGCCCAGCGCCATCAGCGGCGGATCGCGCGGTGGCAGGCCCGCGCCCGTCACGTAGAAGCCCGAGCCTCGGCGCGCGCGGATGACACCTTCCGCTTCCAGCCGGTCATAGGCCTCCACCACCGTGGAAGGAGAGACGCCCATCGCCGTGGCGAAGCGGCGGACCGACGGCAGCCGGTCGCCGGGCGTAAGGGCGCCGCCTGCGATGCGGCGCCAAATCTCCGCCATCAGGGCCTCGGTGCGCGTCGTGGCGAGCTTTGGCAAGGCCACTGTTTGGCTCCGTGGACTCATACAGTTTGGCAGAATTGTATGTGAGTGTGGCTGTCTCCGCCACCGGCGCAGGCGTATCGCGGGCCGCGAAAGCGAGGCACCATGGAACGCAATGCAGCCGGCTGGGGCAGTGGATTTCTCGGCGTCGTCATCTTCAGTGGCTCGTTGCCGGCGACGCGGCTCGCCGTCGCCGACTTCTCGCCGCTCTTCCTCACCTCCGCGCGCGCCGTCATCGCCGCGCTCATCGCCGGGGTATTTCTGGCGGCACATCGCCAGGTGCGGCCGGCCGCGGGCGACCTTCTCTCTCTCGCCATCGTCGCCGTCGGCGTGGTGGTCGGGTTTCCGCTGCTTACCGGACTGGCGCTGCAGCACATCATGGCGGCGCACTCCATCGTCTTCATCGGCCTGCTGCCGCTCGCGACCGCCATCTTCGGCGTGCTCCGCGGCGGCGAGCGTCCGAAGCCGGCGTTCTGGCTGTTCTCCTGCGTCGGAGCGGCGACCGTGGCGGGCTTTGCCCTGTCACGCAGTGCGGACGGTTCCCTGTCGGGAGACCTGCTGATGATCGGCGCCGTCGTGCTCTGCGGGCTCGGCTATGCCGAGGGCGCGACGCTGTCGCGGCGCCTGGGCGGCTGGCAGGTCATCTCATGGGCGCTGCTGCTGGCGCTGCCATTCATGGCGGCGATCGCCCTGACGGTCCGTCCCGATGGCTGGGCGGGAATCGGGCTGCCGGCCTGGGCGGGTCTCGCCTACGTCTCGGTGTTCAGCATGCTGGTGGGATTCGTCTTCTGGTATCGCGGCCTCGCACTGGGCGGAATCGCCGGGGTCGGGCAGTTGCAGCTGCTGCAGCCCTTCCTCGGGCTGATGCTGGCGGCTGCGGTACTCGGGGAGAGCATCGCCTGGCCCATGCTCGCCGCCACCGGTGTGGTGGTGCTGTGCGTGGCCGGCGCCCGGCATTTCGCCCACCGCTGAAGGGCTGGGCGAACCGGGCCTCGCGATTCGAGCCGGGCTGCCATAAGGGAAACCCTTGCACGGTATGGTGCGGCGGCGAAAACGGTTGCCGCAATCGCAGGGCACCCGCCCCATCCGTCGTCACCACGACCGGGGCCGCGCGAGGGTCCGGAGCCGGCTCGGCGGTCCAAGACGGCGGCACCATGGTGGGTTTCCCCGCCGGAGAGAACGGGCGGCCTCAATGGTCCAGTTCAAGCACGCGGCGGAACCGGGTGTTGCAAAAATACACAATTTTTATCAATGGCTTAACCCTAATCATCCCCCGCAGCCCCTGGCCCGGGGTTTGGTATCAAGGTAGGCCATCACCCAGCGTGCCATTCCTGCAACACCCGCTGGAAAAGCACCCTCGC
Source organism: Xanthobacter aminoxidans (assembly GCF_043193615.1). NCBI lineage: Bacteria > Pseudomonadati > Pseudomonadota > Alphaproteobacteria > Hyphomicrobiales > Xanthobacteraceae > Xanthobacter > Xanthobacter aminoxidans. The sequence continues at coordinate 472,214 of NZ_JBAFUS010000001.1, read as the reverse complement.
GAGGCCGTGAACGGCGTGGTTTGGATTGATCACAGGTTGGCCTTTTGTATGTTGGCTTTGCGACGAAGGGGGGCAGTCCCCGGTCGACCGGTCCGTGTTCGGGGGGTCTGAACGCGGAATGGGAATCGGGGCAAGAACCCTCTCGGGGTGCAGCCGCACCGGCGAAGCGGAACTCGCTCCCTCGGAACCAAACTTGGAGGTCACGATGAAGATGGTGAAGAGCCTTCTCCTCGGCAGCGCGGCGGGTCTCGTCGCGGTCGCTGGAGCCCAGGCCGCCGACCTGCCTGTCAAGGCAAAGCCGGTTGAATACGTGAAGGTCTGCTCTGCCTACGGCGCGGGCTACTTCTACATCCCCGGCACCGACACCTGCATCAAGATCGGCGGCTACGCCCGCTTCGATACTTATGTGAACTCCGTCGGCACCTTCAACCCGGCCATCTCCTCCAACACCGGCACCTACTTCAACGGTCCTGGCGTTGGCACTTTCGCCTATCCCTTCAAGGATGGTGATGATCCGGATTACCTGACCCGCGTCCGCGGCGTCGTCGACTTCGACGCCCGCACCCAGACCGATTACGGCACGCTCCGCTCCTACGTGCGCTTCGGCGCCGAGTGGAACTCGTCTTCGGGCGCTGGCGTCGGTCCGGCGAACAACCTCTACTTCGAGCGCGCGTTCATCCAGTTCTCGGGCTTCACGTTCGGTTACACCCAGTCGTTCTTCGACACGGGCGTCGGCTACATGCTGACCACCCCGTATGCGGGTTCGAACATGTGGAACACCGTGCTGGCCTACACCGCGCAGTTCGGCAACGGCTTCTCGGCGACCCTGTCGGTTGAAGACGCCGCGAACCGTACGACCGGCGTGCAGATGACCGGCTCGACCTTCCAGCCGGTGTTCAACGTCACGACCGGCGCGACCGGCCTGACCTACACCAACTACCAGGGCGGTCAGCAGGCTCCCGACATCGTCGCGAACCTGCGCTATGATGGCGCCTGGGGCATGGTTCAGCTGTCTGGCGCTCTGCATCAGGTCGTGACCTCGCTGCCGCTCTATGCCGGCTTCTTCCCGGGCATGGGCACCACCAACCAGTGGGGCTGGGCTCTCGGCGGCAGCGCCGAGTTCAAGCTCCCCATGCTTGCCGCCGGCGACAGCCTCTACCTGCAGGCCAACTACGAGCAGGGCGCTGCGTCCTACATCGGCCTGTCCGGCACCGCGCAGGGTCGTTCCACCTCGGTCGGTTCCATCAGCCTGACCCAGGTTGGTGGCTCGCTGATCCCGTCGGGCGCCTTCTACACCGTGGCTGACGCCGTGGCCGACCTCTTCGGTCAGCCCGCGCTCACCACCGGCTGGGCCATCCAGGGCCAGTTCCGCCACTACTGGACCCCCGGCCTGCGGTCGGCGATCTACGCTGGCTACCTGTCCTACTCGGTGCCGACCAACATCGTCGCCGCCCAGGACTTCAACATGTGGCAGGTGGGTTTCAACACCATCTGGTCGCCTGTTAAGAACCTCGATATCGGCGCGGAAATTCTGTACACCAAGGTTGACGGTTCCGTGCCGCTCAACAACTACGCTTCGGTCAACGCTGCCGGCAATCCCCAGGGTTCGCTGGTTGGCGGCTCCACCGACATCGTGTCGGGCGGCATCCGCGTGCAGCGCAACTTCTGATCCTTCGCGATCGGACGAAGAACCCCGGTGGGCAACCACCGGGGTTTTTCTTTGTCTGCACTCCTGCACCCTGCAGGAGCTTTTTGTTTTCGTGATCCCGTACGACATTCATTCGAGATCAGGTCGCGCCCTACAGTGCGCGTCGATTTGCTGGCCGCGCCACCAAGTTCTGGCGCCCGCATGATTTCGGCATCGCTCGAATCTACTTCACGTTATGCTGCGCTTGAGCGATGAGCGGATCGCGGCGCGGTGTTTTCATTTTGCCGCTTCCAGCGCCGACCGCGCGAGTTGTTCCGTGAGTGCCATCTAGAGGTGGCAACGGAGGATTTGCGCGTCTGCGCACGTTGAGCCCGCTGCTGGCCGCTTGTGAGTACCGCGAGAGGGGTGGATGCCGGTCGCCCGCGCCATCGTAATGCGCTGTCTCCCCTGCCTGATCCTTCTCGGAGCGGTCGGCGGGATCGTGGCCGGTTGGGCGCAGGGGCAGGCGGCGGCCGCGGACTTGCTCTCGCCCCCTGCAGCCGGCGGTCGCGTGAGGGCCTGCACGGCACAAGGACCGGGGTTTTTCTTCATCCCGGGCACAGACACCTGCCTGCGTATCGGCGGATACCTTTGGGGCGAGGGTTATTACAACACCTATTCCGCCTTCCCGCCGAATTACGACAAGACATATTCGATCGCCACGGGCGCCCTCATCATCGATACCCGTACTGACACGGAATATGGTGTCGTTCGAAGCTATTTCGAAACCCGCTACCAGTGGCGCACGTCCGACCCCTGGTCGGATGGCCCGAACACACCGACCGGGAAGCAATCCGCCCAGCTCGACCTGCGCGACATCTACGTGCAGTTCGCCGGCTTCACCGTCGGCCACACCCAGTCGTTCTTTGATTTCTATGGCAACGCCAACGTGTTCGGCACAGATGCCGCCACCATTGGCGATGATACCCGCCTGAACCTGATCGCCTACACCTACGAGCTCTCGCGGAGCCTCAGCACCACCCTCGCCCTGGAAGACGCGGCGGACCGTCAGAGCGGAATTCTTGCCCGCGGCCCCAGCCTCTTCGGCCCGGGTGACTATCAGGCCGGGGTAGGGGCTCCGGACGTGGTGGCCAACCTGAAGTCACAGGCGTCCTGGGGCAACCTGCAACTGTCCGGCGCCTTGCATCAGGTCAGCGCGACCACGCTGGATACGCCCCTCGCCACGGTGAACGGCGGCTGGGGCTATGCGCTTCAGGCGGGCGCCATGTTCAACCTGCCCGCGTTCGGCGAGGGCGACACGCTCTATCTCCAGGCGGCATACGCGAAGGGCGCCACCTCCTATCTGGGGCTGCAGGATCCATCCGGGGCCTACGACCCGCCGGACGCCTTCCTCGGTGCCTTCGGTGAGGTGCACAAGGTGTCCGGCTGGAGCGCCACGGCCTCGTTCCTGCACAATTGGAACGAGCGTTGGAGTTCGGCCCTTTTCGGCGGCTATGCAGCCTACGACTTCAACAATACTGGCGTGCAGGCCTCATACGGCGCATCCGGTGGCACGAACCTCAATGTCGGCGGCTACCTGGCCTTCACGCCCGTGAAGCAATTCACCATTGCCCTGCAATACGATTACAATTCCAATGCCGCGACGAACTACAGGCTAACGCCCTTCTCGCCGGCGCAATCTTCGGTGGGGGCGCAACAGGTGCTGCTGTTCATCTCCCGCGATTTCTGAGGGCGTCCGGCACGCAGCCTCGCCCCTCTAATGCCGTCTTCGCCCGCGAGGCTTCCGGTGCGACGGCGAATTATGCTGAAGTCCCCTTCCGGCTCCCGAGAGCGGGGCGGACAGCGGGGTGTGCGTGGTGCGGCAAGGCGAGGTGAAAAGAGCGGGCGAGGACGGGCCGCGGCAGGTCCAGCCGCGCCGGGGCGGGATCTGGCGACGCCTGTGGCCTCTGGCGGCCGGCCTCGCAGCCCTCGCCACGCTCACGGTCTGCGCCATCCTGTTCGGCCGCGGGCCTATCCAGGCCGACCTCGATTCGGCGGCGCGGGATGTGCTCGCACGGACGGGCGAATCCTGGGCTTCGGCCCGCTTTCAGGGCCGCGACGCCACCTTGGAGGGCGAGGCCCTCGCCGAGGAGGCGCGGACCAAGGTGCGCGCCTCGCTGGAAGGCCTGTTCGGCGTCCGCGTGGTGCGTGACGCAACCACTCTGCTGCCGGAGCGGCACCCCTTCACCTTCAGCGCGGTGAAAGACGGACGCGCGATCGCGGTTGATGGCTACGTTCCCTCCGCCGATGGCCTGGTGCGGATCGTCGCGGCGGCCCGCAGCGGCGGGGACCAGGTCACAGGACAGAACCGGCTGGTGCGGGCCCGCGGCGCCCCGCCCGGTGATTTCGCCGCGCTGGTCATCTTCGGGCTTGGCCAGCTGAAGCGCCTCCCGTCCGGTCGGCTCACCCTGTCGGATGGCGCGATTGCGCTGGAGGGGCGGGCGCGCGACCTCGCGAGCTATGACGAACTGGCCCAGACCCTGCACGGCCCGCTGCCCGGCGGCATGGTGCTCGCGCGCTTCGAGGTGCGCCCGCCGGTCGCCGCCCCGTTCCTGTGGTCGGCGGTGCGCGATGGCACGGTGCTGCGGCTCAGCGGCTACGTTCCCTCGGCCGAGGCGCGGGCCGAAGTGGCGAAGGCTTTGTCCTCGACCGTGCCGGGCATCGGCATCAAGGACGACACTTTGCTCGCCGACGGCGCGCCGAGCGCGGAACTCTGGATGCGGGCGGTGCGCTTTGCCGGCTCGGCCCTGGCCCAGCTTCCGGAGGGCCGGGTGACGCTCTCCGATTCGACCCTTTCGATCGAGGGCGTCGCGCCCAGTTTCACCTCCTTCGACATCCTCCTCACGCTGCGCCGGCAGCCGCCCGAGGGCTTCCAGATCGTGCGCTTCGCGGTCGAGCCGCCGCGCGCCTCCCCGTTTACATGGCAGATCGAGCGCAACCCCGAGCAGGTGCAGCTTTCCGGCTTCGCGCCGTCCGAAGAGGCCCGCCGCCTGCTGCTGGATGCCGCGCGTTCGGGCTTTCAGGGCATGCCGGTCGCCGACGATCTGCAACTCGCCTCCGGCGGCCCGGCGCCCGAGGTGTGGGCGAGCGCCGCCAGCTTTGCCGTCGCCCAGCTCGCCCGGATGCATGCCGGCTCGGCCGAGGTGACGGGCACGCGGATGGTGCTGTCGGGCGAGGCGGCCGATTCCGCGGGCTATCTCGCCGTGGTGCAGGCGGTACGCACGCCGCCGGCCGGCGTCACGGTCGATGCCAGGGGCGTGCGGCCGCCGTCCATCTCGCCTTATGTCTTCTCGGTGCGGCGGGAGGCCGGCGAACTCACGGTCTCCGGCTTCTATCCGGACGAGGCGGCCCACGTCGCCATCAAGACCGCGCTGGAGCGTGATTTCCTGCGCGAAAAGGTCAATGACGTATCGGCGGTCGGCGGCGGAGCGCCGTCCGGCTTCCGCGATGCGGTGCTCGCCGGGCTCGCGCAACTGTCCCGTCTTTCCTCCGGCGAACTGAGCGTCGCCGATGCCCAGATGCGCCTGAGCGGAACGGTGCTCGACGCGACCGTGGGCGGGGAGGTGGAGGCCGCGCTCAAGCGCGCTGCCCGGCCGCCGTTCGTGATCGAGACGGCGCTCCAGCTCGCCCCGCCCGCCCCGCCGGTGAGCGTCGCGGAATGCGGCCGGCTGGTCGGCGAGCTGCTGTCGCGGGGAACGGTGCGTTTCGTCGGCGCCACTGCGGACATCGATGCCCTGAGCCGTGGCCTCGTGGATCGTATCGCCGCCGTGCTGAAGCGATGCCCGGACAGTCTGGTGCGTGTGTCCGGCCATACGGACGGCGTCGGCGATGGAGCAGCCAATCTGCGTCTGTCGGAGGCGCGGGCGAAGGCTGTGGTCGCGGCCCTTGGCGCGGAAGGCATAGCCTCCGACCGGCTGACGGCGGCAGGGCTCGGCTCCGGCCAGCCGGTGGCGCCGAACGATACCGAGGCGGGCAGGGCGCTGAACCGGCGCATCGAGATCGAGGTGAAGGAGCGCGCGCCATGATCTATCTCGCCATCGCTCTTTGGCCTTACGTGATCGGCGCGGCCGCGATCGGCCTCGCCACCGGCTACGCGCTGGGGCGGAATGGGGGGAGCCGGCCATGACCGCCTTTGCCATCGAGGTGGCTCTGCTCCTCACCCTCGTCTTCGCTGCCGCGCTGGCGGTCGGCTATCGCCTCGGCCTGAAGCACCGCCCAGCCGAACCACCGGTGCAGGCCGAAGTCCTGCCACCGCCCGCCGTCGTGGAGCGTCCGCCCGTTCCTGCCACGCCTCAGCCCCAGCCGGAACCGCCTGTCCTGGTCGAGCCCGCGCCCTCGCCCCAGCAGGACCTGTTCGCGCGGCTCGGCATCGCCGACATGAATGCGGTGCCGCCTCTGGATGAAGAGGAGGAGGACGAGCCGCCGCCTCCGGCCACGCAGTCGCCGATCCGCCCCGCCCCACGCGCCCGGCGACGGCCGCCGGAGAGCCTGCCGGGGGTGCGCCCGCCCGCCCTCGACGCGCCGGAGGGCGAGGGAGCGGACGATCTCAAGCAATTGAAGGGCATCGGTCCGCAGAACGAGCAGCGGCTCAACGAGATTGGCATCTTCCATCTTCGGCAGATCGCCGCATGGACGCCGGAAGAGGCCGCCTGGGTCGGCAGCTACCTCGCCTTCCCCGGCCGCATCGAGCGCGAGGACTGGATGGGGCAGGCGAAAGCCATCCTCGAGGGTGGAGCACCGCCGCCCCGTCGGCGGCGGTGAGCCGGGCTCAGCGCCCGCCGCGCAGATCGGCTTCCATCTGGAGCTTGCTCGGGATGTTGAAGCGCACCTTGTAGACTTGGTAGTTCTCCATCACCCGCTGCACGTAGTTGCGGGTCTCGGAGAAGGGGATGCACTCCACCCAGTCCACCACGTCCACGTCCGGGTCGCGCGGGTCGCCGTAGCGGGCGATCCACTTGGCGACGCTGCCGCGCCCGGCGTTATAGGCGGCGAAGGCCAGCACGTAGTTGCCGCCATATTGCGCCACCAGCTCGCCCAGCTCGGCGGCGCCGAACTGCACATTGTAGGACTGGTCGCTCATGAGCCGGCGCTCGTCATAGGAGACGCCCGTGACCTTGGCCACCTGCCGTCCCGCCTCCGGTGTGACCTGCATGAGGCCCATCGCCTTGGCGCTGGAATAGGTCGCCGGGTTGAACTGGCTCTCCTGCCGGGCGATGGCATAGACCGCCGCCTTGTCCACCGGGTCGCCGATGGGGCTGTAGTTGGGCAGGCCGAACGTCGGGAAGGCCTCGGCCTCCAGCGGGTGGCCCTCGGCGAGCCCCTCCTTGCCCACCACCAGCGCGCCGCGCGGATCGTTGTTGGATTCGGCGAGGGTCGCGAGCATGGCGAGCTGGCTCGAATCCTCCATCCGCCAGGCGAGGTCGTAATAGATGGTCAGCGGGATGTCGCGCGCGCCCACGGCATAGAGCATGCGGATCGCCTTCACCGGCTCCAGGCGGGCGAAGGTGTCGCGCGCGCCGAAGGACGGGGAGGGCGCGCCGCGCAGCACGACAGGGGCCATGCCGAGCTTGGTGCGCGAGAGCTGGCCGTAATAGGTCGCCGGGAATTTGGCCGCCGCCTGATAGCCGGCATTGGCCCGGCCACGATCACCCATGGCCTCGGCCGCGCGGGCCTGCCAGTAATAGGCGCGCGACAGCGTGATGGGATGCTTCTGGTCGTCATCGACCTTGGCGAAATGCTGCGCCGCCCGGCTCGGGTCCTTCAGGAAGCGCAGGGCGATCCAGCCGGCGGTCCATTGCTGCTCGGCGCGATAATTGTCAGCCTGCGGCGGCACGCCGGTGGCGGCGACCTTGTAGGCGGTCTGGAAATCGCCGGCATCGAGCAGCTCACGTGCGACGAGGCGGCGCTCGATCCACCATTCGTCGGGGTCCGCCAGCACCTGATCGGAGCTGGAGCCGGCGAGCAGGGCCCGCGCCGCTTCCTGAGGCTTGTCGGCCCGGCGCAGCAGTTGGGACTTGGCGAAGAGATAGGCGGGGTCGCTCGACAGCGTGAACGGCACGAGGCCGAGCAGCTTCTCGCCGTTCGCTTCCTTGCGCGCGATCGCCATGCGCGCCTTGGTGAGCGCCACGATATCGCTACCGGCGCGCGCGGCGGCGCGCATGGCGCGGTCGGTGTCCGGCTTGTAGCTGAAGTGGTCGGCCCTCAGCTTGTGGTCGGCGCGGGTGAGGAAGCCCGAGAACTCGTCGATGATCTTGCTCTCGAAGAGCTCGTTCAGCTCGTCGTTGCGCCAGGCGTCGCGCACCCACTCGGCCGCATCCTGCCTTTTGCCGATGGAGACGAGATAGCGCGCGAGCGCCACTTTGCCCTCGCCGGACAGGGGCGCCTGATCGGCGAAGAAGGCCTGCGCCTTCGCCGGGTCCTTGTTTTCCTGGAACAGCACGCGCTCGGCGCGACGGCGCAGGGTGGACTGCGTGGGCCAGCCCGGCTTCTCCTGGATGAATTCGTTGATGGCGTTGAAGCCGAGATCGTTCGGCGCGTGCCGGATGACAAGCCATGTCACCAGCGTGCGCGCCACCGGATCGTCGAGCTGCTGGGCCGCTCCCATGGCCTCGGCGGCGCGGCCGTTGCGGGCGGCGTTCACCGCGACCTTCAACGCGGCGAGATCGCCGCCGGGGATGCTGGACGACGCGCCGACTGTCGGCGCTGGCTGATGGACGGTGGGCGCGACGCGTGCCGCAGCGGGCTTGCCGGCGGACGGTTTGGTGGACGCGCTCTTGCTCGCCGCGGGCTTTGCGGCCGTGGCGGGCTTGGCCGGCGTGGACGACTTCGCATCCTTGGACTTCGTCTCCTTGGCCTTGGCGTCCTTTGCCTTGGCATCCTTGGCCTTGGAATCAGCCGCCTTGCTGTCCTTGGATTTCGTGTCCTTGGCGTGGGCATCCTTCGACTTGGCGTCGGTCGACTTCGAATCCTTGGAGGCGGACGCGGACGGCTTGGCCGGGGGTGTCGGCGCGGATTCCGCAACCGCCGGCATCGCCCCGCTCCAGGCGAGGGCGAGCGCAAGCGCGCTCACGGACATCAGGCTCGAGACAGACGACATGAAGCTTCCTCGCGGGCGCGGGCTGTGGTGGCGTATTCCCCCACCCGCATGTTCGGCCACCGGCGTTGACGAAACCCTAACCTCAATGAAGTCCGAAAACCGGGCGAAACCACGGCTTTCGGGACCTTGGCGGTTGTTCCGGGGCAAATCTGCCGCAGGCTACCCCCTTGCGGCAGTTTGCTACCATTCCCGAAGGGCATTTTGCCCTCATGGCAACGATCGTAGCAGCGCATCCCCCTTTCCGGCCGGGCGGCAAAAGGATAAGGGTCAAGGTCCGCACCCGCCGCTCTCCCGAGCCGGCGCGGCGCCGGGCCGGTCGTTCGCGGCAGGTCCCGGCCAACCACAAGCTCCCAGGAACCCAAGGCGTTCGCCATGTCGCCCATCCCGTCTGCGTCCCGTTTCCGCGGCTCGTTCACCGCCCTCGTCACCCCGTTCCGCGACGGCGCGCTGGACGAGAAGGCGTTCCGTGCCTTCGTGGACTGGCAGATATCCGAGGGGACGCACGGCCTCGTCCCGGTCGGCACCACGGGCGAAAGCCCCACCGTCTCCCATGAGGAGCACAACCGCGTGGTGGAATGGACCGTGGAGCAGGCCGCCGGCCGCGTTCCGGTCATGGCCGGCGCGGGCTCCAACAACACCGCCGAGGCGGTCGCGCTGGCCGAGCACGCCCAGAAGGTCGGTGCCGACGCGCTCCTCGTGGTGACGCCCTACTACAACAAGCCCACGCAGGAAGGCCTCTATCGCCACTTCAAGGCGATCGCCGACGCCGTGGACCTGCCGATCTTCATCTACAACATCCCGAGCCGCTCGGTGATCGACATGTCGGTCGAGACCATGGCCCGGCTGTTCGAGATCAAGAACATCGCCGGCGTGAAGGACGCCACCGCTTCCATGACCCGCGTGTCGCTGCAGCGGCAGGTGCTGGGGCCGGACTTCATCCAGCTCTCGGGCGAGGATGCGACCGCCCTCGGCTTCATGGCCCATGGCGGCCACGGCTGCATCTCGGTTGCCTCCAACGTCGCGCCGCGCCTGTGCTCGGAGTTCCAGCTGGCCTGTCTCGCTGGCGACTTCAAGGCGGCGCTGGCGATCCAGGACAAGCTGATGCCGCTGCACACGGCGCTGTTCGTGGAGACCAACCCGGCGCCCACCAAGTATGCCCTCTCGCTCCTCGGCAAGATGAGCGAGGAGGCGCGCCTCCCCATGGTGCCGGTTTCCGAGACCACCCGCGCCGTGGTGCGCAGCGCCATGGTGCAGGCCGGCCTCATCAACTGAGGCGGCATCTGCTATGCTTCGCCCATGACCAAGTTGCTGGATGAAGCCATAGCGGAAATCCGCAAGCTGCCCGACGCCGAGCAGGACCGCGCCGCGGCCCTGCTTCTCGCTCTCGCGCACGAGCAGGATGACGACGCCGCGAACTACCGGCTGACGCCGGAACAGGTGGCGCAGATCGAGGCGACGCTCCGCGCCATCGAGGCGGGCACGATGGAATTTGTCAGCGAGCAGGAGATGGCTGCCGTGTGGGCTCGCTTCGGGCTGTGAGGGTCCGGTTTGCGGCCCCCGCGCTGCGCCATCTCGACGAGATTCACAGTTTCATCGCAGCGGATAATCCCGCTGCGGCCTCCCGAGGCCTGGGCGATATCCGAAAAGCGGTTACGTTGTTGCAGATCGCTCCCAACGTCGGACGGCGTGGAGAGGTAGATCGCACCCGCGAATGGGTTGTCCGCCAGCGGCCTTACGTCATCGTCTATCGTATCGAACCAGCGGAAGACCTTCTCACCGTCCTCGGCATCTGCCACACCGCTCGCCGACGCCCCTGACGGCTGGCTACCCATTCCCTAGCCGCTTGCTTCGGCGGTGCGCTGCGACCACATTCCCCCATCATGACATCCAAGAAGACCGAAGCCCCCCGCAAGATCGCCGCCGATAACCGGCGCGCCCGCTTCGATTTCGAGCTGGGCGAGACGTTCGAGGCCGGCATCTCCCTCACCGGCACCGAGGTGAAGAGCCTGCGCAACGGCAAGGCGACCATCGGCGAGAGCTACGCCGCCCAGAAGGAGGGCGAGATGTGGCTCTACAACGCCTATATCCCCGAATATCTGGAAGCCAACCGCTTCAACCACGAGACCCGCAGGCCGCGGAAGCTGTTGCTGCACAAGCGGCAGATCGCCAAGCTCGGGCAGGCCGTGGAGCGCGAGGGCATGACGGTGGTGGCGACCAAGATCTATTTCAACGATCGCGGTCGCGCCAAGGTGGAGCTGGCGCTGGCCAAGGGCCGCAAGGCGCATGACAAGCGCGAGGCCTCCAAGGAACGCGACTGGGCGCGCGACAAGGCGCGCCTGATGCGCGAGCGTGGGTGAGGGAAGGGGCGTCATGCCGGGCAAGATCGCCTTCGACCATTGCGTCGTCCATGTGAGCGATTTCGCCCGCTCCAACGCCTTCTATGCCTCCGTGCTCGGCGCGGAGGTGGTGACGGTGGGCACGGGCTTCGCCTACCGCTTCGGGGACCGCCAGCTGAACCTGCATGGGCCGGGCGTCGATCCGGTGCCGGTGGCGCGTCTGCCGGTGCAGCCGGGCAATTCCGATCTGTGCTTCCGCTGGGATGGCCCGATCGCGGAGGCCGTGGCGCACCTCGCCGCCCATGGCATCACGCCCGAACTCGGCCCGGTGCGTCGCTTCGGCGCCCGTGGCCACGGCACCAGCGTCTATTTCCGCGATCCGGACGGGTCGCTGCTCGAATTCATCTCCTACGAAACCTCTCAGGGGGACGCGTCATGAGCACTTCCGGCTACACCAGCCTGCCCGATGACCTCCCGTCGCCGGAAGACGACGGCCTCGCCGCGCACCTGCCGGGGCTGGAACTGCCCATCATCAACCTCCCCGCGACGGACGGCCGGCACATCGATCTGTCCGGCCTTTCAGGCCTGACGGTGGTCTATGCCTATCCGCGTACGGGCGTGCCCGGCCAGCCCTTGCCGGAGGGCTGGGACGCCATTCCCGGCGCGCGCGGCTGCACGCCCCAATCCTGCGCCTTCCGCGACCACTTCGCGGATCTGCGCGACGCTGGCGTGGAGCATGTGTTCGGCCTGTCGCTGCAGGACAGCGACTATCAGCGCGAGGCGGTGGAGCGGCTCCATTTGCCGTTCCCGCTGCTCTCCGATCATCGGCATGAGCTGACCACGGCCATCCGCCTACCGACCTTCGAGGTGGAGGGCGCGAAGCTGCTGAAGCGCATCACCCTCATCATCGAGGAGGGTGCCATCAGCCACGTCTTCTATCCGGTTTTCCCGCCGGACCGGAACGCGGCGGACGTGCTGGCCCATTTGCGCCGGGGGCGGCAGGACTGACCGCCTAGCCCAGGCAGCTCAGCCCAGGTTCGCGCGGACGGCGGAAAAGACGGAGCGGAACATCTCGGGCGTCAGCACGCCGGTGTTGGTGTTGTAGCGCGAGCAGTGGTAGCTCGCGAACAACCGCACGCTGCCCACCTCGTCCGAAACGCCGTGGCCGAACTTGAGCCGCGAGGCCTTCTGGCCGAGCGCGGCAAGGGTCGAATCGTGGGCGATCTTGCCCAGCGTGACGATGGCCCGGAGCGCCGGCATTTCGGCCATGGCGGCGGAGAGGAAGGGCCGGCAGGTGCGGATTTCCTCGGGCGTCGGCTTGTTCTGGGGCGGCACGCAGCGCACGGCATTGACGATGCGCGCGCCGGTGAGGGTCAGGCCATCTTCCGGGTGCGCCGCATAGGGGCCACGCGCGAAGCCGTATTCGATCAGCGTCGCATAGAGCAGGTCGCCGGCATAGTCGCCGGTGAACGGGCGGCCCGTGCGATTGGCACCCCGCAGACCCGGCGCGAGGCCGACGATCAGCAGCGGCGCGTCGACCGGGCCGAAGGCAGGCACGGGCGCATTGTGCCATGCGGGTTCATTCGCCCGCCATTCCTCGCGGAAGTCCACGAGGCGCGGGCACAGCGGGCAGTCGCGCCCCGGCTCGGATGCCGGGGCAGCGGCGGCCGCTTTGGCAGCCATCTTGGCGGGCACCGGCGGCGTCAGTCGTTGCCGTCGCCGGCCGCGGTCGTGGCGCTGCGCCGCTCGAGGAAACGGGGCGTCTCCTGCATCCGGCCCTGCCGCTCGGACGGGTCGCGGCCGATCTTGGGCTGGAGGTCCACCAGATCGATGAAGACGTCCGCCTGACGGCGCAGGTCATCCGCGATCAGCGGCGGCTGGGTGGAGATGGTGGAGACCACCGAGACCCGCACACCCTTGCGCTGCAGCGCCTCCACCAGCGAGCGGAAGTCGCCGTCGCCGGAGAACAGCACGATGTGGTCCACGTGCTCGGCGAGCTCCATGGCGTCCACGGCGATCTCGATGTCCATGTTGCCGCGCACGCGACGCCGGCCCTGCGCGTCCGTGAACTCGCGGGCAAGCTTGGTGACCACCGAATAGCCGTTGTAGTCCAGCCAATCGAGCAGCGGCCGGATGGAGGAATATTCCTGATCCTCGATCAGCGTCGTGTAGTAGAACGCGCGAAGGAGGTATCCGCGGCTCTGGAACTCCTTGAGGAGCCGCTTGTAGTCGATATCGAAGCCCAACGCCTTGGTCGCGGAATAAAGGTTGGCGCCATCAATGAGAAGAGCGATCTTTTCCTGGCCCTGCATACAAAGGTCCGCCGATGGAATGGGAAGGGCAGAACGGGAACGGCTGCAAACCACGTCGTCCTGTCGCCTTTCTCCGACGAAGAACCGTTCAAGGCAAGCGAAAAAGGCGCGGCGCTTGGCCGGCGGGGTTGCCCCTTTGGCCGAATTGCTGTATCGACGCCCTCTTCTCAAGGCCTGTATTCTGTGCGCATCGCGCATAAGGGAGTGACGAGCCGATGGCCCGTGTCACCGTAGAAGACTGCATCGACAAGGTGGACAACCGGTTCGAGCTGGTTCTGCTCGCCGCCCACCGCGCGCGCATGATCTCGTCCGGCCAGCAGATCACCATCGACCGGGATAACGACAAGAACCCTGTCGTCGCCCTGCGCGAGATCGCCGACGAGACCGTGAGCCCCGAGGATCTCAAGGAAGACCTCATCCACTCGCTGCAGAAGTACACCGAGGTGGATGAGCCCGAGCCCGAGGCCGTGCCGCTCATCGCGTCCAGCGACAGCTCCGGTGGCGAGGACAGCGATGTCATGCTCGACCGCATGACCGAGGAAGAGCTGCTCGCCGGCCTCCAGGGCCTCGTGCCGCCCGAGCACAACGACGACGACGAGGGCTGATCGCCGCTTCGGCGACGGACCCAGCGTTCGCGGCCGGGCACTGCCCGGCCGTTTGCGTTTTGGATCTCCGTTCGCTGGCATTTTACGGCTAAAACGATTTGCCCATCGGTTGACGGTCCCTTCCGAGGAGCCTAACGTCCGCGTCATGCTTCGTTCCGGATGCCATATGCCGGCCCACCTTCCGGCCCTTCGGCGAATTCCTCGCCCGGTCGACCCTGTCGGCCGGGTAGACTTGCGCGCCTGAGGCCGTCGACGGCCGCGGCGCGATCCTCCGCCGGGGCAGGCCCATCAGGTGACTGCCCAGAGAATTGCGCGGCAAGGCCCGCACCAGTCCGGATCGTCCCCCATGTCCAGCCGTGAACCCGCCGCTCATCGCGACGGCTCCTCCCCTGTCCGTCCGCAACAGTCCTCGTTTCGCCTCGCCGTCGCGGCCGAGCCGGAAACCAACCTGCTGCTGCGCCTGCTGGAGCCGTTCGTGATCCACGACGTCCTGCCCAGCCGCGTCGACTGCCGGACGGACGAAGACACGCTAAGCGTCACCATCGCGTTCGCCGCGGAGGAGGCCGTCGCCGTACGCCTCAGCCAGAGGCTCGGCGTCATGGTGGGCGTCCGCACGGCGGACCTCACGACCGCCGAGCAGACGGCGCAGATGCGGGCGGCCTGACGGAAACGGCCATGCTCAACACGCTTGCGGACATTTCTGTCATCGTCCTGCCGGTGTTCGGCATGGTGCTGGTGGGCTACATCTCCGCCCGGGTCGGCCTCGTCAGCGAACGGGCGACGGACGGGCTGGCGGAGTTCGTGTTCAGCCTGTCTGTGCCGGTCCTCATCTTCAAGACGCTGACCGAATCGAAGCTGCCCGAGGCCCAGCCGTGGGGCTACTGGATCGCCTATTTCGCCGGCGCCTTCTTCGTGTTCGCCATCGCCATGGTGGCGGCGGAGCGGCTGTTCGGGCGGGGGCGGCAGGAGGCGGTCATCCATGGCTTCGCCGCGGGCCAGGCCAACACCGTGTTCGTCGGCGTGCCGTTGATCCTGAAGGCCTATGGCGAGGCCGGAGCGGTACCGCTGTTCCTGCTCATCGCCATCCACCTGCCGGTGATGCTGGTGGCCGCTACCGTGATGCTGGAGGGTAGCCACGGCTTCTCCCGCGCGACCATGATGCGGCTCGGCAAGGCGCTCGCCTTCAACCCCATCCTGCTCGGCATCTATGCCGGGGCGCTGGCCAAGGTGGTGGGCATCCAGGCCGTGGGCGTGCCGAAGCAGATGATCGACCTTCTCTCCGCCGCCGCGACGCCGTGCGCGCTCATTTCGCTCGGCCTGTCGCTGAAGCGCTACGGCATGGCGGGCGGCGATCTCCTGCCCTCGGCGCTCATCAGCTTCCTGAAGCTCATCGTCCATCCGGCGGCGGTGTTCGCGCTCACCATGGTGTTCAGCATGCCGCCGGTGTGGGCCGGCGTGGCGGTGCTGTTCGCGGCCATGCCGAGCGGCGTCAACGGCTATCTTTTGGCGCAGCGCTATGGTGTGGGGGTGGCCACCTCCACCAGCGCGGTCTCGCTCTCCACCGGGCTTGCGGTGGTCACCGTGGCGTTCTGGCTCTACATCCTTGGGGTCGGCTGAAGCGGATCGAGCCCCAGTCGCGCGCGGATGTCCTCTGGTGTCGCGCCGCAGTTTCTGAGCGCGAGGAGGCTGGTGGCCGAATTGCTCTTGGAGAGCTTATGGCCGCTGCCGTCGAGGATCAGCCGGTGGTGGTGATAGACCGGCGTCGCAAGACCAAGCAGCCGCTGCAGGAGCACGTGGACCGAGGTGGCGTGAAACAGGTCCATGCCGCGGATGACGCGGGTGATGCCCTGCAGCGCGTCGTCTACCACCACTGAGAGATGATAGGACGTCGGCACGTCCCGCCGCGCCAGCACCACGTCGCCCCACTGCGCCGGATCGGCTGGCGCCGGGACGGCCGATCCTTCCGGCAGATCCCGGGCTTCCGGCCAGAAGAGCGGCCCACTGCCGATAGCCTCCATCGCCGCTGCCATGTCGAGCCGCAGCACATAGGGCTCGCCCGCCGCCCGCCGCTGTGCGCGCTCCCCATCGGACAGCCCTGAGCGCTGGAAGGGATAGAGCGGCGCCCCGTCCGGGTCCCGTGGGGCCGGGTGCCCCTCCTTTGCCTCCGCCTCGATCACCGCGCGCGCGATGTCGGAGCGGCTCTCGAAGGCGGGATAGACGAGGCCCATGGCCTCCAACCGCGCGATTGCCTTGGCATAGTCCGCGAAGTGCTCGGACTGGCGCCGCGGCGGCGCGGCGGGCACGATGCCGAGCCAGGCGAGGTCGTCGAGGATGCCCTGTTCGAATTCGGGTCGACAGCGGGTGGTGTCGATGTCCTCCATGCGCAGCAGGAAGGTGCCGCCCGTGCGGGCCGCCGCCTCGGCATTCACCAGCGCCGAAAAGGCGTGGCCGAGATGCAGCCGGCCGTTGGGGCTCGGTGCGAAGCGGCAGACGAAGGGAAGGGGAGGCTGGGGCATGGCGTCCGCTATTAGAGCGATATCCCGTTGTGACAGACAAGCCTGCGGATTTGCGGAATGAAGGAGCCGCTGCTCACCGACCAGGGCGTGTTCGACCGCGCCTTCGCGCAACTGCTCGAGCTGGATGATCGCCTCGTTCCGGTGGCCGAGGTGGCCGGCCGCCCGGCCCTGCGCCGCCGGCCGCCCGGATTTTCCGGTCTGTGCGCGGTGGTGATCGCCCAGCAATTGTCGGTCGCTTCGGCACGGGCCATCTCCGCCCGGTTCGAGGCCGCGATGGGCGGGACGCCCACGGTGGAGGCCATGCTGGCCGCGCCGGTGGAGACATTGCGCGGGGCCGGCCTGTCCGCACCGAAGATCCGCACCCTCACCGGCATCGCCCGCGCGCTCGCGGAAGGCGAGGTGGACCTTGAGGCCGTGGCGCGCATGGAGGCGGATGCCGCGGCCGAGGTGATGACGCGGCTGCCCGGCATCGGGCTTTGGACCGCCGACATCTACCTCCTGTTCTGCCTCGGCCGCGCCGATGCCTTTCCCCATGGCGACCTCGCGCTCCAGGTGGCGATGGGCGATGCGTTCGAGCTGGGCGGCCGCTGCACGGCCCTCGGCCTGCGCGCCATCGCTGAGGATTGGCGGCCGCTGCGTGGCGTGGCGGCGCATCTGCTGTGGGCGTATTATGGTGCGCGGCGCGCCCGCCTCGGCGCCCCGGCCTGAGAAGAGCGTGCCCCATGTCCTTTCCCCTCGACGGCGTTTCCCTCGACGAGCCCATTCTCGACGGCCCGCGCCTGCGCCCGCGCCACGGCGGCGCGCCTGACAGCCTCGTCGTGCTGCTGCACGGCTATGGCGCGGACGGGCGCGATCTCATCGACCTCGGCAACGCCTGGGCCGACCTGCTGCCCGGCACCGCTTTCATCTCGCCCCACGCCCCCGACCCCTGCGAAGGCGCGCCGGTGGGCCGGCAGTGGTTCCCGCTGAGCTTCCGCGAGCCCCACGAACTGGCCCGCGGTGCCGAGGCTGCGGCGCCTGTGCTGGCTGCGTTCCTGGAGGAGGAGCTGGCGAAATACGATCTGCCGCCGTCGCGGCTGGCGCTGGTCGGTTTCAGCCAGGGCGCGATGATGGCGCTGAAGATCGCGACCACCGCCGCCGTGGCACCGGCCGCCGTTGTCGCCTATTCGGGGCTGTGGGTGGAGGCGGCGGGCGGGGTGCCGCGCGACCTGCAACTCAGCACGCGACCGCCCATCCTTCTGGTGCACGGCACGGAGGACGAGGTGATACCGGCCCAGGCCCTGTTTGCCTCCGCCCGCGGCCTCGCCGATGCCGGCGTGCCGGTGGAGTGGCACCTCAGTCAGGGGCTCGGGCACGGCATCGACGATGGCGGCCTCGCCCATGGCGGCGCCTTCCTCGCCGAGTTCCTCGCAGCAAAGCCGCGCTGAGACGGTAACGGAAGCAGGCGCGGCCGGCGGAGCGAGTAAATGCCCGGAAATGGCCGTGGTTTGGCCTCGGCTTCACAACAGTGACACGGAGCATATAGAGTATCCGCCGCGTACCGGGATCGTCAGGCGCGATTCGGGTGCGAAGACGAGGAGTTCGGTCCTTGACCACTGCTTTGTCACCAGGTGCCTGGCCAGCGCTCGTGCTCAACGCGGACTACCGCCCGTTGAGCTATTACCCGCTGTCGGTCTGGAGTTGGCAGGATGCCATCAAGGCGGTCTTTCTCGACCGGGTGAACATCGTCGAATATTACGACAAGGCGGTGCGAAGTCCGGGCTTTGAAATCCGGCTGCCCAGCGTCGTTTCACTGCGCACCTTCGTGAAGCCGACCCGGCAGCCCGCCTTCACCCGCTTCAACGTCTTCCTGCGCGACCGCTTCTCCTGCCAATATTGCGGCTCCCGAGAGGATCTCACCTTCGACCACGTGATTCCACGCTCGAAGGGAGGCCAGACGACCTGGGAGAATGTGGTCGCCGCCTGCTCCCCGTGCAATCTGCGCAAGGGCGGCCATATGCCGGCGGATGCGGGGATGTGGCCCGCGCAGACGCCCTTCCAGCCGTCCGTCCACGATCTCCACCATAACGGCAGGCACTTCCCGCCGAACTACCTGCATGAGAGCTGGCTGGATTATCTCTACTGGGATACCGAACTCGATCCCTAGGCGATATCGCCTTGCCTCTCACATCAGCGCGCCTGACTGAGATACCGCAAACGCGGATACGGCCATGCCGAAACCCGCGCCGGGCAGCTGGGCACTCCGTCCGCGGCCGGCGGAGACGATGCCGCTCCGCCGGGGCCTTCTGCTCGGTCAGGCCGCCTGCCTTGCCGCCTTGTCGCCGGCGAACAGCACCGGATCCACCTGGCGCAACCAGACCAGCGTGCGGGCGACGCCCTCGTCGAAGGAGACCTGGAGCGGGTTCGCCACCCCGTTGATGGGTCCGAAGTCGGTCGGGCCGGGGGTGGTCATGCGGAAATAGCGGCCCATGTCGTAAGGGGCCGGCAGCCCCGCGGCGCGCATGGCCGAGCCGATGGCGCCCAGTGCCCAGAGCCCTTCCGTGCGCAGGCGCTTGGCCGGGCGTCCGGTGAGCGGCACGCAGAAGGCATCGGCCCAGGCGCCGTACTCGATCATGCCGTCGCCGAGATAATAGACGGTGTGGGACAGGCTCGGGCGCGGTGCCTCCAGCAGCTTCAGCATCTGCCAGGCGGTGTTGGTGACATAGCCGTAGCCGCGCATGAGCGGCTTGGCGGTCGCCGGGTGGCGATAGCGCCCCTCGGCCATGCGGCGCCAGATCTGCTGGGCGAAGGACGGATGGCCGGGACCCCAGATCACGGTCGGACGGGCGATGATCCAATCGCCGACCTTGCTCGCACGCACCAGCCGCTCGGTCTCGGTCTTCGCCTCGCCGTAGACGGTGTAGGGCACGTAGTCGGTTTCCGACTTCGGCACCACGCCGGGGCGCACCACATACTGGGTGGACGTGTGCAGGAAGCGCTTGAGGCCGGGCAGGGCCTCGGCCGCGGCCAGCACGTTGCGGGTGCCGTCGATGGTGGTCTTGAATTCGTGCAGGTGCTTGATGTTGACGTCGATATCGCTGGCGAGGTGAGCGATGTGGCTCGGCTGAGCCTCCAGGACCGCGCGGCGGACCGCGTCGGCGTCGCGCACGTCGAGCTGGCGCCACATCGGCTTCTGCGCAGCCTCAACAGGCGGCTTGATGTCGAGGTTGACGATCTCGAAGCCGGCCTCGCCGGCGAGGCGTGCCAGTTCAGACCCGATGAACCCGGATCCACCCGTAATTAGCAGACGGCGATCATTCGACATCGCAATGAACTCCAACCGGATATTTCGGGAGACGGGGCCTCAGGCGACCGGCCTGCGCTTGCGGATTTCGCGGGCCGGGTTGCCGCCGTAGACGGTCCAGGCGGCGAGCGACTTGAAGGCGACACCCCGCCCGCCGAGAACCGAGCCTTCCTCCATGGTGACCCCCGGTCCGACGAAGGCGTCGGAGGCGACCCAGGCGTGGCGGCGGATCAGGATCGGGCGCGTGATGAGCTGGAAGTCGGGATCGTCGATGTCGTGGGAGCCGGTGCACAGGTGGCAGCGCTGGGCCACGTTGGCGAACTCCTCAAGCTCCACCTTGTCCTGAGTGTAGACGAGGGTGCCCCAGCCGATGACGGAGTGCCGCCCCATGGTGAGGTTGGGCGGATACCAGACCTTGGTCGAGCCGTAGATGCGCGCGCCCGGCGCGATCTTGGCGCCGAACAGCCGCAGCAGGAAACGACGCCAGGCATGGAGCGGCGGTGGCGTCCACGAGGCCAGAAGGAGCCACGTCACATTCCACACCGCCCGGTGGATGCGGTGCGAGAGCGAGAAGCTCGGTTTGCCGAAGACCGACGACGACTGCTTCGCATCAAGAATCGACATGGCGGGCAAATCTTCCGACAGGGAGCCAATCTCGGGTGCCGCGGCTTTGCCGCGCATTACGGCGTCACGGATATCGAGGCGGGGCCTGAGGCGCTGCTGATCGTTTCGAAGCGACGTCGATCATCCTGAGACGATCCGCCGACGACACGTGACAAGGAGGGCCGGCGCCGAAACCGGCGCTCACGATCCTCGGTTCCTGCGGACGCCAAGGCAGCTCACCTCATTCAAACGTATGAGATGAGATACCATTTTTGCGCTGCACCGCAAATCCTTTTGCAGTGCCCACGCTGCCGCAGGCGCGGCCCCGTTCCAGGTTGCGCGCCGTCAGCCGACGGCGATCTCCTTGCCGCTCGCGCCCCATTCGGTCCACGAGCCGTCATAGAGGGCGAGGGGGGCTTTCCCGACCATTTCCAGCGCCACCCAGAGGATGGCGGCGGAGACGCCGGAGCCGCACGAGGTGATGACCGGGCGCGCGAGGTCGAGGCCGGAGCCGTCGATGGCCTTGCGCAGCTCGGCCGGCGGCACGAGGCGGCCGTCCTTCACGAGCAGGCCGTGCGGCAGGTTGAAGCTTCCCGGCATATGCCCGGAGGGCAGGCCCTCGCGCGGCTCCGGCGCCTCGCCACGGAAGCGGGCGTCCTGGCGGGCGTCCAGCACCTGCGCGGAGCCGGTCTTGAGTGCCTGATCCACACGCTCGATATCGGCGACGAGGGAATGGTCGAAGCGCGGGGTGAAGCTCGTCGGCAGGCGGCGCACCGGGCCATCCTCCAGCGGGCGGCCTTCGGCCTTCCACTTGGGCAGGCCGCCATCCAGCAGCTTCACGTCGCCCGCGCCGAAGGCGCGGAAGGTCCACCACACACGCGGCGCGGAGAACAGGCCGACGGAATCATAGACCACGATGCGCAGGCCATCGCCGATGCCCAGCGCCCCCACGGCCACGGCGAAGCTGTGCGCGTCCGGCAGCATGTGGGGCAGGGAGGTGGAGTGATCGGCGATGGTGTCGATGTCGAAATGCACCGCGCCGGGAATGTGCTCGGCGAGATATTCCTTGGCGCCGCTGCGGCCCGAAGCGGGCATGTGCCAGGAGGCATCCACCACCACAAGGTCCGGCGCGCCGAGATTGGCCGCGAGCCACTCGGTGGAGACGAACGGGCTCTCAGGGGTGTCCACCGGCAGGGTAGTCTCGGACGCAGTGCTCATGACGATCTCGCTCGCGTTCGGGCGGGGCGCGGTTTCCTCGGCTGGAACGCGCCCCGCGTCAAGCCGTCAGACGAGGACGTTCGGCACCTCGGCCTTGCGTTCCAGCCATTCGGGCACCGGCAGGTTCTTGGAGCGCAGGAATTCGGGGTTGAACAGCTTCGACTGGTAGCGCGTGCCGTAGTCGCAGAGGATGGTCACGATGGTGTGGCCTGGCCCCAGCTCCTTCGCGAGGCGGATGGCGCCGGCGACGTTCACGCCCGACGAGCCGCCGAGGCACAGGCCCTCGTGCTCCAGCAGGTCGAACACCACGGGCAGCGCCTCCTCGTCCGGGATCTGGAAGGCGGCATCCACCGGCGCGTCGACGAGGTTGGCGGTGATGCGCCCCTGTCCGATGCCCTCGGTGATGGAGGAGCCCTCGGCCTTCAGTTCGCCGGTGGTGTAGTAGGAATAGAGCGCGGCGCCCATGGGATCGGCGAGGCCGATCTTGATGTCCTTGTTGCGGGCCTTCAGCGCCATGCCGATGCCGGCCAGCGTGCCGCCGGTGCCCACGGCGCAGATGAAGCCGTCCACCTTGCCCTGCGTCTGCTCCCAGATTTCCGGGCCCGTGGTGTCGATATGGGCCTGCCGGTTGGCCACGTTGTCGAACTGGTTGGCCCAGATGGCACCGTTCGGCTCGGTCTTTGCCAGCGCCTCGGCGAGGCGGCCGGAGACCTTCACGTAATTGTTCGGGTTGGCGTAGGCCACGGCCGGCACTTCCACCAGCGTCGCGCCGGCGAGCCGCAGCATGTCCTTCTTTTCCTGGGACTGGGTCTCGGGAATGACGATCACGGTGCGGAAGCCGAGCGGAGCGGCCACCAGCGCGAGGCCGATGCCCGTATTGCCCGCCGTGCCTTCCACGATCACCCCGCCGGGCTTCAACTCGCCGCGGGCCACCGCGTCCTGGATGATGCCGAGCGCCGCGCGGTCCTTCACCGACTGGCCGGGATTGAGGAACTCCGCTTTGCCGAGGATGTCGCAGCCGGTCTCCTCGGAGGCCCGCTTCAGACGGATAAGGGGTGTGTTTCCGATGGAGTCCACAAGGCCGTTACGGATCATGGAAGAAATACCTTCATCGCAATGTGAAATTTAATGGGCCTTATGCTGCCTCGGCGCGCGTTTCCCCTCAATAGCGGCGTTGGCAGGCCGGCGCAAACGCATGGGATTGCGCCGGGAAGAAGTGTCAGCGGGCAGCCGTGCGCGCTTCGGCGGGGGCCGCGTGCCGCAGATGCTCGAAGGCGCGCAGGGCGCGGTCGCGGGCGGCGGCGTGGTCCACGAGGGGCTTGGGATAGGTGTGGCCCAGCCTGATTCCTGCGGCGGCGAGGGTATCCTGCGGCGCGGTCCACGGGTGATGGATGAGCTTCGCTGGCAAGCGCTTCAGCTCGGGCACGTAGGTGCGCACATAGGTGCCCTCGGGATCAAACTTCTCGCCCTGCATCACCGGATTGAAGATGCGGAAATAGGGCGCGGCATCGAGGCCGGAGCCGGCCACCCATTGCCAGGACGCGGCATTGTTGGCGGCATCCGCATCGACCAGCGTGTCCCAGAACCAGTCTTCGCCCGAGCGCCAGTCGATGAGCAGGTGCTTGGCGAGGAAGGAGGCCACCACCATCCGCACCCGGTTGTGCATCCAGCCCGTCTGCCAGAGCTGGCGCATGCCCGCATCCACCAGTGGATAGCCGGTGAGGCCGCGCCGCCACGCCTTCAATTCGCCGGAGCATTCGCGCCAGGGGAAGGCGTCGAAGCTCGGCTGGATATTGCGCCGGGCGATGTCCGGCTCCTCGGCGAGGAGATGGTAGGAAAGTTCGCGCCAATAGAGTTCGGCCTCGAACTTGGCCGCGTCCGGGCTCGGCACTTCGCCCGCGTCCACCGCGTGGCGGACGGCGAAGAGGATCTGCCGCGGGGATATCTCGCCGAACCGCAGGTGCGGCGAGAGCCGGGAGACGTGATCGAGGTCCGGCCGGTCGCGGCCCGTGGCGTAGCCCTTCAGGCCGTCGGCGATAAAGGCCGACAGGCGCGCGCGCGCGGCCGCCTCGCCGACACTCCAGTCGGCCCGCAGGCCGCCGGCCCAGTCGGGCTTTTCCGGCTCCAGCGCGAAGCTCTCCAGCGTGTCGCCATCCGGCGCACGGGTGACGCCCTTGAGGCGCTTCGGGGCGGGAAGGGGCGGGGAGAGATCGCGCTCGCGCAGGGCCGCGCGATGGAAAGAGGAGAAGGTGCGCGGCATGCGCCCCGATCCGCCCAGCACCGTTCCGGGCGGATGCAGCAGGTGGGCGCAGAAGCGCAGCACGCGGCGGTCCTCGGCCGCCAGCCGCGCGGTGATGGCGCGGTCCAGCTTGCCCTCGGCCTCGCCCGCCCGGTCGTTGAAGGCGACGGTGGCGGCGCCGAGCGCGGCTGCTACCTCCGGCACGATGCGGGTGGCCGGCCCCTGCCGCAGGATCAGGGGAATGCCGTGATGGGAGAGGTCGGTCCTGAGCGCCCGCAGGGATTGGGCGAGCCACCAGCGGGCGGCGCCGCCGAGCGGGCGGATATGCGGGCTGTCCTCATCCAGGACATAGAGCGCGGCGATGGGCGCGCCGGCCTCGGCGAGGGCGTTCAGCGCCGGGTTATCGGCGAGGCGCAGATCGTCGCGGAACCACAGGAGGGATGGAGCGGCTGTCATGACGCACCTTCCTACGCGGACGGGACCCGGGAGGTTCACTCCCTTTTCCCGTCCGGCGCAAGAGGCGTGCGACGTGCGGCGCGTCAGGCCCTCAGTGGTCCATGTTCACGTCGCGGGTTTCCTTGCCGATCACCAGCGCCGCGAGCGTGAGCAGCGCCATGACCGAGAGATAGACGCCGACCCAGAACGGGCTGCCGCCGCCATAGCTCCACAGCGCCACCGCGATGAACGGGGCCACCGCCGCGCCGAGGATGGACGAGACATTGTAGGAGATGCCCGAGCCCGTGTAGCGCACGTTGGCCGGGAACAGCTCCGGCAGCAGCGCGCCCATGGGGCCGAAGGTGAGGCCCATCAGCGTGAAGCCGATGATGAGCCACGCCATCACGCCCACCGGCCCGGCGGAGAGGATCGGCACCCACAAAAGGCCGAACAGCACGATGGCGGCGGTGATGCCGATCAGCGTGCGGCGGCGGCCCCAGCGGTCGGCCCAGGGGCCGGACACCAGGGTGAAGATGCCGAAGAATACCACGCCGCCGATCATCATCAGCACGAAGGTGCGGTAGTCGTAGCCGAGCCCCGGCACCGCCGCCGTCGTGGGCGCGCGGCCGTAGCTGAGCGAGAAGGTGGTCATCAGGTAGAACAGCACGTAGGTCGCGAGCATGTAGAAGGTGCCGAGGATCAGCTCGCGCCAGTGGGTCTTGAACGCTGCGGCCAGCGGCAGCTTCTGGATGCGGCCGTGCTCCAGCGCCTTGGCGAAGGCCGGGCTCTCCACCAGCGACATGCGCACCCACAGGCCCACGATCACCATCACCGCCGAGAACAGGAACGGCAGGCGCCAGCCCCACGACAGGAAGGCGTCGGACGGGCGGGAGGGATCGCTCGACGGCATCAGCGCCGCGATGGCGAGGAACAGGCCGTTGGCGATGATGAAGCCGATGGGGGCGCCGAGCTGGGGGAAGGTGCCGTAGACGGCGCGCTTGCCGGCCGGCGCGTTCTCGGTGGCGACCAGCGCCGCGCCGCTCCACTCGCCACCCAGCGCGAAGCCCTGCGCAAGGCGCAGGATCACCAGAAGCAGGGGCGCGAACCAGCCGGCCGTCTGGAAGGTGGGCAGCAGGCCGATGAGGAAGGTAGCTATGCCCATGGTGAGCAGCGCGCCCACCAGTGTGATCTTGCGGCCCTTCTTGTCGCCGAGGTGGCCGAAGAAGATGGCGCCCAGCGGACGCGCCACCATGGCCGCGCCGAAGATGGCGAACGAGGCGAGGAGCGCCGTCGTGTCATTGCCGGCCGGGAAGAACAGGTGCGGAAACACCAGCACCGCCGCCGTGGCATAAACGTAGAAGTCGTAGAACTCGATGGTGGTGCCGATCAGGCTCGCGAGGATGACGCGGGAGCGGGGATTGGCTGCTGGCGCCGCATCGGCGGCGAAGGTCGTGGACATGCCGGTACTTTCCAACTGCGCCCCGTAAAGGCCGGGAGCCGTTGGCGGCGGCTGAAGGGTCCGGCAATTTTCTGTCGCGACGGCAGGGGGCAGAGAAGGCCGGCGCGCAGGCTGTTTGCGGGTTCTGATAGTTTATTGCGTCCACCTTCGCCAGTGCTTGCGTCCTGAGCCGGCGAGAGGCCGCCCTGCGGGCAGTGCATGGCGGATCGGCGCCGATCATCCCCATCCCCGACCGCAAGCTGTGGATGACGGTGATGACTTCTCCGCTCCCGCCACCGGGCTCGCGTCTGTCACGGGCACGTGAAAATCGAGCCGGCGCAAGGCTCGTTAGGAATTTGATAACCTGCGGGTAGGCACCATATATAGTAGGAAGAGGGGTTGGATGGCCCCAATTGGTGGCAAAGAGGGGTTTGACCGGCAGGCCAGACTCGCACTAGCGTTCGGTCCTCGGCAGCCGGCATCCCACGGGTACGTATCGGTGAATGCTGGCGGGCCTCCCGGAACCCGCGAATTTCCAACCCGCCTGGCGCGGCGCGCTGCGCCATGCCCGTCGGTTTGTCACGTCCGCCATATTCGTCCTGTAGAATGATCGGCCCGAGCGGGGCCGAGCCGAAGGAGCACCGGTCATGCGCGTCGAACGCCGCTACACGCAAGAGGGTCGTTCCCCTTACGCGGACATTCCGTTCCGCGAGACCGTGAGCGAGATCCGCAACCCCGACGGCTCCGTGGTCTTCCGCCAGGAGGGCATCGAGGTGCCTGCGCAGTTCTCGCAGGTCGCGTCCGACATCCTCGCCCAGAAATATTTCCGCAAGGCCGGCGTGCCCGCGCGCCTGAAGAAGGTGGAGGAGAATTCCATCCCCTCCTTCCTGTGGCGTTCCGTGGCCGACCACGAGGCGCTTGCGGGCCTGCCCGAGAAGGAGCGCCTTGTCGGCGAGACCTCGGCCAAGCAGGTGTTCGATCGTCTGGCCGGCACCTGGACCTACTGGGGCTGGAAGGGCGGCTATTTCGACAGCGAGGCCGACGCTCAGGCCTTCTTTGACGAGCATTGCTACATGCTCGCCATGCAGATGGCCGCGCCCAACTCGCCGCAGTGGTTCAACACCGGCCTGTTCTGGGCCTACGGCATCGATGGGCCGGGGCAGGGCCACTATTATGTGGACTACCAGACCGGCGAACTGACCGCCTCCACCTCGGCCTATGAGCATCCCCAGCCGCATGCCTGCTTCATCCAGTCGGTCAGCGACGATCTGGTGAGCGACGGCGGCATCATGGACCTGTGGGTGCGCGAGGCGCGCCTGTTCAAGTACGGCTCCGGCACCGGCTCCAACTTCTCCGCGCTGCGCGGCGAGGGCGAGAAGCTGTCCGGCGGCGGCCGCTCGTCCGGCCTCATGAGCTTCCTCAAGATCGGCGACCGCGCGGCGGGCGCCATCAAGTCCGGCGGCACCACCCGCCGCGCCGCCAAGATGGTGGTGGTCGATGCCGACCATCCGGATATCGAGGCCTATGTGGACTGGAAGGTGATCGAGGAGCAGAAGGTCGCCTCCCTCGTCACCGGCTCCAAGCTCAATGCCAAGCACCTCAAGGCCGTGCTCAAGGCCTGCGTGAATTGCGAGGGCAATGGCGACGACTGCTTCGACCCGGAGAAGAACCCGGCCCTCAAGCGCGAGATCAAGGCCGCCCGCAAGGCGGCGGTGGCCGATGCCGCCATCCGCCGGGTGATCCAGTATGCCCGCCAGGGCTACAAGGACATCGATGTCGCCATCTACGACACCGATTGGGACGGCGAGGCGTACATCACCGTCGCCGGCCAGAACTCCAACAATTCCGTCCGCGTCACCGACGACTTCCTGCGCGCTGTCGAGGCCGACGAGGACTGGAAGCTCATCCGCCGCACGGACGGCAAGGTGGCGAAGACCATCAAGGCCCGCGAGCTCTGGGAGAAGATCGGCTCGGCCGCGTGGCACTGCGCCGATCCCGGCATCCAGTTCCACACCGCGGTGAACGACTGGCACACCTGCCCGGCGGCCGGCGAGATCCGCGCCTCCAATCCGTGCTCGGAATACATGTTCCTCGACGACACGGCCTGCAACCTCGCCTCGCTGAACCTGCTGCAGTTCCGCGACGCCGAGAAGCGGTTCGACGTGGAGAGCTACGAGCACGCCGTGCGGCTGTGGACCGTGGTGCTGGAAATCTCGGTGCTGATGGCGCAGTTCCCCTCGCGCCGCATTGCCGAGCTCTCCTACGAGTACCGCACGCTCGGCCTCGGCTATGCCAATATCGGCGGCCTGCTCATGTCGAGCGGCATTCCCTATGACTCGCCCCAGGGCCGTGCGATCTGCGGCGCGCTCTCGGCCATCATGACCGGCGTCTGCTATGCCACCTCCGCCGAGATGGCGAAGGAGCTGGGCACGTTCGCGGCCTATTCGGCCAATGCCCAGTCCATGCTGCGGGTGATCCGCAACCATCGCCGCGCCGCCCATGGCATCGCCGAGGGCTATGAGGGCCTCTCCATCGCCCCGGTGCCGCTCGATCACCTGTCCTGCCCGGACACCCGCCTCGTCGCCCATGCCACCGCGGCCTGGGACAAGGCGCTGGAGCTGGGCGAGAAGCACGGCTACCGCAACGCGCAGGTCTCGGTGATCGCCCCCACCGGCACCATCGGCCTGGTGATGGACTGCGACACCACCGGCATCGAGCCCGACTTCGCGCTGGTGAAGTTCAAGAAGCTGGCCGGCGGCGGCTACTTCAAGATCATCAACCGCGCCGTGCCCGAGGCGCTGCGCACCCTCGGCTACAAGGAAGCCGAGATCGCCGAGATCGAGGCCTATGCGGTGGGCCACGGCTCGCTCGCCAATGCGCCGGCCATCAACCACGGCTCGCTGCGGGCCAAGGGCTTCGACGACGCGGCCATCGCCAAGGCCGAGGCCGCGGTGAAGACCGCGTTCGACATCAAGTTCGCCTTCAACCGCTGGACGTTCGGCGAGGAATTCCTCGCCAACAGCCTGAAGGTGCCGGCGGCCCAGCTTGCCGACCCGAAGTTCGACCTGCTCGCCTTCCTCGGCTTCTCCAAGGTCGATATCGACGCCGCCAATGTGCATGTCTGCGGGGCGATGACGCTGGAGGGCGCGCCCTTCCTTAAAGCCCAGCACCTGCCGGTGTTCGACTGCGCTTCCCCGTGCGGCCGCATCGGCAAGCGCTACCTCTCGGTCGAAAGCCACATCCGCATGATGGCGGCGGCGCAGCCCTTCATCACGGGTGCCATCTCCAAGACCATCAACATGCCCAACGACGCCAGCGTCGAGGATTGCAAGGCGGCCTACCTGCTGTCCTGGCGCCTCGCGCTGAAGGCGAACGCGCTTTATCGCGACGGCTCCAAGCTCTCCCAGCCCCTCAACGCCCAGCTGGTGGCGGATGACGAGGAGGAGGACGACGCGCTGGACGCCGTGCTCGCCCAGCCCAACGCGGCCCGCACCGCGTCGGTCACGGAAAAGATCGTCGAGCGGGTGGTGGAGCGCATCGTCGAGCACCGCGTGCGCGAGCGGGAGAAGATGCCCGACCGCCGCAAGGGCTACACCCAGAAGGCGGTGGTGGGTGGCCACAAGGTCTATCTGCGCACCGGCGAATATGATGACGGCCGCCTCGGCGAGATCTTCATCGACATGCACAAGGAGGGCGCGGCGCTCCGCTCGCTCCTCAACAACTTCGCCATCGCCATCTCGCTCGGCCTCCAGTACGGCGTGCCGCTCGATGAGTATGTGGATGCCTTCACCTTCACCCGCTTCGAGCCTGCCGGCCCGGTGCAGGGCAACGACACCATCAAGTACGCCACGTCCATGCTCGACTACGTGTTCCGCGAGCTGGCGGTGAGCTATCTCGGCCGCAACGATCTCGGCCACGTGGACCTCTCCGAGACCGGCTTCGACGCCCTCGGCAAGGGCGTGGACGAGGGCAAGGCGCCGACCAATCCGTCGGCCCGCATCGTCTCCAAGGGTCTCGTGCGCGGCAAGACGGTGAACCTGCTGGTGTCCCAGCCGGTGGCCCCCGAGCCGCGTTCGGGCACCGACAACGTGACCATGCTCCGTGCGACCACCGTCGGTGCGACCGCGCTGAAGGCCGACACCGCCGAACTCGCCGAGGCCTCGCCCGAGGTGGAGCACCTGGAAGCGGCAGTCGAGAGCCTGATGGAGAAGTCGCTCCCCTGGTCCGCCACCGCCCGCAAGGCCGAAGCCCGCGCCGAGGCCAAGGCCAAGGGCTATGAGGGCGAAGCCTGCCCCGAGTGCATGAACTTCACCATGGTGCGCAACGGCACCTGCCTGAAGTGCGATACCTGCGGCGGGACGACCGGCTGTAGCTGAGGGGGTTCGCTTCTTCGGTAAAAACAATGCCCGGGACCACGGTCCCGGGCATTTTGCGTTTTGGGCCGGACCCAAATCCTTCCGGACCAACCCACCGCTTCAGGTCAGATCTGTGGGACCGGCTCAGCGCCGGAAGATCTCGTCCGCGACCGTAATCGCCCGGTCGTTCGGCAGGGCGGAGTCCCGGAAGGTCTCCAACCGAATCTGGACGCGGTTGAACTGCCCGCGCGGCGAGGTGCGAAAGAACCTCTGGAAGGCGACCAGGCCGCCGTTGCCGGACACGTCACCCTGCGCGAAGGGCGTCCAGGTACCGTTGTTGCTGCGGAAGCG
This sequence comes from Xanthobacter aminoxidans, assembly GCF_043193615.1. Taxonomy (NCBI): domain Bacteria; kingdom Pseudomonadati; phylum Pseudomonadota; class Alphaproteobacteria; order Hyphomicrobiales; family Xanthobacteraceae; genus Xanthobacter; species Xanthobacter aminoxidans. Next base: position 441,740 of record NZ_JBAFUS010000001.1, on the reverse strand, counting down.
CACCTTCAGAATGGCCTGGATGGGCTCGCGGAAGTTATCGGCGAACAGGGTGCCTCGGACCGCCACGCGGCCATCGCTCGCCCAGCAGATGATCGCCTTGCCGAGGGGGGACCCGAACAGGTGGGGGAAGTCGCCGAAATCCGCGCCTCCGGTATCGATGGATATCTCCTGCACCCGCGCGATGTTCGACTGAGCGAACATGTTGCAGTCGCCCCCACCGAAGGCGCGCGCCGCGCCTGACGTGAACCCGGCAAGAGCGAAACCGAGAATTGCTGTCGTCAGCATTCTCCCTGAAAAAAACCTCGCCATTCGAGTGCCCCCGATGGTCCGCCGACGTTTCGCGCGGATAGCCAAAACGCGGCCAAGCTATGGGGTTGATTTTGCAGGCACAAGACAAAAACTTCGTCGCGATATTCGGACGAGGCCAGAAAGGCAGGCTGTGTGTCGGACTATTTTACCGTCAATCGGATGCAAAATTTATCTGTCCGGCTGAAATTGCAGGAAGACAACTTTGCGCGAACGGCTCGGGGCAATGTCGGTGGCGGGCAGACGGAGGCGGGGCAGCCCTCCGTCCCCGGACAATGCCTGATCAGGCGGCGTTCTTGATGGCGAGGCCGTCCTCGTAGGACACTTCCTTGTAGTGCGCGACTTCCGCATATTTCAGCCCCACGTCGGCGAGGGCGTCGAGCTTGGCGGCGGTGTCGAACTTCTTGAGCTTCACCTTGTCCACGTAGAAGGTGTCGATCAGCTCGTTGTAGACCGAGGTCTCATCGAGGAAGATGGCGAAGATCTTCACGTCGCCGAAGCGGATCAGCAGGCGGTTACCCTGGGGCAGGTCCGAGATATAGACGAAATACTTGCCGTCACCGTCCAGCGCGGCGCCGAGCGTTTCCACCAGCTTGGGCAGGTTCTCGTAGCTGGTGATGGAGCCGGCGAGGAAGCCGATGGCGGGCTTGCCGTCTTCCGCGACCGAGAACACCTCCTTCAGCACCGTCTCCGGCCCGTCATAGGCAATCTCGCCGCGGAAGCCGAAGCGGCCGGCGACGTGGGTGTCGGCATTCAGGGTCGGCTTCAGCAGGCGGCCCTCGGTGCTCAGCTTGGCAAAAGGCGTGTCAGCAACAGCGGTCATGGGAAAGTCCTTGGGTGAGGTCGTTATGGGCGTGCCCCAAAAGGCGTGCCGTGGAGACCCTCGTGTGCGCCGGCCGTGGATGGCCGGACCGGGCACGAGGCCCCGGTCTGCCGTGCCCTTCGGACACGACCTCTTGTCCAGCGGAGGCGTGTGCCTCAATCGCCGGTAATCAATACCTCGGGCATCTCGTTGGGGTCCTCCACGTCTAGGCCGTCCTCCTCGGCGAGGGGAACGTTGACGAGGCAGACGTCGCCGTCATCCACGACGATCTCGATGGGGGTGAGAGACTTGCCCTTGCAGGGGCCGATGAAGCAGACGCCGGTGTCGGGGTCGAACTTCGCCTGGTGTCGCCCGCAGGCGAGGAAATTGGCTTCGCGGTCCAGGAACTCGCCGGGATAGGCATCGAGCCGCTTGCCCTCGTGCGGGCAGACATTCTCGTAGCCGTGGAAGCTGTTGCCGCGGCGGGCGATGAAGATCGGCCACGCCTTCTTGTTGCCGTCCGCGTCGAGCCGCGCGAGCACGAAGCCGCGGGCGTCGCCATCCTGAATTTCGTAGGTGGCGCAGATGGCGAAGAGTTCGGTCATCACAACAGCTTTCCCAGGCCCGGACGGGGCGGGAAAGCTGAAGCAAAAACGGGGCCGCTGCTCAGGCGGCCCCAATTGTCGCGTCTCCGACATTACCCGTCGGAGGGCGGAATGGCCGGTGGCCGGACTGATTTCCCCGGGGGATCAGTCCACGTCGTCGACGCTCTCCGGCCCGCCGCCATAGGCGCGCTGGGCGAGGGCGGCCTGCATGAAGGGATCGAGATCGCCGTCCAGCACCTCCTGCGGCGTGCCGGAGGTGACGCCGGTGCGCAGGTCCTTCACCAGCTGGTAGGGCTGGAGCACGTAGGAGCGGATCTGGTGGCCCCAGCCGATGTCGGTCTTTGCCGCCTGCTCGGCCATGGCCTCCGCCTCGCGCTTCTTCAGCTCGAGGTCGTAGAGCTTGGCGCGCAGCATGTTCCAGGCCGTGGCGCGGTTCTTGTGCTGGGAGCGGTCGCCCTCGCTCACCACGGCGATGCCGGTGGGAATGTGGGTGAGGCGCACCGCCGATTCCGTCTTGTTCACGTGCTGGCCGCCCGCGCCGCCCGAGCGCATGGTGTCCACCCGCACGTCGGCTTCCTTGATGTCCACCACGATGCGGTCGTCCACCACGGGATAGACATCCACAGAGGCGAAGGAGGTCTGCCGCCGCGCGTTGGAATCGAAGGGCGAGATGCGCACCAGGCGGTGGACGCCCGCCTCGGTCTTCAGCCAGCCATAGGCATTGTGGCCCTTCACCTGGATGGTGGCGGACTTCAACCCGGCCTGCTCGCCCTGGCTCTCGTCCATCAGCTCCACCTTGAAGCCGTGGCGTTCGCACCAGCGACGGTACATGCGCAGGAGCATCTCCGCCCAGTCCTGGCTGTCGGTGCCGCCGGCACCGGCATGGACTTCGAGATAGCTGTCGTTGGAATCGGCCTCGCCGGACAGCAGGGCCTCCAGCTCGCGCCGCGCGAGTTCCGCCTTCAGCCCGTCGAGGGATGCTGCGGCCTCGGAGATCACGCCCTCGTCGCCTTCCGACTCGCCGAGATCGATCAGCTCGATGTTGTCGGCAAGGTCGCGCTCCACCCGATCGATGGCGCCGAGACCGTCCTCCAGGCTGGTGCGTTCCTGCATCAGCTTCTGCGCCCGCTCGGGATCGTCCCAGAGCTTGGGATCTTCAACGATGGCGTTGAGTTCGGCCAGGCGCCGGCGCGAGCGGTCCACGTCGAGGTGGGACCGCAACAGGTCGAGGGAGGCTTTGATCTCGTCGACTTTTGCGGCGAGTTCCGCGCGCATGGCTCATCTTTCTCCGGCTGAGGGCCGCGGAAAATAGCGGCGGGGCGCGCGGGTGTAAACGCCGGGCCGGCGGGGAAGGGGATCAGGCGAAGAAATGGCTCACCGGGCTCGCTGCGCGGCGAGCCAGGTGCCGACGTCCGCCGCTTCGATGGGACGGGCGAAAAGGAAGCCCTGCGCCGCGTGGCAACCGAGGAATCGCAGGAGATCGGCCTGCGCCTGCGTCTCCACGCCCTCCGCCACCACCGTCATGCCGAGGCTGTGGCCGATGCGGATCACCGCCGTGGCCAGCGCCTGGGCATTCTGGTCCTGTTCGATGGAGAGCATGAAGGAGCGGTCGATCTTCAGCTCGGCGATGGGGAGGCGCGAGAGGGCGCTGAGGCTGGAATAGCCGGTGCCGAAATCGTCCATGGCGATGCGCACGCCGAGCGCCTCGATGGCCCGCGCCGTGGCGAAGGAGTTCGGGTGCTGGTCCATCATCACCCGTTCGGTGATCTCGACCCTGAGGTCCGACGGCTTCAGGTCGTACTCGCGCAGCGCCCCGGAGATGAAGCCGACGATATCGCCGCCGCGAAAGCTGAGCGGCGAGAGGTTCACCGAGACGTGCGGGACGTCCACGCCCTCCGCGCGCCAGGCGGCGATGCGCTGGCAGGCGGTTTCCACCGCCCATTCGTCGATGCTCTCGATGAGGCCGTATTCCTCGGCGAGCGGAATGAAGCGGGTGGCGGGCACATCGCCGTAGATCGGGTCCGTCCAGCGCGAGAGCGCCTCGACGCCATGGAGCGCGCCGGACGCAAGCAGCACCTGCGGCTGGTAGACGAGGCGCAGGGCGCGGTTCTGGATCGCCTCGCGCAGCGCCACCGAAAGCACGAGCCGGTCCAGCACCCGCCGGTTCAGTTCCTCGGTGAAGAAATGGAACTTGCCGCGCCCCTTGCGCTTGGCCTCATGCACGGCGGTATCAGCGTGCTTGAGCAGTGTTTCCGCATCGGCTCCGTGCTCGGGAAAGAGCGCGATGCCGACCGACGCGGACATGGTGAGGTGGAGCGCCTGCGCGGTGATGGGCGCCGCCACATATTCCAGCAGCCGCCGGGCGATGCGGGCCGCCTCCTCCGCGGTGCAGTCGTGCACGATGATGAGGAACTCGTCGCCGCCGGTCCGTCCGACCACGTCGCCGGTGCGAAGCTGCGCCTTGAGCCGGCGCGACACCTCCACCAGGAGCTCGTCGCCGGTGGAATGGCCGAGCGTCTCGTTCACATCCTTGAAGTGGTCGATGTCGAGGTAGAGCACGGCGAGCGGCTGCTCGAGCGTGCGGGCCTCCACCAGCAATTCCTCAAGGATCGCATGGAGCTGGCGCCGGTTGGCGAGGCCGGTCAGCGTGTCCACGTTGGCCAGCATCTCGATGCGCTTCTTGGCCTCGAAGCGCTCCAGCGCCAGCGCGCAGAGATCGGAGCAGGCGGCGACGACGTTCTCGAGCCACGGCGTGGGGCCGCGCGCGGTCTTGAAATAGAAGGCGAAGGTGGCCGCCACCTTGCCGCCGCGCAGCTTCACCGGGATGGACCAACAGCCGGTGATGCCGGGCGGGACGGGCAGGTCCTGGAAGTCCTCCCAGAGGGGACTGGTGGCGATGTCCTCCACCAGCACCGGCACCCCGCGGAAGGCGGCCGTGCCGCAGCTGCCGCTCCTGGGGCCGATGGCGACCCCCTCCACCGCAGCGGAAAACTCCGCTGGAAGGCTCGGGGCGGCGAGCACGGTGAGGCGCTCGTCCGCGGTGACGCCGAGGATGGAGCAGAGCGCGTCGGGCGCGAGGCCCTGCACCTTGCGGCACAGGATGTCCATGATGTCGGCCATGGGCGCATCGGCGGCCAGCGCGCCGAGCACCTGGCGCTGCAAGTCTTCCACGAGCCGGGTGTGGGTGATGTCGGCGATGACGGCGACCACCTGCTCCAGTTCGCCCGTCTGGCGGTCCATGACCGGAGTGACGTTTGCCGACACCCAGACCTCCATTCCGGATTTGCCCTTGAGCGAGACATCCTCCGCAAGGGAGATGCGCCGTTCCATGGCGTCTTTGATGTGTTCGGCGAACCCGCCGTTTCCGAGCCGTCCGCAGAACAGCTCGGCGAGGGTGAGGCCGGTCGGCCCTTCAATACCGGCGTCCAGCATGTCATGGAACGCGGAGTTGGCGTAGATCACCTTGCCGTGCGCGTCGGCGACGAGGACGCCCCGGTCGGTCTTTTCGGCGACCGCGGCCAGGATTCCAAGGCTCATCTGCGGCGCCACGGGGCTCAGCGCGGGGCGCACGAATGCGATGTAATAGGTCTCGCGCTTGTGCTGGGCGCGGGTGACGGAGACGACGCCCTCCAGGAGCGAGCCATCGTTACGCACGATGGAGAGGGGAAGTTCACCCCCCCGTTCCTCGCTTGCGCCGGGGATGAGTTCGCCCACGTCGCGCCCGATCGCCTCGGCCTGACTCAATCCCCACAGGCGCTCGGCCGCCGTGTTGATGAAGGTGACGAGGTTGTTCGTGTCGAAGAAGACAACGGCCTCGCGGCCTTGGGCGCGGGCAGCTGCTGGGCGATCCGCCATTTTCCCGTCCATGGCTGAAGCTCCCGGCCGTGGGCCCCAAGCGTCAAGAGGACGCCATCGGGCCGTCCGCCCGCAACATCTTCAGCTTACCCAGTGGCATGCGTGACTAGCTTACCTATCTCTGGGCGCTTGTACAGGAACGGTACAAGAATGAGGTTAATCTGCGTCAAAATCCGGGCTCGCAGCGGCGTCCCGGGACGCGGTCGCCATGGCACCGTATCCGCCGAGAATCCTTGCAGGCGCGTGCCCGCAGGACCGCCATCACCAGCGTTGCAGCATACTGACGCACGGCCACGCTCAAGGGCCGGCCTATGGCTCCGCTGCCGCCGCGAAGGAGGGGGCAGCGGAGCATCAGGAGTACGATAAGAGCCTCAGTAGAGGCCGCCCGTGCCGCTTCGGGCCACCGGGGTGACGGGCTCGGGATTTGACCCGTCGGTGCCCGCATAGCCAGCCACCGAATAGCCGTCCGGCGGGGCAGTGCCCGGCTTGAAGGCTTCGAGGATGGCATTGCCGTCGCCCGCGCTGGTGCGCTGTCCGCTCTTGCGGTCGATGCGAACCAGCTTGATGCCGGCCGGCACCCGGAACGGGATGGCCGGACGATCGGCGATGGCCACCTTCATGAAGTCGCGCGCGATGGGCGCGGAGAGGAGGCCGCCGGTGGAGCCCTTGCCCATGGGCCTGGGCTTGTCGTAGCCGAGATAGATACCGACCACGATTTCCGGCGTGAAGCCGATGAACCAGGCGTCCTTCTCGTCGTTGGTCGTGCCGGTCTTGCCGGCGATGGGCTTGCCCAGTTCCTTGAGCGCCGTGCCCGTGCCGCGCTGCACCACGCCCTCCATCATGGAGGTGATCTGGTAGGCGGTCATGGGATCGAGCACCACCGGGCGCCGGTCGATCAGGGACGGCTCGGGCTGGTTCTCCCACTTGGTCGCCTCGCAGCCGCGGCACTCGCGCTCGTCGTGGCGATAGATGGTGTGGCCATAGCGGTCCTGGATGCGGTCGATCAGCGACGGCGTCACCTTGCGGCCGCCGTTGGCGATCATGGCGTAGGCACCGGTCATGCGCATCAGCGTGGTCTCGCCGGAGCCGAGCGCCATGGCGAGGTAGGGCGGCATGTCGTCATAGATGCCGAAGCGCTTGGCGTATTCGGCGATGATGGGCATGCCCACGTCGTTGGCGAGGCGCACCGTCATCACGTTGCGCGACTGCTCAAGGCCGAAGCGCAGCGTCTGCGGGCCGTAATATTTCTTGGAGTAGTTCTCCGGCCGCCAGGTTTCCTGGCCCTGCTGCTCAAGCTCGAACGGGGCGTCGATGACGATGGTCGACGGCGTGTAGCCGTTGTCGAGCGCGGCCGAATAGACGATGGGCTTGAACGAGGAGCCCGGCTGCCGCATGGCTTGGGTGGCGCGGTTGAACTGGCTCTCGTCGTAGGAGAAGCCACCGGAAAGGGCCAGCACGCGGCCGGTGGTGGGCTCCATCACCACCATGGCGCCCTCGACGCCGGGCGGCTGGCGCAGGCGCCATTGTCCACCGGCGCCGCCGAGCGGCTCCACATAGACCACGTCTCCGGGCTTCAGCACCTGGCTGATGGGCTTGCGCGTCCACTTGGCGCCCTCGGCCGGGATCAGGCCGATCTCGCGCTCGATGGAGCGCTGGCCGGACTTGGTGCGCGACGGCTGGAGACCAATGCGGGCATTGTCCTTGCTCACGTCGAGCACGATGGCGAGGCGCCAGGGAATGTCGGTCCATTCCCTGATTTCGCCCAACTTCACGCCCCAGTCGTCGCCGGGCACGAGCTCGATGTGGGTAACGGGCTTGCGCCAGCCACGCTCCTCGTCATAGCGCACCATGCCGTCGGTGAGGGTCTTCTTCGCCAGCACCTGCAGCTTGGGATCGAGCGGCGTGCGCACGGAGAGGCCGCCTTCGTAGAGCTTGCGCTCGCCGTAGCGCTCATAGATCTGCCGACGCACCTCTTCCGCGTAATATTCCGCGGCGAAGATCTGCGCGCCCGTGGCACGGGGCGTGACCTCCAGCGGCGCCTTCTTGGCCGCCTCTCCCTCCTGCGGGGAGACGAAGCCGTTCTCCACCATGCGATCGATCACCCAGTTGCGGCGGTCGGTGGCGCGGCTGCGCTCGCGGAAGGGGTTGTAGTTGGACGGCGCCTTCGGCAAAGCGGCGAGATAGGCCGCCTCCTGCACGTTCAGCTCGTCCACGGACTTGTCGAAATAGACCAGCGCCGCCGCGGCGATGCCGTAGGCGCCCATGCCGAGATAGATCTCGTTCAGGTACAGCTCGAGGATGCGATCCTTGGAATAGGCCCGCTCGATGCGCAGGGCGAGGAGGGCCTCCTTGATCTTGCGGTCGAGGCTGCGCTCGTTGGTGAGCAGGAAGTTCTTGGCCACCTGCTGGGTGATGGTGGAGGCGCCCTGGGCGCGGACGTTCTTGCCGTAATTCTGCGCGGCGGTCAGGGCCGCGCGGAAGATGCCGGTGGGATCGATGCCCCCGTGCTCATAGAAATTCTTGTCCTCGGCCGAGAGGAACGCCTCGATCACGAGGCGCGGCACGGACTGGATGGGAATATAGAGGCGCCGCTGCTTGGCATATTCCGCCACCAGCGCGCCGTCCGCCGCATGGACGCGCGTCATGACAGGCGGCTCGTAATTCTGCAACTGGGAGTAGTCGGGCAGGTCCTGGGAATATTTCCAGACCAGATAGGTTGCTCCCGCCGCGCCTGCCAGCAGCACCAGCGTCGCGAGCGCGAACAGGAAACCCAGGAACCTCAAAATCACCCGCATCTCGCAGCTTCCTCCCGCCGCAACCCGAGGGACGCCCTAAGCCGGGCACTGACCGCACGCCGTCCGCGCCGACCACCAACGACAGCCAACCCCGTCATGGCCGCGGTCTGCCTGAGCGCGACTTGCCATAACCCGACTTGGCGTCGATGCGAAGCGACTACATTGGGAAACGCGAAGTCCCAAGGCAACCGCTCACCACACCCGCTCAGACCTTGACGCTCCGTCACGGTAAAGGGGTCTGCACGGACCCCCACCGCGTCCGCCCTCATGGACTCGCACGGCCACCGCTATGGGGGCGAAACGTGGCCTCTTCGCGACGGAAGGGTGCTGAGGGACGCAAGGCTCCCTCCGAACCGGACACCCGACATGAAAAGGGCCTCCGGAAGGAGGCCCTTTCACATTCAGGACAAGTCAGGCCGGATGGCCATCAGCCGCCGAACAGCTTGCGCTGCCACCAGCCCGAGCGGGGCTTGGCGGGGGGCGCGGTCTCTTCGGCCGGCGCGGCGGGCGTCTCGGGCGCCGGGGCCGGCTCGGCAGCGGGCGCTTCCGCCTCGGGCGCCGCAGCCTCGGAAGCTGCCACCTCAGGGGCAGGCTCGACGGCCGGCTCAGAAGGGGCTTCCGCTGCAACGGGCGCGGCCGGAGTGGCGATGCCGCCCTCGGACAGGATCACCGGCGCCTTCTCGCGGATGGTGGAGCGACGACGGCGGGGCGCCGCCTCGGCACTCTCCGCCACCGGCTCGGGTGCAGGGACCGGCGTGGCGGGGACTTCGGCGAGAGGCTCGGCCCGGGCTTCTGCAGGAGCTTCGGCAAATGTGGGCGAGGTGACGGGGGCTGCCGCGACCTCAGACTCTGCAGCCACCGGCTGCTCGTCGTCGGTCTCATCGGAGCCATCGCTCTCGCCGTCAGCGCTTCCCGGAGCGTCATCGTCGCGCTCGCGGCGGTTGCGGCGTCCGCCCCGGCGACCGCGGCGACGGCGACGGCGGTCGCCGTTCTCGTCGTCGGAACGCTCGCCATCGGCGCGGTCGTCCTCGCCGCGCTCCTCGTCGTCACGCTCGTCATCCTCGCGGGCGCTGTCGTCGCGCGCGCCATCGGCGGCATGATCCTGGGCCTCGGCACCTTCGGCGGAGGTGTCATCCTCCTCCTCGCCCTCGGCTCCCTCGGCGCTCTCGCGGCCTTCCTCGCGATCGCCCCGCCGCCGGCGGCGACGGCGGCGGCGCTTGCGGCCGGCTTCGTCGGAGCGCTCGCCATTGCCTTCGGACGCCTCGGCCTCAGCCTCGGCTTCAATCTCGGCTTCCTCGACGATCTCCTCCTCGTCCTCCTCGACGAAATCCTCGTCGGGCAGGATGGAGTCGGGCTGCACCACGGTGCTCGGCCGCGGGGCGGCGGGCGCGGGGGCGGCCAGATCACCCTTCTCGATGATGAAGGGCTGGTGGCCGGTGACGCTCTCGTCCGCCGCGACGGAGAGGGTGACGCTGAAGCGCTCCTCCAGCTCGCGCAGATGAGCGCGCTTCTGGTTCAGAACGTAAAGCGCCACCTCGGTGCGGGTGCGGGCGACGAGATTGTGGGTCTGCGAGCGCAGCAGCTGCTCTTCCAGCGCGCGCAGCAGCTGGAGCGAGACGGAGGCCGCCGAGCGCACGTGCCCGGTGCCGCCGCAGTGCGGGCACACCTCGATGGAGCTTTCCAGCACGCCGGTGCGGATGCGCTGGCGCGACATCTCCAGCAGGCCGAAGTGCGAGATGCGGCCGATCTGGATGCGGGCGCGGTCGTTCTTGAGGCAATCCTTGAGCTTTCGCTCCACCGACCGGTTGTTGCGCTTCTCCTCCATGTCGATGAAATCGATCACGATGAGGCCGGCAAGGTCGCGCAGGCGCAGCTGGCGGGCGATTTCCTCGGAAGCTTCGAGGTTCGTCTTGAGGGCGGTGTCCTCGATATGGTGCTCGCGGGTCGCCCGGCCCGAGTTCACGTCGATGGAGACGAGCGCCTCGGTGGGATTGATGACGATGTAGCCGCCGCTCTTCAGCTGCACCACGGGGGAGAACATGGCATCGAGCTGCTGCTCCACCCCATAGCGGGCGAAGATGGGCTGCGGCTCGCGATAGGGCATCACCGACTTCGCATGACTCGGCATGAGCATGCGCATGAAGTCGCGGGCCTCGCGGAAACCCTCCTCGCCGGCGACGTGGATGTCGTCGATGTCCTTGTTGTAGAGGTCGCGGATGGCGCGCTTGATGAGCGAGCCTTCCTCGTAGACGAGGCTCGGCGCGGTGGAGGAGAGCGTCATCTCCCGCACCGTCTCCCACAGCCGCAGGAGATATTCGAAGTCTCGCTTGATCTCGGTCTTGGTGCGGTTGGCGCCTGCGGTGCGCAGGATGATGCCCATCCCTTCCGGCACCTCCAGATCCTGCACGACTTCCTTCAGGCGCTTCCGGTCAACGGCATTGGTGATCTTGCGGGAGATGCCGCCGCCACGGGCGGTGTTCGGCATCAGCACGGAATAGCGGCCGGCGAGGGAGAGGTAGGTGGTGAGGGCCGCGCCCTTGTTGCCGCGCTCTTCCTTGACCACCTGCACCAGCATCACCTGACGGCGACGGATGACTTCCTGGATCTTGTAGCTGCGGGCGCGGCGCTGCGGCGCGCGCTCCGGCACCTCTTCGAGGGCGTCCTCGTCGGCGCCGAGGTGCTCGATTTCCTCTTCCTCGTCGATCTGGTCGACATCGCTGTCGTCCTCGTCTTCGTCCTCGTCCTTGTCGCGCTTGCGATCATGCCGGCGGCCGCGATGACGGCGGGAGCGGGGCTGCTCCTCGTCGTCGGAGCGCTCCTCGCGCGCGGCTTCCTCAGGGGCCTTCTCTTCCGAAGCCTCGTCCGAGTCCTCTTCGTCCTCGTCCTCGTCTTCGTCCTCTTCGGCGTCGTCGTCCTCGTCGGTCTCCGACTGGGGCGCCTCGTCCTCGCCCGGCGCGGAGGTAAAGGCGACCTCCTCGCGGATCACCGCGTCGCCTTCGAGGATCGGTGCGGGATCGCTCTCGCCCTCGGCGGCCTCGCGGCGACGCAGGGCGTCCTCGTCATCCGCCGCCTGCTCCTGCGGGGCGGGGAGGGGGGTGCCCAGCGGCGCGTCCATGGCAGCTTCGACCACGGCGGCAGCGGCTTCCGCGGCCTCGGCGGGGGCGACCAGCGCGCTCATCGGCTCGGCATGATGCTCGGACGGAGCCGCCCCGGCCTCGGCGGGGGCCTCGGTCACGGCGTCCTGCGCGGGCGCCGCGTCTTCAGCGACTTCAAACCCATCGGCGGCAAGCGTCTCGCCGGCCTCGGGGGCCGGGTGTTCCGCCGGCTCGACGGCGGTGCTGATGCTCTGGTCCGGCTGGGAGCGCCTGGCGCGGCTGCGCTCGCGGCGGCGGTCCTTGAGGTCGGCCTCGTCCTCGGCAAGGCGCGCGGCGCGCTCCTCCTCCTCGATCAGGGCGAGGCGGTCGGCGACCGGGATCTGGTAATAGTCGGGATGGATCTCGCTGAAGGCGAGGAAGCCGTGGCGGTTGCCGCCGTACTCGATGAAGGCCGCCTGGAGCGACGGCTCAACGCGCGTCACCTTGGCGAGATAGATGTTGCCCCGCAACTGCTTGCGGGATGCGGACTCATAGTCGAATTCTTCGACCCGGTTCCCGCGCACGACCACGACCCGGGTCTCCTCCGGGTGGGTCGCATCGATGAGCATCTTGTTGGCCATGGAAATCTCTCTTCACGGCGCCGGGAGCAATGCTCCGCGACGGCCGCGGCTCGACCCCTGCGGGCGCTGCCGCGACGCCGTTCTGGCGCCGGATGTGATGACGTGAGGAAGAAGGGGAGGCACAGGTACGCCCAAGCGCGTCGCTCGCACGCTCGGGGGCGGGGCACACGGAAGCGCGCTCAGCGCGCATGTCGTGCGGAAAAAATTCCATGCCCTCGGCTACCCGCTCCTCGATGAAGGGTTCAGGCCGGGGCGGAGGCGGGCGCCTCGTTCCGACCACGGTACACACTCGCCCGATTCCCCAGATCGTCCCCTCGCGGACCATCGGCAAAGCTGGCTTCGAGGCATGCCGCCCGCGCCGGTCCGGCGCTTGCCTAAAGGGTCCTCGGTGACGGGGGATCGTCCCTGAGGGTGCCGCCATCGGCAATGGGCGTTGCCTTGATCCCGGGCTATCGCATGCGCAGCGACCCGCCCGGATTCTCGACACACCCTGCGGCAGCCGCGGCAACCGGGGCCGAAGAGCCTGTTCCGGAACGCGAACTGTGTACGGTTCCCTTCTTACCCGCCCGACTTCCCGCTTGGCAAGGATCATGCGTCCTGAACCTCGCGCCGGACGGCTATAGCGCTCCGTCAACGGCTCGTTTACACGCCCCGCCTTATGCCTGCCCCTCTCTTGTGGCCCGCTCCGGACGCTGCCGAAGGGCAGCCCCAACGAGGGTGAGATTGCGATGATGCGACGCCGGCCCGGCCCCGCCGCCTTGTCCGTTGTCCCGCCACGGGGGCTGCGCGGCGCTGCCGCTTTCTTGTTCCTGTTCACTTTTATGGCACTCGCCACCGGCCCCGCCCGAGCGCAGGGGGAGGGGGGCGCAGCGGCACCGGCTCCGGCTTTGGCGCGTGAGGCGCGGCTCGCCGGCGACGCCAAGCGCACGCGCCTGATCGTCGACCTCGATCGTGCCCCGGCCTTCCGGGCCTTCACCCTCGCCAACCCGCCCCGGGTGATTCTCGACCTCTCCGACGTCACCTTCGCCCTGAGGCCCGACGCCAGCCAGTTGCGACGGGGGCTGGTGACGGCCTACCGATTCGGCGTCTTCGCCCCGGGCAAGGCGCGCATGGTGCTGGAGGTGTCCGGACCGGTCGCCATCGACAAGGCGTTCGTGCTGGATGCGGTGGATGACCAGCCGGCCCGCCTCGTGGTGGATCTGGTGAAGGCCGATCCCGCCGCCTTCGCCCGCTCCATCGCCACCGAGGCCGAGCAGCGCACCGCTTTACCGGTTGCGCCCGTCGCCGCGCCGCCGGCTGGCGACACGCGTCCGGTCATCGTCATCGATCCCGGCCACGGCGGCATAGATTCCGGCACGTCCGGCTATTCGGCCTTTGTCGAAAAGACCATCGTGCTGGAAACAGCCCTCGCCGTGCGCGACCGCCTGGAGAAGGCGGGCGGGTACCGGGTGGTGCTGACACGCTCCACCGACACCTTCATCCCCCTCGCCGACCGGGTGCGCATCGCCCGCGCCAACCGGGCCGACCTGTTCATCTCCATCCATGCCGATGCGCTGGCCCGGGGGGACGGCAGGGCACGTGGCGCCAGCGTCTACACCCTGTCGGAGACCGCCAGCGACACGGAATCCGCCCATCTGGCCGACAAGGAGAACAAGGCGGACCTCATCGCCGGCGTCGATCTCTCCGACGAGACCGACGAGGTGGCGGGCATTCTGGTGGACCTCGCCCAGCGGGAGACGCGCAATTTCTCCGCCTTGTTCGCCCGCACGCTGGTCGGCAGCATGAAGGCGGCGACGCGGATGCATGGCACGCCCTTGAAATCCGCCGGCTTCCGCGTGCTGCGGGCCCACGATGTGCCCTCCGTGCTGGTGGAACTCGGCTACATGTCGAGCCCCGACGACCTCAAGCAACTCACCTCTGAAGCCGGCCGCGACCGCATGGCGGACGCCATCGCCGCAGGTGTCACGCAGTTCTTCGCGCACAAGGGGGCGGCGGGGCATCAGGCGGTGGACGACGGCGCGCCGGCTCCCGGCCGCTAGGCGAGCGACGCTCCGTGTGCGCGTCAGACGCGCAAGTGTGACTCGTGTCGACATGAGCCTTGCCCCGCGCCTTGGACCGAGTACCATGGGGAAGAGCGGCGTCCGGCCGAGATTCAAAACGATTTAATCCCCGGCCGGAAACCACGCTGCATCAAGCAAAAAGCGGACAAAGACGCCGCATTCCGTGTGGGAGGAAATTGATGATCGACCGTCGCCGTGGCCTTGCGGCCGCGCTCGCCTTTGCGGCTGCCTTTACGCTCGGCGGGCCGGCCAGCGCCCAGACCAAGCTCAAGTGGGCGCATGTCTACGAGCCGTCCGAGCCCTTCCACACCGCCTCCGTCTGGGCTGCGGGCGAGATCGCCAAGCGCACCAACGGGCGCTACCAGATCGATGTCTATCCCTCCTCGCAGCTCGGCAAGGAGAGCGACATCAACCAGGGGCTGACGCTCGGCACCGTGGACATGATCATCTCCGGCTCGAGCTTTGCCGGAAAGGCCTATCCGCCCATCGGCGTCACGTACTACCCCTACACCTTCCGCGATGCGAACCACCTGCTCGCCTACGCCAAGAGCGACGTGTTCAAGGATCTCGCCAAGGGCTACGAGGACAAGACCGGCAACCATATCGTCGCCGTCACCTATTATGGCGTGCGCCAGTCCACCTCGAACAAGCCGTTCAAGACCTGCGCCGAGATGAAGGGCCTCAAGATCCGCGTGCCGGATGCCCCCGCCTATCTCGCCATGCCCAAGGCCTGCGGCGCGAACATTACCCCCATCGCCTTCGCCGAGGTCTATCTCGCCCTCCAGAACGGCACGGTGGATGCACAGGAAAATCCGCTCACCACCATCGAGGCGAAGAAGTTCTACGAGGTGCAGAAGAACATCGTGCTGACCGGCCACATCGTGGACCACCTCAACACGATCATCTCCGGCAGCCTGTGGAAGAAGCTCTCGCCCGAGGATCAGAAGATCTTCACCGAGGTCACCCAGGAGGCGGCCGCCAAGGCCACGGCCGAGGTGGCGCAGCGGGAGAAGGAACTGCTCGACATCTTCAAGCAGAAGGGCCTCACCATCATCGAGGTGGACACGGACGACTTCCGCAACACCGTGATGAAGAACATCACCTTCGAGAGCTTCGGCTATCGCAAGGCCGACTGGGACCGCATCCAGGCCATCAAGGGCAACATGTGAGGGCTCAGGCGGGGGCGCCTGCTCCCGCCGTAGTCCCGCCGTGCTCCCTCTCCCCTTGCGGGAGAGGGTTGGGGTGAGGGGTATCTATCCGCTCGTCCCAACCGCCGAAGTCCCTGACCACTCCGACACCGCTACCCCTCACCCCCGGCCCCTCTCCCGCAAGGGGAGAGGGGAGGCGAACGGGCTGGCCGGTAGGGTCTGACTGTCGTTCGCGCTTGCGGTAGCGCTCCCTCTTCTTCCCGTTCCCTCAGCCCGGACCCCTTCATGGCCCAAGAAGTCCACACCCGCGTCACCGGCGAGGAACTCGCCCATACGTTCGAGCAGCAGGAGGAGGTGGACCTCTCCGGCTACGCTTTCGAGGACTGGATCACTCTCGCCATTTTCTGGATCATGGCGGGGCTGGTCTTCACCCAGTTCTTCACCCGCTACGTGCTGAACGACAGCTTCTCGTGGACCGAGGAACTCGCCACCTATTGCCTCGTGGCAGTGGTGTTCATCGGCGCGGCCATGTGCGTGCGGCTCTCCCGGCACATCCAGGTGGACCTCATCTACCGCTTCATTCCGGAGCCGGCGGGGCGGGTGCTCTCGCTGTTCGTGGACCTCGTGCGCACCAGCTTCATCGCCTACGGCGTGTGGCTGATGGTGCGTTACATCGCCCTCGTCGGCGACGAGCCCATGGTGATGGTCGATGCGCCGAAGAGCGTCGTCTACTACGCGGTCCTGTTCGGCTTCGTGATGATGCTGATCCGCTCGGTGCAGGTCGCCGTCGGCAACATCCGCCGCGGCTACAGCGTGCTCGAACGCCCCGAGGCGTTCGAAGGCACCTACGATCACAAGGGGGACTGAGCCATGTGGCTGCTCATCGGCGGGTTCCTCTTCCTGATGCTCTGCGGCGTGCCGGTGGCCATCGCCATGGCCGGGGCCTCGCTCGTCTACATCCTCGTCAGCGGCACGGTGCCGGACGTGGTCATCGCCCAACGCATGATCGCCGGCGTGGAGAGCTTTCCGCTTCTGGCGGTGCCGTTCTTCATCCTTGCCGGCAACCTCATGAATATCGCCGGCGTCACCGGGCGCATCTATGCCTTCGCCGTGGCGCTGGTCGGCTGGATGCGCGGCGGCCTGGGGCAGGTGAACATCATCGGCTCGGTGATCTTCTCCGGCATGTCCGGCACCGCCATCGCCGATGCGGCCGGGCTCGGCACCATCGAGATCAAGGCCATGAAGGATCATGGCTATTCCACCGAATTCTCGGTGGGCGTCACCGCCGCCTCGGCGACGCTCGGGCCGATCATTCCGCCCAGCCTGCCGTTCGTCATCTATGGCATGCTCGCCAACGTCTCCATCGGCGCGCTCTTCCTCGGCGGGGTGGTGCCCGGCGCCGTGATGACGCTGCTGATGATGGCGACGGTCGCCTATTTCGCCCGGCGCAACTGCTGGGGCTCGGATGCGGCGTTCGAGTGGGGGAAGCTGCTCTCGGCCGGCGTTGAGGTGGTGATCGTGCTGGCGTTCCCGGCGGCGGTCTATGTGATGATGGCCCTCGGCCTCTCCACCAACCAGGCGGTGCTCATCGCGCTGGCGGTGCTCGTCGCCCTCGACTGGTATTTCGATTTCTCCGCCGTCATGGCGCTGATGACGCCGGTCATCCTCATCGGTGGCATGACCCTCGGCTGGTTCACCCCCACCGAGGCGGCGGTGGCGGCGGTGATCTGGTCGCTGTTCCTAGGCCTCGTGCGCTACCGCTCCATGACATTGAAGACGCTGGCGAAGGCGACCTTCGACACCATCGAGACGACGGCCTCGGTGCTGTTCATCGTCACCGCGGCGTCCATCTTCGCGTGGTTGCTCACGGCGAGTCAGGCGGCGCAGATGCTGTCGGACGCCATCCTCGGCTTCACCCAGAACAAGTGGGTGTTCCTGGCGCTGGCCAACCTGCTCATCCTGTTCGTGGGCTGCTTCATCGACACCATCGCGGCCATCACGATCCTGGTGCCGATCCTTTTGCCCATCGTGCTCAAGCTCGGCATCGACCCGATCCACTTCGGGCTCATCATGACGCTGAACCTGATGATCGGGCTGCTGCACCCTCCGCTGGGCATGGTGCTGTTCGTGCTGGCGCGGGTGGCGCGGCTCTCGGTGGAGCGCACCACCATGGCCATCCTGCCCTGGCTGGTGCCGTTGATGATCGCGTTGCTCGCGATCACCTACATTCCCGGCCTCACCCTCTGGCTGCCCCACGCCATGGGGCTCGGCCGCTGAGGCAGGGGAACGCGAAGAAGAATCAGGCGCCCGTCCGTCCCTCGGGGGCGGACGGGGCCGTTGAAGGGTCGGCGGTGACGCGGCGGCCTTCCTCGGCCTTGTAATAGTACTGGCTCGCCACCAGCCAGCCCTTCAACGGTCGCAGGGGCGGAATGCAGGTGAGCAGCAAGAGGGGCAGCGTGGTCACGAGGTGGACCCAATAGGGCGCCTGGAAGGCCACCTCCAGCCAGATGGCGAAGAGAACCGCCGGCACGCAGGCGAAGCACATGACGAAGAAGGCCGGGCCATCCGCCGGATCGGCGAAGGAATAGTCGAGGCCGCAGACCTCGCAGGCTGGAGCGATGGTGAGGAAGCCATTGAAGAGGTGGCCCTCGCCGCAGCGGGGGCAGCGGCCCCTCACGCCCGTCGAAAGGGGCGAGAGCCTCGGCCAATGTTGTTCGTTCATGTCTTCTCCCGGGCCGGTGAGGGCGTCTGCCCGTCCGGCGTCACGCGGGTCGGGCGATTGTTCGCCGGCGCAGTGTGCTCCCGTGAGGTAAGTCTCGGCCGTGCCACCCGCAAGTGAGACCGAGTCGCAGCGGCACCAGGCCGCATCCATGCTGACGCAGGGGGTGACACACGGCCGGCCGCCCTTTATTCGGGTTTCAGGAGGCGCAACCCAAGGGAATTGGGCAACGGAACGGGGCGGGCATGGATATCGTTTTTGTCGGTGCCGGGCTCGCCAACTGCCTGATCGCCGCCCGCATCGCCGAACGGCGCAGCCGCGTCCGGGTGCTGCTGCTGGAGGCCGGCGAAAGCGTCGGCGGCAACCACAGCTGGTCCTATCATTCCAGCGATTTCGGCCGCATGCAGCACGCCTTCCTCAGCCCGTTCCGCGCGCATGTGTGGATGGGGCACGACGTGCACTTCCCGGCCTACTCGCGCATCCTCAAGGGCCATTACGGCACCATCACCTCCGAGCGCATGTCGCAGGTGATGCACGAGCGCCTCAATCCGTCCATCCGCCTCAATGCCAAGGTGGCCCATGTGGCGGCCGATCATGTCGTCCTCGCCGGCGGCGAGCGCATCGATGCGGGAGCGGTGATCGACGGACGCGGGCCGGTTTCGTCGCGTCATCTTGACCTCGGCTTTCAGAAGTTCCTCGGCCAGGAGGTTCAGCTCACCCGTCCGCACGGTCTGCATCGGCCTTTCATCATGGATGCGCGGGTGGAGCAGATCGACGGCTATCGCTTCGTCTATGTGCTGCCGCTCGATCCGCAGACGGTGCTGATCGAGGACACCTATTATTCCAGCGGCGCCGAGCTTCCCATCGAGACCCTGCGCGGGCGCATCGCCGCCTACGCCGCCGGGCAGGGCTGGGAGATCGACCACGTGGTGCGGGAGGAGGAAGGCGTTCTGCCCATCGCCCTTGGCGGCGATATCGGCGCTTTCCTGGCCGAGGCGCCCCAGGGGGTCGCGCGGGTCGGGCTGCGCGCCGCGCTGTTCCACCCCACCACCGGCTATTCGCTGCCGGATGCACTGGAACTCGCGGACCTCGTGAGCGAGCTGCCGGATATCTCTGGCCCCGCGATCGCAGCCTTCGTGCGCCAGCACGCGGCCCGACGCTGGGAAAGCCGAGGCTTCTTCCGGCTGCTCAACCGGATGCTGTTCCGCGCGGCCGCGCCGGATCGCCGCTATGCCATCCTCGAGCGCTTTTACCGCTTGCCCGAGGACCTGATCCAACGCTTCTACGGGGATCGCCTCACCTTCAAGGACAAGGCACGCATCCTTACGGGCCGTCCGCCCGTATCGGTGCTGAAGGCGCTTTCCTGCCTCCCCGAGACGAAATCCGCGACCGGTCCCAGATAATGCTCGACGTCACCAAGTCTCCCCGCCGCGCCGCCGTCATCGGCTCCGGCTTCGGCGGGCTCGCTCTCGCCATCCGCCTGCAGGCGGCCGGCATCGCCACCACCATCTTCGAGCAGCGGGACAAGCCCGGTGGCCGGGCCTATGTCTACGAGGACAAGGGCTTCACCTTCGATGGCGGGCCGACCGTCATCACCGACCCCTCCTGCCTGGAAGAGGTCGCTGAGGCGGCCGGCCGGCGCCTTAGCGACTATGTGGACCTGATCTCGGTCTCGCCCTTCTACCGGCTGCTGTGGTCGGACGGGCGGCAGTTCGACTATGTGAACGAGCAGACCGCCCTGGACGCCCAGATCGCCGCCTTCAACCCGGCGGATGTGGAAGGCTACCGGCGCTTCTTCGCCTATTCCAAGGCGGTGTTCGAGGAGGGCTACCTCAAGCTCGGCGCCGTGCCGTTCCTGAATTTCTCCGACATGATGAAGGCGGGACCGCAGCTGGCCAAGCTCCAGGCGTGGCGCTCGGTCTATTCCATGGTGTCGAGCTTCATACAGGACGAGCACCTGCGGGAGGCCTTCTCCTTCCACTCGCTGCTGGTGGGGGGAAACCCGTTTTCCACCTCGTCCATCTACGCCCTCATCCATGCGCTGGAGCGCAAATGGGGTGTGTTCTTCCCCCGCGGCGGCACCGGCGCGCTGGTGCGCGGCATGGTGAAGCTGTTCACCGACCTCGGCGGCACCATCCACCTCTCCGCCAAGGTTGATGAGATCGTGGTGGAGGGCGACCGGGCCACCGGCGTGCGCGTCGGCGGGGAGATGATCCCGTTCGATCTCGTCGCCTCCAACGCGGACGTGGTGCACACCTATGCCCACCTCATGCGCAACAGCGCGCGCGGGAAGGCGGAGGGCGCCAAGCTCGCGAAGAAGCGGCATTCCATGTCGCTGTTCGTCATCTATTTCGGCGCCAACCGCACCTGGGACCATCTCCAGCACCACACGGTGCTGTTCGGCCCGCGCTATCGCGGCCTTGTGGACGAGATCTTCAAGGGCCCGCGCCTGCCGGACGATTTCTCGCTCTATCTCCACGCGCCCACCGTGACCGACAAGTCGCTGGCGCCGGAGGGCTCCACCGCCTTCTACGTGCTCTCCCCCGTGCCGCATCTCGGCAAGGCGGAGATCGACTGGGAGGTGGAGGGACCGAAGTATCGCGACCGCATCCTCGGCCATCTGGAGCAGCGCCTGCTGCCGGGGCTCAAGGAAAGCCTCGTCACCACGCGCATCCTCACGCCCTTCGGCTTCCGCGATGAACTCTCCGCCCATCTCGGTTCGGCCTTCTCGGTGGAGCCGATCCTGACCCAGTCGGCGTGGTTCCGCCCGCACAACCGGGACGACAAGATCGCCAACCTCTATTTCGCCGGCGCCGGCACCCATCCGGGCGCGGGTGTCCCCGGCGTGGTGGGCTCGGCCAAGGCGACGGCAGGCCTGATCCTCCAAGATCTTGGCATCCCCGCCCGGTCGCCGGCATGAGCGGGGCGGATGCCGCTCCGGACGTGGTGGGCGCGAGCGAGGAGGCCATCGCCAAGGGCTCGAAGAGCTTCGCCGCCGCCGCCCGCCTGTTCGCGCCGCGGATGCGGGAAGACGCGGTGATGCTCTATGCGTGGTGCCGCCACTGCGACGACGTGGTGGACGGACAGGAGCTGGGCCACGGCCGCATCGCCAGCGCCCAGACGCCGGCCGAGCGGCTGGACGCGCTGTTCGAGGAGACCCGCCGGGCCTATCGCGGCGTCCCGTCCTCCCATCCCGCCTTCGCGGCCTTCGCCGAGGTGGTCCGCCGCAACGACATTCCCGAGCGCCACCCCCTCGACCTGCTCGAGGGCTTCCGCATGGATGTGGACGGCCGCCGCTACGACACCCTCAATGACACGCTCACCTACTGCTACCACGTGGCCGGCGTGGTGGGGGTGATGATGGCGCTGATCATGGGGGCGCGGGACGAGGTGGTGCTGGACCGGGCGAGCGATCTCGGCCTCGGCTTCCAGCTCACCAACATCTCCCGCGACGTGATCGAGGATGCCGGCATCGGCCGCATCTATGTGCCGGGCACCTTCCTCGACATGGAAGGCGTGCCCGAGGCCGGGATCGCCGCGCCCGAGCATCGGGCCGCCGTCGCCGCCGCCGTCGCGCGGCTTCTGGATGTCGCGGAGCCCTACTACGAGCAGGCCGTGATCGGCATGGGCGCGTTGCCGTTCCGCGCCGCCGCCGCCGTGGGCGCGGCCCGCTGCGTCTATCGCGCCATCGGCACCGAGGTGCGCCGGCGCGGAGCGCAGGCGTGGGATGCGCGCGTCTCCACCACCAAGGCGCAGAAGATCGGCTATCTCATGCAGGGCATCGGCCTGGCCCTCGCCACCCGCCGCAGCGGCCCCCAGCCGCCGCGGCCGAAGCATTTGTGGACCCGGCCGCGATGACCCATTTCGCCGTCGTCGCCCCGCCGCTGCCGGGGCACTACAACCCCTTGCTGGTGCTGGCGCGTGAGCTTGGCGCGCGAGGTCATCGCGTCACCTTCGTCCACATGGCCGATGCCGAGCGGCTGGTGAAGGGCAAGGGCGCGGGCTTCGCGGCGGTCGGCGCGCGCGATTATCCCGCTGGCGCCCTCGACACCTATGTGAACCGCCTCGCCAAGCCCACCGGCCTCTTCGGTCTTCTCGGTACCCTGCGCGCGACCGCCGCGCAGACGGACATGCTCTGCCGGGACCTGCCCGGCGTGCTGCGCGACATCGGTGCTGACGCGGTGATCGCCGACCAGACGGAGGCCGCCGGCACGCTGGTGGCGCGCCATCTCGGCCTGCCGGTGGTCTCCACCGCGACGGCGCTGCTGCTGAACCGCGAGGTGGGCGTGCCGCCGCCGTTCGTGCCGTGGCCCTATGAGGCGGGGGAGAAGGCGCTCGTTCGCAACAAGGGCGGTTATCGCGTCACCGATTTCCTGATGTCGTCCATGCGCAAGGTGCTGGCGCGGCATGGCGAAGCCTTTGGCCTCGATCCGTTCGCCGACGGCGGCTTCTCGCCGCTGCTGACGGTCGCGCAGATGCCCAAGGGGCTGGATTTTCCCCGCACGGAACTGCCCGCCACCTTCCATTACGGCTCCCCCTGGCGCGATGCTGCCGCCATCCCGGCCGCAACGGCGCCGCTGCCGGAAGTGGGGGACAAGCCGCTCGTTTTCTGCTCGCTCGGCACATTGCAGGGGGCGCGGGTGGACCTCTTCCGCAAGGTGGCGCTGGCGGCGCGGGAGCTGGGCGTGCGCCTGCTGATCGCCCATGGCGGGCTTCTTTCACAGGCCGAGATTGGCCGGTTGAGCGATCTTGCCGAGGTGCGCGCCTTCGTGCCCCAGCAGGAGGTGCTGAAGCGCTGTGCGGCGGCCGTGCTTCATTGCGGCATGAACACGGTGCTCGATGCCATGGCCGAGGGCGTGCCGCTCGTCGCCATGCCCATCGCTTTCGAGCAGCCGGCCACCGCCGCGCGACTCGCCTATGCCGGCGTCGCCGAAGTCGTGCCCGCCGGCCGCGCCAGCCAGAAGCGGCTCACCGCCGCGCTTCGGGCCGTGCTGGAGCAGCCACGCTATCGCGAGAATGCGCGGCATATCGCGGCCGAGATGGCGCAGGGCCACGGCGTGATCGATGCCGCCGATCTCATAGAGGCGGCGGTGGTCAGGCCCGCACTTATGACCGTCTGAGGCGATAGAGCACCTGCCGCCGCAACGGGTGGCCCGGCGGCGTGGACGGCAGGTCGAAATCCCCGCCTTCGTCCCGCGCCATGCCGAGCCGCTCCATCACCGCCCGCGAGCGAAAGTTGGTCGGCACGGTGATGGCGACGATCTCCTCCAGCCCCAGCGTCGCGAACCCGAAATCCAGCGCCGCCCGCGCCGCCTCGGTGGCATAGCCGCGTCCCCAGAAGGCGGGATCGAAGCGCCAGCCGATCTCCTCCGCCGGCGTGAAGTGCTCCGCATAGGGCACATGCACCAGCCCGCAATAGCCGGCGAAGTCGGTGACGCCCGGTGCTTCCACCACCCACAGGCCGAACCCGTGGCGGGCGAAATGGGCCTCGGCGCGATCGGCCACTGCATCGCTCGCGGCGCGGTCGGCCACCGGCATGAGGAATTCCATGGTGCGCGGGTCGGACTGCATCCGCCAAAGGCCCTCGCGGTCGGAGGGCTGCCACGGTCGCAGCGTGAGGCGGGCAGTGGCCAGTGTCGGGGCGGTCATCGCCGGCGTCTCATGCGCCATCGATCAGGCCGCGCAGGCGCTCGGCAGCCGCGGTGGAGGGGAGGGGGCGCCCCTCTAGCGACGCGACAGAGCGGATGCCGAGCGCCGAGGTGAGCAGGATTTCTTCGGCCGATGCGAGGTCGTCCACTGTCAGCGGCCGTTCCTGCGCCCCGGCGGCGATCACCTCCGCCCGCATCACGCCGGGCAGGACGCCCTCGGACAAAGGCGGCGTGACAAGCCCCCCATTGATGACCGCGAACAGGTTGGCGATGGACGTTTCCGCCACACCATCGCGCGTGTTGAGGAGGATGGCATCGTCTGCGCCGCGCCGCGCGGCCTCCTGCCGGGCGAGGATGCCGTCGAGATAGTTCAGCGACTTCACCTGCGCCAGCGGGGAACGATCGTTTCGGCGCGTGCCCTGCGCAATCACGAGGCGCGCGGCTGGCAGGGGCGGGGAGAGCGGGGCGGCGGTTATCACGAGGGTAGGCTTCGGCTCTGCCGGCGGCAGCACGCCGCGCGGGCCGGTGCCGCGCGTGAGGGTGAGGCGCAGCACGCCGTCCGACAGGCCATTGGCGTCGGCGGTCTGTGCCAGCGCCGCGGCAAGGTCGAGAGACGGCAGGGGCATTCCCAGCAGGCCCGCGCCGGCCGCGAGGCGGGCAAGGTGCGCGTCCACGCGCAGCACCTTGCCCCCCTTCACCCGCAGCGTCTCGAACAGGCCGTCGCCCAGAGTGAAGCCGCGATCGAACGGGGAGACGGTCGCTTCCGCCTCCTCCACCAGCCCGGTGCCGAGGAACAGCCTCATGCGCCCTCTCCCGAGAGCGCGCGCAGCATGGGCGAGAGCTTCACCAGGCTCTCCTCATATTCGTCCGCCGGATCGGAATCCGCGACGATGCCGCCACCAGCCTGGGTCAGCAGCGTGTCGCCGGAGCGGGTGATGGTGCGGATGACGATGGAGGAATCCATCGCCCCGTCGAAGCCGATCCACGCCACCGAGCCGCAATAGACCCCGCGCGGGGTGGGCTCCAGCTCGTGGATGATCTCCATGGCGCGGATCTTCGGTGCGCCGGTGATGGAGCCGCCGGGGAAGCAGGCTTTCAGGAGGTCCACCGGGCCGAGGCCGGGCTTCAGCCGGCTGTCGATGACCGAGACGAGGTGATGAACGCTGGCGAACGTCTCCAGACCGCACAGCACCGGCACCTTCACGCTCCCCACCTGCGAGACCCGCGAGAGGTCGTTGCGCATGAGGTCCACGATCATCAGATTTTCCGCCCGGTCCTTCACCGAGGCGAGGAGCGCGTCGGCGAGCGCCTTGTCCTCGGCAGGATCGTCGCTGCGGCGGCGGGTGCCCTTGATGGGGCGCGTCTCCACCCGCCCATCCGAGGACAGGGAGAGGAAGCGCTCCGGCGAGGCGGACAGCACGGCGAGATCATCGCCGGTGCGCAGGAAGGCGGCGAAGGGGGAGGGGCTCAGGGCGCGCAGGCGGGTGTAGAGGGCAAGGTCGGTGAGGCCTTCCGGCACCTTCGCGCGCATCTGGTGGGTGAGGTTGGCCTGGAAGATGTCGCCGGCGCGGATGTATTCGATCACCCGCGCCACTTCCGCTTCCACCTCCGCGCGGGGCTGGTCGGGCGCAAACGTGCCGGTCCGGCTGAAATCGGGGGCGGGCGCCGCTGCGGGCGCCGTGGCGAGCCGGTCGAACAGCTCCTGCGCACGGCGCTGGGCGCGGGCCTCGGCCGCCTCGCCTGTCTCGGGCCGACCATTGGAGACGATGAAGGCGCGCTTCTCCAGCCCGTCGAAGGCGAGAATGGCGTCGTAGAGGCCCATGGCCATCTCGGGCACGGAAGGCGTCGCCGGCCGGGGCGGCGGCAGGCGCTCCAGATGCCGGCCCAGCTCATAGCCCAGATAGCCCATGGCGCCGCCGAGGAACGGCACCGGCGCGGAGGAGGGGCCGAGGCAGGGCGGCAGATCGCCGGGATTGAGCGCGCGCGCCAGAACGTCGAACGGCGATCCGGGCACAAGGGTGCCATTCAGCCGGACGCCGTCCGGGCCGGAGGTGATGAAGGCATAAGGATCCGCGCCGATATAGGACCAGCGCGCCCGCACGTCGCCCTCCGCCGCGCTGTCAAGAAAGGCGCATTGGGGGGCGTCGGCGAAGGCCTGGAACGCGGCGAACGGGTCGCGGTACGGGATTTCAACGATAAGCACAGGGGGCGACCGATTCAGAACGCTTCGGTCCCACCATGGCGCCACGACGCCGCTGGGGCAATCCGGACGGGCGAGAGGCCGCAGGCTGCGCCGCGACCGACGGCCCGGTGGTCATCACGCGAATTCCCCCGGCAGGCCGGGGAAAACGATAAATTCGGCTTACCCAGAAACCTCAGGCCGCCTTTGCGAACGGCGGCTGGTCTTCCGGCTGCTCGGCCTGGGTGGCGTTCAGCAGCTTGGACTGGACAATCTCGCCCACCGCGACCAGCTCGGTGCTCCACGCGAGAGCCGACTGTTGCAGGAAGGCCGCTTCGCGGGTGACGAAGGCGGACGGGTTCTGCTCCCGCGAGAGCTGGCTGAGCAACTCCATCTGCTCCTGCATCTGCCGGCCGACGAACTGCTGCAGATGCGTGCTGACCGCGATCGGGCAATCTAGGAACAGGTTCTTCCATGCGGCGACCGGCCAAGCCATGGGCGGCGTGGCGGGCGACAGCGCGCGGGCGAGACCCTGGAACATCACCGAGTCGTTCATGTCCATTTCTCCCGTCTGACGATGACCCCCGGACCTGAGCAGCCCCCAGCGCCCATTGGATTTACCGTTTCACGGATGTGAGACTTCGGCGTTGCGGAAGGTCAAATGCCTTGCGTGCCGGATCGGGGAAAATCACATTTCCACCCGTTGCCCTTCGGGGCGACATCATCATCGCACTCCGCCGCCTTGCTGCCTATGGCCGCACCGGGAGGCGGGGCGAGAATCAGGCTTCCGTCAACGCATCGTGATGTCCGCGCTCGGGACGGAGCCACAGGCCGCAAGGTCGGGGAGAAGACAACATGACCCAGTTGCCGCACGGCTTCCGTCAGATCCGCATGGAGCTTGCCCGTGAGAAGGGGCATCCGGACGGCGCCCGCAATTCCGGCTACAGCTTCGTGGCGCCCCTCGACAGCGCCGGCCGCATTGATGCGGCGGAGTGGGCCAAGCACCGCGACAGCTGCCGGGTGGTGAAGTTCCGCCCCGATGAGGCCGACGAGGTGGGCCATCTGGTGCGGCGGCCCGGCGGCAGCTGGGCGTTTCGCTACGACATTTCCGGCGCCGACGATGACGAGGCCGGCTACCGCTTCGGCGACGAGCGGTTTGAGGTGGGCGAGTATGTCTCCGTCCACGAGGACGACGAGATGCACACCTTCCGCGTGGTTTCGGTGGTCTGATCCGGGCAATGCGGTCCGCCGGGAAAGGCGGACCGCGGCCCCGTCAGTAGCTCTTGTATTCGGCCGTGCCCTTGGAGAGGGCGAATTCCTCCTCCGGTGAGAGCACCAGCTTGTGTCGGCCCCAGATGCCGAAATAGGCGATGCCGGCTGCGAACCAGATGGCCACGCCGATCACGCCATTGCGGTAGATCGGGTCGGAGAGCTGGAACCAGATGGTGACGATGGCGATCACGATGGTCGCCACTGCGCCCGGGATGCCGAAGGGGCTCTTATAGGGCCGTTCGATGTGCGGCATGTTCTTCCGCATCAGGATGAAGGAGATGGCCTGCATTACGTAGGAGAGCATGGCGCCGAACACCGCCATGTTGAGCAGCGTGCCGCCGATGGCCGCCGCCCCTGCCTCCGCCCCCAGCGCGAACCAGATGCCGAGCATGATGACGAGGCCGATCAGAGCCCCGGCCACCATGGCCACGTGCGGCGTCTTGCGCCCGCCATGGGTCACGGACAGGCCGCGCGGGAAGTAGCCGGCCCGTGAGAGCGAATAGATCTGCCGGCCCTGCGCATAGATGATGGTGTGGAACGAGGCGATCAGCCCGATCACCGCCACCAGCGCGAGAAGCCGCGCGAGGCCGTCGCCATAGATGGCCTTGAAGCCGTCCAGCAGCGGCTCCAGCGAGGTGGAGAGGCCGAAAGACCCATTGGCCACCGAGGAGTTGAGCCACAGGATCATGAAGGCGGAGACGATGAGCGTCGCCATGCCGGCCATGATGCCCTTGGGCATGTCGGTCTTCGGATCCACCGCTTCTTCCGCCGCCAGCGGCAATTGCTCGATGGCGAGGAACAGCCAGACGGCGAAGGGCAGGGCGGCGAGCGCGCCGCCGATGCCGAACGGCAGGAACGGCCCGCCACCGTTGGGCAGTTCCACCGCCGTGCCGTCCGGCCCGACACCGATGTTCAGCGCCCAGCGGGAGAAATTGGCCACCGGAAGCGCGCTGACCCAGAAGGCCACGAGGCAGGCCAGCGCCGCCAGCGTCACCACCAGCGTCACGCGGAAGGAGAGTTCCACGCCGGCGATGTTGAGGCCCACGAAGATGATGTAGCCGAAGATCCAGTAGACCGGCTGGAACGCCGGCGGCGTGCCGAAGATGGAGCCCATGTAGGAGCCGATGAAGGACACCACCACCGCTGGGGTGATGACATATTCCACGTTCTCGCACAGGCCGGTGACGAAGCCGCCCCACGGCCCCATGGTGGTGCGCGCGAAGGAATAGGCGGCGCCCGTGTGGGGCAGGGCCGGCGACATCTCGGCGATGGAGAAGGTGAGGCCGAGATACATGATGGCGATGATGACCGCTGCGATGAACATGCCGCCCCAGCCGCCCGAGGCGATGCCGAGGTTCCAGCCCGAGAAATGGCCGGAGATGACCGCCCCGACGCCCAGCGCCCAGAGCGACCAGACGCGCGCGTGCCGCTTCAGGGCCCGCTGCTCGAAATAGGAAACATCAACCGTGGTGTAGGTGACGCCGGATTTGCTGCCTTCGGCCATGCCCAGCCCTCCGCTTGCACCGGGGTAAGGTCCGGCGCGCTTGCCCTAGAGGCAACTTTGTTGCCATTCCCCAAGGGCGCGGACAAAAACCGTCAGCGCGCGCCCAGATGCTGCGGCGGCAGGCCGGTTTCGAGCAGGAGATCGCTCTCGTCCTTCAATTCGACGCCGGTGATCTGGCGGGCGAATGCCTCGCGAATGTGCCAGGCGAGCTTGAAGGCGGCCAGATCGTAGGCAAGACCCTCCGGACGCACGTTAGAGATGCAATTGCGCTCGGCGTCCGACCGGCCGGGCTTGGGATTGTAGGTGAGGTAGAGGCCGAGGCTGTCCGGGGAGGAGAGGCCGGGTCGCTCGCCCACAAGCAACACAACCGTGCGCGCCTTCAGCAGGTGCCCCACCTCGTCCCCCAGCGCCACCCGCGCCTGCGAGGCGATGACCACAGGCGCGGTGGTCCAGCCGGCATCCGTGATGCGCGCCTTCAACGCCGCCAGGAAGGGGAGCGTGTGGGCGTGGACGGCTGCCGAGGACAGGCCGTCGGCCACCACAAGCGCGAGGTCCACAGGCTCGCCCGCCGCCTGTGCAAGGCGGGTACGGCTTTCATCGGAGAGACGCCGGCCGAGGTCCGGCCGGCGCAGATAGACGTCCCGCGCCTGCGCCGCGCTTTCGGCGCGCAGGGTGGAAAAGCCGAGGCCGCGCACCTCCTCTTCCACCCGCGCCGCATCGAACGGGGTGTGTACGGCATCGCGCGCCTGCGCATGGGCGAGGGCGAAGCGCAGCACTTCCTCGGTGGGCAGGCTCGCGCCGGTGCGGCCCAGCGCGATGCGGGCCGGGGTGTGGCGAGAGAGTTTTGACCAGGGATCGCGCGCGATCATGCCGCACGCTCCGCCACATAGCCGAGCAGCGGATTGCCAGCGTCGGCAGGCAGCAGGCGGCCGTCGGTGCCGGTGATGTCCATCTTCTCCAGCCACGCCTCGAATTCCGGCGCGCGCTTCAGCCCCAGCACCTCGCGGATGTAGAGCGCATCGTGGAAGGAGGTGGACTGATAGTTCAGCATCACGTCGTCGGCGCCGGGAATGCCCATGATGTAGGTGACGCCCGCTGCACCGAGCAGGGTCAGCAGCGTGTCCATGTCGTCCTGGTCGGCCTCGGCGTGGTTGGTGTAGCAGACGTCCACACCAAGCGGCACGCCGAGCAGCTTGCCGCAGAAATGGTCCTCCAGACCGGCGCGGATGATCTGCTTGCCGTCATAGAGATATTCCGGGCCGATGAAGCCCACCACCGTGTTCACCAGCAGCGGATCGAAGGCGCGGGCGACGCCATAGGCGCGCGCTTCCAGCGTCTGCTGGTCCACCCCGTGGTGCGCGCCTGCGGAGAGGGCCGAGCCCTGGCCGGTCTCGAAATACATGGCGTTCTGCCCCACCGTGCCGCGCTTGAGCGACCGTGCCGCATCGGTGCCCTCGGCGAGCAGCTTCAGGTCGATGCCGAAGGAGCGGTTCGCCCCCTCCGTTCCAGCGATGGACTGGAACACGAGGTCCACCGGCGCGCCGCGCTCCATGAGCGCGATCGAAGTCGTGATGTGGGTCAGCACGCAGCTCTGGGTGGGAATCTCGAAGCGCGAGATGATCTCGTCCATCAGCTTCAGCAGCCGGTCGATGACCGGGACGCTGTCGGATGCGGGATTGATGCCGATCACCGCATCGCCGCAGCCGTAGAGAAGGCCATCGAGGATGGCGGCGGAGACGCCGGCTGCGTCGTCGGTGGGGTGGTTGGGCTGGAGGCGCACCGCCATGGTGCCGGGCAGGCCGATGGTGTTGCGGAAGCGCGTCACCACCCGGCACTTGCGCGCGGCGAGGATCAGATCCTGATTGCGCATGATCTTGGACACGGCCGCCGCCATCTCCGGGATAAGGCCGGGCGCGAGGGCCGCCAGCACCTGCGGCGTTGCGGCGGGGGAGAGCAGGAAGTCGCGGAAGTCGCCCACCGTCATGGCCGAGACCGGCACAAAGGCCGGGCTGTCGTGGCTGTCGAGGATGAGCCGCGTCACCTCGTCCCCTTCATAGGGAACGAGCGGCTCGGCGAGGAAGGTCTTGAGCGGCAGGTCGGCGAGGCACATGCGCGCCGCCACATTCTCCTCGGCCGTGGCGGCGGCGATGCCGGCGAGCATGTCGCCCGACCGCGGCGGCGTCGCCTTGGCCATCAGGTCCTTGAGGTCGGAGAAAACGAAGGACTTCGCTCCGATGCGATGGACATGAGCCATGGCGCGCTCCGGTGGGGCGGGCGCGGCGCATCTGCCGCGTCCTCAGGCCCTCGCGATAAGCAACAAATATGCCTTCGGGGAAAAGCCCTGTCTATTTCGGCACGCCGTTGATGACGAACAGCGCGTTCAGGAACTGGTCGGGCGGGAACTTGCCGAAACTCTTGGCATAGATGTCGCGAATGCGGTCAGTGCGGTAGAGGTCGGCGAGGGTGGTGTCCACCAGAAGGCGGAATGCCTGGTCGCCGCGCGGCAGGCCGAGCGCGTAGGTCTCGAAGGTGAAATACTGGTCCGAGAGGCTGAGGCGATTGCCGAACGCGGTATTGGCGATCAGATAGTTGAGGATGCCCCGGTCGCCGAAATAGGCGTCCAGCTTGCCGTCCGCCAGCTGCTTCAGCCCGTCCGGATGGTCGGTGACGGTGACGATGGTGGCGGTGATGCCCATCTGCGCGAGGGTGGAGCGCAGCGTCTCCTCGGTCGTGGTGCCCTTGAGCACGCCGACCTTCTTGCCGCGCAGCTCTTCCAGCCCTTTGACAGCCGAACCGCGCGTGACCACGCCGGCACCGTCGAGGAAGGTGGGGAGGGAAAAGTCCACCAGCGCCCGCCGTGACATGGTCATGGACGAGGGCTCGCACAGGATGTCGATGCGCCCGTCGCGGACCGCCTCGAAGCGGTCTTCGGCCGAGACCTTGACGTATTCAACCGGAAGATTCGGCAGCTTGAGGGAGCGCTTGAGCGCATCCGCCACCTCACGGCAGAGATCGACGATGTAGCCCGCCGGCTGGCCGTTGCTCGCAGCGTACGAATAGGGCGGGGCGAACTGGCGATAGCCGATGCGGAAGGGGTCGCCCTTTGCCAGGCGGTCCAGTGTCTGCGCGCCGGCCGGGGCGCCGAACGCGAGCAGGAGGGCGGCAAGCCCGGCGACGATCATCGCCGCCCGCAGTCCCGCGAACCTGATGCTTGAGCTGAATTCCAGCCCGATCTCCCGACCCATCCGCGCCCCCCTGTGCCGCCCCCCGCGGTCCATTTCGCCCGATCTTGCCCGGCTCGCCGTGCGCGGCCAAGGACTTCGACGGTTGCTGAAGGAAGCTGGCGCGCATTGTGGCGCGAAAGCAACCCTCCCGCCCTGCCGATGATCTTCGCGCCCACCTCGGCGCTCCCACCTGCGGCCGTTCCGCCGCAGCCGACTTGCCTTTGTGCGGATGCGAAATTGTTATATTGATATGGATATAGCTTGGCCGGCCGCGCCGGCTTTTTCTGCCGGGGAATTGGACATGACCGTATTGCTCAACCGGCGCCGCATGTTGGGCGCCATCGCCGCTGCGGCGGCCGGGGCATCCGCCGCGTCGCTGGGCGCGGCGCTCGCCGCGCCGGCGAAGGGGCTGGAGATTCTCGGCGCGCCGAACGGCTCCACCATCGTGCTGCTGCGCCTGCTCCAGTCCGGTGCCCTCAACGCGACAGCACCCGACGCCACCTTCCGCCTGTGGCGCGACACCGACGAACTGCGCGCCGCCATCGTCTCCGGCCGCACCAGCCTGTTCACGACCCCGACCCATGTGCCGGCGAACCTCGCCAATCGCGGCCTGCCGCTGAAGCTGTTCGCCATCCTCTCCATGGGCCATCTGTTCGTCATCTCGTCCGACACGGGCATCACCTCGTTCAAGGATCTCGCCGGCAAGCAGCTGGTCGGCTTCTTCAAGAACGACATGCCCGATCTCGTCTTCCGCTCCATCGCCCGCGGCTATGGCATGGACCCTGACAAGGACATGACCATCACCTATGTGCGCACCCCCATGGAGGCGGCGCAGATGCTCGCCGCCGGGCGGGCCACCACGGCCATCCTCTCCGAGCCGCCGGCCACCGCCGCCATCATGATGGCGAAGAAGGAGGGCCGCACGCTCAACCGTGCCATCAGCCTTCAGGACGACTGGAAGAAGCAGCACGGCGGCCTCGGCCTGCCCATGGCCGGCATCGCCGTGCATGAGCGGCTGATCGAGGAGAGCCCGGAACTCCTCAAGGCCATGGCCGCCGGTCTGCCGGGCGCCCGCGACTGGGTGCTGTCCGATCCCGCCGCCGCCGGCCAGCTGGGCGAGGAGAAGATGGACATGAAGGCGCCCATCCTCGCCAGCGCGCTCTCCCATTTCAATGTGGTTGCGGAGCCGGCGGCGAAGCTGAAGCCGGGCCTCGTCGCCTTCTACGAGACGCTGCTTTCCTTCCAGCCGGAGGCCCTGGCTGGGAAGCTGCCGCCCGACAGCTTCTATCTCGACTTCTGAGCGCCGCGATGGCGGCTCCGGCACGCACGCTCTCTCCCGCGCTCCTCGCCACGCTGTGGGGGGCGGCGGGGCTCTTGGCTCTGGCCGGCGCGTGGCAATGGGGGGCCGCGGCCTTCGGGCCGTTCGTGCTGCCGAGCCTTGCGGAGACAGGGGAGGCCGTCGTCCGGCTCGTCACCACCGGAAAGGCGGGGCCGGCGCTGCTGGCCACACTGGTGCACGCTCTGGCCGGCTGCGTCGCGGGGGGCGCGGCCGGCTTCTTTTTAGGTGTGGCGGGGGGATTGGTGCTGCCCGTGGGCGCCATGTCCTATCCCGTCTTCACCGCGCTTCTCGGCACGCCGCCCATCGCCTGGGTGGTGCTCGCGCTGCTCTGGTTTGGACCCGGCGGCGCGGCCGCCACCTTCACCGTGGCCATTACCGTTGCACCCATCCTGTTCATCGCCACGCTCCAGGGTGTCCGAAGCCGCGACCGCGCGCTCGCCGAGATGGCGCAGCTCTATCGCGCGCCGGCCCTCATGCGCTTCACCGATCTGGTCCTGCCGGCGTTGGCGGACTTCCTCATCCCGGCCGTCGCCACCGCGCTGGCCTTCTCCTTCAAGGTTGCGGTGATGGCGGAGGTGTTGAGCGGTGCGGACGGGGTGGGCGGCGGCATCGCCACCGCGCGCTCCCACTTCGACCTGCCGGAAACCATGGCGTGGATCGTCCTCGCGATCGCCGCACTGATCCTCGCCGACGCCCTGCTCCTCGCGCCGTTGCGGCGTCGAAGGGCGGGGAGAGGGCATCCGGCACCCGTCTCGGTGGAGGCATGAGGATGCTATCCCTGAGCGGCCTGATGCTGCGGTTCGGCGAGGCCGAGATCATCGCCGGGATCGACCTTCATATCGGCGCGGGCGAGCTCGTGGTTCTGCTCGGGCCGTCGGGATGCGGCAAGACCAGTCTTTTGCGCATCGCTGCCGGGGTCGAGCGGGCGACCGCCGGACGGGTCGAGAACGGCTTTCGCCGCGTGGCCATGGTGTTTCAGGACCCGCGCCTGCTGCCCTGGGCCGATGCGCGCGACAATGCCGCCTTCGGCCTCAAGGCGGCGGGAATGGGCAAGACCGAGCGGCGCGCCATCGCCGAGGCGATCCTGCTGCGCCTCGGCTTTTCGGTGCGGGATCTGGACAAGCGCCCGTCCCAGCTCTCGGGCGGCATGATGCAGCGGGTCGCCATCGCCCGCGCCTTCGCCCTTTCGCCGGATCTCGTGCTGATGGACGAGCCGTTCTCCGCCCTCGACGTGGGCCTGCGCCACGATCTCCAGGCGCTGCTGCGGGCAGAGGTGGAAGGGGCAGGGGCGGCGGTGCTGTTCGTCACCCACGACGTGACCGAGGCGGTGCGCCTCGCCGACCGGATCGTCGTTTTCTCCCCGCGCCCCGCTTGCGTGGTGGCGGAGGTGACGCAGGCGCCCATGCTCGCGTCGGTTGGTGCGGCCTATGAGGCATCGGCCGCTTTGCTGCGCCGGCCCGAGATCGCGGCCGCCCTCGCCGCGCCCGAGGCGTCGTGTCTTGCGGTTTCCGGTGCCCGCGAGCGGCTCTCTCTCGCGGGCCGGGCGACGGTGGCCGCCTCCTGAGGGCGTCTACTTGATGCGCGGCTTGTGCACGGTGGGTGCCGCATCGGCTGCGGCGCGGCGGACGCGTTCAGCGAAGCGGGCCACGGCGTCCTGCTCCAGCGTGCGCTGGATAGCCTTGGCGGCCACCACCCCGTCGGCCATGGAGGTGACGCAGCACGGATGCATCCGCTGCGCGATCTCGCCGATGGCGTAGAGGTTGGGCACCGAGGTTTCGCAATCGAGGCTGGTCTCGACGAAGCCGCGGGCATCCCGCGCGAGGCCCAGGTGGCGCGCGTAGGGCAGATAGGGCTCCCAGCCATAGAGCACGAGGAACCGCTCGAACCGCTCGCCCGCCACCGCCGGCAGGTCCGGCTCCACCGGATAGGGGCCGATGCGCACGTCCGCCGGTGGCACCTTCTCCAGGAACTCGCGCCGCGCCCTGATGGTGCGGGCGAAGAGGGTGACGCGGGCGGCGCCGCGCTTGCGCACGAAGATGTAGTTCTCGAACGCATTGTCGCCGCCACCGAGGATGGCGACGGAGCGCCCCTCGAAGTCCGCATTGAACAGGGTTTGGCCAGGGCCGATGATGATGTTCTCCGAGGCCGTGAACCCGCCCTTCACCGGCCGCACGCCGGTGGCGAGGACGCAGGCGCGCCCCATCACCATCTCGCCGGTGGCGGTGGTGATGCGGAAGCCGCCGGGCACCACCTCCAGTTCCGTCACCGCCTCGCCGGTGCGACAGACGATGTCGTGGTCGCGCATGTGGCGGTCGACCTCGGCGGCAATCTCGATGCCGGTCTTGTCGCGGATCGGCGCGATCCACTGGTTGGGATAGGGATTGTCGTTTCCCAGCCCGCCCAGCACCGGCCGGCGCTCGACGATGCAGGGCCGGAAGCCGAGCATCTTCAGCCAGAGCGCGCACGACGCCCCTGCCGGACCGCCGCCGATGATAACCGCGTCGAACATGCCGCTCCCGATCCAGCCAGCGCATCAATGGGCGCCTGCCGCAGTTTATGCGAGGCTGCCGTCCGCGGCTAGGAAGGGCACTTGAGGCCTCAGGCCGGCTGAAGCTGCCGGCGCGCCAGAGTCTCTTCCCAGTCCAGAGCCGAGCGGACGATGACCTCGAGATCGTCGAACCGTGGCCGCCAGCCGAGTTCGGCCTGGATGCGGCTGGAATCCGCGATCAGGCGTGCAGGATCGCCCGGGCGCCGCTCGCGCTGACCTCCAGCCGTCTGCAATCCCTTCGCTCATTCCCTTTCGCGGTGCAACAAAAACGTGCCGAATGTCTACCTCGGGTGGTTGCGGCCCCGTAACACGTTGTCATCTCACATCGGTTGCACGGCTATCACAACGCAGAGTAAGCCAATCGCTGGCATCGCAGGAGGTTCAGATTCGATGCGCGGCGTGCCGCAGGATGTTCCGAGACTCTCGCTGCGGCCATTGCGCGTCGCACTGTTCGTGCACGCCTTCTATCCGGACCACGTCTACGGCACCGAGGCCTACACGCTCGCGCTGGCGCGCCAGTTCAAGGCGCTGGGACATGCCCCTACCGTCGTGACCGCGCGGTCGGCCGGCGAGCCCGAGCAGGCGGAGGAGATCGTACGCTACGAAGTCGAGGGCATTCCGGTGGTGCGGATCGACCGCAACCGGACTCCCTCCCGCTCGGCCCGTGAGGATTACGACCATCCCGGCCTTGCTCCGCTCCTCGAACGCATCCTGCACACGCTCGCGCCGGACGTGGTGCACATCTGTCACCTCGCCAATTTCACTGCTGTTCTGCCGCATGTGACCGCGCGGCTGGGCATCCCGACATTTGCGACGCTGACGGACTTTTTCAATCTCTGCATCACCACCCGGCTGGAGCTGCCGGATGGCGGCCTGTGTCATGGGCCGAATGCGATCCGCAGCAATTGCCTGTCCTGCGGCCTTCTCGCGCGGTCGGCCGAGCGGCCGGACAGCGTATTCTGGCGCATTCTGGCGCAGCCCGCCGTCCGTTCCGCTGCCGCCGTGACGGCCGCCACGCTCGCGCCCGTGCTGCCGTTCTCGCTCGGACGCGACGCGCGGGCTGTTCGCGACCGGGCGCACGTGCTGCGCGTTGCTTTTGCCCATTGCCGGGCGGCCTTTGCGCCCAGCGCGTTCCTTGCCGAGCTGTTTGATGCCTATGGGGCGGGGCCGCCGCTGTTCCGCTCGCCGTTCGGCGTCGAAATCGACCGCACGCCAAAGCCCGTCGCGCCCGCCCGTCCGGTTCGCTTCGGCTTCATCGGCCAGCTCGCCTATCACAAGGGGCCGCACCTGCTGCTCCAGGCGTTGCGGGCCCTGCCGCGCGATGCCTTCACCGTCGATATCTGGGGGTCGGAGAGCCTGTCACCGGCCTATGCCCGCGATCTGCGCGCGGTGGCCGAGCAGACGGTCCCGCCCTTGCCGGCGCGGTTCCGCGGCACCTTTCCGGAAGCGGAGATGGCAGGATTGCTGGCAGAGGTGGACGTGCTGGTCATGCCCTCCACCTGGTTCGAGAATGCACCGCTGACCCTGCTGAAGGCCCTCGCCACGCACACGCCGGTCATCGTTTCCGACGTGCCGGGCATGACCGAGTTCGTGGAGGAGGGCGTCAACGGCTTCTCCTTCCCGCGCGGCGACGCCGAGGCGCTGGCTCTGGTGCTCCAACGCTTCGTGGACGAGCCCGGCCTCGCTGCGGCCCTCAGCCGGACGACTTCCTACGAGCGCACCGAGCGCGACATGGCGCTCGACCTTCTCGCCATGTACCGCGCCTTCGGCGCCGTTCCGGCAGACACCAGTCCGGTCCCCGCTTGAGGAGGCCGGCATGAGGATCGCCATCCTCGCCTCCGGCGTTCTGCCGGTGCTCGATGGTGTCACCGTCAGCGTCGATGCCCGCGTTCGCCGGCTGGTGGCGCGGAGCGACGAGGTGCTGCTGCTGGCGCCCGCAGCTGCGGACGGCGCACGACCCGCCGGTCTGTCGCCGGCCGTCACCTTTGCGGGATTGCCGAGTGCGCCCTTCGGTGCGGCGGCGTCGGACCGCAACGTGGTGCCGGAAGCCGGGGGCGAGATCGACCGGGCGCTTGCCGCTTTCCGACCCGACCTCATTCACGTGGATGAGCCCGAGCGTCTCGCCCTGGGCCTGCGCCGCCTTCCCGCCCACGCCTTCGCGCGGCGCCACCGCGTGCCGCTGGTCGCCTTCTTCCACACCAATTTCGCCGACTATCTGGGTGGTGGTGGCAGCCGTTACGGTCTTTATGCCCCCCTGCGCGCGGCGTTCTGGCGGGCGGTGGCGCGGCTTTACAATCGCTACGACGCCACCCTTGTCCCAAGCGCGGCCACCCTTGCACGGCTCCAACGTGTCGGCCTCGCGAACGGCCTCGCCGGCCGGTTCAACGGGACGGATACACAGGACTTCCGTCCCGATCTGCGCCGTCCCGGCTACTGGCGCGCGCGCTGGGGCCGTCCCGATCTCGATGGCCGGGCGGTGATGCTGATCGCCGGCCGGCTGACCGCCGACAAGGGCTGGGCGGACTGGCGGCGGGTGCTGCCGGCGCTCGCCGAGAGGCTGGGCGATGCGCTGGCGGTGGTGGTCGCCGGCGATGGCGCCCTGCGGGGGGAGGTCGAGCAACTGGTCGCGGCGCTGCCCTGCGGTTTCCTCGCCGGGCCGGTGCCGCGCGCGGAGATTGGCGTCCTTCTCGCCAACAGCGATCTTTACGCCACCTTGTCGCGCTTCGAGAACGCCAGCCTTGCCGTCTACGAGGCCCTCGCGAGCGGAGTTCCCGTGCTCGCGCTTGAGGCCGGCGGCCTGCCCGGGCAGGTGCGCAACAGCGTCAACGGCCTGTTGTTCAGGCCCGGAGATGTGCCCGGCTTCGTCGCAGGCACCGCACGATTGGTGGAGGACGCGGCGGCTCGCAGTGTCCTTCGCGCGGGGGCACTGGCGGAGCGTCCGCTTCTTGACTGGGACCGCGCCTTCGCCGCGTGGATCGATGCGCTCAGCGCGGTCGATCCTTGATCAGGCCCAGCGCAGTGGCCTCTTCAGAAAGCGCAGTCAGCGCCGCGTCGATCTGCTCTGGCCGATGCGATGCGGAGAGGAAGAAGCGCAGCCGCGCCGAGCGTTCCGGCACCCCCGGCGGCAGCACCGGGAACGCGTTGATGCCGCGTTCCAGCAGGCGCTGGGCGAGGATCACGGTCCGGATCGTCTCGCCCACCATGATCGGCACGATGCCCGCACCCCAGGACGGCCCCACGTCGAGGCCGAGCGCGGCCGCACCATCGCGGAAGGCCCGGCTGTTGGCCTGGAGCCGCTGCACGCGCTCCTGCTCCTCCAGCACCAGGCCCAGCGCCGTGCGCGCGG
Organism: Xanthobacter aminoxidans; assembly: GCF_043193615.1. Taxonomy (NCBI): domain Bacteria; kingdom Pseudomonadati; phylum Pseudomonadota; class Alphaproteobacteria; order Hyphomicrobiales; family Xanthobacteraceae; genus Xanthobacter; species Xanthobacter aminoxidans. The sequence continues at coordinate 402,675 of NZ_JBAFUS010000001.1, read as the reverse complement.
CTTCGGCCACCGGCACCGGCAGGCCGACGCTGTAGACCATGCCTGGCGCGAAGGCCTTGAGATAGCTCACCATCGCCGCCGGCCCGGCGATATAGCCGCCGCAGCTCACCAGCGACTTTGACAGCGTGCCGAACCAGATATCCACGGCCCGCGGATCGACGCCCGCATGCTCGGCGATGCCGCGTCCGGTCGCGCCGAGCACCCCGAGGCCGTGCGCGTCGTCGATCATCAGCCAGAAGCCGAACCGCTCCTTCAAGGCAACCAGCCGGGCGAGGTCCGGCCCGTCGCCATCCATGGAGAACAGTCCCTCGCTGACGACCAGCACCCGCTCGAAGCGGTGGCGCTCGCGACCCAGCATGGTCTCCAGCGCATCGAGATCGTTGTGCGGGAAGCTGCGGCGGGTGGCCGGCGAATACTGGGCGCCGAGCACCACGCTGTTGTGCATGAAGGCGTCGGTGACGACGAGATCCTTCGGGCCCATCAGCGTCGGAAGGGCGGCGATGGCGGTGGCGTGGCCGCTCACGAACGCGACCGCATCCTGCGCCCCGTAGACGTCGGCCAGCGCCCGCTCCAGCGCCAGATGCGCCGGACGCTCACCCGACGACAGGCGGCTGCCGGAGACGCTTGTGCCCCACGTCTCGACCGCGGCGGCTACGGCGCGGGTGATGCGCGGATCGCCATTGAGGCCGAGATAATCGTAGCTCGCGAAATTGACGACCTCGCGCCCGTCGATGCGAGCGGTGGCACCGGATCGTCCCTCGTGCAGCCGGTGGTAGGGGTTCTTCAGCCCCAGCATGTCAGCCGCCGCTTGCTGCGCCGTCAGTTCCTTGTAGCGCGGCAGGCTCTCGAATGAGAGCAGCCCGTCCCGATCCACGAAGGCGGGGGAGGGAGCGGGCGCTGGCGCCGCCGTGCCCGCACGCATCTCGCCCAGCAGGTGCGCGAGATCCTCGTCCGACAGTCCGCGACGCCCGCTCATGGCACGGGCCTCAGGGCCTCGATGGACTCCGCGTCGAGCCGCACGCCGTGCCGGGCCGCAAGAGCGGCTTCCTCGGGAGCCAGAACCACAGCCGAGGCGGCTGTCTCGGCAGGTTCGGCGTTCTCGGGCGTCCTGAGGCTCGACAATGCGACGGCCGCCAGATCGTCCAGCGTGCGTCCGCTGCCGATGGAGAGCAGGGGCAGCTCGAAGCCGAACTTCTTCTCCAGCGTCAGGCGCAACTCCAGAGCCATCAGCGAATCCATGCCGAGTTCGGACAGCGCCGCCGAACCCGTCACCGCGTCCGGCGGCAGGCGCAGGATGCCGGCGACCTCGCGGCCCAGCACCTCGCGCAGAAGCACGCGCGCCTCCGCATCGCCGAGACCGGCGATCTGCTCCATCAGATCCTCGCCGCTCCCCGCTGCCCCATCGGCCGCGGAAGAGAACAGGCGGGGGAAGGTGGGCGTGCGCAGCACCGGCAGCTGGCTGGCGATGGCGGTGCGGTTCACCTGCGCATAGACGTTCACCACATCCGCCGCCATGCCCTGCGCCATCAGCCGGCCGAGGAAGCCGAGCGCCTCGGCGGAGGCGATGCCGGCGACGCCGGTGGCCCGCGTCAGCCTCTGGCCGAGTTCCTGGTCCTTGGCGATGACGCCGGCGTCGGAGATGGCACCCCAGGCGACCGCAAGGCCCGGAAGCCCGCGCGCGCGGCGGTTGCGCACCACGCCTTCCAGGAAGGCGTTGGCCGCGACATAGGCGCCCTGGCCGGGACTGCCGATCATGGCCGAGGCGGAGGAGTAGACGACGAAATGGTCGACCGGATGCCTCTCGGTGATCCGGTCGAGGGTCAGAACGCCATCGACCTTCGGCGCCAGAACGGCGTCGAGGCTCTCCGCATCAAGGTTGGGAATGGCGCCGTCGCGCAGCACCATGGCGGTGTGGACCACGCTGCGAAGCGGGCCGTGCGCGGCGACGAGCCGCTCCACCAGAGCCTCAAGCGCCGCCTCGTCGCGGGCATCCGCCTGCTCGACAACGATCCGCGCGCCGGCCGCGCGGGCCGCCTCGATGCGGGAAAGATCGCCGGCCGCGCGCACGCCAGAGCGCGAGGCGATGGCCACCGTGCCGGCGGTCTGGGCCGCCAGCCACAGGGCCGTCTCAAGCCCGAAGCCGCCATTGCCGCCCAGCACGAGATGGACGCCTTCGCGCAGCGCGAGCGCGGGCATCTGCGGACGCACCCTGCCATGCATCGGGGGACGCACGACAATCTTGCCCACGTGGCGCGCTGCCTGCATCTGGCGGAAGGCTTCCTCCACTTCGTCCCCGTCCATCAGCCGATATGGGATGGGTCGGAGCGCGCCGGACGCAAAGGCGGCATTGATGTCCTGCATCATGGCCTTGGCGCGTTCCGGGTCGTGTGCCAGAAGCTGGTCGAGGTCCACGCCGAAATAGCTGAGATTGCGGGCGAATGGCCGCAGTCCGATGCTGGTGTTGGCGAGGAAGTCGCGCTTGCCGAGTTCCACGAAGCGGCCGAACGGCTTCACCAGCTGCAGGCTGGCCGTCATGGCTTCACCGGCCAGCGAATTCAGCACCACGTCCACCTTGCCGAAGTCGCGTTCGATCTCCGCTGCGAAATCAACGTCCCGGGAATTGTAGACCGCGGCGACGCCCAGACCCTTGAGCAGAGCCGCCTTCTCGGGCGTGCCTGCGGTGGCGATCACGCGTGCGCCGCGTGCAAGAGCGATCTCGACGGCGGCAAGACCGACGCCACCGGCGGCGCCGTGGACGAGCACCGTCTCGTTGGCGCGCAGGCGCGCACATTCTACGAGGCCATACCACGCCGTGGCAAAGGCCACCGGAATGCTGGCCGCGGCCACCTCCGAAACACCATCCGGCACCTTGAAGGCGAACCAGCCGGGCACCGTGACGTGGGAGGCAAAGGCGTCCGGGGCAAAGCCCATCACCCGGTCTCCCACGACGAGATGGCTAACCTGCGGACCCACGCGGACCACCGTCCCGGCGCATTCAAAGCCGAGCGAGGCGCTGGTGAGGCCAGGCCCGAGGATATCGTCGTCGAGCGCACCGAGCGCCAGCATCACGTCGCGGAAATTGAGGCCGGTCGCTGCCACCTCGATTTCGACCTCGTCGCCCTGAGGCGCGACGCGATCGCGCATCACCCATTCCATGGAGCTGACGGCGCCCTGCTGGGGCACGTCGAGCTGCACCCGCCGGGTGTCTGACACCTTCTCCCGGGCGATGGCTTCGCCGCGCAGGACGCGCACGCCGAACTCGCCGTCCGTGCGGGAGACACGCTCCGCCTCGGCGCTTTGCAGATCGACGATCTCGCGCACGCGGCGGGCGGCTTCGGCGTCGAATGCATCTACGTCGACGAGGCGCAGATCGAGGCCTGGATGCTCGTTGAGCGCTACGCGGTAGAAGGCCGAGATGGCCACGGCGGCGGGATCGACGGTCTCACCGGCGAGCTGGCGGCCGCCGGCCGTCACGAGCCAAAGGGTCAGCTTGCCCGTGCTCGCATTCGCCCATTCGAGCACGCGCTTGAGGTCGAGCAGCCTCTGCACCAGCGCGGCCCTGGGCGCCCAGGCTGGCTCGAACGCGACGGGGAAAATGACCGTCCCGTGTGCTTCGGACCGCTCAACGGACGGAAGAATCAGGTCGTCGATGATGGTGTCGCCGTCGCGCGTCAGCGCTTGGGCGAATGCATCCGTGCCGCTACCGCCGAGGACCAGAACGGGACCGGCCATCCGCCCGTCCGAATGGGCCGCAACAGGGCCGCTGAATGCTGTGGAGAGGCCGTCGGCGAGCGGGATCGCCTCTACCGGCGCGCAGTTCATGTGCGCGAGAAGGACCTCGATCTGTCCTCGCTGTGCGCCGGCCGGCTGCGGGGAAACGAGGACGTCGAGGAGCCCGTCGAAGGGGGGCTCGGCGACGAGGCACCGGGCACCTGCGGCGATTGCGCCGATGCGCGCGGCCTCGGCCGGATCGCCGCCGAAAGGCGCCTGGGCTGCGAGCCCCGCCACCAGATCGACCGGAGCGAAGTCGGGCGCCTCGTCCCCGCCCGCGGCTGCGGTGTCGAGGAAGAAGAGATCACCGGCTCCTGTGCGCGACGTCACCTTCTCGAAGCCGGCTGCGTCCGCCCCGGCCAACGTCACCTGGACAAGCCCTTCGCGGACCAAGGGGAGGAGCGTGCGCACCAGCCCGGCGGTCCAGGGACGCGGCAGCAGGATGTGCGGACGCACGGGGGCGCAGGCCGCGATGCGCTCCTCCACTGCCGCCCGGACCGCCCCGAGGCCGGCAGAGAAAGCGATGCCGTCCTCGGCGACGAGGTCGGCGAGCGAAGGCGGAAGTTCCAGAGAAGCGCCCTGCGCAAGGTGCGGTGCCAGCGTCGCCTTCAGCTGGGCCGCGAGCCGGACTTCCGCATTGGCCTCGGGATAGCGCTCGGCCAGCGTACGAAAGAGCAGATCTGACGGCGGCAACTCGGCCGTAGTGATGAGCCAGCCTTCCGCGGTTCGCTCGGCCAGGCCGGTCGCTGCGAACTGGTCCATGAGCGCGGTGAGGCGCCCCTCCGCCTCGGCCGCCAGTCGACCGACGGCGATGAGGCGTGCGGGCACGACATCGAGTCCCCCCGCCAGCGCGACGATGGTCTCGCGCACGAGGGAACGCACAAAGCCGCGCAGCAGCAGGAAGGCATCCAGCGGCTCGGCAGTCAGGCCCGCGAGATCGACCGCGCCCGCAGGCGTAGCCGATGCCTGCCTCAGCGCGTCGTAAGTGACGCGGAAACGCCGCTCCTCGTCACTCCGCCGCGAGAGCACGACCTCGCGCAGCACCAGTCCGCGCACGTCCGCGACCACGCTGCCGTCGGCGGCATGGAGGGTGATGTCGACGGAGGTGGTGAACCGGCTTTCGTGGGTCCGGTGGGTAACGGATTTGGCGATTGCCACGCCGGGCTGCCAGAGGCGGAGCGAGCGGATGCGGACCGGGAGATTGGTGCGGGTCTCCCCGTCCACCACATGCGCGTCGAGAAAGAGCGCGTGCAGCGAGGCGTCGAGCGCGGCCGGATCGATCATGTGCCGGTCGGTGAACAGCCCCAGCGGCAGGGTGCCGGCGGCGAGGGTGGTGATGCCGCTGTCACCGTCGCGTTCCACCGCCACGGCGCGCTGGAAGCTCGGCCCGTAGTTGAGGCCGCAGCTGGTCGCGGCCGCGTAGACATCAGCGGCGTCGGAGTAACGAAGGCGGGCCGGGTCGGGGTCTGGCTGGAGCACCGGCGTTCCGGTGGCCGGCACCACCCGCCCGATGGCGTGCAGCAGGAACTCCGCGCCGCTGAGACGACGGCGCGCCCACACCGAGCAGGTCTGCGTGGTCTCGTCGAAGCGGGTGGAAATCTCGCGCATCGTGCCCTCGGGCACGGAGAGGGCGCGCAGCACGTCGAAGTCGCGCAGCTCCATCGGCACGTCGCCGTGGATTTCGCGTCCCACGGACAGCATCATCTCCGCGATGGCGGCCGCCGGGACCACCACCTCGCCTTCCACGCGATGGTCGGCGAGATACGGGGCGATCTCGTGGTCGGCGAAGCCGCGCCATTCCGGCACGTTCTGGCTCACGCGGCGCCCGAGCAACGGATGAGACGGGGCCGCGCCGAACATGCGGCCGTAAAGCTCAAGCGCTTCCGTGGTGTTGGCCATCACGAAGCGCTGACGCTGCCAGGGGTAATGCGGCAACGGCAGGGGCGTGGCGGTCGGTGGTCCGAACGCCCGCGCGGAGTCGATCTCCATGCCGCGCACGAAGGCCTGCGCCGCGATGGCGCGCACCGGATCGCCCGCAGCGGTGTCGTCGCGCTCGGACAGGCTGGAGATGCACTCAGACGGCAGTTCCGCCTGCCGGAGCGTCTCTGTGGCTGCGCCGGTGAGGATGGGGCGCGGGCCGATCTCGATGAAATGCGTGGCGCCGAGCCGGCCGGCTGCGACCACCGCATCCGAGAAGCGCACCGGCTCCCGGATATTATGCCACCAATAGGTGGCATCGAGGGCGGTGCCGGCCAACGGGCCACCTGTGACGGTAGAGACGAAATCCGTGCGCGTCTCGCCGGGCCTCAACGACTTTAGGTCATCGAGAATGCCCTGCTGCGCCACATCGAGCAGCACCGAATGGAACGGATAATCCACGCCGATGGAGACGGTCGCGATCCGCTGCAGGCGCGCGGACTTTTCCGCCAGCGCAATGGCCTCGGTGGTGCCGGACAGGGTGACGGAGCGGGGGCCATTGACGGCGGCGATGTTCAGATCCTGGCGGCCGAGGGAGGCGAGGAACGCCTCGGCCTGCTCCTCGCACGTCGCGAGCGCGAGCATCCGGCCGCGACCTGCGACCATCTCCTGCCGCAGGCTGCGGTGGTGAATGAGATGGATCGCCGCTTCAAGATCGAGAGCGCCCGAGACCATGGCCGCCGCCACCTCGCCCACGCTGTGACCGAGCACGACGTCCGGCTTGATGCCTTCTTCGCCAAGGGCTGCCGTAAGGGCAATCTGGATGGCGAAGATCAGGGGCTGGGCGACCGAGGTCTTCTCGATCTGTGTGGCGAGGGCAGGCGAGGCCAGGGTTTCCGCCAGCGACCAGCCAGCGACCTTTTGATAGGCCGCATCGACAGCCGCGAAGTGCGTGCGGAAGGCGTCGTTTCGGGCATGGGCCGCGCGGCCCATGCCGACCCACTGGCTGCCATTGCCGCTATAGAGGAACGCCACCTTGCCGGACCGCGCGGGCGCCTTGCCGACCGCGATCTCTGTCTTTTCGCCGCGCGCGAAGCTGCGCAGTTGGGTCGCCACGTCCGGTCCCGGGCCGACGGGGACGGCCAAGCGGGTGTCGAACAACTCTCTCTGATAGCGTGCACCGCCGGCGATGGTGGCAGCCGGCGCGGTCTCCTGATCGAGGAGCGACGCATAGCTTTCCGCAAGGGCACGAAGGGCTTCCTGGGACTTGGCGGAGACCACAAGAAGTCGCGCGTCGGATGCGGGTTCGGATGGCGCTGGCGCCGGAGCCGCTGCCTTGAGGACGACGTGAGCGTTGGTGCCGCCGAAGCCGTAGTTGCAGACACCGGCAAAGGGCGTTTTCTGCAGGTCGAGCGGCACGTGCGCCGCAGCCGGCGCAAGGTTCAGGGCGTCGAATGCGATATTGGGATTGAGCCCATCGAGATGGAGCGTGCGCGGATACAGGCCATGCTTGACCGCCAGCGTCGCCTTGGCCAGGCCGGCGAGGCCCGACACGCATTCGAGGTGGCCGATATTGGACTTCACCGAGCCGACGGGCAGGGGCGTGGAACGGCCATGACGCAGGGCGCTGCCGATGGCTTCCGCCTCGATGGGGTCGCCGACAGGCGTGCCCGTACCATGGGCCTCGACGAACGCCAGCGCACTGCCGTCGATGCCGAGGTCTTCATAGATGCGGGCGATCAGGCTCCTCTGGCCTTCGACCGAAGGCAACGAGATGCCAGACGTGCGGCCGTCCGAATTGACACCCGCCCCGACGATGGTGGCATGGGAACGGTTGCCCGCGGCCCGCGCGACGTCTGATCGGCGCAGCACGATGGCGATGGCGCCTTCCGAGCGCACATAGCCGTCCGCTCCTGCGGAAAAGGGGCGGCAGCGCCCCGTGGGCGACAGCATGGATGCACGGGAGAAGCCGATATAGGGCGCCGGCGACAGCAGCAGGTTCACACCTGCCACGACGGCCGTATCGATCTCTCCCGCACGCAGCGCCTTGGCCGCCTGGGCAAGGGCGACGAAGGAGGACGAGCATGCCGAATCGACGGTGAAGCTCGGGCCTCGCCAATCGAAGATGTAGGAGACGCGGTTAGAGATGATGGACAGGGAATTCCCTGTCATGAAATGGCTTTCCATGGCCGCGGGATCGCCCGATGCGGCCGTCTGGTAGTCGACGTTCGACGCGCCCACATAAACGCCGATGGGCTCACGTGCCGTTGCGGAAGGTGAGAGCCCGGCATCTTCCAGGGCTTCCCACACAACTTCGAGCAGAAGACGCTGCTGCGGATCGATCTGCTGTGCTTCGCGTGGGGAGATGCCGAAGACGCTGGGGTCGAAAGCGAACGGATCGTCGATATAGCCGCCGGCGAACGTATAGGAGAAACCCGGCTCGCTCTTGCGGGGGTGCTGTCCCCGGTCCACTGGCCAGCGACCTTGGGGAAGGTCGCTGACGGCGGACGTGCCGGCCATCAACTGCGACCAGAGCGCTGCCATGTCATTGGCCCCGGGGAGGCGGCAGGCATGCCCAATTATCGAAAGGTCAAAAACGGTCTGAGGGCTCGGGTACGCAGCCATGCTTGGGCAGATTCCAGCGTCATGGAGATGCAATTTTCCACAGACGACAGAACCACCGGTTTGGTGCGCGCACTCCGGCGCTTCGGCGCGAATAGCCCCGATGCAGCCTTGTCTCTTGCGGCTCCGCCCGATGCGGCCTCGTGTGACGCCGAAGTACTCTGCCCTGACCTGAGCATGAACTCCCTCGCATCGCCCGTGGGTCAGCTATAACGTGCGAAGCCCGTCAGGTCGAGAAAAAACCGGATGCAATCAATGAGGGCGATCTGACGTGCCAGGTTGGGCTGCAACGTTCGTGAATCCAGCCTTTTCATCCTTATTTTAGTTTTGTGTGATAATTAAAAATGACGAAATAGTGGGTCAAAATTCAAGAAATACTTCTGTATGTTCCGATTTTTAATGGAAAAAGAAAATCCATATCCCACTTTATACGTAGGAGACATAAAAATTCTCTCCCGCTCCCTTCGTGTCATCTGTCGTCCAAAGCCGTGGGACAGGAGATTAACGCATTGCCACCGGTTGATATGACGGCGGTCGGTGGTGCTGGGTGCTGGGAAAACCGCTACAAGGACGCTGGCATGGGAGCCCTCCTTGCGACCCAGCGTGAGTCGGGCAAGAATGCGCGCGTTGGTTGATCCTTGGTGCTGTGGGTTAGGAATGTCCATTCTTGTTACCGGCGGAGCCGGTTATATCGGAAGCCATGTCGTCCTCGCTTTGGTCGACCGTGCCGAGGACGTCGTCGTTCTCGACGATCTCTCGACCGGCTTCGCAGATTCCTTGCATCCAGCCGCCCGGCTGGTGGTGGGCGACGTGAGTGATGCTGCGCTCGTTGCGCGCCTCGTCGCCGAATACGGAATCACGGAAATCATTCATTTTGCGGCAAAGATCGTCGTTCCAGATTCGGTTTCCGATCCGCTTGGCTATTATCTCGGCAACACGGCCAAGACCCGCAGCCTGTTCGCAGCCGCTGTGGCCGCTGGGGTGAAGCGCATTATTTTCTCATCTACGGCTGCGGTCTATGGCGACCCTGGCGCGGGTGTGATTTCGGAGGATCATCCGGCAGCCCCCATCAATCCCTACGGACGCTCGAAGCTGATGAGCGAGTGGATGCTGGCAGACACCGCCCGGGCCCACGGCCTCCAATACACGGTGCTTCGCTATTTCAACGTCGCGGGGGCTGACCCGGAGGGCCGCGCCGGCCAGTCCTCCCGCCAGGCCACCCACCTCATCAAGGTGGCGAGCCAGGTGGCAACTGGCGAGCGGGCCGGGCTGGAGATATTCGGCACCGACTATGCCACGCCCGATGGAACCTGCATCAGGGACTACATCCATGTTTCGGACCTGGCCCGCGCCCATGTGGCCGCGCTCAATGCGCTGCGCGCGGGGGGGCAAAACCTGACGCTTAATTGCGGCTACGGCCGCGGTTATTCGGTGCGGGACGTCGTTGAAGTGGTCAAGCAGGTGTCCGGGGTGGATTTCCCCGTGAAGATCTCTCCACGGCGCTCCGGCGATCCGGCGACGCTTGTAGCAGGCGCGCAGCGCATTCGTGACGAACTGGGCTGGGAGCCTCTGCTTGACGATTTGCCCACCATCGTTCGCCACGCACTCGCCTGGGAGCGGCGGCTCGGACGGGGGAAGGCGCAGCAATCCCCTCAGGTGGCGACCGTCTGAACGGGGCGCCTTTCTGGTCGGATTGCTGATGCCATCAGGCGGAGGCTTGCGGATTTCCGCTTCAAGCCTCCGCGTGTCTGTCACTTGACCTGCAACAGGGTCACGGCAAGGGACTTGAAAAGGAGGCTGGCGTACGTGGGGGGCACGAACAGGATCAGGCGGCACCTGTTGGATTGGAAGGCCGTGAGATCGAGCGGGTAGGCCTGTTGCGTCCTTGTGCCATTCGTGTCGATGGCTATGCCTCCAAGGCTGATATCTTGGTAGCCATCCTCGACGAATATCCGGAAGACCCCCTCGAGGATGGCCTCCGAAGGCTGCGGAAGATAGCTGGACTGGATATCAATCAAGAGCCCCCTGCAGGCACCGACGGACGTCGGATGGAACAGGAACTCGATCGTCCGCCAGTCCGAATCCGCGCATCCCGTCAGATCGACGACGATGTTGTCGTCCATCTTCAAGAGGGCAACTGCCTCCTCCGCGGCAGGGCCGAAGCTGAAGCAGACATTCGGGGCGACTTCGGCGTAGCACGCGACCTCGCGCCGGGTTGCGGCATCTATCGTCAAGGCTTCGGTCGAAAGCTCCGCCCGATGGGCACCTTCAAGCGTCCGGTTCTCTAGCTGGGTCAACAAATCGCTGCTCGCTCTCATCGCGAGCAGCTTCGCGTCCCGCAGGATGCCTATCGTTCTAACCTCGGAGATGCCGAATACGGTCGAGCGGCTCTCGATGAAGAAGATCAGCTTTGCGCCGGACGCTCCTGCCAGGGCGTCCTGAATCTTCTGGGAGAGAACGACCGGGAAGGCGTGGGTCGTGGATGTGGCATTGAACTCCAGCTCGGCGGAAGAGAAATCCACCCACCGCCCATCGGGATATGTGACTCTCAGGACGGAAAAGACCGAAACGGATTTGACGGAGAAGGCATCCAGGATTGAGACGAAAGTCGAAGTCTCCCGAACATCGTCGATATCGAGGGTGATTTCGATCGTCAGCCAGTTCGCGTCTTCCAGCTTGCGGGGCTCGATCTCAATGAACACGTTGCCATTGAAGGACTTGCGCGAGATCAGGATGCCCGATTCGCGGCCCGGCTGGGCGTCGAACTCAACCCGGACGTTAGGGGTGAGATCGATCCCTTGACGGAAAAAGCGAGGCTTGTCCCCGACCAGGGCGAGCCCGTTCATAAAGGAGGCGGCGAACAGGGTCTTGGCGTCAATCGCACTCACGGAAGCTTTCCTTCCAATATTCATGCTGGCTCGGATGTCCCGTATCGGGTCCGGATGAGAGGGGCCGGGACATGCCGGGCACCCGAATTAAGCGACAAGGCAGGAAGGGGGCTTGGTCCCGTGCCCCGATCCCCCCGGGCCGCAAGGGCCTGGATCACTTTTGGAGCGTGCTGGGCTTGCCAGCGACATGGTAGAAATTGTTGGGACCGTTCGCATTGAGAAAGGCGACCAGCTCGGCGCCCCAGCGGTCGTAGAGAGCCTTGTGTTTCGAGGTGATTTTCTCGAAATTGAGGTCCCACAGATTGACCTTGGTCCGGAAGATCGAATTGCTCCGGATGCGGTATTCAAACAGGGCCTTCGGGATCATTATTCCGTACTGGCCGTTGGCGATCAGCTTGATTACGCCTTCCCAGTCATCAAGGAACATTCTCAAATCCGGGTCATGCTGCCCGAATTCGATGAAGACTTCCCGACGATAGACAAGAGATTGGCAGTTCGTCTGATTCATCACGATTTGAAGGGGCGGCTCGGCATTCGATGTGGCCCAATGCCGGATCCTGCCGGACTCATTGAAATCCTCGATCCAACATCCCACGAATGCGACGTTCTCGTAATGGTCGAGGATTGCAGTCGCTTGCTCGTAGTAGGCGGGCGAAACGAGATCGTCAGCGTCCAGCAGCGTCAGGTAGCGGCCCTTGGCGTGGCCTGCGCCAAAATTGCGGGCCGCCGCGACGCCGCCGTTGGGAACGTTGAAGATGCGGAGGACTTCGGGTCCGAGCCCGTGGCGCCGATGGAGGCCGTCAAGCTTGGCGAGCGCGTCGGGGCTGGTGCTGCCGTCATTCACGAGAATGATCTCGCAATCCTCAAGATGGCTTTTCCGGATGCTGGCAATGGTCTCGTCGATGAACTCGTGCATGTTGAAATAGGGGATGACAACCGACAGTCGCGGGCCGTCCCCTTCAATCTGGCTGTGGCTCGCACGCCCGGATACATCTGACGGCAGCGAGAACGGGAAGTGTGTGCGGCTCGTCGAGAGTGTCTCGACGAAGGCGCTCTTGGCAGCGAAGAATTTCTGGGGGTCGCAATGCTCGGCGACTGCTGCCCTTGCGGCAGCGCCAACGGCGGCCCTCGCCGCGGGCTTAAGCTTGATCACTTGGGAGACGGCGTCGGCCACACTGCGCGGGTTCTCCACATCGCAGAGGTAGATTGACTTCCTGTCCTGCGCAATTTCGCGAATGCCGCCGCGCTTGCCGGCGATGCAGACTTGCCCGGCCCCCATGGCCTGAAGCAGGGAATAAGGGAAATTATCGAATACCGAAGGGTGCAATTGGGCATAGGCGGTGCGCGCCTGCTGCTCAATATAGGATCGCGGTCGCAGCCCTTCGTAAATGATCAGCCCGTCCGAAAAATATCGGGAGAAACGGGACTGCAGGAAAGTGAGATAGGACCCACCAGACGGACTGAAATGGGTGTCTGATCCGTAGATCTTCAGCGGCGTGCGAACGCCCTGGTCCCAGAGCAGGGACATGCCGCGAATCGCATGTTCGATGCCCTTCCAGTAGGTCAGGCGCGAGGCGATATAGACGTGATCGTATTCTATCCTGGGGCCGGGGGCGGCCCCGGGCGGCGGGAGCTCATATGGATTGGGAATCACCGTATGCCGAGGCAAGTCGGTGAGCAGATCGGGCTTCAATTCATCGAGCAGAGCCTGCGAGGGTGAGACGAGCCCGTCACACGCAAGCATGCACCATCGCTCCATGGTGCCGTGCCAATAGGCAGGCAGGCGATAGATCGGCCTTTGATCGAGTCGGTCGATGAAATAGGTCGGTGTGTGCGCCGTGACGACAATCGGGATGTCTTTGAGATATCTGTTGAGGCACAGCCGATTTTGGATCGTGACGTAGCCGATGCCGAAGCCGTCGGCGAATTCGAGAAACGACGGACGTCCGAGGCGCGCGAACAGACCGCCCGCCCGGGAGGCGAGAAGTTCGGCTATCCGGGAGAACTGAAGCGAGGTCGAAACCCATTCGCCAATCTCATCCCCATGCCACGACTTCCTGGGATTGATGCGAATCAGGATAATGTTGTCGGCTAGCCATTCCTCTTGATAAAGTCCATCGATCGAATGGGAAATGGCAAATATTGCGAGGGAATGGGTCTCGTTCTTGAGATATAGATTTGTAATCTGGCGCATGTATTCCGAAAGGCCGCCTCCAAAATCGGGCGGATATTCGAAAGTGAAGTACCAGGCGTTCAATGTAATATCCCCGCTTCAGATCTCTGGAATGACCTCACCGTCGCATGGTTGTTTGGCAAAATTATAACTGTTGCAACCTGGCGTCTTTTTGCCTCTACACATGTCCGAACTATCAGACATCCTCTGGGCACTTGCATCAGCGCTATGCTTGCACGGCAACTTGCGTCATCGACGAACCGGTCTCGGAATGGGGTTGTAGACTTCTTAGGTTTCGCCCGTTCCGTCAAGGCGACGGAATGATCTGCGGCGGATGGGCGCAGCATGCTACCACGCAATGCGCCTCATGGGCAGGCACGTCCAGCGGTCGGGAAGACCGTCGCCGCGCCCCGCGCGGGGATGTCGGAGGCTGCTGGTTGATTGCGGCTGCAACCTCACCGGTATATCTCTCCCGAGTTGTACGTTGGGCGCCTCGTATGGTGACCAACGGTCAATCAACAGGGTTGGTTGGGGTGTGGTCGGGGGCCGGGTCATATGAGCTTTCTCCGGGAGGGCGTCGCGCCGTTCGATTGCTCCATCGTGTTGACTGTGCATGGCGAGCGCCATCTGTTGACGCGCAGCCTAGCCTCGCTCGATGCAGCTGCCCTCTACGCCGGCGATCTCGGGTATCGCTGCGAACTCGTCGTCGTGCATGACGAGACCGATCCACTGACGAGCACGATCGCGCGGACCTATCCATTCAAGGGGTTCGTGGCCATCGAGCATGTGGTGACGGAGCATCGTTCGCTCGGTCCGGCACGCAATTCAGGCGTCCGTGCCGCACATGGAACCTTCATTGCCACGGCTGATGGCGACGATCTCGTTTCGATCAACATGCTGTCCGAGATGCTGGCCCAGGCGAGCGTGGCGGGCGAGCGAACGCTGATGTTCCCTGAGTTGCTCATCGGCTTTGGTGCACAGGATTTTATCGGCCAGTATTATTCGTTGGACGATGAGATCAAGCTAACTTTCCTTGCCGCCCATCCTTACGTGTCGCGCGTATTCGGTCCGCGCTCCTATTTCCTCGCGCATCCTTATGCAGATGCGCGCGTGAGCAGCGGCTATGCCTACGAGGACTGGCATTTCAACGCCGAAGCGGTGGCGCGGGGAATGGACCTCCATGTCGTTCGCAATACAGCGCTGTTTTACCGGAAGAGGAGGGGGAGCCTTCTCAATGAGGCGAATGCGAAATCGGTACGCCAGACACCGCCGACACTGCTCTTTCGCCCGGACGTGTTCCTCGACGTGATGGCGGGCGCCTACGACACATATTGTGCCGCGGACAGGCGTCCGGCCTTGCGTCCGGCGATCCACCTGCCCCTGAGCGACAATCCCGTCTTCTGCGAATTCATCCTCGCCGCCAATGCCATCGAGCCGGCTGTCAATCCTTCCGTGATTGACCAGTCCGCCTATTTCACTGCCCTTGAGTGGTCCAACGCCGAGGTCGGGGCCGCATACTTCGAAATTTGCCGTCTCATCGGAGCGGCCACGTTCACCGATATCTTCCTGTTTCCCTTCCTGCGCCATGGCGGGGCGGAGAAGTACATTGGGGATGTGATGCGGGCGCTTCTCGAAGGCGATCCGGCGCGGAAAATTCTGGTGCTGCTCGGGGAGGCTGACCCCAATCTGAACATGGAGTGCCTGCCGCCTGAGTGCGAGGTGGTCGATTTCAAGGCCATCTGGCCTGATCTTGAAGACCGCTTCGTCGATCTCATAACCCTGCGTCTGATCGAAGCCTATGGCGATGCCACGATCCATCTGCGCCAGTCGGTTTATGCGGAGCGTTTTTTCTCAGCCTATGCGCCCGTTCTCGGCGGACGCAGAACGATCTTCTACCGCTTCTGTGACGAGTGCTCCTATGTGAAGGGCGAACAGGTGACGGCGCCCTGGGGCTTTTCCTTCGTCGATGCGCATGTCGAGCATCTCTTCCGCATCGTCAGCGACAATGGCAGCGTGGTCGAAGCCGATGTGCGCAGGCTCGGCGCCTACGCCGATCGCTATGCGGTGATCTATGCACCCCAGCCGGTTCGGTCGGAACCGCGGGCTGGCGTGGGTCGGAGGGTGCTCTGGGCTTCGCGACTCGTGGCGCAGAAGCGGCCGGAATTGATCGCCGCCATCGCGGATTCGCTTGCCGCTCGGGCATCGGACATCGTGATCGACGTCCGTGGCGACGGGACTGATTTTGATGCCGCGATGTTCGCCGGCAGGCCCAACATCGCTTATGGGGGCCCGTTCGCGCGCTTCGCGGATGTGGTGAATTCCGAGCATTTCGCCTTTCTCTACACCAGCGTGTTCGACGGACTTCCAAACGTCCTGCTGGAGGCCGCAGCCTGGGGCCTGCCTTCCGTCGCTCCGCACGTCGGGGGCATTGCGGAGTTCGTGGTCGACGGCGAAACCGGCATTCTTCTGCCATCGGGGCCCGACGATGCGGCGCTGGCGGCAGAGTATGCCGATGCGCTGATCGCGCTGGCGGAGGAGCCGGAGCGGCGGCGCAGGCTGGCACTCGCTGCTCAGGAGCGACTGCGGCAGAAACATGCGGCGGAGGTGCACCGGGGAGCTGTGCTGCGGCTGTTCGGCGTCGAAGAGCCGGGTCAGATCGAGGCGGCAGCGCAATGAACGGTCATGATGCAACGATCCGTGCGTTCCGGCGGCGGCTGATCGAGTATGGTGTGCTCATCCGCAACCTGAATGATCGCGTTCGGGTTGCCGCCCGCGAGAAAAGCGAGGTGGCGGCGGAAGTCGATCGCGCCCGTTTCGACGCGGCAATTCTCGGCAACAGGGTGCATGTGCTTGAGAGCCGGCTGTCGTCGCGCCTCACGCTGATCAAGATTCTGCTTGGGCTGCATCATCCGACCCGTGACGAGGAGGTGGATGCCCGACTGGAGATCGTCTCGGGCGCCACCCATGCGGACGGCGTGTATCGGGTCACACCCTTGGGGGGCGCGATTGAGCTGCGAGGTTGGCTCAAGGGGCCAGCGGCAATGGGTGGGGCCGCTTTCCTCCGAGTTGGGACGCGAACGATCGCCTGCGAGAGGTTTCCCCGCGCAGACGTGGCCGGCACGTTCGGTCTTGATCCGACTATCGGCTGGGGGTTTTCCGCTGTGCTGCCGGCGGCGGACGTACCGTCCGTTGACAGCGCTTGTTGGATCCTGCTCGGAGACCGGCCGGTGAAGTGCCTCGGCCACCTCTCCCGGACAGCGGGCTGACGCGCCAAATTTGGCGCGCCGGGTCAGCGAGGAACCTAACCCCTATGCCGGCTGCGCGGCGATCCACCGGCCCGCGCTGAGGAGCGACTGGTTGATGACCTGGTGCATGTCCAAATACTGGTAGGTGCCGCAGCGGCCGATGAAGGTGACGTGGGGCAGCTTGGACGCCTCGGCCTCGTACTCGCGATAGAGCCGATCGAAGCGGCCATCGTGAGTCTTCACCGGATAATAGCGCTCGTGATTGTTGTCGTGGTAGTCGCACGGCTCTTCGACGGTGCGCAGCACGCGCGGGCCGGAGGCCTCCAGATGGCCCGGAATGTTGTGCCACCACGTCTCGCGGGTATAGGGACCGGCATCCGTATAATTGATGGTGACGTGAGGCGATGCCTCGGCGGTCGGAATGCTGGTGGTGTGGAAGCGAATGGAGCGATACGGCAACTCGCCATGGGCGAAGCCGAAGAATTCATCGATCGCCATGCTGTTGAAGCAATGATCGTAGCCGTCCAGCATGGCGTGGCTGAAGGGCACGCCGAGCCTCACGGTGATGGCCGGATGATCAAGGATGCGCTCGAAGATGGCGGTGTAGCCGTCTTTCGGCATGGCCTGGAAGGTGTCGTTGGTGAAATAGCCAGCCTCGCGGGTGGTGCGGATCTGCAGCCGGCGGACCACGGCGGCGTCCATCTCCGTCAGGTCCATGTCCCACATCTTCTTGGTGTAAGGGCGGAAGAAGAGGTTGGTCAGCTCGGGCCCGATCGTGGAGAAGAGGTGGTCTTCCGCATTCACCACCGGATCGCGCGGAACGCTCACGGCGGCAAGCTGGGCGGCGACTTCCTCGGGGGTGGAGAGTGAGAGGCCGAACAGCGCGTTGACGGTATCGAGATTGACCGGCATGGGCACGAGCCGGCCATCTGGAAGGCGGGCGACGACGCGATGTTCGTAGGTCAGCCATTCGGTGAAGCGCGAGAGCCAGTCCACGACCCGCTGGTTGGAGGTGTGGAAAAGATGCGGCCCGTAGCGGTGGATGCGCACACCGGTCTCATCGACGCTGTCGAAGCAATTGCCGCCGATATGGGGCCGCGTGTCGATGACCTCGACGGAGTGGCCAGCTTCAGCAATCTCGCGCGCATGAACAGCGCCCGCAAAGCCTGCACCTACAATCAGGACCTTCGCCATAATAACTTTCCTCAAAACCGCAAACTGAAGTAACGAATCCAACTCCCACTTTCTTCCATCTTAGCCCTGCCTAAGCATTGTTGAGGCGCACTTCGCAACAAGCGCTGGGTCGACGACGAAGCTCGAATACCAATTGGGTTCGATGGGATCAACGCAGTAAGCGTAATAGTCGGCGTTACAGAGAGCTGCGACGTGTTTGAACCATCCATTGATTTGGGAAGTGTGGAAGAGCTCAAGAATTTTCAATTTTCCCGGATGTGACATAATGTTAGTCAAGTTTCCCCCATGCGCACCAACAACCGCTTCTGCATCCGACAAGGTCACAAGCTGCTCGGAGTAAGGCATGGATCCAATGACCAACGTTTCAAATCCAAGGGGGCGCAGAGCTGCTTCAAGATCGTCAAAGTTCGCGACAGAACGCTTGTTACCCATGTCCGCCCGGCTGAGAAGGATCCGTTTGCCTGGAGTGATAGGTTTGTCGTGAACTAGGTGGGAACGTATCACGTTGGTTTGGTAGGGGTGAAAAGCTAATCTCTCATCAATCCGGTGAGTAGAGGGTACAATCAAAACATCGAATTTGAATGCCACTCCTTCCTCAAGAAGGGGGTTCCAAATCAGAGACTTGTCCACGCCAAACCTTTCGTAGGCGCTCATACGAAAAGGTTCTTCGTGATCCTCCGGTGGGTGTCCCGGCCGGGATGTCGAGATGATGCCAGCCAGATCCGATCCAAACAAGGTTCTACATTGATCGAGCATGCCAATCGTAGAAAGACTCTGAATATGAAAGTGTCCGAAATTTCCCAGCATATTGTTGAGCAAAAACCATGCCCCGGACTTGTTTTTGACGTCGTCAAAGCGAGGAAGAAATACGCCGGAATCATTCTCAAAGGCGGCATATTTTAAATACCTCGATCGAAGTTCGGTTTGGTAGCAGGTTTCGTAAACTGCCTCGCCACCGCTCGATTGAACGAGCATCCCATTGTAGAGTACGGCGTCAAATAAGACGTGAAAAAAAACTTCGTCTCCAACGTAATTATCTGCAAGAAAAAGTTGCGCCCTTCCGGGGAGATTGGTGCAGCCGTCAAGCCAAAGGCCCCGTGACGGAGTAACAACTGTGGTTTGTGGAGCAACAATAAACGAAAAGTCTTCGCCCCTGTTGGTGGCGGTCTTTAATTCGTCGTAGCTTGATGTCGAATTTGCGAGGGGCCCTCGCATAAAAGGTGCGAAATTGCCTAGCGGTCGCAATATGTGTGGGGTTTGATCCGGCAGAAATTCACCTGGGTACGTTCCTGCCATGTCTTGGGTGGCAAAATTGAACGTCGGCTGATCTGCCCGCGAGAAAACTGATAGAAGACTCCCGTCTGCTACCCAACTCCTCTCGTTCACGCTACCTTTTGCAATCCCGCCGCCGGGCAAAAAAAAAGGGGGTAGAGGGGGGTCTCGGCATTGCCCCGGCAAAGGAGATGCGCGCCCAGATGCTGCTCTGCGGTGCTGGCCATTCTATCCTCACGCACGCGGCCACTTAGTGGCGCTGTTTATGGCTCGACGTCAATCTTGAGTCAAGAGGGGTTCAGTTTGAATGTTGAGTATTTTCAGCTGGTTAGGCTCCGCCAATCTTCCTTGCGACGACCACAGCGGAAAGGCCGAAAAGGATCATCCCGATAATGATGCAAAATAGCAGGAAGGGGTCAGAGAATGTGCTCTGATATTCATTGAAATAAGCGACCCGCACCATATCCACAATCTGACATAAAGGAAAAAATTGAAGCATCTCCTGTAGGCGATCTGGAAGGCTCGTGGGTAGATACAAAATACCAGAAGATATCCAGAACAGTGGCCCTAGGAGTGAGCCGAGCATAATAAGAGGTGCCCATAAAAGTCCAAGAGAGCCAAAAATTAGACCTGTCGCAAATCCGAAAAACCACGCAGTTATCAAGCTGTAAGTAAATAAGTGTACATTTGATGGAATTATATCGTACCCTAAAATTGAAATAGTAGTAAGAATTGAAGCTACGATAAGGGATCCTGTTACCACTTCTACAATGCCGCGTGCGAAAAGGATGTCAAAAAAGTCTACGCCGGGAAAGTATAGGAGCGGACGATTCTGAATGATTGAAAGCATCATCTGCTTGTGGCAGTAGAACCATAGCACGAAAGGCAGGATGCCCGTCATCAGGAAGGTCAGGGGACGTCCGCCGATGGGGGGGATCCGGCCGATGACCGTCAGGATCGCCAGCGCGATGCCGAGATGACCGAGGGGCATCACCAGACTGAGCAGGAAGCCGGCATAGCCGGAGCCGAACCGCGTCTGAAGGTCGCGCATGACGAGGGCGCCCACCACGCGCGCATGCATTGAAAGCGCGGTGGACCAGCTCTCGCCGGCAAAGCGCGTGAGGCGGGCCTGCGTTTCGCTCATGGTCAGGCTTCCATCTGCTGGCGATGGACCTCGATGGCGTCGTTGATGTCCTCGAACATCATCAGCCGTCCGCGTTGCAAGACCAGCCCGGCATTGCAGTAGTCCTTGATGGTACCGGTGGAATGGGACGCCATGATCATGCCCGCCCGCGCCCGGCGCTCGGCGAAGGCGCGAGAGCATTTCAGCTGAAAGCGCGCGTCGCCCACCGCGGTGATCTCGTCCACCAGATAGAATTCGAACTCGATGGCCATGGAGACGGCGAAGGCAAGGCGCGAGGTCATGCCCGAGGAATAGGTCTTCACCGGCAGGTCGAGGTCGCGCCCCAGCTCCGAGAAATCCTCCACGAAGTCGGTTACCTCGGTGATGTCCGCATCATAGACGCGGGCGAGGAAGCGGATGTTCTCGCGCCCCGTCATCATCGGATGGAAGCCGCCCGCGAACCCCAGCGGCCACGACATGCGGACCGAGCGATAGACCCGACCCGAGGTGGGCGCCTCGGTGCCCGCGATGATCTTGAGGAATGTGGACTTTCCCGCGCCGTTCTGTCCCAGCAGGCCGTAGCTGAGCTTGGAGTTGAGGCGAACCGAGATGTTCGAGAACACCGTCTTGCGCTGAAAGTGGGTCCAATAGGTTTTGGTGAGGCGATCGATGACGATCATGTCCCGCCTAGCTCCTCAGCTGGCGCGCCAGCTCGAACCCGGCGAGGATCACGAGCCAGATCACACAGAACAGCGCGGCTGCTGCCACCGGCATCCAGAAGCGGTTGGGGTAGTCGGCCTCCTGGGCGAGAACCGGATTGACGAAGGCTGCCAGATACATGCCGCGACGTTCCGCGTTCACCCGCGCCTGCTCCAGCGCCTCGGCGGCGGTCGTGTACTGGCGTTCGGCGATCTGCCGTTCCAGCTCCAGCGTGTCGTAGCGGGTCATGACGGCAGAGAGCGTATCGCCGGCGGCACCGGTGCGGGTGGTCAGCCGCGCCTTCAGCGTTGTGATGTTGTCCTTGATCGCCTGGCGCCGTGCATCCAGCAGGGTGAACTGCGGCGCGTCGGGACTCAGGGTACGCCGCGCGGTGCCGATCTGCTGGTCCACGAGCGTAAGGTCGCTCTCAAGCTCGCTGATGAGCTTGTCTACACCTTCATTGGTCCGCACCGGATCTATGACGCCGACCTCGTTGCGCAGGTCGCGCATGGCGGCACGCGCCTTGCGCAGCCGCTCCTGCGCCCGTTCCAATTCCGCTTGGTTCTGGGCGATGGCGTCCTTCCGGGTGCGTTCTCCGAGCTTGTTCACCATGTCTTCCGACAGGCTCACGATGGCCCGGGTGATGCGAAGCGTATCCTCGGGACTGAATGCCCAGACGCGCACCGTGATGATGCCGGACGTACCCTCGATGCTGGTGTCCATCTGTGCCCGCCAGGCGCGCTCCAAGCGCTCCACAGGACGAGACGGATTGAAGCGGGAAAACCAGTCGATGTCCGGCTTGGATAGCAATTGGCGCAGGCCGACCTTCTCGTCGAGTGCCTCCACCATGGCGAGGCTTTTCACGAAGTTGGAGATGATCAGCGAATCCTGAACCTCGGCCAGTCCTTGCAGGGCGGACAATCCGCCGATTCCCTCCAGCCCGGAATGCTCCGAGGTGCGCACCGCAAATCGCGCCTCCGAGACGTACTGTCGCGAGGCGATAAAGACGAAATAGATGCTGGCGAGCAGTGTGGGTACAAGCACGAGGACGATGAAGCTCGGCCACAGGGGCAGTCGCTGGGGGATGGCGGCAAGCGCCTCGATGCCCCAGAAGCCGGCATCCGCCCGCCGCACCACAGGCTGTCGCCTTCGTGCCTCGCGAGCCCGCTGGCGCAACTCCTCGCGTACCCGCGCATTGCGCTTCACCAGCGATTCGGTCAGCTCGTCGCGTACAGATAAATTCTGTGTAGGCGAGACGGGTTGGCTCACCGCCTCTTCCTCCCTCTGGTAACGCTCCGTCGGAGCTTCAACTTTCAAGTGCGCTTCAGAGCCGCTACTAGCATTCCGATGCTTGCCATGTCTATCTTACCTTATGGCGCGCGCGTGCTCCAGCGGTGCCATAGGATGTCGCGCCTGCGAGGTCGCTCCCCCGCGATGCTGCCCGCGCCAAACACATTGCCATACCGATCGGACCCCGTCGTCTGCTATGAAACCATGCCTGTCCGTTCCGCCCGCCGCCATGGATCTTGCCACAGGAGTACCAGCGACCGTGGCCGGTCAGGAGGGCGAGGCTGCGGCAGAAGAAGCGGGCGGCCTCGCGAAAGAGATTGCCGACCTCCGACAGCAGCTGGCCGACATGCAGGTCCGTTCTGACCAGCTCTTGCACTTGATCGAGCAATTGCAGGCCCGGCAGGAGCGGACGCCGGTCCTGCCGCTGCCGCTGGCGCGGCTCGGAACGCTTATCTTCGAGCCGGGGCCATCCCTTGCCTTCCTGAAGGAGATGGGCACGCTCGCCGTTGCCACGGGAACGGAACTGCGGCGGGATGAAGCGGGCCACTGGCAGCCGCAAGTCCGCTGGGGGAAGGCCGGCCGGAACCTGATGCGGGACTTTTCCCGCCTGGTCTTCGGACAGCGATCCGTCGTCTATCGCGTGCGCCTGCAACAACCCGCCCTGCCTGACCGGCCCCGGGTGCTGCATGTCATCCCGAATGTTTTCGTGGGCGGTTCAACCCAGCTCGTCGTGGACCTGATGGAAAGGCTCGGCCACAGGTTCGACATGCGGGTTCTCACCGCTGCCCTGCCGCCCCACGGCCGGCACGAGGGGATGGAGGTGGACGTCGTCCCGCTCGGATCGCCGGCGGAGGACTTTGCCGCGGCCTACGCGCGGGTGCGGCCTGACATCATCCACATTCATTATTGGGGCGAGAGCGATCGGCCCTGGTATCTCAGCGCGCTGGCCGCGGCCCGCGCGACGCAGGCTGCCCTCGTCCAGAACGTGAACACGCCCGTCGAGCCGCTGCGTGATCCGCGGGTGGGGCAGTATCTCTTCGTGTCGAATTATATCCGCGCCACCTTCGCTCCAGACGTGACCAATGGGAAGGTGATTCATCCAGGCATTGATCTCGATCGTTTCGCGCCCCGCCGTTTCGCGCCAGAAGCGGAAGATACGATCGGCATGGTGTACCGGCTGACCCGGGACAAACTGAGCGAAGACTCCCTTGACCCGATGATCGACGTCGCCCGCAGACGGCCGCGCACCCGTATCCTCGTCGTCGGCAACGGCGATCTGCTCCCGGTTTTCCTCCGTCGCGTCATTGATGCTGGCGTTCGCCAGAATTTCGAGTTCACCGGCACGGTTCCCTATGGGGACCTGCCAGAGATCTACAGCCGGTTCCGGATTTTCGTAGCCCCCGTTGTGCGAGAGAGCTTTGGACAGGTCTCTCCCTTCGCCATGGCGATGGGGCATGCGGTGGCCGGCTTTAAGGTGGGCGCGTTGCCGGAAATCCTCGGCGGCTCACAGACCCTTGGTGCCGACAGGGCCGAACTCGCCGACATCCTGCTTCGGCTGCTGAACGATCCTGCGGAGGTCGATGCGCTTGGTGCCCGAAACCGTGAAAGGGCGGGCGTCTTCGCCGTCGAAACCATGGTCGAAGCCTATGGCACCGTGTATGCGGAAGCGCTTCAAGCCAGCCGAGTTACCCCCCGCGCGTAGCTTTACCCGCTCTTTACCCTGGTGGGTGATTTTGTGAGTTGCGGGTGGTGGTGGTGCCCGCTAATGTTGTGAAAAGGCAGCGGGTCGATGAGGGAAGAGCTGCGGCTGACGCACGCGGGTTCTGCTGTCCGCCCATCTGGACTAGCGTTGTCGGAGCGTTTCGTTCCGCACGATTTGCGAGGCGCGGTGCGCCTCGCCGCGAGGCAGTGATGGGGGCATTGGTTGTAGGAGGCGGGGGGCTGATCGGCCGCCGGCTGTGTCAGGAACTTGCAAGACGTGAAACGCAGATCATCGCCACATCGCGAAGCGTGGCGGACGCGCCGAACGTGCGAGGCGTGTCTTGGAAGAGCGTCGACCTTGCCACCTTCGATGGCTGGGGAGACCTGCTGAAAGGGGTTTCCACCCTTTATCATCTGGCTTGGTCGTCCATTCCATCCACCGCGGTGCTCGACCCCGCGCGGGACGTTCTGGAGAACGTGGTGGGCACCGTCAGGATGTTGGAGGCGGCACGTGGTGTGCCTGGCCTTCGTATCGTGTTCGCTTCGTCGGGTGGCAGCGTCTATGGCACCCCCGAGCACCTTCCCATCAGCGAAGATCATCCCACCCGGCCCATCAGCGCCTATGGCGTCTCCAAGCTGACGGTGGAACGTTACATCGAGATGTATCGGGATCTGTACGGCGTCGATGGCATGTCGGTACGGATCGGCAACTGTTATGGGGCCCGCCAGCATGAGAGCAGGGGCCTCGGCGCAGTCACCCTGTTTGCGCGCGCCGCGTTGAGCGGGAAGGCGCTGCAGCTCTATGGAAGTGGCGAGGTCGTTCGTGATTACGTCCATCTCGACGACGTCGTAAGTGCGCTCATCGCGGCGGGAACCGCGCGGCGGGTGACGGGTCCGATCAATGTGGGGTCGGGCAGGGGGCACTCGCTCAAAGAGGTCATTGGCAAACTCGAGAAGAAGCTGAACCGGACCCTTGAGGTGCAGCACGTGGCCCCGCGCCACTTTGATGTCTCCACCTCCACGCTCGACATCCACCGTGCCAGCGAGCGTCTCGGCTGGGTGCCGAGGATCGACCTGGATCTGGGTATTGATCTTGTACTGGCGGAGCTTCGCGCAGATCTGGAACTGGAATGCGGATCGCCCTATTCGTCCATTGCTACTACCCAGAACATTTCTACGGGACAGAAAGCTATACCCGAACTCTAGCGCGGGAGCTTCTGGCACTCGGCCATGAGCCGGTGGTCGTCACGGCGACCTTTGCGGGGGAGCCGCGGCAAGAGGATTTCATCCAGCGTTACGCGATCGATGGCGTCAGAGTGATCCGGTTCGATCGCAATCGTTTTCCAGATCGGGGACTGCGGGACACTTTTCACCTGCCCGACCTGGCCACGGTACACCGTACGCTCCTGGATGAGATCCAGCCGGACATCATCCATGTGTGTCACCTGCTCAACCACACATCCGCCTTGCTTGATGTCGCGAGAGGCGCGGGAAAGCCAGTCGTTGCCACCTTCACGGACTTTTTCGGCTTTTGCTTCAACAACAAGCTGAGCACGGTGGACGGCACGCGCTGTGCTGGACCGAACCGCAGCCGCTCCAATTGCGTGGCCTGCGCCTATTTCTCGCATGATGGAGCGCGGGCGGGTTTTGGGCGCCGCATCGCGCGCATAGCCGTTTCAGAGACGGTGGCTCGGATGCCTCGCCTTGCTCCCGCGAACTGGCGCGCCAACGTCGCGGCATTGAAGGAGCGGCCGGGGCACCTTTCGGCTGCCTATGGCGCCTACGCGGGGGCGCTGACGCCGACCCGTTTCCTGATGAACGCTTACCGGGCCAGCGGCCTCACGGTGCCGCTGGAGCTTAGCCGCTTTGGGATCGATATCGACCGCTCGGACAAGCCCCCAGGCCCATCCGGCCGCACTCGGCTTGGCTTCATCGGCCAACTGGCCCGGCACAAGGGGCTCCACCTCCTTTTGCGCGCCATGAGGCGCCTTGATTCCAATCAGTTTTCACTGGACGTCTATGGCGACGAGACCATGGACCCCGCCTATGCGCGCGAGGTTCGACAGCTCGCAGAGGGCTTGGAGGTCGTCTTTCGCGGGACATTTCCAGTCGAGCGGACCGCCGAGGTGCTTGCCGCCATGGATGTGCTCGTCATCCCATCGACCTGGGTCGAGAACAGTCCGCTGATCCTTCTCCAGGCGCTCGCCACCCACACGCCGGTGGTGATCTCGGACGTCGAGGGAATGAACGAGTTCATCGAGGAGGGGCGCAACGGATTCGGGTTCACCCAAGGTTCGGACGCGGCTCTGACCCGCGTCATCGGCCGCTTTGCCGCGGAGCCGGGGCTGGCACGGGCAATGAGTGCCTTGACGCAATATGAACGCACGTCACGCCATATGGCCGCCGACGTTGTGCGCTTCTACGAGAGCGTCCAGGCGAAGAGGCAAGCCACATGACTATCTCGATTGAGGGCGACAGGGTCGCGGCGGGTTCGCCGAGCAGCGAAGGCATCAACGGCGATCTGGAAAGCTGGCTTGCCCTCAACCTCCCCGTCGATGGTATCTGGGCGCCAGAGGGCACCATCGCCCCGTGCCCTCCGGAGCCTTTGATGTACCGGACCTCCGGGTTGACCGATCCGTTCGGTTTCGCCAGCCATGGCGTGCATTTCCTGCGTTCGCTCAGCGCCCTGAGCCCGGTTCCCCTGAAGGATTTCCGTGCGGTTCTGGATTTCGGCGTCGGGGCGGGTCGTATTGCGCGGATGTTTCATGGGTTCCGGGGAACCTATGTGGGCGTGGATATCGATGCCGATCTGGTTGCCTGGCTGAACGGCCATCTTGGGCATGTGAAGGCCATCAAGACCGAGCCGCGCCAGCGATTGCCGCTCGCCGACAACAGTTTCGACGCTGTGATTTCCATCTCCGTCTTCAGCCATCTTGCCGAAGCGGATCACCGCTTCTATCTGGGCGAACTGGCCAGGGTGTGCGCGCCCGGGGCCATCCTGATGTTGTCGATCCATGGCCAGCGCGCTCTGGATCGGGCACTCGGCGAGGAGATGATTTTCGATATGCTGTGCATCCCGCGTCCCAGCCTCGAGGAGGTGGAGCGCCGGTTCGCAAACGGACCCTGCTATGGATTCATTCGCCAGAGCGGGCACTTGTCGAGCGCCACGTATGACTACGGCATCACATTCATCTCCGAGCCTTACATAAGGGCGGAATGGACACGGCACTTCGACCTCGTGGATATTGGGACCGGAGCGCTGCATGACTTTCAGGACGTTGTGGTGCTCAGGGCGAGGTAAGGATGGCTGGATTGCCTGCGGCACCGCCGATCCGGGCGCTGATCGAGCGCAGCCGGGCCCTTGCGGTGCGCCCGTTTATCAAGCCTGGGCTGCGCTGGCGTAGACTTCCACGGACGTATGGTAGTGGGGCCACGGCCTCGTCGCGGTGGTTTGCGCTGCTGCGCCTGACCTTCTTCGTGATGGTCATCGTCCCAGCCGCGGCGAGCATGGTCTACTGCACGATCATCGCCAGTCCGGTCTACGTCTCTGAGGCGCGGCTTGCCATTCGGGAATCCCTTGGCACGCCGGTCTATGATGGCCTGGACACCAATGAGGCGAAGGGGGCGGCCGCGAGTGTCGCGCGCGGCCTATCGGCGCTTCTCGGCGGCCTGGGCGGGGCCTCGCGGGCACAGGGACCGTTTGTTTTCGCCAATTACGTCACGAGCCTCGACTATGTGGCGAAGCTCGACGCTGATGGATGGCTGCGGCAGTTCTTCACCGGCCCGGATATCGATTTCTGGTCGGCACTCCGGAGCAACGCAACTGTGGAGCAATTGGCGCGCTATTGGGGCAAGCATGTTACCGCGACGGTCGACCGGCGGTCGGAAGTCGTGCTGCTGCGCGTCCAGGCGTTCAGCCCGGAGGCCGCGCAAACTTTGGCGGCCCGTATTCTCCTGGACGGCGAGGGTGTTCTGAACAAGCTCGCGGCGCAGTCGCGGATGGATGCGGTTCTCCGCGCGAAGGAACAGCTCGATGCCGCGACGAAGCGCTATACCGAGGCTCTGGTGCGGCAGCAGCAATGGCGCCTCAAGCGTCGGGCCGTCGATCCCGCCCAGGCCGCGGATGCCTTGAGCATCAGCCTGCTCCGGCTTGAGCAGGAGCGTATCGCTGCGGACCGGGAGATCCGGGCGCTTGAGCGCCTCTCAGTGCCCAACGGACCGACGCTCGGGGTCCTGCGGGACCGGGTCCGTGCCATCGAAAGCGAGATCGCCACCTTCAAGGCGAATCTTTCCGGAGGGGGCAGCAGCACGGCCGTGGCGGCGCTCGCCGCGTACGAGGAATCGGAACTTGATGTGCGGTTTGCCGAGACCCTGCAATCCATAACCCTCGCAGGCCTGCAGGAGGCGGAACGCCGGGCTCGGGCACAGAGTACGTTCATCAATGTCTACATCGCGCCAAGCCTGCCGGAGACGTCGGCCGGCCCGATCTGGTGGCAGACCGGCTTCTTCGTGTTCGTCTTCTGCGGGATTATCTGGATCAACGTCATGATTCTTGTCGCAGTCGTTCGCGATCATCGCCGCTGAAGGGCGCGGTCTTCCGCGCGGTACGTCCAATCCGGAGTGGAATTTTGCGCTTCAGCATCGACGAGGATGCCGGTACCCACATCGTGGGATGGATCATGCCCGACCATCCTTCGGCCACGCCCCATGTGAAGATCTTCACCGGGGGCGAAATGCGCCGCGTTGTCCCGGCGACCGTGTTGCGGCCTCTGTTACGTGAGCATGGGCTGCATGACACGGGCATCTGCGGTTTCTACATCGACGAGCAGCATGTTCCGGGGCTCGCGCAGATTCCCGATGTGGAGTTGCATGACGAGGCCACAAACGTCCGTATCTATCGCCGCCGTCCGAAGAGCGCGACTGCCGAGGGCAAGCTGTTCCGGCTCGAAACCCGTCTGTTGCCGCAAGCGGCGCTCAACGAGCCGCTGCAGAACCTGTTCCACATGGTGTTCACACGGCTGGAACGGACGCCCGAGGAGGCCGCGCGATCAATCATCGCGCTGCCCTTCTCGTCATCGGTCTATTGCACCGGCAGGCTCTTCTTCCGCTCCTACGAGCCATTGCTCCGGCATGTCAATTTCACCTGCTCGGTGCTGATCCGTGATCCGTTCGAGGAGCTTGCCGAACAATTGCTCGTGCTGCGTTGGGCGGTAAAGACTCCCAACCTTGCCTATTCCGTGCTCACGGAGGCCATGCGTCCGCTGCTCGACAGCCTGGCGGGTGCGACGGTCGAGGAGATGAGCGACCTGGAGACCTGGCTTGGGACACTGACATCGGCCCAGCGCAAGCTCTTGGTCAGCCCTCTCACGCGCTTGCTGACATGTCTGACATCAGACGATCAGCTGGAGCCGTCAGCCGTCGAAAAGGCTCTGCAGACGCTGTCAGAAATAGATGTGGTCGGTCATTCTGACGAGGTCGATGTCTATTGGGAGACGCTCGCTGCCGTGTTGGGAGTGGCCCTGCCGCCGCCTCCACAGCTCGTCTGGTCACGCCAGGTGGGGGAACTCGCCGATCTGGTGCGCGACTGGCCGAGCGCCCAGGAGCTTCTGGCCATGGATGCCGAGGTCTATGCCGACGTCGGCGACGCTTTTCGGCGCGCCGATGACGTCGTTGAGGAAGCGCCCGCAGAGGTGATATCGGCGGATCCGCCAGGAACCTGATCGTCCCATCCGGCCGGGCGGGACTGGCAGAGGGCTCACCGGGTGCGGGCGTAGATGCTGCCGACGTAGAGCGAAATCACGGCCCAGGCCGTGGCGAGGACAGCGAACACGATGCTGGCCTGGAGCAGGGGCGAGGGGAAGATTTTCTCGTCCGGCATGGTGGGGGCCATGAATGTCAGGATGTAGACCTGCTTCTGGGCTTCCTGGGTCCGCGCTTCCATAAGTTCCAGTTCCGCCTGCCGAAGCCGTTGCTCAGCCAAGCGGCGGTGCACCTCCAGTTCAGCTCCGGCGATCAGGTTCGCCGTCGATCCGGCGTCACTGGACGAGGAACCCAGGAGTTCGGAATCGAGCGTCTTAATCTGCTCATCGACCGTCCTGAGCCGCTCCTTGAGGGCTCGCACGACCGGCGAGTTCTCATCGAGGCGCATACGAGCCGCACTGAGGTCGGTATTGATCTCGGACCGCTGGTCCCTGAGGCGGGCGATCACGGAATAGGACTGAACGGCGCTGCGCAGGGGGTCGAGGGTACCCTGGGTGTTCCTGAAGGCTTCGAGTTCGCTGCGCACGACAGCCAGATCCGTGAATGCGGCGCGCTCCTCGATACCAGCCTGGACGACCCGGTCGCCGCGATTGCGGATGGTGAGGTCATTGGCAGCCTGTTCGGCCTGCCGGATGACGGCTGCGGCCAACATGGCAGCGCTCTGGGGACTGAAGGCGCTCACCTTCACGGTGATGACGCCCGAGGTCGATTCGAGCGCCACCTTGACCTGCCGGTTCCAGTAAGTGACGAGCTGATCCTCGCTGGCCGTACGGGACAGGCCGAATATGGGATCATGGTCGGCGGAGGCGAAGATGCGGCGCAGATCCATCTGTTGTTGCAGGATGCCGACCAGGGTGCGGCTGCGCAGGTAGTCAACGATAACCTGTGCTTCCTGACTGTTCGGAACTTGCGGAACGCCGCCGATCGGAGAACCACCGCCGGCCACCTGCTCGAGGTTCCCGCGGACGACGAGGCGCGCCTCGGACAGGAACTGCGGCACCGCGAAGATCGACAGATAGGCAAATGCGATCAGCGTGGGCACGAAAACGCCGACGAGGAAGCCCAGGGCGGCGAACTGACCGCGCGATAGCCGCGCCTGAAGGATTGTCGTCCGGTCTAGGGCGCTTTCGGGCTGCGGCTGGACCAAGCCGGTACGCGGGGCTGCAACGGCGGTTTCGCGCCGCTGCAGCCCCGGTGCCAATCGCTTCACAAGGGTCTTCAGCGCCGGTCCGGGTCGGACGTGCAGCATCCCGCGGGACAAAATGGAGCCATTCTGCCGGTCCAGGTGCCCGCTCTCCCGGGTTGCATGCGCCGGGGAGACCATGCCGGCCCTATTGCGCCGCCACCGAGACCGTGCTGACCACGGGCTGGGCTACGGAGTTGAACAGCGAGGTGACCTTCTGCAGGTCCGCCAGCGGCGCGTTGGCGACGTAGATCGCATCCTTGTTGCGGATGTTGAAGCTGCGGGCGAGGAAGACGAAGTTCGGATCGCGCATGTTCCAGCGGTAGATCACGCGGACATAGCCGTTGCTCTCCAAGGGCTGGGAATCCGGCCGCAGGCGGGCGGCGAAGCGCGCCGGCTCGATGCGCATCAGGTAGACGCCGGACGGATCGGCACGGGAATCGATCAGGCCGCCGACTCGGGCGACCGCTTCTTCCAGCGTGATGCCCACCGCGTCGAACGGCACGATGGTCGGGTTTCCGGCGGCGCCGAACACGGTGAAGGTCTGAGGGTCGCGGATCAGCACGATCTTGTCCAGCGGGCGGACGTAGACGTCCTCCTTGGGATCGTTGAGCAGCGCCTGCATGGGCACGGTCACGGTGTTGCCGCCGCGGCTGAGGCGCACGAACACCTCATGGGCGGGAATCTTGATGCCGCCGGCCGCCGCGATCACGTCCATCACGCGATCGCCACGCGGGGAGAGCGGGACGATGGCGCCGGTGGTTGCCTCGCCAAGCACGGTCGCGGCGTTGCTGACGCTGCGCGTGACCACCACCACCACCTGCGGCTCGATGGCCTTGCCGCTCAGCTTTTCGACAACTGCGGCCTCGATCTGCGCCGTGGTGCGCCCGGCCACCGGGATGCGCCCGGCATAGGGCACGGTGATGGAGCCGTCCTGCGCCACCTGCTGTTCGGGGATGGCCGCGCTGCGCGAGCCGGTGCCGAGCCGGTCGATGACCGGGCCGGAGAACAGGCCGCCGGCCGCCGCCTCCCAGATGGTGACGGAGATGACGTCGCCGACGCCGACCACGTAGCGGGTGGGGGGACGATAATCGCCAAAGCGGCCACCCAAGGTGGCGGGGCGCTCCTGCGCCAGAAGCGAAAGGGTGCGGTCGTCGACGTCTACCAGCAGATACCGCTGGTCGTCGGATGGCTGCGCCATCTCGATCTCGACGCGGGACGGTCCGGAGGAAGGCAGTGCCGTGCAGCCGCAAGTTGCGGCTGCGAGCAGCAGCGAGGCGAAAAATTTATTTGCCGACAACATTGACGCGCTACGGTCCCGCCGCTGGAGGAGCAGGGCTGTTATACATCCCCTCGCTCTGCACAGCGACCTAGCCATACAACGTTTAAGGGAGCGTTGCGGTACTGCAACACGTCATTGTTGTTCCGCAAAATTGCGCAGTTGGGACGTGCAGTTGCAAGGTGTCTCGCTGCCGTCGGTGTTGTCGGCGACCTAAGGGAATATGGTAACAAGGTAAGCTCTCCATGTCGGAACACTTGGTCGCAGCAGGGGTGGTCCGCACGCACCGGCCCCTCGCCATCATCAGCGGCGGGTCGAGCGGCATCGGCTTTTGCATTGCGGAAATCCTGGGAAGCCGCGATTGCACGGTTGCGATTCTCGGCCGTGATCCGGCGCGCCTCGCCCGGGCGCGGGAGAAACTGGAAGCGCAGGGAATCGCCGTGGTCGCGCACGCGCTCGATGTGCGCGACTTTGCGGCCTGTACCACGCTGGTGGATGCCCTTCTCGCCGCGCACGGAACGCCGCTCTGGGTTGTGGCGAGCGCCGGTATCGTCGAGCCCGGCTTCTTCCTGGAGCAGGACGTGGCCGCCACGCACGCGCAGATGGAGACCAATTTCCTCGGCACCGCGAATCTGGTGCGTTCCGCAGCGCCATCCATGGTGACGGAGGGGCAGGGGCACATCGCCCTGGTCGCCTCCGCCGCCGGGCTGTTCGGGGTCGCGGGCTATGCCGGCTATTGCGCGTCCAAGTTCGCGGTGCGCGGATTCGCCGAGGCGCTGCGCATCGAGCTGGCCGCAGCCGGCGTCAGCGTGACGGTCTCTGTGCCGCCGGATACGGACACGCCGCAGCTCGCCCAGGAGCGTCCGCGGCGTCCCGCCGCCATCGCGCCATTCGCCGGCTCCGGCCAGCCGCTGGCGCCGCAGGTGGTGGCGGCGCATCTCATCCGCACCGCCGAGCGCGGGGGCTTCATGTCCGCGCCGACCGCGCAGCTTGCCGCCATCGCGCGCCTGCAGGGCCTCGCCTCCGGCGTTCTCGCCCAGGTGCAGATGCGGCTCCTGCGCCGGAACAAGCCTTGAAGTCTCAGCGCCCCAGCGCATCCAGCAGCGGCTGGATGGCGGGACCGTAGCGCCGCCAGCGGCCGACCGAGGTGGCATAGAGCGGCTCGCGCACCTGGGTGATGCTGGCCGTGCGCACCGGCCGCTCCGTCTCGTGGAATTTCAGGCAGGTCGGGTCCCATGCCTCCCCGCAGGTGGCGATGAGGCGCCGTGCCGCGCCCTCGATGTCGGCCACCACCGCCTCGTAGTCCATGGGCAGGATGGTGCCTTCCGGCAGCACCTCGTCCCAGTGTGCCATCAGCCCGGCATAGGCGGCATGGTGGCGGGCGAGCTCGGCGAAATCGTAGCTGTAGGGCAGGTCGTCGCGGAACAGCTTGGAGAAGCAGGAGATGGCCGTGTCCACCGGATCGCGCCGGCAATGGATGATGACGGCGCGCGGGAACAGGAGGTGGATGAGGCCGAGGTAGAAGTAGTTGTTCAGCATCTTGTCCGCCATCAGCCGCTTGCCGGGCGCGCGGGCGGGGAGGGCGTCGAGATAGGCGGAGGTGATCTCGGCCATCTCCGGCCGCTCGATGAGATGCATCAGCTCGGGATAATGGACCATGCCACCGAAGGTCTGGTCGATGCGGTTCACCGCGCGGTGGAACAGGTCCATCTCGCCGCCACCCTGGATGGCGGGATGGCTGGCGAGAATCTGCTCCACCAGCGTGCTGCCCGAGCGCGGCATGCCGACGATGAAGATCGGCCGCGCGTGCGCATCCCCCATGCCGGCCCGCTCGGCGAGGAAGGCTGGGGTGAAGATGGCGCGGATGCGGTCGAAGGTGGCCAGCGCGGCGGGCTCGTCATAGGTCAGCTGCGCGCGCTTCAGCCGGGCGCCGGCGATGAACTGGTCCATGGCCTCGGCGTGGCGGCCGAGGTCGTCATAGGCCTTGCCGAGGGCATAATGGAGCGGGATGCGCTCGGCTTCGCCGGTCTCGGCTGAGAGTGCACTCTCCAGCGCCGTCACCATATCCTCGTCCGGCCGCACCTTGCGGGCCGCGACGAGGTTGATGCGGCTGTTGACCGAGGCGGGATCGTTCGCCAGCGCCCGCTCGAACAGGGCGCAGGCGCCGCGCAGGTCGCCGGTTTCCATCAGCAGCAGGCCGAGCACGTTCAGCGCGTCGAGATCATCCGGGGCGAGCGCCAGCGCCCGGCGGGCGGCGTCGATCGCCTCGTCGCCGCGCTCCAGATCTCGCAGGATGCGGGCGAGGAGGACCAGCGTTGGCACATGGTGCGGGTTGGCGCGCAGCGCCCGCTGGCAGGCCGAGCGCGCGCCCTCCGCCTTGCGCTCGTTGAGCAGGCCCTGCGCCAGATAGAAGGCCGGCTCCGGCCGCTCGGGCGCCGCCGAAATGGCCAGCGCCAGCACCGCGAAGGCCTCCTCGCTGCGCTCCTGCGCGAACAGGGAGAGGGCGAGGGAATTGTAGGGCTCCACATAGTCCCGCCGCTGGGCGATGGCGGTGTGGAAGGCGGCGTCCGCCTCGCGGAAATCGCCCGTCTCGCGCAGCACGTTGCCGAGGTTGTTCCAGGCTTCCGGATAATGCCCGCGCTGGGCCAGGGCGGCACGGAAGGCGGCGATGGCCTCGCCCGGCAGGCCCTTGGCACGCAAAGCGTTGCCGAGGTTGTTGTGGGCCTCGGCGAAGGTGGGGCGCAGGCCGATGGCCCGGCCGTAGCAGGCGAGGGCTTCTTCCAGCGCGCCGGTCTCGAACAGGGCGATGCCGAGATTGTTGTGCCCGGCCGCATAGGCGGGATCGGCCGCCACCGCCGCGCGCCCGGCGGCGACGGCGCCGGCCCGGTCGCCGGTCTGGCGGCGCATCTCGCACAGGTTGCTGTGGTAGGAGGCCCGGCCGGGATCGGCATCGGCCGCCCGCGCCATAAAGCTGACGGCCTCTTCCGTCCGCCCAGTCTGCGCGAGGATGACGCCGACGAGGTGCGCCGCCTCGGCCAATGCCGCCTGCTGCCCAAGCACGGCGCGCTGGACGATGGCCCGCGCCACCGCCTCCGCACCGGCTAGGTCGCTGGCGCGGTAGAGTTCCCACGCCCGCTCGAGCGTCGGCAGAGGCCCGCCGCGATCCGCGACCATGCTTCAGAACCGCAGCCGAAGCTGTGCCGAGGCCGTGCTGTTGGAATAGCCGTCGCCGAAGCTGCCGCGATATTCGAGGTAGCCGTCGATATTGGCCGTGAGCGCGAAGGAGAGGCCCGCCGCGGCGAGGGCCAGATCGCTCGGCCCGCCCGACAGGATGTTAAAGGCGATGGTGCTGTCGGACAGGAAGGCGGCGCCGAGGCTCGCGCCCGTGTCGAGATATTCGTGCTGCCAGCCCGCCTCCAGCCGCAGCGTCACCGGCAGGGTCGAGAGCGACAGAGGCTGGATGACGCGCAGGCCGAGGGTGGATTGCAGCGACTGGGTGGTGTCGGCGGCGACGTTCAGATTGAACACGCCGGCTCCGCGCTCGGCGAAGGTGTCGGTGCCCAGCGCCGCATAGGCGAGGCGCAGATAGGGCTCAAGCTTGGCGCCGGGGGCGTAGGCATAGTCATAGCCTGCCTCGCCCACCACCGCGCCCGCATTGCCCGAAAAGTTCGAGCGCGCGGTGAAGAGCGTGCCGCCGTACGCGATGGAGCGGCTCATGTCGTAGGTCTGGTAGCCGTAGGTGCCGAACAGATTGGCGTAGAAGGCGCCCCACTGCTTTTCCGCATAGAGCGAGGCGGTCCACTGGTCCACCGAGCCCGAGGCCGGGGTGGTGAAGCCCAGGTTGGCCGTCTGGTAGCTGAAGACGGCGCCGCCACGTGCATCGTCGCCGAACGCCCGCTCGATCCCGCCGAGCACGCCGCCGCCGGAGCTGGAGACCGTGCCGTTGCCGGTGTCAGTGCTGCCCCAGTTGCCGAACGGGCGCAGCCACACGCCGTTCTGCGGCGCCGGTGCGGCCGCTGCAAGGGATGTCCAGGGGCTGGAGGCTCCGGACGCGGAACCGGTCGCGGCATAGGCGTTGCCGGAGAGGTTCACCTCGCCCGCGCCATAGGAGAGGAGCGCGCTGCCGCCGCTGGGCAGGGCGCCGGTGCCGCGGGTGGCGGCGAGCTGCTGGCTGATCTGCCCGTTGATGGTGCCGAAGGTCGCCATGCCGGCCGTCTTCGCATCGGCCAAGGGCGCGCCGGACATCTGGTTGAGGAGGTTCGCCACCTGCCCGTCGGTGCCGACATAGAAGCTGTCCAGCACCGGGCTCAGCGGCGAGGAGAGCGAGAGCCGCTGGTAGTTGAGATCGATGCCCGCCGCGAGCGAGCGACCCGCGAGGGAGAGGCCGGCGAGGGAGGTGGTGGCGTTGCGGGTGAGCACCAGCGTCGCCCCGTCCGCATCATAGGTGACGGCGGCGGAGAGCAGGCTGTTGGGGGTGGTCACGTCGGCGAAGGAGCCGGAGATGTCGGACGAGGAGACGAGATCGTAGCTCGTGGTCTTCGCCCGGATGCCGGTGGCGCCCAGCACGGCCACCGTGCCGTCGAGTTCGGCACTCGTCGCGACGATGGGCGCGGCGGTCCATTGCGGGGAGAGGTAGAGGCCCAGCGTGCCGCCGGCGGCCTGGGTGTAGGACTTGGTTTCGATGGCGCTGTCGGCGGTGAGGATCAGCGTGCCCTGATCCTTCACGGCGAAGGTGCCGATGCCCACCGCCGTGCCGATGAAGGCGAGGCTCACCGGCGTGCCGTCGCCGCCGACGTTGACGCTCGCGAGGCTCTCCAGCGTGCCGGAGTAGACGAAGCTCGTATCCGCCCCGGCCAGCACCGTGAGGCTGCCGAGCCCGCCGCCGAGCACATCGCCGTTCAGCGTGCCGCCGCTCCAGGTGATGGCGTCGGCATAGGTGGAGGAGAGCGCGAGGTCGCCGAAAACAGTTCCATCCTGCAGCAGGACGCGGGTGGCGGAGCCCTCACCGGTCAGGTCGATGGCGATGCCGGCGTTGTTGCCCTCGATGGCGTAGATGCCGCCGCGATTGGTGAGCGTGCCGATGTTGCTGCCGCCCGCCACCTTGATGGCGGTGGCGCTGCCCGTGGCGCCGGTGGTGGCGGTGATGCCGCCCGTATTCACGAGGCCGCCGGTGAGCGTCACCGCACCGGCGGTGGCGAGGGCGGTGTCCACCTTGAGGGTGTCGAGGGTCGTCACCTGCGCCGCGCCCAGGGCCATGCCGTCGATCGTGGAACCGATGGCGATGCCGATGGCGGTGGCGTCGGTGCCCGTCGCCTGTGCGGCGATGGCGCCGGTGTTGGCGAGCGCGCCACCCACCGTGCCGGAGGCGATCTGGAGGCCCACGGCGACGGCCTTTGCGCTGGTGCTGGCCCCGGTGGCTCCGGCCGATGCGGTGGCGACCACGATGCCGGAATTGACGATGCTGCCGCCGACGCCGCCGGTGGCATCGAGGGCAAGGCCATAGGCGAAGGCGGAGGCATCCGCCGTGCCGCCGCTGGCGGTGGCGTTCGCGGTGGCGCTGCCGCCGATGGTGCCCGTGTTGACGAGATCGCCGCCGATGCCCGCGCCGGCCGCGGTGAAGAGGCCGAAGGCGGAGGAGACGGCCGTCGCGTCCTTGGAAACCGTGCCGCCCTTGCCCGATGCCGTGACATTGGACAGCGCGGTCGCGCCGATGATGGAGGTGTTGGTGACGTCGCCGGAGATCTTCTGCGTGCCCGACAGCATGACGCCCAGCGCCAGCGCCGAGCCGACGCCGTGGGCCGATGTCTTCACCTCTCCGGTGCCGCTGGAGACGGCGGAGACCGAGGTGGTGGCGCTCGCCTGGGAAAGCACCGTCGCGCTGTTGGAAAATCCTGCCAATCCGTCCGTCGACGCGACGATGCCGCTGGCGAGCACGATGCCCGTGGCGTCCGCCTTCGCCTCGGCCTCGCCACTTCCCGCCGTTGTGCTCGCGACCGCCCCGAATGTGCCGGAAGCGACGGCGGTGATGGCGCCGGAATTCACCAGCGATCCGCTGACCTGGCCGGGCAAGGCGAGGATGCCCATGGCCAGCGACAGCCCGTCCGCGACGGAGGTGGCCTGTGCGCTCGCGCCGGCGGCCGAGCCGACGGTGGTGATGGTGAGCGCCTGATCGACCGAGATCACGCCGGAATTGGTGAGGTTGCCGGCAAGCCCGTCGAGGCTCGCATAGATGCCGTAGCTGGCGGCGATGGCGCCGTCGAGCCCGGGCACGGTGCTGAGCGCCGTGGACTGGCTGAGCGCCGAGGCCACCGCCGCGCCGTCGGAGGAACTTGCGTTCGCCGCGGCGACGTTGGTCAGCGCCACGGCGGAGGCGAGGGCGATGGTGCCGGAATTGGTGATGCCCGTGGTCGCGACCGTGCCGGTGGAGGGGCCGCCCGCCACCTCGGTGATGTTGAGGCCGAAGCTGTTGAAGGAGGAGGGGCCGGAGGTGGCCGTTGCCGTCGCCGTCTTGCTGCCGCCGCCCGCGGTGGCGGAAAGGTTGGAGGCATAGGTGGAGGAGACGTCGATGACGCCGGAGTTCGTCACCTCGGCCACGTTCGGCGCGCTGATATAGACGCCCGCGGCGGAATTGGTGGCGAAGAGCAGGGCGCCGGAGAGGAAGTTCGCGCCGGCGCTGTAGGTGACGTTGGCTTCCGCCTCCCGCTCCGACAAAGCGAGGCCGGACTGCGAGCCGGTGGCTTTCGAGGTCAGCTTGATGACGCCCGAATTGCGCACCGTGGCGCTGTAGTCGCTGGCGGCGTATCCGCTGGCGACCACGCTGATGCCGGCGAGGTGGGTGTAGAGATAGCCGCTCGCCGCCACCTCGGCCTTTTTCTTCGTCGGCGCTCCGTCGGAGCTGGCTGTCGACTGGCTCTGGAGCGAGGCCGTGGCCGAGAGGTTCACCACGCCGCTGTTCACGATGGGGCCGGTGAGGGTGTCGACGGCCACATTGATGCCGGTGAGGGTGACGGCCGCGAAATTCTGCTGCGCGACTCGGGTCTTGTCGAGTGCGGAGGCGGACGCGCTCGTGGTGGTGTCGGCCACGCCGGTCACGTCGATGCTGCCGCTGTTGGTGAGATCGCCCAGGCTGCCGTTGGCGAAGGAGACGCCATAGGCCGTCACCGAGCCGCCCACCGAGCCCATTTCCGGGTTGGTCTGCGGGGTCTTGGGATCATTGTAGTTGAGCAGGGCCGCGGTGTTGTAGGCGGCGACGCTCGCCTTCGAGACGCTCAGGGCCGAGCCTTCGACGGTAATGGTGCCGGTGTTCTGAAAGCTCGTGATCTGCGCCTCTGTGGTGCTGATCCCCGAGGCGAGCACGACCGCGCTCGATTCCACCAGCCGAGCCGGGTGGATGTTCAGGGTGGTGGCGACCGTGAAGTTGGTGGTGTGGGTGATGGAGGCCACCACATCGATGATGCCGGAGTTCGCCAGCGTGGCACCCGAGACGCCGGGCGGCATGTTGGCGCCGAGCTGGCTCATCTGGACGCCGATGGCGCGGGCGGTGGCGGCCGCCAGCAGCCAGGCAGCCGAGGATGTCACCAGTTTCTCGGTGATGCCCCCGCGCGCCCGGACGGATATGGTTCCGGCGTTGTCGATGCTGTTTGCCGCGGCGCTGCTCACCGACAACACCCCGATCGCCGAGACGTTCGTGGTGAGCGTCATCGAGCTATTGCCGGCGACCGGGCTGTAGACGGCGGTGACATCGTTGGAGATGTCGAGAACGCCGCTATTGGTGTTAACGATGCCGCCGGCGAAATACGTCGCGACGTGAATGCCTTGGGCATATTCGTTGACGGCGACGTCGCCGTTACCGATGACCGGAGCGGCATTGATGATGCGGCTCGCCTGGATGCTGCCGCTGTTCTCGATGCTGCCGGACAGCGGGGTGGGCGAGGGAGCCGGGTAAATCAGGATGCCCTTGGTTTCGGCACTGGTGCTGGGCTGGGTGCTGCCAGCGGCGACGCTCAGCTTGGTGAGGGATTGCGTGACGCTGATGGTACCGGCATTGAGGATGCCGTTCGTCAGCGAGGGGGCGTCCACGGTCAGCGCGAAGGACGAATTCTTCGCTGTCTCGGAATAGACGATGCCGCCCTGGTTGATAACGCTGCCGAAGGGCGCGCCGGGCGTCGAGGTGCTCACCACCACCGGGGCGGCCACCACCGTGCCCGAGGGGATCACATAGTCACCGGCACGGGCCACCGGGCCGGCCAGCGCGAGCGCCAGCAGAGAGGTCGAGGCGAGCAGGCTGGTCGCAAGCAGGCGGGACATGCGCACCTCTCCCGGAACGGCGGGGCAGCTTTGGTTGCAGGACGGACGAGTGAAAACCTTGCGGAAGTTACCTCCCGATTCGGCCTAAGCGCAACGCTTAGCTGGCGGTTGTCGGCCACCATTCCGATGCGTTCGCCGCCTTGGTTAAGGTGTTGCAGTGCACACAGGAAATGCTGCTGCCGCGCACTTGATCGCCCCCAGCCGCACGGCGAGACTGGGACGTCGCCGCCGGGGCGGCCGGGCTCCCGTTTCATGCGTCTCCTGCTGGTCGAGGACAATCACGAGCTTGCCGACTGGCTCGCCAAGATCCTGCGGCGGGACAATTTCGTCGTGGACGTGCTCAATGACGGGGAGGCGGCGGACCAGGCGCTGGCGCTGGAGACCTACGATCTCGTCATCCTCGACCTCGGCCTGCCCGGCATGGGCGGGATGCAGCTTCTGAAGCGCCTGCGCAGCCGCGCCAATGCGGTGCCGGTCATCATCCTCACCGCCAATGCCAGCCTCGACGGGCGGGTGGCGGGGCTGGATGAGGGGGCGGATGACTATCTCGCCAAGCCCTTCGACATCGCCGAGCTGGAAGCGCGCATCCGCGTGCAACTCCGCCGCTCGGCGCGCCGGCCGGACCCGGTCATCACCTGCGGCACGCTCGCCTTCGACACCAACACCCGCCTGTTCCGCCTCGGCGCGGAGCCTTTGGCGCTGACTCCGCGCGAGCATGCGGTGCTGGAGGCCCTGCTCATCAAGGCCGGGCAGACGGTGAGCAAGGCGCAGCTTTCACAAAGCATCTTCGGCCTCGACGATCTCGCCGACCCCAGCGCCATCGAGATTTATGTCCACCGCCTGCGCAAGAAGCTGGAGGGGGCCGACGTGCGGATCGTGACCCTGCGCGGGCTCGGCTATCTGTTGCAGCATGCGCATGGATAGCCTCCGCCTCCAGCTTCTGCGGTGGCTACTGCTGCCGCTGGCGGGCCTCGTGGCGGTGAACGTCTTCACCAGCTGGCGGCAGGCGAGCGCCACCGCCGATCTCGTCACCGACCGCACCCTCGATGCCTCCGTCCGCGCCATCGCCGAGGACGTGCGCATCGACCGGGGCGTCATCGACGCCATCGTCCCGCCCGTGGCGCTGGAGATGTTCGACACCGGCCACCGGGACCGGGTGTTCTACCGGGTGGACACCGCCGCCGGCCGCCTGCTCACCGGCTATCCCGATCTGCCGCTGCCCGAGCCGCCGCCGCAGGCGAGCGCGCCGGTGCATTTCACCGGCAGCTATCGCGGCAGCGACCTCCGGCTCGCGGCCCTGTCCTATCCGCTGGTTGGCGCCACCGATGGCGCGCGGGTGACGGTCGTGGTGGGTGTCACGCTTGCCGGACATGCGGCCATGGTGCGGGAATTATGGGTGGGCAATTTCGGCCAGCAGCTCATCCTGCTGGTGGCGGCCGGCGTGCTGGTCATCATCGGCCTCGGGCGGGGGCTGGCGCCGCTGATGCGCCTGCGCGAGGCGGTGATGGAGAAGGGGCGGGACGATCTCTCCCCTTTGCCGGACCATGCCGTGCAGAGCGAGTTGCGCCCGCTGGTGGCCGCGCTCAACACCTATATGGGCCGCGTCGCCGGGCAGATGGCGGCGCAGCGCCGTTTCGTCGCCAATGCCGCGCACCAGTTGCGCACGCCGCTGGCGCTGCTCTCGACGCAGGTGGCCTTCGCCCGCCGCACCGGGGAGGCCGCCGAGCGCGCGGAGGCATTGGCCGGGGCGGAGGAGAGCACCCGCCGCCTCGCACGCCTCGCCGCCCAACTCCTCACCTTGTCCCGCGCCGAGCCGGGCAGCCGTCGCCCGCGCGACGAAGACATCGACCTCGCCCAGTCGGCCCGGCAGGTGCTGGAGGGGCTCGCCTATCTCGCGGTGGAGCGGGACATCGACCTCGGCCTCGACGTGAACGCCCCCGCCGTCACGCGCGGCGACGGCGCCATGATGCGCGAGGCGGTGGTGAACCTCGTGGAGAACGCTTTGCGCTACACGCCGAAGGGCGGCACCGTGACTGTTACTGTGGAGGGGACGGCGGAGGAGGCTGTGCTGGTGGTGGAGGATTCGGGGCCGGGTATTCCGCCGGAAGAGCGCGACAAGGTGTTCGAGCGCTTCTACCGGGTGCCGGGCACGCCGGGCGAGGGCTCCGGCATCGGCCTCTCCATCGTGCGCGAGGTGGTGGACGGGGCAGGCGGAAGGCTCTTGCTCGGCACGGCGGCGGCCGGCGGGCTGAGGGTGGAGATGCGGCTGCCGGTGGCGGGGGGATGATCGCCACTATTTCATGGCAATACACGTCCAATGCACTGCGAGGCGAAACGTCTCCTCGCCAAACCCCGGATTCAGCTGGGCGGCTTTCTCAACGGCACTTTCTGCATCGATGGTGAGGCTCCCACTTTTATATTCAAAACATCTGGTGCAGTCCCGATCAAAATTCACCGCCGAACGAATGGCTGCCTGCAGGGTGGAAAAATTTTCGGTAGGGTGGGCTCGTTTGAGCCAATCGAAAACCATATCTGTATTAGCGATATCCCTATTCTGTCTGCCTAAAATAGATTCAATGGCAAAATTGGTGATATAATTCGCAAAACGGCGATATTTTGATACGGATAATTTATTATTATATTCTATAGTTGATAGTTTTTTTCGATTTATAGTCGATATGTAGGTGTTTTGACAGAACTTTAACAGGAAATAAGCAGCGTCAGAAAGTGCCAATTTTGACGCATTTTTGATATATAACTCCGGATTGTCCACTGCCAACCCCGCATGGCTATCGTAAATTTGACGCTCCATTTCACGATATATAGTCCATGCGGGATCAGAATGGCAGCATCGTCTACGTGTCCAGCAACTGAATCACTGTCTCTCGCCTTTTTCCTCAGTTCTGCTCGCTGTAGGGCACCGGGCGCCACTTCACGAGACGGTTCTCCACCAGCGTGATGAGGAATTCCATCACCAGCGCCACCACCGCGAGGATGATCATGGCCGCGAACACGCCGTTGGCGTTGAACGCGCCCTGCGCGGTGGCGATCAGGAGACCCACGCCCTGTTTGGCGCCGAGGAATTCGCCCACCACCGCGCCCACCAGCGCGAAGCCGAAGGAGACGTGGAGCGAGGCCAGGATCCAGCTCATGGCCGAGGGGATGATGACCGAAGTGGTGATCTGGAAGGGCGAGGCGCCGAGGATCTGGGCGTTGGCGATCATGGCGCGGTCGGCCTCGCGCACGCCCTGGAAGGCATTGGCGAACACCACGAAGAACACCATCACCACCGCCAGCGCCACCTTGGACGCCATGCCGAGGCCCAGCGCGATGATGAAGATCGAGCCCAGCACCACGCGCGGGATGGAATTGGCGATCTTGATGTAGATGGAGAACACGTCCGCCAAGAGCTTGTTGCGACCGAGAACGATGCCGCACACGATGCCGCCCACGGCGCCGATGAAGAAGCCGAGGATGGTTTCCTCCAGCGTCACCATGATCTGCACCCAGAGCGGGCCCTGCGAGGTGCCTTCCGTCATCCACACCCAGATCTGCTCGGCGATGCCGGAGGGGCTGGCGAAGAAGAACGGATCGATGAAGCCGGTGAGGGCGCCGATTTCCCAGATGCCGAGCACGGCGACGAGAATGGCGATACGCAGCGAGATGACGAGGGCGCGGCGGGCCTTCCGCCGGGCGCGGGCCTTGGCCTCGATCTCGGCTTCGGTGGGCACCGCGCGGGCGGCGGCGAAGGGGGCGGAAGCGGCGTCTGCCTGCATGGTCATTGGTCGTTCCTCCCGTTCAGTGGCCGGTGTCGAGGGTGCGCTGCTGGCCGATCTGCACTTCTTCGCGCAGATCGTCCCAGATGGTGCGGCAGCGTTCGACGAAGGCGGCGTCGTAGCGGATTTCCGCCATCACCCGCGGGCGCGGCAGGTCGATGGTGTAGACGCTCTTCACCGTGGCCGGGCCGGCGGTGAGCACATACACCTTGTCGGCGAGGGCAACGGCCTCTTCGAGGTCGTGGGTGACGAACACCACGGACGCGCCGGAGCCGGACCACAGGGTGAGCAACTCGTCCTGCATGTTGGTGCGGGTCTGCACGTCGAGTGCCGAGAAGGGCTCGTCCATCAGCAGGATCTTCGGCTCGTTGATGAAGGTCTGCGCCAGCGCCACGCGCTTCCTCATGCCACCGGAAAGCTGGTGCGGATAATGGCTCTCGAAGCGGGCGAGGCCCACGCGGGCGATCCAGTCGCGCGCCTTCTCGTAGGCC
Source organism: Xanthobacter aminoxidans (assembly GCF_043193615.1). Lineage (NCBI taxonomy): Bacteria > Pseudomonadati > Pseudomonadota > Alphaproteobacteria > Hyphomicrobiales > Xanthobacteraceae > Xanthobacter > Xanthobacter aminoxidans. The sequence continues at coordinate 357,984 of NZ_JBAFUS010000001.1, read as the reverse complement.
ACGGACTTGGGCAGGCCGCGATAGAGCGGGCCGGCGGCCACGTTGTCGAGCACCGAGCGCCAGGGGAACAGCGCATCCGCCTGGAACACGAAGCCCACGTCCTTGTGGATGCCGTTGACCGGCTGGCCCATCACCCGCACCTCGCCGGCGCTGGGCTTGGCGAGGCCGGTGACGAGGTTGAGCGTGGTGGACTTGCCGCAGCCGGTGGGGCCGACCACGCAGGCGAACTCGCCGCGGTCCACGCTCATGTTGAAGTCCCGCAGCGCCGTCATGGACTTGCCGTCGGGCGTCAGGAACCGGCGGGTGACGTTGTCGAGCTCGATGGCCGGGCCGAGGCCGGCGGCAGCGATCGCGCCGGGGATCACCGCCGGGCGGGCGGGATCGAGGGTCTGAAGGGACATGCGTTTCCTCCCGCCGCCGGCGCGGGGCGCGGCGACCTCAATTCTTTCGGGGTGTGATGAGGGGCGCCGCGACGAGGCCGCAGCGCCGGGGTCAGCAGACGAGCGTCAGGTGCCGAGGCTCAGTTGCCGAGCGTTTTGGCGGCGTTGTCCACGTAGGTGGTGGTGTAGGTCTTGGACAGGTCGATGGCCTTGCCCTGCACGTTCTTGGAGAAGGCCTGCAGCACCTTCAGTACCGTCTCGGGACCACCGGCGGGCATGCGGCCGTCCGGCGTGAATTGCGCCTTACCCTCGGCCAGACCCTGAATGTAGAGGTCCTTGTCGCCGACGTAATAGTCCTTCGGCATCTTCTCCGCGATCTCCGCCGCCGAGTGGCTGGCGATGAAGCGCATGGTGCGCACGAAGGCATTGGCGAGCTTCTGCGCCTCGGCGGGATGGCTCTCCAGCCAGCTCGCCTGCACGTAGAAGGAGGCGGCCGGATAGAGGCCGCCGAGGGCCGCAACGGTCTTCTCCGGCGTGCGCATGTCGATGAGGATCTTGGCGACGCCCATCTTCACCAGCTGGCCGATGGTCGGCTCGGTGGTCATGCCGGACTGGATCTGGTCCTGCTTCATGGCGGCGATGAAGGTATTGCCCGCGCCCACCGGCAGCAGGGAATAGTCGCCCGGCTTCAGGCCGCCCTTGAAGGCGAGATAGCGGGTGAGGAAGTCCGTGGAGGAGCCGAGGCCAGTCACGCCCAGCGTATGGCCCTTGAAGTCGGCCGGCGACTTGATCTGGTCGGCGTATTTGGTCGCCACCATCTGCACTTCGCCGGGCGCCTGGCTGAACTGCACCACGGAGGTGATGAACTTGCCCTTGGCCTGAAGATCGATGGTGTGGTCGTAGAAGCCCACCACGCCCTGCACGGCGCCGGCGAGCAGTTCGTTTTCCGCCTCGACACCGGCGCGGGAGTTGATGAGCTCCACCTCAAGCCCTTCATCCTTGAAGTAGCCGAGCGCATTGGTGAGGGCGGCGGGCAGGTAGATCTGCTTTTCCATGCCGCCGACGATGATGGTCAGCTTCTCGGCATGGGCGGCAGCCGGGCCGAGCAGGCTCGCGGCGATAGCGGCCGCACCGGCGAGCGCCTTCAGGCGGCCGCGCGCAAGGATGCGAGCAGAGGATTTCAGCATGTGATGCCCTTCCCGTGAGGGCGCCCTGCGCCCGCGTTTCCTGGTGGTGGACCTGCGGCGCTTATGAGACGGCCGGCTTCTCCACACCAACACGGATAAACCCTTTCAGCTTTCAGTCGGCTTTCATTCCGGAAAGGAATGCCCAAGGAATTGGAATGCCCTTTCGTCAGCTTGCCGGCCGTGTCATGAGCAGCGAGGCTGTCAGGATCGGGCTGGAGAAACGCATCATGTCGCTGCCGTCGCGCGTCGTTGCCTCGCTCAAGGCGTCCATCGGCGATGTGGTGTTCGGCATGGAGGACGGCACCGTCTCCATCTTCGGCCTCGTCTTCGGCGTGGCCATGAGCACCAACGATCCCCGCGCGGTGCTGATCGCTGGCGCCACTGGTGCGGCGGCAGCAGCCGTCTCCATGATGGCGGGCAGCTATCTCGATGCGGAATCGGTGCGTGACGCCCGCCGCGCCCGGCGCAACGGGCCGGTGGATGCGACGGAGGCCGCAGCGCAGGTGGAGACCGTCGCGGCGGCCCTCACCCGCGGCGGCATGGCGGCGGCGGACGTGGCGCAGGTGGCGGAGGCGCTGAAGCGTGCGCCGCGCGCCACCCTCGGCCTGCGCTCCGAGCTCGACGAGGCGGATGACGGCGCCAGCCCGACCTCGCATGCCTTCTGGATGTTCGTCTCGGACCTGTTCGCCGGATTCACCCCGGTGCTGCCCTTCGCCTTCCTGCCCATGGATCAGGCGCGGATCGTCTCGCTGCTGCTGACGACGGCGCTGCTGGTGGCGCTGGGTGTCGGGCGCGGCATCGTGGGCAAGCGCTCCATCGTGCGCGCCACGGCGGAGACGCTGACCATCGCCGCTTCCGCTGCGGCAGCTGGTGTGCTGGTGGGGCGGTTGCTCTCGTAAGGCTCAGGCGGCGGCCGCGTCGCGGCCTCGACTCGTCCGCGGGCGGTCTCAGCGTCTTTGAACGTCCGCCATGCGCGCTTCGAACCGCGCCACCAGCCCGGACGGCATCCACTCCTTCACGACGCCGCCCTTCCCGAGCAGTCCCATCTCGATCAGAAGAGATCCGAAGCTTCGCCGGCCGGGCTCGTTCACCATCGGGCCACCCGACTCCTGCCAGGTCATCCGAAGCGTCGGCTCGCCGGCCTCTTCGTCGATCGTCCACGACAGGTCGACCTTGCCGCCGGGTACGGACAGCGCCCCATGCTTGGCCGCGTTCGTCGCCAGCTCGTGAAGGAGCAAAGAGAGCGAGAGCGTGGTCTTCGGACCGAGTTCGATGTCGGGGCCGGATGTCGCGATGCGGCCGTCGTCCCCATGGAGTTCGAGCATCGGTCGCACGACGCTCATCATGGAGGCGGCCATCCAGTCCTGCTGGAGCAACTGGTCGTGCGCGATGCCCATGGCCGCGATCCGCCGGCAGAGGGCCTCGACGGCATCGCGCTCCTGCACGCCCCGGAGCGTCTGGGTCGCAATGGCCTGAACCATGGCCAGCGTATTCTTCATCCGGTGGGTGATCTCGGCATTCAGGACGGCCTGCTGCTTCTGCGCTTCGTCACGCTCGCGCAGGGCCTGCCGGAGCTCCAGCTGCCGCATCACCTGACGGGCGAGCACCTTGAGGGTGTCCTGCTGAAGCTGGGAAAGCTGCCGGGGCCGGTAATCCAAGACGCACAGGGTGCCGATGGCATGGCCTTCGGTGGTCTTCAGCAACGCGCCTGCATAGAACCGCAGGTTCGGCTCCCCCGTGACCAGGGGATTGCAGGCAAAGCGCGGGTCCTGGGTCGCATCAGGAACGAGAAGAAACTCTTGTTCCAGGATCGCCTTGGCGCAGAACGAGCTGTCCAGGGGCGTCTCGCGGACCCCCAGGCCCACCTCGGCCTTGAAGAACTGACGATGGTCGGAGATGAAGTTCACGACGGCGATCGGCGTTTCGCAGATGCGCGAGGTCAATTCGGCGATCTCGTCGAAATCCCGCTCCCTCGGGCTGTCCAGCATGTTGAAGCTGGCTAGCGCCTTGAGCCGCTCACTCTCCCTCAACGCGGTATTCAAAGGCGCATCCCGAGCTTGCCGACAGGTTGATCCTCAATGGCATTTTCTCGCAGGGGAGCATAGCGCTTTTCACCCAAGTCCCCGAATGCGCGGAGCGGGGCAGGGGCCCGCGACAGGTACGCGACAGGTACGCGAGAGGCCGCGACCTGGTGTCCCTCGCGTGCGAAGCGGTGGCGTCTGGCATCGAACTTGTTTGCGCCCTGGCGGAGGAGCCAAGGGAGGAAGCCCGATGCAGCAAAAGCCGGACGCCGACGACTATCTCGCGCTCTTCGGGCGCTACAAGGCGGACTTCGGGGATGTCTACATGGACCCCGAGGACGAGCGCTTCCGCCTGCTGTTCGACCAGATCTGTCGCATGCTGACCCAGCCCTCGCCGTTCAATCTGGCCCTGCCGGAGCAGTTCCGCGCCACGGCCTTCCGCTATCTCGAAGGCGATCCGCACACGGTGGCGCACATGACCACCATCGAAAACCGGCACTTCATGCTGAGCGACCTGTTCGACTACGTCCACCTCGTGAACACCATGGGCGGCCGCTGGGACCAGCGCGGGCGCTGAGACCGCCATGGGTTGGAAACCGGCCCGGGAGCGCAGGACGCGCCTCCGGGCCGGAAGCCGCTACTTCACGGTTTCGATCTCGCCCACCCGCCAGCTCTTGTCGAAGAAGGACGGCAGCGGGCTGTAGAGACGCAGGATGGTGAACCAGCCCTTGCCGGGCATGGTCTGGATCCAGTTGGCGCGCGCGACGCCCTGGGGCTGGGTCGGCCCGAACCAGATGGTGGTCGTGCCGTCCGCCGCCGCCTCGGCCGCTGGGGAGGGATAGCCCTGGCTGCCGGCGCGGGGATAGTTCTGGGGCGTCTGCAGCATCGAGCGGGTCTGGTTGTCGTAGAGCGTGAGCGACCAGAAGGCCGCCGCCGGGATGTGCGGCGGCAGCACCACCTTGTAGGTCTTCGCGCCGTCGAAGGGATTCCCCTCGGGATCGAGGAAGCTCATCAGATACTGCGAGCCGATGCCCGGCACGCGCATGATCATGCCGGGGGAATCAAGCGTGTAGCCGTAATAGAAGGCTGTGCGGGAATCGAGCGTCCGCGCGCCGGTCGGCGGCAGGGGCTTGAATACGCCCGCCTCGAAGACGGGCGGGGGCGTCTCGAAGAAGGCGCCGCCCTGCCACAGCATGCTGCCCCATCTGGAGTCCTTGTAATAGGCCCAGTCCGGGTGCTTCATCGCATAGCGCCAGTTGAGTGCCCGCCCGGTCGCCTGCCCGAAGGCCGCCGCGTCCGACAGGATTTTCTTCATCCGCGCATCGGGATTGAACGGCTTGCCGTGGACGATGCCGATGGCGGCGAGCTGGCCGGCCAGCTCCACGTCGTAGCTGGTCGCCGGCTGCATCTGGACGTTCTCGTTGATCAGCTCGAAGAAGCCGATGTCGCTGGGCGGGATCGTGTTGAACGACAGGCCGCTGCCCTCGATGAACTTGGTCTCGGGGATCTTGGGCTCGGGGGCGATGCGGACCTTCCCGTCCAATGCCTGCGCGAGGCTCGAACCGTAGGCGCCCGGCTGGTAGGGATAGACCTTCATGGTCTTCCTGATGTTCTCGACAGCGGGCTTGGGATCGTTGTCCTTAAGGTAGGCCCGCGCTGCATAGAGCGCGAAGTTGGTCTTCGAGCGCCCGATGAAATAGCCGCCTTCCGGCAGGGGCCCATCATAGTCCGGCCCGACGATCAGGTACTTGCCGCCGAGCCCGCGATCCGGCCCCGGCCCGCCGATGTCGATGATCCACGAGAACCACATGTCGTTGATGGTGCCCACCGCGTCGGAGGGCTGCTCGACCACGACCGGGCCTTTGCTCAGGTCGAGTCCGGTCAGGTAGTAGACCGTGTCGGCGTTGGCCGTCAGGAACAGCGAATGGGAATCCATCAGCTTCGAGAAGATGACCACATCGCCGGGCTTGGCGCCGATGCTCTCGAAGCCCTTGACGAGGGCCAGCGCCGAGGCGCCGCGAAAGCTGTTGTTGTAGGCGGCGAGCGCCTGGTTGAAATCGAGGATGTCGTAGGTCTTCTCGGCCGTCTCGGCCGTCGGCACGCCGTCCTTGAAGGTCAGCGGCCCGAAGCCCGTGCTGATCGACGCCGGCGCGCCGAGCTGTTCGACGACCTTGGCCGGCACCTCGGCCTGCGCCACCGCCGAGACAAGCAGCGCGGCCGCTACCAAAGCACCCGCCACGGCCGAGGTGCGAAGCGAAGGTGGAAGGCTGTAATTGAACGGTCTGAGTTCCACGATCGGCTCCTCCCAATGCAGAGCCGCGGACATTAGTGGTCAAGGCACTGCTTGAACATCTCCTGCCCGAGCAGCATGGCGCGTGCCGCAAAGGACGGCTGCCGGGGCCATCCGGGAGCCTGGATCAATCCTGCGACACGGTAAGGATCTGGCCGGCGATGAAGGATTCCGCGCGGCGCCACGCTTCGTCATTGTCGCCCCGGAAGGTGTAGAGCTTCTGGAACACCACGCGGCCGGCGTTCACCGCGACCACCTCCACCTTGGCCATCTGCACCAGCGTGCTCATCTTGTGGATGCCGCCGACCACGAGCAGGTCGGCGCCGGCCTGCTTCGCCGCCTCGGCCAGCTCCGGCACCGCGCCGGCCGTGAGCGTGCAGGGTGCGGGATCGCAGTCCGGCGTCACCACGCGCAGGCGCCCGCCGGCGGCCAGGTCGGTGGCGAGGGCGGCCATGAAGGCCTTCACCCGCGCCTGATGCTCGGCGGTCTGGTCGCGCGGCTCGCCGGAGGAGTCGCTGTAGGTGAAATCGATGATCGCCACGCCTCGCGCCTCGCTGCCAGCGGCGGCGGCGCTCGCGAGTGTGCCGAGAACGGCGAGAGCGGGCAGGAGCGGGAAGGGGCGCAGCGCCATGGTCGTGTCTCCGGTCTGATGGCCTGAGCGTGCCGCCGCTATCGCCCTCCGGCCAGAGACGGGTTCACGCCGGGAGCCGGGAAGATTTCCCGACGTGCGGCGGCGATCTTCCGCCGGCGCGCCCACGTCCCTAAGGTCCTGACCGGCATCGTGGCCGCCCGGTGCCCGCCTGCGAGTGAACCGATGACCCGTTCCCGGCTCGACCTCAAGCTCCGGCTGACCCTCCAGATCGCCGCGCTGATGGCGCTGTGCCTAGTCGGGGCGGTGGGCTGGCTGCTCCTTGATGGCGTGCGTGCGGGCGAGGTGCAGGTGGCCCGCATCGCCGATCTGATGGCCCGCGATCTCGCGTTCCAGCGCCAGCAGATGCAGTGGGTGCGCGGCGCGCCCGGCGTGTTTCCCGATCTCCAGCGCCTTGCGCCGGCCTTGATGGCGCCCGGCCTGTGCATCGCCTTCCGCCCTGCCGGCGCCGAGGGCTTGCAGCGCCTGTGCAGCGGTGCCGAGCCGGACGACGGGCGCACGCCGGAGCTGTTTCAGCGCCTTTATGACGGCTTGTTCGGAGCGCGGGGCACGGCTGAGCGCATGGTGGCGGTGGGCGGGGCGGCGGAAGGCGTTGTCACCGTCACCCTCGCCCCGGAAACGCAGGCGGGGCGGGCGTGGCGCGAGGTAAGCCGCCTCGCCGTATTGGTCGCGGCCATGCTGCTGGTGCTGTGCGCGCTGGTCTATCTCGCTCTGGCGCGGGCGCTCAGGCCCACCCGCATCATCGGCGAAGGGCTCGATCGCCTGACGCGCGGCGACCTCTCCGCCCGCATGCCGGCTTTCGATCTCGCCGAGCTGTCGGCGGTGGGACAGGTGTTCAATGCGCTGGCGGCGCGGCTTCAGGCGGCGCTTGACGAGAGCCGGAGCCTCACCCGCCGGCTGATCGCGGTGCAGGACGAGGAGCGGCGGTCCCTCGCCCGCGAGCTGCACGATGAATTCGGCCAGAGCCTCGCCGCCATCGGCGCGGTGGCGGCACTCGCCGGCCAGACGGCGGCGCGCGATTGCCCGGCGCTGGTTCCCGAGTGTCAAAGCATCGGCCGCACCGCCCAGTCCATGATGCAGGCCCTGCGCGGCGCGCTCCTGCGCCTGCGGCCACCGGAGGTGGAGGAACTGGGCCTCGTCGCCAGCCTCGAAGGGCTGGTTACGGGCTGGAACGGCCGGCTCGGCGCAGCCACCCGCTTCAGTCTGGATGTGACCGGCCAGCTCGATCCGCTGGAGCCGGCCTTCGCTGCCGGCCTCTACCGCATCGCGCAGGAGGCCATCACCAATGCCGCGAAACACGCTGGCGCCTCCAACGTGCGGCTGCTCCTTGCGCGTGAGACGGGTCCGGCGGGCGATGTCGTCATGCTCACCGTGGAGGACGACGGCCGGGGCGCGCCGGCACCGGCGGCGGACGGGTTCGGCCTGCTCGGCATGCGCGAGCGCGTGGCCGTCATGGGGGGCGAACTCTCCATCGGGACCGCGCCCGCCGGTGGCCTCCTGCTGCGGGCGAGGCTCCCGCTCCCGGCCGGGGAGGCAGCATCATGACCCAGCGCATCATGCTGGTGGACGACCACGCCGTGGTGCGCGAAGGCTACCGCGCCCTTCTGGACCGCCAGCCCGGCCTCGCCGTGGTCGCGGAGGCGGGGGAGGGGGCCGAGGCCTACCGGCTGTTCAAGCAGGCGCGGCCTGATCTGGTGGTGATGGATCTGTCCCTGCCCGGCTTCGGCGGCGTGGAGGCCATCCGGCGCATCCGGCAATGGGACGGGACGGCGCGCATCCTCGTCTTCACCATGCACCAGAATGCCGCCTTCGCCGTGCAGGCCATCCGCGCCGGGGCGCTGGGCTACGTCACCAAGAGCAGCCCGCCCGAGGTGCTGATCGGCGCGGTGCGGGACGTGCTCGCCGGCCGTATGGCGCTGAGCCCTGATATCGACCACGAGCTCGCGCTCTCCCGCCTGAAGGAGACTCCGAGCGTCGCCGAGGTGCTGAGCCCGCGCGAGTTCGAGGTGCTGCGCCTGCTCCTTGCCGACAAGGGCACGGACGACATCGCCGAGACCTTGAACCTCAGCCCCAAGACGGTGGCCAACATCCGCTCCCAGATCCGCGCCAAGCTCGGCGTCCAGTCGGATATCGCACTGACGCTCCTGGCGCTGCGGCAGGGGATTTCGGCCTGACGGTCAGGCGGCAGCCACCGCTACGGCCTCGATCTCGAAACGCCATTCGGGGCGGGCAAGCGCTGCGGCGATGACCAGGGTCGAGGCGGGCTTGTGGCCCTTGAGCAGCTCCGTGCGCAGCGCCCCGTAGCCGGCATAGTCGGCGGGATCGGTGAGATAGGCCGTGACCTTGGCGAGGTCGCCGAGCCCCATGCCGGCCGCCGCGAGCACCGCCTCCAGATTGGCGAAGGCGGCGCGCACCTGCCCCTCGAAATCCGCCGGCACCTGCCCGGAGGCATCGATACCCACCTGTCCCGAGATATAGAGCGTGCGCATCGGGCCGCTCGCCAGCACGGCGGGGCTGTAGGGCAGAGCGGCGTCGGCGGGGGTGGCGAGCACGGCGGAAAGGGCGGGCATTCAGGCCTCCGGAGGGCGGGCGAGGGCGAGGATCGCGCGGGTGAGCGGATCGGCGCCATCGGCCAGGGGATCGAGCAGGGTGAAATGGTTGCGGCGCGCCGGCTCCATGCGCTGCACGGCGCCACCGCGCGCGCCCCACAGCTCGGCGAAATCGCGGCTCCATCGCTTGAAGCCGTCCGTCTCGTCTCCGCCCACGGCGCAGAGGAGCGGCATCAGCCGCGCGCCGGGTGGAAGGTCGCCGAGGCGCAGCAGCGGGCTCATCGCCGCCGCTTCCGGTGCCGAGAGGCGGAGGTCGGCATTGATGGAGGTGTGACGCAGAGGGCGCAGGTCATACACGCCGGACAGTCCGGCGAGGGCGCAGATGGGGCCGTCGCCCCGCGCCGCCTGATCGAGCGCCAGCATGGCGGCGAGCTGCCCGCCCGCCGAATGGCCGGCGACCACGATGCGGGAGGGGGCGAGGTTCTCCACCACCCAGCTCAGAGCGAGCCGCATCTCGTCCACGATGTCGGCGACGCGCACGCCGGGCGCGAGGTCATAGCCCGGCGCCACCAGCGTCACACCTGGGGCCAGGCAGGGGCCGGCGATGAAGGAGACATCGGACTTGTCCAGCGCCCGCCAGTAGCCGCCATGGATGAAGAACAGCACCGGCGCCCCTTCGCCCGCCGGGAACACATCCAGCAGGCAGCGCGGCCCCGGCCCGTAACGCTGGTCGAGCCGCCAGCCGCCGGTGGCGCGCAGCGCCGCGCCGAGGCGGCGATGGCCGTCATAGACGCTCTCGCGCTCGGGATGCCGGCGGCGCAGGGCGTATTCGGCTTCGAGCGCGGGATCGATGAGGGTATGCGGCATGGGATTTCCGAAAACTCACAGGCCGAGATAGGCGGCGCGCACGCCGTCGTCATGGAGCAGGTCGGCGCCCGCGCCGTCGCGCACGACGGCCCCCTCGGCGAGGACGTAGCCGTGGGCGGCGCTGCGCAGGGCCATGCTCGCATTCTGCTCGGCGATGAGGAGGGACATGCCCTCGGCATTGAGGCGACGGATGGTGGCGAAGATCTCCTGCACCACCTTGGGGGAGAGGCCCATGGAGGGCTCGTCCAACAGCAGGAGGCGCGGGCGGCCCATGAGGGCGCGGCCGATGGCGAGCATCTGCTGCTCGCCGCCGGAGAGCAGCCCCGCCGCCTGCCGCCGCCGCTCGGCGAGGCGCGGGAAGAGCGCGAACACCATGTCGCGGTCGCCGGCGACGCCCTGCGCCCGGCGCGGCCACAGCCGGCGGAAGGCGCCCATCTCCAGGTTTTCCTCCACCGTCATGGGCGCGAACACCCGCCGCCCCTCCGGCACCAGCGCCAGCCCGCGCGAGAGCCGGGCCGAGGTGGAGAGGTTGGTGATGTCCGCCCCGTCGAAGAAGATGCGCCCCGCCGTGGGTCGGATGAGGCCGGCGAGGGTGCGCAGCAGCGTGGTCTTGCCCGCGCCGTTGGCGCCGATGAGGCAGACGGACTGCCCGCGCGCCACCTTCAGGGAAACCGCGTGCAGAACTTCGGTGCCGCCATAGCCGGCGACGAGGCCTTCCACCTCAAGCATCGGCTGCCTCCTCGCCGAGATAGGCGGAGAGCACCTCCGGATGGCGACGGACGTCTTCCGCCGTGCCCTCGGCGATGCGCCGGCCGTTGTTGAGCACCAGAATGTCGTGGGAGAGCGACATGACCATGCGCATGTTGTGCTCCACCAGCAGCACGGTCATGCCGTCGCGGTTCAGGTCGCGGATGGTCTCGGCCATCTTGTCCGCCTCGGCGTGGGGCAGGCCGGCGGCGGGCTCGTCCAGCAGCAGCAGGCGCGGCTCGGAGGCTAGGGCGCGGGCCAGCTCCAGCACCTTCATCTGCCCGAACGCCAGCGATCCCGCCAGCGCATGGGCCTTGGCGGCGAGGCCGAAGCGCTCCAGCAGGGCCATGGCGGTGGTCTCCATCGCCCGTTCCTCGGCGCCCACGGACGGGACGTGGAGAAGAGCCGACAGGGTGGTGGCGCGTCCGCGCAGATGGCGGCCGACCATCACGTTTTCCAGCACGCTCATCTCGCGGAAGATCTGCAGGTTCTGGAAGGTGCGGGCGATGCCCCGGCGGGCCCGCTCGTGGGTTGGCAGGCGGTCGATGCGCGCGCCGTCGAACTTGATGGCGCCGTCGGTGGGGCGGGTGACGCCGGCGATCATGTTGAACAGCGTGGACTTGCCGGCGCCGTTGGGGCCGATCACCGCCTTGATCTCCCCGGCCTTCACGCGGAAGGACAGATCATCGACGGCGGTGACGCCGGCGAAGCGGCAGGTGAGGTTTTCCACCTCCAGGAGATCGCCGGTGTTGCGCGGCGTGTTCATGCCCGCCTCCTGCGCACAAGGCCGGCCAGCGCCGCGGGGATCCCTGCGAGGCCGCGCGGGAAGAGGATCAGCACCACCAGAAGGCCGAGGCCGAACAGCATCAGCTCGACATCCTCGTAATCGAGCAGGATCTGCGGCACGGCGGTGTAGATCAGCGCGCCCAGCATCGGCCCGTAGAAGGTGCCCGCGCCGCCGATGGCGACCATAACCAGCAGCATGATGGAGGGGGCGATGCCGAAGGTTTCCGGCGAGGCATACTGGTTGATGTGGACATAGAGGCTGCCGGCGATGCCGGCCATGCCAGCGCTGAGCACGAACACGGCGAGCTTGGTCCGGAAGCTGTCGATGCCCAGCGATTGCGCGCCCAGCTCGTTGGTCGCCACCGCGCGAATGCTGCGGCCGATGCGCGAGGCGAGAAGATTGGAGATGGCGAGCATCACGAAGAAGGCCACTGCCCACGCCAGCGGGAAGGCCTTCGCCTCGGTGTCCAGCGCATGGCCGAAGATCGAGAAAGGCTCGACTCCGAGGAGGCCGTTGGGCCCGCCGGTGAACCCCACCAATTGGGTGAAAAAGACGACGAGGATGGCGTTCCACCCCAGCGTCGCCATGGCGAGATAGTGCCCGCGCAGCCGCAACGCCGGAATGCCGATGAGAAGCGCACCAAGGCCGGCGACGACGGCGGCCGCCGGCAGCCCGGCCCAGGGTGGCACGCCGTAGCGCACATTCAGGATGCCGCTCGCATAGGCTCCCAGGCCGAAGAAGCCGGCGTGGGCGAGGGAGATCTGGCCGCCATAGCCCATCAGCAGGTTGAGGGAGGCGATCAGCACCAGATTGATGAGGGCGAGGTTGGCGAGCGAGATCCAGTAGGCATTGGGCACCACGAAGGGCACCGCCGCCAGCGCCAGCCACACCAAGGCGAGGCGGGCATGGCGGGAGAGGCCGCGCTGGGGCAGGCGGCTGTGGGTCATCGGTCCGGTCTTCGCCTCGATGCTCGCCATGGCCTCACACCTTCACGATGTCGGCCCGGCCGAGCAGGCCGGAGGGGCGCACGAACAGGATGAGCAGCAGCACGGCAAATGCGATGGCATCCTTGAAATCGGACGAGATGTAGAAGCTGCCGAACGCCTCCAGGAGCCCCAGCGCCAGCCCACCCACCACGGCGCCCGGCAGGCTGCCGAGCCCGCCCAGCATGGCGGCGCTGAAGCCCTTGAAGCCGAATATGGCGCCCTGGTCGTAGGAAGCGAGGGTGAGGGGCGTGACGATGGCCCCGGCGAGCGCTCCCGCCAGCGCCGCGATGCCGAAGGAGAGCAGCACGGTGCTTCCCACATTCACGCCCACGATGGCCGCCGCCTCCCGGTCCGCCGCCGCCGCGCGCAGCGCCTTGCCGAGGATGGTGCGCTCGAAGAAGGCGTGCATCACCACGAGGAAGGCGAGGGTGATGGCGATGATCCACAGCGTCTGGCTCTGGATGCTCACCCCGCCGAAGGAGAGCGCGGTGTTGCCGGAGAAGCCGGCATAGCCCACCGGCTTCTTGCCCAGCACCAGCATCACGAGGCTGCGGCTGACGATGGAGAGGCCGATGGTGACGAGGGTGATGACGAGGGCATCCGGCTTCTTCAGCGGCTGCACCGTGAGCCGCTCGGAGAGGAGGCCCACCACGCCCACCAGCACCACCGCCGCCACCACCGCGAGACCGACGCTGGAAAAGGTGCCGATGAGGAGGGCCGTGACCATGCCGCCCATCACCACCCATTCGCCTTGCGCGAAATTCATCGCGCCCGTGCTCTTGAAGACCACGTTGAAGCCGAGCGCCACCAGCGCATAGACGGCGCCCGTGCCGATGCCGGATGACAGGACCTGGAGGAGGGCGGTTGTGGTCTGCATGGCTGTGAAGGGCGGCCTTTGGCAGCTCTCTGGGTGACTATCCCTCCGGGGAGGGGATGAAGATCCCGGCCGCCGCGCTCCGGAAGGATCAGGGCTTCCCCCCGATGGGCGCGGACGGCCGGGACAGGTCCGGGTCAGGCACAAGGCCCGCCCGTTTCCTCGGAACGAGACGTCCGAGGGATCAGAAACTGCGCATGCGGTTGGTCTCGAACAGGGGCACCATCACCCCGAGTTCCGCGAGGCGGGCACGGGCGTTGCCGGCGAAAGTGGCGAGCGCATCCTCCTCCGCCCCGCGCGGCGCGCCGCCGAGGCCGGCCTCGGCGGTGATCGCGTCGGCTTCCGCCTCGGCCGCGGCGTGCTCCGGTGCGAGCCAGGGGCAGTGATAGCCCTTCAGCACCACGTCCCGCACATAGTCGGACAGCTCGGTGGCGATGGTCTCGCGCGCCTCCTTGCTCCAGCCCTCCGCCTTCGCGGCGAGATAGAGCCAGCCGAAGGCGGCGTGGCGCTCCTTGTCGGCGATGACATGGTCGAGCACGGACTGCACGGCCGGGTTGGTCGCCGCCGCGCGCCAGGCCTTGGCCAGTTCCAGTTCCAGCCCATCCTCGAAGGCGGCATGGGCCGCCACATAGGCATCGAGCAACTGGCCCGCATCCATCACCCGCCGATGCAGGTGGCGATTGAACACCGCCTCATAGGCCTTGGCCGCGGGGCGGGCGAGGCGACCGCCGAAGCCCTCCGCGATCCGGTCGTAGCACTCGACGTGCCACGCCTCTTCGGTGTTGCGGGTGGTGAGATAGAATTTCGGATCGATCTCCCGCCCCACTTCCATGCAGAAGCGCACGATGAGGGCGGGGGTCTCGGTGAGGCCGGTGGCTTCGGTCCAGACCCGCCGGCTCCAGGTGCGGCGGGCGGCGGTGCGCACCGCGTCCGGATAGCTCTCCGGCTTGAGCGCGCTCCAGTCCACGTCGCGGTGCGGGTTCCAGCGGCCGGCCTTGCCCGTGTCGTAGAGGGCGCGGATGTCCGGCAGCGTAACGTTCATCTCGAGCGGAAAGCGCCGCTCGACCAGCAGCCGCACCGGCGGCAGGGAGGGCTCGGCCCGCGTGGCGTGGAGCGGCATGTCAGATGGTCCCGAGCTTGGGATGCGTGAACGGGGGCAGCTCGATGCCGAGGGCGCGCATCTGGTCGCGGATGCGCTGCACGGTGGCGATGAACACCGGCTTCTCCACCTCTTCCACGGTGGAGCCGAGGCCCGCCTCGTAGGTGATGCGATCGGCTTCCACCTCGGCGTTGGAGGCCGGGTTTTCCGGCGCCAGCCACGCGCTGTGGTAGCCGTTCAGCTCCACCTTCTCCATCATGGTGATGACCGCATCCTCGATCATCTTCTTCTGCTCGGGGGTGAGCTGCTCGCAGATGGCTTCGAGGAAATACCAGCCGAAGGCGCAGTGCCGGCTCTCGTCGCGCATGATGTAGCGCACGATCTGCTTGGCGACGGGATCATGGGTGACGTCGTTCAGGTGCTTGAACACGTCGAAGGCGATCTCCTCCGCCGTGCAGACGAGGGCGGCGATGATGCCTTCCAGCGGCACGTCTGCGTTGAGCGCGGCGCGGCGCACGCCGTGGGTGGAGACCGAGCCCTCGAACAGCTGCTGCACCGGCTTCTCGATATAGCCGCCCAGCTTCTCGGCCATGGCGTGGCAGGCCTCGGCGTGGCGCGCCTCCTCCTGCGAGCGGATGGTGAAGAAGAGCTGCATGTCGGAGGGGCGGTTCTCCACCCCGAAGCGCACCTGCAGCGCCGGGCTTTCGGAGATGGCGCCGTACTCGCTCCACGCCCGCCGGCTCCAGTAGAGCCGCGCGGCGTAGCGCTGCTCTTCCGTGTACTTGGACGGATCGAGCTGGTCCCAGTCCACGTCGGTCTTGGGGTCCCACTGGTTCCGCGTCGCCGCGTGGAACAGCTCGCGGATGCGCGGCAGGTCGGAATTGAAGGTCAGCGGAAAGCGGTCCTCGGGGGCGTCCAGCAGCGTCTGGACCACCTCGAACGCCTGCTCGGCGGACATGTCTCGCGAAAGGGCCATGGCTGTTTCCTCCCGTTGGTGTTTCCCGTCAGGCGTAGTCGGCGAGGTTGAAGCGGCCGTCCCGCCAGTTGACCAGCACGATGTCCTGCTTCGAGAGCCCCGAATGGCGCTCCGCCGAGAAGGTGAAGACGCCGGAGATGCCGGGGAAATCCTTGATCTGCTCCATGCCCTGGGTGAGCTTGGAGACATCGCCTCCCACCTTCTTCAGCGCCTCGCGGGCGAGCAGCGCCGCGTCGTAGGATTCCGCCGCATAGATGCTGGCGGGACGCTTGAAGCGGGCCTCATAGGCCTTCATCAGCTTGAGGATGCCGGCCTTGAGCGGATCGCTGTCCGGCAGCTGGTCGCCCACGGGCAGCTTGAGGCTGGCGAGGAGGAGCGTGTTCGCGGCGTCGCCGGCGAGCTTCATGTAGTCCGCCGAGACGAAGCCGTAGCTGTGGATCAGCGTCTTCTTGTCGAGGCCCAATTGCTGCGCCTGCTTGAGGAAGACGACGCCGGCGGGCGTCACCGTCCAGCAGATGATGGCCTCCGCGCCGGCATCGCGGATGCGGGTCAACTGGGGCATCATGTCGGTGTCGGAGGGGGCGAAGGATTCGTACATCACGTCGAGGCCGCGCTTCGGCCCGACGATCTTCATCTGCCCCACCGCGCCCTGGCCGAAGCCCGACGTATCGGCGATGAGCGCCACCTTCTTGATCTTCTTCTTGTCGAGATAGTCGGCGATGCGCTCCAGCACGTCGCCGTCGTCCACCGTGCTCTTGAACACATACTGGCGCTCCGCCACCGGCGTGACGATGGCGAGCGCGCCCTCCGACGAGATGAAGGGTACCTTGGCGGCGTTGGTGATGGGCGCCATCGCGAGGGCGATGCCGCTCATGTTGCCGCCGCTCAGGATCACTTCCACCTTGTCCTGGCTGATGAGCCGGCGCGTGGCAGTGATGCCCTTCTGGGTCTGGCTCTCGGCGTCGTAATAGGTCCACTCGATCTTGCGGCCGCCCATGCCGCCGGCGGCATTGAACTCGTCCACCGCGAGTTCGAGGCCCGCCTTCATGTCCTCGCCGAGGAAGGCCGCCGGCCCGGTCACGGAAAGGATGGAGCCCACGCGCAGCGGCTCGGCGGCGCGGGCGGCGCTGCTCCAGAGGCCTGCCACGGTCCCGGTGCCGGTTGCCGCGAGGGCGGCGGCGGGCACCATCTTCAGGAAGCTGCGTCGTCCGAACTGCACTTCTGGCCTCCTCTGGAAGGGCGCTTATTCGCGCCTTGTTCACGGTGCCCCGGACGCCATGCCCGGAGCGGAAACGGCGGCAGGCGCGGCGGTCAGTCGTCGTGGACGCCGCTGCGGTCCATTTCGGCCGGCGGCGCGCCGTCGCGCGAAAGGGGAACGCTCAGCGAATAGCGCACGAGATCGGCGCGATGCACCGTGTGGCCGGACAAAGCGAGGCGCCCGGTGGCGTCGCGATAGCTCAGGGTGCGGATCAGCACCGGCGCGCCCTTGGAGAGGTGCAGATACTCCACCTCCTCCGGCCCGGCGACGCCGGCCTCGATGGTGAAGTCGCCCGCCTTGAGATCGACGCTCTGCCACAGGCGGTGGAGCGGCGAGCCATGCACCGCCTCTTCCGTCCAGTCGGCGGTGAGGTCGGCCGGCAGATAGCGATAGTCGATGGCGAGCGGCACGCGCGCCGCCGCACGCAGGCGCTTGATGAATAGGACCGGCGCGCCGACTTCGGTCTCAAGGCTCGCGGCGATGGTCTCGTCCGCCGCGATGCGCTCGAAGGCCAGCACGGTCGCCTGCATGGGCATGCCGGTGGCGGCCCACTGGTTCAGGAAATCCATGCCCGGATTGAAGCGCTCTTCCAGCTTGCGCACGGAGACGAACGTGCCGAGGCCGCGGCTGCGGGTGAGCAGGCCCTCCTGCACCAGCTCCGCCACCGCCTGCCGCGCGGTGTCCCGGCTGACCGAGAACATGGCGCAGAGCTGCTCATCCGAAAAGAAGCGCCGGTCGCCCTGGTCCCACTTGAGGATCAGGCCGATGAGCCGCTGCTTGATCTGGGCGTAGAGCGGCAAAGGGGAGGCGCGATCGAGGGGCGGGAAAGGCCCTTCGGCGTCCAGTGCAGCAACGCTGGTCAACGTCTCGGACATGGGGCGTAACCCTGGCGCGAACATTGGCGCTGGAACCCGTCCGAAGCGTGCTTCAGGCCGGCTTTATATGAATGTAGGATCAAGCATACATTTCACGCAACAGCTTTCTTCGCGGCAGACTTCACCACGCCCATTGCGGTCGCGCGCCGTCCCGGAGTGAAGACCCGTGCGGCGTCGGACTGACCATGTCGCGAGGGGCGAGCCTATCGAGACGTTATCCGACGGCGACGGCCTGCGTCGTGGGTTCTTTGTCCGCGGCGCTTTCGTCGATGGCGTCGATGCTCACCGACATGCCCTTGAACTCGGCCTCGCCATACATGGTCGAAAAGGCGGCGTCTGACGCATCACGACCAACGCCGATGCGCACGAGACCCTGCAGGGCCGACTGGCGCGTCGGATCGAACAGATACCACTCGCCCCCCAGATACGCCTCGAACACCGCGTGGAAATCCGGCGGATCGAGCTGCCAAGCATAGCCGCTGGCGAAGCGCGCGGGGATGTTGAGGGCGCGACAGAAGGTGATGCCGAGATGCGCGAAATCCCGGCACACGCCCGCGCGCAGCACCATCGTGTCATAGGCCGATGTCTGGGAATCGCTGGAGCCGCTCACATAGTCGACGTGATCATGGATCCAGTTGCAGATGGCGGTGACGCGGGTGTGGCCCGGCTCCAGCTCGCCGAACTCGCGGCGCGCGAAGCGGCCGAGCAGGTCCGACTGGCAGAACCGGCTCGGGTAGAGATAGTGCATGATGTCGAGCGGCAGTTCGCCGACCGGCATTTCGGGAATGGTCTCCGGCGCCTTCTCGATCATGTCCATTTCGACAATGCCGTGATAGTCGACATGGAACGGGCCGGGCTCCGCATTCACGCGGATAAACCGGCTTCCGCCCTCGTCATCGGCGAAGCGCTCGATGGGGAAGTTCGGATTGAGGTTGAGGCTTTCGACGATGATGCGCTGGCGGTGCAGCGCGGCAGCTTCGACATTCAGGATAAACACGGTTGGAGACTTCACCTCGTAGTCGAGGCTTGATCGCACGGCGAAGCGCATGTCCTTCCCCTGTGGGTTTGGCCGGCAGAGAGCCGCGAGGAGGACGCCCAAGGCAACGCTTTGGTTCCCTGGCGTCAGTCAATGGCTTCATCTGTCATCGCGCCGCCGCATGACCTCGGACGCCCGCACGGGCATCCGTCCTTCACGCCGTCATCTGGATGGGCTTGCGATGGTACAGGTGGGTGGGCTCGAACCACCGACCTCCGGTTCCACAGACGGGTAATCCGGCTGGCCCTGAGGCTCCCGATCTTTCCTACAGTATCCCAAACACATTGAAAATCGGCCATTTGACCGATACGGTCTTTCCTATCGTGTCCTCGGGTTTTCGTTTTCGGTGGCGACTCGGTGGCGACTCGTGAAGAGGAGGGGCGACAACGATGGCGCAGGCGGTGCGGCTGACGAAGCGGGTGATTGATCAGCTGCCGGAGGTAGATCGCGACCGCGTCTTCTTCGATTCAGATCTCAAAGGCTTCGGCGTGAGGGTTACTCCGACCGGGTTGAAGACCTTCGTCCTCGAATATCGCCCAGGTGGTGGAGGACGGGGCGTTTCCAAACGGAGGATCAAGCTCGGGACTTATGGAGAGTTGACGCCGGATCAGGCGAGAACCATGGCCCGTGACGCGTTGGCCGACGTTAGGCGGGGAGGGGATCCCGCCGGAGAGCGAGCCGCAAAGAGGGCGGCGCCTACAGTTGACGAAATGGCCGAGCGCTTCCTGGAAGAGGAAGCCAAGCCGAAAAAGAAGCCTCGGACGGCGGACGGCTACGCTGAACTCCTCCGGAACCATATCCTTCCGGCTCTGGGCACGAGGAAAGCGGAGCAGGTCAGCGAACCTGACGTCGCGCTCATGCATCGCCGCATCGGTGCAAAGGCTCCCGTGGCGGCAAACCGAGCCGTGGCGGCATTATCAGCCGTGTTCACGTGGGCCCAACGTGAGCGCATCGTTCCGAAAGGCCACAATCCCTGCCAAGGCATCAACAAGTTCCGCGAGGAACGGCGAGAAGCCTTTTTGAGCACGGAGCAACTTTCCCGCCTGGGCGATGCGATCCGAGAGGCGGAGACGGTGGGCATCCCGTGGGATCCGGATCCGACCAAGAAGTCGAAGCATGCGCCGAAGGTTGAGAACCGTCGCACGCAGATCGATCCCTACGCCGCAGCGGCACTTCGGCTGCTGCTGCTCACGGGTGGTCGCCTCCGGGAAATTCTGCACCTCCGGTGGGATCACGTCGACCTGGAACGAGGCCTGCTCTTTTTGCCCGACAGCAAGACGGGAAAGAAAACCATCGTCCTGAATGGCCCAGCAATGGCGTTGCTCACCGAACTGCCTCGTGCCGGCGCCTTTGTGATCGCAGGCGCGTCGGCCGGCACCGCCGGGGAGAAGCCGCGAGCGGACTTGCAGCGTCCTTGGGCGCTCGTGTCCCGCCGGGCCGGCTTTTTCGAGATGACGCCCGTTCTGACCGCAAATGGTGAGCCTGACCTTGATGCCAAGGGGAAGCCAAAGCTCACAGAGCGGCCAACGGTTCGCCTCCATGACCTCCGCCACACCCATGCTTCGATCGGAGCCGGCGCAGGCCTGGGCCTGCCGGTAATCGGAAAGCTGCTCGGCCATACGCAGGCTTCCACCACCCAGCGCTATGCGCACCTCGACGCGGACCCGCTCCGCAGGGCGTCGGATCAGATCGGGCGGGCGATCGCTGCAGCGATGGGCGAACCCGCCAGTAAAATATCCAATCGCGACGGCGGAGCCTGACCGATGCCAAGGGCAAAGCGGCCGAAGCAAATCCCAACGTGGGAGCGACGGCGCCTCATCGGCGCGGTGGACAGCGAGCCATCGCGAAGGACGCAGTCGCGAGTTAAAATCGACGTTGTCGATGAGGGTCGTAATGAGGCTCCACAAGTCAACGCCTCACCAAAAATGAAGCGTCGAACGCGCTTTGAAGGGGCCGTGCCCCTACCTCCGCCGGAAGATGGCACCGACGAACACAGAGATTGGTTCGCGCCGTTCGATCGAATGGCTATCGACACCGTTCCCGCCTATGCGATCGACAAACTCATAAGCCGTGAGTCATTCTACGAACGATTTCCGTGGCCATATTCTCCCCTAGACTTCGGATGTATTATATCTAACGTTCCAAAAAATAAGAGGATTAATGCCGCTTTTGATATAGTATATTTAGCGCGAATATTTTTGTTGAAACAAAAAACAAAGCGACATTTACCTGCAAAATCAGATCCAGCGGGAGAACTCATCCGACTTCGAGCCGCCGTGCGCGAGCTGGATGCGGCAATAGCTGCTCTTTCAACCGAGGCTCATCGTCATCTCGCGCCGCCTTCGGCTCCTCGATCACAGAGACAAGAAGACCACTTTCGAAGCCTACCGCAGGAAGTTCAAGTTGAATTATTGGAGAAAAGGGAGTGTAGCAAATCTATATATGAGAAAAAGCTGCATTTTTCTACGTTCGATCTACATAAATCGCTTATCAAGTTTCAAATTGACAACAATGTTGCTCTGGACAACCTGCCTGTCGCCAGAGAGCTACGCGGCCGTCCATTGGATCAGCAAGCCGACCTCCGTGCGAAATTCGATGACATCTTCCTGGCTGCGCACGACGGGAAGATGGCCGGAGGTCGCTGGGAGTTCAACAGTGCCTGCTGCAAGCCTTTGAAACTCCGCCACCTTTCCCATGAAGGCATCGAGAAGGCGATAGCGCGTGCGAAGCTGCGCCGACAAAAGGAACCTAAGTAGCTCATTTGTGTCCGTGGAAGTTTGGCGCTCTAGCGTCCACGATTTCCTCACTGTCCGCCAATTGTTGGCGGTGTGAGGAGGTTGCAAGATGTCGGCAGAGCTTCGCCGAATGCTTCAGGTCGAGGAGGCGGCTAAGGTCGCGGGGGTGAGCGTGAGCACCCTCAACAAGCTCCGCCTCACCGGCGGCGGCCCGATGTTCGCCAAGATTGGCAAAAGGGTCGTCTATGACCCAGGCGATCTTGGGAGGTGGCTGGACAGCCGAAAGCGCTCCTCCACCTCGGACGCCGGCCGGGCGGCTTGAGCGATGGCCGCAACGAAAAACCCCGCGCCGGGGTGGGATCGGCGCGGGGCTCTTGGGAATGCGGTTCGGGCGAACGGCGACCAGGAGCTTCCATCTTCCACTTCCCTGTCTCAACGCACTGCGCCTCCGCGCCGGCCCGTCCGACCGCGACTGGTGCTGGATAGCGGGATCGTGGCTGGTCCCGACGCCGGTATCCGCGGTCGCCGCCTGTATTGGCTCGAGGCGACGAACGAGAGCGGCGAGACTGCCGTCGTCGCAGATTCCTTTTCGCTTCGCGATCTTCAATGGCTCGCCCTGCAATACCAGAGGGCCGGCTGGCTCGTGGTCGACCGGACGGGAGGCGGGTCATGATCGCCCCGCCGGAATTCGCCGACCACGCCGAGCTGGCGAGCCGCTACGCCCGCAATTCCGCGGTGTGGCTGCTTGGGCTATGCCTTCATGGAAACGAGCGCGCGCCGAAGCTATGCGATCGGGAACTTGGTGAGCACGCCCTGGCCTGCGTTCGTGGCGGAGCAGTCCAGCTTCTTCCTGCCAGCACCTTGGATGACGAGCCCTTCGTGGAGCGCTTTCGCGACTACGTTGGTCTCCTGTCCCTTCGCGAGTTCAACCGGCTCTGTGCAGCCTGGCGGACCCAGGGAGGGCAGGCATGACGGCCGCCCATCCCGACCGCGCGATTGCTCGAGACCTCGGAGACCTCATCCTCGCCGGCTGTGGTGTCGGCGGGGCCGCGGCTGACGATTTCGAGCAGCTTCGCGACTTCATCGCCCATGAGGCGCTCGACCTACGGCTCGTCGAGACATTCGCCGGTTCACTGACCTTGGCTCGGTGCGCGTTCTCCCCGCCGCCCCGGCGTTTCCACTTGGATCCGGCGGGTGATCTGGCCGTGGTTGTCGAAGCGCTGGAGATCGAGCACGGCGAACGCTGGATCGTTGATCACGTCGCGTGGCCCAACGATCGGCCGTCCGAGTTCGCGACGGCGGCGGGCCGCACCGATTTGCTCGGAGCCGATCAGATTGACAATCTGGCATCGTTCTACGGTGGGCGGCCGCTCCGCGTTCACCGGCACCCGCTTTCCTGGCTCCGCGCTGGCTGCTGCGGCGTCGTCGTGCTTGACGAGCGCCGCGCCGGTGCCCGGCTGGCCGCTGCGCTGGGCAACTTGCTGGCCGAGGATCTGGCCCACGCTCGCGAGCTCCACCGGCTCATGGGCCGGGCGTTTCCGACAAGCCGAATCCGCGTCCCGGCTTCCTCTATTCACCGGGGGGCCGCGTGACCCACGACGTGTCGCTCGACGAGGCTGACGAACTGGATCGGCGGGAACGGCTGCAACGCGCGACCGCGGAGCGCCGTACACGTGACTATGGCAGGCCTCCCGCAAAAAATGGGGCCTCGGGCCAAGCTCCCAGTCGCCCATCGATCATCAGCGCGGCGGCGTTGATGGCGAAGGAGTTTCCTCCTCCGAAAGAGCTGGTGCCGGGTTACATCTCCGAAGGCTGCGTCCTGCTCGCAGGTCGGCCAAAGATCGGGAAATCCTGGCTTGTGACAGAGATCGGCATTGGCGTGGCCTCCGGGGGGACCTGCCTCGGGGGCATCGAATGTGCATCGGGTAGCGTCCTCTATCTCGCGCTCGAGGACAATGAGCGACGTCTCCAGCGCCGTTTGCGCAAGTTGTTGTTCGCTGGTGAGGATGCTCCGGCGCGTCTGCACTATTCGACGGTTTGGCCACGAACCAACGAAGGAGGTGTGGCGGAAATCCGGAGTTGGGTTCAGGCCAACTCGGATGCCCGCCTAGTCATCGTCGATGTGCTGAACATGGTCCGTCCGCCACGAGGCCGACACGAGTCCCCATATGAAGCTGACTATGCTGCAGTGAAGGTTCTGCAGGAATTATCGGCCGAGCTTGGCATCACCGTCATCATTGTTCTCCATCTTCGCAAAGGCGCGGGCGAGGCAGATCCGTTCGAGAAGGTGTCTGGCACGCTCGGCCTTTCCGGCGCCGCTGATAGCGTTCTTATTCTGGATCGCGACGCCGCAGGAACGACCCTTTATGGCCGAGGCAGAGATATGGAAGAGGTCGAATCCTCGGTGATCTTCGACAAGATGATGTGTCGATGGAAGGTTCAGGGTGAAGTCCATGAGGTCCGGCGGTCGAAAGAGCAGGAAGAGATCCTGAATGTGCTGCAGGATGCCTCCGAGTTGATGACGCCGGCCGAGATCGCCATTGCGGTCAATCGCAAGCGCAACTCTGTGGACCAGATGTTGCTCAAGCTGGGGAAGGAGGGGCTGGTGGTGAGGCCGCGCCGGGGCTTCTACGCCCACACCGCGCGTGCCGACCTCGTGGGCCCAGAGCGCAGTAAGAACGATAAGAAATAAGATATCTTCGTTTTCCGCATTAAAATCAATTACTTGGCTTCAGCGCGTTTCTTATTCGGGCACCAGAAGCGCGATAAGTGCGCCTCCCGTCGAGCGCCTCTGTCCCCCGATAAGAAACAGAGAACAACCAACTACCTGATAATTAATATGAAAATCCTCGCTTCTTACTTTCTTATCGATCTTACCGAGAGATAGATCAGTCACATCAAGAGCCAGAGATGGAAAGGCTCTCCATACGGCACCCTTCACCAGAATGTCCGGGGATAAGGTGTGGATTGTTGAAGCCTACCGAGGAAGATGGAGGGATGGATGGGGTGCGGATCAGGTAGGTTCGCCGCGCGACGCGTCCGGCACCCTCTTCTGACCGTGCACCGACCGCCCGTCCTCCGAGCCGGCGCGAGGCGTGAGCGCCATCCTCCGTGCGCCGGCAGGAAGTGCCCGGGACGCAGAGCAGTGCGGCGGATCATCAGGGAGAGGTGCGGGTGGGCGGTCGGCGATGCCGCGCCGGGCTCAGCCCGCAGCCAGGCGCTTCCGGAGCCGGGCGACGCCGGCGGCGGTCCAGCCGTCGGCGCCGGTGACGGTCGGGACACCCTCGGCTTCCAGCGCTGCGGCGACGGCGCGGAGGGACAGGCTGCCGTCGGGATCGAGGCGAGAGAGGATCGGGGCCAGGGCTCGTGCACGCTCGTCGGCGTTCTGCTGGCGCGCCTCGCGAGCCTTCGCCAGATCCTCCGCCCGGCCAACATAGCCGCGATCCCCGCCGAGCTTGACGCCGCGTGCCTTTGCAGCGGCCAGCGCTGCCTTCGTCCGGGCACCGATCATGCGGCGCTCCTCCTCGGCCACCATCGCCAAGATGCCGATGGTGAGCCGGTTCGCTGAGGGCAGGTCGCAGGCGACGAACTCCACGCCGGCCTTTTGGAGGCCCAGCAGGAAGTGGGCATCGCGAGCGAGACGGTCGAGCTTCGCGACCACCAGCGTCGCCCGCTTCGCCTTGCACAACGCCAACGCCCGCGCCAGTTCCGGCCGATCGTCACGCTTCCCGCTCTCGACCTCCACCACCTCGGCCAGCAGCTTCCAGCGGCCACCGTTCAGGAAGTCGGCGACGGCCTGGCGCTGGGCCTCAAGGCCAAGCCCCGACCTGCCTTGCCGGTCGGTGGACACCCTCAAATAGGAGACGAACCGTCCATCAGCCATTGTTCCGGTCCCTGTATCGCAAACATCGTCCTTCGTTGATGATTACGATACACGCGCCGCAAAGGCTCGCAAGTCCTTTATTTGCATAGGCTCGCACGTTTTCCCGCGTGTTTCTCCGGCGATGGCAGGCCAGCCGACCAGGCACCCTTGTTCCGGCTCGGCACTGGGCCCGCCGGCGAGGTACCCCCACCCCCGGGGGCCATCGCACGCGGGAACGCGCGGGAGGGGGTGGGGGGCAAAAACCGGGCGCGCCGTGCGGGCTCCTGCTTCACCCACGCAACTGAGCCCCAAAAGCTCCCGAGTCGGAAATTTTCCTATCCGAAAACATCCGGAGACAAATTCGCACCCCTCGTGAAATCGCTGCGAGCGCAGCTGTCATTTATGTCGCGACGAAAATCCAGAACGATCGACAGCCACTCCAATCCCGATCTAATGTGCAGCCTACGGTTGGGGGGGCTGGAAATGCGCACTGGTGCGAATGTTCTTTGGTTTTTGCTCGGTGGCTGGGCACTTGCCCTGATGTGGTGGCTCGCAGCCGCCATCATGGCCGTTTCGATTATCGGCCTTCCTTGGACACGGGCATGCTGGGAAATCGGACTTCTCAGCCTCGCGCCCTTCGGTCGTGATGTTGTGTCTCATGCTGAGCTGACCGGGCAGAGCAGCGCTGGCCTGAAGGCATTCCGGCTCATAGCGAATATTATCTGGCTGCCACTCGGGCTCGTGCTGGCCGTTGCGCACTTGGCGCATGCGGTTCTCATGTTCATCACCATCATAGGCATCCCGCTTGGGCTCCAAGACATCAAGCTCGCAGGCATTTCGCTCTTCCCCGTAGGGAAGCGCGTCGTGACCAAGGAACTGAGGGAAGCCGCGCGCGTGGCCAATGCTCAGGATCAGCTCGCCGCTTATCGCCAACCCAAAGGCGGAAGCAGTTACGTTTCTATTGAAAACGGCCGAGACGCTCGCAGGATCGGCCAGCGCTAAACGCGGCGGTCGATCCTAGGAGGCGCGAGGGCCGCATACGGCACCTCGATCTTCGGGGGATTCCACGGCGCCCGCCTACCGACAGGGCGATATGGCGCTGGCGCCCCCCGGTGCGCGAGAACGACAGCTCTTCGCGGTCAGGCCCAAAAGGTCTTGATCTTCGGCGCTTCGGTCGCGGCACGCTCATATCCCGCGCGCAAGGCTGGGGCGATCTGCTTTGGATCGAGGAGGTTTACGCCTGGCGGGGTGCCGGCGATGATGAGCATCGCCTTGGTGCCGACCGCCTCCAGCGCGGCGAGCTCCTTGTGAATGTCGTGCGGAATGCCGCTGAGAAGGGAGCCCTCGTAGCCGTTGGTCAAGGTAATGACGACGGCGCGTTTCGAGCCGGCGACCAGATCGGTGTGCGCCCAGGTCTTCGAGATTCCCCCGTCCATGCAGAAGCGCTGGCCGAGCTGCGTCGGCCCGATGACGCCCGGCAGTGACGAGCTTGCAGCCGCCGCATGGGCGAGGGGGATGCCGTTCCTCTTGGCGACATCTTGGTGCACCACGATGCGCTCGCCCGTGTAGCAGTCGTTGGCAGTGGTGAACATCTTTGCTGCGGGCCATCCTGTCCGGCTGTCGCCCGTCAGCAGCCAGGCCAGACGCTCGACCCCGTTGCCATTGAGATGATTGTCGGCGGCGAGCGCCGCGTGCCCGATGGCCCGGATCGACGCCGGGCTGCCGTCCTTCACCGAGAAATTGATCTCCTGCGCGCGCTTCTGGCTCGCGTTCGGGGCACTGACCGGCGCCATCTTTGCGAACAAGGACGGGAAATGGCCGAAGAACTCGAACTCCGTTCGCAACTGGCCAAAGCGGCCCGACAGCAGTGAGGAGCCGGCATAGGAGCCGGCGGACGTCCCCACCACCATCTCGGCGGCGGTGAGATCCACGCCGCGCTCCATCAGTCCGTGGAAAAATCCGCAGTACCAAGCGACGTAATATTCGCCGCCTCCGCCGAGCACGAGGGTCCGGTCAAGACCGTGGGCAAAGTCAGAAACCGTTGGGGTATCAGGGACAGCTCGCGCCAGACCATCGCCGTCGAACAGCCGATCCGAAATGGAGGCCGCCAGCCGTGCAGCTTCCGTTGCGGGCACCTCAGCTTCTGCGGCGCGCACCGCGCGCGTGAAGGGGTTTGCCACGCTGGCGGCCGCCAGACCTGCGGTCAGGCCGAACAGATTTCTGCGAGACAGCATTTCGATCCCCTTGTCTCGACGGCTGAATTGGCCCCCGCGTGGTGGAAACTAATACCACCACGTCCGTCGGCATAGCCGTTTGGTCCCCCGAATTCGCGCCACACGCCAGCTCCGCACGTCGCGTTCAGGCGCCGCGAGCCCCGGTGCGTTGCCGCAAATTCCGGGGCGCCTAGCCTCTCCTCACAACCGGGCTGCCACCCGGGGCGCGGCAACCGAATTTCCGAAATCCTTCTCGGTGCCGGCGGTCGAATACGACACCCGCGCGCTGGGGCTTGGCAGCGCCGGCACCGAGAGGATCCATCATGCGTGACGCGCTCTCCAAGGTAACTGCCTCCGCCGCGACCATCGCACCGTTCCCGGCGCACCTCGCCCGCCCCAGCAATCTCCCCCGTTTCGCCGATGCCCAGGTGGCGCCGCCGCGCGAGGAGACGCTGGTTGAAGAGCTGAACCGCGTCCTCGCCAACATCGGTCGCCTCAGTGCGCCGCAGGAGAGCATCTGATGGATCCGGCATCTGCCACGATGATGGCGCTCACCGGAGCCTCCGCCGGCTTCAAGGCCTACGGCGAATCCCAAGCCCAGAGCTATCAGGCGGCCGTGGCCGAGCGCGACGCCATGGTGGCAAAGACGCAGGCGGCGCAGACCGACACCGCCCTGCGCGAGGAGCTGAACCGCACCCTCGCGCGCATCGGCACCATTCGCGCCTCCGCCAATGTGGGCCTCGATAGCCCCACGACGCAGGCAATCATGGACGAGCAGCAGCGGGTGTCGGATCGCGAGCGGCGCACGCGCGTCGAGAACCTGAACATCCAGGCGAACGCGAAGCGGGATGAGGCCGCGTTCCGGCGCTCGGCCGCCAACATGGCGTTGGTCGGAGGTGGGCTCGATGCCGTCACCGGCATGGCGAAGATCGGCTTCGGCAGCATGAAGTCGCCCGGCTCGACCAGTTCCTGAGGAGGCGGCAATGGTTGATCTTCCCGAAGTCCCCCACCGCCTTGCGCTCACCGAGGCGCCTCGTCCCGGCATCACGGCCGCGGACATCGCCGCGCCCTATGCCATGTTCGCGCACGCCATGGACAATGCCGCGGAGGTGGTGAAGCCAATCGCCATCGAGCAGGCGGAAGCCCGCGGTGCCGAGGCCGTCACCATCGGTCCCGACGGCACCCCCGAAATCACCGAGATGGCGACGCTCGGCGTCCTAGGGCAGGCCTACCAGCGTGGTGCCCGCGCACATTACTTCGCCCAGCTGCAGACGAACGCGGCCGAGAAGATGCTGGAGCTTCGGCAGCAATATGAGGCGGACCCGAAGCGGTTCGACGATATGGCGAAGCTCTACAACAAGGATCTTGTGAACCGGGCTGAGCCCGCATTGCGGCCGGCGGTGTCCGCCGCCCTCGATAAGCTGCGGCTCGGCCACTATCTCGACCTGTCGGAGCGTGATTTCGCTGTCGCGCAGGCCAATGCCAAGACGGCGCTGGAGACCCAGTACAACACCGTGGCCGATAACATCGTCGCCCTCGCCCGCAAAGGCGGGGTGGACAGCGGCGAATACCTGGCCCAGGTCGCGAACGCACGTTCGATCCTCAGCGAGCTCGGCAAGAATCCGCGCTGGGGCTACAATCCGGCCGTGGTGGACGATCGCCTGCGCCGCCTCGAAGATCGCGGCCGCGCGGCTGCCGTCCTGTCGAGCGTTGATGCCACCTATGACCGCGTCGGCCCCCATGAGGCCCTGAAGCAGGCCGAGACGGCGATCTTCGACCCTCACCTGCAGATGGATGAGGCGGAGCGCCAATCCCGCTTCAACATGGTCAAGGCGCATATTTCGGCGCGCAAGGCCGAGGCGACCGAAGACATCCGCGAAATCCGTGCCTTGGCCGAACCCACCATCACGGCGCTGCGGGATGGTGTGGACCTGGAGGCGGACGGCGACCTGCTCCGCCAGAAGATGCTCAGCCTCGGCGACACCATCGGTGCGGCGCGGGTCACCTATGCGATGGAATATGGCCGCGGAAAGCGCGGCCAGTTCGCGCTGCCGACGGCGGATTGGTCGCGGAGCTCCGCGGTGCCTGGCGCAAACTCGCCCATCGGCCAGAAGGTGGCGATGGCCGCCCAGGCGGCGGGGCTGCCGCTCAACATCGTCATGCCCATCATCGCGCAGGAGAGCGGATTCGATCCCGCGCGCCGGCCGATCGGGAAGGACGGAAAGGCCCTCTCGTCGGCGTTCGGCATCTTCCAGCTGCTGAAGGCAGAGCGCGATGCCTCTGGCATTGGCGACACGCCCGATCCGGACGCGCAGATCCCCGCCGGCATCCGCAAGATGCAGTCCGTCTATGCAACGGCGAAGGCGGCTGTCGGACGCGAGCCCACGCCCGGCGAGTTCTACGCGGTGTACTATCAGGGCGAAGGCGCCGGGCCGAAGATCCTTCAGAACCCGGAGGGCGACTTCCGCGCGACCGTCGGCCAGAAGGTGATCGACGCGAACCCCTGGCTTGCCGGGATCAAGACCAACGGCGATTTCATCCGGTGGACCAGCCAGAAGATGGCGGAGCGCGGCGCCGGGGCGGCTGACCCGGTCCCCTCCCGCCCGCCGGCCGGCCTGTTGGAGGCGGGCAACGTCGACCTCGGCAATCGTCCGGTGGTGAAGAACGCCGACGGCTCCATCAGCACCGTTCGCTCGATCTCTATCGGAGAGGACGGGCGCGAGGTGCTCATTCCCACCATCTCGCCGGATGGGAAAACCCTGTCCGACGAGGATGCGATAGCGCTGTATCGGCAGTCCGGCAAACACCTCGGCAAGTTCGACACTCCCGAGAACGCGACGGCCTATGCGCAGGCGCTGCATCAGCAGCAGGCGCAACAGTATGGGGGCGGTTTGGCGGGCCTACCGCCATCTCAGATCGCAGGCCTACGCCATTGGGCAGGTACCACGTTCGACGGCATGCTGGCCGACGCGAAGAAGTCCATCGGCAAGTGGCACATCGGCGAGGACGATGTCGCCTTCCTCTCAGGCCGGGTGTTCCCGTTCCTCGACGAGAAGCGGAAGCGGCAGGCCGTCGAGTTTCTTGGCGATGCGGAACGCTCGGGCGCCTTGCTCGACCTGTCACCGGATGCGCGGCAGGTTCTGCGGAACAGCCTGGAGGAGGCTGCGGCCGGTGGCAACCATGCGGCCCGAGCTGCTTTGCTCGACGACGAGGAGCGGTTCGCCACACTTCAGCGCATGGAGCAGGAGACGCCACTCCTGCGCGGCGTGCGTGCCGGCTGGATCAAGCCCCCGCCGCCGGTGCCGTGGCAGGGGTCCGATGATCAGGTGCAGGCCGCGCTCCAGGCGCATGCCAAGGCTGCGATGGTGGTCACCAATCAGCTGAAGAGGCCGATCTCGGCTTTCGAGGGCGAGGATCTCCGATCCCTCACCAGCGCGCTCGATGCGGCCGACACCAGCGGGAAGGTGCGCATCCTCGGCGCCCTGGCCACGTTGCCGCCCGGCGTGCGGGAAGCCACGTTCGGCAAGCTTCACGAGACCGGGCCGAAGGGCTCGGTTCTGGCCTTTGCCGGCGGTCTCGCGAAGGATGCGCCCGATATCGCGGCGAGCATCGTGCGTGGTCGGGATGCACTCAATGCCGAGCCGCGCTTTGTGCCGCACAAGGATTCCGAAGCGCAGGCTTACACGGAGGCCCTCGATTCCGCGCTTCCGGCGTCCGCCTTCTCGATCGGGCACCGCGTCGACGAGCGCGAGGCTTATGCCACCATGCGCGGCGCCGTGCGCGCCCGGTATGCCGATCTCTCAGCCGCCGCCGGCGACACGTCCGGCGTGCTGAAGCGCGAACGCCTGGATCGCGCCGTTCAGGAGGTGACCGGCGGAACGGTCCGCCAGAACGGCGCAACCATCCTGGCGCCGAAGCGTGGCATGGATCAGTCGACGTTCGACGGCATCCTGCTCGGCCTGACCGATGCGGACCTCGCCGGCGCCAGCACGACGTCCGGCAAGCCGGTCACCGCGCAGTATCTTCGGGACAGCGCCACCCTCGAGTCCTTCGCTCCCGGGCGCTATCTCGTCCGGCTCAATCGCAACGCTGATGCCCCCCAATATGCCGTCGGCGATGGTGGCCGTCCTTTCATCCTCCGCCTCGATGATAAGCAACCGGCGCCGCCCCGCGCCTGGGGCGTTCCCGCGGCGTCCGCGACGATCCCTTGGACGGCCTCGAACTTCGGGCGCGATCCTGTGGGCCTGCCGGGAGACGCCCGATGAGCTTCGGGATCTTCACCAAGGGGCAGAATGAATCCCTGGACTACGCGCAGCAGCACCTGGCCGAGGATCTGCCGCTGGAGTTCGGCGAGGCTTTCGACGCCTCCTGGCGGGAGGGGCTCCTCTTCGGCCAGTCGGTCTCCGCCAGCACGTCGCGCATGGAGGGCGTCCAGGACTATCTGGACGGCATCCGCGAGAAAACCGGCACGGTGCTCACCAACCCAGCGCTGGGCGGCGGCGATGCGGCGCTCGCCGAGCTAAACGGTCAGCTGACGGCGCTCGCACCGCGTTTTCCTGATCTCAATCTGAAGCCGCTGACCGCGGAGGACCTCGACCGCCTCGGTGAGGAGAAGGCCCGCCGGGCGCGGCAGGTGTACCAGCGGGCCGCGGCGCGCGAGCACACATGGGGCGGCGCCGCCGGCCTGGCGCTCGGCTCGCTCGCATCCGGTGCGACCGACCCCGTCAATATCGTGACCGTGCCGCTGGCGGCGCCGGCCTCCCTCGGCATCCTCGGCACCGCGCTCGCCACCGCGGGCATCACCGCCGGGACGCAGATCGGCATTGAAGCGATCGCTGCCCCCTTCAAGGAACGCGTTGAGCCCGGCTATGGCGCCGGCGGCGAGGCGGCACAAAACGTGCTGATGGCGGGCGTCGCAGGTGGCGTGCTCGGCGGCGGCGTGAAGGGGCTTTCGGCGCTCTGGACGCGGTATCGCACCGGCTCCTGGCCGCGCTCCGTTCGGGACGCCGGCAACGTGGTGGCGAGCGAAGGTCAGATCGCCGACACCAACCTTGTGCCCACAGTCGAAGGGGAGATCGCACACCGCACCGCGCTCCAGAAGGCCATTGATGATCTCGTCTCCGGCCGGCCGGTAGATGTCTCCGAGAACGTCACGCCCGATCTGCTGCGCGCCTATGGGGAGCGCCTCGCCCCCGTGCTGGAGGCGCGATCGAAGGCCAATGCCGCGGAAGAGACCGCCTTCGCCCTGGAGCGCGAAGCGGCGCGCCTCCCCGCCTCCATGGAGCGGCTCTCCGAGCTTCAGCTCGCCGAAATCCGCGGCTCGGCCCGGTCGCTCGATCAGAAAGCCGCCGCAGCCTTCGCGTCCCTGCGCGCGGAAGCCGACAGCCTGGCCTCCCGCCGCACGGCAATCGAGGCGCGGGCTCCCGATCGCGATGCCCTGCGCACCGAGGTGGAGGGCCTGCGCTCGGACCTTGCGGCGGCCGAGCAGCGCCTCGCCAGTGCGCGAACGCCGACCGATCCGGACACGGCGGCTCGGCTGTCGGCCATCGAGCAGGATCTTGCCGGCGAAGGCCTGCCTACCGCGCGCCGTGTGGAGCTGGAGGCGGAGCGCGCCAGCATCACCGAGACGCTCGCCGCCACGGCACCGGGAGATGCCCGGGCGACCGCGAGCCTCGCCGCCGAGGCGAAAGGCCTGCGCACTGCGCTCACCCGGAAGGAGAAGGCGCTCGCCCGGTCCGAGGAGACCGACGCGCGGGCCCGTGCCAAGCTCGACAAGGCGGACGCTGACCTTCCGCGCCGGATCACGGCGGGAGAGCAGCGCGCCGCCGGCCGGCGCGAGGCCATCGCCACCGAGATGCGCCGGACCATCGCCCGGCTCGCGCAAGACGGCTATGGCGTTCGCCTCTCGCAAGACGAGGCCGCCCAGATCGCCGGTCGCATCCTTGATGCTGGCGATGATGAAGCCGATCAGGTGCTCCGCTCGGTCACCGAAGACCTGGTCGACCGTGCCCTGGCCCGGCGCCGCGCCGAACCGCCATCTACGCCCGCCGCCGGCCGGGCCGATCCTGTCGCCGAGCAGCGGGCGCGTGCCGGGCATTGGACCGAGCAGACGCGCAAGCGCATCCAGGGGCTCGCCCGCGAGGTCGGGTACGACATGCCGCGCGATGAGGCCGCGACGGTCGCCGCCGCCGTGGCGCGCGCGGGCAACGAGGACGAAGCTCTCGCCATTCTGGACGAGGTGATGCTTCGGCCGCGCACCATCGCTGAGGCATTACCCGGCTCTGCGGCAGCCCGCGAGCCCCTTCGACCGGCCTCCACGCCGTCTGTGGTGCGGCCGGAGCAGGTGGCCGCACTGGCCGACGAGCTAACGGAGAAGAAGATCGTCGTCGCCCGCTCGGCTGAGGAGACCGAGGCGGCGGTGCTGCACGACCTCGACAAGCTGCGCGCCACCCGAGACCTCCAGATCCCCGTTGGCGAGCGTCTCGATGAGGCCGGCCAGCGCGTCGCCGATATGCGGTCGGTCGACGATCTCCTGGACGAGGCCGATGCCCGTATCGCTGCGGCCGCGGAAATCCGCGCCTGCGCCATGTTTATTCCGGAGGTGCTGCCGTGAGCGTCGTGGACTGCATCGACAAGCTGGTGAAGACCGGACAGATCACGCGGCAGATCGCCGACGAGGCCCTCGGCCTCTACGAGCGCTCCCGCGGCGAGTTCTCCCGCAGCATGGGGCCCGCCAGCGCCGAGGCAGCGGCCGGCCTTGCCGCGGCGCGCGCACTGGAGTCCTCGGCCAAGCGCCTGAAGAACGACACCGCGAAGCAGGCCATCGCCTGGGCGAAGGCGGAAGAGCGCATCCTCAGCCATCCGAAGGGCCGCGTCGCCGGCGTCATGTCGATGCTCACCCGGGACATCTGGGAAGCTGGCGGAGAGAACGTCGCCACGAAGGGCGAGGTCATCTGGGCCCAGCTCTCGCGCAAGGTCGATCAGGCGCTGGAGGCTTATTCCCCGGGGATCTTCGGCCAGTCCCGCCAGCAGATCGCCGGCGTGCGCAATCTGGTGCGGGAGGTGTTCGGGGTCGAGACTGGGGATGCTACGGCGAAGGCCGCGGCTGCGGGTTGGAAGGCGGCCGAGAAGGAGGCTGTGGATCGGGTCACGGCGGCCGGGCGGAACCTCCCCGCCAGCGAGGATTGGCGGGTGCCGCAGTTCTGGGACACCCTGCGCGTCCGAACCTTCACGCGGGAGGAGTTCAAGGCCGACTTCGCTGCCGAGGTCGACCGCGGCGCCTTGACCCTATGGGATCGTGACACCGGCGCGCCGGCGAAGATGGACCGACGGGACTTCGTTCTGGATCGCGCCTATCGGGACATCACAGTCGGCGACAGCACCGCAACCGCATTCTCGCCCGAACAGCGCACATTCCAGTTCAGCGGCGGCGCAGATGGCGCGGAGGCCTGGCTGCGCCTCTCAGAGAAGTACGGCGCCGGCGAGAACGTCTTCGGCCTGCTGATGGGCCACCTGCACAAGATGGCCAATGAGATCGCCCTCGCCGAAGTGGTCGGGCCGAACCATGGGGCCATCGTTCGGGCCGCGCTGACTATGGCCAAGGAGGAAGAGGCCGGCCTGTCGCGGCTGCAGCGTCTCAACCCGCTGCGGATGCTGGAGAGCCGGTCCATCGCCGAGCGCACCTATGACGTGCTGACCGGCCGCGCCAACGCCGTCGACGGCCCCCTGATGGCGGGCTTCTTCGGCGGGCTGCGCTCCTTGAACGTCTCCTCCAAGCTCGGCGGTGCCATCGTCTCGGCGATCCCGGGCGACAGTGTCACCACCGCGCTCGCCGCGAGCTACAACGGCATAGACCCCGGCCGTATTCTGTCCGGCGTCATCCGGGAGATCGGCCGCGGCGGTGAGGAGAGCCGGGCTCTCGCGGCGCGCCTCCAGCTCACCGCCCACGCTGCAATGGACAGCGCCCATGGCTTCGTCCGCTTCGCCGGGGAGGCATCCGGCCCGCAGATCCTGCGCGCGATGGCCAACACCGTGATCCGGGCACAGGGGTTGGCGGCGTGGACCGACATGATGAAGCGCGTCTTCACCATGGAGTTCATGGGCAATCTGGCGGACCACGCCGGGCACTCGCTGGACGCCCTGCGCGGGGTGAACGAGCCGCTTGCCAACTTCCTCGACCGCCACCAGATCAGCGCGAAGGACTGGGACAGCATCCGCGCTGGCGCGCCCCTGGAGGTGGAGGGCGCGCGCTTCCTCGACACCGAGGCCATCGCCGACCGAACGCTGCGCGAGAAGCTCGTAGGCGCGATCATTGAAGAGCGGGCGTTCGCCATCCTCGAACCCGATGCTCGCATCCGTGCCGTGATGACCGGCGGCACGACGGCCGGCACCTTCTGGGGCGAGATGGTCCGCAGCGCCACGCTGTTCAAGTCGTTCAGCATGACCATGGTCGCCACGCACATGATGCGCCTCGCGACGCAAGGGCCGATCGAGAAGCGCATCTGGAACGGCACCGCCTTCGTGCTCTTCAACCTGCTTGCCGGCGCCGCGGCGATCCAGGCCCGCGCGGTGCTCTACGGCAAGACACCCGAAGCGATGGATAATCCCGGCTTCTGGGTGCGCTCCGGGCTGCAATCCGGCTCGCTCGGCGTCTATGGCGACCTGATCAATGCGTCCACCTCGCGCACCGGCCGCTCCCCCATCTCGGACCTCGCCGGCCCGGCCATCGGCGCGGCGGAGGACGTCGCCCGCCTGTCTTCGCAGCAGCTGCGGCGCCTCATGGAAGGAGACGACACGACGTTGGGCGCCGAGCTCGTGCGCACCGCCCGGCGCTATGACCCGAGCCTCTGGTACACGCGCCTCGCCGTCGATCGCCTCCTGTTCGACCAACTCCAGACGCTCGTGGATCCGGACTATCGCGCCTCGTTCCGCCGCGCCGAGAAGGCGGCGCAGCGCGACTTTGGGCAGTCCTACTGGTGGGCGCCGGGCGATGGGCTGCCGCGAGGTGTGCGATGACCCGGATGAACTGGTGCGCGCCCCGCAAGCGCTGGGATCCCGAGACCAGCTTCGCGCGCCCCCTGCCGGCGATCGATCGGAAGCCTCGCGCGCCTCGCCCCGCGTCCGCGCCAGCAGGAGCGCCGATCGGCGCGGATGGCATCTCGCTCTCCTATCTGGCCGGCTTCGGCTTCAACCGGCTCTCAGCCTGGTGCCCGAGCTGCCGCGTCGTCGCGCACATGGCGTTCGCGGACCTCGCCGCCGAGCATCTTGAACGCGCGCCGGAGGATCTCGGCAGCGTCTTGTCGTGCCCGGACTGTGCCGCGCCACGGGCTGTTTCCGCCATGGCGGAGAAGGCAGTGCGGACTGCATGAGTACGGACCCTGAGACCCTCGCCTTTTGCTGGAATTACCGCGGCCTGATGAACGCCCTCAAGGCGCGACGGAAGGATCTCGGCCTGTCTCAGCTCGAAGTCGACGACAAGGCTGGCCTCCAGGATGGCTATTGCGGCAAGCTGGAGGCGTGGGATCGGGACAGCGGCCGCCGGCTTGGGCCGGTCTCCTTCGACCTCTTGCTCGCCGCCTATGGCGTGGGGCTCGTCTTCTTTGAAACCCGCCCTCCTTCCGAACGGCCTGAGCATGACCCGTCACAGCTCGGGCTCTCACTCGAGGGCGGCGGGATGCGCCGTCACCACGACGGGGAGTTCGTCCGTCTCCCTGGCCGGAACCGAAGGCGGGAAGCCAAAGCGGCGGCCGGGACTGCCGCGGCCGAAGCTCTCCTCGAAATCAGGGAGGCCGCGGAGTGAGCGTCGCTGAGAACGGTATGCGCAACCGCATCCGGGCCGAAGTTCGCCGGCGCTGGAAGCCGCTCTCGCGCCGCGCGCTCGGCTGCCGAAAGGGCGACCGCGACCGGCGGGGCGCCTGGCTCCTCGCCAGCGACATGCCGACCATCATCATGCGGGTGATCGCCCGCGAGCTGACGGCCGGCCGCGACGTGCACATCCCCGGCTTCGGCACCTTCTATTCCCGCTTCGGCGGAACGACGATCGGCCTTCAGGGCAATGTCCCCGGCCACAGAGGCTTGCCGCCGCGGCGAATGGCGCAGGTGCGCTTCTCCGACACCCTACTGCGCGAAGTGCCTGGCGACGGGACGCGATACAGCCTGCGCTTCCGGGCGTCCCCGCTGCTGAAGGCTGCCATCCAGCCAGGCGGGCCGGCGCTCAAGCGGAAGCGGCGGAGGAAGGCCCTGCCTGTGCCAGCTATGCCGCCCCCGCCGGCAACGCGCCCGCCGGCTCCCCTGGCCGAAATCCGGATGCGCTGAGGAGTACACGATGACCGACGAGACCAACGACCACGATCTTCCCGAGCTGACCACACCGGACCCGATGACGCCGAAACGCCGCGCTTTGATCGACGGCATGGTGTGGCGGGGCCTCAAGCTGACCGAGGCCGCCATCGAGGCCGGGATGACTGAGCGCAACGCCCGCATGTGCGCGCAGGATCCGAAGTTCCGGGCGGCACTAAACGTGGAGATGGCCGCGTTCAAAGCATCGCAGCGTCCGCGCAACGTCCACCGCCTCGCCGAGCTGAGGGATCAGAACGAGGCTAAGGGTGCGGCGGTCCAGGCGATCCGAGTGCTCGAAGATCTGGCGCAACAGGCGGATGCCGCGCCGCCATCCGATGTTCGACCTGGCATCGTCGTGATCATCTCGCGTGATTATCTCCAGCCCGAACCCTTCGGCAGCGGCGCGCAGATCATGTTCTCGGATAACAGGGATGAAGGAGAAGAATAGAGATGGGCCACCCGCAGAGGGCCATCGCTGTCCTCGGTAAGGTTAACGATAGTGCGTTGTTGACTGGCTCACGCCAAGGTTGATTTCTTAAGGAATTGTTAAATTCGGCGACCTCGGGGGCAGAAATGGGTGCCGGCGCTCGTGCACAAATGTCGCCGCTTGCCTTCGTCAAGAAGTGGAAGTCTGCCTCGCTTAATGAGCGGCAATCTGCGCAAGAGCACTTCATCGACCTTTGCGCCTTGGTCGGCCACCCGACACCCACCGAAGACGACCCGACAGGCGAATTCTTTGCGTTCGAGAAGGGCGCAAGCAAAGTCGGCGGCGGCAGGGGGTTTGCCGACGTATGGAAGCGTGATCACTTCGCCTGGGAGTACAAACAGAAAAATGGCGACCTGGACGGCGCGCTTCTCCAATTGATGCGCTACGCCCCGGCTTTAGAAAATCCGCCACTTCACGTAGTCTGCGATATCAAGCGGTTCCGTATTCACACGGCATGGACGAACACAGTCCCCACTACCTACGATATCGCGCTGGACGACATCACGGATCCAGATAAGCGTGAGATTCTGCATAACGTCTTCTTCAATCCCGAGAAGCTTAAACCCACGCGCACGCGGGCCGGCCTGACGAAGGAAGCGGCCGACAAGTTCTCAACGATCGCCTGGCGTCTACAAGGGTGCGGCTCGCCGGAAGAGATTGCGCACTTCGTCAACCAGCTGGTGTTCTGCTTCTTCGCGCAGAGCGTTGGCCTCCTCCGGGGGGGGATCTTCACGAAACTGCTACGCCGTGCCGCCCAATATCCGAGCAAGGCGCGAGGCTATCTTAATGACCTATTCCACGCGATGGAGAAGGGCGGCGACTTCGCGCTCACGGACGTCATGCATTTCAACGGCGGACTGTTTGACGGCCGCCGAGCTCTGCCATTGGATGAAGGTGACATCGGCCTTTTAATTGTTGCCGACAGCCTCGACTGGAGCCTGATCGACCCGACAATCTTCGGCACCTTGTTCGAGCGCTTCCTTGATCCGAAGAAACGAGCCCAGATTGGCGCGCACTATACCGACGCGGACAAGATCGGCCGGATCATCGATCCCGTGATCTTGCGGCCTCTCCGTGCTGAATGGGAGGTGAGTAAAGAAAAAATTGTGGGGCTCCTCGACGGTAGCCGCCCGCCGCCGATGCGGAAGAAAGAGCGGCGTCGGATGACGCGAGATGAGGCCGCTGAAGAGGTTCGGTCCGCTTTCATCGAGAAGCTTTGCAACTTGAGGATTCTTGATCCGGCCTGTGGTTCCGGCAATTTCCTCTATCTCGCGCTGCAAGGTGTGAAGGACATCGAGAACCTCGCAAACCTTGATTGTGAGATGCTGGGCTTGAAGTCGCGTTGGCCGGCCGTCGGCCCCGAAATCCTGCTGGGCATTGAGGTCAATGCGCTCGCCGCCGAGCTCGCACGAACGACGATCTGGATCGGCGATATCCAATGGCGCCTGCGGAACGGGATCCACACACACGAGGTCCCGATCCTTCGAAAGCTGAATTCCATCGAGTGCGCGGATGCTCTCATTGAGCGCGTCCCTGCACTTGGTCGCGGAGAACAGATGGACTTGCTGACCGGTCCCGAAGCCGGGAGCGCCTATCGCGTCACCACGTGGCCTCGCGCGGACTTCATTGTCGGAAATCCTCCATTTCTCGGCGGGAAGCTGCTCCGGCATGGGCTGGGAGACGAGGTAGTCGACAGGCTCTTCACGCTCTACGATGACCGCGTTGCGAGAGAGGCGGACCTCGTCTGCTATTGGTTCGAGCAAGCGCTGGCCGCCGTGAAAGATGGACGGGCGCAGCGGGTCGGTCTGGTTGCAACGAATTCCGTTCGTGGTGGTGCCAACCGGAAGGTGCTTGATCAGATCATCAGCGGCAGCCGCATCTTCGAGGCCTGGAGTGATGAACCTTGGGTGGTTGATGGCGCGGCTGTGCGGGTATCTTTGGTTTGCTTCGGTGGGAGCGAAGACACCTGTCACCTCGATGGCAAGCCGGTTGGTCAAATCAATGCGGATCTCACAGCCGGCGCAGCTAACCTTACTAAGGCCCGGCGACTTGTGGAAAATATTGGCATTGCATTTATGGGCGTCACTAAAAGTGGTCCCTTCGATATTCCTTCCAGTGAAGCACGTCGCCTTCTCGCGCTTCCGGTCAATCCAAACGGACGCTCCAACTCCGATGTGGTCAAGAGGTCGGTCAACGGCATCGAAATCACTCGTCGGCCCACAGACCGGTGGATAATAGATTTTGGGCAAATGGAAGAGCGTATAGCGGCGCTTTATGAATCTCCTTACCACTGGGCCAGAGAAGTGGTGTACCCAGCCAGACAATCTAGTCGAACTAAGAAAAATAGAGAAATATGGTGGAGATATGAACGTCACAGGCCGGAGATGTACGCAGCAATCGGCTCAAAATCACGATATATTGGAACCTCAATGGTCTCAAAATATCGTACTTTTGTTTGGATTAGTTCAAAAACAGTTCCAGAAAATCTTGTTATTGCTTTTGCGCGTGATGATGAAGCGGCCTTTGGAGTTCTACACTCTCGCTTCCATGAATTATGGTCACTGCGCATGGGCTCATGGCTCGGCGTTGGCAACGATCCCCGTTATACGCCCACAACGACTTTCGAGACTTTCCCTTGGCCCGGAGGTCTGACGCCTGACATTCCGGTTGCTCGTCTCCAGCGCGATCCTCGCGCCATCGCCATCGCCATCGCTGCAAAACGCCTCGATGAGCTCCGTAACGCTTGGTTAAACCCTCCTGACTTGGTCCGGATCGAGCGTGAGGTATCGCCGGGCTTTCCCGACCGAGTTCTTCCGAGAGACGCGGCCGCTGCGACGATCCTGCGCGAGCGCACCCTGACCAACCTCTACAACCGCCGCCCGCAGTGGCTGATCGATGCGCATCGCGAGCTCGATGGTGCGGTGGCCGCAGCCTATGGCTGGCCGGCGGACATTTCCGACGAAGATGCCCTGTCCCGCTTGCTCGAGCTCAATCTTGCGCGGGCCGCCGCTGACGAATCCGGCCTAGCCGCACGATCGACGAAGCGCTCTTCGAAGCCCGACGGCGAGCGGCGCCAGACCCACATGAAGCTGCCGATCACCGGCAACGCAGGCAAGCAGGCGGACTTCCAGTCCCCCGAATTTCTTCCGCAGTCGGTAGAGGAAGAGCCCGCTGTGAAGCGCCGTCGGAGCAGGCGCCGCGCGAGTTGATGATCGCCGAGCGCGGCGACGATCTGTTCAGCGCGGGGTGAGAAGTACGGGCGAGTGCTATTTCTTCGCCCCGGGCTTCCGGGGTGGCTCCAGCGGTTCACGCGGTCGTTCCATGCCCCCCACCTTCGAGGGAATGAAGTGGTTGTGCAGACCGGCTCGACGGTCGAACCAAGCTTTGACTGACGGCCAATACCGGGCGCCGAACACGGGGTCCTTCATCGGGAGCCCGTGCCGCTCCAGGATGATGGCAATGGCCTTCCATTCGCTGACACGCCCTGGCCCGAGAACTGCCCGGGCAATGTCGGCTTCACACGGGAACAGGGGCATCTCAGCGCGTGGTGCCATAGCTTCTTCCTCCGGCTTGGAGGGGCACCATGGCATCCACGCCTTGCAAGCCTATGACGAGGTTAGGTGGGGTCGATTTCCCCACTGCTATTCGGTTTCCTCCTGCTAGCGACCCGAAGTTTGGCGACCCGCGAAGCCTTCTGGAGGCTGGTCCGATCATACCCCTGCGTCGTGGAAAGCTGGGTATGACCGGCTGCATTCATCACGTCGAGAGGCTGGGCGCCGGCGTCGAGGGCTTCCGTCACAGCGCCGGCCCGCGCGTCCATGCTCCACACCTCATCCGGGATACCGGCGTTGCGGGCAATTATCCGGAACCACTTGGTGTAGACGCGCCGTTTGTAGGGCAACCCATTCTCCTCGTTGAGCACCAGGGGGCCGATGCGGCGGAGCGGCGGGATGCGTTCCAGTTCGGCGAGCGCGTCGGGGAGCTGGGCCAGATCGTGCTCCACCACCTTGCCCGTCTTGCTGGTCCGCTTCCGCAGGACCGTGCCGGTGATGTGCTCAAAGGTGAGGCCGTCTGCCCATCGCATCCCAGCGAAAACGATGCCCGGTTGTTCCGGGGTCTTGTCGGTCACCCATTCCCCGATCACGTCCCTCTGGCGCATGCCGAGGTCGAACTGGAGCGTGATGCCGAGCGCCATGGACGGCCGGCCGGCCTCGTGCGCGGCCTTGCGGAAGGCGCACACCTGGGCGTGCGTGATCCGGGTTTCGCGCCTCCTCACACCCTGAAATTCCATTTTGGATAGGATATCGCCCAACACGTCACATGCGTCGAGCTTCAGGGTCCGGCCGTAGTTCACGACAACACGGAGCATCTGGA
Organism: Xanthobacter aminoxidans; assembly: GCF_043193615.1. Classification (NCBI taxonomy): domain Bacteria; kingdom Pseudomonadati; phylum Pseudomonadota; class Alphaproteobacteria; order Hyphomicrobiales; family Xanthobacteraceae; genus Xanthobacter; species Xanthobacter aminoxidans. Next base: position 315,394 of record NZ_JBAFUS010000001.1, on the reverse strand, counting down.
TGGCGGTATAGGCTCTTCGCGCACGGTCGGGCGCCTTGGTATCACCGGCCTTTCGCTGTTTCGCGGTGAGCGGCGCGGGAACACGCAAATCCTGATAAAGCCGGCGAAGCTCGACTCCGCTCACAGCGTCCACCCGCGCGGTTCCGATTGCCTGGTCGAGCAACCGCAATCCGTACAGATAGAACCCTTGGCTCCGCTCTTTCAGATCGTGGAATGGGCTCGATCGCTCGGTTTCATAGATGCGGATCAGCGATCGAAAGGTGCCGTCGAACGCCGCCGCCCGCGGGGCACCGCCGTCGCGTTGCCAAGTTAGCATCTCGGCCTGTAGCACGCGGCACTTTGCAGCGATCTTAGCCGGGTGAAAAGGGTCGGTCGGATCAAAGTGAATTCGCACGGTCGATGGCCTAAAGCCCTTCTTGACCAGATCTTCGCGCGCCACCCAATAAGCTGCCTTTCCATCTTTCCGGGGTCGCCAGGACAGGCCTGGTGCGCGGTCTGAGTCCTCCTTGTCCGATGGCAAAGTTGTCCAGCGGCCAAGCGCCGGTGGGGTGATGATGGGCGCAGCAGGTGCAGGACGCTTTGCGAACCAGGCCTGAACCCCTGGCCAGTAACGGCCGCCCATAAGCGGATCCCGAGGGGGCAGTCCCTCACGCTCCAAGATCACGGAAATTGCCTTCCATTCGTCCGTGTGACCGGACCCTAGAATTGCCCGGGCGATATCGACATCATCGGCATACAACGGAAGGTCATCGAAGCGGCGGCTGATCGCCATGGCCTGTCCCCGGCGCCGAGGATCTGAAGGCCGCCGCGACGGCGCTGGCGCGGGCGGCGCATCAGATCATACCCGGCGCGGATCGCAGACAAGTCCATAGTCGTCGCCGTCGATCACCTCGCCGTCATCGCGATCGGAGCGCCTTGCGAGAGCCGCTCGGCGGCGAGGGCATTTGCGCGGGACGCGGCACTATCCCTCGCCTTCTTTTGTACGCGGATGGCAATCGCATGCCGTCACGCCCCGAGCGTTGATCTTGTGGCAGCGCGGGCATTCCCAGTTAGGCCGGTAGGGCGGCGGCGCGGTATCCGGGACGGGCAGGCTCATGATGAGCGGGTCGCAGTGTTCGCAGCCTGGGGACGGACAAGGAAATCGGGTACAGGCTTGGGGTATCATGGCGCCTCCTCGGTTTGGTGCCACGGCGAGCACAATTAGCCTGACCACCTCATCCTTGCCCCACGCCTTTTGTTTTGGCGAGTACTTCTTCGTTGGCTTTCCAGGACTCTTCAGCCACTTCCTGCCCCGCAGGTATCCGCCTGCGGTATCTGAAATGGAGCACCCAATATCAAACGTCAGCATAGTCGCCGAAGAGCTCATCTGGGGCTCCATCGATCACCCGTCCATCCGATGATCCCGGCCACTGCCCGAATCTCTGCTCGGCCACCCGCGCCATGCCGGCGATGATCGCGTCGCCGCCGCCGCGGAAATCGCCTCTCCGGAAGCCGGCCGCCCTGGCGCGCTTTCCGAACTCGGAATCCGGGTGTTCGAGGAGGACCTCCGCCATCGCTGTGGCCATCGAGGACCGCGGCTCCGCTCGTTGACGCCTCGCTCCAGGCGCCGGGTCGTACGCCCCCTCCATGAGCTTCGCGAAGCTCTCGGGCTTCAGCAGGAAATCCAGGCTCGCCCGCCATCCGCGGTCGTTGTCGCCGCGGAGGAACGGTGAAGCCCGAACCCGATCCATGGCGATCCGCCAGCCGGCGATCCCTCCGCAGTCCCGCAATCGGGCCTTCAGGGCCAGCCGGCGCTTCCGGCTCATTCCCTGCGCTTCGGGCAGGCCGACCTCGGCCGCCATCCGGTTGAACGCCGCCAGCGCCTCGGCAAGTTCCTCCTGACGATCCGCCGCATCGCAATCCGTCGCGGAGGGGGAGGAGGTTCCTTTAGGAACCGACGGGGTGAAATTGGGAGAGGGTTGGGTTTTTTCTTTAGAGGGGGTGCAGGGGGAGGCCTTTCTTTTTTCCTCGGGAGAGGGCTCGCCATCGTCGTGCGATGTCGTGGAAGTCGCGCGACAATCAGCGATCTCACGCGATACCTGCGACGTTGACCGATTATCCACCCGGCCGTTCGCCGCCCTGGCGGCCTCTCTCTTCCGACGCATGCGCTCGCGGTCGACTTCGCGCTTCCGCTCGGCTGCGGCGCTCATACGAGGTCCTGGCGCAGAGACCGCCATCTCAGCCTCGATGCGGGCGACGGCAGCGACCAGCTCGTCGCCGGTCAGACCGGCGGCCATCAGCTCGCGCAGGGCAGCGGCGATCACGCTCATGCGCCGCCCTCCGACCCGACCACAAAGGCGCGCATCGTGCCGAAGATTGCCGCCACGTCCTCATCGCGTGGGGCGATGCCGTCGAAGCCGGCCGGCCCACTGATGTGGTCTAGCAACGCCAGCATGCCGGCGGCCGTCAGGGGCACTGTGTGCAGCACCTGCTCCAGGGCCTCGACCTCCCGTTCGGAGGCCGCGTCGCGCAGGGCGCCCGCTTGGGCCGCGAGAGGCCCATCAGCGCGATCGGCCAGTTCGGCCTCGCCCGCCGCGTCGAACGCAGCCTCATGCTCGGCCCGACGCCGCTGGTGTTCTGCGATGGCGGCGAAGATCGGATCAGTCATGGCTGGCCTCGTCTTCCGATCCGGTCGCCTTGTCCGGTCCCAATATACCGCCGCCTTTTTCTCCGCAGCGGGCGATCTTCTCGAAGTTTGCGCCGACAGCCGTGAGTATTCGCACTGCTCGCGACGACGGCTTCGCTATTTTCCTCCAGGAGCCACAGGGCGGCAGATGGAGCTCGCCGGCGCCGGTGTTGCAGGGGATAACGCGATCGGCATCGTCTCCCATCTCCGGATAGAGTTCCATCCCGAGGAGGCGCCCCTCCATGGCGAGCCACTCGCGGTAGGCCTCCATTTCCGCTCGTGTCGCCGGCCGCTCGACCGGAGCGGTGAACGCTTTCAGGAAGCCGAGTGCCGACCGGACCAGCGCGGGCGCGAAGTCGGATTCGATCTGGGCCAACTCCAGTGCCGCGATGGCACCCTCCAGACTTTGTGCCGAGGGAGCTTGGTTCAGATCGTCGTCGACCATCCACCCGCGGGCGTCATGCCAGCTTTCGGTATTGGTCGGCGGTCGCGAGGCGAACTCGGCGCGGGCCTCTCGCCATTGGGCGATCAGCGCAATGACCGGATCGACGGGCTTCTCGGCGGCAGGCAAGCCGGGGGCGGCTGCCGGAACGGTAGGGTTCGGCATGGGTGTTGCTCCAGCGGTAATCAACATTTAATGTTGAGACGCTAGAAGCGTGCGCGGACCCCTGTCAACATAAAATGTTGAGCGACATGACCCCAGCACAATGCCGCGCCGCGCGCGCTCTCCTTGACCTGAACCAGCCGGCCTTGGCGGAGGCCGCCCAACTCGGCTTGTCCACGATAGTTGACTTCGAGCGAAGCCGACGAGCCGTCTCTTCCGATGCTGTAGATGCCATCCGCGCCGCCCTCGAAGCCGCGGGCGTGATCTTCGTTGCCGAGAACGGCGAGGGGCCGGGCGTGAGGCTGAGGAAGGGGCGAGAATGAAAGGATCGGTCAGCACCATCATCCCGGCCAAACTTGACGCTCTGCATGACGGGGAGGAGCAGCTTCGCGAACAGGCGCTTAGGCGACCGGTGGCTCCGCTCGGCATGAGGTGCCCCCGTGACGATGAACTGAACGATGTAGAGAACAAAAGATGGAACAAGGCTGCGTGTGGCTAAGCACACGCAGCCTTGCCTATCACCGTGCTTGCTGTATCGTCACGGTGCTTCCTGAGACTGCGTGCGGCAGCACGTTGAGGAAGCCGGGTCCTTCGCACCGCCTGTGCGCCTCGCCCCCCGCATCGCTCCGAAGGCTCAACCCACTGAGGGTACGAGCCGTTCTTAGGCTACTCAGCTAGCTGAAGGAGTTGATGCTATGTCCACTGAAGATCAGGTTCTCGCTGCATATCACCGTGCCATCGCCCGTCACCGCGATCGAACTGGCGTGTCCTATCCGTTGGTTCGTGCGTCGTGCGTGGACTTGGGGCGGGGCGAAGTCGAAACCACTGGATCATTTCCCGAAGTGGTTGCGACATTCACCTGGGACGCACTTGATCGGGTGCGAATCAAGTTGGTCTGACGAGCGTCGGCCGGAGTCGGGGGGGAGCCAGGCGCCGGCCGCTTGCCATGGGCGGGCACAGCCGGAAGAAGAGGCGCGGCCGCCGGATGGCGGGAGGTCGCTACGTCCGGGGGTCTCCGGCCGGCCGCGCCAGTTGCCCACCATCCGTCGGAGGATTGCCCGGCAGGGTCGCGCCAGTGCCTGGCTGGTGGGATCCGCTGATAGCCAGGCGGACGCCCGGCGGTGAGCCGCTGAGGCCCCGCGTCACTTCACGCGATCGAGCTCCAGATGCGGCACGAACTGCCGGCCGGTGGCGTCGGTGATGGGGGCCGCCCTGACCTTCAGGTGGTCGCCCTCGAGCGTCTCGATGGTGCGCACCAGGGTCTGGCCCTGCCATTGGGGAAAGGTCGATTGCCAGACCGAGGTCGAGAAAGCGTGCGCTGCCTCATCGACGCTATAGGTGCCGGCATAGGCAATGGCTGGGCCCACCGGCTCGGAGGGCACGCCGCCGGCCCGCGCCGGCCGATCCCGACCGACGATGATGGCGCTGAACTGGCCGCCCGGCGTGAAGACGACGAGGCCCTGCGCCCCCGCCCCCCAAGTGTCGCGCCGCGATCCGTCGGCGAATTCGTCGTACACGCTCACGATCTTCCACGCGCCTACCAGCCGGGCGCCAAACGTATCCGCGGCGAAGGCCGCACCGGCACCGCATACGGCAAGCGCAGCGACGGCAGCGGTGATGAACGTCCTCATGAGCATGCGGGGTCTCCTCTTCCGGTCCATCAGGGCTTCAGGGATGCCGCATAGGCGGCGAGCGCTACCATCTCCGGTAGGCTCATCTCTTCGGTGGTGACGCGCATGGGCGCCGCCATCGGGCCGTCCCTGAGCCCGTGCTTGAACTCGTAGAGCTGGCGCACGAGATAGGATGGCGAGCGGCCGGCGAGCGGCGGGATGTCGCCAATGCCCTTCAGTCCCTCGCCATGGCAGGCGACGCAGGCCGGTATGCGCGCGTCCAGCCCATCCTTGGCGATGGTCTCGCCCAGCGCGATGCTGCCGCGCGGGACATAAGCGGTGAAGGTGACGTGGAAATCGCGGTTGACGAAATTCTCCTCGTCGTCCGGCACCTCGATGATGCGGCCGCCGAGCGGCTCGGGCGCCCCGTCCTTTTTTGGCGTGTAGTACCACGAGGGGACGTCGCTGGCGGGAACAGTGTCGGTCTCCACCACGGTGATGCGCGGCGGCAGCTTCAGCGCTGCGTAATAGGCGACGGCCTCGGCGATCTCCTGCTCGCTCAGGTTCCTGAGGGCAGCGACCATGCGGAACACGTGGGCCCGTTCCTTTACTCCGGTGGAGCGGGCGCCGGAGCGGAAGTCGTCGATCTGGCGCAGCATGTAGTCGGCCGGCAGGCCGGCGAGGCTGGCATTCTCCGGCCCGCCGACGCCCTCCGGGCGGTGGCACACGCCACAGGGGCGCGTGTCCGGGTGGCGTCCTTGCGCCACCACGGCAGGCATGGGCGGATGGGCGTCGGGGAACCAGTCGCGGGCGACGAAGAGGTCGCGGATTTCAGTGAGGGTGTAGCCGCGGCTACTGCCCGGGACATGCCGGACGCTGCCGTCATCCTTCGGCGGCGCATAGTCTGGAGGCGCAACGGGATACGCCCAGACGGGCGGCGGCTCGTCCGCACCGGCGGCAGACGCGACGAGGCAGAATGCAGCGACGATTACGTCCCGCGCCAGTCTGCACGAAGAAAACATCTGCGGCCCCGATGATTGAGCGAGCGGCAGCCACGCTCCTGATGCGGCGCCGGGCAGATTATTATCGAGCTCGCGGGGGCGATGTACGGCAAAGTTTGCGCCTATTGACGGGCGGATGCATCTGCTCGGTCCCCGATCACGCCTGCTGCGTCCACACCGTTTTCGGCGGGCTCCCCAGGGACATCGGATTGGGCTACGAGCTCGGCGGAGGCGCGCAGGAAGGCGATGTCGCGCAGCCGGGCGCCGACGCCGTGGCCGATGGCGTCGCTGCGCCAGAGCCGGGGCAGGATCTCCACCGCGCGCCCACCCCGGCCATGCAGGCGGACGAAGCCCGCCGCCTCCGCATCCCGCATCATCCCGCGCACGTGGGAGCGCGACAGGCCAAACCGCTCCGCCACGTCGCCGAAGGCGAACGGGCACTCCCGCCCCTCGGGCGAGGACAACGCGCCCTCGAACAGCGCCTCCAGCACCATGAGCCCGCCCGGCCGGCTGAAGAACAGGAGGAGATCGGTCTGCGCCGAGAGCAACCGCGCGCCCTCGGGTAGCAAGGCGAGGGACTGGCGTCGGATCGCGGCGTGGACCGCCGGGTCCCGGTTCCGGACGCCGGCATAACGGTGTTGGGGGCACAGCGTGTCGAGGATGATGTAGTCCGTGGCCATCCATTCCCGGTCGTGGGCGAGCATCCTGTCCGTAAGGCGCAGCAGCTTCACCCGGCGGTCGCGCGGGGCATTGCTGACATCGACAAAGCCCACCGCCTGCATCCGCTCGATCAGGTGGTCCACATGGCGGGGGCTCGTCATGCCGAAGGCCGCCATCTGCTCCTTGAGCCGCCCCACCGAGAACCAGGTCTCCCGCCGCTCCGCATCGTGATTGGCGTTGAGGATGACGGAGAGCGTGAACACGAGGTAACGGCTGGAATCCGTCAGCAGCCGGATGAGGAAGGGGTTACGGTCGAAGAGCGCCAGGAAGCTGTCGCAATAGAGCTTCCGCGCGCGCAGATAATGGGGATGTTCGGCAATCTCTTCCACGGTTACCGGAACCCGCCCCAGCGGACTTATACCACCCTGCAACATGGCTTCCCGCACCGATGCGAATTCCCAGCCTCAGCATTGTTTCCTGCCTCCCCAACCTCTCGGGGCATCGTCAGGGATATGCCGGCGGCGTCGGAGATGAGTAACGTTAAGTCAACAATCTAAGGCAGTAGCCCGGCTGTAGGGCCACACCACGTGCGCGGGACCGCGCTACTGTCCCACGGCATCCTTCACGCATTTCGTAGTGAAGCTGGTCTGTGCTGCGCCGTGGAGCTTCTTGTCGGCCGCCTGGGTGTTGCAGGCCGTCGTAGCGTCCTTCTGGCACTTGGTGAGGAAGCTGGTGCGCGCCGCACCGGCGAGCTTCTTCGCGTCGGCATTAGCGACGCAGGTATCAGCCGAGGCGGCGGCAGGCGAAAGCGACAGTAGGGCGAACGCGATTGCGAGCGTCTTCATGATTCCCTCCCACAGGTGGTGACGGGAGGCTATCACCGGCCGAGACGGCGTTCGACGGTGCCGGAACGTCAGACGCCGAGCCGCCTTCGCCGTCCTCTCCGGAGCACCGACCGCCCTCGACTGATCCGTTCCGGAAAAGGCCCGGCCTTCGCACGCCCCAGGGGCCCTGATAAGCTTGGCCTCAGCGGGCCGAATGCTGAAGGCGCCCGCCGCCCAAGGGGGAGAAATCATGAGCATCAATCGCCGCACGCTTCTTGCGGGCCTCGTCGCCTGCCCGGTCTGCGCTAGCGCCGCACGCGCCTCTGAGGGTGCCCACTGGACCTATGAAGGCCACGGCGGCCCACAGGAATGGGGTTCCCTCGAACAGGGCTTCTCGGCCTGCTCGGTGGGATCGCAGCAATCACCCATCAATCTGGAAGGCGCGGTCAAGGCGGAGAGCGCCGGCCCCGTGCTCGCGTGGAAGCCGTTCGCCTACAAGGTCGTGAACAACGGCCACACGATCCAGGCGGACGTGACCGGCGACGGCGGCACTGCCACCCTCGGCGGCAAGACCTATGCGCTGAAGCAGTTCCACTTCCATGCGCCGAGCGAGCACGCGATCGACGGTAAGCGCACCGCCATGGAGGCGCATTTCGTCCATGCAGCGCCAGAGGGCGGGCTTCTGGTGGCCGGCGTGTTCATGGTGCCAGGTGCGGCCAATGCCGCCTTCTCCTCGCTCATGGCCGCCGCTCCGCGCACGGCAGGAGACAAGACGCTGGCCGCCCCGCTCGATCCCGCCGCCTTCCTGCCGTCGGCCCGCGGCACGTATCGCTATGAGGGGTCGCTGACCACCCCACCTTGCTCGGAAATCGTGGACTGGAACGTGTTCGCGGCGCCCATCGAAGTGGCGCAGGCGGACATCGACGCCTTCCGCGCCATCTTCCCCATGAACGCCCGCCCGCTGCAGGCGGTGAACCGGCGCTTCTTGCTGCGCCTCAACTGAGGTCAGCGCGCACTGATACGGCCCCAACCCATTGCGGACCGTCAATTACGGGGGAGGACGCCGCGTCCTCCCTAGTCGCGGTCGGCGAAGTTCACCTAAAGCAGCGCCCATGCTACATTTAGGCGAGCTTATGGAGAAGCGAGATGGATCCGCAGAGTAGATTGCTCGATCTCACAGATTCTGAACGCGCATTTCATAAAGACATGCACGGCCTTTCAATTGACAAGGATGGAAGCGAAATATTGTCCGGACTTACGCATGAGGAATCAGTTTTTTATATCGAGTGCCTTCATCTTCGTGCGGCAAATTCGGACTCAATCAGAGGGAGGGATTATGACAGATGGGTCGGCTTGGATGAAAAACATGAACACGCCCGTTTCGGAATGATCGCTGCCGACGCTGAAGCGAAATGCGCCCCTAAATCCAAACCGTAAGCTTATCCTGCCTGCACCCGAAAGATGCGCGGGCGGTGTCGCCCGTGCATCGGTCATGCACCGGCGGGACACCAGACAATCCATCTACCCGCCGAGTGTCACGTCGGTTGCCCCGACGGCGTTATCGAATTCGTCAGGCTGGTAGATCACGACGCGGTTCCTGCCCGCGCCCTTAGCCTCGTAAAGCGCCCGATCCGCCTGCGCGACGAGGTCAGCTCCCGATGTCGTTGGATCCGCCATCGTCACCGAAATGCCTATGCTCACAGTGACCTTGCCAAGTGCCGGCTCGTTCGGACAGGGCTCCATCGAAGCAATCGCCAGCCGCATCCGCTCGGCGATGAAGCTGGCCCCTCCCGTCTCGGTCGCAGGAAGTATGACAGTGAACTCTTCTCCGCCGTAGCGGGCGGCGAAGTCGCCGGGCCGGCGGATGGACCGCGAGATTTCCTTGGCAATCCGCGCCAGAACCACGTCACCCACCGCGTGTCCAAAATTGTCATTGACGCGCTTGAAGTGATCGACATCGAGCATCAGCACCGCAAGGGATGTGCGGTGCCTCGCGGCGCGGCGCATTTCCGAAGCAAGGGCCAGATCGAAGGCTCGACGATTGGGCAGACTCGTAAGCTCGTCCGTGACAGCCAGGATTTCCAGTTGCTCCTCGACTTCCTGGCTTCGCAGCAGAGCGAGCCGGAGCACGCGGATCAGCACAATGAACAGAATGCACATCCCGATCGTGAGCGCCGAGGAAATCAGAGCAAATTCGGTCCATTCAGCCATGGCCGCCGCCGGCGAAATGCCGACGGAGAGAAGGAGAGGATAGTCGCCGATGATCGTGTGAAGATAATAGCGGTCGATGCCATCCAGCCGCGACCGTTCGCTGAATTGTTGGCCAGGCTTTGCGATCATCCTTTGAAAAACGGGAGAGGCAGCGACGCTAATGCCGGAATTCCCCTTGCCATCGGTCGAGGGCGATCGAAGGATCACCGTTCCGTCAGTCCGCGTAATGGCGATTACACTTTCCGGGCCGAGATTGATGGCGTTGAGGAGCGACTGGAAAAAGGCGAGGCGGAGCGCCGCTGCTACGATGCCTTCGAACTGGCCATCCGGGCCGGAGATGCGCCGGCTCAGGGCAATGCTCGGATCATTGTCCCGCAGCCGGCTCTGGAACGGCGTGCTTACATACGTGCCAGTCTTCCCATTTACCTGCGCTTTGAAATAATCCCGGTCTGCCAAATTCAACTGGTGCGGCTGAGGTGATCCCGACTCCTCGATGAGGTTTCCATCGCGATCAAGAATTACCAACGCGCCGAGGTATCGGGCGCTTGCGGCTCGGTCGAACAACACCATTCGCCGGAGCCCGGGCGGCAGATCCTTCACCCCGTCCGCGGTAAACGCGTCCTCGGCGCCGCGCAGAGTGAGATCGATGACGGTCAAGTTCCGTTCGATGTTGGCCGCGACGGTATTCAGGACGTTCTCTGCGGAGTGGACCGCGAGCTGCCAGGTCGCCTGATAGGAGCGCCAGAGGGTCAGACCCTGGGCAAGGATAATGACAGCAACCAGCGCCGCCACAATCAGCGGCACATACGCCCCGGCTATTAGACGCCGCATAGTCGATCCGCTCGCGAGCAATCCGCACGATGCCCTGACAGGGCCAAACATGCCCATTAGTCTGTGAAATTGCAATCGGCGGAGGCTTCGCGAACTGACGCCTAATTGAGGACGCGCCCGCCCCTGAGTGGTGCTTGCCGCCTGACTGGGGCGGTAGCTTGCTAGCGCCAAGCCAGAGCATGCATTAGGGTTTGGCGGTACGCCTTGGATGCGAGGCAGGAACCGCGGCAGCTCGGGCGAGCGGTCCGGCCCCTGGGTCGGTCCTCAAGGGGGGCCTGGCGTTCTGTTCCCCTAGACGACGCCCGGCGCCAATTACCGCGCTCGTTGACCCTTCGTTCTCGTCCTTGAACGATAGTCCGCTGGGCTTTGACGTGGGACGGCGAGTGGCCAAGGCCACTGCCATTAACCGTATGGCGACCGCGCAGGTATCCAAGTCAATATTCAGCGTAACGTGTGTTTCGCCGGATTTGAAAGGGATGCTAGTAGGGCCTTCAGATCGGATGCCATGTATCAGGAATCCTTCCTACAGGAACTTGTCGACGGCATCCTGCGAAGCCTCTTCGCAGTCGTGGTGCTCATTGTTGCAGTGCGGTTCGCGAGACCGCGACTGGACCGCTGCCACCCGAAATTCGTCGAACTCAGTTGCGGCCTTTTGTTCGGCGTCCTCTCGCTGGTTGCCATTGCGCTGCCACTACCAGTATCGCCAACGCAAACGGCCGACCTCCGCGTCATTCCCGTTATCCTCGCCGCGCCAGTCGCTGGACTCGGTGCTGGGGCGACTGCTGCTGTGGTCGCTCTGCTCGGCCAGTTAGCGATAGTTGGCACCCCGCACGCAGCCGGCTTGGCGTCCGTCGGGCTGGCTGCCGTCCTTGGGCTCGCGGTCGCATGGTGGATGGGCTGGCGGCTCCCAATGTCCGACCGGGACGAGCATCCAATGCGGTCAGGCCATCTTCTGGCGCTGGCGGCAGGCACCGCTATCGCCGCCATGCCTGCCAACCTTCTCGGGGACGCCGTTCCTCCCGGAGAGCCTGCCGAAACGAACCTGACCTGGATTCTTCACGTCCTGCTGCTGCCCGGGGCGACGGCCGCGGCAGGGGCGCTCCTCATGGACGCTAAGCGGCGGCGCACGATCGACAGGATGCTTAAGGCTGAGGCGAAGCGAACCGCGACCCTTGCCGCCAACATTCCAGGCGTCCTTTACCAGCGAAGCACCGACCGGGCCGGCAAGACCATTTTTCCCTACATGAGCCCACGGGCGCTAGATCTGTTTGGGCTCGACGCACGAGAGATTCTGGCCGACGCGAACGTCCTTTTTTCCCACGTTCATCCTGACGACCGTGATGCTCTCCAGCAGGCGTTGCTGACGGCGCAGAGTCACCCTGAAGATCCGATTGTGTGCGAGTTTCGTGTTGTTCGTCCTGATGGACGAACCGTTTGGATTCAGTCGCGGTCACAGATCAATTCGGAGGTGTCGGATCAGGTGGGTTGCCCCGTTGCCGAAGGCGTGGCAATCGACATTACTGACCGCAAGCTAGCAGAGGCAGAGGCGGAACAAGCCCGAATGCACGCGCTCCACGCGGCTGAGCACGATCCACTTACCGGGCTTCCAAACCGCCAAGGACTTCGTCACCTTGTTGCTGACGATGATCTGACCAGCGGCCATTCCGGACTTCTGATGGTGATGGATCTGCGAAGCAGCAAGCTCGTCAATGACCTCTTTGGCAGCAGCGGCGGCGACGAGCGCCTCTTGGAGGCTGCGCGCCGTCTGCGGCATGCGACGCCCCAAGAGGGCATCGTCGCGCGCACCGGAGATGACGAATTCACGATCTATCTCGATGACAGTGCTTTGGCGGGCTCGCCAGAAGCATTCGTGGCGGATGTCATTGCAGCGGTCGCTCGGCCCTTTCGCTTGTCTGGACAGCTCGTCCCGATGAGGGCGGATGCGGGATACGTGGTGCGCGACAGCGACCTCACCGATTGGGAGAGCGTCGTTCGCGCGGCCTCGGCTGCGCTCGAAGAAGCCCGAAGTGGCAAGGAGGCCGCCGTTGTCTGTTTCAATCTCAAGCTGAAGGTCCAGCGGGGCGAGCGACGAGCCTTCGACCTCCGGCTTGCCCAAGCCATCGACAATCACGAACTGGCAGTGTTCTGGCAACCGATTTGCGCCGCCTCGAATGGTGCACTGCTGGGGCGGGAGGCACTGGTCCGATGGGTTCAGCCCGATGGCAGCCTGATCATGCCGAACAGCTTCATACCGAGAGCCGAAGCGACAGGCCTCTGGCCAACGCTCGACGCCTACATGCTACGGCGAGCATGTGCCGAGGCTGCCCAATGGGACAACGACGTCTGGATCTCCGTCAATATGTCTCCTGGCTGGCTGATGGTGGGAAACCTCGTGGACGAGGTGCGCGCAGCAATGGAGGACACTGGCCTTTCCGCCGAGCGTCTGTGCATCGAGGTTACCGAACGGGCGCTGGTGGAAGACCATGCCTTAGCGGCCAAGCAAATTTCACGCTTGCGGGCGATGGGCGTATCGGTCGCGATCGACGATTTCGGCACGGGCTACTCTTCCCTCAGTTACCTAAACCGGTTGCCCATCAGCAAGCTTAAAATCGACAAAACTTTCATAGATGAGATAGTGACCAGCAGGCGCGCGCGCGATGTCGTTGAAAATATCATCGATCTGTGCGGAAAGCTGTCGATCCTGAGCGTAGCCGAGGGGGTCGAAACCTATGACCAAGTGGCGTGGCTAAGCACCCATGGTTGCACCGCCATTCAAGGATACATTTTTGGGCGGCCTGAAAGACTTTAGATGCCTGCCTTCGGCAAGCCTTTTGAAAAGATCAGCGCCGCTGACGAAGTTACCTCCTCGACCCCGCGATAGCGTCAACACTACTTAGGCCGCGGAGCACGTGACAGCCATAACACAGGCCTCTCGGAAGGAAAGGAAAGCCGCCCGCCCTGGGGCCGACCGTGGTAGAATAAAGGCGTTCGCCTCAAGCCCTGACCGGGGCGGACGGAGCCGGGCGGTCTGCTCCCATAGGTCGTCCGGCTCTCTTGCCGTTCCGCTTCAGGTTGCGTTAGCGTGACCCGCCTACCACGGCCCAAGTGTCACACGGGGTAGGCAGCCGGACGGCGGACCTTGCTGCGCCGTCCGGCCCTCCCCTCAGTATCGAGGCGACCTAGTGCCATAAGTCCCAGTATAAGGATTGTAGTTCCCCCGGGTACCGTAATTATCCATCTGGGTAGAATTCGGCGTCGTCTGGTGGTGGCCAGAGACGTAAGTCCCGTCGCTCCGCACATACGGCGAAACATAGGTCGAGCTTGGGTTGGAGCCTGTGCCGTAGGTGTGGGTGCCGCTGCTACCGTAGCCGCCGTAGAGGTTCTGTGCGAGCGCAGGAGTGCCCACCACAATCGCCGCGACCAAAGCGCCCCAAACAATCCTGAACATTGCATGCCTCCCAAGCCTCGACCTAGGGTGGCACGTCGCAAGCCGGCTCTCAAGACGTCCCGGCCGACGACGCAACACGCAGGCTACTTACTAGGAGCCGGCGGCTTTGCGCAGCCACGTCCGACTCGCCAGCGTGTCACTGGCGGGGGCGTCCGGGAGGGTGGGTCTACTGTTTCATATGTGACTTCTAACGAATAAAGATGCTCCCTAGGGAGCGATCATGAACACTGGAATTGTCCTCGCTCTGGTCTCGGCCGGACTGTTCGGCGCGAGCACGCCGCTCGCCAAGCTCCTACTTGGCGCCATCGATCCGTGGATGATGGCCGGCCTTCTCTATCTCGGGGCAGGTGCGGGCCTCGCCGCCGTCCACCTGTCCCGGGCCGCGCTCCGGCTGCCGGCGGTGGAGGCGCCGCTGCGGCAGAACGATTTGCCCTGGCTCGCGCTGGTGATCCTCGCCGGCGGCGTCCTCGGCCCGCTGCTGCTCATGTTCGGCCTCGCCCGGACCGATGGCGCGAGCGCCTCCCTTCTGCTCAATCTGGAAGGTGTGGCGACCATGGCCATCGCCTGGATCGCCTTCCGCGAGAATGTGGACAGGCGCCTCCTTCTGGGCGCGCTCGCCATCCTCGCCGGCGCGGCGCTGCTGTCATGGCAGGGCCGGGCAACACTCGACCTCGGCGCCGTGCTGATCGCCGGCGCCTGCCTGTGCTGGGGCATCGACAACAACCTCACCCGAAAGCTCTCCTCTGCCGATCCCGTGCAGATCGCCATGCTGAAGGGCCTGATCGCCGGAACCATCAACCTGGTGATCGCGCTCGGTCACGGGGCGACCTTCCCTTCGGCAGGGGCCGTGGCCGCGGCCGCCGTTGCCGGCTTCTTCGGCTATGGCGTCAGCCTCGCCCTGTTCGTGCTCGCGCTGCGCCATCTCGGTACCGCACGCACGGGCGCCTATTTCTCGCTCGCCCCGTTCGTGGGCGCGGTGCTCGCCATCGTTCTGCTCGGCGAGGCCATTACGTCCCAGCTGGTGATCGCGGGCCTCCTTATGGCGCTCGGCCTCTGGCTGCACCTCTCCGAACAGCATGAGCACGAGCACGCCCACGAGGCCCTGGAGCACGAGCACCGCCACCGCCACGACGTGCACCACCAGCACGTCCACGATGCGGACACGCCTTCCGGCGAGCCACACAGCCACTGGCACCGGCACGCGCCGATGGTGCACCGGCATCCGCACTACCCGGACATCCATCACAGGCACGGACACGGCGCGTAAGCGTTCTGCGGGGTTGCACGCACCTCGCCGGTCCGTCTAATCTGTCCGCAAGGGGCTCCCGCGATTGCCCCGTGAGGCGCCAGCCTGAAATCGCGTCCTTTCTCCCCTCTGCTCAGGGATGGACGCTCGTGCCTTCAAACACCGAAATCACCGTGGCGCAGCTCGGTCGCCTCGTCGGCCTGCCGACTGCGCCTGTCATCATCGACGTGCGCACCGAAGACGATTTCGCCGCCGACAGGCAAATGCTGCCGGCGGGTCGCCGACGCTCCCATGCGAACGTTGCTGACTGGGGCCCCGCGTTGGCGGGGCGGTCCGTCGTCGTGGTCTGCCAGAAGGGCCACAAGATCAGCCAGGGCGTGGCCGCGTGGTTGCGGCTGCAAGGCGTCGCTGCGGAAACGCTGGAAGGCGGCTTCGCGGCGTGGCGGGACAGCGGCGGCCTGCTCTTCTCTGAAGTAGCCCTGCCGCCGCGCGATGCAGCTGGGCGAACGGTGTGGGTCACCCGCGCCCGCCCAAAGGTGGACCGCATCGCCTGCCCCTGGCTGATCCGCCGCTTCATCGATCCCGACGCCGCCTTCCTCTTCGTCGGCGCCTCCGAGGTGGAGGGTGTAGCGGCCGCCTTCGGTGCCGCGCCCTTCGATATCGACGGCGCCTTCTGGAGCCATCGCGGCGAGGGCTGCACCTTCGACACCATGATCGAGGAGTTCGGCCTCAGGTCACCCATGCTCGACCGCCTTGCGGTCATTGTCCGCGCCGCCGACACGGCGCGGCTCGATCTGTCGCCGCAGGCAGCCGGCTTCCTCGCTGCCTCTCTTGGCCTCTCCCGCATGTATCGGGAAGACCTGCAGCAGCTCGATGCCGGCATGCTGCTCTACGACGCCTTCTATCGCTGGTGCCGTGACGCCGTGGAGGAAACCCACAACTGGCCCGCCGGCCAGCAGAGGCAGGGGTGAGGGGCGCGCCATGGCCATCACGTTCGAAACGAGCGGCTCCGCCGTCGCGCCCGCGCGCCCGACCTTTCGCGAGGCGGTGAAAGTCTGGGCCAAGATCGGCTGCCTGAGCTTCGGCGGCCCCGCCGGGCAGATCGCCCTCATGCACCGGGAACTCGTGGAGGAGCGCCACTGGATCGGCGAGCAGCGGTTTCTGCACGCCCTGAACTACTGCATGCTCTTGCCCGGCCCGGAGGCGCAGCAGCTCGCCACCTATATCGGCTGGCTCATGCACCGCACCGCGGGCGGGCTGGTGGCCGGCCTGCTGTTCGTGCTGCCCGGCGCCGTCGTGATGCTGGCCCTCAGCATCCTCTATGCGCTGTACCGCCATGTGCCGCTCATCGATGCCGCTTTCCTCGGCGTGAAGGCGGCCGTGCTGGCGGTGGTGGTGGAGGCACTGCTGCGGATCAGCCGCCGCGCGCTGAAGAACCGCCTCATGGTGGGCATTGCCGGCCTCGCCTTCCTGGCCATCTACGTCCTGCATGTCCCGTTCCCGCTCATCATCCTCGCCGCCGGCCTCGCCGGATGGGTGGGCAGCCGGGCGGCGCCGGAGCTGTTCCAGAGCGCGGGCCACGGCGGCGCCAAGGCCGATACCCACGGTGTGGTGGACCAGATGTTCGAGCGGGGGGAGTTGGCCCATGCCGAGCCATCGCTGCGTCGCGCGGCCGGCATCATCGCGGTCTGGCTCCCCCTGTGGCTCGGCCCAGTTGTGGCCCTGTGGCTGGCCTTCGGCAGTGGGAGCGTGTGGACGCAGATCGGCTCCTTCTTCAGCCTGATGGCGGTCGTCACCTTCGGCGGGGCCTATGCGGTGCTCGCCTATGTGGCGCAGGCGGCGGTGGACGGCTTCGGCTGGCTCGCGCCGGGCGAGATGCTCGACGGCCTCGGCTTGGCCGAGACCACGCCCGGCCCGCTCGTCATGGTGCTCCAGTTCGTCGGCTTCCTCGCCGCCTACCGTGCGCCCGGCGTCCTCAATCCGATGCTGGCGGGATGCCTCGGCGCCGTTCTGACGCTCTGGGTGACTTTCGTCCCGTGTTTCTTCTGGATCTTCCTCGGGGCGCCTTATGTGGAGGCGCTCCGCGGCAACCGCGCGCTCGGGGCAGCTCTTTCCGCGATCACGGCGGCGGTGGTGGGCGTTATCCTGAACCTCGCCTTGTGGTTCGCCATCCACGTCGTCTTCCGGCAGGTGGTGAGCGTGGACTGGTACGGCATCGGGCCGGACCTGCCCGTGCTCTCCTCCATGGACTGGCAGGCGGCCGCGCTCTCCGCGATGGCGATGATCGCAATGTTCCGGTTCAGGCTCGGAATGCTCCCCACGCTCGCGGCCTGCGGGTTGGCGGGCATGTTGCTCTCGATGTGGGGCTGAAGCGGCCGCTTATTTGTACGACGGCGTCGTCCACGGAACAGGTCACGGTCGTCGTGCCCGGATTCCGAACCGGGTGGTGAAGGCGCCGTAGGGGAGGGGGAATCATTGCGTCGAGTTCAAGGTGGAGCCGGATAGGCTGCGCATCGGCAGAGGGCACAGGCATTTGGTGGCGTGGCGACTCGGTGGCGACTCGCGGCTTCTGATGCCGCATCCGGGCTCGGGCATTGGGCGGGATTATCTAGATTTCTGAAGGGCTTGCGATGGTACAGGTGGGTGGGCTCGAACCACCGACCTCCGGTTCCACAGACCGGCGCTCTAACCAACTGAGCTACACCTGCACGGCTCCGGCGCACCGGGGCGCCGAAGAGAGGGCGGAACCTACGCGGGGTGCTCCGCAATTTCAAGGGGGCGAAAGCCGCTGGCCACAGCGGCATTGTGGACGGGGAAAGCCGCTGGCCACAGCGGCATTGTGCGAAGGGTGAAACCGAGCGTCGGTGCCGGCTTGCGCCGGGTTTGCCGCGGCGCAGGCCTGCTGCTTGTCGTCAGTTGGCGCGGGACGGGGTGTCCTCGTCCTGCACCAGCTCCTCCACTTTGGTCATGATGGAGACCCAGGTGCGATGCGCCTCCACCTTGCCGCCCATCTCGAAGCTCTCGGCCATGCGGTGGGCGAAGGCGACGCCCTCCGGCCCGTATTGCTCGGCGATGATGAAGGCGGTGCGCCAGACATCTTCCTCGGTCACCATGGGTCTCGTCCTTCCGTCGCCCGGGGGCAGCAAGCGCGAAGCGGAATTGTCACAAATCCAACACCAGCAGGTCGCCTTTGGCACGCGAGACGCAGGCCAGGAACCAGCCCTGTTCCTTCTCCTCGGGCTTGAGGCGCTTGTCGCGGTGGTCCACCTCGCCCTCCAGCACCTTCACCTTGCAGGTGCCGCACGCGCCCTGCTCGCAGGAGGTGGGGATCTTCACGCCGGCTTCTTCCATGGCGGTGGAGACGGAGCGGTCGCCGGGGATCTTGATGACCTTGCCGGTGGAGGCGATCTTCACGTCGAAAACCTTGTCGAGCAGCGGGGGCGGCGCCTTGCCGGTGAAGCGCTCCACATGGATGCGGTTGACGCCGAAGCCCTTCTGCTGGGCGCTGGCGATGATGGGGTCGAGCCACCAGTCCACGCCGCACAGGAACAGGTGCGTGTCGTCCGGCCGGTCCGCGAGCAGGTTCGCGGCGTTGAGGCGCGGCTCGGCGGCCTCGAAATAGAAGCTCGTATTGGCGGCGAAGGCGGACGCCTCGATGGTGGACTTGAACGCGCCCGGCGAGCCGCCCGCGAAGAGGTAATGGAACTCGAACGGGATGTTCTTCGCCTTGAGATGATCGGCGATGGAGAGGATGGGCGTCGCGCCGATGCCGCGGGCGAACAGCAGCGCGCGCTTGGTGTCGCGCGGCACGGCGAAGCGGTTGCGCGGGGTGCCGACGGCGAGGCGGTCACCCTCGTTCACCTGCTGGAACAGGGCCTTGGAGCCACCGCGGCTGTTGGCGTCCTTCCACACGCCGATCACGTAGCGATGGCGCTCGCTCTCGCTGTTGATGAGCGAATACTGCCGCACGAGGCCGCCGGGGATGCTCACATCCACATGGGAGCCGGCGGTGAAGGCGGGCAACTCGCCGCCCTCGGCGGGGATCAGCTCGAAAGAGGCCATGTTTTCGGCCTCGATCGTCTTCTTGGCCACGATCACCGGGCTCAGGGCATCGTCCGACATCGCATCCTCCAAACCATCCGCACAGGAACGCTGAGGGAGGAGGTGCAAACGGGAGGCCAATTTCGCTGCGGTGCGGGAGATGGTGTCCGCGTGGCGCGGCTCAGGCGAGCCGCGCCAGCGCCTCCGCGGCGAGCTTGCGGGTGAGGTCCGCTGCCGGCAGGCGCGGGCTCAGGGCGGCGGACTGGCCGCACCAGAGGTTGGTGAAATCGTCCCGGCCCTCGGCTTCGGCCTTGGCGCGCAGCGGCGCGAGGGCGCCGCCGGAAGTGGGGAAGGCCGACGCCTCCGGCGCGATGGGGCCGATCTCGCGCATCACGCGGTTCATGATGCCGCGCGCCGGGCGGCCGGTGAAGATGTTGGTGAGCGCGGTGCTCTCGTCCGTCGCCGCCTCCAGCGCGGCGCGGTGGACGGCGGGCACCTTCGCTTCCGGCGAGAACAGGAAGGCGGTGCCGATCTGCACGGCGGACGCCCCCAGCGCCAGCGCCGCCACGATGCCTCGCGCATCGGCGATGCCGCCGGCGGCGATCACCGGCACCTTCACCGCATCCGCCACCTGCGGCACGAGGGAGAAGGTGCCCACCTGTCGCGCCACGTCCTGCCAGCTGATGGGTGTCTGCGAATAGTCGCCGCCGAGGAAGAGGGCGCGATGGCCGCCGGCCTCGAAGCCCATGGCGATGATGGCGTCGCAGCCGTGGTCCTCCAGCCAGCGGGCTTCGGCCACCGTGGTGGCGGAGGAGATGATCTTCGCCCCCGTTGCCTTCACCCGGTCCACGAGGTTTGGCGCCGGCAGGCCGAAATGGAAGCTCACCACCTCGGGGCGCACCTCCTCCACCACCGCGCAGAAGGTGGCGTCGAACGGCGCGCGGGTGGGGGAGGGTGTTGTGGCGGCGGGGTCCAGCCCGGCCTCGACATAATAGTCGGCGAGGCGCGCCCGCCAGCGCAGCGCCCGCGCCGGGTCGTCCTGCGGCGGGGTGTGGCAGAAGAAGTTGAGGTTAAGCGGCTTGCCCGGCAGCCCCGCGCGGATCTTCGCCACCGCCGCCTTCAGATCGTCCGGCCCATACATGGCGCAGGGCAGGGACGCGAGGCCGCCGGCCGAACCCACGGCGATCGCCAGTTCCGGCGAGCCGGGACCGGCCAGGGGGCCGAGCAGGATCGGATGGGCGATGCCAAACAGATCGAGGATGCGCCGGTCCGGCCAGCGGGCGGCGGCGTCGTCATCGAGGGTGTCTGTCATGGCGTCGGTTCTCCCGCAGGGTGGCCGCCATTATCGCGCTTCCACCAATCATTGAAATTGAAACATTCTGATATTATCGTTCACTTCTGATGATGGACCTGCGCGATTTCCGCTTCCTCGAAGCGGTGGCCGAGACCGGCAGCGTCACCCGCGCCGCCGGGCGGCTCGGCTGCGTGCAGTCCAACGTCACCACCCGCCTGCGCAAGCTGGAGGACCGGCTCGGCCAGAAGCTGGTGGAGCGCATCGACGGGCGCATGGTGCCCACCGCCGCCGGTGTGATGGCTCTCGACTATGGCGCGCGGATCGTCCGCCTGTCGGAAGAGGCGGAGAAGCGGCTGCGTTCGGCGGCCGAGGCCTTCCCGCCGCTGCGCCTAGGCACCATGGAGACCACCGCCGCCGTGCGTCTGCCGCCGCTGCTGAAAGCCGCGCGGGCGAAGCTGCCGGACCTACGCCTGTCCATCACCACCGGCACCAGCGGCGAGCTGGTTGCGGCCCTCGGGCGGGGCGACATCGATCTCGCCTTCGTGGCGGAGGAAGCGGCGGAAGCGCGTTTCGCCAGCGTGCCGCTGTTCGAGGAGGAATTGGTGGAGGTGCTGCCCGTGGGCGGCGTTTCGGAGGCGGCGGCCGTGGTGTTCCGGGCGGGCTGCTGCTACCGCGCGCGCTTCGCCGAGACGTTCGGCGACCTGCCTGTGCTGGAGCTTGGGACGCTGGACGGCATCATGGGCTGCGTCGCCGCCGGGCTGGGACGCACGCTCCTGCCTGAAGCGGCGGTGGAGCGCTGGCGCCGGGCGGGGGAGGTGGAGACGCGGCCTCTCGACGGCACGCTCGGTCGCGTCCGCACGCTGGCGATGTTCCGGCCGTCGAACGCGTCGCGCCGCTCCATCGACGCGCTCATCGGCCTCGCTGCCGGCTGAACGGTACCGCCCGACATCAGCCTCGCGACATCGTGCGCGGGCCCGCGCGAGGCGGGATGTAACGTTTGGCGTCCGGAAGCCGAACATGCCCGTAGAAACCGCAGGCCCACTCCTGGCGTTTATGTGGGAGGCGGATCGGGCCGCAAGGTTGGGCGAGGAACGATGAACAAACCCTGGAACCCGCACGCGGCAGCGCGTCCATCCCCATCGGACGCCAGCGATACGGACGTGCGGGATGCCGCCATCGCTCGCTTTCTCAAGGTGCGGGGACAGACCGAAGCGCTGGCGCGGGATCTCCATCCCGAGGACCAGACCGTGCAATCCATGCCGGATTGCAGCCCCACCAAATGGCACCTCGCCCATGTCTCGTGGTTCTTCGAGACCTTCCTGCTGGTGCCTCACTTGCCGGGCTACGAAGTCGCCAACGCGGACTTCGCCTTCCTGTTCAATTCCTATTACGAGGCCGCCGGCCCCCGCCACGCCCGCTTCGCGCGCGGGCTCATCACCCGCCCGACCGTGGCCGAGGTGGCCGACTATCGCCGGCATGTCACCGACGCCATGACCGATCTTCTGGCTGGCGCGGACGAGGAGACCTTCGCCCGCCTCGCGCCGCTGGTGGAGATCGGCCTCAACCACGAGCAGCAGCATCAGGAGCTGATCCTGATGGACATCCTGAACCTGTTCGCCGCCAATCCCCTGCGCCCCGCCTATCGGCCGGGTCGCCTGGCGATGACAGCCGAGGCCCGGCCGCTCGCCTTCATCGATTATCCTGGCGGCATCTTCGAGATCGGGCACGCGGGGGAGGGCTTCTCCTACGACAATGAGGGCCCGCGCCACGAGGTGCTGCTGCGCCCCTTCCGCCTCGCCTCCCGCGCCGTGACCAACGGCGAGTGGCTCGCCTTCATCGCGGACGGCGGCTATCGCCGGCCGGACCTGTGGCTGGCGGACGGCTGGGCGCGGGTGAAGGCGGGGGAATATGAGGCGCCGCTCTATTGGGAACGCCACGACGGGGACTGGCAGGCCTTTACGCTCAATGGCCTTAACCCGCTCGATCCCGCCGCGCCGGTGGTGCATGTGAGCTATTACGAGGCCGACGCCTTCGCCCGCTGGGCCGGCAAGCGCCTGCCCACGGAAGCGGAGTGGGAAGTGGCCGCGCGCGGACTTCCCGTCGCCGGCAACTTCCTCGACAGCGGCGCGCTGCGCCCGCTTCCGGCCGCGACCGACGATCTGCCCGCGCAGATGTTCGGCGATGTCTGGGAATGGACCCAGAGTCCCTATGTGGCCTACCCCGGCTATCGCCCCGCGCCCGGCGCGCTCGGTGAATACAACGGCAAGTTCATGTCGTCGCAGATGGTGCTGCGCGGCGGCTGTTGCGCCACGCCCGAAGGCCATGCCCGGGCCACCTACCGCAATTTCTTCTATCCCCACCAGCGCTGGGCCTTCTCCGGCCTGCGCCTTGCCGAGGATGCCTGATGCGCGCTTCGACCCTTCTGTGCGCCGCTGAGAGCCACGAGACGCCCGAGCGCGCGGCCTTCCGCGCCGACGTGATCGAGGGGCTGTCCGCCAGCCCCAAGCAGCTTTCGCCCAAGTATTTCTATGACGAGGCCGGCTCACGTCTGTTCGATCTCATCTGCCGCCTGCCGGAATACTATCCCACCCGCACCGAACTCGGTGTGCTCAAGGCCCATGCCGGCGATATCGCCGCCATCGCCGGGCCGGGCGCCAGCCTTGTGGAGTTTGGCTCGGGATCGAGCGTGAAGGTGCGCCTCTTGCTCGATGCGCTGGAGCGGCCGGCCGCCTATGTGCCCATCGACATTTCCGGCCCGCACATGCGCGCCGCCGTCGCCGCTCTGGCACGGGACTATCCCACCGTGGCCATGACGCCGGTGGAGGGTGACTTCACCCGGCCGCTGGAGCTGCCCCACCTCGGCGAGGGAGGGCGCCGCATCGGCTTCTTTCCCGGCTCGACCATCGGCAATTTCACCCCGAGCGAGGCGGGCGTGTTCCTGACCCATGCGCGGCAGTCGCTGGGGGAGGGGGCGGCGCTGGTGCTCGGCTTCGACCTGCCGAAAGAGCGGGCGGTGCTGGAAGCCGCCTATGACGACCATCAGGGCGTCACCGCCGCCTTCAACCTCAATCTGCTGACGCGCATCAACCGCGAGCTGGGCGCCGATTTCGACCTCGCCGCCTTTCACCATCGCGCCTTGTTCAATGAAGCGGAGAGCCGGATCGAGATGCATCTGGAGAGCCGTGCGGCGCAGACGGTGCGGCTCGACGACGCGCGCTTCACCTTCGTCCCGGGCGAGACCATCCACACGGAGAATTCCTACAAATACGCCGCGCCGCGTTTGATGGGCATGGCGCAGGCGGCCGGATGGCGGCAGGGGGCGCTCTGGACCGATCCGCGCGGGTGGTTCGCCGTTGCGGTGCTGGAAGCGGTCTGAGCCGGGAAACAAACGGCCTCCGGCCTCGTTAGTCCTCCACCATGGCACGCTTCTGGGAAACCCAACTCCTCCGCCCCATCTGGCTCCACGACGGCTCGTGGATGGCAACGCTCGGCGATTGCGGCCGCGTGCTGCTCCAGCGCTTCTCAGAGGGCGAGCAAGGCCCGGAGCTGGACAGCGCCCTCAAGGCACTGATCGGCGCCGCCGAGGCGGGGCGGCCGGAGGACGTGGCCTTCGCCGAGCAGCAGGTGCGGCGTTTCTTCGAGGTCCGCGCGCTGCTGTGAGGGCATTCGCAAATGCGGCCATCATGTGACCGTGATCGGCGGTTATCCCATGCTGATGATCTGCGCCGAATGCGACCGCTGCCACCGCCGTTCCATCCTCTCCTCACGGTCCGAGGATGGGCGGCTTGAGGACACCAGCGAAATCCGGGGAAACACCTTGCGCTGCGACCTGTGCGGCAGCCGGCGCGTGCGCCTTGTGCGCGTGGCCTCGCCGTTCGAGGCGGTGGCCTTTATCAATGGGCGACTCGCCGCGGATCGATCCGGCGGCTGATCGAAGCGATTTAAGAGAGCGTCATGCCCGATTGCGCGCTGCCCATGCCGTAGCCACGGCTGGACGTGCCGAAGGCGTGCAGGGAGCCGCTGGAATAGAGGGCGCCGTTCTGGATGCTCCGGCCGTCGGCATCGAGGGCATAGACCCCGACCCAGGTGCAATGGTCGCCTTCATCATCCGCGATGGAGAAGGCAAGGTCGCGATCGAAACAGATCGTTTCGCTCTGCAGGAGGAGGTTCCCCTCCTCGTTTACCATCGCCATGACCAGATAGGCGTTGGGGGTGCCGCTGGATGTCATTCTCGTCCCTTTCCGCCCCCGGATCGGTCCGTCCGTAGTACAGAATTGGTAATTCGGCACCGCGACACTAGGAACCTTACGCCTTAGACGATCGTCGCGCTACTGTGGCGTTCTGGATTCGAGGGGGTGGGGCTTTTCGAAGCACATGGGATCGGTTGTCGTCTCTAATATTGTCCTCCTCGTGGTTGCGGCGCTGGTTGTTGTTGGAACGCTTTCCAGCCTGCTCGCCGCCCGTTTCGGCGCGCCCATCCTGCTGGTGTTCCTCGCCGTGGGCGTCGCGGCCGGCGAGGGCGGGCCGGGCGGCATCCATTTCGACGACTACTGGGCTACCTACATGGTGGGGTCCGCCGCGCTGGCGGTGATCCTGTTCGACGGCGGCCTCAGGATGCGCGTCGCCTCCATGCGCGGCGCGATCCTGCCCGCCGTGGGCCTTTCGACGGTGGGCGTCGCCTTCACCGCCGTGCTGGTGGCTCTGGTGGCCGCGCCGCTGCTCGGCCTTGGCTGGATGGAGGCGTTGCTGGTGGGCGCCATCGTCGCCTCCACCGACGCCGCGGCCGTGCTGTTCCTCGTGCGGGCGCAGGGGCTGCACCTCGGCCGGCGGGTGGGCTCGGTGATCGAGATCGAGTCGGCCACCAACGATCCCGCCGCGGTGTTCCTGACCGTGCTGCTGGTGGAGCTGCTGACCAGCCAGATGGCCGACCCTGGCCTTGCAGTGGTATTCGGCGCCTTGCGCGAGATGGTGGTGGGCGCGGTGCTTGGCGTCGCCGGCGGCTATGCGCTGGTGGCGATGCTCAACCGCGTGGACCTGCCGGGCGGCCTCCATCCGGTGATGGTGGTGGGCGTGGCGGTGCTGCTGTTCGCGCTCACCTCGCTGCTGCACGGCTCGGGCTTCCTCGCCGTCTATCTCGCCGGGCTGGTGGTGGGAAACCGGCCGGTGCGCGCCATCGCCTCCATCACCTCGTTTCTCGATACCATCACCTGGCTCTGCCAGATCGTGATGTTCGTGATGCTGGGCATGCTGGTATCCCCCAACAAGATCATGCAGTACGCGCTGCCGGCGCTGGGGGTGGCGGCGTTCCTCATCCTCGTCGGGCGGCCGGCGGCGGTGTTCGCCTGCCTCGCGCCGTTCCATTTCTCGCTGAAGGAGAAGCTGTTCGTCTCCTGGGCGGGCCTGCGCGGCGCGGTCTCCATCTTCCTTGCGACCATCCCCATGCTGGCGCACCTGCCCATGGCCGAGGTCTATTTCAACGTCGCCTTCGCGGTGGTGGTCGTCTCGCTGATCCTGCACGGATGGACCATGGGTTATGCGGCGCGGCGGCTCGACGTGGCCCTGTCCGATCCCGATCCCGGCGTGCGGCGCTTCGAGATCGACCTGCCGGGGCAGACGGAAATGGAGCTGGTGGCCTATCCCGTGATGGCCGGCACGCCGGCGGTGGGGCAGGCACAGCTGCCCTCCTGGGCGCGCCTCGTCATGGTGGTCCGGGCCAACGAGACGCTGACGCCGGAAGCGGCCGGCACGCTCAAGGCCGGCGATTACGGCTACCTGCTGGCGCCGCCCAAGCGCGTCCACCAGCTCGACCGCATGTTCCGTCCCGAGGAGACCACGCCACTCGACGACAGCGCCGCCTTCCCCTTCGTCGGCGAGGTGCGGCTCGGCGATCTCGCCAGCTTCTACGGCCTCGCCGTGCCCGACAGCGAACTCGGCCTCACCATCGCCGACGCCTTCGCCGACCGCTCCGACGACCAGCCGGCACCGGGCATGCGCATCGCCTATGGGCATGCGGTGATCGAGGTGCGCGGCGTGACGGACGGGCGGGTGAGCTATGCCGTGCTGCGGCTGGAGGCGGGCCGGCTGAAGCGCTCCATCGCCCGTGTCCGACGCCTGCTCGGCTTTCCCCCGGAGCAGGACGAGGACGACGAATAGGGGCCAAGTCGCGCCACCAAAGTCGCGCAGCCGTCATGTTCATGCCGCGAGCGCGGGCGAAACAGGGCCGCCGTTGAAGTCGTCGGTACACGGAGATCCACTGGATGCGACTGTTCATGCGCCGCCGCGGCGAGGCCGGGCCCGCCCTCGATGCCTCGCGGACCCTCGCGGACCTGGTGCGCACCACCCTGTCGCTGGAGGAGGAGGCGACCGTCTCTGTCTCCGAGATTTCCTGCGGTGATCCGGCCTGCGGCGGAGCCGAGACGGTGGTGCTGGTGATGCGCCCCGGCCGCCGCACCGAGGCTGCCAAGGTGCTGATGCCCATGGGGCAGGTGACGCCGGAGGCATTGCTTGCGGCCCTGAAACCGCTGATGCCGGGCGAGACGGCGGTCTCAACCGGACTTCCGCAGGAAGACGGAAGGGTCTAAAGGGCGCGGGCCAGACCCTTTGTCCGCTCCCTTTAAATCGCGAATTTCCCATGTCCCACCCGCAATTTACGCCCCGTCCGCTCAATCCCATCTATGCCGGGCTGCCCACCACCATCTTCGAGGTGATGTCAGGGCTCGCCCGCACCCATGAGGCGGTGAACCTCGGCCAGGGCTTCCCGGACGATCCCGGCCCCGAGGACGTGCGCCGCAAGGCGGCCGAGGCGGTGGTGGATGGCTGGAACCAGTATCCGCCCATGATGGGCCTGCCCGAGCTGCGCCGCGCCGCCGCCGCGCACTATCGCCACTGGCAGGGGCTGGAACTTGATCCCGAGGCGGAGATCATGGTCACGTCGGGCGCCACCGAGGCGCTGGCCGGCGCGCTCTTCTCGCTCATCGAGCCGGGCGACGAGGTGGTGCTGTTCCAGCCGCTCTATGACGCCTATCTGCCGCTGGTGCAGAGGGCAGGGGGCATTCCCCGCCTCGTGCGGCTGGAGCCGCCCTCCTGGGCCATGACGCCGGAAAAGCTCGACCAGGTGTTCTCCGAGCGCACCAAGCTCGTCCTGTTCAACAATCCCCAGAACCCCACCGGCGTCGTCTACGACCGCGCGCAGATGCAGCTCCTCGCCGACTATTGCGTGCGCTTCAACGCCTATGCGGTGTGCGACGAGGTGTGGGAGCACGTGGTGTTCGACGGCCTCACGTTCGAGCCGCTGATGGCTTTGCCGGGGATGCGCGAGCGCACGGTGAAGATCTCCTCCGCCGGCAAGATCTTCGGCATGACCGGCTGGAAGGTCGGCCTCGTCTTCGCCGCGCCTCCGCTCATGAAGGTGCTGTCCAAGGCGCACCAGTTCCTCACCTTCACCACGCCGCCGAACCTGCAGGCGGCGGTGGCCTACGGGCTCGGCAAGCCGGACGATTATTTCACCACCATGCGCGCCGGCCTCCAGCGCTCCCGCGATCGCCTCGCGGCGGGGCTGAAGCGGCTGGGCTTCGAGGTGCTGCCCTCGCGCGGCACCTATTTCCTCTCCATCGACCTTGCCGCCCACGCCAACGCCTTCGACGACGAGGCCTTCTGCCTCGATCTGGTGAAGACCCGGAAGGTCGCGGCGATCCCGGTTTCCGCCTTCTACGCGGAGGATGCGGTGAAGAGCGTGGTGCGCTTCTGCTTCGCCAAGCACGACGCCACCATCGACCGGGCGCTGGCGCATCTGGCCGACCTCACGCGCAAGTTCTGACCCAGGGTCAAGTCAAGCGCGGCAATCAAGCGTGGTCTTGGCTGTTCACGAATGCGTCATTACGCTCTCGTTCATCGCGCAAGGCGTGACAAAAGCTTAATTGGACCAGAGCGCTGAATTGTTGTTGCATCGCGGCGCGGACGGGTCTGACGCTGCGGAGTATCGAGGACGTTCATGCCAGCCGAGAATGCACCGGGTAGCGCGAAGAGCGGCGGATCGGCCGGCCGCAAGGTTGTCCTCGCAGTCCTGCTTCTGGCCGTCCTCGGCGGCGGTGCGTGGGTCTGGGACAAGAAGCCATGGCTCGGCACGGGCGCCCAGAAGGCGGCGCCGCAGCCGCGCGTGATCGCGGTGCTTGCCGGCAAGGCGGAGCGCACCTCCCTGCCGGTGCGGGTCGAGGCGCTGGGCACGGTGGAATCCATGGTCACGGTGCCGGTGCGCTCGCGCGTCGCCGCCGCGGTGGAGAAGGTGGGCTTCGCCGACGGCGCGACCGTGAAGGAGGGCGACCTCCTCTATC
The DNA here is from genome assembly GCF_043193615.1 of Xanthobacter aminoxidans. Classification (NCBI taxonomy): domain Bacteria; kingdom Pseudomonadati; phylum Pseudomonadota; class Alphaproteobacteria; order Hyphomicrobiales; family Xanthobacteraceae; genus Xanthobacter; species Xanthobacter aminoxidans. The sequence goes on along the minus strand of NZ_JBAFUS010000001.1, from coordinate 286,629 downwards.
AGCTCGACCCGCGGGTGATCGACGCGCAGATCCTCCAGGCCGAGGCGACCCTCAACCGCGACAAGGTTCAGCTGGAAAAGAACCTGCGCGACGTGGAGCGCTACGCGGGCCTTGCCACCCGCAACGCGGTCTCGCAGGTGCAGGTGGACGATGCCCGCACCACCGCCGACGTGCAGAAGGCGACCGTGGCGCAGGACGAGGCCAACCTGACGGTGCTCAAGGTTCAGCGCGGCTATTACGAGATCCGTTCCCCCGCCACCGGCCGCATCGGCGTGTCCTCGGTGCGCCCCGGCACGGTGATCCGGGTGGACGACACGCTGGCGACGGTGCGCCAGCTCGCGCCCATCTATGTCGCCTTCGGCCTGCCCGAGCGCTACATCGCCGGCCTCAGGGCGGCGAAGGATGCCAAGGTGTCCTTCACCTTCCAGGGCACGGGCGAGACCGTCTCCGGCGGCACCGTGGCGGTCATCGACAACACCATCGAGCCACAGACCGGCACCCTGACCGCCCGCGCCATCTTCCCCAATGCCGACGAGCGCCTTTGGCCGGGCGCCCTCGGCGCGGTGACGGTGACGCTGCGCATCGAGGACAACGTGGTCGCGGTGCCGAGCGAGGCGGTGCAGAACGGGCAGGACGGCCCGTTCGTCTTCATCGTGGACGACGGCATCGCCCATGTGCGGCCTGTGACCGTCGCGCGCACGGTGGACGGGCGCACGGTCATTGCGAAGGGGCTCGATGGCGGCGAGACGGTGGTGACGGACGGCCAGCTCTCCCTGCGCGAGGGCGGCCGCGTGAACGTGCGCACCCGCGCCTCCGCACCCGCCACCGGGAGCTGAGACCATGTTCTCCGAACTGTGCATCCGCCGCCCGGTGATGACGACGCTCCTGATGCTGTCGCTCGTGGTGGCGGGCCTGTTCGCCTATCGCCAGCTTCCCGTCGCGGCGCTGCCGCGGGTGGACTTCCCCACCATCAACATCTCCGCCAGCCTGCCGGGTGCGAGCCCGGAGACCATGTCCACTTCGGTGGCGACGCCCATCGAGCGCCAGCTCGCCACCATCGCCGGCATCTCCTCGCTCACCTCATCATCCACCCAGGGCTCCACCTCCATCACGGTCCAGTTCGACCTGAACCGCAGCATCGACGCGGCGGCCCTCGACGTGCAGTCGGCCCTCTCCGTCGCCCAGCGCCAGCTGCCCGACGAGATGACCACCCCGCCGAGCTTCCGGAAGGTGAATCCGGCCGACGCGCCGGTGATCCTGCTCGCCATCTCCTCAGACACCCTGCCGCTCTCGGCGGTGAACGAATATGCCGACACGCTGATCGGCCAGCAGATCTCCCAGCTGCCCGGCGTGGCGCAGGTGCAGATCTACGGCTCGCAGAAATATGCGGTGCGCATCCGCGTCGATCCCGCTGCCGCGGGCGCGCGCAACATCTCTCCGGACGACATCCAGCGGGCGGTGGAAGCTGCGGCCTCCAATACGCCGCTCGGCATCGTGTCCGGGCCCAAGCAGGCGCAGACCATCGACATGGGCACGCCCAAGGCGGATGCCTCCCAGTTCCGCCGGGTGGTGGTGAAGGCGCGCGACGGCTCGGTGGTGCGGCTCGAAGAGATCGCCGTCGTCTCGGACGGCGTGGAGAACGAGCGCGTCGCCAGCTGGTTCAACGATCGCCGCTCGGTGGTGCTGGCCGTGGTCCGCCAGCCCGACGCCAACACCGTGCAGGTGGTGAATGAGGTGCGCGATCGCCTGCCCCAGTTCCGCGCCCAGCTGCCCGGCTCGGTGGGGATCGAGGTGCTGAACGACCGCTCCGTCTCCGTGCGCGATGCGGTGGCGGACGTGCAGAAGACCCTGTTCGAGGCCATCGTCCTCGTGGTGCTGGTGATCTTCCTGTTCCTGCGAAATGTGCGCGCGACGATCATCCCATCGCTGGCGCTGCCCTTGTCCATCATCGCCACCTTCGCGGCCATGTGGGGCTTCGGCTATTCCATCAACAACATGACGCTGCTGGCGCTCACCCTGTGCGTCGGCTTCGTGGTGGACGACGCCATCGTCGTGCTGGAGAACATCTATCGCCACGTGGAGGCGGGGGAGAGCCCGTTCCGCGCCGCCCTGCGCGGCTCGCGCGAGATCGGTTTCACCATCATCTCCATGACGCTGTCGCTGGTGGCGGTGTTCATCCCCGTACTGTTCATGGGCGGCGTGGTGGGCCGGGTGTTCCGCGAGTTCGCGGTGACCATCTCGGTGGCCATCCTCGTCTCCGGCTTCGTCTCCCTCACGCTCACGCCCATGCTGTGCGCCCGCGTGATGAAGCCGGTGGACCACACGAAGAAACCCGGCTGGTTCTTCCGCGTCACTGAGCGGATGTTCGACAGCTGGCTGAACGCCTACCGGGTGAGTCTCGATTTCGTGCTGCGGCACAAGCCCTTCATGCTGGTGGTGACGTTCGCCACCATCGGCCTGTCGGTCTATCTCTACATCGTCATCCCCAAGGGCTTCTTCCCGCAGGAGGACAACGGCTTCATCACCGGCACGGTGGAGGCGGCCACCGACAGCTCCTTCGCCGCCATGGTTGAGCGCCAGAAGCAGGTGGCAGACGTGGTGCGCGCCGATCCGGCCGTGGACTATATCGTCTCCACCGCCGGCGCCACCGGCAGCAGCCGCACCACCAATACGGGCCGCCTGTTCATCGCCCTGAAGCCCAAGGGCAACGGGCCGGGCGAGCGCGTGGGCTCGGCCAATGACGTGATCCAGAGCCTGCGGAAGCGCGTCGCGCAGGTGCCTGGCGTCAACGTCTTCTTCCAGCCCGTGCAGAACATCAACGTGGGCGGCGTCACCTCCAAGAGCCAGTACCAGTACACGCTGCAGAGCCCGGATACCGAGACGCTCTACACCTTTGCCCAGCAGATGGAGCAGCGCCTCGCGACGCTTCCGGGCCTCAGGGACGTGACCTCCGACCTCCAGATCACCAATCCCCAGCTCACCATCGATCTGGACAAGGACAAGGCGGCGGCGCTCGGCATCACCGAGCAGCAGCTGCGGGATGCGCTCTACACCCAGTTCGGCACCCGCCAGATCGCGACGCTCTACACGCCCACCAACCAGTTCGCGATCATCGCCGAGGTGCAGCCCATCTTCCAGCGCGACCCGAGCGACCTCGGCCGCGTCTATCTGCGCACCACTTCGGGCAATGTGGTGCCGCTGGAGACGGTGGCGAACATCAAGCGCACGGTGGGCCCGCTCTCGGTGCAGCACCAGCAGCAGCAGCCGTCCGTCACCATCTCCTTCAACCTCGCGCCGGGCACCTCGCTGGGGCAGGCGGTGGAGGAGATCAATGCGGCGGCCGCCGAGGCGCGGGTGCCGGACAGTGTCATCACCGGCTTCCAGGGCACCGCGCAGGTGTTCCAGGATTCGCTCTCCAACCAGCCGCTGCTGATCCTTGCCGCCGTGGTGGTGATCTACATCGTGCTGGGCGTGCTCTATGAGAGCTTCATCCACCCCATCACCATTCTCTCGGGCCTGCCCTCCGCCGGCATCGGCGCGCTCCTGACCCTGATGGCGGCAGGCATGGAGCTGTCGGTGATCGCCATCATCGGCATCATCATGCTGGTGGGCATCGTGAAGAAGAACGCCATCATGATGATCGACGTGGCGCTGGAACGTCGGCGCGCCGGTGCGGCAGCGCAGGACGCCATCCGCGAGGCGGCGCTGCTGCGGTTCCGGCCCATCATGATGACCACGCTCGCCGCCATCTTCGGCGTGCTGCCCATCGCGCTCGGCGCCGGCGCCGGCTCCGAGCTGCGCCAGCCTTTGGGCGTCGCGGTGGTGGGCGGCCTTCTGGTGTCGCAGCTGCTCACGCTCTTCATCACGCCGGTGGTCTATCTCTATCTCGACCGGCTGGACGCCATCGTGCACCACGCCGTCTCCGGCCGGCACGAGGAGAAGGCCCATCCCGCGCATCCCGTGCCGCCGGAGCGGATGGCGGCGGAGTAGGGGGCTTCTGCGACCACCACGCGTATGCCTGTAGGCGCTACCTCCAGGTGTTGCACCTGCGCCCCATGACAAAATGATTAAGGAACCGTGACCATTCCTCGCCTTGCGAGGAATTGCCCCAACGTCGCCGCTTTGTTATCCCGCCTGAGGCGAGGTTTGCGCGCGGGCGGCCGCGCGCCATGATCCGGGGGCGGGCATGAATCTGAAGTATCGGCCGGATATCGATGGCTTGCGCGCCGTCGCGGTCGTGGTGGCGCTGCTGTTTCACGCCCACATTCCCCCGTTTCGCGGCGGCTTCATCGGCGTCGATATCTTCTTCGTCCTGTCCGGCTACCTGATTACCTCAATTCTCTATAATGACATGATGAAGGGCGAGTTCTCGCTCGTCGATTTCTACGACCGCCGCATCCGGCGCATCTTCCCGGCGCTGTTCGTCGTGCTGCCGGTGACGACCTTCATTGCTGCTTTCCTGCTGATGCCGCGGCAGATGGTGCTGTTCGCGCAATCCATCGTTCCCTCAGCCCTGTTCTACGCCAACATCCACTTCCAGGGCCTGATGAACTATTTCGGCCCCCAGGCCGACGAGACGCCGCTGCTCCATCTGTGGTCGCTGGCGGTGGAGGAGCAGTATTACATCTTCTTCCCGCTGCTCATGTTCGCCTTCCTCAAGACCGGCGGGCGGATCGCGCTCGGTCCGCGGCGGATGGCGATCCTCGGCTTCCTCATCATCGCCGTCGTCTCCGGCGTCTATGCGGAGTTGAGCGCGCGCACCCAGCCCACCGCCTCCTTCTTCCTGCTGCAGAGCCGCGCTTGGGAACTGCTGGTCGGCGCGCTGCTCGCGCTGGTGCACATGCCGAAGGTGTCGGAGAAGACGGCGAACTGGATCGGCGTGGCGGGGCTCCTTTCCATCGTGGTCCCGGTCTTCGCCTACAGCCACGACATGACCTTCCCGGGCCTCTCCGCCGCGCCTATCGTGTTCGGCACGGCGGCGGTGATCTATGCCGGCACCATCAATCCGGCCGGCTACGCCAACTTCCTGCTCAGCCGCCCGAAGGTGGTCTATGTCGGGCGCATCTCCTATGCGCTCTATCTCTGGCACTGGCCGCTGCTGGTGTTCGGCAAGACCTATATGGGCCGCGCGCTGACCTATTTCGAAGCCGGCGGCATGCTCATCGTCGCCTTCATCTTCGCCTCGCTGTCGCTGAAATACGTGGAGACGCCGCTGCGCCACGCTGGCTCCCTGGGCGGCAAGCGCCGGGGCCGCTTCGCGGCGGGCATCATGGCCATGGCCATGACACTGGCCGTGGGCGTGCTGTTCGAACGGCTGGGCGGCGGCTTCTATCCCATCTCCCCGCTCGGCGCGCGCGCCGAGGCGGCCATGGAGGACAGGAGCCCCTTCAGCCGCTCCTGCAACAACTCGCCCAAGGGCTTCAGCGCCGCCGCGCTGAATCCGGCCTCGGCCTGCTCGGTGGGGCCGGGCGCGGCCAAGGGTGAATATGACGTGGTGGTGTGGGGCGATTCCCACGCCGGCGCCTCCTTCATCGGCATCGCCGAGCAGGTGGCTGCCCTCGGCCACACGGCCCGGCTCCAGACCATGGCCGGCTGCCCGCCCCTGATCGGCGGACAGGCCCATCGCGACGACATGCCGAGCTGGACCTGCACCGCCTTCAACGCCGAGGTGCTGCAGGAAATCCGCCGCATCAAGCCCAAGGTCGCCGTGCTGGTGGGCCGCTGGGCCATGTGGACCAGCAAGGCCGGCCCCGCCTTCACCCTCACCTCCGACGAGGTGCCGGGAGGTGGCGTGCGATCGCGCGAGGTGAGCCAGAAGGTGTTCGCCCACATGCTGGACCGCACCCTGAAGGAGCTTTCCGACCTCGGCATCCACGTGGTGCTGGTGGGGCAGACGCCGGAATTCGGCCGCTCCCCCGGCCGCTGCGTCGCCGAGAAGGAGTTCTACAATCGCAGCAAGCTCGGCAACTGCCTGGAACTGCCGAGCGCGGCGGCGGACAAGGTGCTCGGCATCGGCAACGAGATGATCGCCAAGGCGGCAACCAGCTTCCCCGGCACCACCACCTTCCTGCTGTCGGACGTGTTCTGCCGCGACGGGACCTGCCGTGCCGGCGACGGCGAGAAGTTCTTCTATGTGGACGCCGACCACCTCTCGGCCACCGGCGCCCACCACATGAGCCAGGACCCTGCACTGCGCGCGGCCCTGCTCAAGGCGCTGGGTGAGGGCGGCAACACCAGCGCCGCGCTCGCCCCGGCGACGGCCAAGGACTGACCGGGGAGACCTACCGTCCCGCCGGTCCCCGCCTACCCCCTGCGGCTTCGCTTTTCGTGAGCTGGAGCGTGGCCGCGCGGAGCGACGGCGAACGTTGCGTCAGACCCGGACGGGCGGCGCGGCGGGCTTCCGCGCGATTTGCCCCAGCCGGATTTTGTCGGTAAGCGGTCCCGGCGGGGGCGTGCGCGTCGGGCGCGCCGATCAAGGACACCAGGATGAGTCTGGCCTACCGGTCCGACATCGACGGCCTTCGGGCCATCGCCGTCGGCAGCGTGGTTCTGTTCCATGCACGCATTCCGCCCTTTACCGGGGGCTATATCGGCGTCGACGTCTTCTTCGTCATCTCCGGCTTTCTCATCACGTCCATTCTCCATCAGGAGATGACGGCGGGCACCTATTCGCTGGTCGATTTCTACGATCGCCGCATCCGCCGCATCTTCCCCGCGCTGTTCCTGATGATGGCGGCGACGACGGTGTTCGCCGCGCTCATTCTGATGCCGCGGCAGATGCAGGGCTATGTGGGCACGCTGGTGCCCTCGGCCCTGTTCTTCGCCAACATCCATTTCGAGAGCCTGCTCAACTATTTCGGCCCCGCCGCCGACGAGGTGCCGCTGCTGCACCTGTGGTCGCTGGCGGTGGAGGAGCAGTTCTACATCTTCTTCCCGCTCGTCCTGTTCGTGCTGATGAAGCTGGGCGGGCGCAAGCTTGCGGTTGGGGGGCTCGCCCTCATCGCGCTGGGTTCGCTCGCTTATGCCGAGAGCATCGTGGAGAGCGAGCAGTCGGCCGCCTTCTTCCTGCTGCAGAGCCGGGCGTGGGAGCTGCTGGCGGGATCGCTCCTCGCCATGGTCACGTTGCCGCGCCTGCCGGAGAAGGTCGCGTCGTGGCTCGGCATCGCCGGGGCGCTCGCCATCGTCGTCCCGGTGTTCGCCTACGGCAAGGAAACCGTCTTTCCCGGCCTGTGGGCCCTGCCGCCCGTGCTGGGCGCGGTGGCGATCATCATGTCCGGCGGCTTCGCGTCGAACGGCGTCGTCGCCCGCGTGCTCAGCCTGAAGGGCATGGTCTATGTGGGCCGCATCTCCTACGCGCTCTATCTGTGGCACTGGCCCATGCTGGTGCTCATCGCCATCTGGAAGGGGCGGCACACCACCTATATCGAATCCGGCATCGTCATCCTCGCCGCCGGCGTCATCTCCGGCCTGTCGCTGAAATATGTGGAGGCGCCGCTGCGGCGCGGCAGCGCGCTGGGCGGGCGACGGCTGATGCGCATCGGCGCCGGGGCCTGCGCCATCCTGCTCACGGTGGGTGTCGCCCTTGCGCTCCAGAAGGTCGGCCGGGGTGTGTTCCCCATCTCCCCGCTCGGGGCGGCGGCCGAGGCGGCGGCCGACGACCGCAGCGCCTTCCAGCGCCGGTGCAACAACAACGCGCGCTTCTGGACCCCCGACCAGATGCAGCCCATCGCCTTGTGCGCGACAGGGCCGGACGCGGCCACGGGCAGCTACGACGTGCTGGTGTGGGGCGATTCCCATGCGGGCGCGACCTTCCTCGGCCTCGCGGAGGTCGTGGAAAAAATGGGTCTCACCGCGCGGCTCCAGACCATGGCCGGCTGCCCGCCGCTCGTGGGCGGCATCGCCCGGCAGGAGCACAACAACGGCAACGTCTGCGCCAGTTACGTCGCCGCCGTGATGGATGAGATCCGCCGCGTCAAGCCCAAGGTGGTGGTGCTGGTGGGGCGCTGGTCGATCTGGACGACGCGGTCGAACGCGGGCTTCTCCCTCGTCAGCAGCGAGATTCCGGGCGGCATGACGCGCGACCGGGCCACCAGCAAGCAGGTGTTCGCCCACATGATGGAGCGCACCGTCGCCGAACTGCGCCAGATCGGCCCGCAGGTGATCGTGCTGGGCCAGTCGCCGGAATATAAGCCCGCCCCGGCCGGGTGCGTCGCGACGCGCGAGTTCAACGGGACGGGCGGCACTGAGGCCTGCATGAGCCAGCCGCGCGCGAGCGCGCTGGACATCGTCGGCTTCGGCAACGATGTCCTCGCGGCCACGGCCAGCCGGCATCCCGGCGTCGCGGCCTTCCGCATGGCGGACATCTTCTGCCGGGACGACCGCTGCACCGCCGGGGAGGGCACGCGCTTCTTCTATGTGGACGGGGACCACCTCTCCGTCACCGGCGCGCGCCATGCCGCCGAGGACAAGGCGCTGCGCCAGACGCTCATGCAGGCGCTCGCCGCCGGTGGGGCGACCACCGCGACGGCGAACGACTGACGGGAGAAAAGGCTGTGGGCCGTTGGGCCCCGGCTCAGTCCTTGTCGAGAAGGCCGGCAAGCTTCAGGGCGACGCCCTGGGAGCCTTCCACCTTCAGGCGGCCGGTGGAAAAGGCCATCATCGGGCCGATGCGGCCGGTGATGAGCTTGTCCAGCGTATCGGTGGAGAGCTTCAGCACCGCATCCGCCTCGCCCGAGCCCTCGCCCACTTCGACACTGCCGCCGGTGGCATCGAGCAGGATGGCCTCGCCGGTATCGCTGAGGTCGAAGCGCACCTTGTAGCCCAGCTCGGAGAGGGCTTCGGCGCGGTCGCGTATGGCTTCGACGAGGGAGGAGAGATCGGCCATCGGTGATCCTTGTAAATATTATTGCGGGCTCTTGCCGCCATCATGCCCGGCTTTGTGCCGGAAGTCGGTTGCCGACTTCCGTCCCCAAGAGCGGAGCCCGCAAACATGCGGGTTCCGGGCATCCACGTCGAGCCGCTGGAGCCCAAACCCGCCAGCGGTCCCCGGCCTCGCCACGTGGATGGCCGGGACAAGCCCGGCCATGACGGTGACTCCACCGAAGAGGCGCGACACTCAGAACATCGCCTCGTCCAGCGCCATCATGGCGCCTTTGCCGGCCTTGATGGAACCCCACAGGGCCGCCACGTCCGGCAGCAGCTTCTCCATGAAGAAGCGCGCGGTGACGATCTTGGCATCGTAGAAGGCGGCGTCGTCCGGGTTGGAGACGCGCTTCTCATAGGCCACTTCCGCCATGCGCACCCACATGTAGCCCAGCGCCACGAGGCCGAACAGCCGCAGATATTCGGTGGCGGCGGCGCCGGCCTCCTCCGGGTCCTTCAGGCCCTTCTCGGCGATGTGGGCGGTGGCGAGCTGGAGCGCGCCGAAGGCCTTGGAGAGGGGGGTAATCAGCGGGCCGAGATTCTCGTCGTCCAGCTTCGCATCCATGTAGTTCAGCACGGGATGGAAGAAGGAGCGCAAATAACGGCCCATGTGCGCCGGCAGCTTGCGGCCCACGAGGTCCAGCGCCTGCACGCCGTTGGTGCCCTCGTAGATCATGGCGATGCGGGCATCGCGCACATATTGCTCCATGCCATGGTCGCGGATGTAGCCGTGGCCGCCATAGACCTGCATGCCCATGGAGGTGGCCTCGAAGCCGAGGTCGGTGAACAGCGCCTTCACGATGGGCGTCATCAGCGCCGTGAAGTCCTCGGCGCGCTTGCGCTCCTCCGGGTCCTCGGCCCGCTCCATCAGGTCCAGCGCGCGGGCGACCCAGCCGGCGAGGGCCCGGCAGCCTTCGTTGTAGGCGCGCATGGTCATCAGCGTGCGGCGCACGTCGGGATGCACGATGATGGGGTCGGCCGGCTTGTCCGGATGCTTGGCGCCGGAGAGTGCGCGGCCCTGCAGGCGCTCCTTGGCGTAGACGACGGCGGCCTGATAGGCGGCTTCGCCGAGGCCGAGGCCCTGCGTGCCCACGGAGAGACGCTCCGAATTCATCATGGCGAACATGGCGCGCATGCCCTTGTGGGGCTCGCCGACGATCCACCCGGTGGCCTCGTCGAACGACATCTGGCAGGTGGACGAGCCGTGGATGCCCATCTTGTGCTCGATGCCGGTGCACAGCACGCCGTTGCGCGGGCCGACGGAGCCATCCTCCTTCGGCAGGAACTTCGGCACCAGGAACAGGGAGATGCCCTTGATTCCCTTGGGCGCGTCCGGCAGGCGGGCGAGCACGAGGTGGACGATGTTCTCCGTCATGTCCTGCTCGCCGGCGGAAATGAAGATCTTGTTGCCGGTGATCTTGTAGGAGCCGTCCGCCTGCGGTTCGGCCTTGGTGCGCACGAGGCCGAGGTCGGTGCCGCACTGGGGCTCGGTGAGGCACATGGAGCCGGACCACACGCCATCCACCATCTTGGGCAGGAAGCGGTCCTTCAGCTCCTCGGAGGCATAGGCCTTCAGCGCCTGATAGGCGCCGTGGGTGAGGCCGGGGCAGATGCCGAAGGCGAGGTTGCCCGAGCAGAGCATCTCCTCCACCAGCTTGTTCACGCTCGCCGGCAGGCCCTGGCCACCATACTTCGGATCGCAGGCGATGCCATTCCAGCCGCCCTCGCGGAAGGCGGTGTAGGCTTCCTTGAAGCCCTTGGGCGTGCGCACCACGCCATTCTCATAGGTGCAGCCCTCAAGGTCGCCAGACTGGTTGAGCGGCGCGAGCACTTCAGTGACGAACTTGCCCGCCTCTTCCAGCACCGCATCGATGAGGTCGGGCGAAAGCTCCTCCAGTCCCTTGAGCTTGCTCAGCTCCTCGCTGCCGTGCAGCTCGTGGAGGACGAAGCGCATGTCGCGCAGCGGGGGGGTATAGACCTGCATGGCGTTGGCTCCCGTTTTTGGCTCGCCTCCGTCCCTCGTGGGGGAGGGGGCGTCTGATTCCCTTGGTGCCGTCATGCCCGGGCTTGTCCCGGGCATCCACGTCGGGCCGTTTGCGCTCCCTGCGGAACGTGGCGCCCTGCCTCTCCATGTGGATGGCCGGGACAAGCCCGGCCATGACGGCTTGATCTTCGGTTAGGCCGCGGCGCCCCTCAGTTTCTGAGCGGCCGGCCGGTTTCGAGCACGTGTTCGATGCGGTCCAGCGTGGCGGTGGTGCGGATGAGCTTCATGAAGCCTTCCCGCTCCAGCTCCAGCACCCGCGCGGCCGGGACCGGGGCGATGTGGTCCGCGTCGCCGCCGGTGAGCACCTCGGCGAGGGCAGCGGACACCACCTTGTCGTGCCGGGTCGCGAGGCCCTTCTTGGCGAAACCTTCCACCGCCATGTCCATGGCCGCCTTGCCGGAGGGACCGGGCAGGAAGAACTCCACGGGCTTGGGCGGCGCGTATCCTTCCACCATCGCCAAGGCCTTGGCCTTGGCATCAGCAAGGAGCCGGTCGCGGTTCATGGTGATGCCGTCGCCCTCGCGCAGGAACTTCAGCTCCTTCGCCTCGGCGGCGGACTTGGCGACGGTGGCGGTGGAGACGGTCTCGAACACCTTCGAGGGGGCCGGCATGGGCCCCTTCGGGAATTTCGGATCGGCCGCCCAGCGCTCCAGCATGGCGGTGCAGCCACCCCAGGCCGGCAGCACCCCGACTCCGCATTCGACAAGCCCGATATAGCTCTCGGCATGGGCCTGAACCGCACCGACATGCAGCAGAATCTCGCACCCGCCGCCGAGTGCCAGGCCGGACGGCGCGGCGACCACGGGAAAGGGCGCGTACTTCACGTCCTGATAGGTCTTCTGCCCCGTGGCTACCAGCTTCTCGACTTCGCCGAAGGCACCGATGTTACAGGCAAACAGGGCGAGGCCGAGATTGGCGCCGACGGAGAAGTTCGAGCCCTCGTTATAGATGACGAGCGCCTTGTACTTGTCCTTCACCAGCTTCAGCGCCTTGGCGAGCATCGTGATGATGCCCTCGTCCAGCGAATTGCTCTTGGAGGTGAATTCCAGGCACACGACGCCGTCGCCGATATCCCACAGCGCGGCCGAGCCGTTCTTGGCCAGCGGCTGGGACTTCAGCTTGATGTCGGCGAGCAGCAGCACGCCCTCGGGGCGGACGATGTCGTGATAGGTGCCATCCAGCGTAAGGTATTGACGCTGGCCGTTTTCCACCCGGTAGAAGGGTTTGTCGGCGGCGAGCGCCAGCAAAGGCGGCACCTCTTCCCCGTCCGCCTTCAACAGCTCGATCAGGCGGGCCGCGCCGATCTTGTCGGTCAGCTCGAACGGGCCGGATTTCCAATTATATCCCAAGCGCATGGCATCATCGATGGCGACGATGTCATCGGCCGCCTCGGGCACCAGCCGCGCGGCATAGGCCAGCGTGCGCACCATCACCGCGCGGGCATAGCGCCCGCCTTCGCCGGGGGCGGAGAGGAGGGCGAAGAGATCCCGGCCGCCGCCATCCTCAAGCTCCGCCACCTGGGCCTTCGCCTGCGGGCGATAGGCGCCGGTGGAGAGGTCGATGGCTTCCTTCAGCTTCTGCCCGCCCTCGCGGTTGAGGCGATAGAAGCCGCCCTTGCCCTTGCGGCCGGTGTAGCCGGTCGAGATCATCTTCTCGATCAGCGGCTCGTCGCGCAGCGTAGCGTGGAAAGGGTCCGCGGCCGGCAGCGCCCGCTTCAGCGAGCCCTGGACGTGGGGCATCAGATCGAGGCCCACGAGGTCGATGAGGCCGAACACGCCGGTCTTGGGGAAGCCGAAGGGCCGGCCCATCACCGCGTCCGCATCCTCGACCTTCATGCCCAGCGCGAAGGCCTCGCCCACCGCCAACTGCAGCCAGTAGGTGCCGAGCCGGTTGGCGATGAAGCCGGGGGTGTCCTTGCACATCACCACCGTCTTGCCGAGCTTCACGTCGGCGAAGCGGGCGACGGCGGCCACCGTGTCCGCATTCGTCTCCGGCCCGGAGACGATCTCCAGCAGCCGCATGTAGCGGGGCGGATTGAAGAAATGGGTGATGAGGAAGTCGCGGCGGAAGCTCTCGGGCAGCCCCGCCGTGAGGTCCGCCAGCGGAATGGTGGAGGTGTTGGACGACACCGCCGAGCCGGGCCGGCGCGCCGCCTCGATCTTCGCGTAGAGCGCCTGCTTGAGGTCGAGCCGCTCGATGATGGCTTCGATGATGAGGTCGCAATCGGCGATGTCGGCGAGGTTGTCCTCGATGTTGCCCGGCTTCACCAGCTTCGCTGCGGCCTTGGACATGAAGGGCGCGGGATCGGCCTTCAGCAGCTTCTCCACCGCCTTTTCGGCGACGGCGTTGCGGTTGGCCGCGCCCTCGGGAACGATGTCGAGGAGCAGCACTTCCACGCCCGCATTGGCCACATGGGCGGCGATGCCGGCACCCATGACGCCGGCGCCGATGACGGCGACTTTCCTGATTTCAAAAGACATCCGGCCCTCCTCAGACGCGCTCGAGGATGGTGGCGATGCCCTGTCCGCCGCCGATGCACTGGGTGGCGAGGGCGTACTTGGCGCCTTCCCGCTTCAGGAGCGAGGCCGCCTTGCCGACGATGCGCGCGCCGGTGGCGCCGAGGGGATGGCCCAGCGCGATGGCGCCGCCGTCGAGGTTCAGCACCTCGTCCTTGATGCCCAGCTCCCGCTGGCAGGCGAGGGCCTGGGAGGCGAAGGCCTCGTTCAGCTCCACCACCTCGATCTCGGACACGTCGATGCCGGCACGGGCCAGCGCCTTCTTGGTCGCGGCGACGGGGCCGATGCCCATGATCTCCGGGGCGCAACCGGCCACCGCCACGCTGCGGATGCGGGCGAGGGGGGTAAGGCCGTTCTTCAGCGCGTAGTCCTCGGTGCACACCAGCACGGCGGAGGCACCGTCGGTGAGGGGAGAGGCCGTACCGGCCGTCACCGTGCCGTGCTCGTCGAAGGAGGGCTTGAGGGCGGCGAGGGCTTCGGCCGTCGCGTCGCGGCGGATGCAGCCGTCCTGATCGACCGTCTTGTTGACCTTGCCGTTGGCCTTGATGGCGACGATCTCGTCCTTGAAGCGGCCTTCCGCCTCGGCCTTCGTCGCCTTCTGGTGGCTCTTGAGGGCGAAGGCGTCCTGGTCGGCGCGGGTGATCTGCCACTTGGCCGCGACGTTCTCGGCGGTCTCGCCCATGCCCATGTAGGCCTGGGGCATGGACTTGTAGAGCGCGGCATTGGGCATGGGGTTGAAGCCGGTCATGGGCACGCGGCTCATGCTCTCGATGCCGGCGCAGATGAACACCTCGCCAGCGCCGAGCTGGATCTGCCCGGCCGCGTTGTGGACCGATTGCATGGAGGAGCCGCAGAAGCGGTTCAGCGTGACGCCGGCGACGCTCTCCGGGAGCCCCGCGATCATGCCGATGAGGCGGGCGACGTTGAAGCCCTGCTCGGCCTCGGGGAAGGCGCAGCCGACGATCAGGTCCTCGATGTCCTCCACCTTCACGCCGGTGCGGGCCACGAGATCGGCCACCACCTGGGCCGCGAGATCATCGGGGCGCACGCGCGCCAGATCACCCTTCCTGGCGAGGGTGAAGGGCGAGCGGGCATAGCCTGCAATCACGACGTTGCGCATCGGCGCGTTCATTGGGATCTCCTGCCTGTCCATTGTTGTCGGCCGCCGCTTTTCGAGCGGCGGGTTTCGATCATTTGCGCCACCGCTTGGTGCGGCGGTTCGGGCGTGATGGGGCGATCCACGCGAATGAAAAATCCGCCCGGGAAAGCCCCACGAAAAACTCGGAATGGCCTGCGCTCGACCCGGCCCCGTGGACCGGCCGGCGTGGGCCTAGCCGGCGGCCTTCTGGTCGCCGGTCTCGCTGGCGAGGGCAGCCATGGCCTGCTCCTCGATGTCCTTCAGCTCGATAATGGTTTCCTCGAGGGCGAGGCGCTGGTCCTCCAGCATCTCGAGGCGGTCCTGGACCTGCTTCAGCAGCAGGCGAATCTGCTCGCTCTGGCTCGGGTCGAGGTCGTAGAGGTCGAGATAGTCCTTGATCTCGCGCAGCGAGAAGCCGAGGCGCTTGCCGCGCAGGATCAGCGCCATGCGGGCGCGGTCGCGCTTGGTGTAGACGCGCATGGTGCCGGCGCGACGCGGGGTGATGAGCCCCTTGTCCTCGTAGAATCGGATGGTGCGCGGCGTGACCGAGAGGTCCCGCGCCAGCTGCGTGACGGTGAAGAACGTGTCGGTCAAAGCGGACGCGCCGCCACGTTTGCCAGAGGATGCCACCAGTTCACCTATACGTCACCCAGTCGCCCCGAAGATACATGCTTTGACCTTCTCCGCAAGACCCGTTTGGCAGATGACGCGGCGGGGGCGTCTTCACAAGCGGTGGAGCCAGGGCGCGCCGAAAGCCGGTGGACAGAGTCCCTGCGGCCGGCGAGTTTTCTGGACAGCAGCGCTTCCGTTTCGCCACTGTTGCATCGGCGCAACGCTTGCCGATTTCCCCTGCGTCTTGGCCCACTACGCTGCAGGAAGCCGGTTGACGGATCATTCGCGAGCGGCATGCTGGGTGACGTATAGGGCACCGATAAAACGTATAGTGCACCGCAGCGTGCCGGGCCCGGAGGAATTCAGCCTAGGAGGGGGTCTTCATGACGATGCACAAGTGGGCCAGGGCCAATCGCGATTGGCCACGCCGCGTGGCTCCGGTGCTTGCCATTTCCGCCGTTGCGATTCCCGCCGTCTTGGCGAACGGCGCCGCCCATGCGGGCGGATTCGGGCTGCGCGAGCAGAGCTCCTACTATCAGGGCACATCCTTCGCCGGCACGGCGGCCGGGGGCGACGGCCTCGCCGCCATGACCTGGAACCCCGCGGCCATCAGCTTCAATCCGGGGCTGAACGTGGAAGGCAATGTCACCTATATTGCGCCGCACGCCTCCATTGACGTGTTTTCGGCGACTGCGCCCATCACCGGCGCGAGCCTCGGGAATGCCGGCGTCAGCGATATCGTGGACAACGGCACGCTGCCGACCTTCTTCGCCACCTATGCCTGGGACAAGTGGGCGATCGGCTTCGGCTTGACCTCGCCCTTCGGCCTCGTCACCGACGCGCCGTGCAGCTGGTCCGGCCGGTATTACGGCTGCACCAGCAGCATCTTCGACATGAACGCCCAGCTCTCGGTGGCCTACAAGCTCACGGACTGGATGACCATCGGCGGTGGTCTCAACATCAATTACATCAACGCCAAGCTCACCAACGCGCAGTTCGCGGGCTTCGCGCCGCCATCCAACAATCTCTATGCCCAGGTCAACGGCGACGATATCGGCTACGGCATCAATCTCGGCGTGCTGTTCACGCTGGCGCCCGGAACCACGCTTGGCATCGGCTACAAGTCGCAGATCTCGCAGACCCTCAACGGCATGCTGGACGTGTCCGTCGCCAATATCGTGCCCGTCAAGAGCGTCAATGCGACGGCCGGCCTGACGCTGCCCGACCAGATCACCGCCTCGTTCCGCTCCAAGCTCAATGCCCAATGGACTGTGCTCGGCACGGTGGAGTGGACCAATTGGTCGACGGTCCAGGAGCTGACGGTGAAGGCTTTCGGCCTGCCGGTCAGCACGCTCGACCTCCAGTGGAACGACGGCTGGTTCTTCTCCGGCGGCGTCGAGTACCAGTGGGACCCCAAGCTCGCCCTGCGCGCCGGCATTGGCTACGAGCTGACGCCCGTGCCTGATGCCACCCGCTCGCCGCGCCTGCCCGACACCAACCGCTTCTGGCTTTCGGGCGGCTTGACCTACAACTTCACGTCGCAGTTCTCGGCGGACTTCGCCTACACCCACATCTTCGGCGAGACGAGCCCGATCATGCTCACGCCCGCCGATCCGGCCAACGCCCTGCGCGGAACGCTGGTCGGCCAGGTGAGCAACGGCTACGTGGACATTGTCTCGGTGGGCCTGCGCTACAAGTTCGACGCGCCGCAGGCGGCGGCCCTCATCACCAAGTAGGGCCTTGCGCGATCACCGGCGGCGTCCGCGCCGCCGGTTTCCGCTTCAGTCGACCCGGCACAAACCGCCTTTCTGGCGCAATCGCGCGCCAGCATTCTTGAATCACGGCGTTGCTGATCCAACGTCGGAGATGACGCCGCCGGCTTGCCCAAGAAAACAGAAGAGCGCCGGCGCAGGAGGGACATCATGCTCCATCGCACCGATGCGGCGGCCATCGCCATCTCGCCCGTGCCCGAGCTTCTGGAAGGCAGCGTCGCGGCGCATGGCGCGAAGCCGGCCCTGAGCTTCCTCGGCCGCAAGTGGACCTATGCCGAGGTCGGCGCCACGGTGGACAAGGTGGCGGCAGGGCTTCAGGCCATGGGCGTGCGCAAGGGCACCCATGTGGGCCTGTGCCTGCCCAACACGCCCTATTCCGTCATCTTCTTCTTCGCGGTGATGAAGGCCGGCGGCACGGTGGTGAACTTCAGCCCGCTCTATGTGGAGCGCGAGCTGAGGCACCAGATCCGCGATTCCGGCACGACCATCATGGTTGTCCCCGACCTCAAGCTGATCCACTCCCGCGTCCTCGCGGTGGCCCATGAGTCGGGGCTGAAATCCATCGTCGTCTGCCCCATGTCCGGCATCCTGCCGTTTCCCAAGGGGCTGCTCTTCAACCTGTTCAAGCGCAAGGAGAAGGCGGTCTACAGCACCGGCGACGGGATGCATGTGGACTACGCTTCCCTCCTCAAGCACGGCGACCGCCCCGAACCGGTGAAGGTGGACCCGGCCAAAGACCTTGCGGTGCTGCAATATACCGGCGGCACCACGGGCGTGCCCAAGGGCGCCATGCTCACCCACGCCAACGTCTCGGCCAATGCCCGTCAGCTGGTCCAGCATGCGGAGTGCGAGCGGATCGGGGTGAAAAGGGTGCTGGGCGTGCTGCCCCTGTTCCACGTCTTCGCCATGCAGACGGTGATGCTCATCCCGATTTGCCTCGGCGCCGAGATCATCCTGGTGCCGCGCTTCAACCTCATGTCGCTGCTCGACGACATCGAGCGCGAGAAGCCCACCATGTTCCCCGGCGTGCCGACCATCTATGCCGCCATCAACAATGTGAGGGACATCGAGAAGCGCGACCTCTCCTCCCTCACGCTCTCCATCTCCGGCGGCGCGCCGCTGCCGCTCGATGTGCGCACGCGATTCCAGGAACTCACCGGCTGCCCGCTGGTGGAGGGTTACGGCCTCTCCGAAAGCTCGCCGGTGGTGAGCGCCAATCCGCCGCTCGGTCTCGTCAAGGACGGCTCGGTAGGCACCGCTCTGCCCGAGACGGTAATCGAGATTCGCGACCTCGCCGATTCAACCCGCATGATGCCGTTGGGCCAGAAAGGCGAGGTGTGCGTGCGCGGTCCGCAGGTGATGGCCGGCTACTGGAATCGCCCGGACGAAACCACCGCCGTCTTCGTGGATGGGGCGCTGCGCACCGGCGATGTCGGCTATCTCGACGAGGACGGCTACCTGTTCCTCGTGGACCGCATCAAGGACGTGATTCTCTGCGGCGGCTACAACGTCTATCCCCGGATGATTGAGGAGGCGCTCTACCTCCATCCGGCGGTGGCCGAGGCGGTGGCCATCGGCATTCCCGACAGCTATCGCGGCCAGGCGCCCAAGGCCTTCGTCACCCTGCGCAAGGACGCGCAGGCGACTCCGGCCGAGTTGATGGACTTCCTCTCCGCCCAGATTTCCAAGATCGAGATGCCCAAGGCCGTCGAGATCCGCGACAGCCTGCCCAAGAGCGTCGTGGGCAAGCTCTCCAAGAAGGAACTGGTGGAAGAAGAGCGCCAGCGCGCCGCCGGAGGGTAAAAAGGGCAGGCGCCACCCCGCGTCCCGCTGCCGCCGCTGCCGTATTCAGGTGCCCCCTCGCCAGCGCGCCGGAGCACGGCGGCGAGAGGGCAGGGCACACCCCCCCCCGCGGGGCGCCACCCTTGCCTATCAGCCCCACCTCGTGTATGTGCCCGACCCATTCCGCACGCGGACACAGGCCATATCGGCCATCCGGTGCCTATCGCCATTGGCGAAGGTACGTCCGCGGAGGCTCAACCGGAGAATACCAAAGTGGCTCTTCCCGATTATTCGATGCGTCAGCTCCTCGAAGCTGGCGTGCACTTCGGCCATCAGGCCCACCGTTGGAACCCCAAGATGGCTCCGTACATCTTCGGCGTTCGCAACAACATCCACATTCTCGACCTGTCGCAGACCGTGCCGGCGCTCCACCGCGCCCTGCAGGCCGTGTCCGACACCGTGGCCCAGGGCGGCCGCGTGCTGTTCGTCGGCACCAAGCGCCAGGCGCAGGAGCAGGTGGCGGACGCCGCCCGCCGCTCCGCCCAGTATTATGTGAACTCCCGCTGGCTCGGCGGCATGCTCACCAACTGGAAGACCATCTCCAACTCCATCGCCCGGCTGAAGAAGCTGGAGGAGATGCTGGCCGCCCCCGAGGCGTCTTCCGGCTACACCAAGAAGGAGCGCCTGACGCTCTCCCGTGAAAAGGAGAAGCTGGACAAGGCGCTCGGCGGCATCCGCGACATGGGCGGCCTGCCGGACCTGCTGTTCGTGATCGACACGAACAAGGAAGACATCGCCGTGAAGGAGGCCCAGCGCCTCGGCATCCCGGTGGCGGCCATCCTCGACACCAATTGCGATCCCGACGGCATCGCCTATCCGGTCCCGGGCAACGATGACGCCGGCCGCGCCATCCAGCTCTATTGCGACCTGATCGCCCGCGCCGCCATCGACGGCATCGGCCGCGGCCACAGCGATCTCGGCTACGACGTGGGCGCCGAAGAGGCTCCGCTCGTCGAGGACCTGCCGGTCGAGACCAGCGTGTGGTCGTCCTTCGAGCCCCTGTCGGGTCCGCGCGGCGTTGCCGACGACCTGAAGAAGCTCACCGGCGTGAGCCCCGAGATCGAGCAGAAGCTCAACGATCTCGGCGTGTTCCACTTCGGCCAGATTGCCGGCCTCGACGCCGTCGATGCGCACCGCATCGGTGAGGAAGTGGGTCTGCCCGGCCGCGTGGACGGCTGGATCGCCCAGGCCAAGGAGATGTCTGCCGAGGTCGAGTGACACCCGTCACCGTCCTTGTCGCAGATCTGAAAACGAATCGAGAGTAATGGGGCGCACCGCGCCCCCACGGCCGGCTCGGGCGCACCGTGGCCGGCCGTGGCGCGAGAAGAAGGGATTGAACATGGCTGCGATCACCGCCGGGCTCGTGAAGGAACTGCGCGACAAGACCGGCGCAGGCATGATGGACTGCAAGTCCGCGCTCACCGAGACGAACGGCGACGTCGAGGCTGCCATCGACTGGCTGCGTAAGAAGGGCCTCGCCAAGGCCGCCAAGAAGGCCGGCCGCGTGGCCGCCGAGGGCCTGGTTGCGGTCGAGTCCTCCGGCCACTACGCCGCCGCCGTCGAGGTGAATGCCGAGACCGACTTCGTGGCGCGCAACCCCGACTTCCAGGCGTTCGTGCGTGAGGTGGCCAAGGTCGCCCTCAACACGGACGGCTCCCTGGAGGCCGTCGCCGCCGCCAAGTTCCCGGGCGAGGACGTCACCGTCGCCGACCGCCTCACAGCGCTCATCGCCACCATCGGCGAGAACATGACGCTCCGCCGTTCGGTGAAGCTCACGGTCTCCAAGGGCGTGATCGCGTCCTACGTGCACGGCGCCGTGGTCGAGGGCCAGGGCCGCATCGGCGTGCTCGTGGCGCTCGAGTCCGAGGGCGACGTGGAGAAGCTCTCCACCCTCGGCCGGCAGATCGCCATGCACGTGGCGGCCCTCAACCCGCTGGCGCTTGACGCCTCCGGCATCGACGAGGCCACCATCGCCCGCGAGAAGGCCATCCTGCTCGAGAAGCACCAGGGCAAGCCCGCCAACGTGCAGGACAAGATCGCCGAAAGCGGCATGAAGAGCTTCTTCAAGGAGAACACCCTCCTCGACCAGCCCTTCGTGCATGACGGCTCCAAGTCCGTCGCGCAGGTGCTGAAGGAGGCCGAGGGCCAGGTCGGCGCTCCGGTCAAGCTCACCGCGTTCGTGCGCTACGCGCTCGGCGAGGGCATCGAGAAGGAAGAGACCGACTTCGCGGCCGAGGTGGCCGCCGCCGCCGGCCAGTCCTGATCGCAGGCGGGGAGGGGGCTCCCATGACCGCCATCTCCGACGACTCGGACTATCCGGAACCCCCGGCGCCCTTCGCGGCGCCGGGACTGCCTTATCCCCGCATTCTGGTGAAGGTCTCGGGCGAGGCCCTGATGGGCGCCGAGCCCTTCGGCCTGCATCCCCCCACCGTCGCCCGCATCGCTCGTGACCTCGTCGCCGCCCGGGCGGCGGGGTGCGAGGTGGCAGTGGTCGTCGGCGGCGGCAACATCCTGCGCGGCGCGCGGGTGGCGGACGAGAATCTCGATCGCGCCACCGCGGACCACATGGGAATGCTCGCGACCGTCATGAACGGCCTCGCGCTGGAGCGGGCCATCGAGGCCGCCGGCGCCCCCGCGCGCACGCTTTCCGCCATCCCCATGCCGACGGTGTGCGAGCCCTACGCCCGCCAGCCGGCCATGCGGCACCTGCGGCGCGGCCGCATCGTGGTGCTCACTGGTGGAACGGGAAATCCCTATTTCACCACCGACACCGGCGCCGTGCTCCGCGCGGCCGAGCTCGACTGTGACGCGGTGCTGAAGGCGACCAATGTGGACGGCGTCTATTCCGCCGATCCCAAGCTCGATCCGTCGGCTACCCGCTACGACCGCATCACCCACGACGAGGCGCTGTCCCGCGACCTCAAGGTGATGGATGCGGCCGCGTTCGCGCTTGCCCGCGAAGCGGCGTTGCCGATAATCGTGTTCTCCATCCGCGAGCCGGGCGCCATCGCCACGGCGGCGATGGGAGAAGGGCGCGTCACGGTCGTCGCGCCCTGATCCGGCGAGACGGATCGCGGCTTGAGTTTTCCGGAAGGACAGGGGGCGCTGTCGACGGATGCAGGCAGAAGGCTGGGGCCCGGGCATCGCCCTGGTCGCGCCGCGTGCGGCATGGCCACCGAATTGCCGTGTCGTCCTGTCATGTCCGGGCAAGCCGCAACCTCGACCAGGGCTCCTCCCGCCGCGCCTTTCCCGCCAGGAACCGCGCGTTCGCATGGAATCAGAAACGTTTCCGTGCGAATGAAGCGTGCCCGCGATCTTGAAGACAGAGGATAGTCATGACCACCGGGACCTTCGACATGGCCGATCTCAAGCGCCGCATGCATGGCGCGGTCGGCGTGCTCAGGGACGAGCTGGGCGGCCTGCGCACCGGCCGTGCCTCGGCCAGCCTTCTCGAGCCGATCACGATCGAGGCCTATGGCGCGCGGATGCCGCTGAACCAGGTTGCCACCGTGTCCGTGCCCGAGGCCCGCATGCTCTCCGTGCAGGTGTGGGACCGCGGCATGGTGAACGCCGTCGAGAAGGCGATCCGCGATTCGAATCTCGGCCTCAATCCGGCGACGGAAGGCCAGGTGCTGCGCCTGCGCATCCCCGAACTCAACCAGGAGCGCCGGCAGGAACTCGTCAAGGTTGCGCACAAGTATGCCGAGGCCGCCCGGGTCGCGGTACGTCATGTGCGTCGCGACGGGATGGACCTGCTGAAGAAGCTGGAAAAGGACAGCGAGATGGGTTCCGATGAACTCGACCGCCTGTCCAAGGACGTCCAGAAGGCGACCGACGAGACCATCGCCGAGATCGATCAGACGCTCGCCCAGAAGGAAAAGGAAATCCTGTCCGTCTGAGCGGGGACAGCGGCGGCGGGAGGCCAGGGACGCGGTTGACCGGAGCCGGTCGGCCGCGACGGTTTGAGAGCCAACGCGGTTTGAGGACGAAGGTGTGAGCCCTGAGCAAGCCATGACCCTGCGCGCCGCGAGCGAAGCCGCTGTTCCCGGCCGGACGTCGCCGGCCGCCCCCGTGGCGGCCGGTCAGCCGACGCCCGCCGCGGCGCCCCGGTGCGTCCCGGTGCACGTCGGCGTCATCATGGATGGCAACGGCCGCTGGGCCACCTCCCGCAAGCTGCCGCGTGTGGAAGGGCATCGCCGGGGCGTCGAAGCGCTGCGCCGATGCGTGCGCGCCGCTCGTGAAATCGGCATCCGCTTCCTCACCATCTACAGCTTCTCCTCGGAGAACTGGTCGCGTCCCGTCACCGAGGTGACGGAGCTGATGCGCCTGCTGAAGTTCTTCCTGCGGCACGATCTCGCCGAGCTCAATTCCGCCAACGTGCGGGTGAAGGTGATCGGCGAGCGGGCGGGCCTTGCCCCCGACATCCGCCAGCTTCTGGACGATGCCGAGGCGCTGACCTCTACCAACACCGGGCTGACGCTGGTCGTCGCCTTCAACTACGGCGCGCGGCAGGAGATTGCCTCGGCCGTGGCGCGCATCGCGGCGGATGTGGCGGCCGGGCGGGTGAAGCCCGAGGACGTGGACGTGGAGATGATCTCCCAGCGGCTCGAAACCGCTGGCATCCCTGATCCCGACCTCATCGTGCGCACCTCCGGCGAGCAGCGGCTGTCGAATTTCCTGCTGTGGCAGGCCGCCTATTCGGAATTCGTGTTCCTGCCCATCTACTGGCCTGACTTCGACAAGGCCGCCCTCATCGCGGCCATCGACGAATATGCCCGGCGTGACCGGCGGTTCGGCGGCGTGACGCCTCGCCCCGGACCCTGACCCACGTGCATTTCGGCTCCGATCTCGGACATCGCACCCTTTCCGCCCTCGTGCTCGTGCCGGTGGTGCTCGCCACCGCTTGGTATGGCGGCATCCCCTTCGCCGTGCTGTGGGTGGCGGCCGGCCTTCTCGTTCTCAATGAATGGGCGGTGATCGCGCGCCTCGATCATCGCCCGGTCTATCTCGGCCTTGGCGGCCTCGGCATCGTTGCCGGCGGTGTGCTGGCGGTAATGGCCGAGCCCACCTGGGCCTTCAGCGTCGCCGTGCTGGGGGCTGCAGCCTGCAGCCTTGCCGT
Source organism: Xanthobacter aminoxidans (assembly GCF_043193615.1). NCBI lineage: Bacteria > Pseudomonadati > Pseudomonadota > Alphaproteobacteria > Hyphomicrobiales > Xanthobacteraceae > Xanthobacter > Xanthobacter aminoxidans. The sequence continues at coordinate 262,664 of NZ_JBAFUS010000001.1, read as the reverse complement.
GCCGCGGCAGAGCGCGTGGGCCATGCTCGGGGTGCTCGCGGCGGCCAGCGCGGCCCTTCCGGTGGTGGTCTTGCGCGGCACCTCGCCGCTGGGCCTTTCCGCTGTGCTCTATCTGTACGCTATCGTCTGGGCGACGGACATCTTCGCCTATTTCACCGGCCGTGCGCTGGGGGGCCCGAAGCTGTGGCCGCGGGTGTCGCCGAACAAGACGTGGTCGGGGGCCATCGGCGGAACGCTGCTCGGCACCGTCTGCGGCCTCGCGGTCGCCTACGCCTCCGGCGCGCCGGCCTTGCTGCCGCTCACCGGCCTTTCCCTCCTGCTCAGCATCGTCAGCCAGGCCGGCGACCTCGCGGAATCGGCGTTCAAGCGCCTGTTCGGCGTGAAGGATGCGAGCCGGCTCATTCCCGGCCATGGCGGCCTGCTCGACCGGCTGGACGGCTTCGCGGCCGCCGCGCTGGTGGCGGTCGTCGTCGCGGTGCTCCGCAATGCGGGCGACCCGGCGACTGGCCTGCTTTTGTGGTAGGACGCTCCCCATGAAACGTCTCTCCGTGCTCGGGGCCACGGGCTCCATTGGCCATAGTGTCCGCAAGGTCCTCGCGGATGCGCCGGACCTCTACCGGGTCGAGGCCGTGGCCGGCGGACGCGACGCCGCAGCCCTTGCCGAGACCGCGCGAGCCCTGGGCGCCCGCTTCGCGGCGCTGGCGGACCCCGCCGGTGGCGCGGCGCTGAAGGATGCCCTTTCCGGCAGCGGCATCGCGTGCGGCGCGGGCCCCGAGGCGGTACTGGAAGCCGCGCGGCGGGATACCGACGTGGTGGTGAGCGCCATCGTCGGTTGTGCCGGCCTTGCCCCGACGGTCGCCGCGTTCGCGCCCGGCCGGCGCATCGCGCTTGCCAACAAGGAATGCCTCGTCGCCGCCGGCGCCTTCTTCATGGCCGAGGCGGCGCGGCTGGAAACCGAAATCCTCCCGGTGGATTCGGAGCACAACGCCATCTTCCAGGCGCTGGCGGCCGGTCCCCACAAGGCGGTGGAGAAGATCACGCTCACGGCATCCGGCGGTCCCTTCCGCCTCAAGAGCCGGGAGGAGATCGCCCGCGCCGTGCCGCAGGACGCGCTGAAGCATCCCAACTGGAACATGGGCGCCAAGGTCACCATCGATTCCGCGACGCTCATGAACAAGGGGCTGGAGCTGATCGAGGCCCAGCACCTGTTCTCCGTCACCGCCGACCAGCTCGACGCGGTGGTGCATGCCGAGTCGGTCGTGCACGGCCTCGTCTCCTTCATCGACGGATCGGTGACCGCAGGGCTGGCACTGCCTGACATGTGCGTGCCCATCGCCCACTGCCTCGCCTATCCCGAGCGGGTGGCCACCTCCTGCCGCAAGCTCGACCTCGTGGCCCTCGGCAGCCTCAGCTTCGAAGCGCCCGACGTCAGCCGATTCCCGGCGCTCGCTCTTGCCCGCGCGGTGCTGAAGCAGGGCGGTATGGCCGCCACCGTCCTCAATGCCGCGAACGAGATCGCCGTCGCGGCCTATCTCGAGGGCCGGATCGGCTTTTACGGCATCACCGATATCGTCGGGGCGACCCTCGACCGCATCAATGGTGGTCCGGCACCTTCGAGCATCGCCGATGCGCTGGAGGCAGACCAGCTTGCGCGCCGCACGGCCTCCGGACTCCTGCCCAAGTTTGCCGCAAAGGCGTCCTAAGAGCGGTCTTCGGCCGCGCGGGGCCGGTGTCCCGAGGCTGGCGAGCGCGGGATAAGTGTGTAGGGTTAGCCCGCCTGCGGGCGCCCGGGAGAAGAGGAACGATGATGGACGTGATTTCCGGTCTCGGTGCGAACCTTGGCACGCTGTCCTCCACTCTTCTCGGTTACGTCATCCCTTTCCTGTTCGTCCTGACGCTGGTGGTGTTCTTCCACGAGCTCGGCCATTTCTGGGTGGCGCGCCGCGCCGGCGTCCGGGTCGTCACCTTCTCGCTGGGCTTCGGACCGGAGATCGTCGGCTTCAACGACCGGCACGGCACCCGCTGGCGCATCGCCGCGGTGCCCCTTGGCGGCTACGTGCGTTTCTTCGGCGATGAAGACGCGGCGTCCACGCCCGATGCCGCGCGCCTCTCCCAGATGACCGCGGCCGAGCGCAACGAAAGCTTCTTCTACAAGCCGGTCGCCTGGCGCGCGGCCATCGTCGCCGCCGGTCCCGTCGCCAACTTCCTGCTGGCGATCGCCATCTTCGCCATCGTCTTCATGGTGTTCGGCAAGCAGGTGACGGCACCGCGTGTGGATCAGATCAACCCCGGCAGCGCCGCGGAAATGGCCGGGTTCAAGCCCGGCGATCTCGTCCTCGAGATCGACGGCGCGAAGGTGGACAGCTTCTCGGACATGCAGCGCATCGTCGGCTCCCACGCCGGCCAGCCGCTCGCCTTCACCGTCGAGCGCGGCGATCGGCAGGTCACGCTCACGGCCACGCCCGAGCTGAAGGAGGTCAAGGACCCCTTCGGCAACAGTCACCGCACCGGCCTTTTGGGAATCTCGCGCTCGCTGGCGGCGGGCGACGTGACGACTCAGCGTTTCGGCCCGGTCGAGGCCATCGGCATGGGCGTGCAGGAAACCTGGTTCGTGGTGGCCCGCACCTTCGATTACCTCGGCGGCCTCGTGGCCGGGCGCGAGTCGGCCGATCAGCTCGGCGGACCCATCCGCATCGCCCAGGTCTCCGGGCAGGTCGCGACATTTGGTATCGGAGCACTCCTTTCCCTGGCGGCGGTGCTGTCTGTGTCTATCGGATTGCTTAACCTCTTTCCCATCCCGCTGTTGGATGGCGGACACCTTCTGTTCTACGCTTTCGAGGCGATCCGTGGCCGCCCGCTGAGTGCGCGGACGCAGGACATCGGCTTCCGTATCGGCCTTGCGCTGGTGCTCATGCTGATGATCTTCGCCACTTGGAACGACGTGCTGCATATTGCTGCAATGTAAGGGATTTTGATTTGTCGCACCGGGGTCGTGGCGAGCGCGCAACGGTCCCCGGAAAAGGGCAGTCTTCAGCCGCGGCTTGGTTTGCACCTGCGGTAAAAGCCTGTACAAGCGGCAACGCAGGGTGAGAATCCGTCCCTGTGCCCGGTGCGTTTGTCCGGGGAAGGCGGCGGGTTCGAGAACAACGAAATTTCAAGGTTGCGCACCATATGACTGCTAAGCTCCGGGTCCTGAGAAATCTGGCCGCCGCCTTTGGTCTCGCCGCCTGCGTTGCGGCGGGTTCGGTGGCCGGTTCTCTCGTCGTGGCGTCCCCCGCCGCAGCCCAGTCCAGCTCCATCGTGGTTGAGGGCAACCGCCGTGTGGATGCGGATACCATCCGCTCCTATTTCGGCTCCGGTCCCTATACGGCCGCCAAGATCGACGAGGCCTGGAAGGCGCTCTATGCCACGGGCCTGTTCTCCGACGTGCAGATCAATCAGTCCGGCGGCCGCATCGTGGTGCGGGTGGCCGAGAACGAGGTGATCAACCGCGTCGTCTTCGAGGGCAACAAGAAGATCAAGGACGAGGTGCTGGAGGGCGAGGTTCAGTCCAAGCCCCGTGGGCCGTTCAACAAGTCGGTCGTTCAGGCTGACACCCAGCGCATCATCGAGATCTATCGCCGGTCGGGCCGCAGCGACGTGCGCGTGAACCCGGTCACCATCGACCGCGGCAACGGCCGTGTCGATCTGGTCTTCGAGATCAAGGAAGGCGACAAGACCGGCATCAAGGACATCAAGTTCGTCGGCAACAAGGCCTTCTCGGACTGGAAGCTGAAGGACGTCATCTCCACGACCCAGACCAACTGGCTGTCGTTCCTGAAGTCCACTGACGCCTATGATCCGGACCGGGTGAACTCGGACCAGGAGTTGCTGCGCCGCTTCTACCTGAAGAACGGCTATGCCGACTTCCGCATCATCGGCGCGACCGCCGAGCTCGATCCCGCCGGCGGCGGCTATGTCCTCACGTTTACGTTGGAGGAGGGCGACCAGTACCGCTTCGGTAAGGTCGACGTGATCTCCAACATCCGCGATCTCTCCGCGGACTCCCTGAAGCGCGTGGTGCGTGCGCAGGATGGCCAGATCTACAACGCCGAACTCGTCGAGAAGTCGGTCGAGAACTTGACCATTGAGGCGTCCAAGTCCGGCTACGCCTTCGCCCAGGTGCGTCCGCGCGGCGATCGCGACTTCCAGGCCAAGCTCATCAACGTCGCCTTCGTGCTTGAGGAAGGCCCGCGGGTTTACATCGAGCGGATCGAGATCCGCGGCAACACCCGCACCCGCGACTACGTCATCCGGCGTGAGTTCGATATCGGCGAGGGCGATGCCTACAACCGCGTGCTGGTCGATCGGGCCGAGCGCCGGCTGCGCAACCTCGGCTACTTCAAGAACGTGAAGATCACCACCGAGCCCGGCTCCGCGCCTGATCGCGTGATCCTCGCGGTGGACGTGGAAGACCAGCCCACGGGCGAGTTCTCCATCTCCGGCGGCTACTCGACCGCGGACGGCATCATCGGCGAGGTGTCGCTGGGTGAGAAGAACTTCCTTGGCCGCGGCCAGTACGTGAAGGTCTCCGGCACGCTGGGCCAGTACTCGCAGGGTGCGGAATTCTCCTTCACCGAGCCCTACTTCCTCGGCTATCGCCTCGCGGCCGGTTTCGACCTCTACTGGAAGAACACCGAGACCACCAGCTACACGCCTTACGGCACCAACATGGTCGGTGGCGGCCTGCGCTTCGGCCTGCCCATCACCGATGAAATCACGCTGGCCCTGCGCTACAACCTCTATCAGCGCTCGATCAACCTCTGCAGCAACTACGGCGATGTTGGCACGCTGCCCTACAGCTACTGCGCCACGTCCATCTCCTGGGCCATTCGTGATGCAGCTGCTCAGGGCGCGACCATCACTTCGGCGCTGGGCTACACGCTGTCGTTCAATTCGCTCGACAACAACCAGAGCCCGACCCAGGGCATCTACGCCGAGCTGAAGCAGGACCTGGCGGGCGTGGGCGGCGATGTGAACTTCATCCGCACCACGGGTGACTTCCGCCACTACACCCCGCTGCCGTACGACAGCGTGCTCATCCTGCGCGCACAGGCTGGCTATGTCTCGTCCTGGGGCAATCAGGACTTGGACGTGCTGGACAACTTCTACATGGGTCCGAACCTCGTCCGCGGTTTCGCGCCGTCCGGTATCGGTCCCCGCGATATCGCGCCCTGCGCGGCATCGAACGCCGGCACGCCGCTCTCCTACAATTGCTACAACAACCAGCTGAACGCGCTCGGCGGCACGACCTACTGGGGTGTCTCCGCGGAAATCCAGTTCCCCTTCGCCTTCCTTCCCAAGGATATCGGCATGAAGGGCGCGATCTTCGCAGACGCTGGCTCGCTGTTCGACTACGGCGGTCCGACGAAGTTCCCTGGCGTGTACAACTGGGACGGCAGCAACTTCTACGGCAAGCCGAACCTGGTGAACTGCCCGAGCGTCGGCAAGACTTGGGGCTACAACAACGTCTGCGTCTATGACGACGACGCGATCCGCTCCTCGGTCGGTGTCAGCTTGATCTGGCAGTCGCCCTTCGGTCCGCTGCGCTTCGATTATGCCTGGGTACTCTCGCAGGCCCAGTTCGACCAGACCCAGGCGTTCCGCTTCTCAGGCGGTACCCGCTTCTGATCTGGCTCTACGGAAGAGCTGCGGCGGCGGTTGCTTCCGAAGCTCCAACGGGATGAGACCTCTTCCCTGCCTCTCCGGTGCGTTGCATCGGGGAGGCAGTGTCGTTATGGGAGAGGCGCATTTCCACCACGCGAGCAAGCTCCTGCAGCACCGCCTCTCCTGCGAGACCTTCCGCCACGCGCTTTCTTCCGCGTCACGGTGCCGTGGTCGTCGTTCCGCCTTGCTGATCCCGCGCCAGCCAACCCCACGATCATCCGTAAGGGCGAATGCCGCACTGCCGGGTGGTGCCGGCAGCTGGGCACCTGCCCGATGCAATGTCTTGCTCAAGGCTGCCCCCGCTGCGGTTGAGGCCGACCTGCGGCTGGGATTTGCGCGTGCTTGGGGCTTGCCCGGAGGCCTCCTTGGCGCGTACGTGAAACCTCCTGTTCCGTCCTCCGGCGTCTGGGCGTATCCGTCATGAGTCACGACCTCTTCTTCCCGCTTCCGGAGCCGCTGACCCTCGCGGAAGTAGCAGCCCTCTCGGGAGCGCGGCTTGCCGCTTCGAGCCCCGCGGAGGAGGCTGAGCTCGGTGCCCGGCGCATCAGCGGCCTCGGCACGCTGGAAACCGCCGGCCCCGACGAACTCGCCTTCTGCGATTCCTTCCTGTTCGCGGAGAAGCTCGGCAGCGTGCGCGCTGGCGCGCTCATCACCTCCGATCGCTTTGCCCCCAAGGCTCCGGCCGGCCTGCCCCTGCTGATTGCACCGCGTCCGGCCGCCGCCTTCCTCGCCGTGTCGCGGCGCATGTTTCCGGCCGCGCTCCGCCCGCTGCCGATCTTCGGCCATGAGGGTGTCGCGCCCGGCGCTCAGGTCCATCCGAAGGCGCGGCTGGAGGATGGGGTAACGGTCGATCCGGGCGCCGTCATCGGCCCCGGCGCCGAGATCGGCGCGGGCACTGTCATCTGCGCCGGCGCCATAGTCGGTCCGAACGTGCGCATCGGCCGCAATTGCGCCATCGGACCCGGTGCCAGCGTGATCCACGCCTATCTGGGCAACGGCGTCATCATCCATGCCGGCGCGCGCATCGGCTCCGACGGCTTCGGCTACCAGCCGAGCCCGGCGGGCCATGTGAAGGTGCCCCAGCTCGGCCGGGTGGTGGTGCAGGACAATGCCGAGATCGGCGCCAACACCACCATCGATCGCGGCGCCATCACCGACACGGTGATCGGCGAGGGCACCAAGATCGACAATCTGGTGCAGATTGCCCACAACGTGGTGATCGGCCGCCATTGCATCGTGGTGTCCCAGACCGGCATCTCGGGCTCCACCACGCTCGGTGATTTCGTGATGCTCGGCGGGCAGGTGGGGGTGGTCGGCCATGTCACCATCGGCACCGGCGCGCAGATCGCTGCTTCCAGCAACGTGAAGGGCGACGTGCCCCCCGGCGTGCGCTGGGGCGGTTCGCCGGCTAAGCCTGTGCGTGAGTGGTTCCGCGAGGTGGCGACGCTCAGGCGCATCGCCGCCGCCGGCGCCCGCCGGGGCAAGGACGACGAGGAAGGGGAAGGACCGCAGGAATGAACGACACCACGCGCGCAGCCGGCAAAGCCGGCGCGGCCCAGGCCGAAGCCCCCAAGGTGCTCGGCAGCGCGGACATCCAGAGGGTGCTCGCCTGCCTGCCGCACCGCTATCCCATCCTGATGGTGGATCGCGTGGAGCAGATCGACGGCGATCTCTCCTGCATCGGCGTCAAGAACGTCACCGCCAACGAGCCGCACTTCCTCGGCCACTTCCCGGGCAATCCGGTGATGCCGGGTGTGCTCATCATCGAGGGCATGGCGCAGACCGCGGGCGTCGTCTGCGTGCTGGGCAAGGAAAACAAGGAAAAGCCCTCGCTGGTCTATTTCATGACCATCGACGAGGCGAAGTTCCGCCGTCCCGTCGTGCCGGGAGATGTGCTCGAATACCACATGACCCGCATCAGCCGCCGCCGCAACATGTGGTGGTACCGAGGCGAGGCCAAGGTGCGCGGCGAGCTGGTGGCCGAGGCCAAAGTCGGCGCGATGATCGTGGAGAACAGCTAGTGGCGAAGATCGATCCCACCGCCCGGGTGGAGAACCCGGCGGGGCTCGCGGATGATGTCGAGATCGGTCCTTATGCCATCCTCGGTCCCGATGTGGTGCTCGAAGCGGGCGTGAAGCTGCACGCCCATGTGGTCATCCAGGGCGTCACCACCATCGGTGCGCGCACGCAGGTCTTCCCCTTCGCCTCTCTGGGGTCCGCGCCCCAGTCGGTGCATTACAAGGGCGAGCCGACGAAGCTCGTGATCGGCACGGATTGCATGCTTCGCGAGCACGCGACCGCTAGCACGGGCACGGTGGGCGGCGGCGGCATCACGCGCATCGGCAATGGCGTGATGATGATGACGGGCTCCCATGTGGGCCACGACTGCACGGTCGGCAACGGCGTCATTTTCGCCAACAATGCTGTGCTCGGCGGCCATGTGAGCGTCGGTGACTTCACCTTCCTCGGCGGCCAGTGCGCGGTGCACCAGTTCACCCGCATCGGCGCCCAGTGCATGATTTCCGGCCTCACCGGCGTGCGTGAGGACGTGATCCCCTTCGCCAACGTGCTCGGGCAGGCCGGCAAGCTTGTGGGCCTCAACGTGGTGGGCATGAAGCGGCGCGGCTTCACCAAGTCCGACCTGCACGCGGCCCGCGCGGTCTACCGCGACCTCTTCTTCGGCGAGGGCACGTTCGATCAGCGCCTCGATAAGGTGCGGCAGATGGTCGGGGAATCGGCGTTCGCGGCGGCCGTGGTGGCCTTCATCGATGCCGACCGCAAGCGCCCGATCTGCCATCCCGCGCGGGGCGTCATCAAGGAGGATTGAGCCGTGGGCCTGCCGGGGGAAGACGGGCAAGGGCGTGCCGGGGCGGCGCGCCGCCCGGATGCGTCCGGCCCCTGTGCGGCGCAGAAGCAGACCCCGCTCGGCATTGTCGCCGGCAGCGGCGCCTTTCCTGCGGCGGTCGCGGAAGCGGCCGGGGCAGAGGGCCGCGAGGTCGTGCTGCTCCTCATCCAGGGATTTGCCGATCCGGCGCTGGAGCGCTATCCGCACCGCTGGTTCCGGCTCGGCTCGCTTGGCTCCGTCACAGCGTGGGCGCGGGCGCGCGGGGTGCGCGAGGTGGTGATGGTGGGTGCGCTCACCCGCCCGCGTGTGCGCGACCTCGGTTTTGATTTCACCATGCTGCGGCTGCTGCCGCGCATCGCCCGCCTGTTCCGCGGCGGCGACAACCACCTTCTCTCGGGCGTGCTGGGCCTGGTTTCGGAACAGGGCTTCACCTTGGTCGGCGCGCACGAGGTGGCCCCGCGCCTGCTGCTGCCGCAGGGCGTGCTGGGCGCGCGCACACCCAGCGAGACCCAGCAGGCGGATATCGCGCGTGGTCTGGATGTCATCCGTGCCCTCGGCCCATTCGACGTGGGGCAGGGGGTGATCGTGGTGGACGGGCTGGTGGCGGCGGTCGAGGCGGCCGAGGGGACCGACCAGATGCTGGCGCGCTACGGCGAGATGCGCCGTTCCGGCCGTCTGCGCTTCGCCGCCGGCAAGGGCGTGCTGGTGAAGGCGCCGAAGCCGGGCCAGGACCGCCGGGTGGATCTGCCCTCCCTCGGCCCGCAGACCGTGACGCGCGCGGCGGAGGTCGGCCTGGCCGGCATCGCTTTCGAGGCGGGCGGGGCCATCGTGCCGGATGCGCAGGCGCTGGTGGAGGCCGCAGACGCGGCCGGCCTGTTCGTCGCCGGCATCGGAGGGCACACCGCGTGACCCCGCAGAACGGTACGCGCCAGCCGAAGGTCTTTGTCGTCGCGGGTGAGGAGTCCGGGGACCAGCTCGGCGGCGCGCTGATGGAAGCGCTGGTCGAGGCCGCGCCGGGCGCATCCTTCCGGGGGGTCGGCGGCCGGCGCATGGGCGCGTGCGGGCTCGAAAGCCTCTATCCCATGGAGGACCTGACCGCCATCGGCATCGCCGCCGTGGTCGGCAAGCTGCCCACCATCCTCCGGCGCTTGAAGGAGACGGTCGAGGCGGTGCTGGCCGACCCGCCTGATGTGCTGGTGCTGGTAGATGCGCCGGACTTCACCCACCGCGTGGCGGCGCGGGTGCGGGCGCGCAACCCGAACATTCCCATCGTCAAATATGTCTCGCCCACCGTGTGGATCTGGCGGTCCGGGCGGGCGGCGGCCATGCGGCCCTATGTGGACGCGCTGCTGGCCCTGCTGCCGTTCGAGCCCGAGGTCCATCGCAAGCTGGGTGGGCCGCCCACCTTCTATGTGGGCCATCCCCTGCTGCAGCGGCTGGACGAATTGCGGCCGTCGCCCGCGGAAGCCGAGCGGCGGCGGGCGAAGCCGCCGCTGGTGCTGGTGTTGCCGGGCAGCCGGCGGCGGGAGATTTCGCGCATCGGCGCGGATTTCGGCGCGGCGCTGGCCGAGGTCGGTCGCGCCCACGAGATGGAACTGGTGCTGCCCACCCTGCCGCGGCTGGAGGGGCTGGTGCGCGAGACCATCGCCAGCTGGCCGCTGAAGCCGAGCATCGTGACGAACGAGGCGGAGAAGCTGGAAGCCTTCCGTTCCGCCCACGCCGCGCTCGCCGCCTCCGGCACGGTGACGCTGGAACTGGCACTCGCCGGCATTCCCCACGTTGCCGCCTACCGCATCGGCTGGCTGGAGGCGCAGATCGGCCGGCGGGTGCTGAAGGGCACAACGGTGATCCTGGCCAATCTGGTGGCGGGGGAGAATGTGGTGCCGGAGTTCCTGCAGGAATATTGCACGGTGCCGGCGCTCGTCGGTGCCCTCGGCAGTCTTCTGGAGGACAGCCCGGCGCGGCAGCGGCAGGAGGCGGCGTTCGCCAGCTTCGACGACATCTTCGGCATCGCCGGCCCAAGCCCCAGCGCGCGCGCGGCCGAGGTGGTGCTGCGCCTCGCGCGGGACGGCCGCCCCGGCGCCCTGCCGTCACCGGGCTGAAGCGCTGGTGCAGCCACACTGATCCTCAAACGAAAAACGCGGCCCGAAGGCCGCGTTTTCCTTTTTCAGACGATCTCCAGCGCTCACTTGCGCTTGGAGATCACTTGCGCTTGGACATGGCCACGTAGTCGCGCTGGGCGGCGCCGGTGTAAAGCTGGCGGGGACGGCCGATGCGCTGGCTCGGGTCCTCGATCATCTCCTTCCACTGGCCGATCCAGCCCACGGTGCGGGCGAGGGCGAACAGCACGGTGAACATGGTGGTGGGGAAGCCCATCGCCTTGAGGGTGATGCCCGAATAGAAGTCGATGTTCGGGTAGAGCTTCTTCTCGATGAAGTAGTCGTCGTGAAGCGCGATGCGCTCCAGCTCCACGGCCACGTCGAGCAGCGGATCGTCCTTGATGCCGAGCTCGGTCAGCACTTCGTGGCAGGTCTGCTGCATGATCTTGGCGCGCGGGTCGTAGTTCTTGTAGACCCGGTGGCCGAAGCCCATCAGGCGGAAAGGATCGTTCTTGTCCTTCGAGCGCTTGATGTATTCGGGGATGCGGTCCACGGAGCCGATCTCGGCCAGCATCTTGAGGGCCGCCTCGTTGGCGCCGCCGTGGGCGGGGCCCCACAGGCAGGCGATGCCGGCGGCGATGCAGGCGAAGGGGTTGGCGCCGGAGGAGCCGGCGAGGCGCACCGTGGAGGTGGATGCGTTCTGCTCGTGATCGGCGTGGAGGATAAAGATTTTATCCATCGCCTTCGAGAGAATGGGGTTGACCTTGTATTCCTCGCACGGGACAGCGAAGCACATGCGCAGGAAGTTCGACGTATAGTCGATATCGTTCTTCGGATAAACGAACGGCTGGCCGATGGAATACTTGTAGGCCATGGCCGCCAGCGTCGGCATCTTCGCGATCATGCGGATCGATGCGATCAGGCGCTGGGTGGGGTCGGAAATGTCGGTGGAGTCGTGATAGAAGGCCGAGAGCGCGCCGACCGAAGCCACCATGATGGCCATCGGGTGGGCGTCGCGGCGGAAGCCCTGGAAGAAGCGGGTCATCTGCTCGTGGACCATCGTGTGATTGGTCACGGACTTGTCGAATTCCGCCTTCTGCGCCGCAGTGGGGAGTTCGCCGTAGAGCAGGAGGTAACAGGTCTCGAGGAAGTCACCGTTCTCGGCGAGCTGCTCGATGGGGTAGCCGCGATAGAGCAGCACGCCTTCGTCGCCGTCGATGTAGGTGATCTTGCTTTCGCAGGAAGCGGTCGAGGTAAAGCCGGGGTCGTAGGTGAACATCCCCGTCTGGCCGTAGAGCTTGGAGATGTCGACCACGTCGGGTCCGATGGAGCCTTCGTGGATCGGAAGGTCCCAGCTCTTCTCCCCCAAGCTTAGCTTGGCCGCTTTTGCCCCGGTGTTGGTGGTGGCGTCCATGGATCCCTCATCCTTTGGGCGGACAGACCCCGTTTTCGGCGGAGGGCCGGAGGTGGCGGTCCGGTCTCCGAGCGGCAAGTCCGTCTCCGCTCCGGCATCTTCGCGAATGCGAAGCCGCCGTCCTGCAGTCCTAAACCCTCCCCAATCCTGCCGCAAGCATGACCATGCTTCATTGGCGGGCAGCGAGGCGTTTCTCTGCAATGGCAAGGTCTTCCGGCGTGTTCACGTTGAAGAATGGGTCATCCGGAAGGCCATCCCACGACACCGTTACGGCATTGAGGGTATCGAGGAGAAGCCCGACTTTCAGCCGTCCCGCCTCAAGGCTTTGCCGCAGCGCGGCGCGAGCCGCTGCCGGCCACAGGGCGATGACGGGATGGCGCTGTCCACCCGATGCCGCGCACACAATGGTGCCGGTTTCCCGGTGCCGCTCCGTCAGCCGGGCGACGAGATCGTGCGGCAGGAACGGCGTGTCGGCGGCGACGGTGACGAGGCTTGAGGCGGGCGCGATCTGCGCCAGATGGTCAAGGCCCGCCAGAACCCCGGCGAGCGGTCCCGGATAGCCTGCGATCGTATCCGGCAGCACCGGGAGGCCGAATCTCTCATAGGTCCCGGCGGGGGCGTTGGCGTTGATGAGGAGGGGGCCGGCCTGCGGCCTCAGGCGTTCGATGACGTGCGCGATGAGGGGCCGGCCTCCCAGTGCCACCAGCGGCTTTTCCGCGGCCCCCAGTGCCGGCGCATTGATCCGCCGGCCAAGGCCCCCAGCCAGGATCAGGGCGGGGGGAGCCGGGGAGGGTGGGGGGCTGGTCGGCTGCTCGGGCATCGCGGCTCAGGACGCCACCGTTCCGGGCGGCGCAGGGGAGGACAAACGAAAACGCCCGGCACGAGGGCCGGGCGTTCGGTTCAGGTCAGCGGCCCCCGTCAGTCCACGACGGCGCGGCGCGCGTTGAGGCCGAGGCGGCGGGGCACCGCCGAAAGCTTGGCGCCGACGGCCCGCCAAGTGGCGAAGTCATTGAGGCGCGAGGGCTCGAAGGCGCCGATGATCGCCGCGGCCACGAACGGCAGGCTCTGCACCAGCAGGGCGATGCCGTAGAGGTTGATCTCGCGGATATGGCGCCAGTCGTTGGAGGTCTTCACGATGGTGGAGCCCGGCAGGTTGTTCGCCACCAGCATGTAGGTCCCCGCCGCGATCAGCAGGCCACCGATGATGGCTTCCGGCAGGGCCGGGAAAGAGCGGGCCGCGCCGGCGAGCCAGTTGTTGCCCTTGGCGGTGCGGGCGAAGGCGAGGTCTTTGTAGCGGAACCCGTCGAACACCGCCTTGGCCACCGTGAACTGCACCGCGCTGGCCGCCACCGCCGCGCCGAGCATGCGCATCGGCGTGGTCTCCACCCTGAGGCGGTACAGGCTGATGAAGTGCAGCACGTACACCAGGAAGGTGATGAGGATGGGCAGCGTCAGCACGTGGGCCGGCACGGAAATGGAGAAGTAGGCGACGAAGGGCACGAACAGCAGCGAGGCAACGGCCATGAAGGCGCCCACCGATTCCGAGCCGAGCCAGGAAATCCAGCCGAGCACGAAGTGCCGCTTCTGCGCCGTGGTCAGGCGGGAATTGCCCGGCAGGAACCGGCGCCAGTGCTTCTTGATGATCTGGAAGCCGCCGTAGGCCCAACGGTGACGCTGCTTCTTGAACGCCTCGAACGAGTCGGGGAGCAGGCCATAGCCGTAGCGCTTGCGGGTGTAGTGGGTCTTCCAGCCGTTCTCGGCGATGGACAGGCCGAGATCAGTGTCCTCGCAGATGGTGTCGGACGACCAGTTGCCGGCCTCCACCATGGCTGCGCGGCGGATGAGGCACATGGTGCCGTGGACGACGATGGCGTCGTCCTCGTTGCGTTGCACCATGCCGATGTCGAAGAAGCCGGCATATTCGGCGTTCATCGCCTCGTGCAGCGGGCTGCGATGGGCATCGCGGTGATCCTGCGGCGCCTGGACGAGACCGACGGTCGGATCGTCGAAGGCGGGCACGAGGTCCTTCAGCCAGTCGGGCGTCACCACATAGTCGGCGTCGATGACGCCGATGATCTCGGCATCGGGGGCCGTCGCATCGAGGGCGATGCGCAGGGCACCGGCCTTGAAGCCCGCCACCTTCTCGGCGTTGATGAACTTGATGTGGTCGCCGAGCGTGGCGCAGTGGGCGCGCACCGGCTCCACCATCGCCGGGTCCGGCGTGTTGTTGACGATGATGATCGCCTCGTAGTTGGGATACTCCAGCCGGGCGAGGGCATCGATGGTCTGGATCAGCATCTCCGGCGGCTCGCGATAGGCGGGCACGTGGATGGAGACCTTGGGGAAGCGCGAGGGGGCGGCGTGCTTCTGCTCTTCGACGAGGCGCTTGGGGCCGCTGCCGAAGGCCACCGCCGCCAGTTCCTCGATGCGATAGAGCAGGACGAACACCAGCGGCACCAGCATCACGACGCTGAGGGCAAGGGTGAGGTAGTCACCGCCGCTGACGTAATGGTTGAGCCAGTAGTCCACCACCAGCGCCAGCCATGCGGCGACGCCGTTGGCCGAGGCAGCCAGCACGAGGCCCTGCGTCACGGTGAGGTCACGCATGCGCAGCAGCGGCAGGGTGAAGAGCACGCCCAGCAGCAGCGCCAGGATGGCGGTCTGGTTGTAGGTCTTCTCGAAGATCGGGCCGGTGAGGGGGAACTTCAGGGTGCGGTCCGCATCGAACACGCCCCAGTACTGGCCCACCGAGCCTTCGTTCTGCTTCTTGGGCAGGTCGAAGGCCTCGATGATGTTGTACTCGATGCCCAGCGCATCGGCGCGGGCGACGAAATTGCGGATGATCTTGGCCTGCTCCATGGGATCAGGCACGGAGGCGCCACGGTTGTAGCCGTGCGAGGGCCAGCCGAACTCGCCGATCACGACGCGCTTGCCGGGATAGGCGGCGCGCAGGCGGTTGTAGGCGTTGATGGTGTAGTCGACCACCTGATCGGCCGGCACGTCTTCCCAGTAGGGCAGGATGTGGGCGAGGATGAAGTCGACGGACGCTACCAGCTCGGGCGCATCCGGCTCCAGCCAGGTGTTCCAGATTTCACCGGTGCTCACCGGCACGTTGACCTGACGCTTCACCTTGCGGATGACGGCGGCAAGCTCGGACTTCGACATATCGCCGCGCAGGACCGTCTCGTTGCCGACGATCACCGCGTTCACGTTGCGGTTCTGGCGGGCGACCTTGACGACGCCGTCGATCTCGATGTCGTTGCGTTCCTTGACGGTGACCTTCTTGCCGGTCGCCTTGTCGACCACTTCAATCGGCTTGCCCGTATCCTTGTCGACTTCCCGGTTGAGATAGGCGCCGGCGGTCACGCGCAGGCCCTGCTCGGCCGCGATGGGGGCGATCAGCTCTTTGCCGTTGGTGGACGAATAAGTGCGCACGCCGCGGCTGTAGGGCGCGACCACCGCCATGTCCGAGCGCACCTGCGCTTCGGTGGTGGGGGCGTCGCCTTCCGGGCTCATGTTCCGCGCGAAGGGCGCGAAGGACAGGCTCTGGAAGCGGTCCGTGATGTTCGGAGCGCTCGCCTCGGGACGCATGGAAAGCCACATCGCGGCGTGGAACGAGGTCACAACCGCAATGACCGCTGCCGCAGCAGCAAGACCGGGACGCATGGCGAGGCCCACCCATAGGGGAAGTCGGAACCCAACGCTGGCTTAAGGCACAGGTTCCAGAGGACGTTTCCGGGAATTACGCGAACGTACCAGGGCACCCTTTCGACCTGCCCCAAGGTCGGCATTGCAGCATTAATGGTAAATTTACGCTGCAATGCATCGAGACACTAACACTCTCACGCAGAGAGATAAATCCCGATCATGGCGCCTCTTCGACGACGCTGCGTCAGCCGAGTGTCTGCGCAATGATCTGATTATTGCGCAGCGCCGGCAGGGGCGGCCGGCGCGGCCGGCGCTGCGCCTGCCGCAGGGGCCGGTGCGGCGGCGACAAAGTCAGGGTTCACCCAGCACTGCTGCGCACGGGCCGCGACCTTCTCGCCGGCCTTGGTGTCGATCTTGCCCTGCCGCACGAGGCAGCGCACCGCCACCTTCAGATGCTCGGTGGGGCAGCCGAAGCGCTCGTAGAATTCGAGATGCCGCCGCGCGGTGTCCACGTCGTCGTTCCAGATCAGTGCGGCGATCCGCCGCCCGGTGAAGACGCATTCGGGCAGGCCGGCCGCGCCGGGCAGCTTCGCCGCCTCGTTGAACTCCTCAACCGAGCGGCGCTGCTCGGCCACGGCGGCCTTCTGCTCGGCGGTCAGCTCCGCCGGCGGCTTCTGGTCGGTCGGCTGGGTCTGGGCCGAGGCCGGCGAGAGGCACGCGAAAACGATTGCGGCCGCGAGCAGCGGGAGGCGGTAGGGGTGCATGAGGATCATGATCTCGAGAAAATGGTCGGCGGGCGCCGCGCCCGACACCCTAGGAGAAGGGAGAGAATTTGTCAGCATGACGGCGCGTCCTTCAGCACATGTCGTATGGAGAGCGTGGCTTTCGCCTACCGTCCGCCATGGTCGAGGCGGAGGCTTCACACCGCCCGCCCAACGCTCTATGTGGCGCGGGGAACACCTTCACCTCTGGAGACGAGATGCCTTCCTCCATGCGGCTGCCTCTGGTGCTGGCGCTCCTGGTCTGCGGCGTCATCGCCGGCCTGTGGACCTATCTCGGACGTCCGGTGGACATGCCCCCGTCGCCACTGGCTGCGGGAGAGAAGCTGCCCTGCGTTTCCTATGCCCCGTTCCGTGATGGCCAGTCGCCGTTCCAGAAGGGGTTGGTGATTCCCGAGGCCCAGATCGAGGAGGATTTCGTCCGCCTCGCCCAGATCACGTCCTGCGTGCGCACCTATTCCATCGAGATGGGCCTCGACAAGGCGCCGGCGCTGGCCCGCAAGCACGGCCTCACCATGCTGCTCGGCATCTGGCTGGGGCCGGACGCGAACCGCAACCGCATCGAGCTTGAGACCGGCATCCGCCTCGCGAAAGAAAATCCGGACGTGGTTAAGGCCGTCGTCGTCGGCAACGAGGTGCTGCTGCGCGGTGAGATGTCGGCGACCGAACTTGCCAACGTGCTCGCCCGCGTGAAGCGGGAGGTGGGCGCCGTGCCCGTCACCTATGCCGATGTGTGGGAGTTCTGGGAGCGCAACAAGGGCCTCACCGAGAACGTGGATTTCGTCACCATCCACATCCTGCCTTACTGGGAGGACCTGCCGGTCTCCGCCGAGGATGCCGGGCCGCATGTGGACGAGATCCGCCAGCGCATGGCCGAGGCCTTTCCCGGCAAGGAAATTCTCATCGGCGAAACCGGCTGGCCCAGCTCCGGCCGCATGCGCGAGGATGCGCTGCCCTCGCCCGCCAACCAGGCGCGGGTGATGCACGACGTGGTGGCGCTGGCCAAGCGCCAGGGCTACCGGGTCAACGTCATCGAGGCCTTCGACCAGCCGTGGAAGCGGCGCAGCGAGGGCACGGTGGGCGGCCACTGGGGCGTGATCGACGCCGACACGCGCCTGCCCAAGTTCGCCTGGGGCCAGCCGGTGGAGGATTTCCCGGGCTGGCGCATGCATATCGCCGTCGGTCTGCTGTCTGTCGTTGCGGTGTTCGGCTCGGCCCTCGCCGCCGCCCGCCGCCGCGAGGAGCCGGTGCGGCCGATGGAATGGTACGCCATCGCCGCCATCGCCCTGTTCGGCGGGGCGACGCTCGGCGCTGCGCTCTCGGCGCTGCCGCTGGAAAGCCTCGGCTTCGTCGGCTGGCTGCGCAACGGGCTCATCCTTGCCGCCGCCGTCGCGGCCATGGTGACGATGCCGGCCGTGATCATGCGCGGGCAGGGGCTCGCCCCCTTCTCGGTGGCGCTTGATTCCCGCCGCTGGACGGCGACCTCGGGTGCCGCCGTCGCGGCCGCTGCGGTGCTGGCGCTGGCCACGATCGCGGTGGGATCGGTGGCGTTCGAGCTGGTGTTCGATCCGCGCTACAAGGATTTCCCGGTGTTCCCGCTCACTGCGCTGGTGGCGGCGGTCGCGGCGCCCCTGCTCGTGCGGCGGGCGGATCGCGACGGCGCGGGTCTTGCCGAGATGATCGCCATGTGGGGCCTGCTGGTCGCCGGCCTCTATGTGCCGCTCAACGAGACCCTCGCCAACTGGCAGGCGGCCTGGTTCGGCGCGCTCTGCCTCGTCATGGCCTTCACGCTGTGGCGGGTCCAGGCCGTGCAAAGGAGAGGATGAGCATCATCGCCGCCAGCGCGCCGGCGACCTCGTTGTGAAAGACGAGGGCGAAGCTCGCGAACACCATGCCCACCGAGAAGGTGGCAAGGCCCGGCGCCAGAAGCTGGATCAGCGCCACCACCAGCGCCACGCCGCCGAACACGTTCCACGCCGACAGCGCCAGCACCGCCGCGCGACCGTAGCAGCCGGCGCTTTCCAGCCCCGCCTCGCAGGCGAGGGAGACGAGGGTCGGCTCCACCACCATGTAGCGCATGTAGACCGCCCAGCCGACGGCGCCCATGCCGAGCGGAATCATCCAGTTGAGCGTGCGCGGTCCCGGGCGGAAGAGCGGGCGCTCGGAATAGGGCAGGGTGTTCATCTGACGATATCTCCGGCAGGCCGGGGTGTTCATAGTGACATGGAGACCGCCCGGTCCAGCGAAAAGGGGTGATGTCCCGCGGAAGGCTTCACAAACGCCGCAGGGATCACTAGACGCAGCGGGAGGGACCTGCCCCTTCGTCGTCGCGCGAAGCGGCCGGCCCCCAGCCATCCCCAGACCCCGTGCCCTGCTTCCGCGCCGGAGGCGGGCGCCCATCCCGCCTGACCCACCGGGAGGAGCCTATGCGCGACGATGCTGATCCGGCCGCCGCCGAGGCTGCCGACCCGGCCGGTGCCGCGCTCGCGCCTCTCACGGTGCGCGACGAGGAGGGCAATCTCTCGGACGCCTTCCGCAGCCGGGTCGAGGAGGCCATCTCCGCCCGCGACGTGGACGCGCTGAAGGCGCTCGCGAGCGATCTGCACGAAGCCGATATGGGCGACCTCATCGAGGAGCTGGATGCCGACGAGCGGCGCCGGCTCATCGAGATGCTGGGGCCGGCCTTCGATTTCACCGCCCTGACCGAACTGGACGAGACCGTCCGCCTCTCCATCCTGCGCAGCCTCTCGCCGCTCACCGTCGCCCGCGGAATGCGCGACCTTGATTCGGACGATGCGGTCTACATCCTCGAAGATCTCGACGAGGATGAGATGGCGGCGGTTCTGGAGCACCTTCCGGCGCCGGAGCGGGTCGCCCTGCAGCGCTCCCTCGACTATCCGGAAGAAAGCGCCGGCCGGCGCATGCAGACGGAGTTCATCGCCGTCCCGCCGTTCTGGACCGTTGGCCGCACCATCGACTACATGCGCGAGACGGCCGACCTGCCGGACACCTTCTATGAGGTGTTCATCGTCGACCCCGCCTATCGACTCGTCGGCTCCGTTCCCCTCGACCGGCTGCTGCGCACCCGCCGCCCAGTGCTGATGAGCGCGGTGAAGGCCGAGCAGGCCAAGGTGGTGAAGGCGTCCGAGGACCAGGAGGACGTGGCGCGCATGTTCGAGCGCTACAACCTCGTCTCCGCCCCTGTCGTGGACGATGCCGGGCGGCTCGTGGGCGTCATGACCATCGACGACGTGGTGGACGTGATCCAGGAAGAGGCAGACGAGGACCTGCGCGCCCTCGGCGGCGTGCGCAGCGACGAGGAATTGTCGGACACGGTGGCCTTCACCGCCCGCAGCCGGCTGCCCTGGCTGGTGGTGAATCTCGGCACCGCCTTCGTCTCGGCCTCCATCATCAGCCTGTTCGAGGGCACCATCGAGAAGATGGTGGCGCTTGCCATCCTCATGCCCATCGTCGCCTCCATGGGCGGCAATGCCGGTACCCAGACCATGACGGTGGCGGTGCGCGCCCTCGCCACCAAGGAATTGTCCAGCCACAACGCCCGTCGCATCGTGTTGCGCGAGGTGCTGGTGGGGCTGGTGAACGGCACGACGCTCGCGTGCCTGCTCGGCCTCATCGCCGGATTCTGGTTCGCCAACGTCCATCTCGGCGTGGTGATCTCCTCGGCGCTGATCCTGAACATGGTCGCCGCCGGCCTGTTCGGTATCCTCATTCCCATCGTCATCGCGAAGCTCAAGCTGGATCCCGCGGTGGCCTCGGGGGTGTTCGTCACCATGGTGACGGACACGGTGGGATTCTTCGCCTTCCTCGGCCTCGCCACATGGTGGTTCGCCACTTGATCGGCCCGGCTTGCATTCGCCTGCGATCTCCTCAACAAGGGTGCGCCCGACGCGGGGCGTCGGCGGGAGTTGGTGAAGGGTGAGCAGGATGCGGAAGACGGCGCAGAAGTTGGCGGCGATGGCAGTGGCCGCAGGGCTCCTCTCGACGGCTCCCGCTCTTGCCGACAAGGCCGCCGCCGAACGCTGCGCGGCCAAGCTTTCCAACGATGCCCGCGCGATCTACGTGGCCAGCGCGCCCCTGCTGGTGAAGGGCGCCGACGGCCGTGCGGTCGTCACCGAGCAGACCCGCTCGCTGGTACTCTCCGGCAAGGTGAGCCACCTCACCGCCGCTCAATCGGCTCAGGCGGCCGCCGACTGTCTGGTCCTGCGCTGAGGCATCTCGGAACTGGGCGCGGCGCCGTGTTCGGTTGCCTCGCCCGCGCGGCTTCACTATAGACGAAACGGGCTGCCCGGCAGGGGCTGTCCGGCATTCTGACGGGTTCGAACCATGGTCGCTCGCATCTACAAGCCGTCGCGCAACGCCATGCAGTCCGGCGTGGCGAAGACCAAGCACTGGGTGCTCGATTACGAGCCGGAGCATGCGCGCCGCGTGGAGCCCCTTATGGGCTACACCTCTTCGGCCGACATGCGCAGCCAGATCCACCTGTCCTTCGAGACGAAGGAAGAAGCGGTGGCCTACTGCGAGAAGCGGGGCATCCCGTACCGCGTGTACGAGCCGCATGAGGCCGGGCGCCGCCGCATGGCCTATTCCGACAATTTCGCCTTCAATCGCACCGGCCAGTGGACCCACTGAGCCGGCAGCGTCCCGATCCCCACCGGGAAAGGCGCTTCCGCTGTGCGGCCGCCCGCCGTAAAAGGCGGATCGGGGCCCCGTAGCTCAGCTGGATAGAGCAAGTGCCTTCTAAGCACTAGGTCGCAGGTTCGAGCCCTGCCGGGGTCGCCATGCTCATATTTTTCTCCTTATAATCCAAATTGTTAGTGGTTAAGGTGTCTAGCCTCGGGTGCGGGTTGGACACTTTCTCGTTCCCCCCCATTCCGTAGGCCGACGCCATGGCCTGTTCGGCGAGGCGCACTTGGCTGGGCGTCACGTTCCGCTTCGGCGTGAACATCCGCTGGCTGAGGCGCGCGTCGGGCAAGGTGACGGCGGTCGAGACCGGAACGGGTGACATTGCAGGCGCTCTCTTCATCGCCGCGCCTGCCGGCTCAGGCCGCGAGCGCCTGCCGTGCCAGCGCCGCCCAATAGGCCGGGCCGATGGCGAGCGCGTCGTCGTTGAAATCGTAGGCGGGATTGTGCAGCGGCTTCGAGGGGCGCGCGCCATCCACACCGAGCCAGACATAGGCGCCGGGACACGCCTGAAGCATGTAGGCGAAGTCCTCCGCCGCCATGGACGGTTCCACGTCGCCCACCCTGCGCGTGATGGCGGGCACATGAGCCCCGGCCGCCAGTGCCACGGGCACCGCATCGGCCCAGTTCACGGTGGCCGGATAGCCTTCAAAATAGTCCAGCTCCGCCTGTGCGCCGTGGCTCGCGGCGATGCCCGGCACCATGCGGGCCATGAGGTCGGCGATGGTCCGGCGCTCCGTCTCCCCGAGGCATCGCACCGTGCCGCGCAGGGTGACAAGATCGGGGACGACGTTCCAGGCGTCGCCGCCGTGCATCTGCGTCACGCTCACCACCGCCGGGGCGAGGGGAGAGAGGCGGCGGCTGACGATGGTTTGAAGCGCGAGAACAATTTCAGCCGCCGCCGTGCACGGATCGATGCCGAGATGCGGCATGGCGGCATGGGTGCCCGCGCCGCGCACGCGGATTTCGAACGTGTCCATGGAGGCCATGATGGCGCCGGGCCGCGTCGCCAGCGTGCCGAGCGGCAGCCCCGGCCAATTGTGGAGGCCCCACACGCTCTTGCAGGGAAAGGCGGTGAACAGGCCGTCCTCGACCATCCGCCGCCCACCGCCCGCGCATTCTTCGGCCGGCTGGAAGATGAAATGTACCGTGCCGGTGAAATCCCGATCCGCCGCCAACAGATGCGCCGCGCCGAGCAGCATGGCCACATGCCCGTCATGGCCGCAGGCATGCATGGTGCCGGGTGTGCGCGAGGCATAAGCGACGCCGCTCGCCTCGAGGATCGGCAGCGCGTCCATGTCCGCCCGAAGGCCGATGGCCGGGCCGCCGCCGCGATGGAGCGTGCCCACCACCCCGGTGCCGGCGAGGCCGGTGGTCACCTTGAGGCCGAGGGCTGCCAGCTCGCGTGCCACCACATCCGCGGTGCGGGTCTCCTCGAACGCGAGTTCGGGAAAGGCATGCAGGTCATGCCTGAGGGCGACGAGGCGGGCTGCGAGGTCCGGGGGGACATGGGTGGTCATGGCGTGCTCGGGGTGGGGGGATATGGCGACAAGGCCCGTGCTCATGCACGGGCCTTGCCGGTGATCGGGATGCGCGGCGGATCAGACCGGCGGGTGCATGAAGAACTGCGCGATGAGCGCCGCACCGAGGAAGGTGCCGGCATTGGCCATCAGCGACACCACCACGATGCGCCAGCCGAGGCGGCGGAAGGTCGGAACGTCCTTGGCGATGGACAGGCCCGCGAAGGCGAGGATGGGGGTCGCGAGGGCGAGGAAGTTGATCTTGCCCGTGAGCGCCGCCACATCGACTGCGACCGGCCCGCCGGGATAGGTCAGCGCCATGCCGATGGCCGAGACCCACACCACCGCCGGCAGGCGACGGCCGGTGACCCCGTAGAGGCCGTAGCCCGCCATCACCACGCCGAGGATGATGGCCATGCCTGCCACCACGTTGCCGTCCACCGGGGTCTTGTAGGTGATGGCGTTGCCGATGAGGCCATAGGCGCCGATCAGCACCCAGCCGGCGATGATGGCGAGGACGCTGAGCTTCATCTCCGCGTGCGGCGCCTCGACCGGAGCGGCATCGGCGGGGATGGCGGCTTTGCGGCTGCGGCCGAGGATGGGCTCCAGCTTGCTGTAGGCCCAGAGCGTGAAGGGCAGCGAGAGGAACAGGGTGAAATAGGTGCCGATGGTGGTGGTGATGAGGTTGCTGGCCGCCGCGAAGGTGGCCACGTCCTTCGCCATCTCCGGCGTCTGCTGCGCGGCGATTGCGCCGGAGGCGGCGGCCATCATGCTGCCGGAGCCGACCCCCGCACCCATGGCCAGCGCCAGCGGGTTGAAGATGTTCAGGCTGGCGATGAAGCTCGCGAGGATGGCGATGAACACCGCGCCGAACACGGTGCCGGTGATGTATTCCGCCAGCACGCCGCGTCCCTCCGGGCTATCCATGCCGAAGCGCTCGCCGATGATGGCGAGGCTCGGCTCGCGCCCCACCGAGAAGGTGGCGCCGATGGCTTCGCGCTTGATGCCGAGCAGCAGCGCCACCGGCAGGCCGAACACCATGGTGCCGAAGAAGTGGCCGAACTCCTGGAACACCAGCGACCAGCCGGCCGACAGGATCTTCGGCACCGAGCCGCCCACCAGAAGGCCGAGCTTGGCGATGAAGATGAGCAGCGTCGGCTGCAGGAAGGCGGAGGCGAGCCGCTGCTCGCTGACCGACATCTTCAGCACACCTGGCATGCGGGGGGCGGCAAGGCCCAGGGCGGCGCCGCACAGCAACGCCCACAGCAGCGGCAGCAGCACGATCTTGTTGGAGCCGAGGGGAATGGTGACGTTGCCGATGGTCTCGGCGATGACCACCGCCGCGAGCGCGAACAGGAACAGGCGCACCGGCCCTGCGATGCCCAGCCCTTCATGCCCTGCATCCGCAGGCGCAAATCCGTTGTCCTGTAGTCCTAAGCCCTTGCTCATGGTGATCCCCTGTGCCTGCGCGGCCGTGTCTGGAAAGGTCGATGTTTTTCTTGGGTGTTTTTCTTGGATCTCGCGGGCCCCGGCGGCAGGCGCCGCCGAGACATGGTGTCGGTGAGGGCACCGGGACGTCGGGCGGGCGTCAGCCCACGTAGCCGAAGGCGACGCCGGGCGTGCGCGCGGTTTCCACCCACACGCTCTTGGTCTGGGTGTAGGCCATCAGCGCCTCGCGGCCGGACGAGCGGCCGAAGCCGGAGCGGCCGAAGCCGCCGAAGGGCGAGGCCACGTTGATGGTCTTGTAGCCATTGACCCAGAAGGTGCCGGCCCGCACCTCGGCGGCCACCCGGTGGGCGCGGCCCACATCCTGCGTCCACACCGCGCCGGCCAGGCCGTAGGGGGTCGCATTGGCGATGGCGATGGCCTCTTCTTCCGTATCGAAGGGCAGCACCGCCAGCACCGGGCCGAACACCTCCTCGCGGGCGATGTCGGCGGCCGGCGTCACCCCGTCCACGATGGTGGGGGCATAGAAGAAGCCGCCGGTCTCGCGCAGGGCATCGGGGCAGGCGCCGCCGGCCGCGAGCTGGCCGCCCGCCGCCACCGCCGCATCCACCATGCCGGAGATCTTGTCCAGTTGGCGCCGGTTGTTGATGGGGCCGATCTGGGTTGCCGGATCGGTGGGCAGGCCGGTGGGAATGCGGCGCGCGGCCTCGGAGAGGCGGGCGACGAACTCGCCATGGAGGGCGCGCTGCACCAGCAGGCGCGAGCCGGCGACGCAGCTCTGCCCGGCGCCGCCGAAGATGGCGGCCTGTGCACCGAGAAGGGCGCGGGAGATGTCAGCGTCCGCGAACACGATGTTGGCGGACTTGCCACCCAGCTCCAGCACGCTCGGCACGATGTTGCGGGCCGCCTCGGCGGCAATGCGCGACCCGGCTTCCGCCGAGCCGACGAACACCACGAGGCCAGTCTGGGCATGGGCCACGGCCGCAGCACCGGTGGTGGGGCCGTTGCCGGCGAGCACGCTGACGAGGCCGGCCGGCACGCCTTCTGCGCGGGCGCACAGCATGCCGAGGGCGAGCGAGGTCAGGGGGGTCAGCTCGGACGGCTTCAGCACCACCGCGTTTCCGGCGCAGATGGCGGGCGCGATCTGCCAGCCGGCGGTGAATATGGGCGCGTTCCAGGGCGTGATCTGCACCACGGTGCCGATGGGCTCGTGGCGGGTATAGTTGAGGTGGGAGGTGGGAACCGGGATCACCTCGCCGTGGAGCTTGTCGCACCAGCCGGCATAATACTCGAACATCTCCGCCACCTTGGCGACCTCGCCGCGGGTGTCGCGGATGGGCTTGCCGGCGGAGAGGGTCTCCAACTCCGCCAGCGCCTCGGCGTTCTGGCGCACCAGGCGGGCGATCTCCCACATGGCACGGCCGCGCGCGGCGGCGGTCATCTTCCACCACGCCGCCTGCCCGGCGCGGGCCGCGTCCATGGCGGCGTCGACGACGCTTTGACCGGCATCGGCATAGCTGGCGATGACGCGGCCGTCGGCGGGATTGGTGAGATCGAGCGCGGCGCCGGTGCCGGGCATAACCTCGCCTGCGACAACGCTGCCGATGCGTCCGTCAGGCAGGAAGCCGCCGAGAAGTGCGGCGACGCGCGGGGCCGCCGGAGAGTGGGGAGTGTCGAGCATCAGACGGCGTCCTTCGTGCGGTAGTCGGCCATGCGGGTGAAGTCGGCCGTGTCGGGAATGGTGTCGCGGGTGGTGCTCCAGATGTCGCCGGCATGGGCGCAGAGCGGCAGGTCCACGGCGCTTTCGGAAGCCAGCTCCAGGGCGAGGCGCACGTCCTTGCGCATCAGCCCGGCGGAGAAGCCGCTGTCGAAGCTGTTGGTGAGGATCCAGCGCGGGAACATCACCTCGCTGACGGCACTGCGGCCGCTGGCGGTGTTCACCACGGCGATGGCTTCCTGCGCGGAGAGGCCGGCGCCCTCGGCGAGGCGCATGGCCTCGCCCATGGTCACGAGATGGGCAGCCACCAGCAGGTTGTTGACGAGCTTGGCGATGTTGCCGGCGCCCGAAGGGCCGACGTGGATTGCCTTGGCGGACATGGCGGAGAGCACCGGAAGCGCGAGAGCGAAGTCGGACTCGGAACCGCCCACCATCATGGTCAGCGTGCCCTGCGCGGCACCGGACGGACCGCCGCTCACCGGGGCATCGAGCAGGCCGTGGCCGACGGTGGCGAGGCGCTCGGCGAGGCGGCGGCTGGTGCCGGGATCGGAGGTGGAGGTGTCGATGACCACGACCTTGCGGTCGCGCCGGTCAAGAAGTCCGCCGGGCGTCGTCACCACAGCTTCCACGTCGCGCGCCAGAGGGAGGGAGCAGACGATGGCGTCGCTGGTGGCCAGCAGATCGGCGAGGGTGGTGAAGCGGATGCCGGCGTCAGCGGCCGCCTGCGCGCGCGCATCGCTGATGTCGGTGGCGCTCACCCTGAAGCCCTTGCCGGCAAGGGTCGCGGCCATGCCGAAGCCCATGTTGCCGAGGCCGATGACGCCGATTGTCTCGATGGTCATGAGAATGTCCGTGGTTAATTTCCACGAGCATCCTCGCGAGGGATCGTTGCCACAAGAATGACTTTTCGCACTCTACGTGCGGAAAAAGGCAACGCTCATCCGATCGTGCGTTCCGCGGAGATTGCGAGGGCCCGCCCTTGCCCGCGATCCCGGCTCTACGGCACGTTCTGGAAAGCGTGCATGTGCTGGGCGAGATGGTTGAGCAGCCGCCGGGAGGCTTCCGGCAGGCGGCGGCCGGCGCGCAGCAGCAGGTGGCTGCGGGCTTCGGACAGGAGGGCATCACGCAGCGCGATGGCGCGCATGGCGCCGGATGCCACCTCGTCCGCCACCACGAAGTGGGGCAGGAACCCCACGCCCAGCCCCTGCGCGATGAATCGGCGGTGCAGGTCGAAGGAGGCGGTCTCCAGCCGTCCGCCGAGGTGGAAGCCTTCGTTCGCCTCCACCCGGCCGATCATCTGGCGCAGGCCGTGGTCGGGCGGAAACAGCGCCACCGGCTCGGCGGCGAAGGTGCGCAGGGGCACCGGCACCCCGCCGGACTTCAGCGGATGGTCCGGCGGCACGATGGCGAACAGCGGCTGGCGGGCCGTGACCACGCTGCGCACATCCGGGTGGGCCTGCGGATTGTAGGCCATGCCGATATCCGCATCGCCCTGCGCGATGGCTGCGAGGATGCCGTCCGTGGTGCCGAGGGTGATCTTGTATCCGACGCCGCCATAATGCTCGGAAAAGCTGGCGAGGCCATGCTCCATCAGGTCGGCGACGAAGCCGCCGCCGCACCAGATGCGCACGGTGCCCTGCTGCACGCCCCGAAGGCGGCTCAGCCGGTCCTCCAGCAACAGGCGTTCGTCGGCCTCGCGCTGGGCATGTTCGGCGACGATTCGGCCGGCCTCCGTCGGCACGACGCCACGCGGCAGACGCTCGATCAGCGGCTGGCCTACCTCGGCCTCCAGATCGATGATCTGCCGGCTCACCGCCGAGGCGGCAACGTTCAGGGTCTCCGCAGCGGCCCGGACGGAGCCGGCGCGGATGACGGCAAGGAGATATCGGAGGGCCCTATCCTGCATCGTCGCACAGTGAGGCATGCAGACGCTTAAAACGAATTGAATGATGATCGCACGCGGGGCGGTGTCACGTGGACACCGGTTCCCCGCGCCCTTGCTGCCGTTCTGCCTTTGGCGGTCCGTTCAGCGCACGGACCGCGCCGCTGACTTTCTCCTCGAAGATGCGCTCGCACGGCCACCTGCAGCACCGTGCGGTGTCGGGTCAGGTCGTGGTCGTTGGTCGAGACGCAGGCGGATCCGATGCGCATCAGGAGGGGCGTGAGTGCTGCAAAAATCAGCACTTTTGTGAACGATCGGAGAGCGCCAGGAGCTGCCGTCGGCATCTGCCCGATTGCGGGCATGCAGGCTGGCGACATCCTGCCGGTGTCGGCGGCAGGCAGCGATGCACTCCACAGCCTATGCGCGAGTTTCCGGTTGAAACCTCAATACATACCCGCCAAGATACCCTTAAAGGTTACGCGCGGAAGAACACCTGTTTCGTAAGGGAAGCCATCTTAATTTCGTGCGATAAATTCTTTTTTGTTTGGAGAAATCCATGCACAAGAAAATTATGCTGAATTGGCAGGCTAATAATTATTTTGGATGGGGACTGCTTGGTCTGAATATTTTTCAACGCTGGGCGGTCGATCCAGATGTGCAACCATTGATGGGCCGCCCAATCGGACCGGCCGATGTCCAGGCCATGGATCCTTTGCGCATGTTCGCAATGGGTCCCGCCGTGATTAAATCCAATACCTTTCTGGCCGGCTTAATCGCGGACAAGACCGGCGCCGCCGCAAAGGACATCATCGTCGTGAATGGGTTCGGCAATCGGTTCGGCGCGGCGGCGGCGCCTCACTTCAAAGGACGGCGAACAATCGCTCGGTGCGTGTTGGAGGATACGCGTGTCGACAATGCTCGTCAGCTGTTAGCTAGCCACGACGATGTGCTGTGTGCTTCGAACTGGAGTGCAGATATTTTAAGGGCCACGAGTGGAAAGCCAGTGACGATGATCTATGAGGGGATAGATAGCTCACAGTTTTTCCCGGGACCCAAATCCGGAGTTCTCGACCCCAGTAAATTTTACGTCTTCTCTGGTGGAAAGATCGAGTTTCGCAAAGGACACGATCTGGTATTGGCATTCCGCGAATTTGCGGCACGCCACAAAGAGGCCGTTCTGGTCGCTGCCTGGCATTCCCCCTGGCCAAAGGGCTCTGTGGGCTTTCAGGGTAAGCTGAAAGCCCCGCTTCGAATGGATGCCAGAGGCGTGCTGGATGTGAAGCGATGGGTTATTGAGAACGGGGTCGATGAGAGCCAGTTTCTAGAATTGCCACCGACACCCAACCCATTGATCCCATCAATTTTACGCGAAATGGACTGCGCAGTACAGGTATCGCGATGCGAGGCCGCCACAAATCTCCCCGCGAAGGAAGCGATGGCTTGTGGGATTCCGGTGATACTCGCCAATAACACGGGCGCCCGCGACTTGGTTGGCAACGACAATTGTGTCGCTCTCAGCGCTCAGGCTCCCGTCACGTCGAGCTCAGTCGGCACAGAAGGTTGGGGAGAAAGCAGTGTAGAGGAAATTGTCGCTGCCCTAGAGATGTTGTTTACCGATAGTGAATCCCGAAAGCAAATTGGAGCCCGTGGGGCTCAGTGGATCATGGATGAGGGGCGCACTTGGGGCCACCATGCCGCTGCCCTGAAGTCATATCTTCTCACTTAAATTATTGTGTTTGATGACGAATTGAAGATGAAGCTTTTTCAAATTCTCCACCGCCACTGTTACTGTTGACGTTGCCCCCAAATTTTATCCAGCGTCACGTTCGTTCTAGCGGGTGGATTTGGCCTGTTCGGCCGGGTGAGCGGCAGAATACCGCTGGCGGATTCCGGCCGGCCGGCCGCCTTCGCCGGGTGGCGAACAGGCTACTTTTTGGCGCTGGCGCCAGCGTTGTACTGGTAGTTGCCCTCAAGCTGGTCGAGAACGACGGTATTGGGTGGGTTGGAGTCGGCGGTGGCCGTCAGAACCATCTCGTTGTCCAGCTTGCGTGATCTGAACTGCCATCCGGTCGGCAAGGTCAGTCGCTCGCCCAGGGTGGGCAGGTCTTCGATGGTGTTCTTGGGGTCGATCTTCAGGGACAGACTGAACATGGTGTAGACGGCGCCCTCGGGCGTGATCAGCTCGTACACCGTTTGGCCCGCATTGAAGATCATGGAGCTGGTCCGTTTCGAGACCATCGGCCTGTAGGGCGGCATGGATCCGGAAACGAATTTTTCCAAGCTCGGGACTTCGAACACGCCGTCCAGGTTCAAGGGGATCCCGGCGATCACTCTCTGCTTGCAGCCTTCCCAGGACATCCCGGTTACGGTGTTCGCCACCAGACGCCGCGGGCCGTTGAAGAAGACCCCGTCGCCCCCGTAATCCTTCCTGAGGGTCTCCGCATCCAGAGCGCGGAAGCGCACGTCCATCGCGTCGTTGGGCTCGGGAAGCGCGTTGCCGAGCGAGTTGAAATAGTTGCCGATCCCGCCACCATCGGGTTGCCGGAACATGAACAGAATTTCGTAAAAGGCCCGGCCGCGCCAGTTCTCAGCCTTGATCGGGCAGGGATCGGTCAAATTGACCATTGGTTTGGATTGCGCCTGTGCCGTGGGGGGACAGGCGATCGCAGCGGCCAGCGCTGCGGCGGCGAAGACGCCAGGCAACACGCCGTGAATTCGCTTCATGATCGGTCCTTTCGGCTGGCCGTTAGGGAGCCCGCGACCCCCACGGGGGATTCGTAGCAGACCTGAACACTCTTGGCAGGTTTATAGACCCCTCGTTCCCGATGGTCGGTCCACTTTTACAACAATACCGCCGTCGATCCCTTGCTGCGGATCAAGACGCTCAGCGATCCGTTTCGCGCCAACACTGGTCCAGGCGCCGATTTCCAAGCTGAAACATCGACGGTGTTGAGCCGCACAATTCCGGCTTGCTGCTCGAGTCTCACAGCGGCGCCACGATACCTCTG
Source organism: Xanthobacter aminoxidans (assembly GCF_043193615.1). Taxonomy (NCBI): domain Bacteria; kingdom Pseudomonadati; phylum Pseudomonadota; class Alphaproteobacteria; order Hyphomicrobiales; family Xanthobacteraceae; genus Xanthobacter; species Xanthobacter aminoxidans. The sequence continues at coordinate 231,899 of NZ_JBAFUS010000001.1, read as the reverse complement.
GGCGACAGCCTCTTGCCTGACCTCTTCAAGGACGGCGTGGCGTGGTCGCGCGCGGCGGTCGAAAGCCGTGAACGAGGCCGGGCGGCCGCGGAGGCCGGGTTCGCCGCCCATGCTACCGCTGCCTTGCGTGTGGCACATCCGTGCCCTGCGCGTTGTGCAGTGCAACAACTATTCTTCTGAGGCTACGCTTCTTCTGCCGCAGTGCAGCAAGGGTTCAGGAGATGCAGACCGTCGTCGCAATCATGCTGATCGGCTCCGTGGTCATGGTCGCCATCGCCGCGCTGGACCAGCCCAACGGCTGACCGCGCAGCGGGACCGACGGGAGCTTACATGCGGCCGGCGATGGTGCCGTCTGTCGCGTGAAGCGCGCGCTCGGGCACCTTCTCGGCAGCGGCGCGCAGGCGGGGGAGGATGTCCTCGGCGCGGTCGGCGGTGAGCATCTCCACCGGCGTGTCCGAGCGGATGAAGCCGGCGCCGCGCATGTGATCCACCAGCGTCACGAACGGATCCCAGAAGCCCGCCGTGTTGAGAATGAGGATCGGCTTCTTGTGCCGGCCGAGCTGGGCCCAGGTGAGCTGCTCCACCAGTTCCTCCAGCGTGCCGACGCCGCCGGGCAGGGCCACGAAGGCATCCGCCCGCTCGAACATCAGCCGCTTGCGCTCGTGCATGTCCTCCACGACGATCATCTCCGCCTCGTGGGCAAAAGCGCGCTCGCGGGTCATGAGGAAGCGGGGGATGATGCCGGTGACGGTACCGCCGGCCAGCGCTACCGCGCTCGCCACTTCGCCCATCAGCCCGATGCCGCCGCCGCCATAGACGAGGCGCACGCCCTCGGCGGCAAGGATGCGCCCGAAACGCCGGGCTTCTTCGGCAAACACCGGATCGCCGCCGGTGGCGGAGCCGCAATACACACAGACGCTGTCGATTCTGGCCATGCGCGCACTTTACCAAACTTGGCGGCCGGTAGGGCAGGCCGCCCGAGGGCGAATAGAGCGCGAATAGTGCGCACCCGCGACGGCGGCGTGACGCGGGCGGGGGCAAAGAGCTTGTTCGATGGTCATTCATCGTCTATCGTCGATGAACGATGAATGCGCCCACTTTCCCAACCCCGGACCCCGCCGCTGCCGATGAAACCGGCACCGCAAGGGCCGATCTCGCGGCAAGGCTCCGCGCGCTCGCCCATCCGGCACGGCTCGCCATGCTGGAGACGCTGGCGGGGCAGGAGCGGTGCGTGTGCGGCGAGATCGTGAAGGCGCTGCCCCTTGCGCAGTCCACCGTCTCGCAACATCTGAAGGTTCTCCTCGATGCCGGGCTGATCCGCGGCCGCACCGAGGGGCAGCGGTCCAGCTACTGCCTCGACACGGCGGCGCTCGATGCGCTGGCTGAAGAGATCGATGCGCTGTTCAAGGCGCTCCGCCGTCCGTCGGGCTGCTGTGCACCCGGCGCACCGGACCAAAGTTAGGCCATCATGTCCCAATCCAAGAAGCCCGCAGCCCGGCGGGCCGCCGTTTCCTCCGACGCCATGTTCTCCACCCTGCGCGGCCTGTGGCCCTATCTGTGGCCGGCCGACCGGGCGGACCTGCGCGCGCGCGTGGTCGTCACCTTCGTCCTGCTCTTCGCCTCCAAGGGCGCCACCATGGCGGTGCCCTTCCTGTTCAAATGGGCGACCGACGCCCTGACCGCCGAGGTGGCCGCCGGCAAGACCGCGACGCCGGATGTCGGCTTCTGGGCTCTCGTCATCGGCGCCCCGGTGGCGCTGACGCTGGCCTACGGGCTCGGGCGTATCCTCATGGCCGGCGTCACCCAGCTGCGGGACGGCCTGTTCGCCAAGGTGGCGCTCAATGCCGTGCGGCGGCTCGCCATGGAGACGTTCGAGCACATGCACGCTCTGTCCCTGCGCTTCCATCTGGAGCGCAAGACGGGCGGGCTGACGCGCGTTCTGGAGCGGGCGCGCTCGGGCATCGAGACCATCGTGCGCATGCTTGCGCTGCAACTGGCGCCGACCATCGTCGAGCTGGTGATGGTGCTCGGCGTGCTGCTGTTCGCGTTCGACTGGCGGTATGTGGCGGTCGTCTCGGCGACGGTGGTGCTCTATTCCCTGTTCACCTATGTCGCCAGCGAGTGGCGCCTCGCCATCCGCAAGGAGATGAACGAGAGCGACACCGATGCCAACACCAAGGCGATCGACAGCCTGCTCAACTACGAGACGGTGAAGTATTTCGGCGCCGAGCGCTGGGAGACGGCCCGCTACGACCGCTCCATGGCGCGCTACGAGAAGGCGACGGTGAACACCTATACCTCGCTGGCCTGGCTGAACGCCGGACAGGCGCTCATCTTCTCCATCGGCCTCGCGGCGGTGATGGTTATGTGCGTGCTCGACATCCGCGCCGGGCGGCAGACGGTGGGCTCGTTCGTCATGGTCAACGCCATGATGATCCAGTTCTACATCCCTTTAAATTTCCTCGGCTTCATCTATCGCGAGATCAAGCAGGCCATCGTCGACATCGAGGCCATGTTCGCCGTGCTGCAAGTGGCTCCGGAAGTCACCGACCGTCCCGGCGCGCCGGACCTTGTGGTCTCGGGCGGCACGGTGCGGTTCGAGGACGTGCGCTTCTCCTATGATGCCGGCCGGGAAATCCTGAAGGGCATTTCGTTCGAGGTGCCGGCGGGGCGCACGGTGGCCATCGTCGGGCCTTCGGGGGCGGGCAAGTCCACACTCTCGCGCCTGCTGTTCCGCTTCTACGATGTCTCCGGCGGCCGCATCACCATCGACGGGCAGGATCTCAGGGACATCTCGCAGGAGAGCCTGCGCGCCGCCATCGGCATGGTCCCGCAGGACACGGTGCTGTTCAACGACACCATCGCCTACAACATCCGCTACGGCCGCCCGGCGGCGTCGGAGGCAGAGGTGGAAGAGGCGGCGCGGCTCGCTCGCATCGACGGCTTCATTCGCGCCACGCCCAAGGGCTTCAAGACCGAGGTGGGCGAGCGCGGCCTGAAGCTTTCCGGCGGTGAGAAGCAGCGCGTGGCCATCGCCCGCACGCTGCTCAAGGCGCCGCCCATCCTGGTGCTGGACGAGGCAACCTCGGCGCTGGACAGCCACACCGAGAAGGAAATCCAGGACGCGCTCGACCGCGTGTCCGAGGGGCGCACCACGCTGGTCATCGCCCACCGCCTGTCGACCGTGGTGAGCGCGGACGAGATCCTCGTCCTCGCCGACGGCAAGGTGGCCGAGCGTGGCTGCCATGCGGAGCTGCTGGCCAAGGGCGGGCTTTATGCCGCCCTGTGGAACCGCCAGCGGGAGGCGGAGGACGCCGCCGCGGTCCTCGCCCGTGCGCAGGCCGAGGAGGCGCTGGAGATACTCCCCGCCCGCCATCCCGACGAGGAGGGCATGGACGAGGAGCGGGTGAGCGCGGTGGGCTGAGCCGCGCCTCCCTCACACTCAGCGCGGCTGGTTGAAGGCCCAGAGCACGCCGAACGGGTCGCGCACCTGCGCATAGCGGGCACCCCAGAACATGTCTTCCGGCGGCATCACCGGCGTCGCTCCGGCCTCCACCGCGCGGGCGAAGGCGGCATCCGTGTCGCCCACATGGAGCGAGAGGTTGAAGCCGCCGAGCTTTTCCACGGGGCCGGAGCAGTATTCCGGGTAGGGGTCGGCCAGCATCACCGACGAGCCGTTGATGTAGAGATGGACGTGCATGGTGCGTCCGCTCTCGTCCGGCGGCATGGCGAAGGCGAGTTCCGCACCGAGGGCTTTGCGGTAGAAATCGGCGGCCTTCATAGCGCCCTCTACCGTCAGATAGGCCGTGACGCCGCCCTTCACCGGGGGCATGGCGGCGGGATCGATGGACGGCATGGTGGTCTCGGCAGTATCGGACATGCGTTCCTCCTCCGGCGCCGGAGCGCGCCTGTTGTGATGACGGGCGGACGGCGCCCGTCCCGACAGCCTGCCCGCATTTTTCCTCAGGCCTGTGCCTGGATGAGATCGATCTGCGCGCGGATGTGCTCCGCCTCCGCCGGGGTGTTGGCCAGCGCGATGGCCCTATCGAAGGCGCTGCGCGCCTCCTGATGTCGGCCCAGCTCCAGCAGGAAGGCACCGCGGGCACCGAAGAAATGGAAATAGCCGGAGAGCTGCGGCGCCAAGGGCTCGATCATGGCGAGCGCCGCCTTCGCACCCTTCACCTTGCTCACCGCCACCGCCCGGTTGAGCGTCACCACCGGGGAGGGCTGGAGAAATTCCAGCGCCGCATAGAGCGCGTCGATCTGCGCCCAGTCGGTCTCCTCCGGCGTCGCCGCGCGGGCATGCAGGCCGGCGACCGCCGCCTGGATCTGGTAGGCGCCGGGGCGGCGGTGGCGCATGGCCTTGTCGATGAGCGCCAGCCCTTCGGCGATGCGTTCACGATCCCATTTCGAGCGATCCTGCCTGTCGAGCAGGATGGCTCGCCCATCCGCATCGAAGCGGGCGGCGGCGCGGGCGTGCTGGAGCAGCATAAGAGCCACCAGCCCCATGATCTCCGGCTCGGTGGGGAAGAGGCGCAGCAGCAGCCGGCCGAGGCGGATGGCGTCGTCGCACAGGCCCGCGCGGCTGGGCTCGCCGCCGGCCGAATAGCCTTCGTTGAAGACGAGATAGACCATGGCCGCCACCGTCCCCAGCCGCGCGGCGCGCTCCACCGGGCCGGGGGCCTCGAACGGCACGTCGGCGCGGGCGATGCGGCCCTTGGCGCGCGTGATGCGCTGCTCCATGGCGGCCTCGCTGACGAGGAAGGCGCGGGCAATCTCCTTCACCGTGAGGCCGGAGACGATGCGCAGGGCAAGCGCGATCTGCTGCGTCGCTGGTAGTTCCGGATGGCAGCAGATGAAGAGCAGGCGCAGCACGTCGTCGCGATAGTGGGAATTGTCCAGCCGCTCGGCCAGGGGCGCCTCGGCGTCGTCGAGGTCGGAGAGCTGGTCGTCCGGGGGCAGGGGATCATGCTTCGCCCGCTTGCGCACGCCGTCGAGGGCGGCGTTGCGGCCGACGAGGATGAGCCAGGCGGCGGGATCGCGCGGCGGGCCATTCACCGGCCAGGTGCGCAGCGCGCGCAGGCAGGCTTCCTGAAACGCCTCCTCTGCGGTGTCGAGATCACGAAAATAGCGCAGCAGCGCGGCCACCGCCTGCGGCCGGGCGGCGGTGAGGGTGCCGTTGATCCAGTCCGGGTCGGTGAGGGCGGAAGTGGTCATGTGCCGGTCTTCTGTTCCGTGCGCTGGTCGGGGAAGAAGGCGCGAACCGGGCGAATCTCATAGGTGCCGCCGGGATTGACCGTCGCGAGGTCCCGGGCAATGGCGAGCACGTCGTCGAGGTCGGCGGCATCCACGAGGTAGAACCCCAGCAACTGCTCCTTCGTCTCGGCGAAGGGTCCGTCGATGATGAGGGGCGCGTCCTGCGTCTTGCGCATCGTGGTGGCGGCGGTGGTCGGCAGGAGGCGGAGCGATGCGCCCATCTTTCCGGCTTTGGTGAGCCGTTCCTGCACCGCCGCGATCTTGGCCATCACGGCGTCGTCCTGCTCCTGGCTCCAGGAACAGACCACGTCTTCTTCATGGTAACAGAGGATGGCGTACATCATGGCTGAGGCTCCCTGGCGTCACGACGAGGACGCACGAGTATGACCACGGCCGACAAAGCGGGGCAAAATCTGCGCGGGGACAGGCGAGAGCTGAGCTGCACGCGCGCTTGACGGCGCCGATGCCCGCTTATAGGCCGGACACATGACCTCGCGCGCCTTCATCGCCGGCTGTGCCGGCCCGAACCTTTCGGCCACCGAGCGCAGCTTCTTCCGGGATGCGGAGCCCTGGGGCTTCATCCTGTTCGCCCGCAACGTGGCGGACCCCGACCAGGTGCGCGCGCTGGTCGCCGACCTGCGCGAGGCGGTGGGCTGGGTGGCGCCGGTGCTCATCGACCAGGAAGGCGGCCGCGTGCAGCGGCTGCGCCCGCCGCACTGGACAGATGATCCCCCCGCCGAGGCGTTCGGCAGCCTGTACCTCTCCGATCCGACAGCGGCGCTGGAGGCGGTGCGGCTCAATTCGCGGGCCATCGCGGCAGACCTCTACGCCCTCGGCATCGACGTGGACTGTCTGCCCTGCGCGGACCTGCGCCATCCCGATGGCCACGGCATCATCGGCAATCGCGCCTATGGCACCGAGCCCATCGCGGTGGCGGCGCTGGCGCGGGCGGCGGCGGTGGGGCTGATGGAAGGCGGCGTGCTGCCCGTCCTGAAGCACATCCCCGGCCACGGCCGCGCGCCGGTGGACAGCCACGAGAAGCTGCCCGTCGTTACCGCCAAGCGGGGCGAGCTGGAAGGCATGGACTTCGCCGCCTTCCGCGACCTGTCCGACCTGCCCCTCGGCATGACCGCCCATGTGGTCTATGCCGACATCGACCCGGACCGCCCCGCCACCACCTCGCTGGTGGTGCTGTCCGAGGTGGTGCGCGGCTCCATCGGCTTCGACGGCATGCTGATGAGCGACGATCTCTCCATGGGCGCGCTCGCCGGCACCATGGAAACCCGTGCCCGCGATGCGCTGGCGGCGGGCTGCGACATGCTCCTCCACTGCAACGGCAAGATGGAGGAGATGGAGAAGGTGGCCGCCTCCGCGCCCGTGCTGACCGGCGAGGCCTATGCCCGTGCCGCCAAGGCGCTGGCCCTGCGGGTGACGCCTGATCCGGTGGATGCGAAGGAATTGCGTGCCGTCGTGGCGGCCCAGCTCAAGATGGTGGGCTGACCCGTGACGGGGCCGACCTCAGGCGAGTCCGGTCCGGACGCCTTCGAGATCGGTACCGATCGCGCTCCGGCCACGTCCGACGAGACCTTCGTGGTGGACGTGGACGGCTTCGAGGGGCCGCTCGATCTGCTCCTCGCGCTGGCGCGGACGCAGAAGGTCGATCTCTCCAGAATTTCCATCCTCGCCCTTGCCGACCAGTACCTCGCCTTCATCGAGGAGGCCCGGCGCGGCCGGCTGGAGCTGGCTGCCGACTATCTGGTGATGGCAGCGTGGCTCGCCTATCTGAAATCCCGCCTGCTGCTGCCGGCTCCACCGCAGGAGGAGGGGCCGAGCGCGGAGGAGATGGCCGCCGCCTTCGCCCGGCGCCTGAGGCATCTGGAGCGCATCCGCCGCGCCGCCGCGCAATTGATGGCGCGCCCGCAGATGGGCCGCGACGCCTTCGCCCGCGCCTTGCCGCCGCCCTCGAAAGAGCCGCTCTACACGGTTTATACGGCCACCATCTACGACCTGCTCTCCGCCTATGCCCGCCAGCGCCAGACCAAGGCGCTGTCCCACGTCACGCTCAAGACCCGCACCGTCTGGTCCCTCGCCGAGGCCCGCGCCCGGCTGGAGCGGCTGCTCGGGGCGGAGGTGGTGGGCGAATGGATGCGGCTGGACCAATTCCTGCTAGATTACATGACGACGCCCGAGCAGCGGGCGACTGCGCTCGCGTCGAGCTTCTCGGCCAGCCTGGAGATGGTGCGGGAGGGGATGCTGGATATCCGCCAGGATGCCCCCTTCGCTCCCCTGTGGCTGCGTCCGCGACCCGCGGTGGAGCCGGAGCCGCTGCTGCCGTTCGACGCGCCCGATGCGGCGCCCGGAGAGGAGAGATGACCCGTCCCGTCCCGCGCATCGACCTGTTCGACGTGCGTCCGGAGGACGAGCGCGCCTATGCCTTTGCGCGCGATCTGAGGGCCATCGAGGCGCTGCTGTTCACCTCGCCGCTGCCGGTGGACGCCAAGGCCATGAAGCCACACCTCTCCGCCGACGCCGACATCGCCGCTCTGATGGAGGCCCTGACCGCCGATTACGCCCGGCGCGGCGTCAACATCGTGCGGGCGTCTGGCGGCTGGATGCTGCGCACGGCGCCGGACCTCGCCCGCGTCGTCGCCGGGCCGGTGCCGGAGGCGCGCAAGCTCTCGCGTGCGGCCATCGAAGTGCTGGCCATCGTCGCCTACCACCAGCCCGTCACCCGCGCCGAAATCGAGGAGATTCGCGGCGTTTCCACCTCCAAGGGCACGCTGGACGTGCTGCTGGAGACCGGATGGGTGCGCCTGCGCGGCCGCCGCAAGGCGCCGGGCCGGCCCGTGACCTATGGCACGACACCGGCCTTCCTCGTCCAGTTCGGCCTCGATGCGGTGCAGGATTTGCCCGGCCTCGACGAACTGAAGGGCGCCGGCCTCATCGACGGGCGCATCCCCGCCGGCTTCGCCATTCCGCTGCCGTCCGACGATCCGGGCCTGCGCGAGGACGAGGAGGCGCTGGAGCCGGACATGCTGGATTTCCACCTCTCGCCCCCGCCCGAGGACGAGGAGCCGGGCGAGGCCGCGCCCGAAGATGATGGCGACGCGTGAGGAGGCGGTTCTGGCTGACGAGATCGAGACCCTGGGCATGACCCGCAGCCGCACCCCTGCCGCCTTCGCCAAGGGCCTCTCCTTCGAGGCCGTTGAACTCGCTTATGGCGACGTCGCCGCCGTGCGCGGGGTGAGCCTCGCCGTGGAGCCGGGGGAGGTGCTGTGCCTGCTCGGCCAGTCCGGCTGCGGCAAGACCTCGCTGCTGCGCCTCGCGGCGGGCATCGAGCAGCCGGACGCGGGCCGAATCCTCATCGATGGCGAGGTGGTGGCGGGGCAGGGGGCGTTCGTGCCGCCGGAGCGGCGCGGGGTGGGGCTGGTGTTCCAGGACTATGCCCTGTTCCCGCACCTCACCAACCTCGAGAACGTGATGTTCGGCCTCAACGGCCTGAAGCGCACCGAGGCGATGCGGGAGGCGCGGCTGGCGCTGGCGCGGGTGGACCTCGCCGACCTCGCCGACGTTTATCCCCACGAATTGTCCGGCGGACAGCAGCAGCGCGTGGCGCTGGCCCGCGCCATGGCGCCGCGGCCGGGCATCCTCCTTCTGGACGAGCCCTTCTCCGGCCTTGATCGTCGCCTGCGCGATCAGGTGCGGGCGGACACGCTCGCGGTGCTGCGCGAGGCCAAGGCGACGGTCATCATCGTCACCCACGATCCCGAGGAGGCGATGCGCCTCGCCGACCGCATCGCCTTGCTGCGCAAGGGCGAACTGGTGCAGCTCGGCGCGCCCGCCGAACTCTACCGTCACCCGGCGGACCTCGGTGTGGCGCGATTCTTCTGCGAGCTGAACGAGATCGAGGCCAGAATCGTCGGCGGCATGGCGGACACGCCCATCGGCGGGTTCGCGGCGCCGGAGCTGCCCGAGGGACCGGCCATCGTCGCCATCCGCCCGCAGGGCATTGCGCTCGCGCCGGCCGGGCGCGGCGTGCCGGGGCGGGTGCTTGAGCGGCGCTTTCTGGGCGAGCTCGATCTCGTGGAAGTGATCGCGGACGGGCTGGAGCGCCCGCTGGTGCTGCGCCTCCGGGACGCGGGAAACGTGAAGAAGGGCGACGAGACGGGGCTTCTGGTCGATCCCGGTGAAGTCCTTGTTTTCGCCGCGGGCGGAGCCTAGTGTCGCCGTCCGAATGGCTCTGCGGCCTGCCGCTGGGGCACAAAGAATATCCTTGGAGGATGGTTAGATGGGTTCGATGAGCATCTGGCACTGGATCGTGGTGCTGGCCGTGGTGCTCCTCCTGTTCGGTCGCGGCAAGATCTCCGATCTGATGGGCGACGTGGCGAAGGGCATCAAGTCCTTCAAGAAGGGCATGGCCGACGACGACGAGCCGGTGAAGGCTCCCCCGGCCGCTCCCGAGGCGCCGCGCCCGCTGCCGCACCAGACGTCGAGCGCCCCCGAAGCCGAGAAGAAGCCCGTCTGACGGACCTCTGCCTCTAACTCTTGAAGAGGGCGGCGGCACCACCGCCGGACAGACGGGCTCATGTTCGATATCGGCTGGTCCGAGCTGATGCTGATCGGCATTGTCGCGCTGATTGTCATCGGTCCCAAGGAGCTGCCTACGGTGCTGCGCACCGTGGGACGCACCGTCACGAAGCTGCGCCGCATGGCTGGCGAGTTCCAGGGGCAGTTCCAGGAGGCGCTGCGCGAAGCGGACCTTGCCGATATGCGCAAGGAAATCAGCGACGTCACCGAGACCGCCCGCTCCACCCTCGCCACGTCCGACATGTTCGATCCGCTGCGCTCTATCCGCGAGGAGATTCGCTCGACGGTGGAGGGCGCGACCCCGACCCCGCCGGCTCCCGCGACCCCGGCGGCATTGCCGGACCTGCCCCCACCCGTGGAACTGCCCGACCCCATGGCCGCCATCCGCGCCGAAATCCGCCGCTCCGTGGAGGCGGCCGTGCCCCCCGCGCCGGTTGTGCTGCCTGCCATAGCCGTTGAGCCGGCTCCCGAGAGCCTTCCCGTCGCTGGTGAGACCATGCCCACCGCGGGCGAGACCAAGAGCGCGTGATGAGCGATCAGGACGAGATCGACGCCTCCAAGGCCCCGCTCATCGAGCACCTGATCGAGCTGCGCTCGCGCCTCATCAAGTCGCTGGTGGCGTTCCTCGTGGCCTTCATCGCCTGCTTCATGCTGGCGAAGCAGATCTACAACATCCTGTTGTGGCCCTATGAATTCGCCTCCGGCTTCGGCACCGGGGTGAAGCTCATCTACACGGCACCGCAGGAGTTCCTGTTCACCCAGATCAAGCTCGGCATGTTCGGCGCTGCCTTCATCTCCTTCCCGGTGGTGGCGACGCAGGTCTACATGTTTGTGGCGCCGGGACTCTACAAGCATGAGAAGGCGGCCTTCCGGCCCTATCTCATCGCCACGCCCATCTGTTTCCTCATCGGCGCGGCCTTCGTCTATTTCGTCGCCATGCCGCTGGCCATGACCTACTTCCTCGGCATGCAGCAGGTGGGCGGCGACGGGAAGGCCGAGATTTCCCTGCTGCCGCGGGTCTCCGAATACCTTTCGCTGATCACGACGCTGATTCTCGCCTTCGGCATCTGCTTCCAGCTTCCGGTCATCCTCACCCTGCTCGGGCAGATCGGCGTGGTGACGCGGGATATGCTGGTGAAGGCGCGGCGCTATGCCATCGTCGGCGTGTTCGTGCTCGCCGCGGTGCTGACCCCACCGGATGTCATCAGCCAGCTCTCCCTTGCCCTGCCGACGCTGCTTCTCTACGAGGTGTCCGTCTATCTGGTGGGCGTCGTCGAGAAGCGTCGGCTGATAGCGGAAGCGGCGCGCAACGCAGCCGACGCCGCGACAGCGGACTGACGGCGGGGCCTTCCCGGATTATTGGAATTCTTGGGCGCGGACGGGTTCTCTCCCCTAAACGCCGTCATGCCCCGGCTTGTCCGGGGCATCCACCGCGCCGCCGGGCGCGGTCGCCGGACGCTGGCGCTGTCGGCCCGACGTGGATGCCCGGCACAAGGCCGGGCATGACGGTGGTGAGGAGGCCGTCCCGCCTTCATGAGGCGGAGCTTGCCATGCACGACATCAAATGGATCCGCGAGGAACCGGCCGGCCTCATCGACGCGCTGGCGCGCCGCGGCAACAATTCCGCTGACGCCAAGGCTGCGGCGGAAGCCCTTGTTGCTAAGCTCCTCGACCTCGACACCCGGCGCCGCGAGACGCTGACCAAGCTCGAAACCCTGCTCGCCCGCCGCAACGCCGCCTCCAAGGAGATCGGGCAGGCGAAGGCGAAGAAGGACGAGGCCACAGCTTCGGCCCTCATGGCCGAAGTGGCGAAGCTGAAGGAAGACGTGCCGGCGCTTGAGGCGGAAGCCAAAAGCATCGAGGCCGAACTGAACGGCGAACTCGCCGCCATCCCCAACGCGCCCCTCGCCGAGGTGCCGCAGGGCGCCGACGAGCACGACAATGTGGAAAAGAGCCGCTTCGGCACGCCCCGCACCTACAGCTTCACCCCGAAGCAGCATTTCGAGGTGGGCGAAGGCCTCGGCCAGATGGATTTCGAGACCGCCGCCAAACTCTCCGGCGCGCGCTTCGTGGTGAACAAGGGCCCACTGGCGCGGCTGGAGCGTGCGCTGGGGCAGTTCTTCCTCGATGTGCATACGGGCGAGCATGGGTACATGGAGGTGAACCCGCCGTTGCTCGTGCGGGATGACGCCATGTTCGGCACGGCGCAGCTGCCGAAGTTTCGGGACGATCAGTTTCAGACAAAAAAAGGGGCCACGATCGATGACGTGAGCCTTGTTATGCAGGATGCAATAAAGAAGTTCGCCGCGGACGCCCAGTTTGAGCGCTCGAAAGATGGACGGTTGGTAGATACGCCTGAAGTTCGGGCCGCGGCGCATCAATTCATGCGGAACGCGGTTGACGAATGGATGGGTGGGGCGTCAATGCTTGCCGATCGCGATCCAAACGAGCCGATCGAGCACGATATTCCTTTTTGGCTCATCCCCACCGCTGAAGTCCCGCTGACCAACCTCGTGCGCGAGTCCATCCTCTCCGAGGAAGAGCTGCCCATGCGCCTCACCGCCTGCACGCCCTGCTTCCGGGCCGAGGCCGGCGCGGCGGGGCGGGATACAAGGGGGATGATCCGTCAGCACCAGTTCACCAAGGTGGAGCTGGTCTCCATCACCACGCCGGAGAAGTCCGCCGAGGAGCACGAGCGCATGCTCGCCTGCGCCGAGGCGGTGCTGAAGAGACTGGACCTCGCCTATCGCGTGGTCACGCTCTGCACGGGCGACATGGGCTTCGCCTCGCAGAAGACCTACGACATCGAGGTCTGGCTGCCGGGGCAGAATGCCTATCGCGAAATCTCCTCCTGCTCGGTCTGCGGCGATTTCCAGGCCCGGCGCATGAATGCCCGCTACCGGCCCGCCGAGGGCAAGGGGCCGCGCTATGTCCACACGCTCAACGGCTCGGGTGTGGCGGTCGGCCGCGCCCTCGTCGCGGTGCTGGAGACGTACCAGCAGGAGAACGGCTCCGTGGCCGTGCCGGACGCGCTGCTGCCCTATATGGGCGGGCTGCAGATGATCGAGAAGCTGAAGTAGGGGCAGGGGCCTTCACGGCCGTCTCCGCCCCATGACGTTGTCATGCCCCGGCTTGTCCGGGGCATCCACCCCGCCGCCGGAGCGATCTCGGCATATCGGCTCCCGGCCTAACCGTGGATCCCCCGGACGAGCCGGGGGATGACGGCCCGGGAACGGCGAGAGCCGACAGTGCCGGCCAAAGGAACACGCCATGCGCATTCTGGTCACCAATGACGACGGCATCCACGCGCCGGGCCTCGACAGCTGCGCGGCCATCGCGCGCACCTTCACGGACGACGTGTGGGTGGTGGCGCCGGAGTTCGACCAGTCGGGCGTCGCCCACTCGCTCTCCCTCTCCGATCCGCTGCGGCTGCGGCAGGTGGAGGAGCGGCGCTATGCGGTGAAGGGCACGCCCACCGATTGCGTCATCATGGCGGTGCGGCATCTTCTCATCGACAATCCCCCCGACCTCGTGCTCTCCGGCGTCAATCGCGGCCAGAACATCGCCGAGGACGTAAGCTATTCCGGTACCGTCGCCGGCGCCATCGAGGGGACGATTCTCGGCATTCCCTCCATCGCGCTGTCGCAGGCCTTCGGGATGCGCACGCGAGAAAATCCGAATTTCGTCACCGCCGAGACCCACGCGCCGCGCATCATCCAGATGCTGCTGGACGAAGGCATTCCCCCCGGCATCGTCATGAACGTGAACTTCCCGGACCGCGCGCCGGAGGAGATCACCGGCATCGCCGCCACCGCCCAGGGCAAGCGCGACCAGCGCCTGATGCGCATCGACGAGCGCCGCGACGGCCGCAACAACCCCTATTACTGGATCGCCTTCGAGCGCCGCATCTACGAGACCTCCCCCGGTACGGATCTGCGCGCGCTGGACGAAGGCCGCATCTCGGTCACGCCGCTGCGCCTCGACCAGACCGACGAGCCCTGGATGACCCGCCTCGCGCTGCTGTTCGACGGCAAGTAGGGGGCGGGGAGGCGGCAGCCCGCCCTGCCTTTTCAACAGCTGCGTGAACCAACAGGCCCCGCGTTTGCATTCGACGGGGCGGCAGCTATAGTCCCGCCGCTTCGCCGGACCCCGGCGGAATGCGGATTCCCTTCACAGACGAACGAGGATCGAGATGTTCATCACGCCCGCTTTCGCCCAAGGCGCCACGGGAGCCGGCGGCGGGGCTGACATGCTCATTCAGCTCGCCCCGTTCCTGCTGATCTTCGTGGTCATGTACTTCCTGATCCTGCGGCCGCAGCAGAAGCGGGCCAAGGTGCATCAGGAGATGGTCAACTCCCTGCGCCGCGGCGACGTGGTCGTCACCGGTGGTGGCCTGGTCGGCAAGGTGACCAAGGTGATCGAGGGCGGCGAGGAGGTCGAGCTGCAGATCGCGGACAACGTCCGCATCCGGCAGATGCGCTCGCAGATCGTCACCGTCCGCGCCAAGGGCGAACCGGCCAAGGACGAGGCCTCGGCCGGTTGATCCGGCCGCCTCACGCTTTCTGAAAGACCGCGCGCGACATGCTGCACTTCTCCCGTCTCAAGACCGCGGCGATCCTCATCACCATCGCCATCGGGTTCCTGTTCGCGCTGCCCAACGTGCTCTCCCCGGGCATGCTCGACCGCTTGCCGTCGTGGCTGGCGTCGAGCCGGGTCACGCTGGGCCTCGACCTGCAGGGCGGCTCGCACATCCTCCTGGAGGTGGACGGGCCGGCGCTCCGCAAGGAGCGCACCGAGCAGTTGCGCGACGAAGTGCGCCGCGTGCTGCGGGACCAGAAGATCGGCTATTCCAACCTCGCGCTGCGCGACACCAGCGTGACGCTCCGCCTGCGTGACCCCAACGACACGCAGAAGGCCGTCACCGAGCTGAAGAAGCTCGCCGCGCCCGTGACCAACGCGCTGTTCGGCAATTCCTCGGGCGAGATGGATATGACCGTCTCGTCCGGCGCCGATGGCGTCGTAACGCTGCAACTGACCGACGCCGGCCTCTCCGCCAAGATGCGCTCGGCGGTGGAGCAGTCCATCGAGATCATCCGCCGCCGTATCGACCAGCTCGGCACGGTGGAGCCCAACATCCAGCGCCAGGGCCTCGACCGCATCCTGGTGCAGGTGCCCGGCCTGCAAGATCCCCAGCGCCTGAAGAACCTGCTCGGCCAGACCGCCAAGCTCTCCTTCCGCATGGTGGACCAGTCCATGTCGCCGCAGCAGGCGCTGGAAGGCCGCGCGCCGCCGGAATCGGAAGTGCTGAAGGGCCAGGACGGCCAGCCCTATCTGGTGGAAAAGCAGGTCCGCGTCTCCGGCGAGGATCTGGTGGATGCCCAGCCGGGCTTCGACCAGAACTCGCGCGAGCCCATCGTCTCCTTCCGCTTCAACAACAATGGCGCCAAGCGCTTCGCCACCGTCTCGCAGGAAGCGGTCGGCCGGCCGTTCGCCATCGTGCTCGACAATCAGGTGATCTCCGCCCCGGTGATCCGCGAGCCGATTCTCGGCGGCGCTGGCCAGATTTCCGGCGCGTTCACCGTGCAGCAGGCCAACGATCTCGCCATCCTGCTGCGCGCCGGCGCCCTGCCGGCCCCGCTGAAGGTGGTGGAGGAGCGCACGGTCGGCCCGAGCCTCGGCGCCGACTCGATCCACGCGGGCAAGACCGCGGCCTATGTGGCCGGCGGCCTGGTCACCGTGTTCATGCTCGCCGTGTACGGTCTGTTCGGCCTGTTCGCGCTCATCGCTCTGGCCGTGCACATCATCCTGATGTTCTCGCTCCAGTCGGTGCTCGGCGCCACGCTGACCCTTCCGGGCATCGCCGGCGTCGTGCTCACCATCGGCATGGCGGTGGACTCCAACGTCGTCATCTTCGAGCGCATGCGCGACGAGGCGCGGGAAGGCCGGTCGGCCATCTCGGCCATCGACAAGGGCTTCGTGAACGCGCTGGGCACCATCCTCGACGCCAACATCACCTCGCTCGCCACGGCGGTCATCCTGTTCCTCATGGGCGGGTCGGGTCCGGTGCGCGGCTTTGCCGTCACCTACATCCTCGGCCTTCTGACCACCATGTTCACCGCCTACACCCTGACGCGGCTCATGATCGCCTATTGGGTGAAGTGGCGGCGGCCGGCGAAGCTGCCCATCTGAAGGTGCGCCGCACATGCCATTGATCGATTACATCCCGGCGCAGACCAACATCCACTTCATGCGCCTGCGGCACTGGACGTTCCCGTTCTCCGCGGCGCTGTCCATCGTTGCGTGCCTGTTGTTCGCCATCCACGGCTTCAACCTCGGCATCGACTTCAAGGGCGGCACGCTCATCGAGGCGCAGACCAGCCAGCAGCAGGCCGACATCGGCGCGCTGCGCGAGCACCTGACCGACCTCGACGTGGGCGACGTGCAGATCCAGGAGTTCGGCTCGCCGCGGGACGTGCTGATCCGCATCGGCGCCTTCGGCACCACGGACGAGGCCCAGCAGGCCATCCTCGCCAAGGTGAACGGCGTGCTCGGCACCGATTACACGGTCCGGCGCGTCGAGACGGTCGGCCCGAGCGTGTCCGGCGAGCTGGTGCGTCAGTCCATCCTCGCGCTGGTGCTCGGCGCGGTAGCGGTGCTCGCCTATCTGTGGTTCCGCTTCGAGTGGCAGTTCGCCGTCGGCGCCATCGTGACGACGCTGCACGATATCTTCGTCACGCTGATGATCTATTCGGCGTTCGGCGTGGATTTCGACCTCACGTCCATTGCCGCTATCCTCACCATCATGGGCTATTCGCTCAACGACACGGTGGTGGTGTACGACCGCATCCGCGAGATGCTGCGCCGCTACAAGAAGCTGCCGCTGCCCGAGCTGCTCGACATCGCGGTGAACGCGACCTTCTCGCGAACCATCATCGTCTCCACCACCACCTTCTTCGCCACCCTCGCGCTCTATTTCTTCGGCGGCGAGGTGCTGCGCGGCTTCTCGCTGGCGATGACGGTGGGTGTGGTGATCGGCACCTATTCCACCATCTTCGTCGCCGCCCCGATCCTCATCCATCTCGGCCTGCGTGCCTCCACGGTCAGCCTCCCCACCAAGGACGCGGCGGATCCGGAAGTGAAGGAGCTGGACGAGCTGGTGAAGCTGGAGGCGAAGGACGCCGCTGCCGGAGTCCCGCCCGAGGCCGCGCCTGCGACCGGTGTGTCGTCCAAGAGCGGCAAGGGCAAGAACGGAAAGCCCAACGGCAAGGCCGGTCCCGCGCGTCCGGCCAAGGCCTGAGGCGCGGACGTGGCCGCCCCGGACGGCGCGCCCTTCCTGCCGCGGCAGGTCGCCATCGACGGTTATGGCGACACCTTCTTCCACTTCGCCGGCATGTCCCATGCCGGCTCCATCCTCGCGCTGCCGTCCGGCATCCGCGGCTGGGCGCCGGTGCGCGTGGCCGAGATCGATGCCGCTTCGCTCGCGCCCGTGGTGGCGGATGCCGGGGCCGTCGAGCTGCTCCTCATCGGCACGGGCAAGGACCCGGCGCACCTCAAGGAGCCGCTCAAGCAGATCCTGCGCGAGGCCGGCATCCGGTTCGAGCTGATGCCCACGCCCTCCGCCGCCGCCACCTACAACGTGCTCCTCGCCGAGGGCCGGCGGGTCGGTGCGGCGCTGATCGCGGTCTGAGCCATGGAAAACCCGGCGCTCGACGACAAGGCGCTCGACGAAGCCTATGCCTATTGCGCCACACAGGTGCAGGCGCAGGATCGCGACCGCTTCCTCGCCGCCTTGTTCGCCCCGCAGGACAAGCGCAAGCACCTGCTCGCCCTCTACGCCTACAATCTGGATGTCGCCCGGGTGCGTGAGGTGGTGCGCGAGGCGCTGCCCGGCGAGGTGCGACTCGCCTGGTGGCGGGAGGTGATCGAGGGGGAGGGCAGGGGCGATGTGGCCGGGCATCCCATTGCCGCCGCGCTCATCGACACCATCGCGCGCTTCCGCCTGCCGCGCCAAAGCCTGATCGCCATGGCCGATGCGCGGGTCTTCGACCTGTATGATGATCCCATGCCCACTGTCGGCGATCTCGAAGGCTATGCCGGCGAGACCGCCTCGGCGCTGCTCCAGCTCTCGGCCTTGATTCTGCTGCCGGACGTGGGTCGCTCCGGCGACCTTGCGGGGCACGGCGGCGTCGCCATCGCCATGACTGGCCTGATGCGCGCTTTCCCCATCCATGCCGCGCGCGGGCAATGCTACATCCCGCTGGATGTCCTCGCCCGCCATGGCGTGGGTCGGGAGGAGGCGGTGTCGGGCTCGGTCACGCCGGGCCTGCTGGCGGCGCTGGCGGACTTGCGGGAGACGGCGGCCCGCCATTTGTGGGAAGCCCGCGAGGCGGCCGGGCAGACCTATGCCGCCACCTCCATCGCCGCACCTTTCCTGCCGCTGGCGCTGGTGGCCGGTGATCTCAAGGCGTTGGCCAGGGTGCGCGACCCGTTCCGCCAGCCCGCCGGCCTCTCCCCCTTCCGCCGTCAGTTCGCCATGTGGTGGGCCGCCCAGCAGGCCGTGCGCGGACGCATCTGGTTCTGAGGCTTGCGCTGTCATGCCCCGGTTCATCCGGGGCATCCACGCCGCCGACCTTCAGCCTTCCCACAACGGCAGGTCGCCCCGCGCCCAGCCTTCCTTCGTCTCGGCCACATAGTTCCCATACCGGCCCGCTGCGATGGCGGCGCGGGCGCCGGCCATGAGCTGCTGGTAGTAGTGGATGTTGGCCCAGGAGATCAGCATGGCCCCCAGCATCTCCTCGCAGCGCACGAGGTGGTGGAGATAGGCGCGGGAATAATCGCGCAAGGCCGGGCAGTCGCTCTCCTCGTCCAGCGGACGCGGGTCTTCCGCGTGGCGGGCGTTCTTCAGATTGATGCGGCCGAAGCGGGTGAAGGCCAGCGCATGCCGGCCGGAGCGCGTGGGCATCACGCAGTCGAACATGTCGATGCCGCGCGCGACGCTCTCCAGCAGATCGTCCGGCGTGCCGACGCCCATGAGGTAGCGGGGCTTGGTCGTCGGCAGGTGCGGCGCCACCGTCTCGATCATGGCGAGCATGACCTCCTGCGGCTCGCCCACCGCAAGGCCACCGATGGAATAGCCGGGGAAGTCCATGTCCGCGAGGGCGCGGGCCGACTCGACCCGCAGCGCCGGCACGGCGCCGCCCTGCACGATACCGAAGAGCGCGCGGCCCTTGGGCTGCGTCTCGAACGCGCGCTTGGAACGCTCCGCCCAGCGGAGCGACAGGCGCATGGCGCGCTCGGCCTCCTCGTCGGTGCAGGGCAAGCGCACGCACTCGTCGAGCTGCATCTGGATGTCGGCGCCGAGCAGGCCCTGGATCTCCACCGAGCGTTCCGGGCTCATCTCGTGATAGGCGCCGTCCACATGGGAGCGGAAGGTGACGCCCTGTTCGCTCATCTTGCGCAGGCTCGACAGGCTCATCACCTGGAAGCCGCCGGAATCGGTGAGGATCGGCCCGTCCCAGCGCATGAACTTGTGCAGGCCACCGAGCTTCGCCACCCGCTCGGCGCCGGGGCGCAGCATGAGGTGATAAGTGTTGCCGAGCACGAT
Organism: Xanthobacter aminoxidans; assembly: GCF_043193615.1. Classification (NCBI taxonomy): domain Bacteria; kingdom Pseudomonadati; phylum Pseudomonadota; class Alphaproteobacteria; order Hyphomicrobiales; family Xanthobacteraceae; genus Xanthobacter; species Xanthobacter aminoxidans. Next base: position 212,452 of record NZ_JBAFUS010000001.1, on the reverse strand, counting down.
ATCCGCGCCCGCCGCCTTCACCTGGTCGAAATAGAGCCCCTTCACCGTCGCGGCCGTCCCTACCGGCATGAAGGCCGGCGTGCGGATTCGCCCGCGCGGGGTGGAGACGAAGCCGGTGCGGGCGGCGCCGTCGGTGGCGGAGAGGGTGAAGGAAAAGGTGTCGGCAGGCGTGTCGGACGTCATGCGCCGCCTTGTGGCAGAAGCAGGCACGCATCGCCATAGGAATAGAAGCGGTAATTTTCCGCAATCGCATGGGCATAGGCGCGCTTCTGCGCCTCATGGCCGATGAAGGCCGCCACCAGCATCACCAGCGTCGAGCGCGGCAGGTGGAAGTTGGTGAGCATTCCGTCCACCGCGCGGAAGCGGTAGCCGGGGGTGATGAAGATGTCCGTCTCCCCCACGAAGGGCCGAATGGCGCCGTCCTCTCCCGCCGCGCTCTCGATGAGGCGGGTGGAGGTGGAGCCGATGGTGAAGATGCGTCCGCCCTTCGCCTTCACCGCATTGAGGGCGTCCGCCGTCTCGCGCGTCACCTCTCCCCACTCGGCGTGCATGGTGTGGCCGGAGGTGTCGTCCGCCTTCACCGGCAGGAAGGTGCCGGCGCCCACATGCAGCGTCACCTTGTGCAGCGCTGCTCCGGCGGCGGCCATGCGGGCGAGGAGATCGGGCGTGAAATGCAGGCTCGCGGTCGGCGCCGCCACCGAGCCGGCGACACGGGCGAACAGGGTCTGGTAGTCGTCCTTGTCCCGCGCATCCTCGTGGCGGCGGGCGGCGATATAGGGCGGGATGGGCATGTGCCCCACGGCCGCTACCGCCTCGTCTAGCACGTCACCGGCGAAATCGAAGGCGAGGACGATGGAGCCGTCGTCCTCCTTGGCCGCCACGGTCGCATCGAGCGTGCCCAGCAGGCAGGCGCCGCCCTCGCCGCCGAAGCGGATGCGGTCGCCGACCCGCAGGCGCTTGCCCGGCTTGGCGAAGGCGCGCCAGCGGTCCGGCGCGAGACGCTTGATGAGGTTCGCCTCCACCGCCACGTCCGAGCCGCCCTCGCGCGAGCGGACGCCCTCCAGCGCGGCGGGGATGACGCGGGTGTCGTTCACCACCACCGCATCGCCGGGCCGCAGGAAGTCCGGCAGGTCGCGCACGATGCGGTCCTCCAGCTCCGGCGTGGCGCCGGGGCGGACGACGAGCATCCGCGCCGTGTCGCGCGGCTCGGCCGGGCGCAGGGCGATGCGCTCCTCGGGGAGGTGGAAATCGAAGGCGTCGACACGCATGGAAGGGGAAGGTCTCAGAAGATGGCGATGGCGCCCTGGTAGATGGCCCAACTCATCAGCGCTGTCACCATCAGTCCGAGGATCGTCGCGCCGAAGCCAGCGAGGATGACGAGGCCGTCCCGCTCCACGAGGCCGAGGCCGAAGATGCACACGGCAAATCCCGGCGGCAGATTGCCGAGGAAGGGGATGGGCAGCAGCAGGATGAAGCCCAGCACCACCACCGTCGCGCCCACGATCCGCCGGGCCGTGGGGCCGGCGAACTCTTCGAAGCGGGGACGGGAGACGCGCTCGAACCGCTCGATCCACGGCCGGGAGCGGGTGACGATCGATTCCAGCATGGCACGGGAGAAGGTGCGGCGGGCAATCCACGCCGGCAGCCACAATTCCTGCCGGCCCAGCATCATCTGCAGGCCGATGAGGCCCAGGATGATGCCGCACACCACCGGGATGCCCGGCGGCATGGGGATGCAGTTGGGTATGCCGAAGATGAGGAAGAGAATGCCGAAGGCGCGATTGCGCAGCGCGTTCACCAGATCGCCGATGGCGACCTGATCCCCCTCCTGCGCGGCGAGCACGGCGGCCAGGAGTTCGGAGGTTCGTGGCGTGCGGTGATCCAAGGCGCCCTCATGGAATGGACGCTTCAGCTACAACCGGAAAACGGCAGCGGGAGGGCACTGGGGCGCAAAAATTCCGCTGGGTCAGGCCCTGCGCTGTTCCCATCACGCCGCACATGGAATTGAGCGGACATGCACGCCCCACCCCCGCGGGGACGTGCATGTCCTCACCGCCCGATCGAAACCATAAAGACCGTTGACTGATACGGAAAGTCCCTGACGCAGGGAGATTGCTCCACATCAGTTCAAAAGGAACATTCCGTCCACGGACCGCAGCTCGGCGGGCTTGATGAGGCCGGAATGGGCGACGCGCACGGAATGGAGCGGCCCCTCGATCTCGCGTCGCCAGAATTCCAGGAACTTGTTCAGCTCCGGAAAGCGCGGGCACAGGTCGTAGTCCTGCCAGAGGAAGGTCTGGAGCAGGCCGGGGTGGTCGGGCATGCGATAGAGGATCTCGGCCGTGGCCAGGCCGTAGCCTTCCATCTGCAGGACGAAGTCACGCGACACCTTGGCAGCCATGGGTCACACCTCCAATCCGCGGCCCCGCCGCCAGCAGGGCTGGGGAAGACGGGACCGGACACTTCATTGTCGGCTACACACTTTGCCGGGGCCAAGGCTAAAGATTGGTTTCCGTCTGCAAAAACAATGCTCTAGCAGCCTTCGATCCGGATTGCTGACAGCACCGGGCCGCGCCCGGGCTCGCGCTGTGCGTAGCCGGCGAGCCGCCCGGCTTCCGCTCAAACTGAAGGGAGACGGGCTGCTGGCACTCAGTTCCCTTGAGTGCTAAATTTTTTGAGCCGACCCCTTGCGGCTCCAATTTGCCGCCCTTAGATCGCGGTCGGGCCGGGTAGAGGGGTTCCCGGCGCCTTCAAAACAGGCAACCCCGATGGACAACATCGAACCGGAGGTTTCCCTATGGGTTTCCGTCCCCTGCACGACCGCGTGGTCGTCAAGCGCATCGAGGCCGAGCAGAAGTCGGCCGGCGGCATCATCATCCCCGACACCGCCAAGGAGAAGCCGCAGCAGGGCGAAGTCGTCGCGGTCGGTCCCGGCGCCCGTAACGAGAAGGGCGAACTGGTGGCGCTCGACGTCAAGGCTGGCGACATCGTGCTGTTCGGCAAGTGGTCCGGCACCGAAGTGAAGATCGACGGCCAGGATCTCCTCATCATGAAGGAGAGCGACATCCTCGGCGTCATCGAGAACGCGGCCGGCGCCAAGAAAGCGGCCTGAACTCAGGCGGCCTGATTTTCAGTCGCAGGGCCGAGGCAGCCCCAGGCGCCCGGTCCCGCGGCATTCGCCATTCCGTTTAATCGTCCCAATCTGAAGGAGCACGCCACATGGCTGCCAAGGACGTGAAATTCTCCGTAGACGCGCGCGACAAGGTTCTGCGCGGCGTCGACATCCTCGCCAACGCCGTGAAGGTGACCCTCGGCCCCAAGGGCCGCAACGTGGTCATCGAGAAGAGCTTCGGCGCCCCCCGCATCACCAAGGACGGTGTGTCGGTGGCCAAGGAGATCGAGCTCGAGGACAAGTTCGAGAACCTCGGCGCCCAGCTCGTGCGTGAGGTCGCCTCCAAGACCAACGACCTCGCCGGCGACGGCACCACCACCGCCACCGTGCTGGCCCAGGCCATCGTGAAGGAAGGCGCCAAGGCGGTTGCCGCCGGCATGAACCCGATGGATCTGAAGCGCGGCATCGACGTCGCGGTGGACGCCATCGTGAAGGACCTCGCCGCCAACTCCCGCAAGGTGACCTCCAACGACGAGATCGCCCAGGTCGGCACCATCTCCGCCAACGGCGACGCCGAGGTCGGCAAGTTCCTCGCCGAGGCGATGAAGAAGGTCGGCAACGAGGGTGTCATCACCGTCGAGGAAGCCAAGACCGCCGAGACCGAGCTGGATGTCGTGGAAGGCATGCAGTTCGACCGCGGCTATCTCTCTCCGTACTTCATCACCAATGCAGAGAAGATGCGCGTCGAGTTCGAGGAGCCCTACATCCTCATCAACGAGAAGAAGCTCGCCGGCCTGCAGGAGCTGCTGCCCGTGCTCGAGGCGGTGGTGCAGTCGGCCCGTCCGCTGCTGATCATCGCCGAGGACGTGGAAGGCGAGGCCCTCGCCACCCTCGTGGTGAACAAGCTGCGCGGCGGCCTGAAGGTGGCTGCGGTCAAGGCTCCGGGCTTCGGCGATCGCCGCAAGGCCATGCTGCAGGACATCGCGATCCTGACCGGCGGCACCGTGATCTCCGAGGAAGTCGGCATCAAGCTCGACAGCGTGAATCTCTCCATGCTCGGCCGCGCCAAGAAGGTGGTGATCGAGAAGGAGAACACCACGATCGTCGACGGCGCCGGCGAGAAGGCCGACATCGAGGCGCGCATCGCCCAGATCCGCGCGCAGATCGAGACCACCACCTCCGACTATGACCGCGAGAAGGCCCAGGAGCGCCTCGCCAAGCTCGCCGGCGGCGTCGCCGTGGTGCGCGTGGGCGGCTCGACCGAGGTCGAGGTCAAGGAGAAGAAGGATCGCGTTGACGACGCCCTGCACGCCACCCGCGCTGCGGTGGAAGAAGGCATCGTCCCCGGCGGCGGAGTCGCCCTGCTGCGCTCCATCAAGGTGCTCGACGGCCTCAAGGTCGACAATGCCGACCAGAAGACCGGCATCGAGATCGTCCGCCGCGCCATCCAGGCTCCGGCGCGCCAGATCGTCCAGAACGCCGGCGACGACGGCTCCGTCGTGGTGGGCAAGATTCTCGAGTCCAACGACTACACCTTCGGCTACAACGCCCAGACCGGCGAATATGTGGACATGGTGAAGGCGGGCATCATCGACCCCACCAAGGTCGTGCGCACCGCCCTGCAGGATGCGGCTTCCGTGTCCGGCCTGCTGATCACCACCGAGGCCCTCATTGCCGAGCTGCCGAAGAAGAACGCTCCCGCGGCCCCGGCCATGCCGGGCGGCGGCATGGACTTCTGAGGTAGAGCGGACCTCTGACGTCGCCCGTGATTTTGGGCGGTTATTTCAACGGAACGGCCGGGCATTTTGCCCGGCCGTTCTCGTTTTGGGGCTGGTGAAGTGCATTCCCCAGCGTCATGAATTTCCCCTGCGCCAGATTGAAATAACTCTATATCACAGGGCTTTGCCGACAATGTTGGGGGGCACGGGTTAGCTTCTGCAGCGAATGGGAGTATAAGGTCGCGAGCCAGCTATTCCCGGCGGAGGGATCGCCAGCCTGTCCGTTTTGATTATTGGTGATGCGCGATGCCTGTTCGCTTGATCTCGCGCACGTCTGCCGGGCGTGCTGTTTTCCGTGCTTCTTCGCTGGCGCCCAGGGGCGCGGCTGTGCTTTCGCTGGGCCTGTTGCTGGCCGTGACCTCAGGGCCTGCCGCCGTTCTGGCGCAGCCGGCTCCTCCCGCCGAGACGCACCAGCACGCGGCACCTGCTGCCGCGGTGGCGCCCACCCCGGCTGCGATTCCGTCCACGGCCGCCCCCTCGACGACCGCGCCTTCCGAGGCGGCCCCTTCCGCCGCCGCTCCTTCTGCCGCCGCTCCAGCCGAGTTTGCGCCCGCTCCGTGGGCACCCAAGCCGGTTGAGTCTGCCCCCTCCGTGCCGGCGCCCGAGAGCGTCGCGGACGCACGCCTGCCCCATGACCTGTCCCCCTGGGGCATGTTCATGGCCGCCGACATGGTGGTGAAGGCGGTGATGCTGGGCCTCGCGTTCGCCTCCGTCCTCACCTGGAGCGTGTGGTTCGCGAAATCCCTCGAGCTGCTGTTCGCCCGCCGTGCCGTCTCCCGCACGCTGAAGGCGCTGCGCGGGGCCGTCACCCTGTCCGATGCCGCGGCCGAAATGCCCAAGGCGAGCAGCCCGGCCACCGCCACCGTGCGCGCCGCGCTGGCAGAGTGGCACGCCTCCGCCGGCCTGCCGGTGGACGGCATCAAGGAGCGCGTCGCCGTCGCCCTCTCCCGCATCGAGGCCAAGGCCGGCCGGCGCATGACGGCGGGCACCGGCGTGCTCGCCACCATCGGCGCCACGGCGCCCTTCGTCGGCCTGTTCGGCACGGTGTGGGGCATCATGAATGCCTTCATCGGCATCTCGAAGGCGCAGACCACCAACCTCGCGGTGGTCGCGCCCGGCATCGCCGAAGCGCTGCTCGCCACCGCCATCGGCCTGGTGGCGGCCATCCCGGCGGTGGTGATCTACAACGTGTTCGCCCGCGCCATCGCCGCCTACAAGGCGAACCTCGCCGACACGTCCGCCGAGGTGATGCGCCATCTCTCCCGCGACCTCGACCGCGCCGCGGCCGAGGCGGAGGCCCCGCGCCTGCGCACCGCCGCGGAGTGAGCCCACATGGCCGCCAAGCTCGACCACGGCGGGGACAATCTCGCCGAGAACCACGAAATCAACGTAACGCCGTTCATCGACGTGATGCTGGTGCTGCTCATCATCTTCATGGTGGCGGCGCCCCTCGCCACGGTGGACGTGAAGGTGGACCTGCCCGCCTCCAACGCCCAGCCGCAGCCGCGCCCGGACAAGCCGCTGTTCCTCTCCGTCAAGAAGGACCTGACGCTGGCGCTGGGCGATGATCCCGTCACCCGGACCGGCCTCGGCGCCATGCTGGACGGGCGCACCAATGCCGACCGACAGCAGCGCGTGTTCGTGCGCGCCGACAAGACGGTGCCCTATGGCGATGTGATGGAGGTGATGAACCTCCTGCGCACCGCCGGCTATCTCAAGGTCGCTCTCGTCGGCCTCGAAGGCGGCGAACCCGCGCCGGCGACGCAGCCCCCGTCCGCTGTCACCCCGGCCTCTGCCGTCCCGCCCGCATCTGCCGGAGCCCCCGGAGCGGCCCGGTGAGCGCGGTTCACCACCACCACCACTGGCACGACTTCGACCGCTACCACCTGCGCAACACGATCCTGCGGCTCGCCGCGGGTGTGCTGCTGGTGGTCGCGCTCCATGCCGCCGTCGTCTATGTGGCGCTGAACTGGAACAAGGATGCGCCGGGCGAGCAGTCGCCGCCCGCCGCCATCATGATCGAGCTGGCGCCCATGGCGGTCAGCCAGCCGTCCCAGGAAGAAGTGGCGCCGGGCCCGCAGATGATCCAGGCGCCGGAACCGGTGCCTGATGCCAAGGAGGAGCCGGAGGAGGCCGAGCCGCCGCCGCCCGAGCCGCAGGTGACCGAGACGGTCGAAAAGATGCCGGAGACCCCGCCCGCACCGGCGGAGGCCGAGGTGGTGCTGCCCAAGCCCGAACCCAAGAAGGTGGAGGAGGAGAAGCCCCGGCCCAAGGAGGTGGAGAAGCCGAAGAAGGAGGCAAAGCCCACCCGTCGCCGGACCGCTCCCACCACCACCGCCGCGCCGCGCTCGGAGGCGCCCACCGCCCAGACCACCGCCGCCCCCTCGCCGGGTGCCGCGGCCGCCCGCTCGGCTGCGCTGGCGGACTGGAAATCGCGCGCCTTTGCCCATCTCAACCGCTTCAAACGCCCGCAGGGCTCGAACGTGGGGCGGCCGGGGATCAGCATCTCGATTTCCGGCTCGGGCGCGGTGACCGGCGTGTCGCTGGCGAGCTCCTCCGGCAATTCGGTGCTGGACCAGGAGGCGGTGGCCATGGCCCGGCGCGCCTCGCCCTTTCCCGCCCCGCCCGACGGCAAGGGCATGAGCTTCGGTGTGGCGATCAACTTCCGCAACTGAAGGAGACAACGGGCGCTCCGTCATGGCCGGGACAAGACCGGCCATGACGAAGGGGAGGGGACGAGGAGGGCCGCCCGCCAGCCGGCGTCCCATCGTGCCCGTTCGCCCTGCTTTCGCCAGCCGCCGGCCCCCGCCAGCCCGGCCTTTCCCGCGACCCCGAGCCCACACGCCGCACCAGCCGGCTTTGGACTTCACCTTCGCCCTGTGATAAGCGCAGGGTCCGCTCCGGCCGGGCGCCTGTCGCCCTTGTCCGGAGCCTCCACGCCATCACCGGAGACCTTCCCATGGCCTCGCAGGACGCGAACCGCTCCTCCGTCACGGAGGAAATGAACCGCTTCTTCACCGCCTCTCTCGCCGAGACCGATCCCGAGATCGCCGGCGCGGTGCAAGCGGAGCTGGGTCGCCAGCGGGACGAGATCGAGCTGATCGCCTCCGAGAACATCGTCTCGCGCGCCGTGCTCGAGGCGCAGGGCTCCGTGCTCACCAACAAGTATGCCGAGGGCTATCCGGGCAAGCGCTACTACGGCGGCTGCCAGTTCGTGGACGTGGCCGAGAATCTCGCCATCGAGCGCGCCAAGAAGCTGTTCGGCTGCGCCTTCGCCAACGTGCAGCCCAATTCCGGCAGCCAGGCGAACCAGGGCGTGTTCTTCGCGCTGCTCCAGCCGGGCGATACCTTCCTCGGCCTCAACCTCGCGGCCGGCGGGCACCTGACCCACGGCTCGCCGGTGAACATGTCCGGCAAGTGGTTCAAGCCGGTGCCCTACACCGTGCGCGAGGACGACCAGCGCATCGATTATGAGGCGGTGGCGCAGCTCGCCGACCAGCACAAGCCGAAGCTCATCGTGGCCGGCGGCTCCGCCTATCCGCGCGTCATCGACTTCGCCAAGATGCGCGCCATCGCCGATTCCGTCGGCGCGCTGCTGATGGTGGACATGGCGCATTTTGCGGGCCTCGTGGCTGGCGGCGCCCATCCGAGCCCGTTCCCGCACGCCCATGTGGTGACTACCACCACCCACAAGACCCTGCGCGGCCCGCGCGGCGGCATGATCCTCACCAATGACGAGGACATCGCCAAGAAGATCAATTCGGCCATCTTCCCTGGCATCCAGGGCGGTCCGCTGATGCACGTCATCGCCGCCAAGGCGGTGGCCTTCGGCGAGGCGCTGCGGCCCGAGTTCAAGCTCTATGCGAAGAACGTGGTGGAGAACGCCAAGGCGCTCGCCGAGACCCTGAAGGGCCACGGCTTTGCCATCGTCTCCGGCGGCACCGATACCCACCTGATGCTGGTGGACCTGCGTCCCAAGCGCCTCACCGGCAAGGTCTCCGAGGCTGCCCTCGGTCGCGCCCACATCACCTGCAACAAGAACGGCATCCCGTTCGACCCCGAAAAGCCGTTCGTGACCTCCGGCGTGCGCCTCGGCACCCCGGCGGGCACCTCCCGCGGCTTCGGTGTGGCGGAGTTCCAGCAGGTGGGCAATCTCATCGCCGAGGTGCTCGACGTGCTCTCCCAGAAGGGCTCGGACGAGGACAGCCTCGTCGAGGCAGCCGTGCGCGAGAAGGTCTCGACGCTGCTCGCCCGCTTCCCCATCTATCCCTGAGGATCGACGACCGGGAAGGCGTGAAGGATGCGGTGCCCCTATTGCGGCGGCCTTGAGACGCAGGTGCGCGATTCCCGGCCGACGGAAGACAACACCGCCATCCGGCGCCGCCGCATCTGTCCCGATTGCGGCGGCCGCTTCACCACGTTCGAGCGGGTGCAACTGCGCGAGCTGATGGTGCTCAAGCGCTCCGGACGGCGCGTGCCGTTCGAGCGGGAGAAGCTGGAGAAGTCCGTCAGCGTCGCCCTGCGCAAGCGGCCGGTGGACAACGAGCGCGTGGAGCGGATGCTCAACGGCATCGTGCGCCAGCTGGAAAGCGTCGGCGAGGGCGACATCACCTCCGAGACCATCGGCGAGATGGTCATGGAGGGGCTGAAGCAGATCGACGACGTGGCCTACGTTCGCTTCGCCTCGGTCTATCGCAACTTCCGCGAGGCCAAGGATTTCGAGAACGCCCTCGCCGAACTCTCCCACGAGGGTGAGCCCCGCGCCGACGATGCCGAGCCGGCGGTGGAAAAGGCGCGCGCCCGGCCCACGACCCCGCGGAGCGGGGAATGAGCGGCCGTCCGGTGCCATCTGCGCCCGTCCTTTCGCCGCGCGAGGACGAGCTGTTCATGGCCGAGGCGCTGAAGGTCGGACAGACCGGCCTCGGCCGCACTTGGCCCAATCCCTCGGTTGGTGCCGTGGTGGTGCAGCATGTGGACGGCGTGCCGCGCGTCGTCTCCAGCGCCGCCACCGCCGCCACCGGCCGCCCCCATGCCGAGCCGCAGGCGCTCGCCGCCGCCGGTGAGCTGGCGCGCGGCTCGACGCTCTATGTCACCCTGGAGCCCTGCTCCCACCACGGCCGCACGCCGCCCTGCGCCGATGCCGTCATCAATGCCGGTGTCGCCCGCGTGGTCGCCGCCATTGAGGACCCCGACCATCGGGTGAAGGGCAGGGGCGTTGCCCGCCTGCGCGCCGCCGGCATCTGGGTCACGGTGGGCGTCGGGGCGGAGCAGGCCCTGTCCGATCACGCCGGCCATATCCGCCGCGTCACCGAGGGCCGGCCGCATGTGCTGGTGAAGATGGCGGTCTCCGCCGACGGCAAGGCCGCCCATGCCGGGCCGAAGCCGGCCGTCGTCACCGGCGCCGAGGCACGGGCGCGGGCACACCTCATGCGCGCCCATACGGACGCCATCCTTGTCGGCCTCGGCACCGTGCTCGCCGACGATCCCATGCTGACCTGCCGGCTGGAAGGCTTCGAGGCCCGCTCGCCGGTGCGCCTGGTACTGGATGCCGAGCTGGACATTCCGCTCACGGCCGCGCTGGTGCGCACCGCCTGCGACGTGCCCTTGTGGGTGATCGCCGCCGAGGATGCGCCCGCCCACCGTGCAGCCGCCCTCAACGAGCGCGGCGTCGAAGTGCTGCGCGCGCCGCGCGGGGCGGATGGGCACATCAATATTCCGGCCGTGGTCAAGCTGCTGGGCCTGCTCGGCCTCACCCGCATCATGGTGGAGGGGGGGCCGACCACCGCCGCCCGCTTTCTGGATGCGGGGGTGGTGGACGAGGTGGCGGTGTTCCGCAGCCCCGTCATTCTGGGGCCGGACGCTTACCCCGCTTTGGCCGGCCGTCCGCTCATCCGGCTGACCCAGCCGGTGGGATTTGCCGAGGTGGAGCGCGCGGAACTCGGCGCTGACCACCTCGTCCGCTTGTGGAGACGCTGAGATGTTCACCGGCATCGTGACCGACATGGGCGACCTCGTGAAGGTCGAGCGGAAGGGCGAGGTGAAGACCCTCACTGTCGCCACCGACTTCGACGCGGTCGGCATCGACATTGGCGCCTCCATCGCCCATGCGGGCGTGTGCCTCACCGTCACTTCGGTGACGGCTGGCGGCCCCCGCGCCACCCTCTTCACCGTGGATGCCGCGCCCGAGACGCTGGCCATCACCACGGTCGCGGGCTGGGACGAGGGCCGGCGCATCAATCTGGAGCGCTCGCTCAAGATGGGTGACGAACTGGGCGGCCACATGGTGTCCGGCCATGTGGACTGCACGGCGAAAGTGGTGTCGCGGGAGGATCTCGGCACCACCACGCGCTTCGTGTTCGAGGTACCAGAGAGACTGGCGCGCTTCGTCGCGGCCAAGGGCTCGGTGGCGCTCGACGGCACCTCGCTGACGGTCAACGAGGTGAACGGCAACACCTTCTCCTGCCTGCTCATTCCCCACACCCTCTCCGTCACCACCTGGGGTGGGGTGAAGGCCGGGGACACGGTGAATTTCGAGGCCGACCTGATGGCCCGTTATGCGGCCCGGCTTGCGGAGTTCCCCCGGGCCAGCTAGGCCTTCGGCCCAATTCCGGCGCGGTGCGCCGTCCAGATTTCGGAGAATGCCCATGGTCACGACGCGCAGGGAAACCGCCGTCGAAGCCGATGCCGCGCTCGAAGGCGCCCGCGTCGTCATCGTCGAAGGCCGCTATTACGAGGCGCTGGCCGACGAACTCCTCGCCGGCGCCCGCGCCGCGCTGGAGGCTGCCGGCGTCACGGTGGCGGTCATCACCGTGCCCGGGGCGCTGGAGATTCCCATCGCCGCCGAGATCGCCCTTGCCGCATACGAAGAGGGCGGCGAGCCGGTGGACGCGGTGGTGGGCCTCGGCGTGGTCATCCGCGGCGAGACCTTCCATTTCGACATCGTGGCCGGCGAATCCGCGCGCGGACTGATGGAACTGGGCATGGCCCACGCCCTGCCGGTGGGCAACGGCATCCTCACCGTGGACACCGAGGCGCAGGCCTGGGAGCGCGCCCGCGTCTCCGAGGGCAACAAGGGCGGCGGCGCCGCCGAGGCCGCGCTCAGCCTGCTGCGGCTGAAACGCCGGCTGGAAGCGTGACCGTCATGAGCGACCAAGCCAAAAGCCAGTCGAGCAGCCAGGCCGAAAAGACCGCGCCGCAGAAGCCCATGAAGAAGAGCGCAGCCCGCCTCGGCGCGGTGCAGGCGCTCTACCAGATGGACCTCGCCGCCACGCCCCTCAACGACGTGCTCGCCGAGTTCGAGAGCCACTGGCTCGGCCAGGAAGTGGAAGGCATCGAATTCCCCGAAGCCGACCGCCGGCTGTTCCGCTCGGTGGTGGAGGGCGTGCTGAACGCCCAGCGCCAGATCGATCCGTTGGTGGACGGCACCCTCTCCAAGGGCTGGCCGCTGAAGCGGGTGGAAGCGGTGCTGCGCGCCGTGCTGCGCGCCGGCGCCTTCGAGCTGATGGCGAAGGACCCGCCCGCCCGCGTGGTCATCACCGAATATGTGAATGTGGCCGGCGCCTTCCTCGACCGCGACGAGACCGGCATGGTGAATGCCGTACTCGATGCGCTGGCGCACGAGCTGCGGCCCGACGAATTCCGGGGCGCCTGAGAATGGAGGGCGGCGGCTCGGGCGAGGATCGCTTCATCGCCCGCTACTTCCGCCCCATCGCCGGGTCGCAGGGCGCGCTCGGCCTTCTGGACGATGCCGCGCTGCTGTCGCCACCCGAAGGCTGCGACCTTGTGCTGACCAAGGATGCAGTGGTCGCGGGGGTGCATTTCTTCCCCGACGATCCGCCCGCCGCCATCGCCCGCAAGGCGTTGCGGGTGAACCTCTCCGACCTCGCCGCCAAGGGCGCCGCGCCGATCGGCGCCTTGATGGCCATCGCCCTGCCCAAGGGCACGCCCGATGCGTGGATGGAAGCCTTCGCCGCCGGCCTCGGGGCCGATGCGGAGGCCTTCTCCTGCCCCATCCTCGGCGGGGACACGGTCTCCACCCCCGGCCCGGTGACGATCACCATCACGGCGCTGGGGGCCGTGCCCAAGGGTGAGTTCGTGCCGCGCACTGGGGCGCAGGCGGGCATGGCCATCTTCGTGTCCGGCACCATCGGCGACGCCGCCTTGGGCCTCCGGCTGCGGCAGGACGGCGATGCGCCGGCTTTCGCCGGGCTGTCCGGCGAGCAACGCGCGCATCTCCTCGACCGCTATCTCAATCCGCAACCGCGCCTTGCCCTTGCCCGCGTCCTGCGGCGGCATGCGGCGTCCGCCATGGATGTGTCGGACGGGCTCGCCGGCGACCTCGCCAAGATGCTCGCCGCCTCCGGCTGCGGCGGCAAGGTGGAGGCGCGGCGCGTACCCCTCTCAGTGGCGGCTGCCGCTGCGGTGAAGGCCGATCCGGGCCTGCTCGCGGTGGCCCTGTCGGGCGGCGACGATTATGAGATCCTTGCCTGCGTGCCCCATGCGGCCGTTCCCGCTTTCACGATCGAGGCGGCGCAGGCCGGCGTGCCCGTGGCGCTGATCGGCGAGACGCGGGAAGGCTCCGGCCTTGATGTGACCGACGCCGGCGGCCATCCGCTCGATCTCGGCAGCGGCAGCTACAGCCACTTCTGAAGGCTGCCCTCAGCCGAGCGCCACCAGCACCGCCCCCGCCGCGATGAGCGCGACGCCGAGGGCGGCGACCGCCGACAGCTTTTCGCCCAGGAAGATCACCCCGAACACGGCCACCAGCACGACGCTGAGCTTGTCTACCGGCGCCACGCGGGCGGCATCGCCCATCTTCAGCGCGCGGAAGTAGCACAGCCACGAGGCGCCGGTGGCGAGCCCGGACAGCAGCAGGAACGTCCAGGTGCGTCCCGACACGCTCGCGACTGGCTGCCATGCGCCGCGCGCGAGGGCGATGGCCGCCACCAGTGCGAGGATGACGACCGTTCGAATGAGCGTCGCGAAGTCGGAATCCACGCCCGCCACGCCCACCTTGGCGAAGATGGCCGTGAGCGCGGCGAAGGCGGCCGAGAGGACGGCCCAGAACACCCAGTTGGCGAGAAGCGACCGCGTCATGCCGGCTCCGATTGGATTTCCCGCGAGAATAGCGCCCCGGTGGCCGGAGGATAGCGGGCATGGATGCCGCACACCCTTTCGCGGGCGGCAATCGGGGCTACCTTAAGGGAGAACGAATCCCCGCTCAGTGAACGGCGCTCCGAGCCTCATGTCCGATCCCGGCTTCATCCACCTGCATGTCCATTCCTCCTATTCGCTGCTGGAGGGTGCGCTCTCCGTCGGCAAGCTGGCGGATCTGGCGAAGGCGGACTATCAGCCGGCCATCGCGCTGACCGACACCGGCAATCTCTTCGGCGCGCTTGAGTTCTCCGAGAAGATGTCGGGTTCGGGCATCCAGCCCATTCCCGGCGTGTCGCTGGCGCTTGATCTGCCGGATGCGGCCGGGCCGCGCGGCGGCCTGCGGCCGAAGAAGCCCCGCGTGGTGCTGCTGGCCAAGGATGACGCGGGCTGGCGCAACCTCATGCGCCTCGTCTCCCGTTCCTTCCTCGAAACCGCGAGCGAGGACGAGCCGCGCATCCTGCCCGAATGGCTGGCCGAGGCGAACACCGGCCTCATCTGCCTCACGGGCGGCCCGTCGGGCCCGCTGGACCGCGCCATCGTCGGCGGCCATCCGGAGATGGCGGCCGACCGGCTGGACCTGCTCGCCTCCCTCTTCGGCGACCGCCTCTACGTGGAGGTGCAGCGCCACGGTGCCGATCCCGAGCGGCTGGCCGAGCCGGCGCTGCTTGAGCTCGCCTATGCCAAGGGCGTTCCGCTGGTGGCGGCCAACGAACCCTTCTTCGCGGCAAAGTCCGACTTCGAGGCCCATGACGGCCTCCTGGCCATCGCCGAGGGGCGTCTTCTCTCGGAAGGCGACCGGCGGCGGCTGACGGCGGAGCACCGCTTCAAGACCCGCGCCGAGATGCTGGAATTGTTCGCGGACCTGCCCGAGGCGACCGCCAACACGGTGGAGATCGCGAAGCGCTGCGCCTATCGCGTGCGCACGGTGAAGCCCATCCTTCCGCGCTTCACCACGGCGGACGAGAAGGCCGAGGGCTCCGACCCGCTGGAGGCAGAGGCCGCAGAATTGAAGCGGCAGGCGGAGGAGGGGCTCGCGGCCCGCCTCGCCAAGCACGGGCCGGCGCCGGGACTGGACGAGGCCGCCTATCACGAGCGCCTCGCCTACGAGGTCTCGGTCATCACCAAGATGAAGTTCCCCGGCTACTTCCTCATCGTGTCGGACTTCATCAAGTGGGCCAAGGCGCACGACATTCCGGTGGGGCCTGGGCGTGGCTCGGGCGCCGGCTCGCTGGTGGCCTATTCGCTCCAGATCACGGACCTTGATCCGCTCCGGTTCGGCCTGCTGTTCGAGCGCTTCCTGAACCCGGACCGCGTGTCCATGCCCGACTTCGACGTGGACTTCTGTCAGGAGCGCCGCGACGAGGTGATCCGCTACGTCCAGGAGCGCTACGGCCGGGCGCAGGTGGCGCAGATCATCACCTTCGGTACGCTGCAGGCGCGCGGCGTGCTGCGCGACGTGGGGCGCGTGCTGGAGATGCCCTATGGGCAGGTGGACAAGCTGTGCAAGCTCGTCCCGCAGAACCCGGCCAATCCCGTCACCCTGAAGCAGGCCATCGAGGACGAGCCGCGCCTTCAGGCGGCGCGCGATCAGGAAGAGGTGGTCAAGCGCGCCTTCGACATCGCGGTGAAGCTGGAGGGGCTGAACCGCCACGCCTCCACCCACGCCGCCGGCATCGTGATCGGCGATCGCCAGCTCCATGAGCTGGTGCCGCTCTATCGCGATCCCAGATCCGACATGCCGGTCACCCAGTACAACATGAAATGGGTGGAGCAGGCCGGCCTCGTGAAGTTCGACTTCCTCGGCCTCAAGACGCTCACCACCATCGAGAAGGCGGTGAAGCTGGTGCACCAGCGGGGCATCGACCTCGATATCTCCAAGATCCCGCTCGACGATGCCAAGACTTACCACATGCTCGGCAAGGGCGAGACGGTGGGCGTGTTCCAGGTGGAAAGCGCGGGCATGCGCCGGGCGCTGGTGGACATGAAGGCCGACCGCATCGAGGACATCGTGGCCCTCGTCGCCCTCTACCGGCCGGGCCCCATGGCCAACATCCCGGTCTATTGCGACTGCAAGCACGGCCGGGCGACGCCGGACTACCTCCACCCCATGCTGGAGCCGTACCTGAAGGAGACGTTCGGCGTCATCATCTATCAGGAACAGGTGATGCAGATCGCCCAGGCCATGGCGGGCTATTCGCTGGGCGAAGCCGACCTGCTGCGCCGCGCCATGGGCAAGAAGATCCGCGCCGAGATGGAGAAGCAGCGCGAGCGCTTCGTCTCCGGCGCCGCCGGGCGGGGCATCGAGAAGGCGCAGGCCGACACCATCTTCGACCTCTTGGCGAAGTTCGCCGACTACGGCTTCAACAAGTCCCACGCGGCGGCCTATGCGCTCGTCGCCTACCAGACGGCATGGCTGAAGGCGAACTACCCCACCGAGTTCCTCGCCGCCTCCATGACGCTCGATAAAGGCAACACCGACAAGCTCGCGGAATTCCGGCAGGAGGCGCAGCGGCTCGGCATCGAGGTGGTGCCGCCGAACATCAACCTGTCCGCCCGCGAGTTCGGCGTGAAGGACGGCAAGATCATCTACGCCATGGCCGCCATCAAAGGCGTGGGCGAGGCGGCAGTGGACGCGCTGGTGGCGGCGCGGGGCGACCGGCCGTTCCGCTCGTTCGGCGACTTCGCCGCGCGTCTGCCGGTGAAGCTCGTCAACAAGCGCACGCTGGAAAGCCTGATGGCCGCCGGCTGCTTCGATGTGCTGGAGAAGAACCGCGCCCGCGCCTTCGCCGCCATCGAGCCCATCGTGGCCGAGGCGCAACGGGTGGAGGCCAACGCCCAGTCCGGCCAGAACGACATGTTCGGCTCCGGTCCGGCCGCGGCAGCCTCCCTCCCCATTCCCGAGGCGTCGCCCTGGCTGCCCTCGGAGCGGCTGCAGCGGGAATATGATTCCATCGGCTTCTTTCTCACCGGCCATCCGCTAGACGACTATGCCGAGGCGCTGAAGAAGATGCGGGTGCAGTCCTTTGCCGACTTCTCCCGCGCGGTGCGCTCCGGCGCGGCGGCCGGGCGGCTGGCGGCGACGGTGGTCTCCAAGCAGGAACGGCGCACCAAGTCCGGCACGCGCATGGGCATCGTCGGCCTCTCCGATCCCTCGGGGCACTACGAGGCGGTGATCTTCTCTGAAGGCCTCGCGCACTACCGCGACCTGCTGGAGCCCGGCACCCCGCTGCTCATGATGGTCGCCGCCGAGATGAACGGCGAGGATGTGCGCGTGCGCATCAATTCCTGCGAGAAGCTCGATCCTGTCACGGCGAAGCACCAGAAGGGCCTGCGCATCTTCCTGCGCTCGCCCGAGCCCATCGAGGGCATCGCGCGCCGCCTGTCGGACGGAAAGACGGGGGGCAGCGGGGCCGGCGAGGTGAGCCTGATCCTGCTGGTCGACGACGCCCATGCCGAGGTGGAGGTAAGTTTGCCCGGCAAATATTCCGTGTCGCCGCAGATTGCCGGGGCCATCAAGGCCATTCCCGGTGTCGTGGCGGTTGAAGCCGCGTGACGGTGCGTCTATCAGACCTTCCGTAAGCGGCGGGAGCGGGCGGCCCTGTCGTTCAAGGAGCCTTCCGTGACGACATACAAGCGCGCCGTTCTGGTGCTGGGCATGCACCGCAGCGGCACATCGGCGCTCACCCGCATCATCAACCTGATGGGCTTTTCGGCCCCGAAGACCCTCATGGCCGCCACAGAAGCCAATGAGGCTGGCTTCTGGGAGAGCGAGGTCTTCATGGACCTCGACGAGCGCATCCTGAAGGCCTGCGGCCACAAATGGTCCTCCCGCAAGGTGATGGGCGGGGACGTGATGGCGGCGGCCCGCAGCTCGGGCCTTCTCGATGAGGTGCGCCGCGCGCTCGCCGACGAATACGGCGATGCGCCCGACATCGTTCTCAAGGATCCCCGCATTTCCCGTCTCATGGCCATCTATGATCCGGTGCTGAAGAAGGCGGGCTACCGCATCGTGCCGTTTCTCGCCCTGCGCAACCCGGTGGAGGTGGCCGCCTCCCTCACCAAGCGGGACGGCTTCGACCTCGGCAAGGGGCTCGGCATCTGGCTGCGCTACACGCTCGATTCCGAGATCGCGACGCGCGGCATGCCGCGCACCGTCATCTCGTTCGACGGTCTGATGGCCGACTGGCGCGGCACCATGGACCGCGCCGGGCGCCAGCTGGGCGAACAGTGGCCTGAGCTTCCTTCGGAAAGTCTCGCCGAGATCGACGGCACTCTGAAGCCGAGCCTGCGCCACCACGCGCTGCCGCCGCCCTCCCGCACCACCTGGCGGGGCCTGCTCGCCGCGCAGACATTCGACGCCATGCAGCGGCTGATGGTCGATCCGCAGGATCGCGCGGCCTGCCGCCGCCTCGATCTGGTCCGGGCGGTGTTCCGGCCCCTTTGACTTTCCGGTGCGCGGACGGTGGCGTTTCGCGCTATGAAGCCGCTAACGCATCGAACATCCGCGAGCATCTGGGGGTACCATGGTTTCGGACCGGGACGTGGCACGGCGTGTCGCCATCGCGTGCATCGTCATCGCGCTCGCATGGCTGTCGTGGAAGATATACGACGTCATCCTCCAGGTGTTCGCCGCGTGCCTCGTCTCCCTGGCGCTCCATGCGCTTGCCGAGCCCTTCGCCAAGTGGACGCGCTTTCCCGAGCGGTATGCGGTGATCCCCGTGGGGATCCTCGTCTTCGGCGGGCTCGGGCTCGCGCTCTACCTGTTCGGCTCCACCATCCAGGTGCAGGTGACGCAGCTGGTGAATGAGCTGCCCTCGGCCTGGGCCGAATTCGAGCAGCGTTTCCATCTGGAAGGTCTCGGCGACGATCTCCTCAAGCGGGCGGAGGCGGCGGCACCCTCCAGCGACACGCTTCTCTCGGTCGTGCAGGGCTTCACGTCCAACCTGTTCCAGGTGGTTCTGGGCGTGTTCCTGGTGGTGGTGGGCGGCATCTATTTCGCCGTCTCGCCGGAGCTTTACCGCCGCATGTTCCTGTCACTGTGGCGCCCCTCCGAGCGTCCGACGGCGGCGCGGCAGCTCGCGATGGTGTCGGAGGACCTCAGGCACTTCCTCAAGGCGCAGCTCATCGCCATGGTGGTGGTGGGCGTGCTCACCTTCATCGGCCTCACCATCGTGGGCGTGCCTTCCTCGCTGGCCTTGGCCCTGTTCGCCGGTCTCGCCGAATTCGTGCCGATGATCGGCCCGGTGATGGCGGCCGCCCCGGCGGTGCTGATCGCGCTGACCATGGGCGCGGACACCGGGCTTTGGACGCTTCTGGTCTTCGTCGGCGTGCAGCAGGCGGAGAGCAACATCATCACGCCGCTGCTGCAGCAGCGCATGGTGTCCCTCCCGCCGGCGGTGACGCTGTTCGCGGTGGTGGCGTTCGGCAGCATTTTCGGCGCGTTGGGCGTGGTGCTGGCGACCCCGCTGACCGTGGTCGCCTTCGCCGCCTTCAAGGCGCACAGCGAGCAGGTCGCCGAGGAGGACGCCGCGGCCTGAGGTCGCCGCCGTCCCCACTTAGTTCGGCAGCACCAGCCGCCCCGCCGCCCGATCATAGCGCCACATGGCGCCGGCGCAGATGCGCGTGCCGCCGAGATGGCGCTCCACCCCATTGTTGGCCGCGTGGTCGAAGGCGCCCTTGAGCGCAGCCGACCCGGCCGCCGTGAGGGAGACCTCGGCCGCAGCATAGGCCCGATAGCTGCGCTCCGCGGCGCCATCCTCGCCGGGCGTGAAACTCAGGCTCGGCGCCTCGCTGGAGCGGAAGGGCAGGCCGGTGACGAGCGGCTCATGGGCGAAGGCGAGGCCGTCGAGGCGCAGGAAGAAGGGCAGGTCGGCCAGGAACTGCGCCTGATCCATGGAATGGACCGCCGCATAGAGGTGCGCCACCTTCATCGGCCCACCGGCCAGATGCCGCAGCATCCGCTCCTCGGTCAGCGACAGGCCACTGCCCGGCGCCGGCAGCTCGCAGACGAGGCGGGAGAGGGCGGGCGACAGGTAGGGCAGCGCCTCGTGCGGGCGTTCGAGGAAGGTGGACAGCGGGCGCGGCGTCGGCGCGGTGAACGCCTCCCACGCCTGTCGCGCGGTCTCCATCTGGACATGGGTGACGGGAGTGCGCTGCGCTTCAAGGGCGCGCAGGTCCTCAAGCTCCATCACGGCGAGGTAGTGGGAGGCCTGGACCAGGCTCACCCCCATGCGCTCGGGCTCATGGGCGAGGTAGTCGAGGATCTGGATCAGCTGGAGCTGGTCGTAGAGATCGTGCTCGAACCACAGCTCCACTTCGCCATAGGCCGAATGCACCTCCATCTGCGCGTCGCGATGGGCGAAATCGGCCCGGACCTCGTCGAACGGCAGACCCAGGGCGGAAGAGAGGAAGTCGGCCCTGACGTCGGAGACGTCGTCGAGCAGGGTGGCGGCGGGCACCGGCCCGTCATGCAGCATGTCCCGCCACGGGATGATATGGCCCTTGATCCCCGCCTCGCGCAGGCGCTCGGCCGCGCTGTCGCCGTTGGTCACGATGAGCTTCGGCATGCTGATGCCCTCGGGTTGTCGACGCAGCGGTCTCGCCGCAGCCGTCTCGTTCATCCCCCCGTCGGCCGGCTCTCGCGACCGTCAGCCCCAGCTTCACCCGCGACCGCGATAGGGCGCAACCCCCGTGTCGGGAAGCCAGGCGCCCTCCGGCAGCTTACCCGTTTGCCAGAACACGTCGATGGGAATGCCGCCGCGCGGATACCAATAGCCGGCAATGCGCAGGAAGCGCGGCTCCAGCAGCGTCACCAGCCTTTTGCCCACCGCAACCGTGCAATCCTCGTGGAACGCGCCATGGTTGCGGAAGCTGCCCAGATAGAGCTTGAGCGACTTGGATTCCACGAGGTGCAAATTGGGCACGTAGTCGATGACGAGATGGGCGAAATCAGGCTGGCCCGTCACCGGGCAGAGCGATGTGAACTCGGGGCAGGTGAAGCGCGCCACGTAATCGGCATCGGGATGGGGATTGGGCACGCGGTCGAGCACCGCCTCCTCGGGGGACGGGGGCAGGGCGCTCTGGGCGCCGAGCTGCAACGGGCGGTCGGTCATCACGCTTCCTTGGGAATGGATCGGCGGCATAGCTTTCGGGCCGGCAATGTTCAACCGCCGTCGGGCGGTTTTGCGACCGATCACCTCTTTGCGATCAAGCCCCTTCGCATCAGCGAAGGTTCGCGCTAGAAGCACGGCGCCTGGAGGGCGCCTCGCCTTCCACTCCCGGGGGCGGGCGAGGTTGAAGGGTGAGGGGGTCCGTCACGGCCCCGCGGGCAGCCGTCAGGCCGCCGCCGCTCGCCGCCGCGGGACGCCCACGCGGGACACCAAGGGAAGGGACCTTCATGACCGCCATCGTGGATATCATCGGCCGCGAGATTCTCGACAGCCGCGGCAATCCCACCGTCGAGGTGGACGTGGTGCTGGAAGACGGCTCCCTCGGCCGCGCCGCGGTCCCCTCGGGTGCCTCGACCGGCGCCCACGAGGCGGTCGAGCTGCGCGACGGCGACAAGAGCCGCTATCTCGGCAAGGGCGTGTCCAAGGCCGTGGACGCGGTGAACGGCGAGATCTTCGACGCCGTCGGCGGCTACGAGGCCGAGGACCAGGCCCACATCGACGCCGTGCTGCTCGGTCTCGACGGCACCCCCAACAAGGCCCGCCTCGGCGCCAACGCCATCCTCGGCGTGTCGCTGGCGGTGGCCAAGGCCGCCGCGCAGGCGAGCGGCCTGTCGCTCTACCGCTATGTGGGCGGCGTGAACGCCCGCGTGCTGCCGGTGCCCATGATGAACATCGTCAATGGCGGCGCCCATGCGGACAACCCCATCGACTTCCAGGAATTCATGATCCTGCCCGCCGGCGCCTCCTCCTTCGCCGAGGGCCTGCGCTGGGGCGCGGAGATCTTCCACACGCTGAAGAGCGGCCTGAAGAGCGCCGGCCACAACACCAACGTGGGTGACGAGGGCGGCTTCGCCCCCAACCTCGCCTCCGCCGAGGCGGCGCTGGACTTCGTGATGGGCGCCATCGAGAAGGCCGGCTTCAAGCCGGGCGACGACGTGTTCATCGGTCTCGACTGCGCCTCCACCGAGTTCTTCAAGGACGGCGCCTATCACTATGAAGGCGAGGGCAAGGTGCGCGACATCGAGGCCCAGGTGAAGTACCTGGCCCAGCTCGTGGCCGGCTATCCCATCGTCACCATCGAGGACGGCATGGCCGAGGACGACTGGGCCGGCTGGAAGCTCCTCACCGACACCATCGGTTCCAAGTGCCAGCTGGTGGGCGACGACCTGTTCGTCACCAACGTCGAGCGCCTGTCGCGCGGCATCAAGGACGGCGTGGGCAACGCCATCCTGGTGAAGGTGAACCAGATCGGCTCCCTCACCGAGACGCTGGACGCGGTGGAAATGGCCCACAAGGCCGGCTATCGCGCCGTGATGTCCCACCGCTCCGGCGAGACCGAGGATTCCACCATCGCCGACCTCGCGGTGGCGACGAACTGCGGGCAGATCAAGACCGGCTCGCTGGCCCGCTCGGACCGCACCGCCAAGTACAACCAGCTGCTGCGCATCGAACAGGAACTGGGCGACTCGGCCCGCTACGCCGGCAAGGCCGCGATCAAGTCGCTGGCCTGATCCCTCCGTGCCGCGCGCGTGCGCGGCGGTGACGGAAATACGAAAGGTCGCTGCGGGCTTGGGCTCGCGGCGGCCTTTTCTTTTTTATCGTTCTCTCAGTCGTCGCCGCGCACCGCGATCGGGTCGCTGTCGGGGAAGCTCTCTTCCAGCGCCTCGTCCAGCCGCGCGCTGATCTCGGCCTGTTCGTCGCGCACATCGGCGGCGCGCTTGAGGGCGACGAGCTGGGTGAGCAGCGCATCGCGCCGCTGCGCCAGATCCGTCATGGAGCGGCCGGCGGCCTCGGCTTCCACGCCGGCCACCAGCGCGGCCTGAAGCTCCGGTGTCATGGCCGGGGCGCCGAGGTCGTCCCACCACGTTTCCACCGCCGGCAGCAGGTGGTGCATGAACTGTCCGAGCCCGCCCGCGCCGCCGCCGAGATGGAAGGTCATGTGCTGGCCCATGAGCGCCCAGCGCAGGCCGGGGCCCTCGGACACGGCGGCGTCCACATCCTCCACCGAGGCGACGCCCTCCGCCACCAGATGGATCGCCTCGCGCCACAGGGCGGCCTGCAGACGGTTCGCCACATGGCCGGGCACTTCCTTGCGGATCTCGATGGGGTGCTTGCCGAGCCAGCGGTAGAAGGCCATGGCCCGGGCGATGGCGTCGCGGCTCGCATGGGCTCCGCCCACCACCTCCACCAGCGGGATGAGGTGGGGCGGGTTGAAGGGATGGCCGATGAGGCAGCGCTCGCGGTGGCGGCAGCCCTCGGAGATGCGGCTCGCCAGCAGGCCGGAGGACGACGAGGCGATCACCACCTCCGGCGGCAATACCGCGTCGAGGGCGGGAAACAGCTTCTGCTTCACTTCGTAGCGCTCGGGCGCATTCTCCTGCACGAAATCGGCGCCCTCCACCGCGGCCACCGGGTCCGGCTCGAAGCGCCACGTGGTGGGGTCGATCCAGTCCTCGCCGCCGAGCTGGGACAGTACCGGCCAGGCCCCGGTAATCAGCGCCTGCGTCGCCTCCCGCGCGCCGGGGGCGGGATCGCTCACCACCACTTCCAGCCCGCGCGAGAGGAAGAGCGCGGCCCAGCTGGCCCCGATGGTGCCGGCCCCGATCACGGCGACGCGGCGGATGGGGGGATTGAGATGGGACATGGTGCAGCTCCGGAGCGGCAGGGGAGATGCACAGTTCTAGCAGCATGCGGGTGTGCGCTGCACCGCTCTAGAGGTATGCCAGGATTGTCCCGACGTTTGCCCTCAGCGGGGCAATTGCGTGACGAGCGCCTCCACGCCCATCCAGATGATCTGGACGCCAATGGCGAACAGGATGAAGGCGAACAGGCGAACCAGCACGTTGGTGCCGGTCTTGCCCAGCACCCGCTCCAGCGTGGGCGCCTCGCGGAACGAGAAATAGACCGTCAGCGACACCGCCAGGAGCCCGGCCAGCGCGCCGAGCACGCTGGAAAGCTGAAACAGAGGATCGGTCTTCCAGGTGGGTGTGTGGCCGGCCGCGAGTGCCACCGTCGCGGCGATGGAGCCGGGGCCGACCGTCAGGGGGAGCGTGAGGGGATAGAAGGCCTCGTCCTGCGCCCGCGCCTCGTCCAGTTCCACGCCCTGCGCCTTGCCGGGGGCGTTCTCATCCTCATGCAGGATATTCCAGCCCACCACCGCCACCACCAGCCCGCCGGCGATCCGCAGCACCGGCAGCGAAATGCCGAAGAACAGGAGGATCTGCGAGCCGATGGCCAGCGACCCAAACAGCAGCAGGAAGCCGTAGATCGCCACGCTGCGTGCGATGCGCTCGCGCACCTGCGGCGAGCAGCGGCGCACGAAGGTGAGGAAGATGGGCGCCGTCCCGAGCGGGTTCACGATAGGAAAGAGCGCCGCGAACACGGTGATGAAGATGTTGACCGCGTTGGTCAGATGCATCCGGCCCCCCCTGCGCGGTGCCTTGCCCCGGCTCTAGTCTTCGATGCGCTCCCAGCCATGGGGCGAGAGGCGCTCCTGCGGCAGGAAGCGGCGCTTGTAGTCCATCTTCCGCGACCCCTGCACCCAATAGCCCAGATAGACGTAAGGCAGGCCCATCTGCCGCGCCCGCGTCACATGATCGAGGATCAGGTAGGTGCCCAGCGAGCGGTCCTGCGCCAGCGGGTTGTAGAAGGAATAGACCATGGAGAGGCCATCGGAGAGGATGTCGGTGAGGGCCACCGCCATCAGGTCTCCGGTGCCGCGCTCGAGGATGCGGCTGTCCGGCCCGCGCTTGCGGTATTCCACCAGCCGGGTGTGGACGTGGGTGTCCTCCACCATCATGGCGTAGTCGAGCACGCTCATGTCCGCCATGCCGCCGGTGCCGTGGCGGGAGGTCACGTAGGTGCGGAACAGGCTGTATTGCTCGGAGGTGGGCGTGGGCGGCTTCACCTGCCCCACGATGTCGGCGTTGTGCGCCTGCACCCGCCGGCAGCTGCGGCTCTCCTGGAAATCCGCCACGCAGATGCGCACCGAGACGCAGGCCTTGCAGCCCTCGCAGGCGGGGCGATAGGCGATGGATTGGCTGCGACGGAATCCACCCTGCGTCAGCACGTCGTTGAGCGCGGCCGCGCGGTCGCCGACGAGGTGGGTGAACACCTTCCGCTCCTCCCTGCCCGGGAGGTAGGGGCAGGGGGAGGGCGCCGTCAGATAGAATTGTGGTGTGTCGCGGGGGTGCTCACTCACGGGGATCTGGCCTCTGAACCAGGATCATCGCGCCTGCGTGCAGGCCCGTCAAAGGCGCAGTCGCCGGGAGGGTGAAATTTCAGCGGATGCGGCGCAGCGCCTCGGCCCGATCGGCGCTGTTGATGACCACCGTGCCGCAGAGAAAATCGTGCAGCAGCCGGCGCCGGTCGTTGAACAGGCCCACCAGCAGCACGAACGGGGTCAGCACCGAAACCGACACCCAGAAGCACACCGCGCGCACCCCGCCGAGCAGCGCGTAGCAGGGCGCGCCGTACCAGGTGCGCAACTCGATCTCCATGAGTCGCATGCCGAGGGTGGCGGAGGCGGGCGAGCCGAGGGTGAAGGCATAATAGGCGACGGCCCACACGACGAAGACCGGTCCGGTCAGCCAGAACAGCAGCCAGCCGAGGCCCAGCGTCACGATGCCGAACACGAACACGAACACGCCGAACAGGACCACCGGCCCGATGACCATCAGCGCATCCACCAGGAAGGCGATGATGCGGCGGGAGAGAACGCCCTCGAACAGTTCGGGCTGCGTCACCGGATCGAACGCGTGCGGCCGATAGGCGATATCGGTGTCGGCAGGCTCGCGGGACGTGTCGCCGGTGGTGCTCATGGCAATGCAACTCCTTCAGCACGCAAACGTGGTGACGACGCGCGGGCGACGCAAGGGGACGCAATGACCGGGAGAGCAGGGACCAGGAGAGCAGGAGGGGGAGAGGATAGGCTGGCCGGCGGGGAGCGGGCGGGGAGGCCTCCCGCGACGCTCACCCACCGGCCAAACCCCACGGACCCAGGAGATGCGGCGGACCTGAGCACTCCGTAGGGTTGTCTGGCAGCGAAAGGGCCTCTGGACCGGCATGGCCGGTCGCGCACCTTCCGCCTCGCATCTGGAAGCCACGAAGACTAGCACAACGGGGCGAAAGGAAAAGCCGGTGATTCGGCTGTCCCCACCTCAGCCGCCGGTGTACTGGCGCACCGTCTCAAGGAAGCGCGCCACCGAGATGGGCTTGGAGAGATAGGCCTCGCAGCCGCCGGCGCGGATGCGCTCCTCGTCGCCCTTCATGGCGAAGGCGGTGACGGCCACCACGGGGATGGCGCGCAGTTCGGGATCGGCCTTCAGCTTGCGGGTGACATCGAGGCCGGAAATCTCCGGCAGCTGGATGTCCATGATGATGAGGTCCGGCCGGTTGGCGCGGGCCAGCTCCACCGCCTCCACGCCGGAGCGCGTCTCTACCGTGCGATAGCCGTGCGCCTCCAGGAGATCGTGGAAGAGCTTCATGTTGAGCTCGTTGTCCTCCACGATCATCACCGTCTTGGTCATCGCGTCCCCCGAAACCCGGCCCGACTTCGCCGCATCCTGCCACCCTTCGCAGCACGCGGCGAACGTGCTGGAATGCCGCCGACAGCTAGACCCCAATCCTTGCGGAAGCGCAAATGCCCATTCAGGACAAACCAAGGGGCCTCAAGGCCCAGCGTGATGCGGCGCAGGAGGTGGCGGTTTCCGCCCTCTCCTTCATCGCCGCCGATGGCGAGCGCCTCGTGCGATTCCTCGCCGAGACCGGCCTCACCCCCGCTAACCTGCGCGAGGCGGCGGGCCGGCGCGATTTCGGCGCCGGCGTGCTCGCCTTCGTGCTCAACGACGAGCCCCTTCTCCTTGCCTTCGCCGCCGAAAAGGGTCTCGATCCGCGCCATGTGGCCGCTGCCCACGAGATCCTCTCGCCGCCCATCGACCCGGACGCCATCGTCCGCCGTCCCATGTAGCCGGCGGCGCGGGCCGTCCCCAAAGCCATGACCGCGCCCGGCCTCTGCCGAGACTGCCTTTCGGACGTTTCCGCCGCTGCCGGGTCGCGCGGCCTGCGGTGCGTCGCCTGCGGCAGCCCGCGGGTGGTGCGGCATGGCGAACTGCACAGCCTCAGCGTCGCCCATGTGGATTGCGACGCCTTCTACGCGGCGGTGGAAAAACGGGACAATCCCGACCTCGCGCACGTCCCGCTCATCATCGGCGGCGGCAAGCGCGGGGTGGTCTCCACCGCCTGCTACATCGCCCGCATCCACGGCGTGCGCTCGGCCATGCCCATGTTCAAGGCGCTGGCCCTGTGCCCGGATGCGGTGGTGCTGAAGCCCAACATGGAGAAATACGTGAAGGTCGGCCGCGAGGTGCGCGCCCGCATGAAGGCGCTGACCCCGCTGGTGGAGCCGCTCTCCATCGACGAGGCCTTCCTCGATCTCTCGGGCACGCAGGCCCTGCATCAGGCGAGCCCCGCGCGCACACTGGCGCGCTTCGCCCGCGATGTGGAGCGCGAGGTCGGGATCACGGTTTCGGTCGGGCTCGCGGCCAACAAGTTCCTCGCCAAGATCGCCTCGGACCTGGACAAGCCGCGCGGCTTCTCGGTGATCGGCCAGAGCGAGGCGGCCGAATTTCTGGCGCCGCGCCCGGTCACCTTCATCTGGGGGGTCGGGGCGGCCTTCGGTGGCAAGCTGGCGCGGGATGGCTTTACCACCATCGGCGATCTCCAGCGCGCCGAACCGGCCGACCTCGCCCGCCGCTACGGCGCAGAGGGCCTGCGGCTCTCGCGCCTCGCCTTCGGCCTCGACACCCGCAAGGTGGAGCCGGAGCGGGAGGCGAAGAGCGTGTCCGCAGAGACCACCTTCGACCGCGACATCGGCGCCCTGCGCCCGCTGGAGCAGACGCTCTATGCACTCTCCGAGGAAGTGAGCGACCGCCTGAAGCGCGCCGGCATCGCCGGACGCTCCGTGACCCTGAAGCTGAAGAGCGCCGATTTCCGTCTGCGCACCCGCTCACGGACGCTGGAGGCGCCCACCTGCCTCGCCGCCCGCATCAACGCGGCCGCCCATGAGCTGCTGTTGAAGGAGATGGACGGGACCCTCTTCCGGCTCATTGGCGTCGGCGTCTCGGACCTCGGCCCCATCGCCGATGCCGACCCGGCTGATCTCGTGGACACAACCAGCCAGCGCCTCAAGGCGACCGAAACAGCCATGGACGCCCTGCGCGCCAAGTTCGGCCGGGGCGCGGTCTCCCGCGGCATCCTCCTCGACGCCACCACCGATCGTCGCGACAGAAAGCGGTGACGGCTCTCACGCCGCTGACACCGCACAGGCGGAACGCGGAAGGCACCCGGGCGCTTTCCTCTTCAGGAGGGCGCGCCATGAACCACGTGATCGGTATCATCTGAGAGGAAAAAGGCGGGTTTCGTCTGAGTTTCCCGGATTTTCCCGGGCTTCAGGCGGATGGCGACGGTGGACCGGCAGCGGCGGTTCAGCGGTCGACGGACGACTTGTAGACCCAGCCGCGCTTATCGCCGGTCGAGACCTCGCACCAGCTCTTGCACGAATAGAGCTTCACCTTCGTGCCCCCCTCCAGCGTGCCGATGGCCGAGGCCGAGCGGCGCGGGCCGGACCGCAGCGTGACCGCCGAGCGGATGCGGGCGGATGTGGCGGAGTCGTCGTCGGAGGCCGCGGTGTCGGCAGAGGCCATCTTCACGGGTCGGGGCGCGGGCAGCGGCGCGGCGGCGTCGGGCGGGGTGCGTTCGGCCACCGTCTCCACGGCGCTCGCCGGGAGGGTTTCCTCATCCGCGTCGGTGACGGGCTCAAGGAAGGCAGGTCGGGAAAAGTCGGCGGCCGTCGGCCCGGCCTCGGCCGGGATGGGGGCGGCAGTCTCCCCGCCAGCGCCGAGAATGGAGGCCACCTTGATGGCGGACTGGCCGTGCCCTGCGTCTGCGATGCGCTTGGGTTGAGCCTGTGTCGCGGGTTTCGGCACCGTCGTTGCGGCTGCGCTGGCAGGGGCGGCGAGGGGGGGAGCTGGTGTCGGCTGGGTTGGAACGGCTGCGGCCTGTGAGGTGTCGGAACGCGGAGAAACAAGATTGTAAGCCAGCAAACCACCCATGCCGAAGATCAGCACCGCAGCGGAAACGCCGAGCACCCGCCAGAGCATGAGCCCGTCGCGGCGTTTGGAACTGCGGCGGGGGCGGCTGCCGGCACCGATGCGGGCCGGAATGGTGGGGCGCTGGTTCTGCGCGGTTTCTGTGCGATAGCGCATCGGGTATTCGGGGCGGGTGGCCTCGAAATCATCCCGGCTGCGTGCCGCAAGTCCAGGGCGAGCCATCGAATTCACCTCCCAACGGAGCCTCCCGTGCCAGCACTGGCGGGTGGCGGCGTTGAAGACACTCACGGCCGAACCATCCCATGACCCGATGGTCCTCGCCGAACTCCTTGTATTGGCCGTGCTTTTCGCACTCGCGGCCATCGCCGACGCATTCGTCGCCGAGCGGCGTGCATCCTCACGCCATTCTGTAGTTGCGACCAAGTACAGCGTACGAAGTATTGCCGCAAGGTACTACCGCAAACAGAGGGGCAGACCTTCATCGCCAATTGCGGCCGTTATTTGCCCTTGCGGCATAACTTGCTGCGTTGCGGCGGCGCTGTCCAGCCCAAGCCTGTCATTTTTGCGCAAACGGATACTGGCTGCGCCCGTGCCGCAAAGACGGGCGTGCGGAAAGCCTGACGCTGCGGCATCATGATCCAGCACCGCGAGGGGGGCAGACATGTTCGACCCGACCACACTCACCGGCCTGCACACCTGGATCAGCCTGATCGCCATCATTCTCGGGATTCCGGTCACACTCGCCCTGATGCGGGGCGAACGGGCCGGGGCGGGGATCACCGCCGCCTTTCTCGCTCTCGCCTTTCTCACGAGCGCGACCGGCTTTCTCTTTCCGTTCTCGGGTGTGATGCCGTCGCACGTGGTTGGCGCCATCGCACTGGTGGTGGTGCTGGTGGCCGCCTATGCGCTCTACGGTGCAGGCCGCGCGGGCGCGTGGCGCCCGGTCTATGCGGCGGCCGCCGTGGCGAGCCTCTATTTCCTGGTGTTCGTCGCCGTCGCGCAGGCCTTCGCCAAGGTGCCGGCGCTGGCGGCTTTGGCGCCCACCCAGTCGGAGCCGCCGTTCGCCATCGTGCAGGGCGTGGTGCTGCTGGCCTTCGTGATCGTGGGAACGCTGGCCGCGCGCGCCCGGCCAGCCTCCGCGCCGGCCTGAGGGCTCATTTGCCCGGCACGCGCCACCACGTTTCCGGCAGGGTGCCATAGAGGGACGCCCGTTCGGGCCGGGCGATGCGCGTCCAGCGCGCGAGCCACTGCCCGGGCGTGTGGAACAGCGGCACCGCATAGGCGCCGGAGATCAGCACCCGGTCCAGCGCACGCGCGGCGGCGACATATGCCTCCTCGTCCCGCGCGGCGATGAGGGCGGCGATGGTGGCGTCGATGGCCGGTGCCTTCGCGCCCATATAGTTGCGGCTGCCCGGCGTGTCGGCGGCGGCGCCGCCGAAATAGAAGGCCTGCTCGTTGCCCGGCGACAGGGATTGCGACCACGCGTAGGGCATCATGTCGAAATCATAGGCCTGCCGGCGGGTGTCGAACTGCACCGCATCCACGTTGCGCACGCTGAGCGTGATGCCCGCCCGCTTCAGCTGCGCCTGCCAGGCGAGGGCGAGGCGCTCCTGGTCGCGTGTGACCACCATGAGTTCCAGCGCAAACGGCCGTCCGTTCCCCGCGTCTACCAGCGCGCCCTTGCGCAGCACGAAGCCGGCCTGTTCCAGAAGGTCGAGGGCCGCCTTGAGCCGGGTGCGGTCGCGGCCCGATCCGTCGGAGACCGGCGGCCGATAGGTGCCGGCGAGCACATCGGGCACCACGGAGCCGGGGAATGGAGCGAGCAGCGCGCGTTCGCGGGCATCCGCCGGCCGCCCGAGGCTGGACAGCGCCGAGCCTTCGAAGAAGCTGCCCGTCCGGCGGTAGAGGCCGTGATAGAAGCTGCGGTCCAGCCATTCAAAATCGAACAGCTCGATGAGCGCCCGACGCACCCGGATGTCTGCCAGCAGCGGGCGGCGCGTGTTGAAGACGAAGGCGGAATAGGGCTTGGGAATGCCGGTGGGGATGGTCTCCTTCACCACCTCGCCGCTGCGGACGGCCGGGAAATCGTAGGCCGTTTCCCATCGGCCGGGATCGCTTTCGAACCGGGCGTCGATCAGACCTTTTCGGAACGCCTCGAACTCGCTGTTGGCATCGCGGAAATAGACGGTGTCGAGCCGGTCGAAATTGTACAGGCCGCGATTGAAGGCGACGTTCCGCCCCCAATAGTCGGGATTGCGCTCCAGCGTCAGCGCCGCGCCGGCGTTGACGTTGGTGACCCTGTAGGGGCCGGAGCCGAGGAGCGGGGTCAGGGTGGTCTCCTCGAACCGCGACCGGTCGGTCGCCTGCTCGCTGAAGACGGGCATCAGACCCATGATGAGCGGCAGCTCGGGGTCCGGCTCGGCGAAGGTGAAGCGCACGGTATGGGCGTCCGGCGCCTCCGCCTTGGTGATCTTGCCGTAATAGAGCCGGTGGTTCGGCCGGCCCATGTCCCGCATGAGGGCGAACGAGAACAGCACGTCCGCGCTGGTCAGCGCACCGCCGTCGGAGAAGCGGGCGGCCGGGTCCAGGCCGAATTCGACGAAGGACCGCTTTTCGTCCGTGGAAACGGTGCGGGCGATCAGGGGATAGAGGGTGAAGGGCTCGTCGAGCGAACGCGCCATCAGGCTCTCCGTCACCGTGCCGCGCAGGACGGCGGGCGACGTGCCCTTCACGATGAACGGGTTCAGGCTGTCGAAGGTGCCGAGCAGGGAGAGCGTGAGCCGCCCGCCCTTGGGCGCGTTGGGGTTGGCATAGGCGAGGGAGGTGAAGCCGGGGGGCAGGGCCGGCTTTCCCCGCATCGCGATGGCGGACGCCTTGTCAAGCGCCTGGGCGACCGCCGGTTTGGTGGCGCCGAAAACCAGCAGCAGGAGCGCGACGACCGCGGGAGCCGTCCTCGTCAGGCGCGCAACGTTTCCGCAGCCGGTCATCATGGCGCCTCCGATGCTGCAACGCTTCATATGAAGCCAAGCCTGGCAAAGGCGGCCCCATGATTCGCGTGCCATCATATGGGGCTCGCGGGCGGCCGCGTATCAGCATTTCCCTTGGGTTGCAGAATGCGCCGTCAGTTGGCCGCATTCCTCCGCAATCTAGCGCCCGCCGCCAGATGTGAAGATGACGGCCGGTTTGTCACCTTCTCGCCTCAATTGGGCAGGAGAGAGCCGGTGTCCGAGAGGGGGCGCGGGGTGCTCCGGCGCGCGTGTGCGCCTGCGCATGCGGGAGCCCGGCGGCAGAGACCACAGGAAAGGCCACGATGACGAAGACCCATTCCACCGCGCGGCTCACGGCGTCCGTCGCCGCCACGCTGATCACCGTGGCGCTCGCCGGTCCGGCCTTTGCCCAGACCCAGCCCTCCACGGCCAAGCCGGCTGCGCCCGCCGCCAAGCCCGCCGCGCCTGCCGCCAAGCCGGCCGCTCCCGCCGCCGCTGCCCCGGCTCCGGCCGGTGCCCCCCAGCAGGGCCAGGCGCCGCAGGGCGAGCCCGACGTGAAGTTCTCCGCCTCGCCGTGGCAGAAGATCTGCCAGGAAGTGCCCGAGCGGAAGAAGCAGGTCTGCGTGCTGACCCAGGTGCTCGGTGTTGAGAGCCAGGCGATCGCCAAGGTCGACATCATCGAGATGCAGGATGAGCCGAAGAAGCACATCAACATCTCCGTGCCGCTCGGCATGCGCCTCCAGCCCGGCCTGCGCATCACCCTCGACAAGGACCCGGTCAACATCCCGTTCGTGCTGTGCCAGCCCATCCAGGGCGGTGGCGCGACCTGCATCGGCGATCTCGAGGTCGACGGCACCTTCGTCGCCAAGCTGCGCAAGGCCAATGCGGTCTACCTGCAGATGGTGAACGGCACCGGCCGCACCCTCAGCCTGCCCATCTCCAACGCCGACTTCGGCAAGGCCTATGACGGTCCCGGCATGGACGCGAAGGTCGCCATGGAGCTGGAGCGCAAGCGCATGGAAGAAGCCCGCGCCGCTGCCCAGCAGCAGGAAGAGCAGGGCAAGGCCGCCCTCCTCAAGAAGGGCCAGGAACTCGAGAAGGCCAAGACCGGCCAGTGATCACCGGCCAGTGATCGCCGGCCAGTGATTTCCGGCCGGACCATCCCGGCCGCTGTCTGGCTGAAACGAAAAACCCCCGGCACCGCCGGGGGTTTTTGTTTGCCGGCCCTCCTTGCGAAGGGCCGGGTCTCACGTCGGGGCAGACGGGTCAGGTCAGTGCGGTTCCAGCACGGGCTCAGGCGCCGCGGGAAGGAACATGTCGAGCAGGCGGCCGGTCGCGAGGCGCTGGGCCTGGAGCACAGCGCCCGCCATGCCCTGGGCATCCGCCGCCGCTTCCTGTGCCAGAGAGAGTGCGGTGGGGAAGGGCGCGACCAGTTCGGCCGTGACCTCGTCGTGCTCGAACTTCAGCTCGGCGTCGTACTTGCGCGCGATCTGCTGCATGCGCCGATTATGGGCGAGGCAGCCCATGAACAGCGAGCGGATGCCGCGATTGCGCGCGGAGAGGATCACCCGGTCGAGCAGCAGCGTTCCGAGGCCGTGGTTCTGATACGCGGTCTCGACGCTGAAGGCGGCTTCCGCCTCACCAGGCAGCACGTCACCCATGGGGTAGAGCTCGGCGGCGGCACGCAGCTCGCCGTCGACGAAGCAGCCATGTACGATGGCTCCGGTGCGGAACACCCGCGACGCATAGCGTTCGATGAATTCAGGGGATACTGCGGAGCCGAACCTGAACCGGCGGCTCTCCGTGTCGAGCCTGAGGAGATGGTCCCGGAACTGTCCGGCCTCTCCGGTCCAAAGCTTCCGGATAATCCCCGGTGCGACCTCATCGGTCATAGTGGTCTCCAGACTGGCGTCTAAAACCTCCGGTTTCCTCCCGGTCGCCCCCGGTTTGTTCGTGCCTCAAACTATGTGCAGCGCAGCAAAGGTCAATAGGGCTGACGTTGACCAATACGGCAAAGCCATGCCGATTTGGTGGCCAGACCGATCAGCATTTTGATATCGCTCAATTTAAATGAGCCATGCGCCCGCTGCAGTTCTGCTGCGCTGCAACAGGCGCGTGCACGCACACGCCCGCCGCAATCGGTGCCGCCGGTGTCAGCGCACCAGAATCGCCCGGAAGTCGTTGACGTTGGTCAGCGTCGGCCCGGTCATCACCAGCCGGTCGAGGGCGGAGAAGAAGCTGTAGCCGTCATTGTTGGCGAGGTAATCGTCGGGCTTCAGGCCACGGCTCGCGGCATCGGCGAGCAGCGCCGCGTCGAACCAGGCGCCGGCATTGTCCTCGGTGCCGTCCACGCCGTCCGTGTCGCAGGAAATGGCGGAGACGCCCTCCCGGCCCTTGAGCGCGATGGCGAGGGCCAGGAGGAATTCCACGCTGCGCCCGCCGCGTCCCTTGCCCCGCACTGTCACCGTGGTCTCGCCGCCCGAGAGCAGCACGCAGGGCGCGGCCGCCGGCAGGCCATGTTCGGAGGCGGAGCGGGCGATGCCGGCGAAGACGTTGCCGGCCTCCCGTGCCTCGCCCTCGATGGCGTCGCCGAGGATGAGCGGGGTGAGGCCGAGCGCCTTCGCCTTTTCCTCGGCCGCCTTCAGCGCCATGAGCGGAGTCGCGATCATGTGCACCTCCTGGCCGGGGATGGCGTCGCCCGAAACCGTGTTGGCGCGGATGACCTGTTCCAGCTTGTCGGTGATCTCGATGCCCCAGGTGCGCATCAGGCCGAGCACCGTCTCGGGGTCGGATGCCTCGGGAATGGTCGGACCGGAGCCGATGGCGGCGGGATCATCGCCCGGCACGTCGGAGATGAGGTAGGTGACGGCCCGTGCCGGCGCGATGGCGGCGGCAAGGCGGCCGCCCTTGATGGCGGACATGGACTTGCGCACCCGGTTCATCACGCCGATGGGCGCGCCGGACTTGAGGAGCGCGGAATTGAGCGCCTGCTTGTCGGCGAGCGTCAGTCCCTCCGCCGGCAGGGTGAGCAGAGAGGAGGCGCCGCCGGACATGAGGCACACCACGAGGTCATCCGGCCCGGCGCTGCGCGCCAGCTCCAGGATGCGGCGGGCGGCGTCGAGCCCGGCCTGGTCGGGCACGGGATGGGCGGCCTCGACGATCTCGATATGCTTCGTTTCGCAGCCATGACCGTAGCGGGTGACGATGAGGCCCTCGCAGGGGCGGCCCCATTCCTCCTCGAAGGCGCGGGCCATGCGGGCGGAGGCCTTGCCGGCGCCGATGACGATGGTGCGGCCGCCTTTCGCAGCGTCGGGCGGGGCGGGGAGGCGGTCCTTGAACTTGCCTTCCGGCAGAGCGGCGGCGAGGGCGGTTTCAAAGAGCGCGAGCAGGATCTCCCTGTCGGAGGCCGTGGCCGTGCCGGTTGCCGTCGTGCCGGTTGCCTTTTCCATGGGGCGCTCTCCCGTCCGCTTGTGCGAAAGTCTTATAAGGTCCGTGGCCTGTAGCGGCTCGCCGGGCGCCGATCAATAAGCGCGGCGGGAAAGGCTGCTTTCCCGGGGCGGGCAGAAACGCCGGGCGCGTGCATCCGCCGGCCCGAGCGCCTATATGCGGGCCATGACCGCCCCCGCCGACACCGCGCCCCATCTCGTCTTCGATCGCCCGCTGTTGCGCCGGCGCCTCGCCCGTGCCGCCGGGCAGGGGCCGGAGACCTTCCTGCTGGAACGCGCGGCAGAGGATGTGGCGGATCGGCTTTCGGCCGTGAAGCGGACCTTCGCGAGCGCCGTGGACCTCGGCACGCCGACCGCGGCGCTCGCCACCGCCCTATCCGGGCACCCGGCCGTGGAGCGTCTGATCCGCGCCGCGCCGCTGGCCGGTGATCTCGCCCCGCCCGCCGTGGTGGCGGATGAGGAGGCTCTGCCGTTCGCTGCCGGCAGCCTCGATCTTGTGGTCTCGG
Source organism: Xanthobacter aminoxidans (assembly GCF_043193615.1). Lineage (NCBI taxonomy): Bacteria > Pseudomonadati > Pseudomonadota > Alphaproteobacteria > Hyphomicrobiales > Xanthobacteraceae > Xanthobacter > Xanthobacter aminoxidans. The sequence goes on along the minus strand of NZ_JBAFUS010000001.1, from coordinate 176,190 downwards.
CGCTGGCGCTCCAGTCGGTGAACGATCTGCCCGGTGTGCTGGCGCAGGTGCGGCGGGCGCTCAAGCCGGATGGGCTGTTCATGGCCGCGCTGTTGGGCGGCAGCAGCCTCACCGAACTGCGGCAGGCCTTTGCCATTGCCGAGAGCGAGACCACGGGCGGCCTCTCGCCCCGCGTCGCGCCGTTTGCCGACGTGCGCGATCTTGGCGCCCTGCTGCAACGGGCGGGGTTCGCCCTGCCGGTGACGGACGTGGATCGTTTGGTGGTGCGCTATTCCTCGCCCTTCACCCTGTTCGCGGACCTGAGGCGGATGGGGGGGGCCAATGCGCTCAACGAACGCCGCCGCGTGCCGCTGCGCCGGGCGACGCTGCTGCGCGCGGCGGAAGTCTATGCCGAGCGCTTCGCGGACCCCGACGGCAAGGTCCGCGCGACGTTCGAGATCGTGTTCCTCTCCGGCTGGGCGCCGCACGAGAGCCAGCAGAAGCCGCTGCGCCCCGGCACCGCGCGCATGCGCCTCGCCGACGCCCTCAAGGTGCCGGAGCAGCCGCTGCGGCCCGGCGACGAGCCCGGCTGAAGCTCCGGCCCCGCGTGGCTTCTCGTCGCTTGGCCTTGCTCGTCCGCTCCCTCTAAATGGCGGGAGACGCGATGGGGAGGCTGGAATGAGTGGGGCAGGGGGCACAGCGGTGCGCGAGGAGCCGGTGACGATCGACGGCTTCAAACACATTCTGCCCATCACGACCCGATGGATGGACGTGGACGTCTACGGACACGTGAACAACGTGGTCTATTATTCCTACTTCGACACGGTGGTGAACGAGCATCTCGTTTCGGCCGGACTGCTGGACCCGCAGTCGAGCCCGGTCATCGGCCTCGTGGTGGAGACGCGCTGCATCTATTTCCGCAGCCTCACCTATCCGGCCCCGGTCAAGGCTGCCATGCGGGTGACGAAGCTTGGCTCGTCCTCGGTGCGCTACCAGATCGCCCTGTTCCAGGGCGATGACCCGAGCGCGGCGGCGCAGGGGCATTTCGTCCATGTCTATGTGGAGCGGGCGACCCAGCGGCCGGTGCCGATCCCTGCGCCGGTGCGGGCGCTGCTCCAGACGCTGGTGGTCTGAAACGCAAACGGCCCGCGTCCGAGGGGACACGGACCGTCTTGTGTCACCGGATGGCGCGATCAGCAGATGTACTGCGCGCCGTTGACGGTCATGGTCGAGCCGGTGATGAAGCCGGCGTCATCGGCGGTGAGGAAGACCACCGCACGGGCGATGTCCTCCGGCTCGCCGAGGCGGCCGACGGGGATGGTCGCCACGATCTTGGCCAGCGCCTCGGCCGGCACCGCGCGCACCATCTCGGTGGCGATGTAGCCGGGGGCGATGGCGTTCACCGTGATTCCGAGCTTCGCGGTTTCCTGCGCGAGGGCCTTCACGAAGCCGATCTCGCCGGCCTTGGCGGCCGAATAATTGGTCTGGCCGAACTGGCCCTTCTGGCCGTTGATCGACGAGATGCAGACGATGCGGCCGAACTTGCGGTCACGCATGCCCTCGATGACGTTGCGCGTCATGTTGAAGGCGGAGTTGAGGTTGGTGTTGATCACCGCGTTCCACTGCTCAAGCGACATCTTGTGGAACTGGCCGTCGCGGGTGATGCCCGCGTTGTTGACGAGGACCTCGATGGGACCGACCTCGGCCTCCACCTTGGCGATCCCCGCCTTGCAGGCCTCGAAATCGGACACGTCCCACTTGTAAGCGGGAATGCCGGTCTTTTCGGTGAAGGCCTTGGCGGCCTCTTCATTGCCCGCGAAATTGGCGACGACGGTCTTTCCGGCAGCCTTCAGCGCCACCGAGATTGCCTCGCCGATACCGCGCGTGCCGCCCGTGACCAATGCGACGCGTCCCATGGTTTCCCTCCTTCACTTCACTCTATTGGCTCGACCTGGAGACTCCCCCACCCAGCCCAAGCGGGTCGAGCCACGCTCGGGCGGTGTGTAGCAAGTCGGTATATCCGTTCGGAAACGGAGGGCCGCGATCGAAGGTCGCGGCCCTGTTCCGGACGGTGGGGCCTGGGGCGTGGCCTCCCGTCCGGTTGCCTGAAACGACGCGCTCAGTCGCGTGCGAGACACATGGCGATGCCCATGCCGCCGCCAATGCAGAGGGTGGCGAGGCCCTTCTTGGCATCGCGCTTCTGCATCTCGTGCAGCAGGGTCACGAGGATGCGGGTGCCCGAGGCGCCGATCGGATGGCCGATGGCGATGGCGCCGCCGTTCACGTTGACCTTGGAGGTATCCCAGCCGAGGCCCTTGTTGACGGCGATGGCCTGGGCGGCGAACGCCTCGTTGGCCTCGATGAGGTCGAGATCGTCCTTGGACCAGCCGGCCTTCTCCAGCGCCAGCTTGGAGGCCGGGATCGGGCCCGTGCCCATGACGGACGGATCGACGCCAGCCTGCGCCCAGGAGACGATGCGGGCGAGGGGAGTCTTGCCCTCGGCCTTGGCGCGGGCGGCGCTCATGAGCACCACGGCGGCGGCGCCGTCATTGATGCCGGAGGCGTTGCCGGCGGTCACGGTGCCGTCCTTGGCGAAGGCGGGCTTCAGCTTGGTCATCGCGTCGATGGTGGCGCCGTGGCGGATGTACTCGTCCTGATCCACCACCACGTCGCCCTTGCGGCTGGAGATGGTGACGGGGACGATCTCGTCCTTGAACTTGCCGCCCTTCTGGGCCGCCTCGGCCTTGTTCTGGGAGGCGACGGCGAACTCGTCCTGCTCGGCGCGGGTGATCTGGAATTCCTTGGCCACGTTCTCGGCGGTCACGCCCATGTGGTAGCCGTTGAAGGCATCCCACAGGCCATCCTTGATCATGGTGTCGGCGAAGTCGGCATTGCCCATGCGCACGCCGTTGCGCAGGTGCGCGGCGTGGGTGGACTGGCTCATGGATTCCTGGCCGCCGGCCACCACGACCTCGCTGTCGCCGTTGGCGATGGCCTGGGCGCCGAGCGCGACGGAGCGCAGGCCCGAGCCGCACACCATCTGCACCTCATAGGCGGGCGCCTCGATGGGCACGCCGGCCTTGATCGAGGCCTGGCGGGCGGGGTTCTGGCCCTGGGCGGCGGTGAGCACCTGGCCCAGAATCACCTCGCTCACGGCGGCCGGCGCCACGCCGGCGCGCTCGAGGGCGGCCTTGATGGCGATGGCACCGAGCTCATGCGCGGGCAGCGTGCCGAGCGCGCCGTTGAACGACCCGACAGGGGTACGCGCGGCGGCGACGATGACGACCTCGTCCTTCATGGAAGTCTCTCCTGGGAAGATCGGGCGGGTGGCTCCGCGCCTCTTTGCCGAATGGCGAGTGGGAAGGCTTGACCTCTATCGTGTCCGGGCCGGACCATGTGTCAATGACCCATCGCATGGCAAGGGGGCCGGTCAAAAGCAGCTATTCAACCTTGGTCGGCCGCAGGCCCGGCGCGCTTCGGCAAAGGTCGGAGTCTGCGCTGCGAAAGGAGGGATGGGCAGCGCACACAAAGTGGTAGCTCTGCACTTGGAAACGCCTTAACCTGCCGTTCCGCCCAAGGAAACGGATGACCGGACGATGGCAAAAACGCAAGAGCCAGTCACCATCAAGAAATACGCGAACCGCCGTCTCTACAACACGGGGACGAGCACCTATGTGACGCTCGAAGACCTCGCCAACATGGTGAAGGAAGGCGAGGATTTCGTGGTGTACGACGCCAAGAACGGCGAGGACATCACCCATTCGGTACTGACGCAGATTATCTTCGAGCAGGAAAACAAGGGGCAGAACCTTCTGCCCATCGCTTTTCTGCGCCAGATCATCCGTTTCTACGGCGACAGCATGCAGATGCTGGTTCCGCGGTACCTGGAAGCGTCCATCGACAGCTTCACCAAGGATCAGGGCAAGTTCCGCGATCACCTGTCCCAGACGCTCGCGGGGACGCCCTTTCCGGTGCCGGGCGCGCCGTTCGCCGGTCTGGACGAGACGGTGCGTCGCAACATGGAAGTGTTCGAGCGCGCCTTCCACATGTTCCTGCCTTTCCCCAAGGGGGATGAGCCGGCCGGGACCGCGACCACTCCGGCTGCTGCACCTGCGCAGCCTGCGCCGCAGCCCGAGCGGCTGGACGAGCTTGACGCTCTGAAGCGCCAGATGGCCGACATGCAGGCGAAGCTGGAACAGCTCGTTCCGAAGCCCGAGCCCAAGCTCGTCGCCAAGAACGATGCGCCGAGCGAGATCCGCAGCCCGAAGGAAGGCAGCGGGAGCTGAGAAACCGACGCCGGCCACCCATTGCGGGGGCCGGCGGTTTGGACCGAAGGATTCGCGAGGGCCGGTTCAAGTCCGGCCGCGGTGCCGGGCTTTTTACTGCTGCCCGCGCGGGTCGACCGTGAAATCGCGCTGGGCGACGCGGATCGAGACCGAGAAGCCGGCCACCACATCCAGCAGCATGATGCACAGCAGGATCGCGAATACCGAGTTGCCGGCCGGGCGCACCAGCAGGAACTCGGCCAGGCCTGCGGCGAACACCAGCATCGACAGCATGTGATCTATGATCGAGCGCGAGCTGATGCGCGTCGACTTCAGAATCTCGAAGAACAGGAAGAACAGGCTCAGGGCGATGAACCCTTCCGCGAGGGTGATCGTCCAGTGGGCGCCCGACATCATCTCGACCGTGGTGAGCACGGTGGTCCATTCCGTGCCGGGCATCAGAAAGACCATGATGTTGTAGAGGGCGAGGGGGACGATCAGCAACGGGACGGGCGTCAGCATTGGTGCTCCTCGGGGCCGCTCAGCCGGGAAAATGCCCAGGGCCTTCGCCCATGACGCCGTCCCGGCTCCGCCGATGCGATGACACATCGGGCGCCGAATGTCACGAATGCGGAGGCGTCGGGGGATTGCGCCTGCCGGCCGTCCGCCTCGGGCGGATGCCGGGAGAATCAAGCGCCGGGCAGGGCCGCGACGGGGCGGCCGCATCGCGAACACAACGGCACGGGCGCGATGTCGCGCGCCGGTCAGCGTTAATGAATGATGATGGGATTCAATCGGCCCGCCCGGAGGGAAGAGCGAATCGCTCAGCGGTTGCGGCGGCGGGAATCACCCCTGAAGAGGGTAGGCGCGCCGGCGGCGTGCGCCGGCGCTGCAGCGGGCGGCCGTGAGGGCCACCGCGACGTGAAGCTCAGGCCTCGGCCTTGGGCTTCAGGATCTGCCGGCCGCGATACATGCCGGTCTTCAGGTCGACGTGGTGCGGACGGCGCAGCTCGCCCGAATCCTTGTCTTCCACATAGGTGGGCTGCTTCAGCGCGTCGGCCGAACGGCGCATGCCGCGACGGGACGGCGAGGTCTTTCTCTTCGGGACAGCCATTGTCCAAACTCCTGAACGGCGTAACGAGCCAACTGAACTGCCAACTGGCGCAACATGCGAGCGCGCCGGCTGGCGCCCTTGCGGCTTTTCGAACTTGTGATCGGTGCGCGCCGAGCCCGAAGACAGATGACGAAGCCTGTACGCGTTCGTCTCGAGCCCGGTTGCGAACTGCGTGAGGGCAGTGCGCGGGGCTCGCCCGTGGGCCAGCATTCCCGATTGAAGGCGCGCCTTATACAGGCTCGCGCGCGGGAACGAAAGCCCCGCCGTGCGTTTTCCGGTCGCGGGTATGCCGCAACAATGCCCTCTTGTCAGAGGAGGACACGTGAGCAAGGTTGCGCGCGCATCGGCGCATCCGACGACACATATCCGAGGAAAACGGCCCCATGAAGCGTTCCGCTCAGCTTTCCCTCTTCGCCGCCCTGCTCGCGGCCTCGGTTTCCGCGGCTTCCGTTGGGGCGGCGTTGGCGCAGGGGGCCCCGGCACCCGCGGCTGCACCCGCAGCGGCTCCTGCGGCGGCGCCCGCCGCCGATCCGGTCCTCGTCACCGTCAACGGTACGCCCATCCGCCAGAGCGAGCTGAACATCGCCATCGAGGACATCGGCTCCGGCCTGCCGCCCGAGGTGCGCGGCCCGGCCCGCGATGAATACGTCCTGTCGTTCCTGACCGACATGACCCTCATCGCCAAGGCCGCCGAGGCGCAGAAGGTCGACCAGACCCCCGAGTTCCAGAATCGCCTCGCCTACGCCCGCATGAAGGCGCTGATGGAAGCGCTCATGATGCAGGAGGCCAAGAAGGCCGTTTCCGCCGAGCTCAAGCGTAAGACCTACGACGAGCTGGTGAAGTCGGCGCCCGCTGACATGGAAGTCCACGCCCGCCACATCCTGGTGGACGACGAGGCCAAGGCCAAGGACATCGCCAAGCGGGCCAAGGCCGGCGAGGACTTCGCCAAGCTCGCCAAGGAAAATTCCAAGGACAGCGCCGAGGACGGCGGCGACCTCGGCTATTTCACCAAGGACCAGATGGTGCCGGAATTCGCCGCGGCGGCGTTCAAGCTGGAGAAGGGTCAGGTCTCCGATCCGGTGAAGACCCAGTTCGGCTGGCACGTCATCAAGGTCGAGGACAAGCGCCAGAAGGCAGTGCCGTCCTATGAGCAGGTCGAGGACCAGGTGGAGCAGTATCTCGTCCGCAAGGCGCAGGCCGACATGGTGACGAAGCTGCGCGCTGACGCGAAGATCGAGAAGACCGCCGCCCCGGCCGCTCCCGCGGCTCCCGCGACCCCCGCTCCGGCGGCGCCTGCGGCCGATCCGGCCAAGAAGTGAGCTGGCGGCAGCTGCCGTCTCTTTCTCTCCAAAAGAAAAACCCCCGGCTTGTGGCCGGGGGTTTTTTATTGGCTCAAGCGCTGCGTGAACTGCTTGTCAGTTCACCAGATCGGGCCGCACCCGCCAGCCGCCAGCTCCGTCCTCGGAAAGCGCCTCGGTGACCTTGGGGTGGCGCACCGGCTCCTCGGAGGGGTCGCGCTCCAGATTCTGCTCGGAGACATAGGCGACGTATTCGCTGTCCGCGTTCTCGGCGAGCAGATGGTAGAACGGCTGGTCCTTGTGGGGGCGGATGTCCTCGGGAATGGAGAGCCACCACTCCTCGGTATTGTCGAACACCGGGTCCACATCAAACACCACGCCCCGGAAGGGGAAGTGCTTGTGGCGCACCACCTCGCCGATGCGGAATTTCGCCTGCCGCATGCCGGCACCGAGTTCTGACGCAGCGTAATGCGTGGGGTCTTCGGGGATGCCGTCGCCAATGGGAGCAACGATTGCGGGCTTTGCGCGCGCTTTGTCCTGGCTGGCCATATCCCGCCTCTTCCTGACTTTTTCCGCTCCGCCCGACACCGGGTGGAAGAGCCGCGGCGACCTTCGCCGCGGCCGTTGGTTAATCAATTCTCTCACAATCCGTAGGCTTTGCCCATTTCCGGGTCCTTGGCTGCGACAATGCGGGCAAGGTCGACGATCACCTTGGCCTGCTTCCAGGTGGCGTCGTCCTGCATCTTGCCGTCGATCATCACCGCGCCCGCGCCGTCCGGCATGGCTTCGAGAATCTTGAGCGCGAACGCCACCTCGCCCGGATCCGGCGAGAAGACGCGCTTGGCGATCTCGATCTGCGTGGGGTGCAGCGACCAGGCGCCGACGCAGCCCTGGAGGAAGGCATTGCGGAACTGGCTCTCGCACGCGGCGAGGTCCGCGAAGTCGCCGAACGGGCCGTAGAAGGGCTTGATGCCGTTGGCGGCGCAGGCGTCCACCATCTTGCCGACGGTGTAATGCCAAAGGTCCTGCTGGTAGCCGATGCGCGGCTTGTCGCCGTCCGGGTCGGCCAGCACCTTGTAGTCCGGGTGGCCGCCGCCGACGCGGGTGGTCTTCATGGCGCGCGAGGCGGCAAGGTCGGCCGGGCCGAGGCTCATGCCGTGCATGCGCGGGGAGGCGGCGGCGATCTCCTCCACATTCTTCACGCCCTCGGCGGTCTCAAGAATGGCGTGGATGAGGATGGGCTTGTGGATGGAATGGCGTGCCTCGAGCTGGGCGAGGAGCTGGTCGAGGTAGTGGATGTCCCACGCGCCCTCGACCTTGGGCAGCATGATGACGTCCAGCTTGTTGCCGATCTCGCTGACGATCTCGATGATGTCGTCCAGCACCCACGGGCTGTTGAGGCAGTTGATGCGGGTCCACAGGCCAGTGGAGCCAAAATCGGTGGCCTTGGCCATCTCGATGAAGCCCTTGCGAGCGGCTTCCTTGGCATCGGAGGGAATCGCGTCCTCCAGATTGCCGAGAACCACGTCCACCTGCTTGGCAATATCCGGCACCTTGGCGCGCATCTTCTCCAGGTGCGGCGGCACGAAATGGATCATGCGCTCCAGCCGCACCGGCAGCTCGCGATATGGTGCGGGCGCGCCGATGGCGAGCGGCTTGAAGAATTGGCGCGGCAGCTTCATGAGTCCCCCCGTGTGGATGCAGGCAAGGGGGCATATAACCCCCCGCAGAACCTGTTGATTGCAATGCAGCATAGGTGGCCGGCCTGCGCAACACGACTTCAGGGCGACCGGGCTGGCGCCCGTCGGGCAGGGGGAATCGAGGCATGACAATTACGCGGCGCGGTGTGCTCGGCGGTCTCGCCGGGCTGGCGGCTTCTTCCACCCTGCCGGCGACGGCAAAGGACTTCTGGGGCCAGCGCCTCGCCAATGCCCCGCGCGAGTTCCTGTTCGGTTACGGCTCCCTCATCAGCGGACCGTCCCGGACCGCGACGTCCGGCCGCCCCGTGCCGGCCATCGCCGCCCGAATCGCCGGCAGCTTCGGCTATGTGCGCTCGTGGGCATCGCGCTTCACCCCGCGGGAAGGCACGGCGGGGTTCACCGCCCTCGGCATCCGTCCGCGGATGCCGGGCGAGGAGCCGGGCAGCATCAACGGCGTCATCTTCCCGGTGAAGGACGAAGCCGAGCTTGCGTCCTTCGACGCCCGCGAGGGCGGCTATGACCGGGTGGAGCTGGACCAGGCCCATGTGGAGGCCATCGACTGGGAAGGCCTGCCGCGCGTCGGCAAGATCTGGGTCTATGTGCCCAAGGAATCCGCCGGCAAGGGGCCCGATGACCTCCAGCGGCCGGACGTGAACTTCCCGCTGCTCCAGTCCTATATCGACGTGGTGATGCAGGGCTCCCTCGACGAAGGGCCGGACTTCGCCCGCGAACTCATCGAGACCACGCTCGACTGGAGCCCCTTCTGGCTCGACGACCGCCCCATCGCCCGCCGCGCCTGGGCCGACACGCCCCGCTCGGGTGCCATCGATCGCCTGCTTGCGACGGTGGAGCCGGCGGCGAGCCAGTTCCGCAACCGGCTCTATCCGGAGCTTTATGCGGTGCGGCATCTGATGGGCAAGGCAGCGACGCCGCCGCGCTGATCGGCGCGCCCGCGCTTTCCATCCTTCGCAGGGATTTGTAGGAAGGGGGTACCCGCTGCCTCCTTTCTCCGCCTTCCGGCCAGCCTCCGGCGATCATGAGCGACCTCTTCGGCCTCGCCTTTCCGTTCTTCGGCCTGATTCTCCTCGGCTATTTCTGTGGCCGCAGGGTGAAGCTGCCGGAGGCGGGGCTCGCCTGGCTCTCCTTCTTCATCATCTATGTGGCGCTGCCGGCGCTGTTCTATCGCATCGTGGCGCAGACGCCGTTCCACGAGCTGGCGAATCCGGCCTTCATCCTCGCCGTGCTGGCCTCCACCGCCACCATGTCCCTGCTGGCGCTGGGCGTCGGCCTGTGGTTTCGCAAGGGGAATATCGGCGAGGCGGCCATCGCGCTCACGGCCGGCGCCTACGCGAATGTGGGCTACATGGGGCCGGGCCTGACGCTCGCCGCCTTCGGGCAGGCCGCCGCCAGCCCCGCAGCGCTTATCTTCGCCACCGACAGCATGTTCTTCTTCACCGTCGTGCCGCTGCTGATGGCGACGCGGGGGCGGGGGGAGAGCCTCGGCCACACCTTCGTGCTCATCGCCAAAAGGGTGCTGACCCACCCCTTCAACATCGCCACCCTGCTGGGCGTGCTGGCGGCGGCGTTCGAGTTCAAGGAGCCGGACGCCCTCTCGCGGATGCTGGACTATCTGAAGAACGCGGCCGCCCCCTGCGCCCTGTTCACTCTTGGCGTGACCGTGGCGCTGCGGCCGCTGAAGCGGGTGCCGGTGGAACTCGCGCCGCTCCTGAGCCTGAAGCTGTTCGTCCACCCGTTCGTGGCGCTGGTCTCGCTCTCGGTGTTCGGGCCGTTCTCACCGGTGTGGGAGCAGACGCTGCTGCTCATGGCCGCGCTGCCGCCGGCGCTGAACGTGTTCGTGCTGGCGCGGCAATACCATGTGTTCGTGGAGGAGGCGTCGACCGCCGTTCTCCTTGGCACCCTGTCGTCGGTCGTGACGGTGACGCTGATGCTCTATCTGCTGCGCGAGCACCTCATCCCGCTCAGCCTGTTCTGAGCCTCACGCAGCCAGCTTTACGCGGCCAGCCTTACGCAGCCTTGTCGCCGATGCCGAGGCGCATCAGCCTCCGCCGCAGCGGGCCGACGCGATCGAGCAGGTACAGGCCGAAGCCGCGCACGCTCTGCACCGGCACGAGATCGGACAGCAGCGAACGGTTGAGGAGATCGACGGCCGTCATGCGGCCGCTGATGTCGCGCTGGCGCTTGTCCGCATAGCGGGCGAGCACCTCGCGGCTGCCGGGATCGCGCCCCGTCGCCACCGCGTCCGCCGCGAGAGCGACCAGTGCCGCCGCATCCCTGAGGCCGAGATTGAGCCCCTGCGCGCCGATGGGCGGCATGATGTGGGCGGCTTCGCTCAAGAGCGCGATGCGGTCGCCGACCAGGCTTTCCGCCGTCTCCGCCGCCAGCGGGAAGGCGCCGCGGCCGCCTTCCATCTCGAACCGGCCGAGCACGGAGGAAGCGCGCGCCTCGAGCTCCCGTGCCAGGGCTTCATCGCTGAGGCCGAGCAGGCGGATGGCCTCACGCTCGGTGACCACGCAGACGATGGAGGAGCGGTCGCCCGTCAGCGGCACCAGGGTGAAGGGGCCGCTCTCGGTGTGGAATTCCGTGGAGGTGTCCTCGTGGGGCCGCGTGTGCTGCACGGTGGCGGTGAAGGCCACCTGCGGATAGGCGCGATTGCGCATCTTGATGCCGGCGGCGGCACGTACCGTGGATTGCCGCCCGTCTGCTCCGGCGACGAGGCGCGCGGAAAGGCGGGTGCCATCCGCAAGGTTCAGTGTCACGGCGTCGGGGCTAAAGTCGATGCGCTCCACGGAGGTGCGGGCGATGTGGAGGTTCGGCATCTCCATCGCCGCGGCGAGGAGGCCGTTGCGCAGGGCGTCGTTCTCGATGTTGTAGCCGAAGGCGTCGAGGCCGATCTCGGCCGAGCGGAAGGTCACTTCCGGGGCGCGCACCAGCCGGCGCGTGGCATCCGCGATGCGCATGTCGCGCAGCGGCGCGGCACGGGGCGCGATCTGCGACCACACGCCGAACTCCTCCAGAATGCGCACCGAGCCTTCCAGCAGTGCCGTGGTGCGGTGATCCGCGCCGCGATCGGGGCCGGTGACGAGCGCGGTCGAGACGCCACGCGCGGCGAGGCCGATGGCGGTGGCAAGCCCGGCGGGACCCGCGCCGACGACGACCACCTCGTGCATCACGTCGTGTTCCATCGCTGCCTCCTCATGGTCGGATCACGGGACACTAGAGCCGAGTCTGCCGCGGCGAAAGCTGCGGAGATGCCGCGGATACGTGCGGGTGGAAGCCCCGGACCAGTGCAGGTGCACTTGCGGTCCCGCCGCGTTGCGATCAGCCTTCGCGAATCTGGGGCAGGGGAGTGCGCCGATGTTGGACTGGATCACGTCGCCGGAAGCCTGGGCGGCGCTGGTAACGCTGACGGCGATGGAGATCGTGCTCGGCATCGACAATGTCGTGTTCATCTCGCTGGTGGTGCAGCGCCTTCCGCCGGCAGAGGCGCTGCGGGCGCGGCAGATCGGTCTTTCCGCGGCGCTGCTGCTGCGCATCGGGCTGCTGTTCGCCCTCTCCTGGCTGATCGGGCTCAGGCAGTCGCTTTTCACGGCATTCGGCCACGAATTTTCCTGGCGCGACATCATCCTCATCGGCGGCGGCGCCTTCCTGATCGCCAAGGCGACGTCCGAGATGCACGGCGCCCTCGAAGGCGAGGACGAACCGAGCGAGGAGGCCATCGCCGGAGCGGCCAAGCGGGCGTTCGCCGGGATCGTCGTGCAGGTGATCCTGCTCGATCTCGTCTTCTCGGTGGATTCCATCCTCACCGCCATCGGCATGGCGGAGCATCTCGCCATCATGGTGCTGGCCGTCATCATCGCGGTCGGCATCATGTTCGTGGCCTCCGGGCCGCTCTCCGCCTTCATCGCCACCCACCCCACCACGAAGATGCTGGCGCTCGCCTTCCTCGTGCTGATCGGCGTGACGCTGGTGGCCGACGGCTTCGGCGCCCACATCTCCAAGGGCTACATCTATGCGGCCATGGCCTTCTCGGTGATGGTGGAGGTGCTGAACGTCGCCGCCGCCGGCAGGCGCAAGAGGCGGATCGTGCTGCACAGGGGAGGCGAGCAATGAACGCGGACAAGGTTCTGCTGGTCACGGGCGGCAGCCGGGGCATCGGTGCGGCCTGCGTGCGGCGTGCGGCGGAAGCCGGCTACGGGCGCATCGCCATCAACTACACCCGTGACGCGGCGGCGGCGGACGATGTGGCCGCCGAGGCGCGGGCGCTCGGGGCGCAGGTGCTGGTCGTCAAGGGCGACATGGCCCGGCCGAAGGACATCACGCGTCTCTATGAGGAGGTGGACGCCAATCTCGGTGCCGTCACCGACCTCGTGAACAACGCCGGCATCACCGGCCGCGCCGGTCCCTTCGCCGATGCCGACCCGGCCGAGATGGCCCGCGTCATCGATCTCAACGTCACCGGCGCGATCCTCGTGGCGCAGCAGGCCGTGCGCCGCATGTCCACCGCGCGGGGCGGCAAGGGCGGCGCCATCGTCAACATCTCCTCCATGGCGGCGACGCTGGGCTCGGCGGGGGAATATGTCTGGTACGCCGCCAGCAAGGGGGCCATCGACAGCTTCACCCTGGGTCTCGGACGCGAGGTGGCGCGCGAGGGCATCCGGGTGAATGCGATCGCCCCGGGCCTCATCGCTACCGACATCCACGACACGAGCGGCGTCGTCGGGCGGCTGGAGCGACTCGCGCCCTCCATCCCCATCGGCCGGCCCGGCACGGCCGAGGAGGTGGCCGAGGCGGTGCTGTTCCTGCTGTCGGAGGCCGCGAGCTATACCACGGGCGCGGTGCTCAAGATCTCGGGAGGCCGCTGACGCCGCTTGCAGCCGACCCGGCCCGCCCTATGATCCGGGCCATCTCGGGAGGATAGGGGTTGGTGGTCATGGTCCATGCGGTTCAGGTGCATCAGACGGGCGGTCCCGAGGTGCTCACCTATGAAGAGGTGGTGGTTCCCCCGCCCGGGCCCGGTCAGGTGCAGGTGCGCCACACCGCCATCGGCCTCAACTTCATAGACGTCTATTTCCGCACCGGCCTCTACAAGGCCGCGACGATGCCCTTCATTCCCGGCAATGAGGGTGCTGGCGTCGTGGAGGCGGTCGGTCCCGACGTGACCGACTTCCACCCTGGCGACCGCGTGGCCTATGCCATGACCATCGGCGCCTATGCCGAGGTGCGGAACGTCCCCGCCGCCACGCTCGTCCACCTGCCCGCCGCCATCGATGACCGCACCGCAGCGGCCATGATGCTCAAGGGCATGACGGCGCAGTATCTCGTGCGCCGTACCCACCACATCAAGCCGGGCGACGTGATCCTCGTGCAGGCCGCCGCCGGCGGCGTCGGCCTCATCCTGTGCCAGTGGGCGAAGCATCTGGGCGCCACCGTGATCGGCACCGTGGGTTCCAAGGACAAGGCCGAGCTTGCCCTCGCCAACGGCTGCGACGAGGCGATTCTCTACCGGGACGAGGATTTCGTTCACCGGGTGAAGGAGATCACCTCCGGCAAGCTGTGCGACGTGGTCTATGACGGCGTCGGTCAGGCGACCTATCCCGCCTCCCTCGACTGCCTGAAGCCGCTCGGCCTGTTCGTGAGCTTCGGCAACGCCTCTGGCGCCATCAAGAACTTCGACCTGCTGCACCTGTCGGCCAAGGGCTCGCTGTTCGCCACCCGCCCGACGCTCGCCACCTTCGTCGCCAAGCGCGCCGATCTCATCGCCACCGCCAACGATTTGTTCGAGGCGGTGCTGACCGGGGCGGTGAAGATCCCGATCCACCAGACCTACGCGCTGAAGGACGCGCAGAAGGCGCACCGCGACCTCGAAGGCCGCAACACCACCGGGGCGACGCTGCTTCTGCCGTGAGACTGGCGCCTCCCTCTTCCGTATGGGGAGAGGGGGCGAGGCGGATCAAGGCATGCGCGACATTCCCACACCCATGCAGTGACAATGACTTGCGTATCCCGCCCCTCCGCATGATATCTACGGTTCAACAAGGATGGGGCGGGCGCGCTGAGCCTGCTCCGCCGTGCTGCGACGGATCGTTCCGGCCATGATGCGCCAATACGAACTCGTCGAGCGCGTTCGACGGTATAATCCCAACACCGACGAGGCGCTGCTCGACCGCGCCTATGTCTACGCCATGAGGGCGCACGGCAGTCAGCTGCGTGCGTCCGGCGATCCCTATTTCTCCCACCCGCTCGAAGTCGCGGCGATCCTCACCGATCTCAAGCTGGACGATGCCACCATCGTCTCGGCCCTGCTGCACGACACCATCGAGGACACCAGCGCCACCAAGGCGGAGATCGAGCGGCTGTTCGGCCACCAGATCGCGACGCTGGTGGAGGGGCTGACCAAGATCAAGAAGCTCGACCTCGTCTCCAAGCAGGCGAAGCAGGCCGAAAATCTCAGGAAGCTGCTGCTCGCCATTGCCGACGACGTGCGGGTGCTCCTCGTCAAGCTCGCCGACCGCCTCCACAACATGCGCACCCTGAAATGGGTGCCGCCGGAGAAGCGGGACCGGGTGGCGCAGGAGACGCTGGACATCTACGCGCCGCTTGCCGCCCGCATGGGCATGCAGGACATGCGCGAGGAGCTGGAGGATCTCGCCTTCCGCCAGCTTTCCCCGGAGGCCTATGAGAGCATCACCACCCGCGTCTCCGAGCTAAGGCAGTTCAACGGCCCTGTGGTGCAGGAGATCGAGCGGGAGCTGAAGGACGAACTTGAGCGGCGCGGCATCGTCGCCGAGGTCAAGGGGCGGGAGAAGCGGCCCTTTTCCATCTGGGGCAAGATGGAGCGCAAGGCCATCGGCTTCGAGCAATTGTCGGACCTGTACGGCTTCCGCGTGCTCGTCTCCTCGGTGGAGGACTGCTACCGGGCGCTGGGCGTCGTCCACACCAAGTGGGCCATCGTGCCGGGCCGCTTCAAGGACTACATCTCCACCCCCAAGCCCAACGACTACCGCTCCCTGCACACGACCGTGGTCGGCCCGCGCCGCCAGCGCGTCGAGATGCAGATCCGCACCAAGGACATGGAAGAGATCGCCGAATACGGCATCGCCGCCCATGCCCTCTACAAGGACGCCTCGGGCGCGCCGGGGGAGATGCTCTCCCACGAGAGCCGCGCCTATGCCTGGCTGCGCAAGACCATCGAGAACCTGTCGCAGGGGCTCTCGCCCGAGGAATTCCTGGAGCACACCAAGCTCGAGCTGTTCCACGATCAGGTGTTCTGCTTCACCCCCAAGGGGCGACTCATCGCTTTGCCGCGCAAGGCGACGCCCATCGATTTCGCCTATGCCGTGCATACCGACGTGGGCAATACCGCCGTGGGTTGCAAGATCAACGGCACCATCGCGCCGCTGGTGTCGGAGCTGAAGAACGGCGACGAGGTGGAGATCATCACCTCCAAGGCGCAGACGCCGCCGGGCGCGTGGGAGACCATCGCCGTCACCGGCAAGGCCCGCGCCGCCGTGCGCCGCGCCACCCGTGCCGCCGTGCGTGCGCAATATGCCGGCCTCGGCCGCAAGATCACCGAACGCGCCTTCACCCGCGTCGGCAAACCCTTTACCGAGGATGGGGTGGCCAAGGCCACGCCCCGGCTCGCCCGCGCATCGGCGGAGGATGTGTTCGCCGCCATCGGCCGGGGCGAGATCAAGACCGACGACGTGATCCGCGCCGTCTATCCCGACTGGGTGCCGCCCCGCCCCGAGGAGCGGGCGGAGCGCGCCGCCAGCGGCGAAGGCTGGTTCGAGCTGAAGCGCGGCCACAACCTCAAGTTCAAGATTCCCGAGGGCGCCACGTCGGAACGGCTCGACGCCATTCCCATCCGCGGCATCAACGGCGACCTGCCCGTGCGTTTCGCGCCGGATGGCGGCGCCGTGCCGGGGGACCGCATCGTCGGCATTCTCACGCCGGGTGAGGGCATCACCATCTATCCCATCCAGTCGGCTTCGCTGCAGGGGTTCGAGGATGCGCCCGAGCGCTGGCTGGACGTGCGGTGGGATGTGGACGAGCTGTCCGACGGGCGCTTCCCCGCCCGCATCATCGTCACCGCCCGCAACGAACCCGGCTCGCTGGCGCAGATCGCCGGTGCCATCGGCGACCGGGGCGGCAATATCGACGGGCTGCAGATGCATGCCCGCTCGGCGGATTTCCACGAGATGGTGATCGACGTGGAGGTGTTCGACCTCAGGCACCTCAATGCCATCATCGCCGATCTCAAGGCCCGCGAGGTGGTCTCGCAGGTGGAGCGCGTGAACGGCTGAGGCCGGCGCGGACGGGAGCAAGCGAAATGGCGGTGCTGAAGCCGGTGCGGCTCGGGGTGAACGTCGACCACGTGGCGACCGTGCGCAACGCGCGGGGCGGCCTGCTGCCGGATCCGGTGCGCGCCGCCCGTCTCGCCGCCACGGCGGGCGCCGATGGAATCACCGCCCATCTGCGCGAGGACCGGCGCCATATCCGCGATGCCGACATGACGCGGCTGAAGGCCGAGATCGACCTGCCGCTCAATTTCGAGATGGCCGCCACCGAGGAGATGGTGGGCATCGCCGTCTCCGTCCGCCCCAATGCCTGCTGCCTCGTGCCCGAGCGGCGGGAGGAGCGCACCACCGAGGGCGGGCTCGATGCGGCGGGGCTTGCGACCGAACTCGGCCCGCGCATCGCCCGGCTGAAGGCGGCGGGCATCCGCGTCTCGCTCTTCATCGCGGCTGAGGAGAGGCAGATCGCCGCGGCGGCCGCGCTCGGCGCCGATATCGTGGAACTGCACACGGGGGGATGGTGCGACGCGGTTGCGGAAGGCCGCACGGCCGAGGCGGAAGCCGAGTTCGCGCGCCTCAAGGCCGGGGCGCGGCAAGCCAATGCGCTGGGGCTGGAAGTCCATGCCGGCCACGGGCTCGACTATGCGACGGCTGAGCGCATCGCGGCCTTTCCCGAGATCGTGGAACTGAACATCGGCCATTTCCTGATCGGCGAGGCCATCTTCGTCGGGCTGGAGGCGGCGATCCGCACCATGCGGGCGGCCATCGCCGCCGGGCGGGCGGCCGCAACCGGCGAGGCGGCATGATCCTCGGCATCGGCTCCGACTTCTCGGATGCGCGCCGCATCGCCAGATCCATCGAGCGGTTCGGCGATCGGTTCCTGAACCGCGTCTTCACGCCCGTGGAGCGGGCGAAGGCGGACCGGCGCAAGCTGAGGGCGGAGACCTACGCCAAGCGCTTCGCGGCCAAGGAGGCCTGCGCGAAGGCGCTCGGTACCGGCCTGAGCCAAGGCGTGTTCTGGCGCGACATGGGCGTCGTCAACCTGCCGTCCGGCCAGCCGACGCTGGTGCTGACGGGCGGGGCAGCGCGGCGGCTCGCGCAGATGGTGCCGCAAGGGTATGAGCCGCACATCCACCTCTCCCTCACCGACGAGGGTCCGCTGACGGCCGCCTATGTCATCATCTCGGCGGTGTCCCGCTCCGGCGCCTGACGCTGGAGGAGGTCGAGGGCGTGCGTTGCCGGGAGGCCGGGAAGCCTCTATAGGGGCGGTCTTGCCTGTCGAGACCGGCGCGCATCTGCCGGTATCTCCTCAGTTTCGGCGCAGTTTGTCGTACCCTGCGCCTCATTTGGGAAACCTTGGACACCCGATGACCGCGACCAGCGATTCCAAGAAGGACGGCGGCTTTCTCGAAACCGTCCGGGTGATTGTCCACGCGCTGCTGATCGCGCTGGTGATCCGGACCTTCCTCTTCCAGCCGTTCAACATCCCCTCCGGGTCGATGAAGGACACGCTGCTGATCGGCGACTATTTGTTTGTCTCCAAGTACAGCTACGGCTATTCCCACTTCTCGATTCCCTTCTCGCCGAACCTGTTCTCCGGCCGGATTTTCGGATCCGAGCCGACGCGCGGCGACGTGGTGGTGTTCAAGCTGCCCAAGGACAACGAGACCGACTACATCAAGCGCGTGGTCGGCATGCCCGGCGACAAGATTCAGATGATCAACGGCCTCCTGCACATCAACGGCGTGCCGGTGCAGCGCGAGCGCCTGTCGGACGTGAGCGAGGACGACGGCTCCGGCCGCAAGGTGCCGGTGAAGCGCTGGCGCGAGACGCTGCCGAACGGCGTCTCCTACGAGACGCTGGACCTGGTGGACAACGGCTTCTACGACAACACGCCCGTCTATGAGGTGCCGCTCGGGCACTTCTTTATGATGGGCGACAACCGGGACAATTCCGCCGACAGCCGCGTGCTGAGCCAGGTGGGCTATGTTCCGTTCGAGAATCTCATCGGCAAGGCGCAGCTGATCTTCTTCTCGATCGACGAGGGCGCTTCTGCGTGGCAGGTTTGGACATGGCCTTGGACGGTGCGATGGGATCGGCTGTTCACACGGGTGCATTGAACGGGGCGGGGCAGGATCTCGCCCATCTCGAGGAGCGGATCGGCTACCGCTTCCGCGATCGCTCGATGCTTGAGCTGGCCCTGTCCCACATCAGCGCCGTGAAGGGCGAGGCGCCGCGCCTGCGCTCCTACCAGCGGGTGGAATTCCTGGGCGACCACGTGCTCGGCTCGGTGGTGTCGCACATGCTCTATCTCGCCTTCCCGGAAGGCGAGGAGGGGGAATTGTCGCGCCGGCTCGCCGAGCTGGTGCGCGAGGAAGCCTGCGCGGAGGTCGCCGAGGACATGGACCTCGGCCCGTTCATCCGCCTCGGCCCCGGCGAAAGCCAGTCCGGCGCGCACAAGCGCCGCGCCATCCTCGCCGATGTGGCCGAGGGTGTTGTGGCGGCGGTGTTCCTCGACGGCGGGTATGAGGCGGCCCACGCGCTGGTGGAGCGGTTCTGGCGTCCGCGGCTCGAGGCCCCGCGCCGGCCGCTGCGCGATGCCAAGACCGTGCTGCAGGAATGGGCCCAGGCCCGTGGCCTGCCGCCGCCCGTCTATCGCGAGGTGATGCGCTCCGGCCCGGACCACGCGCCCCGTTTCACCGTGGCGGTGGACCTGCCCGGACTCGCTTCGGCGCAGGCGGATGGCGCCTCCAAGCAGAATGCACAGAAGGCGGCTGCCGCCGCTTTCCTCGTCCGTGAGGGCGTTTGGGAGAAGGACGAGGCCTGATGGCACCGAGGAAGAAGGCGGGCGCCGACACGGCCGCCCCGGATCAACACCCTGCCGTTGCGGAAGAGGAGGCCCTCGCCGCCGCCGCGCAGCAGGAGGAGGATGTCGCCGAAGACGATATCGTCGAGGATGAACTCTCGGATGATCTTCCGGAGGACGATCTTCCGGATGACGACGAGGACGACGATTTCGACGACGAGCTGGATCGCGCCGAGCGCGCTCCTCTTGCGCCGCTCCAAGGCCCGACTCGCTGCGGCTTCGTCGCTTTGCTCGGCGCGCCCAATGCCGGCAAGTCCACGCTGACCAATGCGCTGGTGGGCACCAAGGTGTCCATCGTCTCGCACAAGGTGCAGACCACGCGCTCCATCGTGCGCGGTATCGCGCTCGATGGAGCGGCGCAGGTGGTGCTGGTGGACACACCCGGCATCTTCGCGCCCAAGCGCCGGCTGGAGCGGGCGATGGTGTCGAGCGCCTGGACCCATGCCGCCGACGCCGACGTGATCGCGTTGCTGGTGGATGCCAACCGCGGCCTCGACGAGGATATCGAGGCGCTGCTCGGCCAGTTGAAGGACATCCGCAAGCCGCGCGCGCTGATCCTCAACAAGATCGACCTGATCCGCCGCGACAGCCTTCTGGCGCTCGCCGCCGCGATCACCGAGCGGGCACCGTTCGACCGGGTATTCATGGTCTCCGCGCTCACCGGCGACGGCGTGAATGATGTCCGCCGCTGGTTCGCCGAGACGGTGCCGGAAGGCCCCTGGCTCTATCCCGAAGATCAGGTTTCGGATGCGCCCATGCGCATGCTCGCGGCCGAGATCACCCGCGAGAAGATGTTCCTGCGCCTGCACGACGAACTGCCTTACCGCTCCACGGTGGAAACCGAGAGCTGGAAGGAATTGCGCAACGGCTCCGTGCGCATCGAGCAGACGATCTTCGTGGAGCGGGAGAGCCAGCGGAAGATCGTGCTCGGAAAGGGCGGCAACACCATCAAGACCATCTCGTCCGAATCCCGGAAGGAGATCTCCGAGATCATCGAGCAGCCCGTGCATCTCTTCCTGTTCGTGAAGGTGCGCGAGAGCTGGGCTGATGATCCCGAGCGCTATCGCGAGATGGGGCTGGAGTTCCCCAAAGGCGGCTGAACGTGCGGCTGAGCACGCCGTCGTGCGTTTGCGAAAGCGCAAGGCTGGATTGCGATCTTACGGCTGGATGTAGGCATTCGTGCACGGCATAACCGGTGGCGAACCCAACGGGGAGACGTGTCATGTCGAAGCCAGTCGTCGCGATCGTGTATCACTCGGGCTATGGCCACACCAAGGTGGTGGCTGAATCCGTGCTCGCCGGCATCAAGGAAGTCGATGCGGTCGAGGGCGTCCTCGTCTCCGTGGACGAAGTGGACGAGAAGTGGGACGTGCTGGACGGCGCCGCCGCCATCATCTTCGGCGCGCCGATCTACATGGGCAACGTCTCCGCCGCCTTCCAGGCGTTCGCCGAGAAGTCGTCCAAGCGCTGGTTCGAGATGAAGTGGAAGGACAAGCTGGCCGCCGGCTTCGTCAATTCCGGCGCGCAGAACGGCGACAAGCACCAGGGCATCCACGCGATGTTCGGCCTGTCGCAGCAGCACGGCATGGTCTGGGTGGGCCTCGGCCTCCATCCCGGCAACAACAATTCCAAGGGCTCGCTGGACGACCTGAACCGCCTCGGCGGCTTCGCCGGCGCCTATGCCCAGTCCAACATCGATGAAGGCCCGGACGTGGTGCCGCCCGCCACCGACCGCCGCACCGCCGCCCATCTCGGCCGCCGTGTCGCCGAGGCGACCGTGCGCTGGACCCGCGGCGCTTGAAAATCGCTATCTGCTGCGCGCCTGCGTCTCGCGTCTTCCCCGCTTCCGCTTGCTGCGGCGGCGGGGTAATGGGGGCGGAACGTTAGCGCCGCGGAGGAATCGCGATGAGTGACCGGAGCCTGCTCGTGGTGGTGCTCGCCGCCGGGGAGGGGACGCGCATGAAGTCGCGCCTCCCCAAGGTGCTCCACAAGGTCGCCGGCCGCACCATGCTCCACCATGTGCTGGCGGCGACCCGTGCCGCCGGCGCCACCCGCACCGCCGTGGTGGTCGGCCCCGGTCGCGAGGATGTGGCTGCCGAGGCGACGCGGATCGTGCCGGACGCGCAGGTGTTCGTGCAGACCGAGCGGCTCGGCACCGCCCACGCCGTGCTCGCCGCCCGCGCCGCGCTGGAACAGGGCGCCGACGACGTGCTCGTGCTCTATGCCGACACCCCGCTGGTGCGTCCCGAAACCCTCGCCCGCCTGCGCGCCCCGCTGGCCGAGGGCGCTGCCGTCGCCGCGCTCGGCTTCGAGCCGGAAGACCCCACCGGCTACGGCCGCCTCGTCACCTCCGGCGACGAACTCGTCGCCATCCGCGAGGAGAAGGACGCGACCGCCGCCGAGAAGGCGGTTCGCTTCTGCAATGCCGGGCTGATGGCGCTCTCGGGCAAGGATGCGCTCTCCATCCTCGACCGCATCGGCAACGCCAATTCCAAGGGCGAATATTATCTCACCGACGCCGTAGAGATCGCGCGCGCCGACGGGCGCGCCGCGGTCGCGGCGAAGGCGGATGTGGACGAGGTGGCCGGCGTCAACAGCCGCATCCAGCTCGCCGAGGCCGAGGCCATCCTGCAGAAGCGCCTGCGGCTCGCCGCCATGGCCGAGGGCGCCACGCTGATCGCGCCGGAGACGGTGTTCTTCTCCGCCGACACCGTGCTCGGCCGCGACGTGATCGTGGAGCCCAACGTGGTGTTTGGGCCGGGCGTGACCGTCGGTGACGATGTGGTGATCCACGCCTTCTGCCACCTCGAAGGCGCGCAGCTCGCGCCCGGCGTCTCCATCGGTCCCTATGCGCGGCTGCGGCCGGGCACGCGGCTGGATGAGGGCGTGCGCATCGGCAATTTCGTGGAGACCAAGGCCGCCCATATCGAGAGCGGCGCCAAGGTGAACCACCTGTCCTACGTCGGCGACGCCCATGTGGGCGCGGGCGCCAATCTCGGCGCCGGCACCATCACCTGCAACTATGACGGCTTCTCCAAGTATCGCACCGAGATTGGCGCGGGTGCCTTCATCGGCGTCAATTCGGCGCTGGTGGCTCCGGTGACGATCGGGGCGGGGGCCTATGTGGGCACCGGCGCCGTCATCACCTCGGATGTGCCGGAGGATGCCCTCGCCATCGCCCGCAGCCGGCAGGTGGTGAAGGAGGGCTGGGCGAGGGATTTCCGCGCTGCCCGGGCCGACGCGACGAAGAAGTAGCCTTCGCCTGACACCAACGGAAAGGCGATGTGATTCCGGCTCCGGCCCCGTGGGGGGTAGGACTTGCGGGTTAGGACTCGCGAGGTAGGACTTGCGGGTTAGGAACGGTCCATTCAGTTTTTGCAGTGCACCTTGGGCGCGACAATCAGCCGGGCCCAACCGGGGCGCCGCCAACATCGGAGCTAGATCGCATGTGCGGGATCGTCGGCATTCTGGGGAAGAGCGCCGTCGCGGACAAGGTGGTCGAATCCCTCCGGCGCCTGGAGTACCGCGGCTATGATTCCGCCGGCATCGCGACACTGGAGAACGGGCACCTCGAGATCTGCCGCGCCGAAGGCAAGCTGCGCAATCTCGAGACCAAGCTCGACAAGCACCCGCTCAAGGGCCACGCCGGCATCGGACACACCCGCTGGGCGACCCACGGCAAGCCCTCCGAGCGCAATGCCCATCCCCACGGCACCAAGCGCGTGGCGGTGGTCCACAACGGCATCATCGAGAATTTCCGTGAGTTGAAGGAAGAGCTGAAGGCCGCCGGCGTCACCTTCAGGAGCGACACGGACACCGAGGTCGTCGCCCAGCTGGTGGACCGCGAGCTGCTCTCCGGCAAGGAGCCGGTGGCGGCGGTGGCGGCCGTGCTGCCGCGCCTCAAGGGCGCCTTCGCCCTCGGTTTCCTGTTCGACGGCAAGACCGACCTGTTGATCGCCGCCCGCCGCGGTTCTCCCCTCGCCATCGGCTACGGCAATGGCGAGATGTTCCTCGGCTCGGACGCCATCGCTCTCGGCCCGTTCACCGATCGCATTGCCTATCTGGAAGAGGGCGACTGGGCGGTGCTGACCCGCGAGGGCGCGGAAATCCGCGACGAGACGGGGCGCATCGTGGAGCGCGCGGTGCAGAAGGTGCCGGCTGGCGCCCTGCTCGTGGACAAGGGCAACCATCGCCACTTCATGGCGAAGGAGATCTACGAGCAGCCCGAGGTCATCTCCCACACCTTCGGCCATTATCTCGATCTCGACACCGAGACCGTCTGCCTGCCCGAGCTGCCGTTCGACCCGAAGGAGGTGCAACACATCTCCATCACCGCCTGCGGCACCGCGCTCTATGCCGGCGCAGTGGCGGAATACTGGCTGGAGCGGTTCGGCCGCGTGCCGGTCTCCACCGACATCGCATCCGAGTTCCGCTACCGCGAGACGCCGCTGGCGCCGGGCGGCGTCACCATCGTCATTTCCCAGTCGGGCGAGACGGCGGACACGCTGGCCTCCCTGCGCTACGCCAAGGAGTGCGGGCAGAAGGTGGTGGCCGTGGTGAACGTGCCCACCTCCACCATCGCCCGCGAGGCGGACGTTGTGCTGCCCATTCTCGCCGGCCCTGAAATCGGCGTCGCCTCCACCAAGGCCTTCACCTGCCAGCTGGCGACGCTGGCCTGCCTGTCCGTCGCGTTCGGCCGCGCCAAGGGCGTGCTGTCGGCGGATGACGAGCACAAGCTGGTGCGCGCATTCATGGAAGTGCCGCGCCTCATGACGGAGGCGCTGAAGCTCTCGCCGGAGATCGAGGTGCTGGCCCGCACCCTCGCGAAGGCCCGGGACGTGCTCTATCTCGGCCGCGGGACGAACTATCCGCTGTCGCTGGAAGGGGCGCTGAAGCTCAAGGAAATCTCCTACATCCACGCCGAGGGCTATGCCGGCGGCGAGCTGAAGCACGGCCCCATCGCCCTCATCGACGAGAAGATGCCGGTGGTGGTGATCGCCCCCCACGACCGCATCTTCGACAAGACCGTCTCCAACATGGAGGAGGTGGCGGCGCGCGGCGGCAAGATCATCCTCGTCACCGACCCCAAGGGGGCCGAGGCGGCGCCGGTGAATGCGGTGCAGAAGCTGATCCTGCCCGAGATGCCGGCGACCGTGTGCCCGATGGTCTATTCCATCCCGGTCCAGCTGATCGCCTACCATACGGCGGTCATCATGGGCACGGACGTGGACCAGCCGCGCAACCTCGCCAAGTCCGTGACGGTGGAATAGGCCGTCACGGTGGAATAGTCGGCGACGGTGGCCTGGTCCGGCGCGGGTGGCACAATCCACCCGTGCCCCTTGAAATCTGTTGCGCCGATATCGATTCGGGTCCTTCATTTTCCGACACAACCAACGCTCGAGCCTGGGTGCGGACGCCGGTCAATGCCTGCTGCGACGTTCCCTATCTTCATGAATGCCGTGGTGGCGGCTCTGTTCGCCGCGAGCTATCTCGCGTTGGCGCTGCTTCATCGCGGCTACACGGCGCCGCTCTGGTTCGCCGCCAGCTTCGGCGCCATCGTCATCACGCCGCTGGCGATGCTGGCGCAGTCCTACACCGGCTGGATCGTCCTGTTCGCGCCGGTGATCTACCTCTCCTTCGCGACGTGCCTCATCCTGATGGTGCCGGGGCTGGCCGTGCTCTACCGCAAGCCCATCCCGTTGGGGCTGGTCGCTGTCCTTGGCGTCGTGACGGTGCTCAGCGCCGCGCTGGCGCTGCAACTGACCGTGAACATGTTCGTCCGGGTGGTCAGCTATCAGCTGCCGTTCGTGGTCGCGACGGCAGCAAGCTGCTGGGTGGTTCTGCGGGACAGCCCGCGCCGGCTGCGTGATCTCCTGCTCGCCGGCCTGTTCGCGCTGCTGTGCATGCACGTGCCGCTCAAGGCCGCGCTGGCCGTCAGCCTGCATACCGGGCCGCACCAGATCAACTACATGGACACGCCGTTCGCAGTGGTGGCCCAGGTCAGCACAGGCCTCCTGATGGTGGCGACGGGATTCCTGATTCTGGTGATCTCCGTGCTGGAACTGGTGCGGGAGACGCAGGAGGTGGCGGATACGGACGCCCTGTCCGGCCTCCTGAACCGCCGCGGGTTCGAGCAGCGCGCATCAGATCTGGTGCACAGGCAGGCCGGGGCGGCGCCATTCGCGCTGCTGCTCATCGATATCGACCACTTCAAGGCCATCAACGACACGTTCGGCCACGGCGTGGGCGACCAGACCATCCGCGGCTTCGGCGGCATGCTGCAGCACACGCTGCCGCAGTCGGCGCTCATCGGCCGGGTGGGGGGCGAGGAGTTCGCCATCCTGCTGGAGCGCGCCTCGCCCGAGATGGCGCGGCTGCAGGCGGAATCGGTGCGCCTCGCCATCATCGGCCATGAGGAGACGGACGTGCCGCCCTTCACCGTCAGCATCGGCGTCGCGCTGGCTTCGCGGGTCGAGCCGCTCCCGGCGACGTTCGAGCGGGCGGATGCCGCCCTCTACGAGGCGAAGCGGTCGGGCCGCAATCGGGTCTGCTGCGCGGAAGAGGAATTCCTGCCCGACAACGTGGTGCCCCTGCGTCGTTGAGGGACCTCGCGCTACCGGTTCGGCCGGGTCGCGATGAAGATCGCAAGCAGGATGAACAGCACGCCGAGGAACGCGAGCACGAAGGTCGGCGCGCCGAGATACCAGCTGCCGGTGAAGGTGCCGACGAAGCTCGCCAGCGCGAACAGCTTCACCAGGGGCGGGATGGCCCCGGTCTCCCGCCACCGGACCACGCCGGGGCCGAGCCAGCGGTGATTGAGGAGCCACGCCTCGAACTTGGGCGACGAGCGGGTGAAGCACCAGGCGGCGAGGATCAGGAAGACCGTGCCCGGCAGCATGGGCACCACCATGCCGATGGCGCCGATGACCAGGAAGACGAACCCCGCCGCGAACAGCAGCTTGCGATAGATGGCGTCGCGGCTCCAGCGCCCTGCGGCCAGCATCTCACTCTGCGTCAGCTCCCTCTGCGCCGTCGGGGCAGGCGGAGGAGGGGCGGATGCATCGTCGTCGGCGGCCATCGCGGGACCATGGCGCCTCATCCGGCGGAGAGCAAGCGCACGGCCGCATCCCGCTCCTGCAGGTGCAGCAGCGTGTGCAGCACCCGCGCGCCGGGGGCGACAAGGTCGGGATCGGCCCGCACCTGCGCCGCCGCCGCGTTGCGGGCGGCCTCCACCTCGCCGCCGTGCCATTCCATGCGGGCGAGGCGGAAGCCGGGCAGGCCACTTTGCCGCGTGCCCAGCACGTCACCCTCGCCGCGCAGTCGCAGATCCTCCTCGGCGAGGCGGAACCCGTCCTGGCTCTCGCGCAGGATGGCGAGGCGAGCTTTCGCCGTTTCGCCCAGCGGGTGACGGTAGAGCAGCAGGCACACGGACGGCTTGTCGCCGCGCCCAACCCGCCCGCGCAACTGGTGCAGCTGGGCGAGGCCGAAGCGCTCGGCATGCTCGATGACCATGACGGTGGCCTCCGGCACATTCACGCCCACCTCGATCACCGTCGTGGCGACGAGCAGCCGCGTCTCCCCGCGGGCGAAGCGGGCCATGGCCTCGTCCTTGGCGGCGCCGGACATGCGCCCGTGCACCAGCCCCACCGATGCGCCGAAGACGGCTTGCAGCGTCTCGTAGCGCTCTGTGGCGGCGGCGAGGTCGGAGGTGTCGGTCTCCTCCACCAGCGGGCAGATCCAGTAGGCCCGCGCGCCCGAGGCGAGTGCGCGCCCGACGCCTGCCACCACCTCGTCCAGCCGGTCGAGGGGCAAGGCGCGGGTGTCGATGGCCTGCCGCCCCGGCGGCTTCTCTCGCAGCTCGCTGGACTCCATGTCGCCGAACAGGGTGAGGACGAGGGTGCGGGGGATGGGGGTCGCCGTCATCACCAGCATGTCCACCGCCTCGCCCTTGCGGGCCAGCGTCAGGCGCTGCTCGACGCCGAAGCGATGCTGCTCGTCCACCACGGCGAGGGCGAGGTCGCGGAAGATCACATCGTCCTGGATGAGTGCATGGGTGCCCACCACCAGATCGGTGCGGCCGAAGGCCAGCTCCGTGAGAACTGCTTCGCGGGCCCGCCCCTTCTCCCGGCCGGTGAGGATGGCGGTGGACAGGCCGGCCGCGGTGGCCAGCGGCGCGATGGTCTCGTGATGCTGGCGGGCGAGGATCTCGGTGGGTGCCATCAGCGCGGTCTGCCGCCCAGCCTCGGCCACCGTGGCGGCGGCCATCAGGGCGACCACGGTCTTGCCGGAACCCACGTCGCCCTGGAGCAGGCGCAGCATCCGCGTGTCGGCGGCCAAATCTGCGCGAATGGCGGCGATGGCCTGCTCCTGCGCGCCGGTGAGCGTGAAGGGGAGGGCGGCGGCGAGCCGCGCCGAGATGGGTCCATCCCCGATGGTGGAGCGCCCGCCAGCCTTCTCCTCCTGCGCCCGGACGAGGGCGAGGGTGAGCTGGTGGGCCAGCAACTCGTCGAAGGCGAGCCGGCGCCAGGGCCCGCCGGCCGGCGTCGCCTCGTGAGGGGAGGCCGGCTTGTGCAGGCGCATCAGCGCCTCGCGGAAGGAGGGCCAGCCCCGCGCCGCGCGAACGTCTTCGGGAATCCACTCGGGCAGGTCGGGCACGCGCTGGAGCGCGGCCTCCATGGCCCGGCGCAGGTGGCCGGAGGCGAGGCCCTCCACCAGCGGATAGACCTGCTCCACCGCCGGCAGCCGCTCGACTCCGGCGGCATCGAGGATGCGGTCCGGGTGGGTCATCTGCCGCATCCCGTCATAGATGGAGATGCGGCCGCACAGCCAGCGCTTGGCTCCGACCGGCAGCATCCGCTCGATGCGCGCGGGCTCGATCTTGAAATGCACCACCACCATGTCGCCGCTGGCATCGGACACATAGGTGCGGTGCGGCGCCCGGCTGCCGGGCGGGGGCGGCTGGTGGGCATCCACCGTCACTTCCACCGTCACGTCGGTCTCGGGAACGGCCTCTGCGAGCAAGGGGCGGGCGCGGCGGTCCACGAAGCCGGACGGCATGTGGAACAGCAGGTCAATCACCCGCGGCATGTCCCGGCCCAGCAGGCGCGCATACGGCTTCATCAGCTTGGGGCCGATGCCGGAGAGGCTGTCGAGGGTTGCGAAGAGGGGAGACAGGACGTCGGGGCGCATGGCGGCGCGAGGGTGTCCGATCGGCCGTTGCGGCGCAAGCCGGGGCGGCGCGCGGCGGCTGGGAAGATGGTGGAAAGGCACCGGCTGGAGATCGGCGGCAATCTGCTATAGGTTTCAACAGTTAGGCGGAGATGGACACCGGGATGAGCACCGGCGAGGGCGACGGCGAGCAGGCGGAACGTGCGGCCTTCATCCTCCGGCTGCGCCAGCGTGGGATCAGGGATCTCGCGGTGCTGCGCGCCATCGAGCTGGTGCCGCGGCCGCTGTTCGTGGATCCCATGATGCGCCGCCACGCCTATGACGACGTGGCGCTGCCCATCGCCTGCGGCCAGACCATGTCGCAGCCGAGCCTCGTCGCCGCCATGACGGAAGCCCTCGGCGTCACGGCAGACCAGACCGTGCTGGAGGTGGGCACCGGCTCCGGCTATCAGGCCGCCGTGCTCTCCCATCTCGCCGCCCGCGTGGTGACGGTGGACCGCTATCGCTCCCTCGTCAGCGAGGCGCAGACGCGTTTCGAGGTGCTCGGCCTGCGCAACGTCACCGCCTATGTGGGCGACGGCATGAACGGCATGCCGGCCCGCGCGCCGTTCGACCGCATCCTCGTCACCGCCGCGGCACCCGACATCCCCCCGGCGCTGATGGATCAGCTCAAGCTTGGCGGCGTCATCGTCGCGCCCCTCGGTGCGCCGGAGGAGGTGCAGACGCTCGTCCGTATCGTCAAGGAGCAGTCGGGCCGCAGCCGCACCGACCTGATGAAGGTGCGCTTTGTACCGCTCGTTCCGGGCGCCGCGGCCACACTCTGAGCGAAAGCATCGCTTTCACCGTACCCTGGTGCCGAAGCCCGTTGCGGGGGTCCGATCCCTCGGCTATCGGGATCGACAGTTGCGTTCCGGGGGATCGAGAATTGAAGGGCGTTTCCGGCCGCGGGCGGCAGTTTCTGACGTGTGCGCTGCTGCTCGGCCTGCTGACAGGCTGCGCCGGGCGCCCCGATGGCGCGCTCATTCCCGTGCCCGATACAATTCCCGGCACGTCCCGCGTGGACATGGTGGTCGCCACCGTCCGCGAGCGGTCCGATGGCCCGGACATCTTCAACGGCGAGCGCGCCCGCACGCCGAGCTATGCCGAGATCGAGGTTTCCATCCCGCCCGACGGCGCCCGCAAGATCGGCGACGTTCAGTGGCCCCGGAGCATTCCGGGCAACCCGGCGACGGACTTCGTCACCACCAAGCTCGTCGACCTGACGCAGGATCAGGCGACCGTGTGGTTCCATAACCGCATCAGCCGCACGCCCGGCCGGCAGGCTCTGGTGTTCGTGCACGGCTACAACCAGCGCTTCGACGACGCGGTGTTCCGCTTCGCGCAGATCATCCACGATTCCGAGGCGCCGGTGACGCCGGTGCTGTTCACCTGGCCCTCGCGCGGCAGCCTGCTCGCCTACGGCTATGACCGCGAAAGCACGTCCTTCTCCAGGGATTCCCTCGAGCGGCTGCTGACCTTCATGGCCAAGGACCCGAACGTGGGCGAGATTTCCATCCTCGCCCATTCCATGGGCAACGTCGTGACGCTGGAAGCCCTGCGGCAGATGGCGATCCGCAACGGCCGCATCCTGCCCAAGATCAAGTATGTGATGCTGGCGGCGCCGGACGTGGACGTGGATGTTTTCTCCACCTTCTTCAACGAGATCGGCAAGACCAGCCAGCGCCCGGCCTTCACCCTGTTTGTCTCGCAGGACGACAAGGCGCTCGCCGTCTCCCGCCGGGTGTGGGGTGACGTTCCCCGTGTCGGCGCGGTGGATCCGGAGCAGGAGCCGTTCCGCACCGAGTTCGAGAAGAACAACATCAACGTGGTGGACCTGACCAAGCTCAGGACCAACGATCCCCTCGCCCACGGCAAGTTCGCCGCCAGCCCGAAGGTGGTGCAGGCCATCGGCGCCCGCCTTGCGGAGGGGCAGACCATGACCGACTCCCGCGTCGGCGTCGGCGAGCACATCATCAAGGCGACCTCGGACGCCGCCGCGACCGTCGGCACCGCCGCCGGCCTCGTCATCGCCGCGCCCGTCGCCGTGGTGGATGAGAACACCCGCTCCCACTACAACCAGCATGTGAACCAGCTGGGCCGCTCGGTGTCGGACACCGCCGAGAGCGGCGCCAGCGTGGTTACGCTCCCCAAGGGCAACTGACCAAACGGCAGGTCGGGTCGCCGACCTGTTGCAGGTTTGTCACGCGGGAGTCGAAAGTTCGGCAGCACCATGCCGAAGATACGTCATTTAAGCCGCCGTTTACGCATGGGACCCTTAACTGCGGGCCGTAATGTTTGCGTGCGAGTTCGGTCACATGCGTACTTCCTGCGGGACTCACGGGCGTAACGTCTTCGCGCGGCTGGCACTGATCGGGCTCGTGTCCGGAACGGTTGCAGGCTGTAGTTCGGATACGATCCGCTTCGCCGCCGACTCGCCCCAGCCACCGGCCGGGGCGCCCGTCGCGGGCTACCAGGGGCATCCGGGCGGCTATCCGCCCGCCGGCAACGGGGACGTCACCGGCTCGCTCGGCTCGGGTCGGGTGGAGGCCATGCCGGCCCCGCCGCCGGGTCAGGCGGCTGCGCCCGGCTACCCGGCCTCATCCTATGCCTCAACCGGTGGCGGTCAGCCGCTGTACGGGGCGCCCGGCTATGCGGCGGCGACGCCCGCTGCGGCTCCCGCCGCCCGCGGTCCGGCTGCCGGAACCCACGTGGTGGTGGCCGGCGAGACCCTCGGGTCCATCTCGCGCATGTACAACGTCTCGGTGGCCTCGCTGACCATCGCCAACAACATTCCCGCCGGAGGCACCGTCCGCACGGGCCAGACGCTCATCATCCCGCCCGGCGGCAATGGCGCGTCGCAGGCGAAGGCCGCGCAGGCTGCTGCCCAGTCCACCGCTGCCGCCAAGCCGCCGCAGCTTGCCGCGGCGGCTCCGGTCGCCAGCACGCTGCAGGTTCCCGGCTCGGCCAAGCCCGCGACGATCGCCGCCACGCCGGCTCCGGCACCGGCTGCCGCCCCCGCTGCGAAGCCCACCCAGACCGCTGCGGCCAAGCCCGCCGGTTCTGCGCCGACTGCGGCGGTGTCCAAGTCGGCCGCACCCGAGCCCAAGGTCGAGACCGCCGCGAAGGTGTCGCCGGTGATCGATGCCGACGACGCCCCGCGCGCCGGTGGCTCCGGTCCCCAGTTCCGCGCCCCGGTGCGCGGCCGCGTGATCGCCTCCTACGGTCCCAAGCCCGGCGGTGCCCACAATGACGGCGTGAACTTCGCCGTCCCCGAAGGCACTGCGGTGCGCGCTGCCGAGGACGGCACCGTCGCCTATGCCGGGAACGAGCTGAAGGGGTACGGCAACCTCGTGCTTATCAAGCACGCGGACGGCTACGTGACCGCCTATGCCAACAACAGCGAGCTGACGGTGAAGCGCGGCGATACCGTGCGGCGCGGCCAGATCGTTGCCAAGGCCGGCCAGAGCGGCAACGTCTCCTCGCCCCAGCTGCACTTCGAGATCCGCAAGGGGTCCACGCCCGTCGATCCGAGCCGCTACGTCGCCGGTCTCTGATAGCAACTTCATCTCAAACGAAAACGGCCGGGCATCTGCCCGGCCGTTTTGCGTTGGGACGGTCGATCAGGCCGCCGGATGCTCCATCTCGCCGCCATAGCGCCGGCGCAGGTGGGCCTTGAACACGGAGGCATCGAGCGGCCGGCCGGTGGCGCGGGTCAGAAGCTCGTCCGTCTCCAGCAGCGAGGCCTGGCCGTGGACGTTGACGCGCAGCCACGCCAGCAGGGGCGCGAAGTCCCCCTTGGCAATGCCGGGCAGGATGCCGGGATCGGCGCGGCAGGCGGCGTCGAACAGCTGCGCGGCGGTCATCGCGCCCAGCGTGTAGGTGGGGAAATAGCCCCAGCCGCCGCCCGGCCAGTGAATGTCCTGAAGGCAGCCCAGCCGGTCGTCGGGCGGCGTCACGCCGAGGAGGGACTTCATCCCTTCGGCCCAGGCCCCGGGCAGGTCGGCGAGCTTCATATCTCCGCCGATCAGCGCCTTTTCCAGCCGGTAGCGCAGGATGACATGGGCGGGATAGGTCACCTCGTCCGCATCCACCCGGATGAAGCCGCGCTCCACCCTAGTGTAGAGCCGCCACAACGCATCCGCCTCCCAGGCCGGGCCGGAGCCGTTGAAGGCGGCGCGCATGCGCGGGGCGGCGAAGGTGAGAAACTCCCGGCTGCGGCAGGCCTGCATCTCCATGAGCAGCGACTGGCTCTCATGGATGCTCATGGAGCGGGCCTGACCCACCGGCTGGTGGATGAAGTCCTGCGGGCGACCCTGCTCATAGAGCGCATGGCCGGTCTCGTGCAGCACGCCCATGAGGGCGCGGGAGAAGTCGCTCTCGTCGTAGCGGGTGGTGATGCGCACGTCGTTGTCGGCGCCGCCGCAGAAGGGATGGGTGGAGACATCGAGTCGGCCGCGCTCGAAATCGAAGCCGACCACCTTCATCATCTCAAGCCCGAGCGCGCGCTGCGCCTCCACGGCGAAGGGGCCTTCGAGCGGGGGCGTCGCCGGGCGGCGGGCCTGGATTTCCAGCACTTCCTCGGTGAAGCCGGGCAGGAACTGAGCGAGGTCGTCGAACAGCGCGTCGATGCGGGCCGAGCGGCCGCCGGGCTCGTAGCCGTTCAGGAGGGCATCATAGGGGGAGAGGCCGAGCTTCTCGCCTTTCACCCGGCCGATCTCGCGCTGGAGCCGCAGCACCTCCTCCAGATAAGGCAGGAGGGCCGGGAAGTCCGCGTCCGCACGCGCCTTGCGCCAGGCCATCTCGCAGCGGGAGGAGGCGCGGCTGGAGGCTTCCACGAGGTCGGCGGGCACGGCGGTGTCGACCGTGAAGCTGCGGGTGATCTCGCGCACGTTGGCGCGCTCCCACGGGCCCAGATCCTCATTCTCCGCATTGGCGATCCAGTCGCCGATGCGCGGGTCGGTCGCCATGTTGTGGTGGAGCACGCGCAAGAGGGCGAGGCTCTCCGCGCGGGTGGAGGCGGCGCCCTTGGGCATCATGGTGTCGCTGTCCCACTGGAGGATGCCGATGCCGTTGGCGAGCGCCGCGGCACGGTCGAAATGGGCGGCGAGGTCGGAATAGGCCGTCATGGCGCGATCCTGTTGGCTCTGGGGCCGGAGAATTCAAGGGCCGGGAAAAGGGCCAAGACGGTAGCCAAGCGGAGCGGGCATGGAAAGGGCGGGTCCTGCGGCGCGGGTCGCAAAGAAAAGCCCGGCGCGGACGTTGGGTCCGGCCGGGCTGGAGGTAACACCGTGGTTCGGGTCGGTGGGCCCTCAGGCCGCCTTCTCGCCGGGGGTGAGCGAGAGCACCGACTCAAATCCTTCAAACTCCGGACCGCCGATATAGTTCACGCGGTTGGATGACGCACCCGCGTCGCGGTGGGCGAGGCGGAAGGCCTCCGACTTGGTCCAGGCCTCGAAATCAGCCTTGGAGCCCCACACGGTGTGGGAGATGTAGAGGGTGTATTCCTCCTTCTCCGCCCCGCGGCACAGATCGAAGGCGACGAAGCCGGGGACGCTGGCGATGTAGGTGTCGCGCTCCCGCCAGACCCGCTCGAACTCGGCTTCGGACCCGTGCT
The DNA here is from genome assembly GCF_043193615.1 of Xanthobacter aminoxidans. Lineage (NCBI taxonomy): Bacteria > Pseudomonadati > Pseudomonadota > Alphaproteobacteria > Hyphomicrobiales > Xanthobacteraceae > Xanthobacter > Xanthobacter aminoxidans. The sequence goes on along the minus strand of NZ_JBAFUS010000001.1, from coordinate 141,832 downwards.
TCACCTTGAACCTGTTGGTGGCAATGAACATCTCGTCACTCCGTATGGGCAATGGGAAAGGTAGCCGGCCGCCTATTTGACCGGGTAGGGCGTCGCCGCCGCGATGGTCTCGGCGCCGATCTTGAACTTGAGGCCGGCCTTCGCGGTGATGCCGGCGCTCGGCAGGAACTGCTGATACTGAACGTACTGCTCGTTGAAGAGGTTCTCAACGGAGAGCTGGGCGAGCACGTTCGGGTCCGGCTGGTAGCCGAGATAGACGTTCACGAGGTTGAAGCTCGGCGTCGCCGCGTAGGGGGAATCCGCCGGCAGGTCAGCCGCGGTCTTCGCCGCCACCCACTGCCAGCGCACCGAAACCGTGAGCTTGTTCTCGAAGAAGCGGGCGCCCAGCGTCGCGGCGATGTTGTTGGGCATCACGTTGGCGAGGGGCTGGCCGTTGTTGGTGTTCTCGCCCTCGGACACGGTGGCATTGAAGCCCGCGAACCAGAGGCCGGCGTCGTAGTTGCTCTCGAACTCGAAGCCGCGCAGGCGGGCGTTGGCGATGTTCTGATACTGGTAGTTGGCAAAGCTGCCGAACGGCGTCCGGTCGTAGCCCACCAGCTCGATATAGTCCTCCACGTCGTTCTGGTAGACGTTGGCCTTGGCGCGGAACTTGTCGCCCTTGGTGAAGATGTCGTCGAACCGCAAGTTCAGGCCGATTTCCTTGTTCTTGCCGATTTCCGGCCGGAGATACGGGTTTGGCACGAAGCAGAACACGCCGAAGCTGCCATCCGGGCAGAAGACCAGCGGAATGTTCGGCGGGTGCGCGCCGTTCACCAGCGTCTCGGTGACGGCCGGCGCGCGATAGCCTTCCGCGAAGGTGCCGTAGAGCGTCACCCACTGCCAGGGCGTGAGGCCAACGGTGATCTTGGGCGAGAGATGGTCGCCGCTGGTGGAAACGCCGTCTCCGCTGAGATTGTAGGTGTCGTAGCGCAGCGCGCCGATGGCCTCGAACCAGGTGGAATAATTGGCCTTCCACTGGATGAAGGCACCGCCCACACCCCGCTCGCCGGACGGGTTGTAGCCGTCGCCGAAGCCGTAATTGTCCACATTGTCCACGTCGTCGTGGAAATAGTCGCCGCCGACGGTGATGGCGTTCCGGATGTCGGCGAAGGTGAAGCGCGAGGTGTTGTTGAGGTCGAAGCCCAGCGTGTCGATGGTGAAATAGCGGGGGTCGCCGATGGAGCCGGTGATGGAGCTGGGCGTACCCGCCACCTTCAGCTGGCTCTGCTTCACCCGGTTCCAGTAGATCTGGCTGCGCCAGTCGAAAATGTTGTCGTCGGGGTTCGTGTAGTTCCAGCTCGCCGTCAGGGTCTGGTTGAGAACGGTGGTGCCATACTGGGTGGAGTTGGCGGGAAGCGCGTTGTTCACCAGCGCGGCGTTGTAGGTGGTGTAGTCGGCGTCGTAGTTGAGGCCGGTGATCTTCACCTCGTGATGGTCCGCCGGCCGGAAGGTGAGCTTGGCGACGCCGGTCCAGATGTCGGAGCCGGTGCCGGGCACCTCGTTGCCGTTGCCGTCCGTATAGTCGCCCTGCGAGCGGTAGGTACCGCCGAAGAACAGGTCGATGTTCGGGTTCACCTTCGCCGCCGCGAACAGGGCGGCGTAGCCCATCGGCCCGTTGGAGCCGAATTCCCCGGCGGATTCCACGCCCCAGGTCTGGCCGGGCCTGATGATGTCGTTGGCGTCCTTGGTGCGGAAGGTCACCACGCCGCCGATGGCGCCGGAACCGTAGATGTTGGCCACCGGGCCGCGCACCACGTCCACGTCCGCCAGCAGGCCGGGCTCAAGGAAGAAGGAGCCGGCGCCGGTGCCGTGGCCGAGCTGGGTGAAGTTCTGCCGCGCGCCGTCGACGAACACCGCGACGCGGCCGTAGTCCTCCATGCCGCGGATGTTGATGGAGGCCTGCGTGGAATTGCCGTTCTGGATGACGGTGGTGCCCGGCATGCCGAAGAAGACGTCCTGCGTCCGCGACGGCATCAGCTGTTCGAGATCGTCCTGGCGCACCACGCTGATGGCGGCCAGCGCATCGATGGCGCGCTCTTCCGTGAAGCTGGCGGCCACCGTGATGGTGTCGAGAGAGATGGTCGTCGTGTCGTCGGTCGCGCCGGCCTCAGGTGCGCTCTGGGCGCGTAGCGGCGTGGCCATGAGGACGGCGCAGAGCGCGACGCCCGCGAGCAGCGCCTCTTTCCCGCGGCGATGCCTTTCGCCCTTGAACACGGCAATGCGCTGCGGTTCTCCCGCCATAATCCTCTCCCGGCTGATGTTCGGAGGCTGGCTGGCGTCGATCCGGAAGCCGGGGACGTGGCGGGCCGCAGGCGTGCTGCCTGAGCAGGCGGTTTCCTGCGCAGGTGATGTCCTGAGCAGGCGTCTTGCCTGACACGATTTGGCTACCGTCACGCCACGGAAGCGTCAAGAAGAATACATCCAACTTGCCAATGAACTGAAATAACGTCAGAGACTGTTGCGTGTCTGGCACGTAGATATGTGCCCGTTCGATATTGGAATAAATAAAATAAAGGCGAATCGGTCTCATGAAGACTCGCCATCAGAAAATGGAGTTGCTCTAATTCCATGTTGATCCGGCGTCAGAAAGCTATCCGCGCGTGCCGTCTTGCGGTGCGTCTTGTCAGCCTTGGCGTGGTCGTCGCTGCCCTTCTTGCTGTCGCCGGCCTCGCGCCACGTGTTGCTGCGGCCCAGCCGCAGGCGGTGCCGCCGCGCATCGTCTCCATCGGCGGCGCGGTCACAGAGATCCTGTTCTCGCTCGGCATGGGTGATCGCGTGGTGGCGGTGGACCAGACCAGCCGCTACCCCGCCGCCGCCCGCGCTTTGCCGGATGTGGGCTATGCCCGCGCCCTGTCACCGGAGGGCGTGCTCTCGGTGGGGCCCACGCTGATCCTCGCCATGGAAGGCGCCGGGCCGCCCTCTACCATGGAGGTGCTGAAGCAGGCCTCGGTGCCGGTCGTCATCATCCCGGACGGGCACGACAGGGAGGCGGTGCTGCGCAAGATCGCGGCCGTGGCGCAGGCGGTTGGCGCGGAGGAAAAGGGCAGGGCGCTCGCTGCCGAGGTGTCCGACGATTTCGCCGCCCTCGATGCCATGGTGAAGGCGCTGCCGGAGCGGCCGCGCGCGGTGTTCGTGCTCTCCGCCTCCGGCGGCGCGGCGGTGGTGGGCGGCTCGGACACCAGCGCCGACGCCATCCTGAAACTCGCGGGCCTCACCAATGCCATGGCTGAGATCAAGGGCTTCAAGCCGGCGCTGGATGAGGCCGCCATGTCGGCGGAGCCGGAGGCGGTGGTGGTGATGCGCGGCGGCGGGCAGGTGCTCGATGCCCCGACCGTCTTCGCTTTGCCCGCCTTCGCCGGAACACCGGCCGCGCGGGACAAGCGCCTCGTGTCGCTGCCCGGCTCCTATCTGCTCGGCTTCGGTCCCCGCACCCCCCGCGCGGCGCGCGATCTCGCTGCGGCGCTGCATCCGGGCGCGAAGCTGCCGGAGCTGCCGGCCCGACCCTGGAGCACGGAGCCGGACCAATGAGCATGGAAGGCATTGCCATGGCCACGGCGGAGGCGGGAACGCGCGGGCGTCCGGTGACGGCGGGGCTGACCCTGTTCGCTGTGCTGGCGGTTGCGGCCTTCGTGGGCGCGCTTGCCATCGGCCCGTTCACCATCGCCCCCGGCCGGGTGTTCGCCGTGCTGTGGGACTGGATCACCGGCGCGGCGCCGGCCGGCTCCCTGCGCGAGCGCATCGTGGTGCTGGACGTGCGCCTGCCCCGCGCCATCGTCGGCGCGCTGGCCGGCTCGGGCATGGCCGTGGCGGGGGCGCTGATGCAGGGCGTGTTCCGCAATCCGCTCGCCGATCCCAGCCTCGTCGGCGTGGCGCCGGGGGCGGCGCTGGCGGCGGTGGCGTTCGTCGTGTTCGGCGCGCCGCTCGTCGGCCTGTTGCCGCAGCCGTTGCAGGTGGTCGGGCTGCCGCTCGCCGCCTTCGCAGGAGGGCTCGTCACCACCCTCGTCATCGCCCGCCTCGCGGAGCATGACGGGCGCACTTCGGTGGCGACGCTCCTCTTCGCCGGCCTTGCCCTCGGGGCGCTGGCGAGCGCCGGCACGGGGGTGATGGTGTTCCTCGCCTCCGAGCAGCAGACGCGGGACTTCCTGTTCTGGACGCTCGGGAGCCTCGGCGGCGCCACCTGGATGAAGGCGGCGCTTGCTGCGCCTTTCGTGCTGGGGTTGCTGGCCATCGCCGTCGGCCTCGCCCGCGGGCTCGATGCGCTGGCGCTGGGCGAGGCGGAGGCGTTTCACGCGGGCGTCAGCGTGGAGCGACTGAAGCGCACCGCCGTCGTCGCCGTCGCGGCGGGGGTGGGGGCGGCGGTGGCGGCCACCGGTGTCGTCGGCTTCGTCGGGCTGGTGGTGCCGCATCTGGCGCGGCTGGTGATCGGGCCGTCCCATCGCGCGCTGGTGCCGGCCTCGGCGCTGCTCGGAGCGGCGGTTCTGCTCGGCGCGGACATCCTCGCCCGCATGATCGCGGCGCCGGCCGAACTGCCATTGGGCGTCGTCACCGCTCTGGTCGGCGCGCCCTTCTTTCTGTGGCTGCTGCTGAAGCGTCGCGCCTTCGTGGGGTGAGCATGTATCGCGCAGAGAACGTCACCGTCACTGCTTCCGGCCGTCGCCTCGTGGATGGCGCGAGCCTCACGGTTCGGCCGGGGCGCGTCACCGTGCTGGTGGGGCCGAACGGCGCCGGTAAGTCCACACTGCTTAAGGCCATGTCCGGCGAGCACCGGCTCGCCACGGGGCGGGTGACGCTGGACGGTATCTCCATCCATGACATGCGGCCGCTGGAACTGGCGCGGCGCCGGGCAGTGCTGCCGCAGGCGGCGGAGGTGGCCTTTCCCTTCACCGCCGCCGAGGTCATCACCGCCGGCCTCATGGCGGGGGAGGGGCACGACCGCGCCCGCATCCTGCGCCTGCTGGCGCGGGTGGACCTGCCCGGCTTCGCCGACCGGCGCTATGACAGCCTTTCAGGCGGCGAGCGGCAGCGTGTACAACTCGCCCGCATTCTCGCCCAGCTGGATGCGGGAAAGCCGGATGCACCGGGCTATCTCTTCCTCGACGAGCCCACCGCCAGCCTCGATCTCGCCCACCAGCTCACCGTGCTCAACATTGCCCGCGCCCATGCGGATGCGGGCGGGGGCGTGCTGGCGGTGCTGCACGACCTCAACCTCGCCGCCATGGTGGCCGACGAGATCGTGGTGCTGGCGGGAGGGCGGGTCCGCGCGGCGGGGCCGGTGGCTGAGGTGCTGACGGAGCCGGTGCTGGCGGACGCCTTCGGCATTCGCCTGCGAATCGGGGTCGCCCCGCCCGGCCCCTTCATCCTGCCGCAGAACGTGCAGGCGGCGCAGTAGGGGCAGGCAGGGGGGAGTGAGCCGGGCTCAGTCCAGCGTGCCCGTAGCTATGAACCGGGCTCAGCCCAGTTCTCGAGCGGCCTTCAGCACCTCGGCGGCGTGGCCGTCCACTTTCACCTTGGGCCAGGTCTTGGCCACCTTGCCGTCGCGGCCGATGAGGAGGGTGGCGCGTTCGACGCCCATGTACTTGCGCCCGTACATGCTCTTTTCCACCCACACGCCGTAGGCTTCCAGCATGGCCTTGTCGGGGTCGGAGCCCAGCGCGAAGCCGAGGCTGTACTTGTCGCGGAACTTGTCCTGCGCCTTCACCTCGTCGGCGGAGACGCCGAGGATGTCGGTGTCGGCAGCGGCGAATTCCGCCTTCAGGCCGTTGAAGGCAATGGCTTCCTTGGTGCAGCCGGGCGTGTCAGCCTTGGGGTAGAAATAGACCACCAGCTTGCGGCCCTTGAAATCCTTCAATGAAACGGTACCGCCTCCATCACGGGTGAGCGAGAAAGCAGGCGCCTTGGCGCCAACCTCCGGGAAACTGGACATTCCGCCTTCCTTTCGACGTGTTCGGCGCCATACGGGGCTGCTCAAATGCAAGCCCACAAGATGGCCGCGTTCTTGGGCCAGATGGTATCATCAAGGGAGTTGATCCACCTCATCTTTACGAGACAAGGGCAGGTTAGGGTCATTTCTTGCGGGCCGGAGGCGAATCGAAGCGCACTCCGGAGGGCACCGCGGGACCATCGCCGGGTTGCGGACGAACGGCCGGGAACGGCCGAAGCGGTAGAGGGAAGGTCCAGACGGAATGGAGTTTCGGCAGGAGAGGCCGGCGGGGGCGCGGCGCGAGCCTAAGCGGTCCCGCTTCCGGGGCATTGTCGGTGCGCTGACGCCGCGCAGCCGTGCCGCGCGCCTTTTTACCGGCCTGTGCCTCGTCCTGATCGCCCTCGGCGGCGTCGCTGCCGTCACCCTCTACGCGCTCATCGCCACCGGCATGGTCACCGCCAACCTCGCCACGCCCTATATCGAGCGGGCGCTGGAGGAGCGCATTGGCGGCGGCCACCAGGTCAGCATCGGCGCCACCACCATGGAGACGGTGGGCCATGGCGCCACCGCCGTGGTGGTCCACGACATCCGCGTCACCGGCCCCGACGGCCAGCTCGTCGCCAGCGCGCCGAGCGCCGAGGTGGAACTGGAAGGCTCCATCCTCTCGCTCATGCCCAAGGCGCGGCGCATCGACCTTGTGGGCGCGGAAATGACGGTGCGAATCGCCCCGACCGGTCAGGTGGCGGTGGCCACCGGCCGCGGCGCCAAGGCGATCCCCGCCAGCCCCACCGCCCGCTCCGCGGCGGCACCCGCTGCATCCCAGACTGGGACCCCGGCCTCTGCCCCCGCCTCGCCGCCAGACAAGGCGCAACAGGCCGCCGATGCCGCTGGCGCGGATTTCGATCCGCTCAAGCCCGTCGCGCTTGCCCGCTGGATGGCGGACCTCGAAACCGCCGGCTTCGATGGCGGTGCGCTCGCGGACGTGGGCCTCAAGGACGGCACCGTGATCGTGGAGAACGAGGGCGCCGGCCGCCGAATCGTCTTCCAGCACATGAGCGTCCGGCTCGCACGGCCGCCGGGTGGCGGCGCGGTGCTGACCTTCACCACCCAGTCGCCGCAGGGCGTCGCTACCGCTGTCGCGCGCATCAGCCCGGTCAGCAATGGCGAGCGCGCCATGGACGTGGCCATCCGGAACGTCTCGACCCGCGACCTGCTGCACGCCTTCGTGCAGGACCAGCGGCGCTTCTATATCGACACCCCCCTCAACGCTTCCTTCTCCGCCCGCCTCGCCCTCGACGGCGCGCTCACGTCCGCGGATGCGAGCCTCGATCTCGGCGCCGGCGCGCTCGGCAGTGGCGAGGACCCGGAAGAGCGCTTCGTCATCGACCGCGCCCGCATCGTGGCCAAGCTGGATGTGGCGCGGCGTGTGATCGTGGTCGCTCCCATCGAGGCGGTGAAGAGCCAGAACATCATCGAGCTGGCGGGTGAGATCCGCGTGCCGGCCAAGGCGCAGGAGCCGTGGCCGTTCCAGATGGGGCCGAAGCAAGTCGTGTTTCAGGGGCCGGAGATGCCCGAGCCGCCCCTCGTCATCACCAAGGTGGACGTGTCCGGCCGGTTCGATCCGCCCAGCCGCCAGATCGTGGTGGACCAGGGCCTGCTGGGCGCTTCCACTGCGAGCTTCAGCTTCACGGCGCTGTTCGATTTCGGCGTGCCGATCCCTTACCTGAAGTTCGACGGCGTCGCCTCTCCCATGCCGGTGGCGACGGTGAAGCGCTTCTGGCCAGTGAACATTGCGCCTCCCGCCCGTCAGTTCGCGGTGGAGAACGTCTCGGGCGGCACAGCGGAAGGCATCGCGGTCGCGGTGAAGCTGCCGCTCGACCTCATCGGCCAGAAGCAGGTGCCGCTGCCTGAGGACGGCGTGCGCTTCACCATCACCGGCAAGGGCGTGACGATCCGGCCGGTGAAGGGACTGCCGCCCATCACCAATTCCAGCCTCGCCATCCTCGTCACCGGCCGCTCGGTGCGCATCACCATGCCCGACGGCACAGTGGTGACGCCGCAGAACCGCAAGATCGCGGTGAGCGACGGCGTGATGCTGATTCCCGACTATTTCCCGCGCGAGCCCTCCGCGCAGATCCGGGTGAATTTCAACGGCCCCGCCGACGCCGGCATCGAGGTGCTGGGCATGGAGCCCCTGAAGGGGCCGCAGGGCACCGCCTTCGATCCCTCCACCACGCGCGGCCGGCTCTCGGCGCTGCTGCAGGTGAACATGATCTTCCGCAAGGTGCCGCTGCCGGAAGATCTCGACTATTCGCTGGAGGCGAACCTCACCGACTTCGGCGTGGACAAGGTGTTCCGCGGCCAGAGGCTGGAGGGCGCGACGGTGAAGGCCTTCGCCTCGCCCGCCGGCATCGTCCTGCGTGGCGAGGGCAAGCTCGCCGGGGCGCCGCTCGCCTTCGAGTACGAGAAGAAGAAGGACGTGGCCGATTCGGACATCCGCGTCTCCGCGACCCTCGACGATGCCGCCCGCGGCAAGCTGGGCGTGGACATTCCCGGCGTCAGCGGCCCGGTGGGCGTACGGGTGGTGGGCACCACCAACAACAAGGACACGCGGGCGAGCATCGAAGGCGACCTGACCCAGGCGCGGATCGCCGATCTCATTCCCGGCCTCAGCAAGCCCGCCGGCAAGCCGCTCAAGGCGCGCTTCACGGTGAACGACAAGGGCAACTCCGTCCGCCTCGACGACATGGTGATCGACGGTTCGGGCACCCTGCTGAAGGGCAATATCGAGCTGGCCGACAGCGGCGACCTGATGGGCGCGAACTTCCCGACCTTCCAGCTCTCCGACGGCGACAAGGCCTCGGCCAAGGCGGAGCGGGTCGGCTCGGTACTGAAGATCCGCATCACCGGCGAGGTGATGGATGCCCGTGGCATCATGAAGAGCCTCGTCAGCGGCCCCCCCACCGACAAGCGCAAGTCGCAGGACGTGGACGTGGAGGCGCGCATCGGCGCGCTCACCGGCAACAACGGCGAGGTGCTGCGCCAGTTCGATCTCTCCACCACGCGGCGCGGCGTCGAGATGCGGGATTTCACCCTCACCGCCAAGACGGGCCGGGACGGCACGGTGGCCGGCGAGATGCGCACCTGGCAGGGCCGCGAGCGGGCGCTGCAGATCACCACCTCGGACGCCGGCGCGCTGTTCCGCTTCCTCGACATCTACGCCAAGATGCAGGGCGGCGAGGCGTGGCTGGTGGTCGATCCCCCGCGCAGCGACAACACGCCGCAGGAGGGCGTGCTGCACCTGAGCGACTTCTCCATCAAGGGCGAGCCCGGCCTGGAGCGCCTCTCCAGCGCCGCCCGCGACAGCTCCGGCCGCATCGAGAACGGCACCGCCGCTTTCGAGAAGGCGCAGGCCCAGTTCTCCCGCTCCACCGGCAAGATCGTCTTTAAGGAAGGGGCCATCTGGGGCCCCTCCGTGGGCGCGACCTTCGACGGTTCGCTGGATTTCGCCGCCGACCGCATCAACATGCGCGGCACCTTCGTGCCGGCCTACGCGCTCAACAACATCTTCTCCAAGCTGCCGGTCATCGGCCTGTTCCTCGGCGGCGGGCCCAACGAGGGCCTGGTGGGCGTGACCTTCGAGGTCGTCGGCCCGCTGTCCACCGGTCCGACCCTGCGGATCAACCCCATCTCGGCCGTGGCGCCGGGCTTCCTGCGCAAGATCTTCGAATTCCGCGATTCGACCGGAACGCCACCGACGCGATAGCCCTTCCGATGCCCCGGCGGGACGGGGGAGGCGAAAGTGGAAGCCCCGCCCATGGGGCAATCGTGCGACGGTCTCATGAAACCGCCCCAAGGTGCGACGCTTTGCCCAAACGCCCCTTGCGATGGCCCACGGCACCCCTCACACTCCCGGCCCATAAACATAATTGGCAGGAAACGAATTGAGGGTGGGATAGATGCTGGCTCTGGTGCTCATCATCGCCTGCGGCCTCTTGGCCGTGGCGTACGGCGTATGGACGATCAAGGGGTTGATGGAGGCGGACCCGGGAACCGCCAGGATGCAGGAGATCGCATCCGCCATCGCTGAAGGCGCGCAGGCCTATCTGCGCCGGCAATACACCACCATCGGCATCGTGGGTGCCGTCATCTTCATCCTCGTGGGCGTGTTCCTTGGCTGGCTGGTGGCCATCGGCTTCGCGCTGGGGGCCATCCTCTCCGGCCTTGCCGGCTTCATCGGCATGAATGTGTCGGTGCGGGCGAACGTGCGTACCGCGCAGGCGGCGACGCTCTCGCTGGCCGGCGGCCTCGACCTCGCCTTCAAGGCGGGTGCCGTCACCGGCCTTCTGGTGGCCGGCCTCGCGCTGCTCGGCGTCAGCGTCTACTACCTCATCCTCACCGGCTTCCTTGGTTTCGCGCCGAACAGCCGCACGGTGGTGGATGCGCTGGTGGCGCTGGGCTTCGGCGCCTCGCTCATCTCCATCTTCGCCCGTCTCGGAGGCGGCATCTTCACCAAGGGCGCGGACGTGGGCGGCGACCTCGTCGGCAAGGTGGAAGCCGGCATTCCCGAGGACGACCCGCGCAACCCGGCCACCATCGCCGACAACGTGGGCGACAATGTCGGCGACTGCGCCGGCATGGCGGCCGACCTGTTCGAGACCTATGCGGTGACGGTGGTCGCCACCATGGTGCTCGCGGCCATCTTCTTCGCCGCCAATCCGGCGACGCTCGCCACCATGATCGTCTATCCGCTGGCCATCGGCGGGGCGTGCATCCTCACCTCCATCGCCGGCACCTATTTCGTGCGGCTGGGGGCGAACTCCTCCATCATGGGCGCTCTTTACAAGGGCCTCATGGCGACGGCGGGCTTCTCCATCATCGCGCTTGCCGTGGTGACATGGCTGCTGCCCGGCTTCGGGCCGATCCAGGGAGTGGCCTATTCGGGCACGAGCCTGTTCCTGTGCGGCCTCGTCGGCCTCGCGGTGACGGGGGCCATCGTGGTCATCACCGAGTATTACACCGGCACCGGCTATCGCCCGGTGGTGTCCATCGCCCAGGCGTCGGTCACGGGCCACGGCACCAACATCATCCAGGGCCTCGCCGTCTCGCTGGAATCGACGGCGCTGCCGACCATCGTCATCATCGCCGGCATCCTGTGCGCCTATGGCCTTGCCGGCCTGTTCGGCATCGCCATCGCCGCCACCACCATGCTCGGCGTCGCCGGCATGATCGTGGCCCTCGATGCTTTCGGCCCGGTGACGGACAATGCCGGCGGCATCGCCGAGATGGCGGGCCTTCCCAAGGAAGTGCGCCAGTCCACCGACGCGCTCGACGCGGTGGGCAACACCACCAAGGCGGTGACGAAGGGCTACGCCATCGGCTCCGCCGGCCTCGGCGCGCTGGTGCTGTTCGCCGCCTACAGCCAGGACCTCAAGTTCTTCATCGCGCAGGCGGCGCCGGGCTCCTACTTCGCCGGCGTAACGCCCAACTTCTCGCTTGAGAACCCCTACGTGGTGGTGGGCCTGCTGTTCGGCGGCCTCTTGCCCTTCCTGTTCGCCGCCATGGGCATGACGGCGGTGGGCCGCGCGGCGGGCGCCATCGTGGAGGAGGTGCGCCGGCAGTTCCGCGAAAAGCCGGGCATCATGGCCGGCACGGAGAAGCCGGACTATTCCCGCGCCGTCGACATGCTGACCAAGGCGGCCATCAAGGAGATGATCATCCCCTCGCTGCTGCCGGTGCTCTCGCCCATCTTCTGCTACTTCGCCATCTACTTCGTGGCGGGCGGCGGCGTGGCAGGCAAGTCGGCGGCCTTCTCGGCGGTGGGGGCGATGCTGCTGGGCGTCATCGTCACCGGCCTGTTCGTCGCCATCTCCATGACGTCGGGCGGCGGCGCCTGGGACAATGCCAAGAAATCGTTCGAGGACGGCTTCGTGGACAAGGACGGCGTGCGCCACATGAAGGGCTCGGAAGCCCACAAGGCGTCCGTCACCGGCGACACCGTCGGCGATCCCTACAAGGACACGGCGGGTCCCGCCGTGAACCCCATGATCAAGATCACCAACATCGTCGCGCTGCTGCTGCTGGCGGTGCTGGGGCACTGAACCGCCCCGGTTCGCCGGGGTTAACACCAAGGCCGCCTGTCCCTGCCGGGGCAGGCGGCGTTTTTGCGCGGGGGCTATCCTGGGTTCCTACATCACGCCGCAGACCCTGCTCCACATCCTCTATCTCGTCGCCATCGTGGCCGAGGCCATGACGGCCGCGCTTGCCGCCGGACGGCGGGAGATGGACTGGGTGGGCGTGTTCCTGCTCGGCTGCGTCACCGCGCTGGGCGGCGGCTCGGTGCGGGACGTGCTGCTCGGCAACTACCCGCTCTCGTGGGTGGCGCACCCCTCCTACCTCATCGTCACCGGCGGGGCGGCGCTGGGCACGGTCTTCCTCGCGCGGGTCATGGACCATCTGCGGCAGGTGTTCCTGTTTCTGGACGCGGTGGGCCTCGTGGTGTTCACCGTCATCGGCTGCAACGTGGCCATCGGGTTGGGATTGCCCGTCATCGTGGTGATCGCGGCGGGCATGATCACCGGCTGCGTCGGCGGCGTGCTGCGGGACGTGCTGTGCAACGAGGTGCCGCTGCTGTTCCGCGCCGAGCTTTACGCCACCGTCTCGATCCTGACGGGGCTGCTCTACGTGGCCGGGCCGCTGGCCGGGCTGCCGCAGCCGCTCACCATGGCCATCGCCATGGCCGCCGGCCTGACCCTGCGCCTGCTGGCCCTGCGCTTCGGCTGGAGCATGCCGAAATTCGTCTACACGCAGGATCTGCATTAGCGCCTGCACGGCGCGAACGTTGCTGCTAGCCTCTTCCCCGATACGGGCAGGGCAAGCTTCACATGCGCGGACTGATCGAGCGCGTCTTCCAGCTGGAGGCGCACGGCACCACCATCCCGACCGAGGTGGTGGCGGGCATCACCACGTTTCTCACCATGGCCTATATCGTGGTGGTGAACCCGCAGATCATGGCGCAGGCGGGCATCGACGCCGGCGCGGCCTTCACCGCCACCTGCCTCTCGGCGGCGTTCGGCTCGGCCATGATGGGGATCATCGCCAACTATCCCATTGCCGTCGCGCCGGCCATGGGCATCAACGCCTATTTCACCTTCACCGTGGTGCTGGGCATGGGCGTGCCGTGGCAGCAGGCGCTGGGGGCGGTGTTCGTCTCCGGCGTGCTGTTCCTGGCGCTCAGCCTGTTCAGGGTGCGGGAATGGCTGCTCAATTCCATTCCCATGTCGCTCAAGCTCGGCATGGGCACGGGCATCGGCCTATTCCTCGCGCTGCTCGGCCTCAAGGGTATGGGCGTGGTGGTGGCGAGCCCGGTGACGCTGGTGGCGCTCGGCAACCTCGCCTCGCCCTCCACCTTCATCGCCTGCGGCGGCTTTCTGCTCATGAGCGGCCTTGCGGCGCGGGGCGTTCCGGGAGCGATCCTCATCGGCATCGCGGCGGCGACGCTGGCCGGCGTGCCGTTCGGCCTCGTCTCCTTTTCCGGCATTGTCTCGGCCCCGCCCTCATTGGCGCCGACGCTGCTCCAGCTCGACATCGCCGGCGTGCTGCGCCTGTCCATGACCGGGGTGATCGCGGCGCTGTTCCTGCTCGTGCTGCTGGACAACATGGGCACGCTCATCGCCACCCTCTACAAGGGCGGCCTGATGCGGGAGGACGGCTCAGTGCCGCGTCTCGGCCGCGTGCTGATCGCCGATTCGGGGGGCGCCATCGTCGGCTCGGCGCTCGGCACCTCCACGCTCACTTCTTACATCGAGAGCGCCGCCGGCATCGAGGCGGGCGGGCGCACCGGGCTTACCGCCGTGGTTGTGGCGCTCATGTTCCTCGCCTGCCTGCTGTTCGCGCCTCTGGCGCTGGCGGTGCCCGGATATGCGACCGCGCCGGCGCTGCTGGTGGTCGCCCTCGCCATGATCGGCGCCATGGGCGACCTGCCGTGGGATGACGCTGCCGAGGCCTTCCCCGCCGCCGCGACGGCGCTGGCGGTGGTCTTCACCTTCTCCATCGCCACGGGCATCGGCCTCGGCTTCATCACCTATGTGGCGGTGAACCTCATCGCCGGCCGCTGGCAGCGCATCAGCGGCGCGGTGTGGATGATCGCGATCGCCTCGGCGGTGCTGCTGGCGATCGAATAGGCGGCACGGAGCAGGGCGCGTCCGGGCCGCCCAGACGTCAGCTCAGCTGCAGGTTACGGAAGCAGTAAACGTCCAGTTCACCGCCCGCGGGCCGGGGGATTTCCGCAAATCCGAGATCGCAGATCGCGGACACCACCTGCTCGGGCTTCTTGCCGGCCACAGCGTGGATTTCGATGACCAGATTGCGGCAACGCCGCAGCGATGAGCAACTGCCCGAGGCGAAGATCTCGTATTCGGACCCTTCGATATCGATCTTGCAAAGATCGACCACCTCGTTCTCGGACAGCGACCGTCCGATCAGGTCATCGAAGGTAATTGCCTCGATCGCCGCATGGCGCCGCACGCCATGCGAGCTGTGCCCGAGGGATCCGGAGATCGATTCACCGGTGCTTCCCCTTCCGAAGTCCGCGTTGATCGTTCCAGCCTGGCCGGAGATGGCGCAATTGAACAGTTTGAGCTCGGCGTCGAAGTTCTGAACGAGATTGAGCTGCATTCGTGCGAACACCCGTGGGTTCATTTCCACGGCAACAATCTTCCGGAGCGCGAAACCCATGTCGGAAAGAAGAATGGGGAATCCACCACCGTTCGAGCCAATATCGACCAGCGTCAGGGGACCCTTGAGCGCCATCTGGGGGATCAGGAGACGGTACATCGGACTGGTAAGACAGGCTCGCGTCCCGGTCTCGTCACCGCCATGGTGGTCGATCACGAATTCCATACCGTTCTTTCGGTAGGTAATCATGCCGGTACCACGGAACAGCAATCTCGTGGCCACAACCTCCCAGCGATTATCGAAGTGCATGATCGCGCGAAGACCAGCCTTCGAATTATGCAACTTGCGGGACAGGTCCATGCGTATCGCCTCCGGCGCGAGCCTGCTGAGGCAGGCGAGAATAATAGGATTAAGGTCCTGATGGGACAATCTTGGGGGACCGCGACGACGCCCCCGGCGAAGGGAACCCGTCTGCGAACCCAAACCGAGCGAGGGCACTGCAGCAATTCTAGACGAACCGCCTACCGCAGCGAACAAGAAAAATCTTCAGCCCGGCATTGCGGCCCCGATGGCGCGCCCGGCGCGACGCCTTGCCGCTGGTCGCGGCAGGCCTCGCCGCGATGGGGGGATAGGGATGGCCGCCGCCCTCCCGCTCTTCCCTCCTGCCGCCCGATCGTGTAGGGAACCCGCGACCTGCGCGCCGGGGCACCGCTCTGGCGCGAACGTGATGGATTCCATGCAGACGGTTCTCATCGTAATTCACCTGATGGTGGTGCTCGCGCTCATTGGCGTGGTGCTCATCCAGCGCTCGGAAGGCGGCGGTCTCGGCATCGGCGGGGGCGGCGGCGGTTCGGGCGGCGGCTTCTTCACGGCGCGCGGCACGGCCAACGTGCTCACCCGCGCCACCGCGATTCTCGCGCTGATCTTCTTCATCACTTCGCTGTCGCTGACCATCGTGGCCGGCTGGGGTCGCGCCCCGCGCTCCATCCTGCCGCCGGCGCAGCAGAACCAGGGCGGGCCGCAGGTGCCGCAGAGCGGCGGGTCGATTCTCGACCAGCTGCGCCAGCAGGCCCCGCAGGGCGGCGCTCCGCAGGGTACCTCTGCCCCGGCGCCTGCCACTCCGGCTCCTGCCACCCCGGCCGAGCCCGCGGCGCCGTCCGGTCCCCAGGTTCCGCAGTCCAAGTGATCCTGTTCTGGTGATCCATTGACGCGACGCGGCTTCGGCCGCGCCGTTTCTTCTCCACAGGCGAGGCGAGGCCGATCCCGGTTTCGCCCTCGCCGAATCGCGTTTGCATTAGGTAAGGTCGAGGCCCATGGCGCGCTACATCTTCATCACCGGCGGCGTCGTGTCTTCCCTGGGCAAGGGCCTCGCCTCCGCAGCACTCGGCGCTCTTCTCCAGGCGCGCGGATACACCGTCCGCCTGCGCAAGCTCGACCCCTATCTGAACGTCGATCCGGGCACCATGAGCCCGTATCAGCATGGCGAGGTGTTCGTGACCGATGACGGGGCCGAAACGGACCTCGATCTCGGTCACTACGAGCGGTTCACCGGTCATCCGGCGACCAAGCAGGACAACATCACCACCGGCCGCATCTACCAGGACATCCTGGCCAAGGAGCGCCGTG
Source organism: Xanthobacter aminoxidans (assembly GCF_043193615.1). Lineage (NCBI taxonomy): Bacteria > Pseudomonadati > Pseudomonadota > Alphaproteobacteria > Hyphomicrobiales > Xanthobacteraceae > Xanthobacter > Xanthobacter aminoxidans. The sequence continues at coordinate 125,571 of NZ_JBAFUS010000001.1, read as the reverse complement.
GCGACTATCTCGGCGCCACCATCCAGGTGATTCCCCACGTCACCAACGCGATCAAGGACTTCGTGCTGGAAGGCAACGAGGGCTTCGATTTCGTGCTGATCGAGGTGGGCGGCACGGTGGGCGACATCGAGGGCCTGCCCTTCTTCGAGGCCACCCGCCAGCTCAAGAACGAGCTGCCCCGCGGCCACGCCATCTTCATTCACCTCACCCTGATGCCGTACATCCCCTCGGCCGGTGAGCTGAAGACCAAGCCGACCCAGCATTCGGTGAAGGAGCTGCGCTCCATCGGCATCCAGCCGGACATCCTGCTCTGCCGCACCGACCGCGAGATCCCGCGCGAGGAGCGCCGCAAGCTCTCGCTTTTCTGCAATGTGCGGGAGACGGCGGTGATCGAGGCGCGGGACGTGGACAACATCTACGCCGTGCCCTCCGCCTATCACGCGGAAGGCCTCGACAAGGAAGTGCTCGCCGCCTTCAACATCGAGCCGGCCCCGGCGCCCAACCTCAAGCGCTGGACCGACATCGAGACCCGCGTGCGCAACCCCGAGGGCGAGGTCACAATCGCCATCGTCGGCAAGTACACGGGCCTGAAGGACGCCTACAAGTCGCTGATCGAGGCCCTCGCCCACGGCGGCATCGCCAACAAGGTGAAGGTCAATCTCGACTGGATCGAGAGCGAGACCTTCGAGCGCGAGGACCCCGCGCCCTTCCTGGAGCATGTCCACGGCATCCTCGTGCCCGGCGGCTTCGGCCAGCGCGGTGCCGAGGGCAAGATTCGCGCGGCCCAGTTCGCCCGCGAGCGGCAGGTGCCCTATTTCGGCATCTGCTTCGGCATGCAGATGGCGGTCATCGAGGCGGCGCGGAACCTCGCGGGCATCGAGAAGGCCAATTCCACCGAGTTCGGTGCCACCTCCGAGCCGGTGGTGGGCCTGCTCACCGAATGGCTGCGCGGCAACGAGCTGGAGCGGCGCAACGCCGCCGGCGACCTCGGCGGCACCATGCGCCTTGGTGCCTACCATGCGGTGCTGGAGCCGGACACGAAGGTGGAAGGCGTCTACGGCCGGCGCGACATCTCCGAGCGCCACCGCCACCGCTACGAGGTGAATACCGCCTATCGCGAGCGGCTGGAGCAGCACGGGCTGAAGTTCTCCGGCATGTCGCCGGACGGGCTGCTGCCGGAGATCGTGGAATATCCGAGCCATCCCTGGTTCATCGGCGTGCAGTTCCACCCGGAGCTGAAGTCGCGGCCGTTCGACCCGCACCCGCTGTTCGCCTCCTTCATCCGTGCCGCCAAAGATCAGAGCCGGCTCGTCTGAGCCGTTTCTTTGCAATGGCTTAGGGCGCCGTCCCGGGATTTCTTCCTCCGGGCGGTAGCCACGTCGCGTCAAAACGCACTAAGCTCCGGCCGGGCCGCCGGGGGGATGCGCCCGCCAACCAGGCGACGCGCGGCCCCTTGCCGTAGCGTTCCTTCCCATGATTCTGCCGTTGCGGAATGCGCGCCCGATGGGGGCGCAGCATCGGCCCGATGAGAGGAGAAGCCATGCGACGCGGCCTCGACCACGTTGTGCACCTCGTCCGCGATCTCGACGCAGCTGGCGAAATCTACGACCTCCTGGGCTTCACCGTGGGTGCCCGCAATCGCCACCCGTGGGGCACGGAAAACCGCATCATCCAGACGCCGGGCTTCTTCATCGAGCTGCTGCAGATCGTCGAGCCCGACAAGATTCCCGCCGCGCAGGGCGAGGCCTTCTCCTTCGGCGCCTTCAATCAGGATTTCCTCGCCCGCATGGGCGAAGGCCTCTCCATGCTGGTGCTGGAGGGCTCGGACGCGACCCACGAGAAAGCCGCCTTCGATGCGGACGGCTTCGGCGGGTTCGACATCTTCGATTTCGCCCGCAAGGCGCGCCGGCCGGACGGGCAGGAAGTGGACGTGGGCTTCCGCCTCGCTTTCGCCCGCGACCCGGCCAGCCCGGACTTCGGCGCCTTCGCCTGCACCCAGCTCAATCCCGAGAATTTCTGGTCGCCGGACCTTCAGCGCCATTCCAATCAGGTGACGGGCGTCGCCGGCGTGGTGCTGGTGGCCGATGCGCCGGCCGAGCATCAGGCGTTTCTCGAAACCTTCTCCGGCTGTCAGGTTCAGCGCGCGCTCGATGCCTGGTACGTGGCGCAGACGCCGCGCGGCTCCATCGACGTCATGTCCCGCGAACTGTTCACCGAGCGCTATGGCGTGCCGGCGCCGGGTGGCCCGGGCCTGCGCCTGGCCGCCGTGCGCTTCTCCACCCCCGGTGCGCCGGAGCTGCGCCGTTCGCTGGCCGCGCGTCGCATGGTGGAAGAGACCATCGAGGGCATCGTCGTCGTGCCGCCGCGCGCTGCGCTGGGCGCCACGCTGGTGTTCGAGTTGACACCGGGCTGAACCGCACCGGTTTTACTCTCAGGAAAAATCCATTACATCGGATCGGGCGGAGGTCTCCGCCCCCGGGCACGGACGACCGTGCTCCCTTCTTGTCGCGCGGCGGGGACGGCCCCGCCTCTCGTGGTGTCTGCCCATGGCATGGGTCTATCTGTTCATCGCCGGCCTCACCGAAATCGCGTGGGCCATCGGAATGAAGCAATCGGAAGGGTTTACCCGGCTCTGGCCGAGCCTGTTCACGCTCGGCGCCATCGGGGTGAGCCTGCTGCTCCTGTCCCTCGCGCTCCGGGGCATCCCCATCGGGACGGCCTATGCGGTGTGGGCGGGAATCGGCACGGTGGGCACGGCGGTCGCCGGCATCCTGTTCTTCTCCGAATCGACCGATCTGCTGCGTCTTGCCTCCATCGGCCTCATCGCCGCCGGCATTGTCGGGCTCAAGCTGGTCACGCCCTGAACGGCCTTCCCGATCGGCTTTTGCGTGGTCCGGCCTGCTCGCGGCGCCGGACCACGCGCATTCGCGATTTAGCGAAATGGGGAAAATGCTCTATCAAGGGCGCGCTCCGGCAGCCTCGCCCCGTGCAGCGGCCGGAAAGCTGAATTTATTCTGAGGCTTAAGGACGCTTCCGACCTTCTGGTGGCGATCCCCGGAGCCGTTGAGGGATCGCCCATGACCGTCGCCCCGCCGCCCGTCGCCCCGCAGAGCATCGTCGAGGCCGGCTCCGTGCGCTTCGGCAATGCCCTGCCGCTGACGCTCATCGCCGGCCCCTGCCAGATGGAAAGCCGCGCCCACGCGCTGGAGGTCGCCGCCGCCCTCAAGGAGATCGCGACGCGCCGCAACATCGGCCTCGTCTTCAAGACCTCCTTCGACAAGGCGAACCGCACGTCCCTCTCGGCCGCGCGCGGTCTCGGGCTTCAGGCGGCGCTGCCGGTATTCGGCGAGATCAAGGAGAGCCTCGGCCTGCCGGTGCTCACCGACGTGCACGAGATCGACCAGTGCGCCGCCGCCGCCGAGGTGGTGGACGTGCTGCAGATTCCTGCCTTCCTCTGCCGCCAGACCGACCTTCTCGTCGCCGCCGCCCGCACGGGCCGGGTGGTGAACGTGAAGAAGGGCCAGTTCCTCGCACCGTGGGACATGGCGAACGTGGTCAACAAGCTCACCGGCGCCGGCAATGGCCGCGTGCTGGTGACGGAGCGGGGCGTCTCCTTCGGCTACAACACCCTCGTTTCCGACATGCGCGGCCTGCCGATCCTGGCCAAGACCACCGGCGCGCCTGTCGTGTTCGATGCCACCCATTCGGTGCAGCAGCCGGGCGGGCAGGGGACATCCTCGGGCGGGCAGCGCGAGTTCGTGCCCGTTCTGGCCCGCGCGGCGGTGGCCGTCGGCGTGGCGGCGGTGTTCATCGAGACCCATCCGGACCCGGACAAGGCGCCCTCCGATGGGCCGAACATGGTGCCCCTGGCGAAGCTGGAGGCGTTGATTACCACTCTTCAGGCGTTCGACGCGGTTGCGAAAGCAAATCCCGTCACCATCTGAGCGGAACCTTGGCCTTCCTTCCGTGCGGTGCGGCGCGCGGAACAGGGCCGGCCCTGCCTTTCTGCCTGCCTGAAGTTCCGCCTTTCCCCGCCACCTTCCGTGCCGACCCCATGCGCTTGCCTTGACCGAGGTGCCGTGTATGGTCTCGCGCCCCTCCGCTTGAAGAGCTTCCTGATGGCCCGCGACACGCTCGACGCGACCCCGATTTCCGACCGCGGCGAACTCGTCGCCTGGATGGAAGAGGGCGCGAAACCCGAGCGGTCCTTCCGGATCGGCACCGAGCACGAGAAGATCCCGTTCACCATGGGCCGTCACGAGCCCGTGCCCTATGAGGGGCCGAAGGGCATCCGCAAGCTTCTGGAGGGCATGCGCTCCCTGCTCGGCTGGGAGCCGATCATGGAAGGCGAGACCATCATCGGCCTCGCGGATGTCACCGGCGGCGGGGCCATCTCGCTGGAGCCCGGCGGCCAGTTCGAGCTGTCCGGTGCGCCGCTGCGCACCATTCACGAGACCTGCTCGGAGCTGAACGCCCACCTCGCCCAGGTGCGCGAAGTGGCGACGCCCCTCGGCATCGGCTTCCTCGCCATCGGCATGAGCCCCAAGTGGTCGCGCTCCGAGACGCCGGTGATGCCCAAGGGCCGCTACAAGATCATGTCCAACTACATGCCGAAGGTGGGCACCCTCGGCCTCGACATGATGTTCCGCACCTGCACCGTGCAGGTGAACCTCGACTTCTCCTCCGAAGCCGACATGGTGAAGAAGATGCGGGTGGGCCTGGCGCTCCAGCCGGTGGCCACCGCCCTCTTCGCCAACTCGCCCTTCACCGAGGGCAAGCCCAACGGCTTCCTCTCCTTCCGCTCCGAGATCTGGCGCGACACGGACAATGCCCGCTCCGGCATGCTGCCCTTCGCCTTCGAGGAGGGGTTCGGCTTCGAGCGCTATGTGGACTACGCGCTCGACGTGCCCATGTATTTCGTGAAGCGCGGCGACCATTACATCGATGTGGCCGGCTCCTCCTTCCGCGACCTGCTCGCCGGCCGCAATCCGCTGCTGCCGGGTGAGACGGCGACGCTCTCCGACTGGATCAACCACCTCTCCACCATCTTCCCCGAAGTGCGCCTGAAGCGCTTCCTGGAGATGCGCGGCGCGGACGCCGGCCCCTCCATCAATCTCTGCGCTCTGCCGGCCTTCTGGGTGGGCCTGCTCTACGACCAGCAGAGCCTCGATGCCGCCTGGGATCTGGTGAAGGACTGGACCGCCGAGGAGCGCCAGACCCTGCGGGACGACGTGCCCCGTCTGGCCCTCAAGGCCGAGATCCGCGGACGCGCATTGCGCGACGTGGCGAAAGAGGTGCTCAAGCTCTCGCAGGCCGGCCTGAAGCGGCGCGGCTTCCACGATCGGCTGGGGCGCGACGAGACACGCTTCCTGGAGCCGCTGGAGCAGACGCTGCTCTCCGGACGCGTGCCGGCCGAGGAGCTGCTGGAGCTGTACCACGGCCCGTGGAACGACTCCGTGGAGCCGGCTTTCGACGCGCTCGCCTACTGAGGCACGTCGCGCCGTCGATGCGCAAGGCTGCCATGCGTTCCGGGCATGGCTGATGCTGGGGGCTTCACTTGGCCCACCGGGGCTTGCAGGGCCTCGATCGGCAAGGCCCGGCTCACGCTTTCCCCCTCGCCCACCGCGCGTTGCCGGGGGCAGGGCGACCGCATAGGGTGCATCACCCTCCGGATTCCCCTCCATGCATGCCCCACCGCCCCGCACCGACGGACCGCTCGGCCCGCGCGAGCTTCTGCTTTACGCGGTCTGCGTGCTCATCTTCGGCACGGGCTGGCTGCCGCTGAAGCTGCAACTCGGTGTGGTCGCACCGGAGGTCTCCGGCGTTTGGCGCTTCCTGGTCGCGGGTTCGGTGATGCTGGTCTACGTGCTCGTCACCGGCGGGCGGCTCGCCTTCGGCTGGCGCGACCATCTGCTGTTCGCGGGGCTCGGCGCGACGCTGTTCTCGCTGAATTTCGTCAGCTTCTATTATGCCGGCTATCATCTGCCCTCGGGGCTGATGTCCGTCATCTTCGCCCTCTCCGCCATCATTATTCCCGTGCTCTCCGCGCTGTTCCTGCGGGTGCCGCTGCGCCGCCAGATCATCGGCGGGGCGCTGGCCGGCGTTGTGGGGCTGGCGCTGGTGTTCGGCCCGAGCCTCGCCGACGGACGGGGCATCGACGGGGCTGGGGAAGGGCTGGCGCTGGGGCTCGCCGGAACGCTCTCCTTCTCGGTGGGCAGCCTGCTGACGGGCATCGCCGGGCGGCGGCAATATCCCATCGCCTCGCTGACCACCTGGGGCTTCTTCTACGGCATGATCATCCTGCTGGTGATCGCCCTCATCCACGGCGTGCCGTTCATCTTCGACTGGAGCCCCGTCTATGTGGGCTCCCTTGCTTGCCTCATCCTCGTGCAGACGCTGGCGGGATTCGCCGTCTACAACACGCTGGTGCGGCGCATCGGGCCCAACCGTGCCGGCTATGGCACGGTGGTGTTCCCGCTGGTGGCGCTCGCCATCTCCACCGTGTTCGAGGACTACCACTGGACGCTGGCGTCCGCCGGCGGCATCGCGCTGGTGCTCGTCGGCGTCCTGCTGGTGCTGCGGCCGAACCCGGCGCCGCCCGTGGTGTGAGGCGCCTCAGCCTCTCACGACAATGGGCATGCGCGTGGCGGGCGGCGTGTTGCGCGAGCGCTGGGTGCGCACGATGCCGTCGATGATGGTCATGCAAACGCCCGGCAGGTCGCCGAGGCGCACGCTGTCGAGCAGCGTGGTGCCGGGGGAATGCTGCGCCTTGTCCATCAGCACGAAATCCGCCGCGCGTCCCACTTCGATCAGGCCGGAATCGAGCGCCCGCATCCGCGCCGTGTTGCCGGTGGCGAGGCAGAAGGCCTCTTCCGCCGGCAGTTCGCCGAGGGAGGAGAGCATGGACACCATGCGCAGGATGCCGAGCGGCTGCACGCCGGAGCCGGCCGGCCCGTCGGTGCCGAGGATGACGCGCTGGAGCTCGCCCAGCTCGCGGGCGAGGCGCAGCGTGTAGAGGGCCGATCGCTCGTTGCCGTTATGGACGATCTCCAGGCCGCGCTTGCAGCCCTCGCAGATGCAGCGGATCTGGTTGTCCGGCAGCGCGGTGTGGCCGCCGTTGATATGGCCCACCACGTCGGTGTCGGCTTCCAGCACCACGTCCTTGTCGATGAGGCCGGAGCCGGGGATGGAGGGGCCGCCGGTATGGATGGTGGACTGGATGCCGTACTTGCGCGCCCATCCCACCATCTTGCGGGCGGTGGGGCCATCCTTCACGCCGCCGAGGCCAACCTCGCCCAGAAGCTTCACGCCGGCGGCGGCCAGCTCCTTGAAATCGTCCTCCACCATCTCGTTCTCGATGACCGGGGCGCCGGCATGCACCTTCACGCCGGAGGGGCGAAAGGCGGAGAAGGCGCGCTGGGCGGTGATGGCGAGGGCCTTCACCCCCACCACGTCGCGGGCGCGGCCGGGATAATGCACCTCGCCGGCGGAGATCATGGTGGTGACGCCGCCGTGGAGGGAGGAATCGATCCAGTTGATCTGGCTCTGGCGGGGCGTCCAGTCGCCGGCCACGGGGTGGACGTGGCTGTCGATGAGGCCGGGGGTGAGGGTGGTGCCGTTGGCGTCGATGAGGGTGGTCGCGCCCTCGGTGTCCACGTCCTTCTCGCGGCCGATGGCGGTGATGCGCCCGTCCTCGGCCACCACCGTGTCGGCGTCCAGAATGGGCTTCGACAGGTCGCCGCTGAGGAGGAGGCCGATGTTGCGGATCACCAGCTTGGTCGGGCCGGCGGGACCGGTTGGCGCGTCGTGGGCCATGCTCTCGTCTCCGGAGGCGGCGCGGCGACGCGCGCCTTTCTGTTTGTAGGCATATGAGATTACGCTTGCTCTACGCCCCTGAAAACCGGGCGCGGGGCGGATTTCACCGCTCGGCGAAAGCCTTTTCGATCACGAAATGACCGGGCTCGCTGCCGGAGCCCTCGGTGAAGCCGCGGGATTCCAGCAGCGTCTTGAGGTCCACCATCATGGCCGGTGAGCCGCAGATCATCACCCGGTCGGCAGCGGCGTCGAGGGGCGGCAGGCCCACATCCGCGCAGAGCTTGCCGCTCTCCAGCAGGGTGGAGATTCGGCCCGTATTGCGGAAGGGCTCGCGGGTCACTGTGGGGTAATAGAGCAGCTTGGCGGCGATCTCCTCGCCGAGGAATTCGTGGGCCGGCAGTTCCTTGGTGATCAGATCCTCGTAGGCGAGGTCGGCCACATGCCGGCAGCCGTGCACCAGCACCACCTTCTCGAAGCGCTCGTAGGTCTCGGGATCGCGGATCACCGAGAGGAAGGGAGCAAGGCCGGTGCCCGTGCCGAGCAGATAGAGGTTCTTGCCGGGAAGCAAATTGTCCATCACCAGCGTGCCGGTGGCCTTGCGGCCCACCGTGATGGCGTCGCCCACCTGGATGTGCTGGAGGCGGGAGGTGAGGGGGCCGTTGGGCACCTTGATGGAGAAGAATTCCAGCGTCTCCGCCCAGGCCGGGCTCACCACCGAATAGGCGCGCAGCAGGGGACGGCCGTCCACCTTCAGGCCGATCATGGTGAATTCCCCGGTGCGGAAGCGGAAGCCGGGATCGCGGGTGGTGGTGAAGCTGAACAGGCGGTCGGTCCAGTGATGGACGCTGAGCACCTGCTCCTCGAAGAAATTGCTCATGGGGATCTCGGGGCGGTTCTAGAGGCTGGCAGGATCGGCGGAGAGGAGGGCGCGCTTGTCCGGCGTGTCCTTCCAGGCATCGGCATCGGCCGGTGGCGGACCCTTCTCGGTGATGTTGGGCCACACTGCCGCGTATTGGGCATTGAGGGCGGCCCATTCGGCGGCGCGGGGGTCGCTGTCCGGGAAGATGGCCGCCGCCGGGCATTCCGGCTCGCAGACGCCGCAGTCGATGCACTCGTCCGGGTGGATCACCAGCATGTTCGCGCCGGCATAGAAGCAATCCACCGGGCACACCGCGACGCAATCCATGTAGGTGCAGCGGATGCAGCCCTCGGTGACGACATAGGCCATGGGAGCGCCCTCGGCATATTGTTTGTGTACAAATGAAAATAGAGTCGGGCTACGAACGCTGTCAACGGCTTGTCATGGGCAGGATGCGGCTCTTTTGGGCAGCGGGGCGGGATATTTTGGGCAGGGGAGGGGCATCCGGCTTGTCCGGGGGATCCACCGTGGGACGGGTCGGTCCTTCAGGGCAGGCACCGTGCGTGTGGCGAAGTGGATGCCCCGGATGAACCGGGGCATGACGGCAGTGAAAAAAGGCCGGGTGCCTTCGTTTTAGTGCGTCGGCGCCGCCCTCAGCCGCGCCACCGTTCCCTCCAGACCTTCCCACGCGGGCGCATCCGGCGCGAACTTGGCGCGCATGTAGCGGACGAGGTCGGCCACCTGCGCATCATTGAGGCTGTCGCGGAAGGCGGGCATGTCGCCCAGCTCCGGGGCGGCGGGCTTGGGGATGCCTTCGAGGATGACGCGGATGAGATTGTCCGGCCGCGCCGCATGGACATTGGTATTCAGCGCCAGCGCCGGCCGCGCGCCGAACAGGGTCGGCCCCTCCGGCGCATGGCAGGCGGCGCAGGCGCCGGCGAAGAGGCGGCCGCCCACCGTGTCCATGGGGCGGAGAGAGGCTTCGGCCTTGGCTTCCAACGTCGCCGCCGCCGCGACCGGATCGGCGATGGCGGGGCCCGAAAGCGAGGCGAGATAGACCGCCATGGCGCGCACGTCGGCATCCGGCACTTCGGACAGCGCATGCACCACCGGCGCCATGGGGCCGGCGGCGGTGCCGTGGAAGCGGGAGAAGCCGGTGCGCAGATAGGTGAATAGCTCGTCCTCGGTCCACGGAATGGGCGCCTTGGACAGCTCCGTCAGTGCCGGCGCCTCCCAGCCATCGGCGAAGCCGCCGGCAAGGTAGGCCGCGCCGCCCTTTTCTGCCGCCAGCGCATTGCGCGGCGTATGGCACGCGCCGCAATGGCCGAGGCCTTCCACGAGGTAGCGCCCCCGGTTCCACTGCGGAGACTGCGCCGGCTCCGCCTGAAGCTGGCCGGGGCGGTGGAACAGCATGTTCCAGCCGGCCATCAGCGGGCGGATGTTGAAGGGGAAGGTCATCCGGTTTTCGGGCGGTGCCGCCGTTACCGCCGGCTGGGACATGAGGAAGGCGTAAAGCGCCTGCATGTCGGCATCGCTGATACGGCTGAAGGCGGTGTAGGGGAAGGCGGGGTAGAGGTGCCGCCCATCCCGCCCAATGCCCTCGCGCATTGCACGCTCGAACGCGGCATAGGACCATGCGCCGATGCCCGTCTCCGCATCCGGCGTGAGATTGGTGGAATAGACCGTGCCGAACGGCGTGTGCAGCGGCCGTCCGCCGGCATTGGCGATGCCGCCGTCAGCGGTGTGGCAGACCGCGCAATCCCCCAGCGCCGCCAGCACCTTGCCACGCGCGATCATGTCCGCCGAGAAGGCCGAAGGATCGGTCGGGGCAATGGGCGCGATGGCGCCCCGGATGGGGAGCGCCAGCGTCGCCATGCCGAACGCCCCGGCGAGCGCGGCGCCCGCCATGGCGAGCCAGGGCCGGCGCGTCTTCTCCTTCACCGGGCGGGGCGGCGCCTCGCCGGCCAAGGCCGCGCGCACGCGGTCGGGCGTGAAGGGCGGTTCGCGCAGGCGCACGCCGGTGGCGTCGAAGATGGCATTGGCGATGGCCGCCGCGCTGGGCACCGAGGCGGATTCGCCCGAGCCCAAAGGCGGATCGTCCGGCCGGGGCATCAGCACCACGTTGATGACCGGCACTTCCGGGAAGGTGAGGATGGGGTAGGCACCCCACTCCCGGCTCGTCACCGCCTGCTCGTCGAACGTCACCTGCTCCTTCAGCGCGCGGGAGGTGGACTGGATGACGTTGCCGTGGATCTGGTGCTCGATGCCGGCCGGGTTGATCATCAGCCCGGAATCCTGGCCCACCGTGACGCGCTTCACCGCCACGTCGCCGGTCGCTTTGTTCACCTCCACGTCCGCCACCCAGGCGGACCATGCGGCGCCGTAACCGGGGAATTTGGAGTGGACATAGAGGGCATAGGCGAAGCCCTGCCCGCGCACGATGTCGCCCTCCACCACCTCCTGCCGGGGACCAGTGCGCTTCTGCCAGCCGGCGCGCTCGGCGGTGGCCTTCACGAGGTCCACCGCGCGCGGATCGTGGAGATGGCGCAGGCGATAATCCACCGGATCGACACCGGCGGCGGCGGCCAGCTCGTCCACATAGCTCTCGTGGGCAAAGCTGTTGGGCAGGGCCGAGACGCCGCGCAGCCACGAGGCACGCACGATGGGCGCCACATCGTCCACCGCCACGCGCATCACGTCATAGGCATAGGGCGGGATCGCCGTGCGGTCGCCCATCTCGTAGACGGGATTGTCCGCCGGTACCCGCCCCGTGAGCAGCAGCGCCAGCGTGACGGCGGCGTTGGAGGGGTAGCGGGTGAGGAAGTCGTAGAAGGCGGGCGTGCCGTCGGCGTTGATGCCGCCCTTCACTTCCATGAGCTGGCCGGCGCCCTTGGGCTCCCAGGCGTGCTCCTGCTCGCGTGTGAGCTGCACCCGCACAGGCCGGCCCACGGCGCGGGAGAGCAAAGCGGCGTCGGCCGCCACATCGTCCGCGCAGTTGCGGCCATAGCAGCCGGCCGCCTCGAAGCGGACGATCTCGATGTCTTCTTCCGGCAGGCCGAGCAGGAGGGAAATATCCGTGCGCAGCCAATAGGGATTCTGCGTGCCCGCCCAGATGGTCGCGCTGTCCTCGCGCACGTCGGCGACGGCGCAGGAGGGGCCGATGGAGGCATGCATCTGGTAGGGCCAGACATAGGTCGCCTCCAGCACCTGCGCGGCGTCCGCGCGGGCGGTGTCGAGGCTGCCCTGCTCGTGGAGGAGGCGCGTCTTGGCCTTCTCGGCCCCGCGCAGGGCTTCCTCGGTGCGGGAGAGGTCGGGGAGGGCAGGGGTGTCGCGCCATTCGGCCTTCAGCACGCGGGCGGCCTCGGCGGCCTGTTCCTCGCGTTCGGCGACGACGCCGATGAAGTCGCCCATGGTGACGACCGCCACCACGCCCGGAATATGGGCGACGGAGTGCTCGTCCACCCGGATCAGGCTCTTGCCCACGAATGGGCCGGCATCGATGCCGGCATAGGGCGGGCGCACCACGCGGCCGTGCAGCATCCCCGGCACGCGCACGTCGTGGACATAGGTGAAGGTGCCCGTGGCCTTGGCGGGGATGTCCACCCGCGGCACGCGGCGGCCGACGATGCGGTGCTCGCTCGCCGGCTTCACCGCTGTTTCCTGGTGGAGCATCAGCCGGTCGGCGCGGCCCTTGAGGAGGTCGGCATAGGAGCGGCCGGTGTTGCGCCCATCCCTGGGGCGGACGATGCCCTCTTCCACCTCTAGCTCGTCCGCCGGAATGCCCAGAGCCTCGGCGGCGAGCGCCACCAGGTGGGCGCGGGCCTGCGCGGCCGCATGGCGCAGCGGGCGCGCGGAGACCTGGATGGAATCGGAGGCGATGGTGCCGCCCTGGTTGGGCGCGACGCCGGTGTGGCCAAGCACCATGGTGACGCGATCGAGCGCCACATCCAGCTCTTCGGCGACGATCTGGGCCAGCGCCGTGCGGATGCCGGTGCCGAGGTCCACATGACCGTTGAAGGCGGTAACGGCGCCGGTGTCGTCCACCAGCAGGAACAGGTCGAGCGCGCCTTCCTTCGGCACGGCGCTGGGCACGAGGCCGTGCACCACCTGCGCCGGGCGCAGGATGGCGAGATTGCCGGTGGCGGCGAGAAGTGCCGCGGGATCGGGACGCGGCTCGCTCACGGCTGCGCCTCCGCTTCACCCGTGCCGGCGGCGGCCCGCAGCACGGCGCGCAGGATCTCCACATGCGTCCCGCAGCGGCACAGATTGTAGCGCAACGCCGCGCGGGCCTCGGCCTCGGTGGGGGAGGGGTTGCGGGCGAGGAAGGCGACGGTGGTCATGATCATGCCGTTGAGACAATAGCCGCACTGGGCCGCCTGCTCGGCGATGAAGGCGGCCTGCACCGGGTGCAGCGTGCCCTGTGTCACGAGCCCCTCCAGCGTCGTCACCGCGCGCCCCTCGGCGGTGCCCAGCGTGGTGACGCAGGAGCGCGTCGCCCGCCCGTCCATCAGCACCGTGCAGGCGCCGCACTCCCCGAGCCCGCAGCCGAACTTGGGGCCGTTCAGCCCGAGGTCGTTGCGCAGCACGTAGATCAGCGGCGTCTCGCGCGGCAGCGCGAAGGCGTGGGTTTCGCCGTTGACCTGGAGTAGGATGGGGGCGGACATCTCGAAGGGACCGCTCAGCCTTTGCCGCAAGAAACCGGGACCGGGACCGGCCCGCCACAGAGTGGATTGTTTCTATACTAATGATCGAGCGTCAAGCGCGGGGGACGCTCAAAACGCAGGCTCCCGGCGGCTGTCCGAAGCGCGAAGACGGCGGGAAAATGCTGCAAGTGCAAAAGAATGGAAGCAATGCTGCCTCTTCGTGCGGCCTGCCCGTTCCTTGTGCTTGACACTCGGGGCTGTCCCGATTTTCATTAGTGTACATATGAAATCGGATGCCCCCGCTGCGGGGCCGGAGCCGGGGTTCCATGGCCGAAGAGTCCACCATCACCGCCCGCGCCGAGGATGACAAGATCCGCTGCGATGCGTGCCCGGTCATGTGCTACATCCGGCCCGGTCTCACCGGCGCCTGCGACCGCTACGCCAACCGCGACGGCGAGCTGATCCGCGTCGATCCCCACATCGTGCTCGATCGCACGCTGGCGCAGGGCGGCAAGGTTGTGCCCTTCGATCGCGGCGGCGACTGGGACGGCCGGCTCGTGGCCGGCGGCGAAGCCTTCGTCACCGCTGTGGGCTCCGGCACCACCTATCCCGACTACAAGCCCGCGCCCTTCATCGTCTCCGCCGAAGTGAACGGCGTGGACATGGTGACGGTCGTCACCGAAGGCATCTTCAGCTACGCCGGCGCCAAGGTGAAGATCGATACCGACCGCTTCATCGGCCCCGAGCAGGCGGCGGTGCGCGTGGATGGCGAGGCCGTGGGCCATGTCACCACCTCGGAATATGGCTCGCAGATGCTGTCGCTCGGCGGCGTGCATCACCTGACCGGCGGCTCAAAGAAGGAAGGCCGCGTCACCTGCGAGGCGCTGCTGGAGCTGTGCAACGGCAAGGCCGTGGAACTCGCCATCGACGGCGGCGCCACCCTCGTGGTGCAGGCCGGCAAGGCACCCATCGTCAACGGCGCGGCAGAGGCGCGGATGCGGGTGGGCTGCGGCTCCGCCACCATCGGCATGTTCGCCAAGCAGTGGCACGGCAAGGTGGACGAGGTGGTGGTGGTGGATGACCACATCACCGGCGTTCTCTCCGAGCATCAGGCCGGCAAGCTTCTGGGCATCCGCGACACCGGCATCCGCATGAAGGGTCGCCGCTCCACGCCCGGCCGCTACTTCCAGGTGGCCGAGCCGGGCCTCGGCTGGGGCGGCACCAACATTTCCGATCCGCTCTCAATTCTCGGCGCGTTCGACGCCAAGCTGGCGTGGCCGGGCCTGCGGCTGCTGCTCGTCTCCACCACCGGCGAGCATTATGGCTACTACGTCCTCGACGAGCATCTGGTGCCGGTGGAAACCGAGGTCCCCGCCGATCTCTACCCTTCCGTGGAGCGCATCCGCGAGAATTGCGAGCCGGCGCTCTCCTCCGTGCTGTTCATGGCCGGGGCCGGCGGTTCGCTGCGCGCGGGGGTGACGGAAAATCCGGTGCGGCTCACCCGCTCGGTGAAGGATTCCATCACCCGCGTCACCTGCGGCGGCGCGCCGGTCTATGTCTGGCCGGGCGGCGGCATCACCTTCATGGTGGATGTGACCCACGTGCCGGAGAACGGCTTCGGCTATGTGCCGACCCCGGCGCTGGTGGCGCCCATCGAGTTCACCCTGCCGCTCGCCGCCTATGAGGCGCTCGGCGGCCACATGGACCATGTGCGCCCGGCCGCCTCGGTGATCGAGCGCGAGGCGGTGCGCGAGATGGCGCCCTTCTCCGATATTCCGTGGCCGCTCTCGGCCCGGTCGCAGGGCTGAGATGATGCTGCGCCCCGCCGACATCCCCGCTCCAGCGCCCCGCGTCGCGACGCCCGCGATGCCGGTGCAGCGGCGCCTGCCGCAGGCGGGGCTGCTGGCGGACGGGCGTCGGCTGCATCTGAACGACGGCCCCATTGATCTCGTGATCGAGGCCGATGGCCCGGCCGACGTGGTGGCCTCCGCCTATCGAGCTGCGACGGACCGCCTCGCGGGCCTTCTGGACACGTTGTGCGGCGAGCTTTCCCTGCTCCGCCGGCCGGCCCATCCCGGGCCCTGCCCCCTTCAGGGTCCGGTGGCGCGGCGCATGTGGGCGGCGGTGTCGCCCCATGCGCGCGCTGGCTTCATCACCCCCATGGCGGCCGTTGCCGGGGCGGTGGCGGAGGAGGTGCTCGCCGCCATGGTGCGGCCCGGCCTCACCCGCGCCTTCGTCAACAATGGCGGCGACATCGCGCTCTATCTTTCGCCCGGTGCCGAGTTGGTGGCGGGCATCGTGGACCGGCCGGACCGGCCGCGCGTGGTGGGCTCCGCCCGTATCGCCGCCGATGGCCCGGTGCGCGGCATCGCCACCTCGGGCTGGCGCGGGCGCAGCTTTTCGCTCGGCATCGCCGATGCCGTGACCGTGCTGGCGCCCACCGCCGCGGCGGCGGATGCGGCGGCGACGGTCATCGCCAATGCGGTGAACCTGCCGGGCCATCCCGGCATCGTCCGCGTCCCGGCGCGCGAGGTGCTGCCCGACAGTGACCTTGGCCTGCTCAAGGTGACGCGCCACGTGCCTGAACTGACGCCCGCCGAGCGGGACGAGGCGCTGGCCGAAGGCCTCGCCTGCGCCGGCGCGCTGGTGGCGCGCGGCCTCATCACCGCCGCCGCGCTGCACCTGCAGGGCGCCAGCGTCTCCACCTGTCCGGTGGGGGATGCACCCCTGTCATCCCGTCCGATTTCCCTTGCCGCAGAACAAGAAAGAGGCGTCGCCCATGCCTGAGGTCAAGATCCGCAAGCAGGTCCGCATTCTGGAGGAGATCTTCCACGAGGGCGGCCCCGCCGCCGCCACCCCGCGCAAGCGCGGCGCCATCGTGACGGTGATCGAGAACCCCTTCGCCGGCCGCTATGTGGAAGACATCGCCGGCTTCATGGAAGACCTGAAGCCGCTGGGCGCCGCCATGGCCAAGGAACTGCTGGCGGCCCTCGGCGGCGACGCCAAGGCCATCGACGGCTACGGCAAGGGCGCCATCGTCGGCGCCGCCGGCGAGATCGAGCACGGCGCGCTCTGGCACGTGCCGGGCGGCTACGCCATGCGCGAGGCGCTGGGCGATGCCAAGGCCATCGTGCCCTCCACCAAGAAGGTGGGCGGGCCGGGCACGCGGCTCGACGTGCCGGTGACCCATGTGAACGCCTCCTACGTGCGCTCGCATTTCGACGCCATGGAAGTGGGCGTGTCCGATGCCCCCAAGGCCGACGAGATCGCCCTCGTTCTGGTCATGACCTGCGGCCCGCGCGTCCATGCCCGCGTCGGCGGCCTCGCGGCCGAGGCCATCAAGGGCGAGGACGGCCTGCGATGAGCGCGAACATCCGCAAGATCGTCACCATCGTCGAGGAGACGCGGACCGAGATGGGCCGCCCCGTCTCCCCGCCCACCCGTCGCGCGGCGGCCATCGCGGTGATCGAGAATCCGTTCGCCGGCCGCTATGTGGAAGACCTCGCCGACCTCATCGCCATGGGCGAGGAGCTGGGCGGGCTTCTGACGCAGAAGGCGGCGGAGGCCCTCGGCATCGAGGGGCCTTCCGCCGAGAGCTACGGCAAGGCGGCGCTGGTGGGCGAGAATGGCGAGCTGGAGCACGCCGCGGCCCTGCTGCACCCCAAGATGGGCGCGCCGGTGCGCGCGGTGCTGGGCAAGGGCGCGGCGCTCATCCCCTCATCCAAGCGGCGGGGCGGCCTCGGGGCGGATCTGGACATTCCGCTGGGCCACAAGGATGCGGCCTTCGTGCGCAGCCATTTCGACGGCATGATCGTGAGCGTGTCGGATGCCCCGCGCGCGAACGAGATCGTGGTTGCCGTGGCGGTCACGGATTCCGGACGGCCGCTGCCGCGCGTCGGCGGGTTGAAGAAGGACGAGATCAAAGGCGAGGACGGGCTGAGATAGGCCACGCCCCGCGCGCGGACGGTTCACGGGACATCATAAAAGGGGAATGGACATGAAGAAGCTGGTCGCGGCATCCCTCGCCGCTCTCCTCCTCGCCGCAGGCGGGGCGCGGGCGCAGCAGGGCGAGATCAAGGTAGGCGAAATCAATTCCTATTCGGCGCTGCCCGCCTTCCTCGATCCCTATCGCAAGGGGATGGATCTGGCGCTGAAGGAAGTGAACGATGCCGGCGGCATCAAGGGCAAGAAGCTCGTCATCATCTCCAAGGACGACGGCGGCAAGCCGGCCGATGCGCTCACCGCCGCCAACGAGCTGGTCTCGCGCGACGGCGTGGTGATGATCGCCGGCGGCTTCCTCTCCAATGTCGGCCTCGCGCTCGCCGACTTCGCCAAGCAGAAGCAGGTGATGTACCTGGCCGCCGAGCCGCTCACCGATGCGCTCGTCTGGTCCAAGGGCAACGACTACACCTTCCGCCTGCGCACCTCGAACTACATGCAGGCCGCCATGCTGGCGGAAGAGGCGGCGAAGCTCCCGGCCAAGCGCTGGGCCACCATCGCCCCCAATTACGAGTTCGGCCAGTCCTTCGTCGCGGTGTTCAAGGACCTCCTGAAGAAGCGCAAGCCGGATGTGGAGTTCGTGGCCGAGCAGTGGCCGCCGCTGAACAAGATCGACGCCGGCCCGGTGCTCCAGGCCATCGACGCCGCCAATCCCGAGGCCATCCTCAACGCCACCTTCGCCGGCGACCTCGTGAAGCTGGTGCGTGAGGGCAACACCCGCGGCATCTTCAAGAACCGCGTGGTGGTCAGCTATCTCACCGGCGAGCCGGAATATCTCGACCCGCTGAAGACCGAGACCCCCGAGGGCTGGATCGTCACCGGCTATCCCTGGTACGGCATCAAGACCGCCGAGCACCAGGCGTTCCTCGACGCCTACCAGCAGCTCCACAAGGACTATCCGCGCCTCGGCTCCATCGTCGGCTACTCGACCGTGAAGTCCATCGCCGCGGCGCTGAAGGCGACCGACGACTACTCCACCGCCGGCCTTCTCAAGGCGATGAAGAACCTCAAGGTCTCCACTCCCTTCGGCGATGTCGTCTACCGCGAGGCGGACCACCAGTCGACCATGGGTGCCTATATCGGCACCACCTCGCAGAAGGATGGGCAGGGCATCATGGTGAACTTCCAGTTCAAGCCCGGCGCCGACTACCTGCCGCCCGAGGCCGAAGCCGCGAAGCTGCGCCCGGCGAACTGAGGCGGATTTTTCCGCCCGTCATGGCCGGGCTTGTCCCGGAAGTCGGCTGTTGCCGACTTCCGCCCTCAAAAACGGAACCCGCAAACATGCGGGTTCCGGCCATCCACGTGGTCCGGCCGGGTATTTCCTTCGCAGGATTATTCCTGCGGCCCGACGTGGATGCCCGGGACAAGCCCGGGCATGACGTACCGAATGCTTGAACAAAGCGCGGGCGGCGCCAGTCAGCCGCCCCCGCATCCGGCCCCCGCCCTCGACGGCGGGTGGCCCAAAAAGATCAAAACTTCCAGCAGGTGAACGAGAGGCTGAAGCCGTGGAATTTCTTCTGGTCCAGGCCCTGAGCGGGCTCGCCAGCGCCGCGTCGCTGTTTCTGGTGGCGTCGGGGCTGTCGATCATCTTCGGCGTCACGCGCATCGTGAACTTCGCCCATGGCGCCTTCTACATGCTGGGCGCCTATATGGCCTACACGCTGACGACGCGCTTTGCCGGGCCGCTCGGCTTCTGGGGCGCCATCGTCGCGGCGGCGATCATCGTCGCCTTGCTCGGCGCGCTGATGGAGATGGTGCTGTTGCGGCGCATCTATCAGGCGCCCGAACTTTTCCAGCTCCTCGCCACCTTCGGCGTGACGCTGATGGTGCAGGACCTCGTGGTGGTGATCTGGGGCCCGGAAGACCTGCTTGGCCCGCGCGCCCCCGGCTTCACCGGCGCCATCAGCCTGTTCGGCCGCATGGTGCCCACCTACGATCTCTTCATGATGACCCTCGGCCCGGCGGTGCTCGGCATCCTGTGGCTGTTGTTCCACAAGACCCGCTGGGGCGTGCTGGTGCGCGCGGCGACGCAGGACCGCGAGATGGTCGCGGCGCTGGGCGTGAACCAGAAATGGCTGTTCACCGGCGTGTTCGCGCTGGGCGTCTTCCTCGCCGCGCTGGGCGGCGCGCTGCAGATCCCGCGCACCACCGTGACCCACGCCATGGACCTCTCCATCATCGTGGAGGTGTTCGTGGTGGTGGTCATCGGCGGCCTCGGCTCAGTGTTCGGCGCGTTCGTGGCGGCCATCATCGTCGCCGAGCTGAACGCCTTCGGCATTCTCATCCTGCCGCAGATCTCGCTCATCACCGTGTTCCTGGTGATGGCGGTGGTTCTGGTGGTGCGGCCCTGGGGCCTGTTCGGCAAGCCGGAGAGCGCGCCCCGTGCCGCCGCCGGCCTCACCATCCGGCCCTGGCGCCCGTTCACACAGATAGAGCGGGCCGGCGTGGCGCTGGTGGTGGTCGCGGTGGCTGCGCTGCCCTTCTTCCTCGGCAACTATGCCCTCACGGTGGGCGCGGAAATCCTCATCTACGTGCTGTTCGCGGCCAGCCTGCACTTCATGATGACGGTGGGCGGCCTCGCCTCCTTCGGCCACGCCGCCTATTTCGGCCTAGGCGCCTATGGCGCGGCCTTCCTGGTGAAATACATGGGCGCGCCCATGGAGGCGGCGCTCATCGTCGGGCCGCTGCTGGGCCTCGCCGGGGCGGTGCTGTTCGGCTGGTTCTGCGTGCGGCTCTCGGGCGTCTATTTCGCCATGCTGACGCTGGCCTTCGCGCAGATCGCCTGGTCCATCGCCTTCCAATGGGTGGACGTGACCGGCGGCGACAACGGCCTGCTCGGCATCTGGCCGGCGACGTGGGCATCGCGTCCGGCCGGCTTCTTCTGGCTTGCGCTGGGCATCGCGGTTGTGGGTGTCGGCGTGCTCAGGATGCTGGTGTTCTCGCCGTTCGGCTATGGGCTGAGGGCGGTGCGCGACAGCGCGCTGCGCTCGGAGGCCATCGGCCTTAACCGGCAGCGGATGCAATGGGCGGCCTTCATCGTCGCCGGCACCTTCGCCGGGCTCGCGGGTGCGCTGTTCGCCTTCCTCAAGGGCTCGGTCTTCCCCGACTACATGGCCATTCCCACCTCGGTGGACGGTCTGGTGATGGTGCTGCTCGGCGGCGTGGAAACCGTCTCCGGCGCGGTGGTGGGCGCGGTGCTCTACAAGGCGCTGGCCATCTGGCTGATGAGCCAGACCGACCTCTCCAAGCTGGTGCTGGGCGGCGTCATCGTCGTCATCGTGCTCGCGTTTCCCAAGGGGGTCGTGGGCTTCATCGAGGATCTGCGCCACCGCTGGCCCCGCAAGGGCAACGGCGCAACCGTTGGCGCCACCAAAGCGGAGGCCGCGTGATGAGCCCGCTGCTCGAAGTCAAAGACCTGATGAAGTCCTATGGCGGCGTCCACGCCGTGCGGGGCGTGTCCTTCACGGTGGAAGCGGGGCAGATGCTCGCCCTCATCGGCCCCAACGGGGCGGGCAAGAGCACCTGCTTCAACATGCTGAACGGCCAGATCCCGCCCGATGCCGGCACGGTGCTGATCGAGGGCCGGGACATCAAGGGCCTGCCGCCGCGCGCCGTGTGGCGTCTCGGCGTCGGCCGCACCTTCCAGATCACCGCCACCTTCGCCTCCATGACGGTGCGCGAGAACGTGCAGGTGGCGCTCCTGTCCTTCCACGGGCGCATCTCCCGCGTGTTCGGCTTCGCCGGCGCGGCCTGCCGGGCGGAGGCGGATGCGCTGCTCGCCCTTGTCGGCCTCACCACGCAGGCGGAGCGGCCGTGCGGCGAGCTGGCCTATGGCGACCTGAAGCGCTTGGAATTGGCGGTGGCGCTGGCCAATGAGCCGCGCCTCCTCCTCATGGACGAGCCCACCGCCGGCATGGCGCCGCGCGAGCGGGTGGAGCTGATGCGCCTCACCGCCGAGATCGCCCGCGCCAAGGGCATCGGCGTGCTCTTCACCGAGCACGACATGGACGTGGTGTTCGAGCACGCCGACGAGGTGATGGTGCTCAACCGCGGCCAGCTCATCGCCCGCGGCACCCCGGCCGAGGTGCGGCGCGACCCGCAGGTCCGCGCCATCTATCTCGGCGAAGGGCTGCTCTACGACGCACGGCACCGCGAGGGGACTGCGGCATGAAACTTCAGGTCTCGAACCTCAACAGCCACTACGGCCCCGCCCACATCCTCTACGACGTGGGCCTCGAGATCGGCGCCGGTGAGGTGGTGGCGCTGCTCGGCCGCAACGGGGCGGGCAAGAGCACGACCTTCCGCTCCATCGTCGGCCTCGTGCCCCAGCGTGCGGGTACGGTGATGTTCGACGGCGCCGACGTCTCGCGCCTGCCGACCTACGAGATCGTGCGGCGCGGCCTCGGCTACGTGCCGGAGGACCGGCGCATCTTCAGCCATCTCACGGTGGAGGAGAATTTCGAGGTGGGCCGGCAGGCGCCGCGCCCCGGCGTCGCCACCTGGACGCCGGACATGCTCTACAAGCTGTTCCCGAACCTCGGCGAGATGCGCAAGCGCCCCGGCGGGCAGATGAGCGGCGGCGAGCAGCAGATGCTCACCATCGGGCGCACCCTGATGGGCAACCCCTCCCTCGTGCTGCTGGACGAGCCGTCCGAGGGCCTCGCGCCCAAGATCGTGGAGCAGATGGCCGACGCCATCCTCGCCATGAAGGGGGAGGGGCTCTCGGTGGTCATCTCCGAGCAGAATTTGCATTTCGCCAAGCTGATCTCGGATCGGGCCTACATCATCGAGAAGGGGCGCATCCGCTTTTCCGGCACCATCGCGGATCTGGAGGCCAATCCGGAAATCCGCGACGCCTATCTGGCGGTCTGAGCCATGGCGTCGGAGCCCAAGGCCCTGCGGACGTCCCGCGCGCCCCGGAAGGTGGCAACGCCCGAGGTGGCCGATGCCACGCCCCCGAAAGCCACGCCCCCCAAATCCACACCCCCCATGCAGGTGCGCCGCCCCGTGCGCCGCTCGCGGGCGAACGCGCCCTATGTGCTGGACGAGCAGGTGGGCTTCATCCTGCGTCAGGTGGGCCAGCGCCATGCCGCCATCTTCGCCGCGCGCATCGGCGACGACCTGACCATGACCCAGTGGGCGGCCCTGTCGAAGCTGGCCGAGACCGGCCCCTGCTCGCAGAATCTGCTCGGGCGTTTGACCGCCATGGATGCCGCCACCATCAAGGGCGTGGTGGACCGCCTCGTGCGCCGCGGCTTCGTGGAGACTCGCCCGGACACCGAGGACGGCCGGCTGCTGGTGGCGGTGCTCACCGCTGCCGGCGAGGAGGCGGTTGCCCGCGCCAGCGTGAACGCCTTCGCCATCACCGAAGAGACGCTGGCGCCGCTGGATGCCGCCGAGCGCGCCATGCTGCTGAAGCTGCTGGACCGGCTGCGGTAGGCGCCCTCCAACGGCGGGATTCGGCACGCGCCTTTCGATCCGCGCGAGCACGGCCGCGCTCCCTCAGGGCCGATGGTAAAATGCGCGCTTCTGTCGCAGCGCGTCAACGTCAGCCGGGCCGTGCGGCCCTCGGCAGCCAACCTCTTGTTTCCCGCGCGAAATCAGGGTTCCTGCGGTCTGATTGATAGAGTGAGACTATCGATATCGCGTAACTTATCTATTTCACATATGGCATCCGCCCCCATATGTTGCACTGCGATGGCTTCGGCCCGTCGTAGCGCAAACACCCCATCGAGGAATTGCCATGTCGCTCGTCAATACTAAGATCAAGCCTTTCACGACGCAGGCTTTCAAGGATGGCAAGTTCATCCAGGTTTCGGACACCGATCTTGCCGGCAAGTGGGCCGTCTTCTTCTTCTATCCGGCCGACTTCACCTTCGTCTGCCCGACCGAGCTGGGCGATCTGGCCGATCATTATGGCGAGTTCCAGAAGCTCGGCGTCGAGATCTACTCGGTCTCCACCGACACCCACTTCACCCACAAGGCGTGGCACGATTCCTCCGAGACCATCGGCAAGGTGAAGTACACCATGCTCGGCGACCCGGCCGGCGTGATCACCAACAACTTCGGCGTCATGCGCGAAGGTCAGGGCCTCGCCGACCGCGGCACCTTCGTGGTGGACCCGAACGGCGTCATCCAGGCCGTGGAAGTCACCGCCGAGGGCATCGGCCGTGACGCCGCCGACCTGTTGCGGAAGATCAAGGCTGCCCAGTACGTCGCCTCCCATCCTGGCGAGGTCTGCCCTGCCAAGTGGCAGGAAGGCGAGAAGACGCTGGCGCCCTCCCTCGATCTCGTCGGCAAGATCTGAGGTTTTACGACCCGATCCGGCCTTGAGGCGTTTGCCTTGAGGCCACACCGGCTCCCGAAAGGGAGGCGCCCCGACCGTCCGCCGCGGCCTTTGGCCAGCGGCGGACGTGGCCCTTTTGTACCCCGCCGGCTCATTGATCCGGCGTGTTTTTCTGCCGGAGGATTGCCATGCTCGACTCTGCCATGAAGACCCAGCTCAAGGCCTATCTGGAGCGCGTGGTCCGCCCCGTCGAAATCACCGCCGCGGTGGATGGCGGGCCGAAGTCGAAGGAAATGAGCGAGCTTCTGGCCGATATCGCCGAGCTGTCCGACAAGATCACCGTGCGGGAGCACCAGGAGCCGGGGGCGCGCGTGCCGTCCTTCTCCCTGTCGAGCCCCGGTCACGACATTTCCCTCACCTTCGCCGGCCTGCCCATGGGCCACGAATTCACCTCCCTCGTGCTGGCGCTGCTCCAGGTGGGCGGCTATCCACCCAAGGTGGAGGAGGCGGTGATCGAGCAGGTGAAGGCGCTCGACGGCGACTTCGTGTTCGAGACCTATTTCTCCCAGTCCTGCCAGAACTGCCCGGACGTGGTGCAGGCGCTGAACCTCATGGCCGTGCTGAACCCGCGGGTGAAGCATGTGGCCGTCGACGGCGCCCTGTTCCAGGCGGAGGTGGACGCGCGGCAGGTGATGAGCGTGCCCACCGTCTATCTCAACGGCGAGGTCTTCGGACAGGGCCGCATGGGCATCGAGGAGATCGTCGCCAAGCTCGACACCGGCGCGGCCGCCCGCGACGCCAAGCGCATGGGCGAGATGAACCGCTTCGACGTGCTGGTGGTGGGCGGTGGCCCGGCCGGCGCGACGGCCGCCATCTATGCCGCCCGCAAGGGCATCCGCACCGGCGTTGCCGCCGAGCGCTTCGGCGGGCAGGTGCTGGACACCATGGCCATCGAGAACTTCATCTCCGTTCCCTACACCGAGGGGCCGAAGCTCGCCGCCGCGCTGGAGCAGCATGTGCGCGAGTATGAGGTGGAGATCCTGAACCTCCAGCGCGCCGTCAAGCTCGTTCCGGGCAAGGACGTGGTGGAGGTGGAGTTCGCCAACGGCGCCAGCCTGCGCTCGCGCACCGTCATCCTCGCCACCGGCGCCCGCTGGCGGCAGATGAACGTGCCCGGCGAGGACGCCTATCGCAACAAGGGCGTGGCCTACTGCCCCCACTGCGACGGCCCGCTGTTCAAGGGCAAGCGCGTGGCGGTCATCGGCGGCGGCAATTCCGGCGTGGAAGCGGCCATCGACCTCGCCGGCATCGTTTCCCATGTCACGCTGATCGAGTTCGACAGCCAGCTGCGCGCCGACGATGTGCTCCAGCGCAAGCTCAAGAGCCTCGCCAACGTCACCATCCTCACCTCCGCCCGCACCACCGAGGTGCTCGGCGACGGCCAGAAGGTGAGCGGCCTCACCTACGAGAACCGCAACACCGGCGACATCCACACGGTGGAGCTGGAAGGCATCTTCGTGCAGATCGGCCTCCTGCCCAACACCGAGTGGCTGAAGGGCGTGGTGGACCTCTCTCCCCGCGGCGAAATCGTCGTGGATGCCCATGGCCAGACCTCGGTGCCCGGCGTGTTCGCGGCCGGCGATTGCACCACCGTGCCCTACAAGCAGATCGTGATCGCGCTGGGCGAAGGGGCGAAGGCCTCGCTCTCCGCCTTCGATCACCTGATCCGCACCAGCGCCCCCGCCGAGGACAAGGAGGCGGCCGTCAGGGCCGCCTGATTGGGCCGCATGACCAGACCGGCGGCGGGCCGGACACCATGACCCTGCGCGAGCTGCAATATCTCCTCGCCCTCGCCGACACCCGCAGCTTCCGCCGGGCGGCGGAGCTGTGCAGTGTCAGCCAGCCCACCCTCTCCACCCAGATCCGCAAGCTGGAGGAGGAGCTGGGCGTTGCCCTCATCGAGCGCACGCCGCGCAAGGCCATGCTCACCCCCGCCGGCCGCGACGCAGTGGAACGCGCGCGGCGCATCCTCACCGAGGTGGAGCAGCTCAAGGAGGCGGCCCACCGCAGCCGCCATGCGGAGGGCGGGGCGCTGAAGCTCGGCGTGTTCCCCACCCTCGGCCCCTACCTGCTTCCCCATGTGGTGCCGCTGATCCGCCAGCGGTTTCCCGAGCTGGAACTGCTGCTGTTCGAGGAGAAAAGCGCCAACCTCATCCAGCGGCTGAACCTCGGCACGCTGGATGCCGCATTCCTCGCGCTGCCGGTGCATGACAGCCATTTCCACAGTGAATTCCTGTTCGAGGAGCCGTTTCTCCTCGCGGTCCCGGGCAGTCACAGCCTCGCCGGGCGGGACACGCTGGGGGTCGCGGAGCTTGCTGGCCAGAACCTGATGCTGCTGGAGGAGGGGCACTGCCTGCGCGATCAGGCGCTGGACGTGTGCCACCAGTCCGGCGCGCGGGAGAAGTCCGAGTTCCGCGCCACCAGCCTGGAAACCCTGCGCCAGATGGTGGCGGCGGGCGTCGGCATCACGCTCCTGCCCATGCTCGCGACGCGCAATCCGGTGCCTCCGGCCCAGAATATCCACCTGCTCGCCTTTTCGGATTCCCGCCCCAGCCGGCAGATCGCGCTGCTCTGGCGCAAGACCTCGGCGCTGGGGCAATTGCTGCATCAGGTGGCCGACATCTGCCGCGGGTTGCCGGAAGACCTGCTGACCTTGCGCCACTGAGCGGCCCTCGATTGTGCCGTTGCGGCACCCCTTACCTGCCGTATTGAAATTTCCGCGCGCACGCCCCTCGTCGATTTCCGCGCCCTTCAACCGGTGCTAGAAGGCTGAAGTTCGAGCCGGCAAATCAGCCCCCAGGGGGAGGGAGGTCGAAGCAGTGATCCGGCGTACCTTCGCGTTCAGGTCCGTCGCTGCTCTCCTTCTGGTCTGGATCGGCCTCGTCGCGGTTTTCGCGATGTTGATGATCCGGAGCAACCTGTCGCGTGCCGATGCGGAGGTCGAGGCCGAGGGCGTCGCCCTGCATCGGCTCCTGTCCCAGCGGGTTGCCCAGCACGACGCCCATCTCACCAGCCTCGCCGCGCTGGTGCAGGCGAGCGATCCGCCGCCAGCCGAGACGGTCCGGCAGGTGGCCACGGGCATCATGCGCTATTACCGCCGCATCCTCTCCATCCGGGTGCTGGAGATGACCCCCGATCAGGTCATCGAGACGCTGGTCGCGGTGCCGGGCGAGATGGAGGGCACGGTGATGCCCCGGTTCGCCCAGCTCGTCTTCGGCCAGAGGGCGGGGGAGGCGCGCTATTATGTGGAAGCCGATCACCCCGAGCACTATTTCCTCGGCAAGCGCGCGGGCAGCGACCGGCGCCTCGCCATCATCCTGGAGATCGATCCCAACGGCCTGCTGACGCCTGAGGAGCGGCTCTCCAGCGACCGCATCAGCCTGAGTCTCGGGCCGTACGCGCTGACCGGTCGCCCGCCCGTGGCCGAGCCCGGCGCCTTCGCGACGCTCACCTTCTTCCGCCCGGCGGACAGCACCACCCAGCCGGTCAATCTCGGCATCGAGCGGCCGGTCTCCTTCTACAGGGCCGTCGCCCCGGTGCCGGTCGCGGCCTTCGCCCTGTTCTCGCTCCTCGCCTTGTTCGCCGGGCGCTACACGCTGATCCAGCGGCACGAGGCGCGCCATTCCCAGCAGCTCGCCGCGCTGGCGGAGGAGCGCAGCCGCCTGCTGGAGCGCGAGACGCAGCTCGCCCATGCCGCGCGGGTCAACTCGCTGGGCGAGCTCGCCTCCGGCATCGCCCACGAGCTCACCCAGCCGCTGACCGCCCTGTTGAGCCAGAGCCAGGCGGCGCTGCGCCTGTCCGGTCCAGAGGGCGACCCCGTGCGGCTCTCCGAGGCGCTCGACGCCAATGTGCGGGAGGCGCGCCGGGCCGGTGAGATCCTTAGGCGGATGCGCGATTACATCGCCCGCCGGGCCAGCGAGCGCACGGCGGTGGACATCAGCGACGTGGTGGACGACGCCGCGACCCTCGCCCGCGCCGACCTCGCCCGCCGCGGCATCGCGCTGGAACTGGATCTGGAACGCCCCATGCCGCTGGCCAACGCGGACCCGGTGGAGCTGGAGCAGGTGCTGCACAATCTCATCCGCAACGCGGCGGACAGCCTCGAGGAGCGCGACGGGCCGGACAAGCGCATCCTGATCCGCACCTTCGATGCCGGCGAGACGGTGGCGATCCGCGTCAGCGATACCGGCAAGGGCATTTCGGCGGACGTGCTGCCCCGGCTATTCGAACCCTTCTTCACCACCAAGAGCGAAGGCATGGGGCTGGGCCTCTCCCTGTGCGCCACGCTGGTGGAGCGGGCGAGCGGCACCATCGAGGCCGAGGCGCGGCCGGGGGAGGGGGCATCCTTCCTCATCAGCCTTCCCGCTTTGGCCGAACGCCGGCTGGCGGCGCAGTGAGCGCTCCCCGCGTCTATCTCGTCGATGACGATGCCGCCGTGCGGCAGGCCCTCACGCTGCTTCTTTCGACCTACGGCATGACGGTGGAAGCCTTCGCCGACCCCGAGACCTTCCTCGCCCATGTGGACCCGGAGCGCCCCGGCTGCCTCCTGCTCGACCTGAGGATGCCCATGATCTCCGGCATCCAGCTCAAGGAGAAGCTGGCCGCGCGCGGCATCGACTGGCCGGCAGTGATGATTACCGGCCATGGCGACGTCAACGCCTGCCGCCGCGCGTTCCGCGCCGGGATGGTGGACTTCCTGACCAAGCCGGTGGACGAGCAGGTGCTGCTCGATGCCCTCGGCACCGCCGCCCGCGCCCTCGATGCCCTCATGGAGCGGCGCGAGGCGGCTTCCCTCCTCGCCAGCCTCACCGAGCGCGAGCGCGAGGTGCTGGACATGGTGTGCCGTGGCTGGGCGACCAAGGAAGTCGCTGCCGCGCTCAGCGTTTCCCCGCGCACCATCGACGCCCATCGGGCGAACATCGCCGAAAAGCTCGGCACCTCCTCCGTGGCGGATTTCGTGCGCATGACACTCAACGCCCGCGTCCTAGGTAGTTCTACCGATCCCGCCCGGTGAGGCGACGGATTCAGCGCGCGGCTCTCCCGGCCTAGAGAGGCTCAGCGCCATCGCCCGGCGCGGAAAAATCTCCGGTCGCTCGCGCGGCCGCCAAGAAAGGGCCGATGATGAAACGCCTCCTCCTCGCCGCCGCTGCCTCCGCCACCTTCGCCACGCTCGCCGGCCCCGTCGCGGCCCAGGCGCTGCAGGAGCGGAACATGCCGCTGGCGATCGCCGTCGACATCGCCCGCGAGGGTGTCGCGGCCTGCGCGGCGCAGGGCTACAACGTGTCGGTGGCGGTGGTTGATCGCGCCGGCGTCCTGAGGGCCTTCGCCCGCGCCGACAATGCCGGCCCGCACACGGTCGAGGCGGCGCGCCGCAAGGCCTTCACCTCCGCCTCCACCCGCACCCCGACCACGGTGATCGTCGAGAACGTGCAGAAGAACCCCGCCTCTGCGCAGCTCGTGGCCATCGACGGCTTTCTGGTGCTGGGTGGAGGCGTGCCGGTGAAGGTGGGCAACGAGACCATCGGCGCGGTCGGCATCGGCGGCGCCCCCGGCGGCAACCTCGACGAGGCCTGCGCGCTCGCCGCCATCGCCAAGGTCGAATCCCAGCTCAAGTGAGATGGTCCACCGGCTGCCGTGCGACGGCGGCCGGTTGCAAGCTTGGTCCCGGATGCTTAGGTCAATGGTCCTCCTGACTTTGGGGGACGATGCCTCAAGCTCCGGGATTTGCTTTTGAATGTCCGTTGCCTTCACGCGTGAGACCGACCTCGAAGCCACCGCCGCCGACCTGCCGGACCGGCCCATCTCGCCGCATCCGAACCTCGTGACGGCGAGCGGCCTTGCCGCGCTCGATGCGGCGCTGGCGGAGGCGCGCACCGCCTATTCCGAGGCGCAGATGGGCGACGTGCAGGCCGACCGCATGGCCATGGCCCGCGCCACCCGCGACCTGCGCTATTACGGCGCCCGCCGCGCCACCGCCCAGCTCATCGAGACTCCTCCCAATCCCGAGACCGTCCAGTTCGGCACCACCGTGACCCTCGACCGCGAGGACGGCCGCCGCCAGACCTTCCGTATCGTCGGCGAGGATGAGGCCGATCCGGCCAGGGGCTCCGTGTCCTACGTCTCGCCGCTCGCTGCTGCCGTGATGGGCAAGGCCGTGGGCGATGTGGCGCTGGTGGCCGGGCGCGAGGTGGAAGTCATCGCCATCGCCTGACCCGCCCGCAACGCTTCGGCGCGCCGCCCGCGAGCATTGCGGCGCAGCATTTAGATCGATCTAAATTTTCGTTGACCGCACCCTGCGCAGTCTCCTAGACATGGGCCGTCGAGAGGTTCGTTAAGAACTCGTTGCCGGCGAGGAGGCTACGCGTGGAGGGTGCCAAGGGGCCACAGGGCCGCCGCTTGCCGGCCGCCCGCGATGCTGCCGAGCCGGCCGATCTGCCGGACGAGGCGCCGCTCGCCGGTGGCCTGCGCGTGCGGCTGAAGGATGTGGCGGTCCATGCCGGCGTCTCCCGCGCCACCGTCTCCCTCGTCCTGCGCAAAAGCCCGCTGGTGAAGGCGGAAACCCGCGCCAAGGTCGAGGAGGCCATGGCCGGCCTCGGCTATGTCTACAATCGCAGCGCCGCCAATTTGCGCTCGGGTGCCTCGCGCACTGTGGGGCTCGTGCTGTGCGAGATCATCACCCCCAACTTCGCCCAGTTCACCGCCGGCATCGACGAGGTGCTGGGCACCGAAGGCTACATGGCCTTCATCGGCAACGCTGCGGAAGATGCCACCCGCCAGCGCGAGGTGCTGCTGCGGATGCAGGAGCACGGCGTGGACGGGCTCGTGGTGGTCGCATCCGAGAACACCCGCGCCGATGCGCTGGAGGAGGGGGCCTGCGCGCGCATGCCCTGCGTGCTCGCGCAGCGCCGCGTGGAGGGTTTTCCCGCCGATTATGTCGGCCCGGACTACGGCGCCGGCATGGAGCTCATCACCGAGCACCTGATTTCGCTCGGGCATCGCAACATCGCCTTCATCGGCGGCGTGCGCCGCATCGCGCCGCTCACCGAGCGCATGGCCGGCTTCCACCGCGCCCTGCGCCGCCACAAGCTGAAGAGCGGGCCGGTGGTGCCCTGCGCGGTGATCGACCGCTCCTCCGGCTATGCCGCCGCGCGCGAGTTCCTGGCCCGTGAACTTCTGGCCAAGGGCGACATCCCCTCGGCCATCGTCTGCTACAACGACGTGGTGGCCTTCGGCGTCATGCTCGCCCTCGACGAGCACGGTCTCGTGCCGGGCCGGGACGTGGCCGTGGTGGGCTGCGACGACGTGGACGAGGCGGGCCTGCACCGCCCCGCGCTCACCACCTTCACCACCGATCCCCGCGTGGTCGGGCGCGAGGCCGCGCGCTTGCTGCTGCGCCGCATCGCCCATCCCGAGCGCCCGCGGGAAGAAATCATCGTGCCGCCCCGCCTCGTCATCCGCCAGTCGTGCGGCGCGGGGAAAGCTGCCGATACACCCGCCGTCCGCCGCACGCCCGCCCATCGCCCGACAGGAGGCGCAAGATGAACTACGTCTTCCAGTTCGGAGACGTCTTCAACGCCTGGCCCGAGCTGCTGCTCGGCGCGTGGCTGACGATCCGCCTCTCGGGCCTCGCCATGCTGCTCGGGCTCGCCGTGGCGGTGCTCTGTGCGCTCGGCAAGACGCAGGGGCCGCGCCCGGTGCGCTGGCTGGTGGATGTCTATGTGGAAGTCATCCGCAACACGCCCTTCCTGGTGCAGATCTTCATCATCTTCTTCGGCCTGCCGCGTGCCGGCATCCGGCTCGACGCCAACGAGGCGGCGCTGCTGGCCATGGTCATCAACGCGGGCGCCTATTGCACCGAGATCGTGCGCGCCGGCATCGAGACCATCCACAAGGGGCAGATCGAGGCCGGGCTGGCGCTGGGCCTCAAGCGATTGCAGATCTTCCTCTATGTGGTGCTGTTCCCGGCGCTGAAGGCGATCTACCCGTCCCTCACCAGCCAATTCATTCTTCTGATGCTGACCTCCTCCGTCGTCTCCGCCATCTCGGCCGAGGAACTGACGGCGGTGGCGAACAACCTGCAATCGCAGACCTTCCGCTCGTTCGAGATCTACATCGTGGTGACGGGCATGTATTTCGCCATGTCGCTGATGTTCGCCGGCGCGTTCGCGCTCATCTACCGCGCGGTGTTCGCGCGCACTGACGCCGCACGCTGAGGAGGGGAGCGACATGATCCGCCAGTTCACCTCCGCCGAATTCTTCTTCCTCCTCTCCGCCGTGCGCTGGACGCTGCTGCTCTCCGCCATCGCCTTCGCGGGCGGGGCGGCGCTGGGGCTCATCGTGGCGCTGGCGCGCACCGCGCCGTGGCAATGGCTCAGGGCGACGGCCGGGGCCTATATCCTCGTCTTCCAGGGCACGCCGCTGCTGATGCAGCTGTTCCTCGTGTTCTTCGGCGCCACCATGGTCGGCGCCTCGGTGGACCCGCTGGCGGCCGCCGCCATCGGCCTCACGCTGAATGCCGCCGCCTTCCTCGGCGAAATCTGGCGCGGCTGCATCCAGGCCATCCCGAAGGGCCAGTGGGAGGCCTCCACCGCGCTCGGCCTGCATTATGTGACGCGGATGCGCGAGATCATCCTGCCGCAGGCGGCGAAGATCGCGGTGGCCCCCACGGTCGGCTTCCTGGTGATGCTGGTGAAGAGCACGTCGCTCGCCTCCATCATCGGCTTCGTGGAGCTGACCCGCGCCGGGCAGATCGTGAACAACGCGACCTTCCGGCCGTTCCTCGTGTTCGGAATCGTCGCGGCCATCTACTTCGCGCTGTGCTGGCCGCTCTCGCTTTATGCCCGCCACCTCGAAAAGCGTTTCGGCACCGTGTCGCGGTGACGGTTCAGGTTGACCCTCAAGACCAAGGCCGCCCCGCATGCGGCGCAGATGGAGGAAGAGACGATGACTTTCGGCACCATCCTGAAGAGCGCGCGCGGCGCCGTCGCGGCGCTCGGCCTCGCGGCGCTCGCCGCCACCGGCCTCTCCCACGGCGCCTCGGCGCAGAGCATCGACGACATCCTGTCGAAGAAGAAGCTCACCGTCGGCATGCTGGTGGACGTGGCCCCCTTCGGCCTGCTCGACACCCAGGGCAAGCCGGAAGGCTATGACGCCGACGTCGCCCGCCTCATGGGCAAGTATCTCGGCGTCGAGGTGGAGCTGGTGCCCGTGACCGGCCCCAACCGCATCCCGTACCTGCTCACCAACAAGGTGGACGTGCTGGTGGCGGTGTTCGGCATCACGCCCGAGCGCGCCAAGCAGGTGATGTTCTCCATCCCCTATTCCACCATCGAGATCCAGCTGATCGGCCCCAAGAAGACCGAGATCAAGAGCATGGACCAGACGGTGGGCAAGAAGATCGCGGTGGCCCGCGCCTCCACCCAGGATACGGCGCTCACCGCCGCCGTGCCCAAGGGCGCCACCATCATGCGCTTCGACGACGACGCCACCGCCGCCCAGGCCTTCCTCTCCGGTCAGGTGGACCTGCTCGGCGCCAACAACCTCGTCGGCACCCAGCTCGCCGAGGCGAACCCGGACATGGGCATCGAGAAGAAGATCACCCTGCGCAGCCAGTACAACGGCATCACCGTGCGCCGGGGCTCCACCGACTTCCTGCAGTGGATCAACACTTTCCTCTACTTCGTGAAGAACAATGGCGAGCTCGATGCCATCAACCAGAAGTGGTTCAAGGTGCCGCTGCCGACGATGCCGACGTTCTGAGGAATGCGCCCTGTTCCCCGGACCAGCGACACCGCAGGTGGAGCGCCGATCCGGGGTCCAGGGGAAAGTTCGGCGCAGCCGGCGATACGTTCGGCTGTCGCCGCCATTGCCGCCTGCGGCGAACCGTTGCGCTGGGCCCCGGCTCTCCTTCCGCTGATCGCTCCAGTCGGCCGGAGCGCGAGGGCGGTGCGATGGACGCGGGCGTCAGGGCATAACGGAACAGACACGAGAAGGGCCTTGCCATGCTCACTCCCGCCCCTGCTGACAGCACGCCCGCCGGCGACGCGCGCCCCGTCATGATCCGCATGGCGGGCGTGGAGAAATATTACGGCACCTACCACGCGCTGAAGGCCGTGAACCTCGACGTGCATCAGGGCGAGCGCATCGTCATCTGCGGGCCGTCGGGCTCCGGCAAGTCCACGCTCATCCGCTGCATCAACGCGCTGGAGCATCACCAGGGCGGCGAGATCGTGGTGGACGGCACGCAGGTCGGCAAATCCTCGCGCGGGCTGGACAAGGTGCGCGCCGAGGTGGGCATGGTGTTCCAGAGCTTCAACCTGTTTCCGCACCTCACCGTGCTGCAGAACTGCACGCTGGCGCCCCGCAAGGTGCGCGGCCTCGCGCCCAAGGAGGCCGAGGCCATCGCCATGAAGTATCTGGAGCGCGTGCGCATTCCCGAGCAGGCGAACAAATATCCCGGCCAGCTTTCCGGCGGCCAGCAGCAGCGCGTGGCCATCGCCCGCGCATTGTGCATGGCGCCCAAGGTGATGCTGTTCGATGAGCCCACCTCCGCCCTCGACCCCGAGATGGTGAAGGAGGTGCTGGACACCATGATTTCGCTGGCCCAGGACGGTATGACCATGATCTGCGTGACCCACGAGATGGGCTTCGCGCGGCAGGTGGCCGACCGGGTGATCTTCATGGACAAGGGCGAGATCGTGGAGGAGGGGCCGCCCGCCACCTTCTTCGCCAACCCGAAGAGCGAGCGCACACGCACCTTCCTCGGCCAGATCCTGCACCACTGACGCCAGATGACACTCGCGCTCATCACCTGCGACTGGGGCACCTCCTCGCTCCGCGCCTATCTCATGACGGCGGACGGCCAGGTGCTTGCCAGCCGGGCGAGCGGGCAGGGCATCATGGCGCTGGGCGGCTTGAGCTTCCCCGAGGTGCTGGCCGCCATCGCCGGCGACTGGGCGCGCGACCACGGCCCGCTGCCGGTGCTGCTCTCCGGCATGGTGGGCAGCCGGCAGGGCTGGGTGGAAGCGCCCTATGCGCGCTGTCCCGCCGGCCTGCCGGACCTCGCTGCCGCGCTCGCCGAGGTGCCGGCCCAGCCCGGCTTCGGCCGCATCGCCATCGTGCCCGGCGTGCTGAAGGATGAAGAGACAACGCCGGACGTGATCCGCGGCGAAGAGGTTGAAGTGCTCGGCGCCCTCGCACGCCTCGGCGTCGCGGACGGGCTTTTCGTGTTGCCGGGCACCCATTCCAAATGGGTGCGGTTAGAGGCGGGCCGCATCAGCACCTTCGTCACCTACATGACGGGCGAGGTGTTCGCCGCGCTCAAGGGCCATACCATCCTCGGCCGCATGATGGAGGAGGGCGCCTTTTCCACCGAAGGCTTCCGCCGGGGCGTGGACGCGGCGGCGGAACTCGAAGGGCCGGGGGCCCTGCTCGGTCGGCTGTTCTCGCTGCGTGCGCTGGGCCTCACCGGGCGGCTCGACGGGGCGGACAGCGCGGACATGCTCTCCGGCCTTCTCATCGGCGCCGAACTGCGCGATGCCTCGGTCGGCGAGCCGTTCACGCTGGTGGCAAACCCCGCCCTTTCCGCGCGCTATGCCGAAGCCGCGACCCTCCTCGGCCTGCCCCACGCGTGCGCGCCGGAGGGCTGCGGCCCGGCCGGACAGCACGCCGTGGCGAAGGCGGCCGGCTTCATCTGATTTCAGGAGTGCGATCCATGCCCGCTTTCAAGGATGCCCTTGCCGCCTGTCCCCTCGTCGCCATCCTGCGCGGGCTGAAGCCGGACGAGGCGCTGGACATCGGCGCGGCGCTGGTGGGGGCGGGCTTCACCATCATCGAGGTGCCGCTCAACTCGCCGCAGCCGCTGGACTCCATCCGCATCCTCGCCGACGCCTTCGGCGACCGCGCGCTGATCGGCGCCGGCACGGTGCTGACGCCGCAGGACGTGGACGCGGTGAAGGCGGCGGGTGGCCGGCTCATCGTCATGCCCCATGCCGACCTTGCCGTGATCCGCGCCGCCAAGGCGGCCGGTCTCGTCTGCACCCCCGGCGTCGCCACCCCCACGGAAGCCTTCGCCGCCCGAGCCGCTGGGGCCGACGCGCTGAAGCTGTTTCCGGCGGAAGGCATCCCGCCCCACCTCGTGAAGGCGTGGCGCGCTGTGCTCACCGACATCCCCCTCCTGCCCGTCGGCGGCATCGACACCACCAACATGGCCGCCTACCGCGCAGCCGGGGCCGAGGGCTTCGGCATCGGCTCGGCGCTGTTCAAGCCAGGCAAGGCGGTGGAAGCCATCGCGGCCGACGCGCACGCGCTGGTGGCCACGGCGCGCGAGGTGTTCGGCCGCTAGATCCCCGCCGTCCGGCGCAGGGTATCCGCGCGTTCGCGGCGGGCGCGCTCCTCGTCGATGGTGCGGATGGTCTGGGCGACGAAGGCGAGATGATCGTCGGAGGCCCGGCGGGCGGCGTCGGCCTCGCCGGCGGCGATGGTGTCCATCAGCGTCTGGTGCTGGGCGGAGAGCCGCTCGTAGGTGCGGGGCACGATATAGAGCTTGTCGAGGCTCTCGGAGATGCTGCTCTGGAGCAGCCCGAACATGCTCGACATGACCGAGCGCAGCACCGCATTGTGCGAGGCGTCGGCAATGGCGAGGTGGAAGGCGGCGTCCGCATGGGCCTCGGCCACCGCGTCGCCCTTCTCGTGATTGGCCGCGAGCTGGTCCATGCAGCGCCGGATGGCGTCGAGATCGTCCGGCGTCGCCCGGAGCGCGGCGTGGTAGGCGGCCTGGCCCTCCAGCCCCCGGCGCACCTCCAGAACGTCATGGCCGAAGCCCGGATTGCCGGCCACCACCGAGGCCAGCGGATCGGCGATGGCGGCGGCCGTCCAGCGCGCCTCGGCCGGCTCGGCGATGATGTTGCCGCCCTTGCGGATGGTGATGCGCCCGCGCGCGCCAAGGCGCATCAGGGCTTCGCGCAGGGTGTTGCGCGAGGCGCCCAGCATTTCGGAGAGGGCGCGCTCGGAGGGAAGCCGGTCGCCCACGCCAAGGCCGCGCGCCTCGATCAGCGCCTCGATGGCGAGTTCGACCCGGTCGGCCACGCGCTGCGCAGAGGAAGGGGAGGGGGCCGACGCCATCGGTGAAAGCCTACCTTGGTCCGATCAGATGAGGATCGGGCCGGACCAGCCGGCTGCGATCGCGCCCACTATGTCGGACCGTCGCACGGACTTCCAGCCCGCAACGCGCATCGTCCCGGTGCTGCGGGGCACCGGGACGATGGCCCAGGCAGTCGAAGTCTTCCGCTCCTCGCTGCCTAGGGGATCATCCACGGTGTCAGGTAGGCCTGAATGGTGGTCATGATGCCGACGATGGCCGCCAGCGCGAGGCTGTGCTTGACGGTGAAGCGGAACAGGTCCGACTCCCGGCCGATCAGCCCGGCCGCCGCGCAGGCGATGGCGATGGACTGGGGCGAGATCATCTTCCCGGTGACGCCGCCCGTGGTGTTGACCGCCACGAGGAGCACGTCGCTCACCCCGATCTGGTGCGCGGTGGTTGCCTGTAGCGAGGCGAACAGCGCGTTGGCCGAGGTGTCCGAGCCGGTGAGGAACACGCCCAGCCAGCCGAGGAAGGGCGAGAAGAAGGTGAAGCTCGGCCCGGTCTCCGACAGCGCGAGGCCGAGGGTGGAGGACAGCCCCGAGTAGTTGGCGATGAAGGCGAAGGCCAGCACCATACCGATGGAGTAGATCGGGATCAGCAGGCCCTTGATGGTCGAGGCGAAGGTGGAGACGGCCCGCGACGGCTTCATGCCGAGGAAGACGATCGACACGATGGCGGACAGGAAGATCGCCGTGCCGGTGGCCGAGAGCCAGTCGAACTTGTAGTCGGCGGCAAACGGCTTCGCGGCGGTGACGATGGGCGGCAGCTTGACCACCATGTTGTGCAGGAACGGCACGCTGACATGGGCGACCAATCCGTCAAGGGCGCCGCCCGCAGCGAACAGGGCCTTGAAGGGCGGGATGCTCCAGATGGTCACGAACACCGTGAGGATCAGGAACGGCGACCAGGCGCGGGCGATCTGGCCGGCGGTGTAGGACACGGCCGGCTCGATGGCCGCGACGGCGGGCGCCGGACCGGCGCCGTGGTCCAGCCCGCCCTTGCTTTTCGCTTCGGTCTCGAAGCGGAAGATGCGGCGGGGCTGCCAGAAGCGCAGGAACAGCGGCAGGGTGATGAGGGTGGCGAGCGCCGCGGTGATGTCGGGCAGCTCCGGGCCGACGAAATTGGCGGTCAGGAACTGCACGGTGGCGAAGGAGCCGCCGGCGACGAGGATCGCGGGCCACGTCTCACGCACGCCGCGTGTGCCGTCCATGATGAGGATGAGCCAGAACGGCACCAGCACCGAGAGGAAGGGAAGCTGGCGGCCGGCCATCTGGCCGATGTGGAAGGGGTCGAGCCCCGTGACCTGCCCGGCGACGATGATCGGGATGCCCATGGCACCGAAGGCGACCGGCGCTGTATTGGCGATCAGGCAGAGGCCGGCGGCATAGAGCGGCCTGAAGCCGAGGCCCACGAGCAGGGCGGCGGTGATGGCCACCGGCGCCCCGAAGCCCGCCGCACCTTCAAGGAAGGCACCGAAGGCGAAGCCCACGAGGAGCAGTTGCAGGCGCTGGTCTTCCGTAACGGAGAGGATGGAGCGCCGGATGATCTCGAACTGGCCTGTCTCAACGGAAATCTTGTAGAGAAAGACCGCGCCGATGATGATCCACGCGATCGGCCACAATCCGTAGAAGAAACCGAATACGCCAGCGGCCAGGGCCATCTGCACCGGCATGCCGTAGAGCAGGATCGCCACGCCGAGCGCAAGAAGAACCGTGATGGTTCCCGCCACATAACCTTTCAGCTTGAGCCGGGTCAGGGCGACGAAAAAGAAGATGATCGGGATCGCGGCGCCGAGGCTCGACAGCCACATGTTCCCCATCGGGTCATAAATCTGGTTCCAGGCCCCCACGTTATCCCCCTCTTGTTATTTGGTACTACCAAAATTGCCGATAGTTTGAATTGGTACTGCCTAATTCAGAAATGGAAGTCAAATGGAATTGTAATCGAATATTTTGGTCCAACCAAAATGACCAAACGCGAGAGGTTTCAGGGTGCGGCGGGCGCGCGGCGTCAGCCCGGGCGAGGGAGCCGTTCAGGGGGGACGGGCTGGATCGCGCGCGGAGACCTTCCCTTCCGGGAGAGGAGCGCGTGACGCATCTGGATAGGACGGGCGCGGGGCAGTGGGGAAAGGTCTGGGGCGGGGAGGGCTGCCCGCCGTCACCCGACGCGAGGGGGGCGATGATCCGCGCCGCCACGGCAGGCGGCGTCGGCCCGGCCTTGTTCAGGCTGGCTCCTGGCGGATCGCGACCGTCTCGCGGCCCCCCTCTGCGCGGGCGACGGTTCGGACGGTACGGTGAGGGCCAGCCCCTACCGCAGCCACGCCCCCGTCTTCACCGCCGTCAGGACGGTTGCGGCGTAGACGATCAGCGCCACGGAGAGGGCGGCAAACAGGGCCTCGATGGTGCCGGTGAGCCGCAGGGCGATCAGCCCGCCGCCGAGGGCGATGGCGACGCGCAGGAAGCCGGCCACCACCGGCCAGAACAGCCGCCCCGTGCCCTGCGCCGCGAAATAGAGCGCTAGCCCGACGCCGAAGAAGCCGTAGAACGGCCCGACGATGCGCAGATAGGCGCTGCCGGTGGCGACCATGGCCGGTTCGGCGCTGAACAGGGACAGCCACGCCTCCGGGAAGAATGCGGCGGCGAGCCCCACGCTCTCCGTCACCACGAAGGCAAGGCCCGCCCCGGCCAGCGCGATATGGAGCGCGCGATCGCCGCGGCCGGCGCCGAGATTGGTTCCCACCAGCGCCACCATCGGCGCGCCGATGCCGAAGATGAGCGGGATCAGCAGATACTCCAGCCGCACGCCCGTGCCGAAGCCGGCGACTGCATCAACGCCACCCTGCAAGGCGACGAGGGCCGTCGCACCGCCGACGATGACGTTGGTCTGGATCGACTGCAGCGACGACAGCGCGCCGACCCGCATGACCGATCCGATCACCCGCCAGTCGAGCCGCACCCAGCGGAAGCGGGCGGGGTTGCGCCCGGACAGGATGTAGGCGCCAAGCACCAGCGTTCCGCCGAGATAGTAAGCGATCAGCGCCAGCCCGCCGCCGGCGATGCCGAAGCCCGGGATGGGGCCGAACCCGAAGATCAGCAGCGGCGAGACCGGGACGAGCAGCGCGACGCCGACGCAGATGACAAAGGCCGGCAGCAGCATGTTGCCGGTGCCGCGCACCACGCTGGCGAGCCCGTTCATGGCCCAGGTCAGCGGCGTGCCGAGGAAGACGATGTTGGAATAGATCAGCGCCGCCTCCAGCTCCGGCCCCGAACCGCCCATGGCGCCGTATATCTGCCGGCCGAACAGCAGGAACAGGGCGGCGAAGGCGAACCCGAAGGCGAGGCTCACGGCCAGCGCGTGCAGCACCAGCGCATCGGCTGCCGCCTGCCGCCCGGAGCCGAGCGCCCGCGCCACGGCGGAGGAGATGCTGCCGCCCAGGGCGCCGGCCGACAGGGTGGTCATCAGCATGACCGCGGGAAACACCAGCGCCATGGCCGCCAGCGCCGCCGTGCCGAGCTTGGCCACGAAGAAGGTCTCGATGAGCCCGGCCGAGGCCTGCGCCAGCATGATGAGCACGTTGGGCCACGCCAGCTTGATGAGAAGCGGCACGATGGGCGCTTCCACCAGCCGCCGGGTTCTGGCATCGGCGGCCGGGGGAGCGGGGTCTTGCACGGCGGGGGCCGCTTCGTCTGTCGGGGCGCGGTACATGGCTGGCCTCAGAGCGCTTCGAGGGCGAGGGCGATGCCCTGTCCGCCGCCGATGCACAGGGTGACGATGCCGCGCTTCAGCCCGTCACGCCGCATGGCGTGGAGCAGTCGGGTGATGAGGATGGCCCCGGTGGCACCGATGGGATGGCCGTGCGCCACCGCGCCGCCCTCCACGTTCACGATGTCCTCGGGCAGGCCCAGCTCCCGCGCGACGGCGATGGGCACGGCGGCGAACGCCTCGTTGATCTCGATGCGCTCGATGTCGCCGAGGGACCAGCTGGCGCGCGCCAGCGCCTTGCGCACGGCGGGCACGGGACCGAGACCGAACAGGCCCGGCTCGACCCCGGCGACGCCATAGCCCGCGAGCCGGCCCAGCGGCGCGAGGCCCTTCGCCTCCGCGAACCCACGCTCGGCGACGATCATGGCGGAGGCCGCGCTGTTGAGCCCCGGCGCATTGCCGGCGGTGATGGTGCCCTCCGGCCGGAAGGCCGGGCGCAGCTTCGCCAGCGTCTCCAATGTGGTGTCGGGGCGGGGCGCCTCGTCCGTGGCGAAGGATTCCGTGCCCTTGCGGCCCTTCACCTCCACCGCGACAATCTCCTCGGCGAAGCGGCCGTCCTTCTGCGCGGCTGAAAAGCGCTGCTGGGAGCGCGCGGCGAACGCGTCCTGCTCGGCGCGGGTGATCTGGAGCTTTTCGACGAGGTCTTCCGTGTGCCAGCCGGAATGCTTGCCGGAGAAGGCGTCATCGAGCCCGTCCGTGAGCATGCTGTCGAGAATCTGCGCCGGGCCCATGCGATAGCCCCAGCGGCCGCCGTCCATCAGATAGGGCGCGCGGTCCATGTTCTCCATGCCGCCCGCGACGGCGACCTCATGCACGCCCGCGGCGATCTCCAGCGCCGCAGTGACGACGGCCTGCGCGCCGGAGCCGCAGACGCGGTTGACGGTCATGGCGGGCACCTCCACCGGCAGGCCGCCATGGATCGCCGCCTGCCGCGCGGGGTTCATGCGGTTGCCGGCCTGGATGACGTTGCCCATCACCACCGTGCCGATGGATGCGGGATCGAGCCCCGAGCGGCGCACGGTCTCGCGCACTGCGACGGCGCCCAGTTCGGTGGCCGGCGTGCCCTTCAGCGTGCCGTTGTAGGCGCCGATGGCGGTGCGCACGGGATGGGCGATGACGATGTCCGTGGTCATGACGACCTCCTCCAATGGACGATGCGCGGGCCGGCCGGCATCGCGGGAATTTCAGGCGACCGGCAGGGCCGGGCGATCAACGAAACGTGGGTATATACCCGTATGAAGCGCGGAAAAGCTGTGTGACCCCTTCGCCTCAGAGGGCGGCGAGGAGATCGCGCAGCTGTTCGAGCCGGTCCTTGCCCAGCCGGTCCTCGATCGTCTTCTGGCTCCGGCGCCAGGCCTCGGCGGCGGTCTTGAGGAGTTCGGTGCCCTGTGGGGTGAGGGCGATGCAGGCCTCGCGCTGGTCGTCCTTGCCGCGCCGCATCTCCACCAGGCCGTGTTTGGACAGCACCCGCACGTTGCGGCCCACAGTGGAGCGGTCCAGCTCCAGCATCCGGCCCAGCTCGGTCATGCTGACCTCGCCCTTGTCGCGGACGGAACGCAGCAGCGAATACTGCGCCACGTTGATGCCGAACGGCGCGAAGCCTTCGTCGTAGATGGCGCTGATACGGCGCGTCGCCCGGCGCAGGCGGGCGCAGTGGCAGGGGGTGTCCATGAATGCGTGTATATACCCGCTCTGGCACCTCGTCCAGCCTCCACCGCCGCATCCGAACCTTGCCCTGGCGAAGACGAAGCTCGGGGCCTGAGCCCGGCGCTTACGGACGAAAACGCGCCGATTCCGGTCATCTGCCCCGTTTGGCCCGACCGGCCGGGCAGGGCCGCTTGCATTCGTGCCTCCATGTCCCAGATTGCCTTAAGCGGCGAAACGGGACGTGGGAGCAGGTCATGCGGCACATCGGCTTCATCGTCGAGGACGGGTTCCAGGTCATGGGGCTGGCCGCCGTGTCGGCCTTCGAGTTCGCCAACACCGTGCTGGAGCGACCGGCCTATTCCCTCACGCTCATGTCGGAGAGGGGCGGCGGCGTGTCCTCCTCCCTGGGGGTCTCGGTCACCACGCAGCCGCTCGGTCCATTTCCCGATACGCTCGTGGTGCTGGGCGAACTGGTGCCCACCCCGACGCCCGAGCGGCTGCGCGCCTACATCGCCGAGGCGGGCGCGAAATCGCGCCGCGTGGCCGGCATCTGCACCGGCGCCTTCCGCCTCGCCGAGGCCGGCCTGCTGGATGGCAGGGCGGCCACCACCCACTGGGCGCACGCACGGGCGCTGCAGGAGCGCTTCCCCGCCATCCGCGTGGACGACGACCGCATCTTCATCCGCGACGGCAACATCTGGACCTCGGCGGGCATGAGCGCGGGCATCGATCTCGCCCTCGCATTGGTGGAGGACGACCA
Source organism: Xanthobacter aminoxidans (assembly GCF_043193615.1). Classification (NCBI taxonomy): domain Bacteria; kingdom Pseudomonadati; phylum Pseudomonadota; class Alphaproteobacteria; order Hyphomicrobiales; family Xanthobacteraceae; genus Xanthobacter; species Xanthobacter aminoxidans. The sequence continues at coordinate 82,599 of NZ_JBAFUS010000001.1, read as the reverse complement.
CGACGCCGCGCTCGCCCGCGCCATCGCCCGCAAGCTCGTGGTCTACCATCGCCGGCCCGGCGGGCAGGCGCAGTTCTCGACCCTGCTGGAGCTGGAGCCGCGCTCCGATCGCGTCCGCCGGGCGCTGACCTATGCCAAGGAAAACCTGCGCAATCCCCTGACCGTGGAGGAGCTGGCGGAGGCCGCGAGCCTCAGCCCGCGCCAGTTCAGCCGCGTGTTCCGCGAGGAGACGGGCGAGTCCCCCGCCAAGGCGGTGGAGCGGCTGCGCCTGGAAGCGGCGAAGGCCATGCTGGAGGAAGGGCGCCATGCCATGGACGTGGTGGCGCGCGACACCGGCTTCGACGATCGAGACCGCATGCGTCGCGCCTTCCTCCGCCACTTCGGCCATCCGCCCCAGAGCCTGCGCCGCAGCCTGCGCTACATCGAAGGGGAGAAGGATGGGGCGGCGCATGGCGCACCCGCCGACGTCGCCCCCGCTTGTCGGCCGGTTATGTCCTGAATTGCCGCTTCTTCGACATTCAAGACATGCGGCGAGGCACCTAGGCTCCCTCTGTCTCATACCAACGACCGGGGATCGGCCATGAACACGGAACACAACAAGGGCATCGCGCTGATCACTGGCGCTTCCGGCGGCATCGGCGCCATCTATGCGGAGCGGCTGGCGCGCCGCGGTTACGACCTCATCCTCGTCGCCCGCAATGCGGTGCGGCTGGAGGCGGTGGCGGCGCGCATCGGGAGCGCGACCGGCCGCACGGTGCAGACCATCACCGCTGACCTCAACGCCGCCGCCGACCTCCACCGCATCGAGGCGCTGCTGCGCGACGACGCCGGCATCTCCCTGCTGGTCAACAATGCCGGCTTTGGCGCCGCGACGCCCCTCCTCGACAGCGACGTCGCGCGCATGGAGGAGATGATCGCCATCAACGTCACCGCCCTGACCCGCCTGACCTACGCGGCGGCGCCTGCGTTCGTGGCGCGGGGCGGCGGTACCATCATCAACATCTCCTCCATCGTGGCGCTGGCGCCGGAGGTGCTCAACGGCGTCTATGGGGCGAGCAAGGCCTATGTGCTGGCGCTCACCCAGTCGCTCCAGCACGAACTGGGCGCGCGCGGCCTGCGCGTGCAGGCGGTGCTGCCGGGGGCGACGGCCACCGAGTTCTGGAACATCCCGGGCGTCGGCGGCCACGCGAACCTGCCGAAGGAGATCGTGATGTCCGCCGAGGAGATGGTGGACGCCGCCCTCGCGGGCCTCGATGCCGGCGAGATCGTCACCATCCCCGCCCTTCAGGATGGCGGCGAATGGCTGGCCTATGAAGCGGCCCGCCGCGCCATGGCCCAGCATCTCGGCGGCTCCGCCCCGGCCCCGCGCTATCGCGCCGCCTGATGCGGCGCGGCGCCACGGGGCGCGTGCAGTCCTAAGCTGTGCGCTGCGATGCTGCGGTCTGGCCTCAGCTGGAAAAACCGGCTTCACTCTCCGGCCACGGGATCGCACAGATCCCACGGCCGGAGCGGGTGGATACAATGGGTCAGGCGCAAGAGGCAGCTCCTGTCGAGACAGACCAGACCCAGATCACCTGTTCGCGCACCTTCGCCGCGTGGCTGGCGCAGCACCGGGTGAGCCTCGCCTTCTCGTCCTACCAGAGCGGGCAGCTCTTTCTCGTCGGCCAGTTCGGCAACGAGAACCTCTCGTTCCATCAGCGCAATTTCGTGCGGGCCATGGGCCTCGCCCCGCGCGGCGACGAGCTCTATCTCGCCTCGCTGAACCAAATCTGGCGCTTCGCCAACGTGCTCGGCCCGGACGAGCGGGCAAACGGGCATTTCGACCGCCTCTACGTGCCGCGCACCGCCTTCGTCACCGGCGACGTGGACGCCCACGAGATCGCGGTGGAGGCGAGCGGACGCATCGTCTTCGTGAACACCAAGTTCAGCTGCCTCGCCACGATCAGCCACCGCCACTCCTTCAAGCCGGTGTGGAAGCCAAAATTCATCTCCCGCCTCGCCGCCGAGGATCGCTGCCACCTCAACGGCCTCGCCCTGGAGGACGGGCGGGTGCGCTACGTGACGGCCGTCTCCGCCACCGACGTGGTGGACGGCTGGCGCGAGCACCGGGTCGGCGGGGGCCTGCTCATCCGGGTGGACGACCACGAGGTGATCGCCGACGGCTTCTCCATGCCCCATTCGCCGCGCGTGCATGGTGGGTGGATCTGGATGCTCGATTCCGCGCGGGGCTATCTGGTGCGCGTCGATCCCGTCACCGGCGCGAAGGAGGATATCGCCTTCTGCCCGGGCTTCCTGCGCGGCCTCTCCATCCACGCCGGCCACGCGGTGGTGACGCTCTCGCTGCCGCGGCACCTGTCGTTCAATGGCATGCCCATCGATGACGAGATCGCGCGCCGCGGCGGCACGCCCTGGTGCGGCGTCCAGATCATCAAGCTCGCCACCGGCGACGTGGTGGAATGGATCCGCCTGGAAGGCGCCATCCGCGAGCTGTTCGACGTGGCCGTCCTCCCCGGCACCACCTGCCCCATGGCCGCCCCGGAGAGCGGGGCGGATCTTTCGAGCCTGCTCACCATCGAGGCGCCGGATGGGGTGCTGGGGTGAGGGGGAGGGGGGATTGCCCGTGCGACGATCGATCAGCTTGGCCGAGCGGAGACGGACTTGGTCATTTGAAGTTCAGTTTCACAGCGTCAACCTAGGCTGAGGCGTTGACTGTCCACCGCTTCGTTTGCAAGTTTTAGATCTTGCATGCGAGAAATAAATTGGCGGTCCGAAGCCGAATGGGCGGACGAATAAATCTAAGCCACCGCCCTCTAAATGGTGCTCAATTATTTATAGCTATGACCCCATGACAAGAAGGCCTGACTTTTCCACATGGGCTTGGCCAGGGGGGAGGATTTGCGCTGTTGCTGCCCTCTCGTCGAAATGCACCCATGCCTTTTTATGAAGTTCTTTTATGACCTTACGTTTAAAATCAGTTCCATTTTTGTACTCGACCCACGCTTGAAGTTGAGTGACAAGGACCGGCGTTCCTTCTGCGTAAAGCAGGATCAATACCTTTTGACTTGCTGTTTTCATCGGCTCAAGCACTCGTCGAATATCGCCATTGGACCAAACCATATGAAATGTTCGAGCAGTGACCGCCTCGACGACGGCATAGGATTCAGGTAGATCCAATTGCGAATAGTTACGAACAAACTCGCCCATGATCCACTTCATGCCACGCAGGAAGAACTCCGCATCCATGTGGTTAGGACTAACTTCGGCCGAAACATGGCCAATGGCCCGACTGTTCCGAAGCTCGTAAAGTGCCGCCAAAGCCTTCGGCACCTGCATGCAGAGTGAGCGTCCCTTGGTGCCGTTATGTTGTTCAAGATCTCGGCATGCCTGAGGAAAGTTCCCCGGTTTTGATGGGCTCGCCGCATAAGTTCCTGTCACGTGCCCGGCGCATATCCAATAAGCGACTTCGCAAAACTTTCCCGCCTTGAGGCCGACCTTTTCCCAGTCTCCGGCACGGTATTCGTCAAGTGCTTGCTCGAATTCCCTGATCAGAGGCGCGCGCAGACCCAAAGGAATTGTTTTGAGAGCGTGTTGGAGGCTGGTTAGAATCAAGTGTCAATCCCTATCCCAATAATATTTAAAAGGACCAGATCCATCTTTTGTTCTTTGAAGAAGCCCTCTCTTAAAAAGAGACTCCCCTGCGGCAGCTACTTGATTTGATTTGTGAGTAAATCCTTTTTCAGCAAGGCCTATCACTATATCGCTTCCTCCACGCTTACTTTTGAAAAATCCTTCTTCCTTCAACGACAAAATCCTATCTGCGCAAGTGTGACCTTTTGGGGCAACACTCCGCTTCCGCTTCACTTTAGATTTTGTGCCGCTTCCGCTATCCTCGGAGGCCTCATCATCGAGATTGCTGTTCGTTTCGCCTTGAACAGACTGAGCCTCTTCATTCTGTACCGGGCGACTGCCAAACCCTACCTCTTCAATCAGCGGGAACAGCTTTGCGAGAAGCCCCTCTACGAAGTCTTTTTCGCCTTCGATTTCGATGACGCCCGCTGGTGCATCGATGTGAACTCTGTTTGTCATCTAGCCGCCCCCTCCCAACCAATCGAAAATATTGCGCAATTTTGCCTGAGTTGATGTGTCGATCAAGTGTTTTCCAGAATTGGCTATGTCCACAGTCGCCCAACCATAAATGGGCTCGGGTTTGATGTGCATTATGGATGGAGCAAACAGCAGTGGCCCGGGACCCAATATGGGATTGAATGGAGAGTCAGCCATTCAGCTTGGTAGATGCGCGGTGAGCGCTGGCAATATTGCGTCTAGGGCGTGCAATCGGCGGTATTGGCGGAAGGGGTGGGATTCGAACCCACGGTGGGCTTGCACCCACGGCGGTTTTCAAGACCGCTGCCTTAAACCACTCGGCCACCCTTCCAGGCCCGCTCGCGGGGCGGACGCTTGATGGTCCCATCTAGAGCAGGTGCGCGGGCGCGTCGAGAGGGGGCGGCGCGGGAGGCGGGGACAGGGGGCACGAGACCGACTGTGGGGCGCCGGACAGGGTTGTTTAAGGTATCATGATGGGCGGCAATATTGCCGTTTGTTAACCATGGCCGCAGCTGCGCCCCATTTTTGCCGTCATTGGACCCCCTGTTGACGGAATCTGCCGGGGTCCATGCCGATCGCGGCAGGGTGCGTTCTGTCTCTGCCGGCGGCAGCAAAAGCGGGGAACCGGGCACGGATGATGACGGGATCGGCGAGGACGCAGCGGAACAGGATCGGTCACCTCATGCGCGCCGTCACCGGCGCGGGGGCAGCGCCATCCATCCGGGGCGTGCGAACCGTGGTCGTTCTCTCCTCCCTGATCGCCATCGCCGGCTGCGGCTCGGTCGAATCCCTCGGCAGCAAGATCGATCCCATCTGGGGCGTTTCCACCAGCCCGCGCGTGGTTGCGGAGGGGGATCCGGTGCCGCGCGGCGGCGGCAACTACAAGGTGGGCAAGCCCTACACCATCGGCGGGCGCACCTATGTGCCGGCCGAGAACCCCAATTACATGGCCGAGGGCACGGCCTCCTGGTACGGCAAGGATTTCCACGGCCGCAAGACCGCCAATGGCGAGATCTTCGACATGGGCTCCATCTCCGCCGCCCACAAGACGCTGCCCATGCCGTCCTACGTGCGGGTGACGAACCTGTCCAACGACCGCTCCATCGTGGTGCGCATCAACAATCGCGGGCCCTATGTGGGCGATCGCCTGATCGACGTCTCCTACAAGACGGCCGAGCTGCTCGGCTTCGCCCAGAAGGGCATGACCAAGGTCCGCGTGCAGTATCTCGGCCGCGCGCCGCTGGATGACGACGACGACATCAAGCTCGCCTCCACCCTGCGCACCGACGGCACCCCGGCGGACCTGATCGAGGGCTCTCCGGTGCGCGTGGCCTCGGCCAAGCCCTTCGTGCCGGAAGGCCCGCCGCTGCGTCGTGTCGCCGCTTCGGCGCCGCCGTCGGACGAGGCGCCGGTGCCGCCGTCGCGGCCCTATGATCTCGGCCAGACCAGCGGTTCGGGCCAGGTGGTGGCCAGCGCGGGCTGGTCGCAGGGCGCCGCGCCCGTCTCCGGCCTCGGCTTCGCCGGGGTACCGGGAGAACGTTGATCCGGCCCGGCGCACACCCGAGCTGAAGATATCCCCCCAACTCGATTCCCCAAGGGCTTTACCCGGAGCCGGCGCTTCGCGATGATCCCGCCGAATGGGACGTCGTGCCCCGAAGCCGCGCCGCGGCAGGGAGCGGCGCCGTCCGCGTGCCGTATCCGGTGGAGCCAGATGTCCGTGTCCTCCCGCTTCGCCTCCCGTCTTGTTCGCGCTCTCGCTTTTCCGGCCATTGCGCTGGCGCTGCTCGGCGTGTTGACCGCCCCCCGTCCCGCCGCCGCCCAGCCGGCGCAGGGCTTCCAGACCTCCGTTCCGTCCGCCGTGCTGATCGATTTCGAGACCGGCACGATTCTCTATGAGAAGGACGCCGACAAGCGCTTCGCCCCCGGCACGCTGGTGAAGGTGATGACGGCGGATGTCGTCTTCTCCCAGCTCAAGGCCGGCAAGATCGCCCTCGACACCCCCTTCGTGGTGAGCGTGAACGCCTGGAAGCGCGGCGGCGGCCCCTCGGGCGGGGCGGCCATGTTCGCCGAGGTGAACAAGCCGGCCCCCGTGGGCGAGCTGCTCGCCGGCGCGCTGGTGGTCTCGGGCAATGATGCGGCCATCGCCCTGGCGGAGGGCGTCGCCAACACCGAGAGCGAGTTTTCCCAGATGATGAATGCCGAGGCGAAGGCTATCGGCATGGCGAATTCCGAGTTCCACAACGCCACGGGCTTCGCCGATCCCGGCCAGGTCTCCACGGCCCGCGACCTCGGGCTGCTCGCCGCCCATGTCATCCGCACCTATCCCACCTATTACCCCGTGTTCGCCCGCCCCAACATCGAGTGGAGCCGCATCAAGCAGCGCAATCGCAACGTGCTGCTGGACGCGGGCATCGGGGCCGATGGCCTTCAGGTGGGCTGGGTGAAGGATGTGGGCTACCACGCCCTCGGCTCGGCGGTGCAAAACGGTCAGCGCCTCATCGTCGCCACCCTCGGCGCGAAGAGCGAGAAGGAACGGCTGGAGGAGACGCGCAAGCTGCTGGAATGGGGCTTCCAGTCCTTCCGCCAGCGGCAGATCTTCACGGCCGATCAGGAGATCGGCCGCGCGCAGGTGTTCGGCGGCACGCAAGGGTCGGTCGGGCTCGTGGCGAAGGGGGCGGTTTCCATCCTCACGCCGCGTTCGGGCAACGAGCGCGTCACCGCCAAGGTGGTCTACACCGGGCCGCTGCGCGCCCCGGTGGCGAAGGGCACGGAGGTGGGCCGCATGCAGGTCACGCGCGGGCAGGTGAAGGCGCTGGAAATTCCGCTCTACACCGCCGAGGACGTGCCCGTGGGGTCGCTGACGGATCGCGCCCTCGATGGCGGCATGACGCTGATGGGCGACGGCGTGCGCGATCTCTTCAAGAAGGTGCTGGCGAAGGTCGGCAAATGAGCGGACGCTTCATCACCCTCGAAGGCGGGGAGGGCACCGGCAAGTCCACCCAGGCGCGGCGGCTGGCGCAGCATCTGCGCGGCCTCGGGCTCGACGTGGTGGAGACGCGCGAGCCCGGCGGTACGCCCGGCGCGGAAGCGCTGCGCCATGTCATCCTCTCCGGCGCGGCCGAGCCGCTCGGGCCTGCGGCGGAGGCGCTGCTGTTCGCCGCCGCGCGGGCCGATCATGTGGCCGGCCTGATCGCTCCGGCGCTGGCGGCGGGCAAGATCGTGGTGTGCGACCGCTTCATCGATTCCACCCGCGTCTATCAAGGCGCGGTCGGCGCCGTGGACCCGAGCCTTCTTGATTCCCTTGAGGCGCTTTCGGTTGGCGCCGTCCGGCCGGACCTCACCCTCGTGCTCGACGTGCCGCCGGAGATCGGCCTTGCCCGCGCCGCCCGTCGCGCGGCGGGCGCGGCGGCGGACCGGTTCGAGAAAGAGGGCGGCGATTATCACGCCGCGGTGCGCGCCGCCTTTCTCGCGCGGGCACAGGCGGAGCCGGCGCGCTGCGCCCTCATCGATGCCTCGGCCGATGCCGATGCGGTCGCCGCCGCCATCGCCGACGTGGTGGCGGCCCGTCTTGGGCTGGGTGCCCAAGACCTCGCCGGTGCCCAAGACCTCGCAGGGCCCCAAGCGATCGCAGGCGCGGGCGCATGAGCACGGAGATCGCCGGCGACGTTCTGCCCGGTGCGCCGCATCCGCGTGAGCAGGACCGCCTGTTCGGCCATGCGGCGGTGGAGGCGGACCTGCTCGGCGATTTCCGCGCCGGGCGCCTGCCCCATGCCCTGCTCATCGGCGGGCCGGAGGGCATCGGCAAGGCGACGCTCGCCTATCGCCTCGCCCGCGTGGTGCTGGCCGGCGGGCCGGAGGCTGGCGCCCATGATTTGAGCCTGTCGCCGAGCCACCCGGTGTTCCGGCAGGTGGCCTCCATGAGCCATCCCGACATGCTGGTGCTGCGCCGCGCGCCGGAGGCGGGGGAAGAGAAGATCCCCACCATCATCCCGGCCGAGATGGTGCGCCGGGTGCGCAGCTTCTTCGGCGCCACGGCGGCGGCCGGCGGCTGGCGGGTGTGCATCGTCGATGCGGTGGACGAGCTGAATGCCTTCGGTGCCAATGCCTTGCTGAAGACGCTGGAGGAGCCGCCGCCGCGCGCGCTGTTCCTGCTCATCACCCACGCTCCCGGCAAGGTGCTGGCGACCATCCGCTCGCGCTCGCGCCTGCTGCGGCTGAGGGCGCTGGGAGAGGGCGACGTGCTGGCGGCGCTGGACCATCTCTCCACCGAGATCGGCGAGCTCAACGCCGCCGAGCTTCCGGCCGCCGCGCAGGCCTCCGGCGGCAGCGTGCGGCGCGCTTTGACGCTGGCGCGGGGGGAGGGGATGGAGGTGCGCCTCGCCACCCTCAAGGCGCTGGATCAGCTGCCCCGTCCTCGCCCGGAAGACCTGCACGCGCTGGGCACCCGGCTCCAGGGCGACCGCGCCGACGGGCTCGATCTCTTCGTCGAGGCGGTGAGCGACTATGTGGCCGCGCAGGCCACGCACGCGGACGTGCCCCGCCATCGCCTTGTCCGCCTCGGCGAGGTGTGGGAGAAGGTGCGGCGCAGCGCGACCGAGGCGGATGTCTTCAATCTCGATCGCAAGGCGCTGGTGTTCCGCATCTTTGCCGATCTGGCCGAGGCCGTGCGCTGAAGCTGCCGCAAGCTGAAGCCGCAGTCCCGGGGGTCGGGGAAATCGTCCGAGCCTTCCGATGTCCGTCAAGCCGCCGTTCTACATCACCACCGCCATCTCCTACCCCAATGGCGTGCCCCACATGGGCCATGCCTACGAGGCGATCGCGACCGACTGCATGGCGCGGTTCAAGCGGCTCGACGGCTATGACGTACGCTTCCTCACGGGCACGGACGAACACGGCATCAAGATGCTGCAGACCGCGCAGCGCGCCGGCGTGACCACCCGCGAGCTGCTCGAGCGAAACGTTCCCCGCTTCCAGGCGATGGTGGAGACCTTCAACCTCTCCAACGACGACTTCATCCGCACCACGGAGGAGCGGCATCGCATTTCCACGCAGGCCATCTGGGAAAAGATGGCGGCGAACGGGGATATCTATAAATCCACGTATGCGGGCTGGTATTCCATCCGGGATGAAGCCTACTACGCGGAAAGTGAGACAACACTGAACGACGCCGGTGTTCGGCTCGGCCCACAGGGGACACCCGTGGAATGGGTGGAGGAGGAGAGCTACTTCTTCCGCCTCTCGGCCTATCAGGACCGACTGCTCACTTACTATGCCGAAAACCCGGGGTTTATAGCGCCTGACACCCGCCGAAACGAGGTTGTCAGTTTCGTGTCGGGTGGCCTTCAGGACCTCTCCATCTCCCGCACCACCTTCGACTGGGGCATCCCCGTTCCAGGTGATCCCAAGCACATCATGTATGTGTGGGTGGATGCGCTGACGAACTACATCACCGCGCTCGGGTATCCGAACGTGGATGGCGACTTCGCGAAGTACTGGCCGGCGGACGTGCATGTCATCGGCAAGGACATTATTCGCTTCCATGCGGTGTACTGGCCGGCATTTCTCTGGTCCGCCGGGCTGGAGGCGCCCAAGCGCGTGTTCGGCCATGGCTTTCTCTTCAACCGCGGTGAGAAGATGTCGAAGTCGGTCGGCAACGTGATCGACCCGTTCGACCTCGCGACCACCTATGGTGTTGATGCCATTAGATATTTCTTCCTGCGGGAGGTGGCGTTCGGCCAGGATGGCTCCTATAGCCACGAGGCCATCGTCAACCGCATCAACGCCGACCTCGCCAACGACCTGGGCAACCTCGCCCAGCGCTCGCTGTCGATGATCTCCAAGAATCTCAATGGCTTGGTGCCTACCCCCGGCCCCCTCTCGCCGGAGGACGAGGCCATGCTCGCCCTCGCCGGCGGGATGCTCGAAAAGAGCCGCGAGGCCATGGAAGCGCAGGCTATCCACTTGTATCTCAACGCAGTTTGGGCCGTGGTCGCGGAAGCCAACCGCTACTTCGCCGCCCAGGCCCCCTGGGCCCTGCGCAAGACCGATCCCGCCCGCATGGAGACGGTGCTCTGGGTCACCGCCGAGGTGATCCGGCAGGTGGGCATCATGGTCCAGCCGGTGATGCCGGAGAGCGCCGCCAAGTTGTTGGATCTGGTGGCGATTCCCGCCGCGGAGCGGGGCTTCGACCGGCTCGCTCCGGCCTTCCGCCTGCCCGCCGGCCTGGCCCTGCCGACCCCTGTCGGCGTGTTCCCGCGTTATGTGGAGCCGGAAGCCGCCACCTGAGCCCCGGAATGGGCGGGAACCGGAAATATCTTAACCTTGCTAGGGTTTTGTAGTTTACAGCAGGCGGGGCTGGGGGAACTGGAGCGGTGGGAATGACGGGCGTGAGATGGGTTTCGGTGGCCGCGGTGGCGCTGGCACTGGCCGGCTGCTCCAGCAGCTACGACCGCGCTCCGGCGCCTTCTCCCAACTATGATCCCATCCCCCCGGCCATGCCGACTCAGATGCCCCCGCCGGTGCCGGAAGGCCCCGCCGTGCCGCGTATCGAGGTGAAGCTCGCCGGTGCCGACGCCACCCTCGTGCGCGCCCGCATCGCGACGTCACGGCGTGCCCGCCAGTACAACATCACGGTCGATCAGCCGGCCCAACTCATTGCCGAAAAACGGCTTCCGCCTGATGAGGCGATGAAGCGCACCAACGGCCAGAGCCAGGATGCGGCCTTCCGGCTGGACTACATCTTCAACACCTCTGGCGGGAACGTCACGGTGTCGCTGGAAGCCTCCATCGTCACCAATCCCGGCCGACCCGGCGAGCGTGTGCAGCCCATCACCATGCCCGCCCCGGACGCGGACGCCCTTAAGGAAGAGATCAGCTCGGCCCAGTAGCCGCGCGACTCACTGCTGGCGCGGAGTGCCGGCGAGGCGCTCCACGGCGATGACAGTGGCGAGCGCAGCGACGGTCTTCACCACGGCACCGGGGATGAAGGGCAGGAAGCCCTTCTCCAGCGCCAGCATGGGGCCGACCTTGGTGGCGAGCCACCCGGCGCCCATGACCATCAGCACCAGATGCCCAAGGGCGAGCGCGCCGAAGAGCGGCAGCGGCCGAAGCCGCGCCCAGTTTTCCTGCAGCCAGCCCACCAGCAGCGCCGTGACGAGAAAGCCGACGACGAAGCCGCCGGAGGTGCCGGTGAGCATGGCGAGCCCGCTCCGCCCGCCCGAGAACACCGGCAGTCCCATCAATCCGGCCAGCAGATAGATCGCGACGGTGAGCCCGCCGAATTGCCAGCCCATGAGGGCCGCAAGCGAGATGAGCACATAGCTTTGCAGCGTGATGGGCACCGGCTGGATGGGGATAGACAGCTGGGCGCTCCAGGCCAGCAGGGCTACGCCTACGACGAGCAAAGCGATCGCCCAGACGTTGGACGCATCGGCAAGCCGGGCGAGCGCAGGGCGGAACGGGGGCTGGGTCTTGAGCATGAAGGGTCTCGCCATGGGACGAGCCGGCCCGGCCCGTGTCGGCCCCCGCGATACCTTTGCCGGAGCCGTCCGGCAAGGCCCGGCCGTGCGCTGTGCGCATGGCCCGGCGCCTCGACGGGGAGGGCCGATGCGCTTATGTGAAGCGCGGAACGTCCGTAGGATCATCATGCTCGTCGACAGCCACTGCCATCTCGATTTCCCCGATTTCGCCGCCGAGCTGCCAGACGTGGTGGCGCGCGCCGAGGCGGCTGGCGTCACCCATCTCGTCACCATTTCCACGCGGGTGCGCCGCTTCAACGAGATCCTTGCCATCGCCGAGCGGTTCGACAGCGTGAGCTGTTCCGTGGGGACCCACCCCCATCAGGCGGGTGAGGAAACGGATGTCACGGTGAAGGACCTGGTGGACCTCTCCCGCCATCCCAAGGTGGTGGCCATCGGCGAGGTGGGGCTGGACTATCACTACGACCTGGGCCCGCGCGAGGCACAGGAGCAGGGTTTCCGCACGCATATCGCAGCATCGCGCGAGACCGGCCTGCCGCTGGTGATTCACGCCCGCGAGGCGGATGAGGACGTTGCCGCGATCCTTGAGGAAGAGACCGCCAAAGGGGCCTTTCCCTTCCTGCTGCATTGCTTCACCGCCGGGCCGGACCTCGCCCGCCGGGCGCTGGCGCTGGGCGGCTACATCTCCTTCTCCGGCGTCGTGACCTTCAAGAAGAGCGAGGATCTGCGTACCATCGCCTGCGATGTGCCGGCCGACCGCATTCTGGTGGAGACCGATTCCCCATTCCTCGCGCCGATTCCCCATCGCGGCAAGCGCAACGAGCCCTCCTTCGTGCGCGAGACGGCGAGGGTGCTGGCCGAGGCGCGGGGCGAGCCCTTCGAGACCTTCGCCGCCGCAACCACCCGGAATTTCTACACCTTGTTTTCCAAGGCCAGGCGCTGAATCGTCCGGCGCTGAACGAGGGAGGAGACGTGGTGAACCACGATCGCTACGACGACGCCTATATCCGCTCGGTCCTCTCCGAGGTGAAGACGATCGCCATCGTCGGCGCCAGCGCCAATGCGGCGCGGCCGTCCTATTTCGTAATGAAGTACCTGTCCGAGCGCGGTTATCGCGTCTATCCGGTCAATCCAGGGCAGGCGGGCAAGACCGTGGTGGGGCTCACCTTCGTCGCATCGCTGAAGGATGTGCCTGAGGCCATCGACATGGTGGACGTGTTCCGCGCACCCGAGCATGTGCCCGCCGTTCTCGACGAGGTGCTGGCGCTCGATCCCCTGCCAAAGGTGTTCTGGACCCAGCTTGGCGTCCGCAACGACGAGGCCGCCGCCCGCGCTGAGGCCGCCGGTCTCAAGGTGGTGATGAACCGCTGTCCGAAGATCGAATATGGCCGCCTTTCCGGCGAGATCGGCTGGACCGGCGTCAATTCCCGCACCATCTCCGCCCGCCGCCCCCAGCGGCTGGGCAGCGGGGTGCAGCGGCTTTCCATCGCACCGCGTGGACCGAAATCAATCTAATCGGTAGAAGTACGGAATTATCTATCGAAGCCCGCCGGCATAGAAGGTTGGCACTGACGGAGAAAGCGCCCATGTCCGACGACAAGACCCCCGCCGCCCCGCACGAGCCGGGTTTCGCGACCCTCGCCATTCACGCCGGCGCCCAGCCGGATCCCACCACGGGCGCGCGGGCGACGCCGATCTACCAGACCACCTCGTTCGTGTTCGACGACGTGGATCATGCGGCGTCCCTGTTCGGCCTGCAGGCGTTCGGCAACATCTACACCCGCATCACCAACCCGACCAATGCGGTGCTCGAAGAGCGCGTCGCGGCGCTGGAGGGCGGCACGGCGGCCCTTGCGGTCGCGTCCGGCCATGCGGCCCAGCATCTGGTGTTCCACACGCTTCTGACGCCGGGTGACGAGTTCATCGCCTCGCGCAAGCTCTATGGCGGCTCGATCAACCAGTTCTCCCACGCCTTCAAGAGCTTCGGCTGGAACGTGGTGTGGGCGGACCCGGACGATGTGTCCTCGTTCGAGCGGGCGGTGACGCCGAAGACCAAGGCGATCTTCATCGAATCCATCGCCAATCCGGGCGGCGTGGTGACCGATGTTGCGGCCATCTCCGCCATCGCCAAGAAGGCGGGCGTGCCGCTCATCGTCGACAATACGCTGGCGACGCCCTACCTCTGGCAGCCCATCAAGGACGGTGCCGACATCGTCGTGCATTCGGCCACCAAGTTCCTGGGCGGCCATGGCAATTCCATCGGCGGCGTGATCGTGGATGCGGGCACGTTCGACTGGTCGGCCTCGGGCCGCTACCCCTTCCTGACCGAGCCGCGGCCGGAATATTCCGGCATGGTGCTGCACGAGACGTTCGGCAATTTCGCCTTCGCCATCGCCGCTCGCGTGCTGGGCCTGCGCGACCTCGGGCCGGCGCTGTCGCCTTTCAATGCCTTCCTGATCCTCACCGGCATCGAGACGCTGGCCCTGCGCATGCAGCGGCATAGCGAGAATGCGCTGAAGGTGGCGCAGTGGCTGGCCGCGCACCCCAAGGTGTCCTGGGTGAGCTATCCCGGCCTTGCGACCGACAAGTATCATGCGCTGGCGCAGAAATACCTGCCCAAGGGCGCCGGGGCGGTGTTCACCTTCGGCCTCAAGGGCGGTTATGAGGCGGGCGTGAAGCTGGTGTCGAACGTCGAGCTGTTCTCGCACCTCGCCAATATCGGCGACACCCGATCGCTCATCATCCATCCCGCCTCCACGACCCATCGCCAGCTGACCGACGACGGCAAGACGGCGGCGGGGGCAGGGCCGGAGGTGGTGCGCCTGTCCATCGGCATCGAGGACGTGGCGGACATCATCGGCGACCTCGATCAGGCGCTGGCCAAGATCTGACCTGGGCGACAGATCTGATCTTCGATCCGCGCGGGCTCCCAAGGGCCCGCGCGGTTTTTATGGGGGAATGACGTTCAGCCGGACGGACCGTCCCCGTCGCCATAGACCTCCCGCGTCAGCTCCAGCCAGGCGCGGGCGGCGTGGGAGAGATAGCTGCCCTTTCGCCAGACGATGGCCATGTGCCATTCGGTGCCCGGCTCGGCGAGTTCCGACAATCGCACCGCCGGCGTGCGGCGCTGGTAGGCGATGGTCTTCGGCAGGAAGGCGACGCCGAGGCCCGCGCCCGCAATCTCCACGATGAAGTCGATCTGCCCGCTGCGCGCGGCGATCTGCGGCGCGAAGCCGTTGCGGGCGCAGGCATCCTCCAGCACCTGATTGAGCGCGAACCCGCCCTCGAACAGGATGAAGGGGAAGCCCGCGAGATCGGCCATCGTCACCCGCTCCCGTCCCGCCAGAGGGTGGCTCACCGGCAAGACGGCCATGAGCGGCTCACACCGCACGCCCTGCCCGTCGAACCCCTCCTTGGCGGGGAGCAGTGAGCCGGCCAGCTCCACCTCGCCCTCGATCAGCATTTCCTCCAGCCGCTTGGAGCCGTGCTCGGTCAGCCGGATCTCGATGCCGGGATAGCGGGAGCGGAAGACGGCGAACAAAGGCGCAAACAGCGTGCTCGCCCCAAGCGGCGGCAGGCCGAGGCGCAGGCTGCCGCGCCTGAGGCCTCTCAGATCTTCCAGCTCGGCGACGAGGCCTTCGCGCTCGGCCTGCAAGGTCAAAGCCCGGCGGTAGACGATCTCGCCCGCGGCGGTGAGCTGGCTGCGATGGCCGATGCGGTCGAGCAGCGGAACGCCGAGTTCGTCCTCCAGCTGCTTCACGGCCTTGGAAATCGTGGGTTGGGTGGCATTGAGCACCTTGGCGGCCGGCGAGAAGCCGCCCTGCCGCACCACCTCCACGAAGGCCCTGAGCGTCCGAAGTTCCATATGATGCCTATATGGAATGGTCTTTATGCAATCAATTCATTTTCATCATGCTGCGGTGCATACTATCTTACTGGCATCGGCACTGGAGGTGCCAGCCATGTCCCAGAATCGCTCTGCCCCCAATCACTTGCTTCGTACCGTCCGCCTCGCGCTGCATCGCAGCATGATTGCTCAACTCGCCGTGCTCGCCGGTTTCTGGATGGCGGGAGAGGGTGTGGTGCGGCTGGTGAAGCTGCCGGTTCCTGGTGGCATCGTGGGGATGGTGGTGGTGCTGGCGCTTCTGGCGAGCGGCTGGCTGCGTCCGGCGAGCGTGCGGCGCGGGGCGTCCTGGCTGCTGGCGGAAATGCTGCTGTTCTTCGTGCCGGCCGTTATGGCCGTGCTCGACCACAAGGAACTCATCGGCCTCGACGGACTGAAGATCGCCGCGGTGATCCTGCTCGGCACGGTCACGGTCATGGGTGGCACCGCGCTCGCCGTCGATCTGTGCTGGCGCTGGACCCAGCGTCTGTCGGGGGAGGCGCGCCATGTGGATGCATAACCCCCTGTTCGCCGCACTGTTCTGGTCGGCCGTCACCATCGGCTCGTATCTTGCGGCGCGGGCGATCGGCCGGCGCTGGCGGTTCTGGTGGACCTCGCCGCTGTTGCTGACGCCCATCGGCGTCGGTGCCGTGGCGCTCAGCCTGCACGCCGGCTACGGCGAGTACATCGCCGGCACCCGCTGGCTGCTGCTGATGATGGGGCCGGCGACGGTGGCTTTTGCCATCCCCATCTATGAACAGCGCGCGCTCATCCGCCGCTACTGGCCGGTGCTGCTGGTGGGCGTCGCGGTCGGTAGCACCCTGGCCATGGGGACGGCGCTGGCCCTGGCGCATCTTCTGGGCCTGAGCGATTCCATCGGCCTCAGCCTGATGCCGCGCTCCACCTCCACCCCCTTCGCCATGGTGGTCTCCGGCGACATCGGCGGCGTGCCGGACCTCACTGCCGTGTTCGTCATCCTCACCGGCATCTGCGGTGCGGCCTTGGGCGAGGTGGTTCTGAAGGTGATGCCGCTGCGCTCTTCGCTGGCCCGCGGCGCCCTGTTCGGCATGGGCGCCCACGGTGCCGGCGTCGCCCGGGCGCACCAGATCGGCGGGGAGGAAGGCTCCATCGCCGGTCTCGTGATGGTGCTGGCGGGCCTGTTCAACGTGATGATCGCGCCGCTCGTGGCGGCGCTGGTCTAGGCGGCGGCAGTCACGGCCTTCGCGGTCTCGGGCGCACCGAGGCCGCTCACATGCACCACGGCGAAGATCAGGACGATGGTCGCCCCGAACTGATGCGCCAAGGCGATGTCGATGGGCACCTGATGGATCAGCGTCAGGATGCCCAGCGTCGCCTGCGCGGTCACCAGAGCGAACAAAATCCACGCCCGCTTTGCCGCCCGTCCGCCGTCCCGCATGGCATCGAGCGCGTGGACGAGTGCCAGCGCCCAGATTGCATAAGCGACCATGCGGTGATCGAACTGCACTGTCAGCGCATTCTCGAACAGGTTGCGCCAGAACGGCGACATGGCGCCGAGCTGTTCGGCGGCGGGGATGAAGTGGCCGTCCATGAGGGGCCAGGTGTTGTAGGCCATGCCGGCGTCGAGCCCGGCCACCAGTCCGCCGGCGAAGATCTGCACCAGCACGAGGGCCACCAGCACACGCGCCGTCAGCCGCGCGCGGCCTGTCACCGCTTGCCGCCCCTCGCCGGAGAGCGATCGCGCGACGGCGACGATGGCGGCGAGGATGATGCAGGCCAGGGTGAGATGGACCGCAAGGCGATACTGGCTGACGGAGACCCGCTCCGTGAGCCCCGACGCCACCATCCACCAGCCGACGGCACCCTGCAGCCCGCCGAGGGCGAACAGGCCGAGGCACTTCGCCAGCAGCGATCCGCGCAGCACGCCGCGGAAAGCGAAATACAGGAAGGGCAGGAGGAAGGCGAAGCCGATGACCCGGCCGAGCAGCCGGTGTCCCCATTCCCACCAATAGATGCGCTTGAACGCCTCCAGCCCCATGCCCTTGTTGAGGATCTCGTACTGGGGAATGGCCTTGTAGCGGTCGAACTCCGCCTGCCAGTCGCCCTGCGACATGGGCGGCAGGGCGCCGGTGACTGGCTTCCATTCCGTGATGGAGAGGCCGGATTCGGTGAGGCGCGTCGCGCCGCCCACGACGACCATGGCCACGATCAGCGCCGCGACGAAATAGAGCCAGATGCGGACGGCCTTGATCCCGGGGCGGGGGCGGTCGGCGATCAGGGGTGCGGCTTCGACGTGCGACATGTGTTTTCGGCTCCGCGTGCGCGGTCTTGCTGCGTGGCCCCCCAGGATCGATCCGTTATAGAGAGCCTGTGTGCCGCGCAAGGGAGCGGGTGCCGCATGCCGCTTCGGCACGCAGGCAGCCCCGGCGGCCAGGGAGTGATCGCGAATGCCCCAACGCCTGCGCAAGCTTATCGGTACCGTCCTGATGCTGGTGCTGGTCGTCGTCTGGGCGCTGATGGCCATGGCGTTGGCTCAGGGCCGGGTGACCGAGCTGCACTGGGCGCTTCAGACCGTCTGCTACGTGCTTCTGGGAAGCCTGTGGGTTCTCCCGGCGGCTCTCATCATTCGCTGGATGGAACGTCCGGACAAAAAATGAGGCAACATAGTCTCTTGCGCCGGTTTCTTTAGGTTTCAGGCGAGCATTCGCCCCGCTTGGTTGAGGGCGAAACGCAAAAAGGCCCGGCTGGGCCGGGCCTCTGTCGCGCGATAGCGACGGGTGGATCAGGCCGCGCCGGCGAGCCGTTCGGGCATTTGCGGCGGCTCGATTTCCTGGGCGTCAAGGGATGGCACGGCGAGGTGATCCTCGCTCTCCGGCGCCTCTTCCACGGTCCGGCCGGAGGCGAGGCAGAGCATCACCACCCGACCGAATTTCTTCTCCGCGAGGGCGTCGAACGTTTCGACGGCGGCTGTCGGCGGCGCATCATCCGCATTCAGGCAGACGACGAGGGGATCGAGGCCGGCGATGCGTCGCCCGCCGCGGGCCGCCGACAGGCTGGGGGCGGCGACCACCACGTAATCGTAGGTCCGCTTGAGAGCTTCCAGCACCAAAGCGAGCCGTTCCGCGCCCACCACGGCAGAGCCGGAGAGCACGTCCCGGCCAGGCGGGATCACGTGGGCCCGGGAGCGGGCGTCCCGATGGATGGTCTCGCCGAAGCCTGCGACGCCGAACAGGAGCTCGCTCATGCCCGGCGCCCATGGGTCCGACACGAGGGCGGCAAGGCTCTCGGCGCTGCCATCCAACGCCACCAGAGCCACCCCGGCATCCTCAGAGAGGCGACGGGCCAGGGAGACGGCGCAGGTGGCGGAGGCCTCGGGCAGGTCGTCGGAGGTGAGCAGAATCAGGCGCGTCGACCCGCGCGACGTCGCAAGATGGGCGGCGAGGCGCGCGACCGCCGCATCCGCATCGAGGCCGGCGCCTTCCGGGCCGCCGATCCAGGTGATGCGGTGGCTGTCATTGAGCTCGACCGGAAGGACGGCGCCATCCACAACGCCTTCGGCTTCTGCCGGGCGGTTCACGGTGCGTCGCGCAATGACCAGCAGGGCAGCGATGGCCGCGAGCAACCCGAGGGCGAGTGGCCCGGGCGGCTGGGGCACGAAGGAGGCACGCCCGGCCTCGCCCCGGCGTGCCGCCGGCAGCAGGGAGGGCTCCTCCTGCGCCTCGCGCGTGGCGCGATCGAGGGAGAGGAAGGCGGAGACGTAGGCATCGGCCGCCCGCACGGCGAGGCCGGGCGTTGCCGCGGTGACGGTAAGGCGCAACGCGCGCCCGCCCTGGGTCGGCGACACCTCCAGATTTTCCATGAGGCGCCACGCGGCGGCGACGCTCTCGGAGCGTCCTTCGGTGCCA
Organism: Xanthobacter aminoxidans; assembly: GCF_043193615.1. Lineage (NCBI taxonomy): Bacteria > Pseudomonadati > Pseudomonadota > Alphaproteobacteria > Hyphomicrobiales > Xanthobacteraceae > Xanthobacter > Xanthobacter aminoxidans. The sequence continues at coordinate 63,250 of NZ_JBAFUS010000001.1, read as the reverse complement.
GCGTGGGTGATGCCCAGCCATCCTGTCAGGCCCCCGGCGGCGATGCGGCGCACGTCATCATCCGGCAGTTGGCGCACGGCGTCATAGGCCAATTCCCGCGAGCCCAGCATCTGCGCCACGCCGCGCATGGCGCCGGCGGGCGGTTGGGTGCCCACCTCGAACGCGAGGGTGGTGGTGGCGGAGAAACGCAGCGGCAGGAAGCTGGCGAGGGCGATGAGGGCGAAGACGATCCACGCGGCCTGCCAGATGCCCGGGCGCCACGCCAGCCGCGCACGCCGAAGCCCGACATCGGGCCCCGCCGTGTCGGTCTGCGTCATTCCAAGGTGCGTCGTCTCCAGATGAGACATGCGCGGCCCTCCCGCGACTCGGACGCAAGACGCGCCAGTCTCACCCAGAGAGCCAGATCATGGTTTATGGAGTGTAAACGGGGCTACCTGTCTTCCCACACGGCTGCACGCTTTGCGAGGACCGCCGAGATGCCTTCGTCCGCATCGCGCGCCAGCATGTTCTCCGCCATGACGCGCGAGGCGTAGGCATAGGCGTCGTCGAGGCCCAGCTCCACCTGCGCGTAGAAGGCGGCCTTGCCGAGCTTCACCGGCACCTGCGACTTGTCCGCGATCTTGCGGGCGAGGGCCTGCGCTGTAGCAAGAGCGTCGCCGGCCGGCACGACGCGGTTGACGAGGCCCATGCGCAAAGCGTCGTCCGCCTCGGTCCAGTCGCCGAGCAGAAGCATCTCCATGGCGTGCTTGCGCGAAAGGTTGCGCGAGAGCGCCACCATGGGCGTGTGGCAGAATAGGCCGATATTGACGCCCGGCGTGCAGAAGCGCGCCTTGTCTCCGGCGACCGCGAGGTCGCAGCTCGCCACCAGTTGGCAACCGGCCGCCGTCGCCATGCCCTCGACCGCCGCGATCACCGGCTGGGGTAGGCGAACGATGGCCGTCATCAGCGTGGCGCAGCGCTTCAGCACATCCTCGAAATAGGCGCGGCCGCGGTCCGCGTCGGAGCGATGGGACTGGATCTCCTTCAGATCATGCCCTGCGGAATAGACTGGCCCTTCCGCCGCCAGCACCACGGCGCGCGCGGAGGAGTCCGCCGCGACCTCGCCCAGCGCGGCCGTGAGCGCCGCCATCATCGCCTCGGACAGGGAATTGCGCTGCGCCGGCCGCGACAGGGTGAGCGTCACCACGCCCGCGTCGTCGGAGCGGGAGACCGGGGCGGGGAGCGGGGCGTTCACGGCGGCGGCAGTTGCGGGCACGGTATTTCCCTTGGTGTTTCCGGATTTGACGTTCCGGCCGCTATCCTATTCACAAGCGTCGGCCGGCGCGAGCCGGGGCAGGGACGGGGAATGGACGGGATGACTGCGGCGCGCGATGCGGTGATGACTGTGAAGGATCTGGAGACCTTCCTCGCGGCCGAATTCCCGCAAGCCTTCGGCCCGGGCCGAGCGCACCATGTGGAGTGCGTGGGCCTGAAGACCGCGACGGTGCGGCTCGATGCCGACGAGAGCCATCTGCGGCCGGGCGGCACCATTTCCGGTCCGGCCATGATGGCGCTGGCAGATGTGGCGGTCTATGTGGCGCTCCTGGCGCAGATCGGGCCCGTCGCGCTCGCGGTCACGACGAATCTTTCCATCAACTTCCTGCGCAAGCCGGCCCCGGGGCCGCTCTTCGGCGACGCCCGCATCATCAAGCTGGGCAAGCGTCTCGCGGTCGGGGAGGTGGGCATTCGGGGGCCGGGGGACGACGAACTGGTCGCTCACTGCGTCGCCACCTATTCGATCCCGGATCGGCCGAAGGCCTGATCGACGCCAAGGCAATGCGAAAACGCGGGAATTTTGATGGTGCTATTACACCATTTTTATAACCGTTTGTTTTCGCATATGTTTTGTCGCCTTGGATGCGTTGACGTGCGCGCTGTGCTCCTCTAGAAGCACCCCATCGTCGGACGCCGTTCGGTCCTCATGGGCTGGGCCGTCCGACTTCTCATTCGGAATGATCCCATGACGACGTATTCGGCCAAGCCCGCCGAAATCGAGAAGAAGTGGGTGGTGATCGACGCCAGCGGCCTTGTTGTCGGCCGGCTCGCGACCATCATCGCCATGCGCCTGAAGGGCAAGCACCTGCCCATCTACACCCCCCACGTGGATTGCGGCGACAACGTCGTCGTGGTCAACGCCGAGAAGGCGGTGTTCACGGGCCGCAAGAAGGACCAGAAGGTCTACTACCATCACACCGGCTATGCGGGCGGCATCAAGGAACGCACCGCGAAGTTCATTCTCGAGGGCCGCTTCCCGGAGCGCGTCATCGAGAAGGCGGTGGAGCGCATGCTCGCCCGCGGCCCGCTCGGCCGCAAGATCATGGGCAACCTGCGCGTCTACAAGGGCCCTGCCCACCCGCACGAGGCCCAGCAGCCGGTCGCCCTCGACGTGGCGGCTCTCAACCGCAAGAACGTGAGGAACTGACATGGCCGAGGTTCTCCAGTCCCTCGACGCTCTCGGCGCAGCGACCGTCTCGGCCCAGCCCGAAGCCCCCGTTCATGTCCAGAAGCTGGACAAGTTCGGCCGCGCCTATGCCACCGGCAAGCGCAAGGACGCCGTGGCCCGCGTGTGGGTTCGCCCCGGCACCGGCAAGATCACCGTCAATGACCGGGACATCGAGGTGTATTTCGCCCGTCCCGTGCTGCGCCTAATGATCAACCAGCCGTTCCAGGTCGCCGCCCGCGAAGGCCAGTACGACGTGGTCGCCACCGTTTCCGGCGGCGGTCTGTCCGGCCAGGCCGGCGCCCTGCGTCACGGCCTCTCCAAGGCGCTCACCTATTACGAGCCCGAGCTGCGCAGCCCCCTCAAGAAGGGCGGCTTCCTGACCCGCGACAGCCGCGTGGTCGAGCGCAAGAAGTACGGCCGCGCCAAGGCCCGCCGTTCGTTCCAGTTCTCGAAGCGCTGATCGCTTCGGTTCACGGTTCGAGGTTTCGAAAGCGGCGGGGATTTCCCCGCCGCTTTCTTTTTGGCTTCTCCGCTTCCCCGACGCTCAGTCGAACCACTCGTCCTCCGGGTCGAAGGCGGGGATCGGGATGTTCAGGATGCGCATGCGGCCGATGGCGCGATGCCGGCATCCGGGCCTGATGAAGATGGACGTGAGCGGCGAGACCGGCACGCGCTCGCCGTCGAGCTCCATCTCCCCTTCGCCTTCGAGGATCACGTAAATCTCGGTCATGTGCTTGTGGTAGTGCACCCGCGCATCCTCGGTGATGTCGGTGAGGTGCACGGTCGCCAGCTTGTTGTCGTCCGTCGCGAACGCGCGGCGTGCGAAACCGCAGGGGCAGGGCACGGCCGGGATCTCGTCCAGGTGAGAGATCATGTAGTTCGGCGCGGCGGTCATTGGCGGCTCCCTGAAGCACATGCCGTGCGGCTTAAGTTGCCGCTGGGGCTGCCGATGCAGCCTTCTGCCTCAGGGATACGTGGCGCCGTCCCTCGTCGTCAAACCCGGCGGCCGACGAACGCTCGGGTGCCGCAAACGGAAATGGCCGGGTTGAGGCCCGGCCATCGTCTCAAAAATCGCGATACGTCTCAGAAGCTCGGGGTGTCACCATCCAGCGGGCTCCACTGACCGTTGTTGGTCGGGTCGCCGGGAGGGCCGGAGCCGTAGCCGCCGGTGAGGTCGGGCGGGAACACGTAGTCTTCGTTGCGGTCGTCGCCGATCTTGACGTCCGGACGAATGGCGGGCCCGGGGCCGGGGTCGAGATAATTGCCCTGGGGGATGACAGGCAGCTGGATCACGCGGGGCGTCACCACGATGCGCTGCTGCGAGCTCTGGGCCACCGCCTGGACGCCGGCCATGGCGATGAGCGCGAGCAACACGCCGCCCGCCAGCCCATTCGTTCCCAAGCTCATCTCTGCCATTGCAGCGCCCCGCATCGGCCGGACCCCAAAATCTCCCGGCTGCCGCCTTGAAGCATGTTCGAGGCGGCGTGTGAAGGGGCTCGATCGGCGCTCGTGGCGCGCAAGGTCCGGCACCCGGTCACATGGCGAAGGCGGGTGGACTCGGCTAGCGTCGCCGTATTGGGAGAGGCAGTGATGCAAACGATCAAATCCCTCAAACGGACGGTCTTGGCCGGCGGCCTTGCGCTCGCGGCCGTGTTTTCCATCAGCCTTCTGTCGGCGCTGCCGGCAGCCGCGGTTCCGGCGCGGGTCATTCTCCTGCGGCACGGAGAGAAGGGCGGGCCGCTCCAGCTCTGCAGCGTCGGCCAGGAACGCGCCCGCGCCCTGGTGGATTATTACCTCGGCAAGAACGCCAAGAAGTCGCTCCTGCGGCCGGGAGAGGTGCCGACCGCGATCCTCGGGCTCTCGCTGCACACGCTGGAAACCATCTATCCGGTCGCCGATTCGTGGAAGCAGCCGGTCGTCTTCTATTCGGTGATGCCGGAGATGGTGGACGGCAAGCTGATCATCCGCCAAGACAAGCTCGCGGAGCGCAACCGGCAGGCGGTGCATGACGTGTTCACCAAGCCCGAATGGGCCGGCGGCACGCTGATCATGGACTGGGAACACGACCACATCGCCCGCCCGCGCCTCGATATCGAGCTGACGCCGGCGCAGCGGGCGAAGGTGCAGGAGAAGCACCCGGGCAGGCCGGTGCCCACCAAGGCCACGACCCTCTTCGATCTCATGGACCTCGCCGGCATCAAGATGCCGGACGACTGGCCGGGCGACACCTACGACTATTTCTGGATCATCGATTTCGATCAGCAGACCGGGCTGCCCTCGGCCTTCACCATGATCAAGCAGGAGTTCGGCCCGCCGTACGAGAACCTGCCCCAGAACGACTGGGGCACGCCCGAGAACATTTCCGCGTCCGCCGGCTGCACCAAGTGAAGCCGGCGGATTGCATGCTCGAGCCCCGACAGGCTGTGTGAACCGCGACAGCCCTGTCGCCTTCGAGCCAAGCCGGCGTCGGCTTGTCGTCGTCGGCAGGTCCTACTTCTTGACCTTCCGCAGCATCATCTCGATCGCAGTGACGGATTCCGACACGTTGAGCCAGTTTTCCGCCTGCTCGTCGTTCTTGAATTCCCGGCCGAGATTGATGGGTTCGTCGTGTCCTTCCACGTGAAGAAAACACGCCCACTTGCCGCTCGGCAGTTGCTCGACCGTAACCTTGTGGTCGGACATGCTGTGTCCTCGCCTTGTCCTTGTTGCTTCGGGGGCTACAGCCAGAACAGGCAGACCGTGGCCCTGAATCCACGATGCAATTGGCCTGCCATGCGGAAGAGGCAGGCGACTTGACGTAGCGTCCGTACCGCGACACCAAGGGCAAATGTCGGCTGGCTGCCATTGCAAGCCAGGCGCATAAGGGGTTCTCTCAGGCTAGGCTGGAGCGGGTTCTGTGGCAGGGAGAGTCCATCTGGACAGGATCATGGAACGACCCCACGACAGGCGTCAGGATCGCCCCCCCGCCAGGGACGGCAGCGAAACGTTCGGGCCCGTCCTTCAGCTGGCGCTGAGGTTCGGCACGCTGGCATTGCTGTTCGGCTGGTGCTTCACCATCGTCCAGCCGTTCCTGACCTCCATCCTGTGGGGGCTCATCATCGCCATCGCCTCCCACCCGCTGTTCCTCCGCCTGTGCGCGGCCCTCAAAGGCCGGACGGCGGCGGCCGCCACGCTTTTCGTCCTGCTCGCGCTGACCTTGCTGGTGCTGCCGGCGATGCTGCTGACCGACACCCTCGTGAACAGCCTGAAGCTTCTGGCCCACCACATGGCGGATGGCACGCTGCGCCTGCCGCCGCCGCCGGAGGCTGTCCGCGGCTGGTTTCTCGTGGGCGATCCGCTCTACAGCTTCTGGATGCTCGCCTCGACCAACCTCGATCAGGCGATCAGTTCGATCGCCTCCGAACTCACCTGGGCCGGCAAATGGATGCTCGGGTCGGCGACCGGTGTGCTGCTCGGGATACTGGAATTCATCGTCGCCATCTTCGTGGCCGCGGTTCTGATGGCCAATGCGACCAGCGGCCAGCGCATTGCGGGCGATGTCGTCACCCGCCTCGCCGGCTCCGGGGGGCTGGGCTATGCCGACCTCGCGGTGCGCACCATTCGCAGTGTCAGCAAGGGCATCATCGGCGTCGCGCTGATCCAGTCGCTGCTGGCGGGGCTGGGCTTTCTCGCCGCCGATATTCCGGCCGCGGGCCTGTTGGCGCTGCTCTGCCTCATCATCGCCATCGTGCAGTTGCCGCTGGCCATCGTTCTGGTGCCGGTGGCGATCTACGCCTTCACACTGCTTGATCCGGTGCCGGCGGTGATCTTCGCCGTCTGGTGCACGGGCGTCTCGCTCATAGAGCACGTCCTGCGTCCCATCATGCTGGGGCGCGGCGTGGACGTGCCGATGCTGGTGGTCTTCATCGGCGCGATCGGCGGGCTCCTGTCCTCCGGGGTGCTGGGCCTGTTCGTCGGCCCCGTGGTGCTGGCGCTGGGCTACACGCTCATCCTGCACTGGCTCGAGGCGGAGCCTGTCCGCTCCGCGGAGGTGGAGGAACGCCGCATCGAAAGGCCGGCTGCGGAATAAAAGTCGCGAAATGGTGATTCTGGCTGATAACGTGGCGGCTGGGATGGTATAGATGCGGCCCAGGTAAGGCTGATGGACAAGGTTCTCAAACACCTCTCCTCCGGCCGTCTGCTCCGGTTTGTCACGAGTGCACTCATCCTCGCCATCGTGGGGATGCAGTCCTTTGCTCTGTGGCGCTCCTACCAGGAAACTTGGCACGACGGCGAACGCTATACCGCGAACACAATCTCTGTGCTCGCGGGAGCGATCGAACGCGACTTCCTTCTGGTTGAATCCAGCCTGACCGGTCTCGCCGAAGCACTGCGCGAGCCGACGCTGATGGCGCTTCCTGCGGCGCTGCGGCAACGCGTCCTGTTTCGCCGTGCGGGCGATGCCAATGATTTCGGTGTCATGCTCGTGCTGGATGCGCAGGGCAATGTCCTGTTCGACGATTCCGAAGAGGACCTGAGCGGCATCAATTTCGCCGATCGGGACTACTTTCGTGTGCAGAGGGACAACCCGAACGCCGGCGTCTACGTCAGCCGGCCCTTCCTGTCCCGGCTCTCGAGCCCCGAGCGTGCCATTGGAATCAGCCGGCGGATAAATGGATCGGACGGGTCATTCGCGGGTGTCGTGGTGGCCTCTATTCGCCTCGTCTATTTCCAGCAGATGTTCGAGCGGGTGAAGCTGCCGCCCGGCGGCATCGTCCGGCTGACCCGGACCGACGGCACCGTCGTCCTGCGCTACCCCTCTACCGATGGCCGGGGCAATGCGGGAGATGAGGTGACGCCCGACGTCCTCCAGCGGCAGGCGTCAGCGATGCCGGACGACTGGAGGGTGGAAACATCACAGATCGATGGCCAGCGCAGGTTCCTGCGGACTGTGTTGGTCAAGGGGTATCCGCTCTCCGTGACCGTTGGCGTTTCAGCGCGCCAGCAGTTCGGCGGGTGGTATCTGCGAGCAGCCATCACTCTTGCGCTCACGCTCACGATATCGCTGCTGCTGGCGCTGACCGTCGCGGCGCTCTCCACCTCCCTGCGCCGCAGCCGGGAGATGGAGCGCCAGCTGGAGCGGATGGCCATTACGGACTCCCTCACCGGCCTGCCCAACCGACGGGCGCTCGACCTCACGCTGGAGGTGGAAATGCTGCGCTCCCGGCGTGAGCAGCGTGAGCTTGCTGTGCTGATGATCGATATCGACCACTTCAAGCGGGTGAACGACACGCACGGCCACGCCATGGGCGACGCCGTGCTCGCCGAGGTCGCCCACCGCGTCCAGCGTGCGGCGTGCCGGCCGGGGGATTTCGTCTGTCGCTATGGCGGGGAGGAATTTGTCGTCGTCCTGCCGGAGACGCCGTCGGCGGGGGCGGAGCTGGTGGCCGAGCGCATTCGGGCGGGCGTCGCGGCCAACGCTATCGTGACCCATGGTTTGGCCATCGAAATCACGGTCAGCGTCGGCATCGCCGTCCAGAGGGCGGACGACGGGCCGGGGGAGTTGATCGCACGGAGCGATACCGCCCTCTATACGGCGAAGAGGGCCGGACGAAACCGCGTGGCCCGGCTGGAGGCTTTTGCCGCCTGAGGCCGGTCTGGCGCGTCAGTCTTCCGCGCCGAGGCCCCGCCGTGCCCGCTCCAGCTCGGCGGCATAGCGCTTCAGGACGTGGGATTCGCCCAACAGCCCCAGGAGATGGCGGTTGTCGCGGTCGTCCACCACCGCGAGGTCTTCCGCCTTTGCGGCGTCGAAGGCGAGGGCGGCTTCCTTGACGTTCATGGCCGGGAGCAAGATGTGGTCGCGTTGGGTCGCCAACCCCGACACCGCCGTTTCGCCGGGCTCCAGACTGGCGTAGGCCTCGGACAGGCGCAGCAGCCCGCCATAGCCGCCGGCCGCGTCCACCAGCACGACGATGCGGGTTGAGCCCAGCGCGTAGCGGGCGCGCAGGGCGTCCAGGGTGCCATCCTGCGGGAAAGTGGGGAAGTCGGTGCGCATCATCTTGGCCACCGTCAGGTCGCGCATCCAGCCCACGTCCTGCGCACCGCGGATGGTTTCGCCGCGCAAATGCAGGCGCCAGGTGGAGAAGGAGTAGCCGAACGTTTCCCGCACGGTCAGGGAGGTGACGACCGCCGCCGCCATCACGAAGCCGGAGAGGGAGATGTCCCGCGTCATCTCCAGCACGAGGAAGCTCATGGTGAGCGGCCCGCCGATGACGCCCACCGCCAGCGCGCCCATGCCGACCACTGCCGCCACTGACGGGTCGAGGTGGAAGCCCGGGAAGGCGACGGCCAGCAGCCCGCCATAGAGCTTGCCCATCAGAGCGCCGAGGAACAGCGAGGCGAAGAACAGGCCGCCGCGGAAGCCGGAGCCGATGGAGAGGGCGGAGGCGAGGATCTTCAGGCCGAACACGATGGCGACGGACGCCGTCACCGCGCTGCCCACCTGGGTATGGAGCGCGCCGTGGCCATCGGAGAGCACCTGCGGGCTGTAGAGCGCCAGCGCACCGATGCCTATGCCGGCCACCATGGGCCGCAGCGGCGCGGGAATGCGGCTCATGCCGAACAGCGTCTCCACCGTCGTCACGAGCCGCATGATGACGATGGCGACCGCCGCAGCGGCGAGGCCGAGGAAGAGGATTGGCAGGATGTCCACCGGCCCGAGGTTCGGGTCGAGGGGCATGTGCAGCGGCTCCACATGGGCGCCGAGCAGCCGCGCCGTCATCACCGCCGAGACCGTCCCGGCGAGCACCGGAGCCGCCGCGGGGATGGAATAGGAGCCGATGACGATCTCGAAGCCGTAGAAGGCGCCCATCAGCGGCGCATCAAACGCCGCGCCGATGCCCGCCGCAGCGCCCGCGCCCACGAGAATGCGCAGATCGTTGCGCCGGAGCTTGAAGGTCAGCCCCAGCCGGGAAGCGATGCCCGAGCCGATCTGCGAATAGCCGGCCTCAAGCCCCAGCGATGCGCCGAAGCCGTTGGACACCATGGTCTGCAGGGCGACGATGATGCTGTCGGTGAGCGACATGCGCCCGCCATGCAGCGCATTCGCCTCGATGGGGTCGACGAAAGGGTGCCTGCGCCAGCGCTTCAGCGCCAGGGCGATCACGCCCATCGCCGCGCCGCCCACGGCTGGGACGAGGATCAGCCAGGGCGAGGCGAGGGCAGGGGAGGAGGACAGTCGCTCGCCCGGTGCCAGCCAGTAGAGAACCTCATGCATCCACTGGGTGGTGGCGCTCATGAGGCTGGCCGCAACCCCGGCCAGCACGCCCATGACGGCGGCGATGAGGACGAGCGAGGTCTCCCGCGCCCGGACGATGGACTGCGCCTGATCGACGAGGCGCCGGAGCGCCGCCCGTTCGTCAAGAGCCGGTGCGCGCCCGGTCTCGGGGGAGGGCGCGTCCATGCCTCAGCCGAACGTGTTGGTGCGGGGGAACCCCTTGGGCGGCAGGCGGCCCGCCGAAGCGCGCTCGCCCTGCCACTCGATGAGATCGGTGACCGTCCAGGTCCGCCCGGAGGTGTCCTCCCAGGTCAGGCCGGTGGCCATGGGGAACACCTTGAGGTCGCTGAGGCCGCCGTCCTTGTAGCGTTGCAGGCGCACGCCGCGGCCGCGCGACATCTCGGGAATCTGGTTCAGCGGGAAGACCAGCATCTTGCGGTTCTCGCCGATCACCGCGACCCAGTCGCCATCGACGAAGCGCACCGCCAGCGCGGCGTCCGGCGGGTCGGTGACGAGCACCTGCTTGCCCTTGCGGGTATTGGCGAGGCAATCGTCCTCCGGCACCACGAAGCCGCGGCCCTGCTTCGACGCCACCAGCAGCTTCCGCCCGGCCTGATAGGCGAAGACGGAGACGATCTCCGCCTCCTGCTCAAGATCGATCATCAGGCGCACCGGCTCTCCATGGCCGCGCCCGCCGGGGAGCTTGGAGGCATCCAGCGTGTAGAACCGGCCGTTGGAGGCGAACACCATGACCTTGGAGGTGGTCTCCGCGAAGAAGGCGTGGCCGTGGCTGTCGTCGCCCTTGAACTGCAGGTTCGAGACGTCAGCCACATGGCCCTTCAGCGCGCGGATCCAGCCCTTGGCGGAGACGACGACGGTGATCGGCTCACGCTCCACCAGCGCCTCGGTGAAGGCGTCCTCGTGCACGGTCGGCGCGGCGGCAAAGGTGGTGCGGCGCCGGCCCAGTTCGGTCTCGGGGCCGTAGGTCTTGCGGGTCTCGCGGATTTCCTTGGAAATCGCCTTCCACTGGGCCGTCTCGGAGGCGACGAGGCGGTTGAGCCCGTCCTGCTCCTTGGAAAGGACGTCGTGCTCCTTGCGGATTTCCATCTCTTCCAGGCGGCGCAAGGAGCGCAGCCGCATGTTGAGGATGGCTTCCGCCTGAACGTCCGTCAGCTCGAAGGTCTGCATCAGCGAGACCTTCGGCTCGTCCTCCTCGCGGATGATGCGGATCACCTCGTCGAGGTTGAGATAGGCGATGAGGTAGCCGCCCAGCACCTCAAGCCGGTGGGCAATCTGGTCGAGCCGGTAGCGCGAGCGGCGGAGCAGCACGTCGCGGCGGTGGTCCAGCCACTCGCGCAGCGCCTCCGCCAGCGACAGCACCTTGGGGATCTGGCCCTTGACCAGTACGTTCATGTTGAGCGGAATGCGCGCCTCAAGCTCGGTGAGCTTGAAGAGGCTCTCCATGAGCACCTCGGCATCCACGGTGCGGGTGCGCGGCTCCAGCACCAGGCGGATGTCCTCGGCGCTCTCGTCACGAACGTCGGCGAGCAGCGGCAGCTTTTTGTCGGTGAGCAGCTCGGCGATCTTCTCCACGAGACGGGATTTGGCGACGCCGTAGGGGATCTCCGTCACCACCACCACATAGCCGCCGCGGCCGGTGTCCTCCTTCTCCCAGCGCGCGCGGACCCGGAACGAGCCGCGGCCGGTCGCATAGGCCTCCGCCACGCCGACCGGGTCCTCCACCAGCACGCCGCCGGTGGGGAAGTCCGGGCCGGGCACGAACTTCAGCAGGTCGAACGCGAGCGCGTCCGGATGGTCGATGAGGTGGAGCGCGGCATCCAGCAACTCCGCCGCATTGTGGGGCGGGATGGAGGTGGCCATGCCCACGGCGATGCCTTGCGAGCCGTTCGCCAGTAGGTTCGGGAAGGCGGCGGGCAGGACTGCCGGCTCTTCCTCCGACCCGTCATAGGTCGGGCGGAAATCCACCGCGTCCTCGTCGATGCCATCCAGCAGCAGCCGGGCGGTCTCGGTGAGGCGGGCCTCGGTGTATCGCATGGCGGCGGCGTTATCGCCGTCCACATTGCCGAAATTGCCCTGGCCATCCACCAGCGGATACCGCTGGGCGAAGTCCTGGGCGAGGCGCACCAGCGCGTCATAGACCGACTGGTCGCCGTGCGGGTGGAACTTGCCGATGACGTCGCCGACCACGCGGGCGGACTTCTTGAAGCCCTGCCCGGGATCCAGCCGCAACTGTCGCATGGCGTGGAGGATGCGCCGGTGGACAGGCTTCAGTCCGTCGCGCGCGTCGGGCAGCGCGCGGTGCATGATGGTCGAGAGGGCGTACGCGAGGTAGCGCTCTTCCAGCGCCTCCTTCAGCGTAACTTTCTCGATGTTCCCGTCGCCGGGCGGAAGTGTGCGGGTGGCCATGCCCCGCAGTACCTCGCGCGCAGGCGCGCGACAAGCCCGCGCCACCGGCCCGGCCGCGTCCGGTCCCCTGCGATCCGCAGCCGCGCAAGCCGCGATCTCGCCGCAAGACTGAATGGATCGTCAAGTCTGGGGCGTGCTGCTGCGTAATACGGCACGCATGTACCGGAGAAGGCCATAATCTGCGGCAAAGCACGCGCTTAAGATGTCACTCCCGGAACAAAATCCCGCCCCTGCGACGTTTCAGCATCGATCCGCGAACATTTCTCTACGTTCGCGTCAAGAGGAGAAGGTCCATGAAGATTGCAACTCTTGCGGCGGGGGGAGTCGTTGCGTTGGCGCTTCTTGGTACGGCCCCTTCTGCATCGGCCGGATCACTTGCCGGTAGCGCGGGAAGTTTTGCCGGCGCCGCCCATGAACAGGCGAAGGTCGAGGATGTGCGCTGGGTCCGGCGCTGCTGGCAGGTGCGCCGCTGGTGGAATGGCCGCCCCCATTGGGTGACGCGCTGCCGCAACGTCTGGGTGGCGCCCCGTTACTACCGCTGGTGATCGGCGCTTCGCCGCCACGATGCCAGGAACGCCGCGCGGGCTTCGGAAAAGCCGAGCCCGCGTGGCTCCAAAGCCCGCACCAGCAGGAAATGGCCGGTGATCGCCAGCGCCGATTCTACGTCCTCGCTGGCGGGTGGTGTGCCGGTCCGGAGAAAGGGCGGCAGGGGAAAGAGGCGATCCTTGTAGGGCGCCCCGGCTTCGCGGCAAACCGCCCGCCCGCTCTTCGGCGAGACATAGATGAGATCGTCGCGCTGGCCGGTTGCCGCGCACGTCTCCAATTCCAATCCGAATCCCAGCTCCGACAGCATGGCCAGCTCAAACCGCGCCACCAGCATACCGGCCGTGTCTGCCTCGCTGAACGCATCGAGAATGGCCCCGAGAGTGAGGAAAAGCTCCTCGTGGGGATCTCTCTCCGGCAGCAGGTGAAGCAATTGCGCCATGTGGGTGAACCCGAAGGCCGCATGGGGCGCCTCCATCAGCATCCCGGCGCGGACGACTGAGGCCTCCAGAGCATAATTGCCCATGTGCTCATCCAGTCGGGCACGCCATGTGGCGCTGACCGAATTGCCGGGCTGGAGGACGGGTGCAAGCCGGCGCGATCCACCACCCCGCACCATGCCGAGATGACGGCCGCGATGGCGCGTCAGCAACTCGACGATGGCATTGCCTTCGCCGTGCCGCCTGACCCCAAGCACGATACCCTCGTCCGTCCACTCCAACGATGTCCGCTCCCGTGTGGCGTTTCCTTCCCCCAGTTGAGGCGCGGACGGCTCCGGGCGCAACTCCGGCGCTCCGGCACGCCAGCCTTAACAGGGCGGAAACCTAAAATCGGCAGGATGCGCCCATGCAAAGCCGCTCGCGCCTCCAGACCATCCTTGCGACGCTCGCTCTCCACGTGGGGGCTGCGGCGCTTATCGGATACTTCGCCTATCATGCCTATATCGGCGACCACGGGCTCCTCGCGCGTCGCAACTACGAGCAGGAAACCAAGGCACTCGAATCCGAGCTCGCCGGCCTCAAGGCGCAGCGGCAGGCGATAGAGAACAAGGTGTCCCTTCTCGCCCCCAGCCAGCTCGATCCGGACCTGCTGGACGAGGAGGCGCGGCGGCAGTTGAACTTCATAAATACCAAAGATCTTGTGCTGCTTCGCACCAAATGAACTATAAACTGGTTCATGAGGCATTTGAACCATATTCAAGTTCAACCCTTGATCCATAAGAGTTTGCAACGTGTTGCGTTGCAGCATCGAAAATTTCCCGCTTTCAGGTGGCTCGGCTGTGCGTTAGAGAGGCGCAGTTCCAGAGCTTCCTGAGGATGCCGATGGCCGCCAAGAAGACTTCCCCCCGGACCGCCGTGCCGTCCGGCCCGGTACCCTTCACCAAGGATCAGGACCTCGAAGCCTATCGCGAGATGCTGCTCATCCGCCGCTTCGAGGAGAAGGCCGGCCAGATGTACGGCATGGGCCTCATCGGCGGCTTCTGCCACCTCTATATCGGCCAGGAAGCCGTCGTCGTCGGCATGCAGATGGCGATGAAACCGGGCGATCAGGTCATCACCGGCTACCGTGACCACGGCCACATGCTGTCCACCGGCATGGATGCCAGGGGCGTCATGGCCGAGCTGACCGGCCGCCGCGGCGGCCTGTCCAAGGGCAAGGGCGGCTCGATGCACATGTTCAGCATCGAGAAGCAGTTCTTCGGTGGCCACGGCATCGTCGGCGCGCAGGTGTCGCTGGGTACCGGCCTCGCCTTCGCCGACCGCTACCGGGAGAACGGCAACGTCTCCGTCACCTATTTCGGCGACGGCGCGGCCAACCAGGGCCAGGTCTACGAGAGCTTCAACATGGCCGAGCTGTGGAAGCTGCCGGTCGTGTACGTAATCGAGAACAACAAGTACGCCATGGGCACCGCGGTCTCCCGCGCCTCCGCCCAGCAGGACTTCTCCAAGCGCGGCACCTCCTTCAACATCCCCGGCGAGCAGGTGGATGGCATGGACGTGCAGGCGGTGAAGGCTGCTGGCGAACGGGCCCTCGCCTTCGCCCGTGAGGGCAACGGCCCCTACATCCTCGAGATGCAGACCTACCGCTATCGCGGCCACTCCATGTCGGACCCGGCAAAGTACCGGTCCAAGGAGGAGGTGCAGAAGATGCGGACCGAGCACGATCCCATCGAGCAGGTGCGCACCCGTCTCCTCGACGGCCACAAGGTGACCGAAGACGATCTCAAGAAGATCGATGCCGACGTCCGCGAGATCGTCAACGCGGCTGCCGACTTCGCCAGCAGCGATCCGGAGCCCGATGTCGCCGAGCTCTACACGGACATCCTGCGCTGAGGCCCGGCTCGTGGCCGAACTCTTCCATGTGATCGCCGGGGCGGCGCTGCTGGCCGCCATCGGCGCCTGGGTCGTCGCCGTGCGCGGCGGCCGCTCCGCCCTCGCCGCCGAGCGGGCGGCGGGGCGCCCCGTCGGCACCGGGAGCTACCTTCTGCTGGCGCTCTGGCCCTTCGCAGTCGGCCGCTCCGGCGCCGCCGAGGATGCGGACCGGGTGCGCTCCGGCAAGGCGGCCATCGCCTTCTTCGTTTCCGTGACCATCGCGATCGCGGCCATCTCCGCCTACACCAACCTCACCTTCAAGCGCGATCACGCGGCCCCGGCCGGCGCCACGCCGTCCGTCCCCGCTCCCGCGCCGAGCAAGAGCTGACAGCCATGGCCATCGAAGTCCTCATGCCGGCCCTGTCTCCCACCATGGAGAAGGGCAACCTCACCAAGTGGGTGAAAAAGGAAGGTGACACGGTCAAGTCCGGCGACGTGCTCGCCGAGATCGAGACCGACAAGGCCACCATGGAGGTGGAGGCCGTCGACGAGGGCATCCTCGGCAAGATCCTGGTGCCGGAAGGCGCGCAGGACGTGGCGGTGAACACGCCCATCGCGACCATCCTGGCCGAAGGCGAGGACGCGAGCGCCGCCCCCGCTCCCGCCGCCAAGGCCGCCGAGAGCGCACCGCCTCCGGTCGCTGCGGCGCCCGTCTCTCCGGCCCCTTCGGCTGTCGCGGCTCCGCCGCAGGTGACCGTGCAGCCCGATCCGGAAGTGCCGGCCGGCACCGAGTTCGTGACCCAGACGGTCCGCGAGGCCCTGCGTGACGCCATGGCCGAGGAGATGCGCCGCGACGGCGATGTCTTCGTCATGGGCGAGGAAGTGGCTGAGTATCAGGGTGCCTATAAGATCACCCAGGGCCTGCTGCAGGAATTCGGCGCCCGCCGCGTGATCGATACTCCGATCACCGAGCACGGCTTTGCCGGTGTCGGCGTCGGCGCGGCCATGGCGGGACTGAAGCCCATCGTGGAGTTCATGACCTTCAACTTCGCCATGCAGGCGATCGACCAGATCATCAACTCCGCCGCCAAGACGCTCTACATGTCCGGCGGTCAGGTCCACTGCTCCATCGTGTTCCGCGGCCCCAACGGCGCCGCTGCCCGCGTCGCCGCCCAGCACAGCCAGGATTACACCGCCTGGTACTCCAACGTGCCCGGCCTGAAGGTGATCGCGCCCTATTCGGCCGCCGATGCCAAGGGCCTGCTGAAGGCCGCCATCCGCGACCCCAACCCCATCATTTTCCTTGAGAACGAGATCCTTTACGGCCACTCGTTCGAGGTGCCGAAGCTCGACGATTACGTCCTGCCCATCGGCAAGGCGCGGATCGCGCGGTCGGGCAAGGATGTGACGATCGTCTCCTTCTCCATCGGCATGACCTATGCCCTTAAGGCGGCAGAGGAACTGGCGAAGCAGGGCATCGACGCCGAGGTCATCGACCTGCGCACCATCCGCCCCATGGACGTGGATGCCATCGTCGCCTCGGTGAAGAAGACCGGCCGCTGCGTCACGGTGGAAGAGGGCTGGCCGCAGTCCGGCATCGGCGCCGAGATCGCAGCCCAGCTCATGGACAAGGCCTTTGATTTCCTTGACGCTCCGGTCCTACGCGTCACCGGCAAGGACGTGCCGATGCCGTATGCCGCGAACCTCGAAAAGCTGGCGCTGCCGTCGGTTGCGGAGGTGATCGAGGCGGTCAAGGCGGTGACCTACAAATGACCGCCGGAAAGAGGTCGGAGACCGCTCCGACCACCTATTACGATCTCGATCACGTGGCGCGCCACGTGCAGCAGGGACAGCACCGCGAAGTCATCGGCGGCCTCTGGGAAGAGGTCGGCCGGCTGCAGCGGGATTTCCTTGTGAAGCAGGGGCTTAAGCCGCACCACCGGCTGGTGGACATCGGCTGCGGCAGCCTGCGCGGCGGGGTCAAGTTCGTCGCTTATCTCGATGCCGACCGGTATTACGGGATCGACCTCAGCGGCGACCTGCTGGAGGCGGGCTACGCCCAGGAGATCGTCCCGGCCGGGCTCGACGCCAAGCTGCCGCGCGACAACCTGAGTGTGTCTGACAGCTTCGATATCGGTGGGTTCGGTGTGCAGTTTGACATGGGTATCGCCCAGTCAGTCTTCAGTCACCTGCCGATGCCGTATCTGGTCGACTGCCTCGCCCGGATCGCCCCCCATTTCGTGCCCGGAGGTATCTTCTTCGTGACCTGCTTCCTCGTGCCCGACGGCAAGTTCGGGCAGCAGGTAAAGCAGGGCAAGGGTGGGGTGGTGACGTTCCCGGACAAGGACCCGTACCACTATACCCAGGCACAGCTTTCCACGGCGCTCGCCGGCGATCCCAATTGGGAGATGAAGATCATCGGCGACTGGTCCCATCCCCGCCAGCAGCAGATGCTCGCCTTCGTCCGGCGTCGCTGAGGGTTTTTGTCTTTTCGAAAGGCCAAGAAGATGCCCATCGAAATCCTGATGCCGGCCCTGTCTCCCACCATGGAGAAGGGCAACCTCGCCAAGTGGCTCAAGAAGGAAGGCGACACGGTCAAGTCCGGCGACGTGCTGGCCGAGATCGAGACCGACAAGGCCACCATGGAAGTCGAGTCCATCGACGAGGGTGTGCTTGCCAAGATCCTGGTGCCGGAAGGCGCGCAGGACGTGCCGGTGAACCAGCTCATCGCCATCCTCGCCGGCGAGGGTGAGGACGTGGCGACCGCTGCCGCCGGCAAGGGCGCTGCCGCCCCGGCCCCCGCCGCGGCTCCCGCGCCTGCCGCTGCTGCGCCTGCCGCGAGCCCGGCGCCTGCGGCCGCGCCCGCTCCTGTGGCGGCTGCGTCGGCCCCGGCGTCGAACGGGCAGGGCGGTCGTGTGTTCGCCTCGCCGCTCGCCCGCCGGATCGCCAAGGACAAGGGCATCGACCTTGGCAGCCTGTCGGGCTCCGGCCCGCATGGCCGCATCGTCGCCCGCGACCTGGAAGGTGCACAGCCCGGCGCGAAGCCGGCCGCGGCGCCCGCCCCGGCTGCGGCTGCTGCGGCCCCTGCGGCTGCGGCTCCCGCGCCCAAGGCGACGGCTGCTCTCACAGGTCCCACCGCGGATCAGGTGAAGGCCATGTTCGAGGCCGGCACCTACGAGGAAGTGCAGCTCGACGGCATGCGCAAGACCATCGCGCGCCGTCTGGTGGAGAGCGAGCAGCTCACCCCGCACTTCTACCTGACGGTGGATTGCGACCTCGACGACCTCATGGCCCTGCGCGAGCAGGTCAATTCCAATGCGTCGAAGGACAAGGACGGCAAGCCGTCCTACCGCGTCTCGGTCAACGACTTCATCATCAAGGCGCTGGCGCTGGCGCTCCAGAAGGTGCCGGCGGCCAATGCCGTGTGGGCCGAGGATCGCATCCTGCGCATGAAGCACTCGGACGTGGGCGTTGCGGTCGCCATCGACGGCGGCCTCTATGCCCCCATCGTAAAGAAGGCCGAGCAGAAGACCCTTTCCACCATCTCCAACGAGATGCGGGATCTGGCCGCCCGCGCCCGCACCAAGAAGCTGAAGCCGGAGGAATATTCCGGCGGCTCCACCTCCGTGTCGAACCTCGGCATGATGGGGATGCGCAACTTCACCGCCATCATCAACGCGCCGCAGTCCTCCATCCTCGCGGTGGGTGCCTCGGAGCAGCGGGCCGTGGTGAAGGGCGGCGAGGTGAAGATCGTCACCCAGATGACCGTCACCATGACCTGCGACCACCGGGTGATGGACGGCGCGCTTGGCGCCGAACTCCTCAGCGCGTTCAAGGGCTTCATCGAGAAGCCCATGGCGATGCTGGTCTGAGGTCGCAGCTGACGCGACTTCGCTGGCGCGAGGCCTGCGCCTCCGCCGGCCGGACCGGGCTGCGGCAGATCAAATCCTGCCGCAGCGGAGCAGTGTAGCTGCGGGGCAGCGGCGCCCGGCGCCGTTCGACCCCAGAAAGGAACAACAATGAGCCACACGCCCCACGAGCTCGCCGCCGACTTCCCGGAATATGCCGAGAAGATCCAGGCGCTGAAGCTCTCCGATGCTCATTTCGCCAAGCTCCACGAGGCCTATCACGAGGTGAACCGTCAGGTGCACCGGGCCGAGACCGACGTGGAGCCCACGGGCGACGAGGAGATGGAAGCCATGCGCCGCGAGCGCATGCGCCTCAAGGATGAGCTTTTCGCCATCCTGACCAAGTGAGGGGCTGAGGGGGCAGGGTTCCCGCCCCGGTGCAGCCTGACCCCTCTCCCGCTTGCGGGGGAGGGATCGAACGGGGAACGGAAGGACAAGCCCACCCGATGAAGCTCTATCTCGCCGGCCCGGAGGTGTTCCTCGACGATGCGCGCGAGATCGGCCGGCGCAAGGTGGAGCTGTGCGCCCGCCACGGGTTCACGGGCCTGTTTCCCCTCGATGGCGAGATCGCCCTTGATGCGGCGGGCGGAATTTCCGCCACCGCGATCTTCTGCGCCAATGTGAACATGATGCGGACCGCCGACGCGGTGCTCGCCAACCTCACGCCCTTTCGCGGCATCAGTGCCGATCCCGGCACCGCATTCGAGGTGGGTTTCGCCTTCGCCCTCGGCAAGCCGGTGGCGGCCTATTCCAATCATCCCGGCGAGCTGAAGCACCGCGCCCGCGCCACCATCGGCGCCGCGCTGGAGGGGCCGGACAGCCTGATGGCGGATGGCCTCCATGTGGAGGACTTCGGCCATTTCGACAATCTCATGCTGGCCGAGGCGCTCCATGCCTGCTGCCTGCCGGTGATCCAGGCCGACGCCCCGGCCGAGGACCCCTTCCGCGACCTTTCCCTGTTCGAGGAGGCGCTTTTGCGCCTCGCCGAAGCCCACGCCGGCGGCCGCCTCGGGACGCCCCGATCCCCATCACGACCAGAGCCCGCCGCAACAGCGCGCGGCGAGGAGACCTTCCATGGCTGATACCTACGACATCATCGTCATCGGCGGCGGGCCGGGCGGCTATGTGGCCGCCATCCGCGCGGCGCAGCTCGGCTTCAAGACCGCGGTGGTGGAGAAGAGCCACCTCGGCGGCATCTGCCTGAACTGGGGCTGCATCCCCACCAAGGCGCTGCTGCGGTCCGCCGAGATCTACCACTACATGGAGCACGCCAAGGACTACGGCCTCTCCGCCGAGAAGATCGGCTTCGATGCGGCGGCCGTGGTGAAGCGCTCGCGCGGCGTCTCCTCCCAGCTCGCCACGGGCGTCGGCTTCCTGCTCAACAAGAACAAGGTGGACGTGATCTGGGGCAAGGCCACCTTCACCGCCCCCGGCAAGCTCAAGGTCGAGGCCAGCCCGAACCCGCCCAAGAACGCCAAGGGCGGCGGCGACTACACCGCCAAGCACATCATCGTCGCCACCGGCGCCCGCCCGCGCGCCCTGCCGGGCCTTGAGCCCGACAAGAAGCTGATCTGGACCTATTTCGAGGCCATGGTGCCCGAGAAGATGCCCAAGAGCCTGCTGGTCATGGGCTCCGGCGCCATCGGCATCGAGTTCGCCTCCTTCTACCGCACCATGGGCGTGGACGTGACCGTGGTGGAGGTGCTGCCGCAGATCCTGCCCGTCGAGGACGAGGAAATCGCTGCCATCGCCCGCAAGCGCTTCGAGAAGCTGGGCATGAAGATCATGTCCGGCGCCAAGGTCACGGGCGTGACCAAGCACGCGGACAGCCTCACCGCCCATGTGGAGGATTCCAAGGGCGCCAAGCACGACATCACCGTGGACCGGATGATCTCGGCCGTAGGCGTGGTGGGCAATGTGGAGGGCCTCGGACTGGAGGCCATCGGCGTGAAGATCGAGCGCGGCATCATCGTCGCCGACGGCTATGGCCGCACCAGCGTGCCCGGCGTCTATGCCATCGGCGACATCGCCGGCCCGCCCATGCTGGCGCACAAGGCCGAGCATGAGGGCGTGATCTGCGTCGAGACCATCAAGGGTCTCCATACGCACCCCATGGACAAGCTGAAGATCCCCGGCTGCACCTATTGCACGCCGCAGATCGCCTCCGTGGGTCTCACCGAGAAGAAGGCCAAGGAGGCCGGCCGCGAGATCAAGGTCGGCCGCTTCCCCTTCATCGGCAACGGCAAGGCCATCGCCCTCGGCGAGCCGGACGGCCTCGTGAAGACCATCTTCGATGCCAAGACCGGCGAACTGCTCGGCGCCCACATGGTGGGCGCGGAAGTGACCGAGCTGATCCAGGGCTTCGTCATCGCCATGAACCTCGAGACCACCGAGGAAGACCTCATCCACGCCGTGTTCCCGCACCCGACCCTGTCCGAGATGATGCACGAGAGCGTCATGGCGGCCTACGGGCGCGCGATCCACGTGTGAGGGAGCGTATCCCGGCCGAGCGCAACGGCACGTGAGTGCCGAGGAGCGAGAGCCGGGATCCAGCGCAAGGACTTCGCCGAAGGCGGCTCTTTCCTGCCGCCCACGCTTGTGTCCGCTGCGCGGGAGTCTTGCGCTGGACCCCGGCTCGGCGCTCCGGCTGCGCCGTCGCTGGTCCGGGGAACCGGAGCGGTACCGCTCGCCACGCGGAGCCGTTGGCGGCATGATCCAGACGCGCCCGCGCTTCTGTGGGCGTGTCCAAGGGGGCCATCATGGACCAGCAGACCTACGCGTTCCTGAGCCAGCCGGGTGTCGGCTTCTTCTCGCTCATCATCATCGGCATCATCGCCGGCTGGGTGGCGGAGCGGGTGACGGCCAGCAATCACGGCCTGCTGACGAACCTCCTCGTCGGCGTGGCCGGCGCCTTCATCGGCGACAAGCTGGCCGGCGTGCTGAACGTGCCGGTGCACGGCTTCTTCCGCACGCTGATTGCCGCCATCGGCGGCGCCATCATCCTGCTGTGGGTGTGGCGGGCGATCAGGTCGCGCTGACGAACGGCCCACGCCGGGGTATGCCGGCCCTGCGGCGGCCTCCCTTCCGGGGCGCCGCGCAGGATATTATGTTGCAGGATCGCAGGCGCCGTCATGGCGACCTGCCGGGTATGGAAGTTCGCACATGGTCACGGTGATCGACACGCGGGAACGGCCCCGCCATCCGGAGAAGGCGCATCGGCCGGAAACCGAGGTGCTGCGCAAGCCGGAGTGGATCCGGGTGAAGGCGCCGGGCTCGGCCGGCTGGTCGAAGACCGCCGGCATCGTGAAGGAGCATGGCCTCGTCACCGTGTGCGAGGAGGCGGGCTGCCCCAACATCGGTGAGTGCTGGGAAAAGAAGCACGCCACCTTCATGATCATGGGCGACACCTGCACCCGCGCCTGCGCCTTCTGCAACGTGCGCACCGGCCTGCCCGATGCCCTCGACCGCGACGAGCCGCAGAAGGTGGCGGATTCCATCGCCAAGCTCGGCCTCTCCCACGCCGTCATCACCTCGGTGGACCGCGACGACCTCGCCGACGGCGGTGCCGAGCATTTCGCCCGCACCATCGCCGCCATCCGCAAGGCGAGCCCGAAGACGACCATCGAGATCCTCACCCCCGACTTCCTGCGCAAGGACGGGGCGCTGGAGGTGGTGGTCGCGGCGCGGCCGGACGTGTTCAACCACAATCTGGAGACGGTGCCCTCGCGCTACCTCTCCGTTCGTCCGGGCGCGCGCTATTTCCATTCCCTGCGCCTGCTGCAGAAGGTGAAGGAGCTGGACCCGTCCATCTTCACCAAGTCCGGCATCATGGTCGGCCTCGGCGAGGAGCGGCCGGAAGTGCTCCAGCTCATGGACGACCTGCGCTCGGCGGATGTGGATTTCATCACCATCGGCCAGTATCTCCAGCCCACCCGCAAGCACCACAAGGTGGAGCGCTTCGTGACGCCGGACGAGTTCAAGGCCTATGAGACGGTGGCCTACGCCAAGGGCTTCCTGATGGTCTCGGCGAGCCCGCTCACCCGCTCGTCCCACCACGCGGGCGACGATTTCGAGAAGCTGCGCGCCAACCGCGCGGCGCGGCTCGGACGGGCCTGACGTGCCCTCTTTCTCCAACAGCCGGCGCGTCAGGCATTCCGCCGCAGACATGTTCGACCTGGTGGCGGACGTGGAGCACTATCCCGAGTTCGTGCCGCTCTGCCAGGCGCTGCGCGTGAAGCGGCGCACCAAGTCGGACGAGGGCGTGGAAATCCTCGTGGCGGACATGACGGTCGCCTACAAGCTCATCCGCGAGACATTCACCTCGCGCGTGACGCTGGACCGGCCCCGCCTCGTCATCCACGTGGAATATCTCGACGGCCCCTTCAGCCGCCTCGACAACCGCTGGGAGTTCGTGCCCCAGGGCGACGGCGCGTGCGACGTGAAGTTCTTCATCTCCTACGAATTCCGCTCGCGCACGCTGGGCATGCTCATGGGCGCCATGTTCGATGCCGCCTTCCGCCGCTTCGCCGATGCCTTCGAGAAGCGGGCGGACGAGGTCTACAGGACGGTCGGGTAGGCGGACGGCGCCTCCAACGGCGCACCGGCCTCGCGCAACGCCTTGAAGCCACCTTCCACATGGGACACCGGCTTCAGCCCCATGTCCTGCGCCGTTGCAGCCGAGAGCGCGGAGCGCCAGCCGCCGGCGCAGAAGAAGACGAACGCCCGGTCCTCGCCGAACACCGGCTTGAAATAGGGGCTTTCCGGGTCGATCCAGAATTCCAGCATGCCGCGCGGGCAATGGAAGGCGCCCGGCAAGCGGCCCTCGCGCTCCAGCTCGCGCGGGTCGCGCAGGTCCACCAGCAGCGCACCCTCGCCGGCGCGGCGCAGCGCCTCCTGCGGCGTCACCGTCTCCACCTTCGCATTCGCCTCGGCGAGGAGGGCCTTGTAGCCGCGGGTGATGGTCTGGGGCATGGGGGGTCCTCCGTCTAAGTCCCGCACGACGTGCTCCCCTCTCCCGCGAGGGGAGAAGGGAGCAGGCGGCCTACAGCTCGCTGTAGCCGCCGTCCTTCCACTCATAGACCACGAAGTCGGGCTTGGTGATATCGCCCTTCTTGTCGAAGGAGAGCGGGCCGAGCACCGTCTGGAAGGTCATGCCGGTGTGGATCTGCGCGGCCACCTTCTGCGGATCGAGGGATTTCGCCGCCTCGGCCGCCTGCTTGATGACCTGCATGGCAGCATAGGAATAGAGCACGTAGCCCTCGGCATCGATGCCCTTCGCGGTCATGGCTGCCACGATGCCCTTGGCCGCCGGGTTCTTGCGCGGATCGGGACCGAAGGTCATCAGCGTGCCGGTGCCGCCGGTGCCGGCGATGGACCAGAATTCCTTGTCGGCCAGCGCGTCGCCGCCCATCAGCACGGTCTTCAGGCCCTGGTCGCGCATCTGGCGGACGATCAGACCGGCCTCGGGGTGCAGGCCGCCGTAGTAGATCACGTCGACGCCGGCCGCCTTCATCTTGGAGACGAGGGCCGAATAGTCCTTCTCGCCGGGGTTGATGCCCTCATACATCACTTCCTTCACGCCGGCCTTGTTGAGGGCCTTCTGCGTCTCGTCGGCGAGGCCTTTTCCGTAGGGCGACTTGTCGTGGACGATGGCGATCTTGCCGGTCTTGAACTTCTCGGCGAGGAAGGCGCCCGCCACCGGCCCCTGCTGGTCGTCGCGGCCGGCAGTGCGGAACGTGTTCCACAGCTTGCGCTCGGTGTAGGCGGGATTGGTGGAGGCGGGGCTGATCTGCAGCACGCCAGCATCGGCATAATCCGATGACGCGGCGATGGAGATGCCGGAATTGACGTGGCCGATGACGAAGGTCGCGCCGTCGGTGATGAGCTTGTTGGCCGCCGCCACACCCTGCTCGGGTTTGCCGCCGTCGTCGGCCACCAGAAGCTCGATCTTCTGCCCGTTGATGCCGCCGGCGGCGTTGATGTCGTTCACCGCCTGCTCGACGCCGGTTTTCATCTGCGCGCCGAAGGCGGCGATGGAGCCGGTGAGCGGCCCGGCGGCCGCGATCTTCACATCCGCCCGCGCGGCGGGCGCGAGGGCGAGGCCGGCGCAGACGGCAAGCGCGGCGAAGGAAAGCCTGTTCATCCCGATCCCCTCGAAATGAGTGTGAAAGTCTGGCGCGGGGCCGTTGATCCGGCCTTCGCACGCCGGGCTTCGGGCGCATGGGACGCGCCTTGCCCTTGTGGCAGCATGATTGCCAAAGCGGGGTCCGAAGACAAGCGCGCCACGGCACGGCGCGATGCCGAAGTTTGGCTCAAACGAAGAAGCCTGCGCCGGGGGGCGCAGGCTTCGGATTATTCACGCGTCGATTGAAGTACAGGGCATCACAGCTCGCTGTAGGTGCCGTCCTTCCAGACGTAGACCACGTAGTCGAGCTTGGTGATGTCGCCCTTCTTGTCGAAGGTGAGCGGGCCGAGCACGGTGTCGAACTTCATGCCCGAGTGGATCTTCTCGGCCACCTTCTTGGGGTCGAGGGACTTGGCCGCCTCGGCCGCCTGCTTGATGACCTGCACGCCGGCGTAGGAGTAGAGCACGTAGCCCTCGGGATCGATGCCCTTGGCCTTGAACTTGTCCACGATGGCCTTGGCCGCCGGGTTCTTGCGCGGGTCCGGACCGAAGGTGGTCAGGGTGCCGGTGGCGCCGTCGCCGGCGATGGACCAGAACTCCTTGTCGATCATGCCGTCGCCGCCCATGAGGACGGTCTTCATGCCCTGGTCGCGCATCTGGCGCACGATGAGGCCGGCTTCCGGATAGAGGCCGCCGAAATAGACGAGGTCGGCACCGGTCGCCTTGATCTTGGAGACGAGCGCCGAATAGTCCTTCTCCTTCGGGTTGATGCCCTCGTAGAGAACTTCCTTCATGCCGCCCTTGTTGAGGGCCTTCTGGGTCTCGTCGGCGAGGCCCTTGCCGTAGGGCGTCTTGTCGTGGACGACGGCGATCTTCTTGCCCTTGAAGTTCTTCAGGATGTAGGCGCCGGCCACCGCGCCCTGCTGGTCGTCGCGACCGCAGGTGCGGAAGGTGTTCCACATCTTGCGCTCGGTGAAGGTCGGGTTGGTGGAGGCGGGGCTGATCTGCAGCACGCCGGCCTCTTCATAGTCCTGTGAGGTCGGGATCGAGACGCCGGAATTGTAGTGTCCGATGACGAACTTGGCGCCGTCGGTGATCAGCTTGTTGGCCGCCGACTTCCCCTGCTCCGGCTTGCCGCCGTCGTCACCCACCAGGAACTCGATCTTCTGGCCGAGGATGCCGCCGGAGGCGTTGATGTCGACGATGGCCTGCTCGGTGCCGTTCTTCAGCTGGGCGCCCACGGCGGCGAGATCGCCGGTGATGGGGCCGGCGACGGCGATCTTCACCTGCGCCTGGGCCGGCGCCGCCAGGGCGAGGCCGGCGCCGAGCGCCAGCGACGCCATCAAAAGCTTCTTCATGCCTTGTCTCCCCTTCTGCACCCTGCCGGCGTCACGACCGGCCGGGGTGAATCCGTTGGCGGCGCATTGTGCCGCAATCACGGGTCGAGTCGATCCCTCTCATGAGGGCAACCGCGCCCGCCGTTCAGTCTCCGTCAGGCCGGCGCGGACGCCATGCCACATGGCCCTCGCGCTCGTACATCCAGCCGTATTGCACCGTCATCTGCCGCTGCCGCATGGCACGGAAGCCGAGCGTCGCGATGGAGGCGAGCAGCACGAATTCCACCACCAGCGGCTCCAGATCGAACAGCATCGCCTGGAACAGCGCGAAGTGGCAGAAGCGCACCGCGCAAGCGAGCAAGGCGCAATAGGCGACGAGATGGACGTAGGATTCCCAGGAGCGCGCCACCGCCTTGCCGGTGAGCCACGCCGCCCCGCCGCCGAGGAACAGCGTCACCAGCAGGAAATCGCCCAGCGAGGCGCCGATCAACTCATGGGGCCAGATGAACAGCGCCGCCAGCAGCACCACCAAGGCCACCAGCGGACCGATGAGCATGGGGGAGGTGATGCGGCCGGGATCGCGCGCGGCGTCGTGTGCGGTCACGTCAGCGCCCCCCTTCCAGATAGGCGGCGCGCACCTCCGGCCGGGCGAGCAGCTCCGCGCCGGTGCCGGACATGGTGACGAGGCCGTTCACCATCACATAGCCGCGGTGGGCGAGCTTCAGCGCATGGAAGGCGTTCTGCTCCACCAGGAACACGGTCAGCCCCTCGGTGCGGTTGAGCATGCGGATGGCATCGAAGATCTGCCGCACCACCAGGGGCGCGAGGCCGAGGGAAGGCTCGTCCAACAGCAGCAGGCGCGGCCGGCTCATGAGGGCGCGGGCGATGGCCAGCATCTGCTGCTCGCCGCCGGAGAGCGTGCCGCCGCGCTGCTCGATGCGCTCCTTGAGGCGCGGGAACAGCGTGAACATGCGCTCCAGATCCTCGGCGAAATGGGCGTTGCCGTCGATGGCGGCGCCCATCTGCAAATTCTCGTAGACGGTCATGCGCGGAAAGATGCGCCGGCCTTCCGGAGACTGGGCGATCTTGAGCCGCATGATCTCGTGGGTTGGCAGGCTGGTGATGTCCCGCCCGGCATAGACGATACGGCCGTCGCGGGCGCGGGGGCTGCCGCAGATGGTCATCATCAGGGTGGATTTGCCGGCCCCGTTGGCGCCGATGAGGGTGACGATCTCCCCCTCATTGACCTCGATGTCCACGCCCTTCAGCGCGATGATGTTGCCGTAATAGGCGGTGACGCCGGATACGCTCAGCAGCGGCGCCTTGCGCGCGGCGGGAGCGGGGGCGGCGGCGGTTTCCGTGGCTGTCTGCGCGCTCATGCCCCGGCCTCCACCACGGCGACGGCCTCTTCCTCGTCCTCGACGCCGAGATAGGAGGCGATAACGCGCGGGTCGTTGCGCACCTCATCGGGGGTGCCGTCGGCGATCTTGGAGCCGTATTCCAGTACGACCACGTGGTCCGAAATTTCCATCACCACCGACATGTCATGCTCGATGAGCAGGATGGACGCCTGATGCTCGCGCCGGATGGACAGCAGCAGCTCGTTCAGCGCCGCGGATTCGCGCGGGTTGAGGCCGGCGGCGGGCTCGTCGAGGCAGAGCAGCACCGGGTCCGTGCACATGGCGCGGGCGATCTCGAGGCGCCGCTGGTCGCCATAGGGCAGGTCGCCGGCCGGGTCGTCGGCGCGGTCGACGAGGCCGATCTTGTTGAGCCAGTAGAGCGCGCGGTCCACGGCGCCCTTCTGCTTCCGCTGCCACGACGGCAGGTTCAGGATGGCGACGGGATTCATGAGGCCAGAGGTGGTCAGCGACATGTGCTGCGCCACCAGCAGGTTTTCCAGGATGGTCATGCCCGAGAACAGGCGGATGTTCTGGAAGGTGCGCGCGACCCGTGCCCAGGAGGCGACCTTGTGGTCCGGCAGGCGCTCCAGCAGATAAAGCGCGCCGGCCTGCGACTTGCCCCAGGGAAGGCCCGAGGCGGTGACGCCGTCCACTTCCGCCGCGCTTGCCGGGCCGCCATGGAACAAGGCGAGGCGGCCGGTGGTGGGCTTGTAGAAGCCGGTGATGCAATTGAAGACCGTGGTCTTGCCCGCGCCATTGGGGCCGATCACCGCCGTCACCTCGCCGCGCCCGGCGACGAAGGAGACGTCGTTGACCGCGACGAGGCCGCCGAAGCGCATGGAGAGGTGATCGACCCTCAGGATCTGGTTGGTTTCCCAGGCGCGGCCAGAGGACATGGCCGGGGAGAGGGGTTCGCCGACCATCAGCCGTGCCCTTCCTTCACCAGCGACCCCGACACCGCCTTGCGCTGCTTCAGGAAAACGGTGGGCATGCGGCTGGAGACGAGGCCGCGCGGACGCCACACCATCACCGCCACCATGGCGAAGCCGAAGATGAGCATGCGGTAGAGGGAGGGGTCGAAGTCCGGGCCGAACAGGAAGTCGGCCTTGAGGAAGGAGAGGTTGCGCAGAAGCTCCATGCCACCGATGAGCAGGATCGCCGCGCCGGCGACCCCCATCTGCGATCCCATGCCGCCCAGCACCACGATGGCGAGGATCACGGCCGATTCCATGAAGGTGAAGCTCTCGGGCGATACGAAGCGGATGCGCACCGCGAAGAAGGCACCGGCGAAGCCGCCGAACATGGCGCCGGTGGCGAAGGCGGTAAGCTTGGTCAGCGTGGTGTTGATGCCGAGCGAGCGGCAGGCGATCTCGTCCTCGCGCAGCGCTTCCCACGCCCGGCCCACCGGCATCTTCCGGAGGCGGATGGTGACAACGGCGGTGAGCGCGGCGAGGCCCAGGATGACGAAATAGAGGAAGATCATCCGGTGCATGGAGTTGAACTCCAGCCCGAAAATGCTCGCGAACCCGGTGTCGGAGGAATCGAACGGCACGCCGAAGAAGGTGATGGGCGGGATGGAGGAGATGCCCGCGCCGCCGTTGGTCAGCGACACCCAGTTGATGAGCACGAGGCGGATGATCTCGCCGAAGGCCAAGGTGACGATGGCGAGATAGTCGCCCCGCAGCCGCAGCACCGGGAAGCCGAGGATGACGCCCCACATGGCGGCGAGGATGCCGGAGAGCGGCAGGCAGATCCAGAACGCCCAGGCGGTCCAGAATCCATCGCCCAACGTGCCGGCGAAGAAGTCGTTGATGGGCACGCTGGTGGAGAGCAAGGCGAAGGTGTAGGCGCCCACCGCGTAGAAGGCGACGTAGCCAAGGTCGAGCAGGCCTGCGAGGCCCACCACGATGTTGAGGCCCCAGCCGAGCATCACGTAGGTGAGCACATAGATGCCGAGGTCCACCCAGTAGCGGCTTGGGCTCAGCCCGCCGGCTATGAGGATGGACAGGAACGGGTAGAGGATGGCGAAGCTGAAGAACACCGGCTTCACCGCCGGCGCCGCCAGAGCGCCGATCCGGGCCATGGCGCCGGGCGTGGTGGAGACGCGGCGGGGCGGGCGGTTCGGGTTCCATACCGTGACCATGAGCAGGAAACGGCCCACCATCACGATGCCGGCGAAGATGGCGACGAGGCCGAACCGGTAGGTGAGAACCAGCGAGCCGGTGCCCGATTCGCTGGCGCGGAAGCCCACCAGAGGCGTCAGCAGGAGCGCCGTCAGCAGGCCGCTGACGATGGCGTCCTTGAGGGCGCCGGCCACAGCGGAGGGGCGCGCGTCCGCAGGCGGCGCGGTGGTTTCGGCGGCCGGATCGGACGCCATCACACCTTCTCCACTTCCGGCCGGCCGAGCAGGCCCTGCGGCAGGAAGATGAGCGTGACCACAAGGATGGAGAACGCCGCCACATCCTTGTATTCAATGGAGAAATAGGCGGACCAGAAGGTCTCGATGAGGCCGATGAGGATGCCGCCCAACACCGCGCCCGGCAACGAGCCGATGCCGCCCAGAACCGCAGCGGTGAAGGCCTTCACGCCCGGAACGAAGCCGTCCGCGAAGTTCACGACGCCGTAGTACATGAGGTACATCACGCCCGCGACGGCAGCGAGGGCGGCGCCGATGACGAAGGTGAGGGCGATGGTCTGGTCCACGTTCACGCCGAGGAGCGCCGCCATCTTGCGGTCCTGCTCGCAGGCGCGCTGGGCGCGGCCGAGGGAGGTCTTCTGGACGAGATACCAGAAGCCCGCCAGCAGCACCGCCGTCACCACCATGATGATGATCTGCTTGTAGGCGAGCGTGACCTGATAGCCGTCGTTCTCCATGACGACGATCACGTCCGTCACCATAGGCGGCAGCGGCTTGTTGCGCGGGCCCTGCGCCACCTGCACGAAGTTGGAGAGCAGGATGGACATGCCGATGGCCGAGATCATCGGCGCCAGCCGGAACGAGCCGCGCAGCGGCCGGTAGGCCACCCGCTCGATGGTCCAGCTCACGAGGCCGGTGAACAGCATCGCCACCACGAGGGTGATGGCGAGAATGACGAAAATGGAACTCAGCCCGACGAGGGTGGTCAGCACCAGAACACAGATGAGCGCGATGAAGGCGCTGACCATGAACACGTCGCCGTGGGCGAAGTTCACCATTCCGATGATGCCGAAGACCATCGTGTAGCCGATGGCGATCAGTCCGTAGATCGACCCGAGGGTCAATCCGTTGATGAGCTGCTGGAGGAAGACATCCATCCGCCGCTTGAACCCCTCTGTTCGGGCGCCTCTTATCTCATCGTGCCCGATGATTGTGCGCTGCCGTATTTGAGAGTCATAACCCGGCCCCTCGGCCGACACAATTGCGTCGCGAAGCCCGTCAACGGGAGCTTTCTGCCAAGCTTCGCCTGCCTTTATTTCGCTCTTGCAGGGGCGGGCGCAGGCAGATACCTTTCTGGTATATTGTCGACACCAAGATCGGCGCAGCCGTAGCCTGGCATCTCAGATGCCCGGTGGCGGAAGAAGCGGAGCCTTTCCGCGCCTCAGGCGCAGCGGGTTCCGATGGGGACGGGAAGCGGCCGCGGGGAGGGGACATCATCCCCACGCCTCGTCACACGGCTCATGTTGTCACGACTGAAGCTCGATCCCTTTCTCGTCGCCCTCGCCACCACCGTCGTCCTTGCCCTCGCCTGGCCAAAACCCGGCGTCACCGGCGGCATCCTCCACGCTGACAAGGCGGCGACGTGGGGCGTGGCGGTCATCTTCCTGCTCTACGGTGTCTCGCTGTCTCCACGGCGACTGATCGAGAGCGCCGCGCGCTGGGACCTGCACCTAGTGGTGCAGGCCACAACCTTCCTCGTCTTCCCGGCCGTGGTGGCGGGCGCGCTGGCGCTGGCCGGCGGGCTGTTCCCCGAGCCGCTCGCCATCGGCTTCTTCTTCCTCGCGGCGTTGCCCTCCACGGTGTCATCGTCGGTGGCGATGACCTCGCTGGCGCGGGGCAACGTGCCGGTGGCGATCTTCAACGCCTCCATCTCCAGCCTCATCGGTGTGTTCGCCACCCCGGCCCTGATGGCGTGGTATCTCCACGCGGTGGGAGGCGGGATGGATCTCGGCGCGGTCATCCTGAAGCTGGTGACGCTGGTTCTCCTGCCGCTGGCCATCGGGCAGGCGCTGCGCCCGCTCCTGCTCAAGACCGTGGAGCGGCATCGGGCTTTCGTGAAGGCGGCGGACCGCGTGGTGATCCTCGCCATCGTCTACAACTCGTTCTGCGACAGCGTGGTCTCCGGCGTGTGGAACGGACTTAGCCCGCTGCTGCTGGCCGAAGTGATCGTCGCCGTCGTCGGCCTGTTCGCTGTGGTCTACGCGCTGACGCGCGGCGTCTGCCGGCTGATGGGCTTTTCCGCGCCGGACACGGTGGCGGTGGCCTTCTGCGCCTCCAAGAAATCGCTGGCGACGGGCCTACCCATGGCGCACGTGATGTTCGGCGCGGCGCCGGCCCTGTCGCTCATCATCACGCCCATCATGCTCTATCACTTCCTCCAGCTGGTCATTGTCGGCGTCATCGCCAACCGCTTCGCCTCCCGGACCGATGCGCTGGCGATGATGGAGGCAGAGGAGAGCGAGCCCTCGCTGATTGCCGAGGACGACGCTCTGCCCCTGCCGGAGCCCGCGCGCACGAGAGCGTGACGGGTTCCCCATCGGAGCACCCCCGTCTTGACCGCGTCACCGGCGCGGTCCCACATTGGAGGAATGAAAAACGGTCGGCAGCCGTGAATGCCGGACGCGGGGACGAACCCCGCGCCGGAGAGGCGCCGGCTCAGGGAGGTGAGGCATGTCCGAGGCGACGACCATCGTTCGCGTCCCCGTCCGTCTGACCGTGAACGGCAAGTCCGTCTCAGCCGAGATCGATCCGCGCACGCTCCTGGTGCAGTTCCTGCGCGAGACGCTGGACCTGACGGGAACGCACGTGGGCTGCGACACCAGCCAGTGCGGGGCCTGCGTCGTCCATCTCGACGGGGTGGCGGTGAAGTCCTGCACCACGCTCGCCGTGCAGGCGGACGGCGCGTCCGTCACCACCATCGAGGGGCTGGCGACCGGCGGAAAGCTGCATCCCATGCAGGAAGCCTTCCGCGAAAACCATGGCCTGCAGTGCGGCTTCTGCACGCCGGGCATGATCATGAGCGCGGTGGATCTCGTGGCCCGCTTCGGCCCGAACCTCGACGAGGCGACCATCCGCGAGAACCTCGACGGCAATATCTGCCGCTGCACGGGCTATCACAACATCGTCAAGTCGGTGGCTGCGGGCGCCTCCGCCATGGGCTCCGCCGAGGCGCCGCGCGCCGCCGAATAGGCGGCTGCCGCACCCCGTCCGCCACGCATTTCGCAGACATTGCGCGCCCGCAAAGGGCGGCGCCGGGAGGATCCCGATGAACGCCAGCGTTTCCAGCTCCGTCACGCCCATCGGCGCCGCGGTCCGGCGCAAGGAAGACCACCGCTTCATCACCGGCAAGGGCCGTTACACCGACGACATGGACCGTCCCGGGCAGGCCTGTGCCTATTTCGTCCGCTCGCCCTACGCCCACGCCCGCATCCGCCACATCGACGCCACCGCGGCCAAGGCCATGCCCGGTGTGGTGGACGTGCTCACGGGCGCTGACCTCGCGGCCGACGGCCTCGGCGACCTCATCTGCGGCTGGATGATCCATTCCAAGGACGGCAGCCCCATGAAGATGGGCTCCCATCCCGCGCTGGCGAAGGAGAAGGTGCGCTATGTGGGCGACCATGTGGCCGTCGTCATCGCCGAGACGCTGAACCAGGCGAAGGACGCCGCGCTCGCGGTGGAGGTGGAATACGAGCTTCTCCCCGCCGTCGCGGACCTCGCCACGGCCACGGACGGCGAGCAGATCCACGAGTGCGCCCCGCGCAACACCGCCTTCGAGTGGGAGCTGGGCGACAAGGCCGC
The DNA here is from genome assembly GCF_043193615.1 of Xanthobacter aminoxidans. NCBI lineage: Bacteria > Pseudomonadati > Pseudomonadota > Alphaproteobacteria > Hyphomicrobiales > Xanthobacteraceae > Xanthobacter > Xanthobacter aminoxidans. Next base: position 29,464 of record NZ_JBAFUS010000001.1, on the reverse strand, counting down.
CACCGAGGCGGCGTTCGCCCGCGCGGCGAAGGTGACGAGCATTGACATCGTCAACAACCGCCTCGCTCCCAACGCCATCGAGCCGCGCGCGGCCATCGGCGAATATGATTCCGGCGACGAGGCCTTCACCCTCTGGACCACCAGCCAGAACCCGCACGTCGCCCGCCTTGTGCTCTCCGCCTTCGTCGGCATCGCGCCGGAGAACAAGCTGCGCGTCATCGCCCCTGATGTGGGCGGCGGCTTCGGCTCCAAGATCTTCATCTATGCGGAGGAGACGGTCTGCACCTGGGCAGCGAAGAAGGTGGGCCGGCCGGTGAAGTGGACGGGGGATCGCTCCGAGGCCTTCCTCTCCGACGCCCACGGCCGCGACCACATCACCCATGCCGAATTGGCGATGGACGAGGCCGGGCACATCATCGGCTTCCGGGTGCACACCCGCGCCAACATGGGCGCTTATCTCTCCACCTTCGCCTCCTCCATCCCGACCTATCTCTACGCGACCCTCCTGTCGGGTCAGTACGCCATCCCAGCCATCTATTGCGAGGTGGATGCCGTCTACACCACCACTGCCCCGGTGGACGCCTATCGCGGCGCCGGGCGGCCGGAGGCGACATTCCTTCTGGAGCGCATCGTGGAGAAGGCGGCGCGGGAGCGCGGGGAGGACCCTGCCGAGTTCCGCCGCCGCAACTTCATCAAGTCCTTCCCGCACCAGACGCCCGTCATCATGTGCTACGACGCGGGCGATTATGTCGCCTCCCTCGATAAGGCGCTGGAGGTGGCGGACTACAAGGGCTTCCCGGCCCGCCGCGCGGAATCCGAGCGCAACGGCAAGCTGCGCGGCATCGGCCTGTCCGCTTATATCGAGGCCTGCGGCATCGCCCCCTCGGCGGCGGTGGGCTCGCTCGGCGCCGGTGTCGGCCTGTGGGAAAGCGCGGAAGTGCGCGTGAACCCCACGGGCAATGTGGAGGTGCTCACCGGCTCCCACAGCCATGGGCAGGGACACGAGACCACCTTCGCCCAGCTCGTCTCCGCCCGCCTCGGCATTCCCATCGATCAGGTGAGCGTGGTCCACGGCGACACCGACAAGGTGCAGTTCGGCATGGGCACCTACGGCTCGCGCTCCGGCGCGGTGGGCATGTCGGCCATCGTGAAGGCGCTCGACAAGGTGGAGGCCAAGGCGAAGAAGATCGCCGCCCACATGCTGGAAGCCTCGGAAGGAGACATCGAGTTCAAGGACGGCAAGTTCACCGTCGCCGGCACCGACCGTTCGCTCGCCTTTGCCGAGGTGGCGCTGAACGCCTATGTGGCGCACAAATTTCCCACCTCCGAGATCGAGCCGGGTCTGAAGGAGGGGGCCTTCTACGACCCCACCAACTTCACCTTCCCCGCCGGCTGCCACATCTGCGAGCTGGAGGTGGACCCGGAGACGGGCGTCGTCGAGATCAAGTCCTTCGTCGCCATCGACGATTTCGGCGAGATCATCAATCCCATGATCGTGGAAGGACAGGTGCACGGCGGCATCGGCCAGGGCATCGGCCAGGCGCTGATGGAAGGCGTCACCTATGACGAGGACGGCCAGCTCGTGACCGGTTCCTACATGGACTACACCATGCCCCGCGCCGGCGACCTTCCCTCCTTCACCGTGGGCATGACGCAGACCCGCTGCCCCTCAAACCCGCTCGGCATCAAGGGCTGCGGCGAGGCCGGGGCCATCGGCGCGCCGCCCGCCGTCATCAACGCGCTCACCAACGCGCTCGGCACCGAGGACGTGCCGATGCCCGCCACGCCCTCCAGGGTGTGGGCCATTGCGCAGGCGCGCGCTTCCTGTCTTGCTGCGGAATAGGAGGACGCCATGTACGCCTTCGACTATCAGCGTCCCGACGCCATCGCCGCCGCCGCCGCGCTGCTCTCCGCCGATCCGGAGGCCAAGGCGCTGGCCGGCGGGCAGACCCTGCTGCCGACCCTGAAGCAGCGCCTCGCCCAGCCGACCGCGCTGGTGGACCTCTCCCGCATCCCGGAGCTCTCCGGCATCTGCGCCACGACGGAAGGCGTCTCCATCGGCGCCATGACCCGCCATGCGGATGTCGCCGCTTCCGAACTGGTGCGGGCCGCCATTCCGGCGCTGGCTGACCTTGCCGGCATGATCGGTGACGTGGCGGTGCGCAACCGGGGCACCATCGGCGGCTCCCTCGCCAATGACGACCCGACCGCCGACTATCCCGCCGCCGTGCTCGCGCTCAACGCCACCGTGGTGACGGACCGCCGCTCCATCGGCGCGTCCGATTTCTTCCGCGGCCTGTTCGAGACGGCGCTGAAGGAGGGGGAGATCATCACCCGCGTGGACTTCCCCAAGGTGGAGAAGGCCGGCTACGCCAAGTTCCGCAACCCGGCTTCGCGCTATGCCATGGCTGGCGTGTTCGTGGCGAAGACAGCGGCCGAGGTGCGGGTAGCGGTGACAGGGGCCGGGCAGTCCGGCGTGTTCCTGTGGACCGAGGCGGGGGACATTCTCTCCTCCGATTTCTCGGTTCAGGCGGTGTCGGGCCTCGCGCTCGATCCGTCCAACCTCATGAGCGACCTGCACGGCAGCGCTGAATACCGGGCGCAACTGGCGAAGGTGATGCTGAAGCGGGCGCTGGCCTCCATCACGGGGTGAGCGTGGCCGGCCCTATCGACGTCTGGCTGCCCAGAAGACGATAAATGCGGCGGCCGGAAGGGCTTTCGAGTAAAGCCAGCCCTGGGCGAAGCTCACGCCCTGGGCCCGCAGGTATTCGGCCTGGTTCTCGGTCTCCACACCCTCGGCGATGATCTGCAGTTTCAGTTCGTGCCCCATGGCGATGATATAGGGGGTCACGTCGCGCGTGGGCGCCTCTGTATTGATGGCGGTGATGAAGGACCGGTCGATCTTCAGAAGATCAATCGGCAGGTTCTGGACGTAGTTGAGGCCGGAATATCCTGTGCCGAAATCGTCGATGGCGGTCCTGTGGCCGCGGCGGCGCAGCTCCAGGAGCGTGGTGCGTGCGCCGTCCACATCGATGAAGCTGCGCTCCGTCGCTTCGAGCCATATCTGCCTCGGCTGAATGCCGGAGCCATCCAGCACACGCTCCAGCACCGGCAGGATGCGCCCGGTGGTGATGTCGGCGGCGCTTAGGTTGATGCTGACATGCGCGTGGGGATCATTGCGCAGCAGATCGCCGAGATCCTCAACGACTGCGGCGAGCATACGGTCGGTCACGCGCCCGATCAGGCCGGTTTCCTCGGCGAGGGGGATGAACATGTCCGGTGGCGTCTGGCTGCCGTCCGCACGTGGCCAGCGCACGAGCGCCTCGGCGCCGATGCAGCGCCCCGTGGCCAGTTCGATGATCGGCTGATAGTGCGCGACCAGTTCGCCGTTCTTCAGCGCCCTCGCCAGTTCGCCGCGGGGAGAGCGCTGCTGGCGCAGCACCAGAAGCCCGGATGCGGCCGACAGCAGCGCGATCGCGGCCGAAAGGGGCAGGAGGACCGCCCGATTGGCCTGCAGATGGTCCTGGAATGTGATGCGCGGCTGACGGACGGTCACCGCCCAGTTGCGCGAGACCTTCTCGACGCTCGCATCCCCTACCTCGGGCGGCGCGGGCCGGTCCTGGTCACGATAGCTCGCATAGATGGGCAGGCCGCCGCGGGTGCGGACTCCCGAGATCGTGTACGGGTTCGGGGTCTCCCACGCATTGAAGAACTGCCGCTGGTCCACGAGCACGCTGTAGCCATGGAGGCGCAGGATGAGGAGCGCCCGGTCGGTGCCGAAATTTGTCGGCCGCCAGTTCAGACTGAGGCCGATGCCATCCGGCTGCTCGACCTGGGTCTGGGCTCGCTCCAACCTGTAGGTCAGAGGCCCCCACGAATTGCACTCGACCACGTCTCCCGCGCCATAGCCGATGTTGACAACAGACAGCGCCTCTTCGGTGATCTGCAACATGGCGCTAATCTGCTGTGGCGAGCAGGGCGGGAACGGCGTCGCAGCAATGGTCCGCAGCGCAGACTCGGCGTTGGCGTAGACCGCGTCGATATGATCAAGGACACGCAATGCATAGGCATCGAGTTGTTCTTGCTGCGCGGAAAGAGCAAGCCGCCATGAAACGTAGAGGGTCGGCGCGAGCGGCACCACCGTGCCGATAACGGTTGCAAGAACGACCAACGCCCAGGTCAACCGCCGGCTCATCTTGGCTGCCCAAAAATGTGCAGCAATCGTATCGACCAGAGAACTCCTGTCGGTATCGTGCTACATGCTCACATGATAAGAGGATTATATTGCGCCTACGCGTTGTGATTGTTTCAATAATGGCAAAATGTCATTGGCGCAAATGATGCCGACACGCGCATTTCGGGGCCATCCTGGGGCGTTGCGGCGGGTGAGACGCCCGATGACGACCGTTCCGCCCGGTCGAGTTTCCGCATGTGTCACGCCGGCGGCCCGGAGCACCTAGCATGCAACCCAGCGGCAGGAGCCTCTTCCCCAAGGCGCGCGTGGACGCCCTGAGCGACGGCATTTTCGCCTTCGCCATGACCCTGCTGGTGCTGGATATCCGCCTGCCGGACGATCTTCCACTCACCTCGGCGGCGGACCTGACGGCGCATCTGGTCTCGCTGTCGCACCAGATGCTGACCTATGTGATCTCCTTCTTCGTCCTCGGCGCCTTCTGGCGCAGCGGCATCGAGATCCGGCCCTCCAGCGAGACCGTGGACCGGCACACGGTGCGCCTCGCGCTGTTGTTCCTGTTCTTCGTCACCACCGTGCCGTTCTCGTCGGGGCTGGTGGGGCGCTATGGCGGGCTGGCGCCGGCGGTGGTGGTCTATGCGGGCAACATGACCATGCTGGCTGTTCTGACCATCGCCATCCGCTATCTGGACGTGGAGCCGCGCCGCCGTTCGCTGCGAAGCGCCGCCGGCGGGGTGCTGCCGCTGTTCATTGCGACCGCGATTCTCTCGGTGCTCATCAGTCTCGTCGCGCCGGGGCAGGGGATGTACGCCTACCTGCTCAACGCGCTGGCGCGCCTGCCCTTCTGGCCACGTGGCGGCTACGGCGCACCGGACTGAGCACGAAAAGAAAGGCCGGCACAGGGGATGCCCCGCGCCGGCCTCTCACTCAATCAATTGGCGATCACGTCACGCGCGGTCACTTGACGCCGATGACGCCGCCCACGGCACCGCCGACTGCGCCGACCGCGCCACCGACCACCGCGCCCACGGGGCCGGCGGCCTTCTCGCCTTCCTTCGCGCCCTTCTCGGCGCCGGTGCCGGTGCCCTTGACGCCGCCGGCGACACCGCCCGCGACCGCACCGCCCACACCGCCTACCGTGCCGCCGACGCCGGCGCCCACCGGGCCAGCCGCCTTGTCACCGGCCGAAGCGCCGGCATTGGCGCCCTGCTCGGCACCCTTCACCACGCCCTGCGCGAAAGCGGCGGCGGGGGCCAGAGCCAGAGAGAGAGCGGTAGCGGCCAGAATGATCTTCTTCATGGCATTCCATCCTTCGGTTCGTCACTTCGACAGGCGACGGGAGCCGTTGCTTCCGCCGCCGAGCGCGCGACCGTGGGGCGTCGTGGTGCGCAGACCCGCCCCTACGATAATCCGCCGGTCGACCTCCCGCCAGACACGCTGACGGGAGCTTCGCCGCAGCGGTGGTATCAGGCGGTCTTGTCGAAAAGCTGGCGGCCGATGAGCATCCGCCGGATTTCGCTGGTGCCGGCGCCGATCTCGTAGAGCTTGGCGTCGCGCAGCAGGCGGCCGGTGGGATAATCGTTGATGTAGCCATTGCCGCCGAGGGTCTGGATGGCTTCGAGCGCCATCCAGGTGGCCTTTTCCGCCGCGTAGAGAATGGCGCCGGCCGCATCCTCGCGGGTGGTGGCGCCGCGGTCGCAGGCCTTGGCCACGGCATAGACGTAGGCCTTGGTGGCGTTCATGGTCACGTACATATCGGCGATCTTGCCCTGCATCAGCTGGAAGGTGCCGATGGGCTGACCGAACTGCTTGCGCTCGTGGACATAGGGCATCACCACGTCCATGCAGGCCTGCATGATGCCCGTGGGGCCACCCGCGAGGACCGCGCGCTCGTAATCGAGCCCGCTCATGAGCACGTTGACGCCCTTGCCCACGGCGCCAAGCACGTTCTCCTCCGGCACCTCGCAATCCTCGAACACCAGCTCGCCGGTGTCGGAGCCGCGCATGCCCAGCTTGTCGAGCTTCTGGGCGGTGGAGAAGCCCTTGAAGCCCTTCTCCACGAGGAAGGCCGTCATCCCCTTGGGGCCGGCGGCGGGGTCGGTCTTGGCGTAGACCACCAGCGTCTCGGCGATGGGGCCGTTGGTGATCCACATCTTCGAGCCGTTGAGGACGTAGCGGTCGCCCTTCTTCTCCGCGCGCGTGCGCATGGAGACGACATCCGAGCCCGCGCCCGGCTCGGACATGGCGAGCGCGCCCACATGCTCGCCGGAGATGAGCTTGGGCAGGTATTTCGCTTTCTGCTCCGGCGTGCCGTTGCGGCTGATCTGGTTGACGCAGAGATTGGAGTGCGCGCCGTAGGAGAGGCCCACCGAGGCGGAGGCGCGGGAAATCTCCTCCATGGCGATGACGTGCTCGAGATAGCCGAGGCCTGAGCCGCCATATTCTTCCTCCGCCGTGACGCCGAGCAGGCCCAGCGCGCCGAGCTTGGGCCACAGGTCGCGGGGGAAAAGGTTGCTCTTGTCGATCTCGGCGGCGCGCGGGGCGATCTCGGCCTGGGAGAAGTTTCGCACGGTGTCGCGCAGCATGTCGGCGGTTTCGCCGAGGTCGAAATCGAAACCCCCGGGGGCGTTCGGCAGCATGGTCACATCCTCCCTCGCTCCCCGGATTCTCATGCGCGGTCGCGGCCGCCGCCGGGAAGCGGGGCCTAGAATAAAACGGTTGTCCGTTTAATCAATGGGCCGTGCAGGGTCCGCGCCGCACAACTTTCGTCAGGCGGCGGGACGGGTGATGCGATCGGTGAGGTTGAGCCGGCCGCGGGCGATCTCCGCCACCTGAAGGCGCACGGCCTCAGAGCCGGCGAGCTGGTCCAGCATCTCGATCTGGTTGCGGGCAATCAGCAGCAGCAGGTCGTCGCGCACCGCGCCGTCCGGCCCCTTTGGGAGCGCGGGGACGATCTGGAGGTGATCGAGGTGCGGCCGGTCGGGCAAGGCGGTTCCGAGATGGGCGCGCAGGGCATCCGCCGTCACCGCCGCGGAAGACGCGACGAAGGCGTAGAGGCCCACCTTGCCGCCCAGCGTCTGGAAGTCCGACATGTGGACTTCCGCCACCGCCGGATGGCTGGCGAGGGCTTCGGCGATGCGCGGCCCCACCTGCGTCACCCGCGGGCCACGGCCCTCGGTATCGGAATAGGACATCAGCCGCCGCGTGACGAAGCGGTAGACCTTCTTGCCGGTGGCCATCCACACGCGGGTGGGCAGGCTCTTGGTGGCCAGCACCTTCTTCTCGCGCGGGGTGAGCTGGTCCGGACAATAGGTGCGCTTGTGCTTGAGGAGGTGGCGCAGATCCTCATAGGCCAGCACGCGGCCGAGCTTGGACCGCCGGCTGAAGGGCAGCGCGAGCTGGAAATCCATCAGCCACGCCTCGCCGTCTGCCCCGCGCAGCCAGTTCTGCTGCTTGGCGAGGTCGTTATGGACGTAGCCGGCGCGGTGCAGCGTCAGCAGCGCGGAGCGGGCGGAGTGGAAGAAGTGCATGTCGCCGGCCGGCCGGGCGATCTGCAGCGGCGCCCCGTCGATCCAGCCGCGCACCAGGAAGCGCTTGCCGACGGCGAGCAGCGGCGTGGTGACGCCGGTGCGCGTCACCTTCTCCAGCGCATGGATCTCGTGGGCGGCGAGCTGGGTGGCGATGGGTGCGAACCACAGCGAGACGTCGTTCCAGCGCCGGCGCACGGCGGGCCATTCCCGGCCATGGCGGTCGGTCCAGGTGCCGCGCTCCACGGTGGAGAAGACGTCGCGCTTCAGCACCGTGTCCACGGCGAAGCGGGCCGGGTCGGCATCATATTCCAAAGGCGGCGGCGTGACGGACTGGCGCGGCATCCGGGCCTCTTAAGCCGCCTCTGGCGGGCTGTCGAGCCAGCCCATGATGTCGGCGAGCGCCCGTGCGGCGAGCGCCTTCTTCTTGGCGAGGGTCTTCTCCGCCCCGCGCAGGCGCTTGCCGGCCTCGCCCTTGGGGGCTTCGGTGAGCGGGGGGAACAGGCCGAAATTCACGTTCATGGGCTGGAAGGAGCGGGGGCCGCCCTCGGCCTCCGCCTCGATATGCCCGCCGGTGATGTGGGCGAGCAGCGCCCCGTGGGCCGTGGTCAGCGGCGGCAGCGGCGCGTCCAGCCCAAGCCGCTCGGCGGCGGCGAAGCGCCCGGCCATGAGGCCCACCGCCGCGCTCTCCACATAGCCCTCGCAGCCGGTGATCTGGCCAGCGAAGCGCAGGCGCGGATCGGCCTTCAGGCGCAGCGTGCCATCCAGAAGGCGCGGGGAATTGAGATAGGTGTTGCGGTGGAGGCCGCCGAGCCGGGCGAATTCCGCATTCTCCAGCCCCGGGATGGTGCGGAACACGCGGGCCTGCTCGCCATGGCGCAGCTTCGTCTGGAAACCCACCATGTTGTAGAGCGTGCCCAGCTTGTTGTCCTGCCGCAGCTGGACGATGGCATAGGCCTTCACATCAGGCGCGTGGGGATTGGTGAGGCCCACCGGCTTCATGGGACCGAAGCGAAGCGTCTCGCGGCCGCGCTCGGCCATCACCTCGATGGGCAGGCAGCCGTCGAAATAGGGGGTCTTGGCCTCGAAATCGCGCAGCGGCGCCTTGTCGCCGGCGATCAGCGCGTCGACGAAGGCGTTGTACTGCGCCTCGTCCATGGGGCAGTTGATGTAGTCCGCGCCCGTGCCGCCCGGCCCCGCCTTGTCGTAGCGCGACTGGAACCAGGCCTTGCCCATGTCGATGCTGTCGAAATGCACGATGGGCGCGATGGCATCGAAGAAGGCGAGGGCGCTTTCGCCGGTGAGGCCGAGGATCGCCTCGGCCAGAGCCGGAGAGGTAAGGGGGCCGGTGGCGAGGATCACGTTGTCCCACTCGGCCGGGGGCAGGCCGGTGATCTCCTCGCGACGGATCTCGATGAGCGGGTGCTGCTCCAGTGCGGCGGTGACGGCGCGGGAGAAGCCCTCCCGGTCCACCGCCAGCGCGCCGCCGGCCGGCACCTGATTGGCATCCGCCGCCTTGAGGATCAGCGAGCCGGCGCGGCGCATCTCCGCATGGAGCACGCCGACCGCATTGCCTTGCGGATCATCCGAGCGGAAGGAATTGGAGCAGACGAGCTCGGCGAGGCCGTCGGTGAGGTGCGCCTCGGTGCCGCGCACGGGCCGCATCTCGTGAAGCACCACGGGAATGCCCCGCGTGGCCAGCTGCCAGCTCGCCTCCGAGCCCGCGAGCCCTCCGCCGACCACATGGACGGGTGCGACATTATCGCCATTCGGACGGTCGGGCCAAAAAGTGTCAGGCATCGCGGCTCCAGTGTGCCGCCGGCAATCGGGGGCACCCGGCGGGACAAGTGGTGTGCCACACGCGCCGCCGGGACTTCAACCCTCAGCGCCTGTCTCGCCCGTGGCGCGGGCTCAAAAACGAAAATGGTCCCCTGAGGGACCATTCTCCGGTGCCGGCCCGAAGGCCGGCTCAGCCATGGCAGCGGCGCCTGAAATCAGGCGGCAGCCGAAGCGTGGCGGGCGACGGCCCGGATTTCGCTGCGCGACACATTGATGTCGGCGAGAGAACGATCGTCGAGGCTGGACAGCTCGGCAACCGTGCGGTTGTAGACCTGCCAGCGGCGGAACTGGCGAGCCAGGATACCCCAGAGCAACATGTTACTTCTCCTCTTGCGGGTCCACCTTGCGGCGACTCCACTTGCTGACAGCAACATATGCCCTCATGCTGCATCGCCATAGAAGCGTCGATGCATTGCAGCAATGCAACCCGTGCATGGAGCGAGCCACTGCTCGTTAACCTGAAGGAGCGTGTTGCAATGCTGCATTGCAGGTCCTTGAGCGAGCACGCGTTATGGGCGGTACTCATCTGCCGCCCGAATGCTATATCCAACTTGAGCGGGCGGGGGCCCTCTCAGCGCGCCATCCGTGATGGTGCGCTGCGTGTGCGTAAGTCGCATGGGGGCATGCAATGAACATGGCGAACGCCACCGGTCTTACCGGGCAGGCGATCTATACCGCCCAGGAAGAACGCGGACTGACGTCCCGCTTCCTCGGGCCGACCGGGGTCTTTGTGGAGGTGGGGGCGTACGACCCGGTCTTTCAGAGCCAGACACTGCATCTGGAACTCACCGGCTGGACCGGCCTTCTGGTCGAGCCGGTACCGGAATTCGCCGAAAACCTGCGTCGCGCGCGTCAGGCCCAGGTGGTTCAGTGCGCCTGTGTCGCACCCGCGGCGGCGGGGACCGGGCGCGTGGCCCTGCTGGAACGCCGGGGCAGCAGCACCATCGTCTTCAATCCGCGCAAGGTGCGGCCGGAGGACATGGTGATCGAGGTGCCGGCCGCGACCCTCGACGCCGTTCTTGAGGGCGCCGGCCTCTCCACCATCGACTTCCTCTCGGTGGATGTGGAGGGGGCAGAGCCCGACGTCCTGAAGGGCGTGACGCTCAGCCGCTTCCAGCCGAAGCTCGTTGTGGTGGATGACCGCGAGCGGTTCAGCGAGACCTGCGCCGTGATGCGCCAAGGCAATTATCATCTCGTCCGGCGCACCGGCCACAATGCGTGGTTCGTACCGCAGGCGACCGCCCGACACCTGAGCGTGCGGGCCCGGGCACAGCTGATGTGGACCTACGGCATCGGTCGCCTGCTCCGCCGCCGCATGCGCCCAGGCGCCGCCCGCTCGGCCTGAGCCTGCGGGCGAAAGGCGCGGGAGCCCTTCCTACTCGGCGGCCTGCCGACGCCGGCGTCCGCGCGCGACACGCGGCGCATCGGACGCTTCCGCCGAGGCGGCTTCTTCCATCACGACGGCAGGGGCGTCCGCCACGGAGGCCGGCGCGCCGTCCTCGGCCTCTTCCCCGGCGGTCGGACGGCGCGCCGCTTTCCCGCGCGCGGCCCCGGCCGGCTTGGCCTCCTTTTCAGCGGCCTTGTCGGCAAGCGCCTTCCGGCTGTCCGCGAACGGACGGCGGGCCAGCACCTCGGCGAGGAAGTGGCCGGTGTGGGAGCGCTTGTCGCGCGCCACCGTCTCGGGCGTGCCGGCCACCACGATCTCGCCGCCGCCGTCGCCGCCTTCGGGTCCGAGGTCGAGGATCCAGTCGGCGGTCTTGATGACTTCGAGATTGTGCTCGATCACCACCACCGAATTGCCCTGCTCCACGAGTTCGTGCAGCACTTCCAGCAGCTTCTTCACGTCGTGGAAGTGCAGGCCGGTGGTGGGCTCGTCCAGGATGTAGAGGGTGCGTCCGGTGGCCCGCCGCGACAGCTCCTTGGAGAGCTTCACCCGCTGCGCCTCGCCGCCCGAGAGCGTGGTCGCCTGCTGGCCGACCTTCACGTAGTCGAGGCCGACGCGGTGCAGCGTCTCCAGCTTCTCGCGCACCGAGGGCACCGCCTTGAAGAACTGCGCGCCCTCTTCCACCGTCATGTCGAGCACGTCGGCGATGGACTTGTTCTTGAAGGTGACTTCCAGCGTCTCGCGATTGTAGCGCTTGCCCTTGCAGACATCGCAGGTGACGTACACGTCCGGCAGGAAGTGCATCTCGATCTTGATGACGCCGTCGCCCTGGCAGGCCTCGCACCGCCCGCCCTTCACGTTGAAGGAGAAGCGCCCGGCCCCGTAGCCGCGCGCCTTGGCTTCCGGCAGGCCGGCGAACCATTCGCGGATGGGCGTGAAGGCGCCGGTATAGGTCGCCGGGTTGGACCGAGGCGTCCGGCCGATGGGCGACTGGTCGATGTCGATCACCTTGTCGAGGTGTTCCAGCCCCTCCAGCTTGTCGAACGGGGCAGGGGCCTCCGAGGCGCCGTTCAGCCGGCGCGCAACCGCCTTGTAGAGCGTATCGATGAGCAACGTGGACTTGCCGCCGCCCGACACGCCGGTGATGCAGGTGAACAGGCCGAGCGGGATTTCCGCCGTGACATTCTTCAGATTGTTGCCGCGCGCGCCCGAGAGCTTGAGCATGCGCTTGGGGTTCGGCTTGCGCCGCGCCGGAACGCCCACGCTCAATTCGCCGGTGAGATAGCGGCCGGTCAGGGAGGCGGGATTGGCGAGGATTTCCGCCGGCGTGCCCTGCGCCACGATCTTCCCGCCGTGAATGCCGGCGCCGGGCCCCACGTCAACCACATGGTCGGCGGCGAGGATGGCGTCCTCGTCATGCTCCACCACGATCACCGTGTTGCCGAGGTCGCGCAGGTGCTTCAGCGTGCCGAGCAGCCGCTCATTGTCGCGCTGGTGCAGGCCGATGGAGGGCTCATCCAGCACGTACAGCACGCCGGTGAGGCCGGAGCCGATCTGCGAGGCGAGGCGGATGCGCTGGCTCTCGCCGCCGGAAAGCGTGCCCGAGGACCGCGCCAGCGTGAGGTATTCCAGCCCCACGTCCAAGAGGAAGCGCAGCCGCTCGCGGATCTCCTTCAGGATGCGCCCGGCGATCTCGTTCTGCTTGTCGGTGAGCTGGGCCGGCAGGCTCTCGAACCATCCCGCCGCGGCCCGCACCGAGAGCTCGCCGATTTCGCCGATGTGCCGCCCGGCGATCTTCACCGCCAGCGCCTCGGGCTTCAGCCGGTAGCCGTTGCAGACCTTGCAGGGAACAGTGGAGAAATATTTGGAAATCTCCTCCCGCGCCCAGTCGCTGTCGGTCTCCTTCCAGCGCCGGTCAAGGTTGCGCACCACGCCCTCGAAGGTCTTCGAGGTCTCGTAGGCGCGCATGCCGTCGTCATAGTGGAAGGTGATCTTCTCGGTCCCAGAACCGAAGAGGAGGACGTCGCGCGCCTGCTCCGGCAGATCGGCGAAGGGCACGTTCAGCTTGAAGTGGTAGTGCTTCGCCAGCGCATCCAGCGTCTGCCCGTAATAGGGCGAGGTGGACTTGGCCCAGGGGGCGATGGCGCCCTGCTTCAGCGAGCGGGCCTTGTCCGGCACCACGAGGTCCGGGTCGATGGTCTGCTCCACGCCGAGGCCGTCGCAGGCCGGGCAGGCGCCGAAGGGATTGTTGAAGGAGAACAGCCGCGGCTCGATCTCGGAAATCGTGAAGCCGGACACCGGGCAGGCGAACTTCTCGGAAAAGATGATGCGCCGCGGGGCGCCGGCCTCGTCCTTCTCGTCGGCGAACTCGGCCACCGCGATCCCGTCAGCGAGGCCGAGCGCGGTCTCGAAGCTGTCGGCGAGCCGCTGGGCGAGGTCCGCGCGCACCACGATGCGGTCCACCACCACGTCGATGTCGTGCTTGAACTTCTTGTCGAGGGCCGGCGCCTCGGCGATCTCGTGGAAGGTGCCGTCGATCTTGACCCGCTGGAAGCCCTTCTTCATCCACTCGGCGAGTTCCTTGCGGTACTCGCCCTTGCGCCCCCGCACCACCGGCGCGAGCAGGAAGAGCCGCGTGCCTTCCGGCAGCGCGAGGGTGCGGTCCACCATCTGCGAGACGGTCTGGCTCTCGATGGGCAGGCCCGTGGCCGGGGAGTAGGGCACGCCGGTGCGCGCCCACAGAAGGCGCATGTAGTCGTAGATCTCGGTGACGGTGCCGACCGTGGAGCGCGGATTCTTCGAGGTGGTCTTCTGTTCGATGGAAATGGCCGGCGAGAGACCGTCGATCTGGTCCACGTCCGGCTTCTGCATCATCTCCAGGAACTGGCGGGCGTAGGCGGAGAGGCTTTCCACATAGCGCCGCTGGCCTTCCGCATAAATGGTGTCGAAGGCGAGCGAGCTTTTGCCCGAGCCGGACAGGCCGGTGAACACCACCAGACTGTCGCGGGGGATTTCGAGGTCCACGTTCTTGAGATTGTGCTCGCGCGCGCCGCGCACCGAGAGGGTACGGGCATCGCGGCGCGGGATGGGACGCGGGGAGGCTGCGCGATCAGACATGGACATCCGCTGGCGCCTGCGGCGCAAAAAGGGGTCGGGGCCTGAGAAACGATCGTGCCGCCCTTGCAGCGGCGAGCACGCCAGCGGCCGGAAAGCCGCGCAGCGCGCCGGGGAACGTGCTCATGAACTCTCGGAAATGTAGTGAACCTTGTGCGATGCGGAAGAGAACATAATACGAACTCCGAAGGGCGCCACCCAAAAAGAGCGGGGCGACTCGGATCGAGCGCGCCGATGCTCTTGCCAGTCTGGGGGAAGTCGGTTAGGAACACAACGTGAACATTTAAGCCATGAGCTGTTACGCACGGCGGCCAGCGGCGGTTCATCATGGGGATAAAGCCGCGCCGGGGGTCGCATGACCCGGCGGGGACGGTAGGGTGCGGGATTCGCGGCGCGTCGCAATGGCGGCCTGCGGAACGGCGGAACACGGCACGAGGGAGAGCGGGATGGCCGGCAGCGTCAACAAGGTGATCCTGGTCGGCAATCTGGGCCGCGACCCGGAGGTCAAGTCGTTCCAGAACGGCGGCCGCGTCTGCAACCTGTCCATCGCCACGTCCGAGAACTGGCGCGACAAGGCCTCCGGCGAGCGCCGCGAGCGCACCGAGTGGCACCGGGTGGTGATCTTCAACGAGAACCTGGTCGGCGTGGCCGAGCGTTTCCTGAAGAAGGGCTCCAAGGTCTACATCGAGGGCCAGCTCGAGACCCGCAAGTATGAGAAGGACGGCCGCGAGACCTACACCACCGAGGTTGTGCTGCGGCCCTATCGCGGCGAGCTGACCCTGCTCGACGGCCGTGAGGGCGGCGGCGCCGGCTCCGGCGCGGACGAATATGGCGGCGGCTCCGACTTCGGCTCGGCCAGCCCCATGGGCGGCGGAGGCGGCAGCTTCGGCGGCTACAGCGGAGGCGGTTCCGGCGGCGGGCGCCGTCCGGCACCGGCTGGCGGCGGTTCGGGTGGCGGACGCCCTGCGGCCGATCTCGACGACGAAATCCCGTTCTGAGGCACGCCTTCGGCTTTGAGGACGGGGCGCTGCGGTCGGTCTTGGTGCTGGCCGCCCTAGCTTTGTTGCTGATTGGCTCACGGAAAGTCGCCGCCTGCGCATGCCGCGGGCGGGCTTTTGTTGTGCCGTCGCAGGCCCCGTTTCCGGCCGCTTCAGGCGGCGTTCGCGAGCCCATCTGACGCAAAACCGACAAATTGTCCGGCGACCTGCGAGATGGTCTGCATAACCCATTGATTTATATAGTATAAATTTACGTCCGCCAGAGGGGTTTTGCTGGCGTCGCAGGGGTGAATCGGCTAGAAGGAAGCACCTCACCAATCCATGCGAGTGCTGACTTTTGGCCGATTCCGAAACGCCGAAGACTGGTGGCGAGCCGCCGTCCGACATCCGGCCCGTTTCCATCACGGAGGAGCTGTCCCGCTCCTATCTCGATTATGCCATGAGCGTCATCGTCGCCCGGGCCCTGCCCGACGTGCGCGACGGCCTCAAGCCCGTGCATCGGCGCATCCTGTTCTCCATGCACGAGAACGGGTACGAGTGGAACAAGCAGTACCGCAAGTCGGCCCGCGTGGTCGGCGACGTGATCGGTAAATACCATCCCCACGGCGACCAGTCGGTCTATGACGCGCTGGTGCGCATGGCCCAGACCTTCGCCATGCGGCTCCCCCTGGTGGATGGCCAGGGCAATTTCGGCTCGGTGGACGGCGATGCCCCGGCGGCCATGCGATACACCGAGGTGCGCCTCGAGAAGGTGACAAACACCCTTCTCGACGACCTCGACAAGGAAACCGTCGATTTCCAGGAGAATTACGACAATTCCGAGCGGGAGCCGACCGTTCTCCCGGCCAAGTTCCCGAACCTCCTGGTCAATGGTGCCGGCGGCATCGCGGTCGGCATGGCCACCAACATCCCGCCGCACAACCTCGGCGAGATCATCGACGTCACCGTCGCGCTGCTGGACGACCCGCTGCTGGAGCCCGAGGCGCTGCTCGACCTGCTGCCCGGCCCGGACTTCCCCACCGGCGCGCTGATCCTCGGACGCACCGGCATCCGCCAGGCCTATCTCACCGGTCGCGGCTCGATCCTGATGCGCGCGAAAGTCGCCATCGAGAACATCCGCAAGGACCGCGAAGCCCTCATCGTCACCGAGATTCCCTATCAGGTGAACAAGGCGACGATGATCGAGAAGATCGCGGAGCTGGTGCGCGACAAGCGGGTGGAGGGCATCTCCGAGATCCGCGATGAGAGCGATCGCGACGGCATGCGCGTGGTCATCGAGATCAAGCGCGACGCCCAGGCCGACGTGGTGCTGAACAACCTCTACCGGCTCACGCTGCTGCAGACCTCCTTCGGCGTGAACATGGTGGCGCTCTCCGGCGGCAAGCCGGGCCTGCTCACCCTGCACGACGTGCTGACCGCCTTCATCGCCTTCCGCGAGGAGGTCATCAGCCGGCGCACCAAGTTCCTGCTGCGCAAGGCGCGCGACCGCGCCCACGTGTTGGTGGGCCTCGCCATCGCCGTCGCCAACATCGACGAGGTGATCCGCCTCATCCGCACCGCGCCGGACCCGGCGAGCGCCCGCGAATCCCTGATGGGCCGCGACTGGCCGGCCAAGGACATGGCGCCGCTCATCGCCCTCATCGCCGATCCGCGCCACAAGCTGAAGGAAGACGGCACCTATCGCCTCTCCGAGGTGCAGGCCCGCGCGATCCTCGACCTAAGGCTCCAGCGGCTCACCGCTCTCGGCCGCGATGAAATCGCCGACGAGCTGGACAAGCTCGCCGCCGAGATCGCCGATTATCTCGAAATCCTCGCCAGCCGGCCGCGCATGCGCGCGATCATCCGGGACGAGCTTCTCGCCATCAAGGCGGAGTTCGGCACGCCCCGGAAGACCGAGATCGTCGAGGGCTTCGGCGATCTGGAGGACGAGGATCTGATCCAGCGCGAGGAGATGGTCGTCACCGTCTCCCATGCCGGCTACATCAAGCGCGTGCCGCTCTCCACCTATCGGGCGCAGCGGCGCGGCGGCAAGGGCCGCTCGGCCATGCAGACGCGGGACGAGGATTTCGTCACCCGCCTGTTCGTGGCCTCGACCCACGCGCCGGTGCTGTTCTTCTCCTCCAAGGGGCAGGTCTACAAGATGAAGGTGTGGCGCCTGCCGCTGGCGGCGCCGCAGGCCCGCGGCAAGGCCCTCATCAACATCCTGCCGCTGGAGCAGGACGAGCGCATCACGTCCGTCGTTCTCCTGCCGGAGGACGAGGGCGAGAACCAGCGCCTGCAGATCATGTTCGCCACCACCGGCGGCACCGTGCGGCGCAATGCGCTCACCGATTTCCAGCAGGTGAACCGCAACGGCAAGATCGCCATGAAGCTCGCCGAGGGCGAGGCCATCGCGGATGTCGGCCTGTGCACGGAGGAGGACGACGTGCTGCTGACCACGGCGGCCGGCGCCTGCATCCGCTTCCCCGCCACCGAGGTGCGCCTGTTCAAGGGGCGCGACAGCGTGGGCGTGCGGGGCATCCGGCTGGAGGATGGTGACAGCGTCATCTCCATGGCCATCATCCGCCATGTGGATGCCGATGCCGAGCAGCGGCTCGCCTACATCAAGATGCGCCGCGCCCTGCGCGGCGAGGCGGGCGAGAGCGCCGAGGTGGAGCAGGAGGAGGGCGCGAGCGGCTCCGGCCAGCTCAGCCAGGAGCGCTATGCCGAGATGGGCGCGAAGGAGCAGTTCATCCTCACCGTGTCCGAGAACGGCTACGGCAAGCGCACCTCGTCCTACGAATATCGTGTCACCGGGCGCGGCGGTAAGGGGATCGTTGCCATGGCGGTGAACGAGCGCAACGGCCGCCTCGTCGCCTCCTTCCCCGTGGAGGATGCCGACCAGATCATGCTCGTCACCGACGGCGGCCAGCTCATCCGCTGCCCCGTGGATGGCATCCGCATCGTCGGCCGCGCCAGCCAGGGCGTCATCGTGTTCGACACGGCGGAAGGCGAGCGCGTGGTCTCGGTGGAGCACATCAGCGAGGACACCGGCGCCGAGGGTGAGACGGGCGAAGGCGGCGTGGAAGCCGCCGGAGACGACACGCCGGAGGCCTGATCCGCGAGCGGGCGGGCCCTCGGCCGGAGGAGCGCAAGTGATGATCTCGGCCGAAAGCCTCGCCCTGTTCGTGCTCGCCTGCATCGCCCTGGGGGCGACGCCGGGGCCGAACGTGGCGCTCATCGTCGGCACCAGCCTCAAGCACGGGCGGCAGGCGGGCATTCTCACCGCCATGGGCGTCAATGTGGGCCTCATCGCCCAGCTGGCGCTGGTGGCGGGGGGCCTCGCTTATGTGGTGGAGGCCTTCTCCCGCCACTTCGATCTCGTGCGCTATGCCGGTGCCGCCTACCTCGTTTGGCTTGCGGTGATGCAGTGGCGCAGTGCCGGCAAGGCGGTGGATGCGCCCACACCTTCCGCCCATGCCGCCTTCGGACGCGGGCTCGCGGTGGCCTTCGCCAATCCCAAGACGCTCCTGTTCCACGCGGCGTTCCTGCCGCAATTCGTCACCAACACGGCTGATCCCGTGCCGCAGATCGCGCTTCTGGCGGCGATCTTCGCGGTCATCGCACTGGTGGGCGACATGCTGTGGGCGGTGGTGGCGGACAAGGCGCGCGCAGCGCTGAAGGGCCGCTTCACCCTGGTGGCGGACCGGGTGTCCGCCGGCATCCTCGTCGGCGGTGCCGCGCTGCTGCTGGCGGCGGGGCGCCGATAGGCAGCGCGGCTCCATCCCGCATTGCCCGGCGGGGGCAGGGGGCTATAAGGCCCCATGCCCGCTACCCTTCATGATTCCGCTCCGCTCGAGGTTCTGCGCCACGTCTTTGGCTACGAGGCGTTCCGCGGGCGGCAGCGGGATATCGTGGAGCATGTGGTCGCCGGGGGCGATGCCCTTGTGCTCATGCCCACGGGCGGCGGAAAATCCCTGTGCTATCAGGTGCCGGCCCTGGTGCGGCCGGGCACGGGCATCGTGGTCTCGCCGCTCATCGCGCTGATGCACGATCAGGTGCAGGCGCTGCGCCAGCTCGGCGTGAAGGCGGCCATGCTCAATTCGTCCCTCGCCCCCGGCGAGGGGCGGCAGGTGGAACGGGCGCTCGCCATGGGCGACCTCGACCTCCTTTATGTGGCGCCCGAGCGGCTGCTGACGGACGGCTTCCTCCATCTGCTGGACGGCGCGCGCATCTCGCTGTTCGCCATCGACGAGGCCCATTGCGTCTCCCAGTGGGGGCACGATTTCCGGCCCGAATATCGCCAGCTCACCATCCTGCACGAGCGCTATCCCGGCGTGCCGCGCATGGCGCTCACCGCCACGGCGGACGGGCCGACCCGCCGGGAGATCGTGGAGCGGCTCAATCTGGAGGAGGGGCAGGTGTTCCTGTCCTCCTTCGACCGGCCGAACATCCGCTACCGCATCGCGCCGAAGGCCAATCCGCGCGTGCAGCTGAAAGCCTTCCTCGATGCCCATGATGGCGAGGCGGGCATCATCTATTGCATGAGCCGGGCGAAGGTGGAGGCGACCGCCGAGATGCTCTCCACCGAGGGCCGCACGGCGCTGCCCTATCATGCCGGCCTCGACGCCGACACCCGGGCCCGCCACCAGGACCGCTTCCTGAAGGAGGAAGGCGTGGTGATGGTAGCCACCATCGCCTTCGGCATGGGCATCGACAAGCCGGACGTGCGCTTCGTCGTCCATCTCGACCTGCCCAAGAGCATCGAGGCCTATTATCAGGAAACCGGCCGCGCCGGCCGCGACGGGCTGCCCTCCGAGACGCTGCTGCTCTACGGCGTGGAGGATGTGGCGAAGCTGATCCAGTTCGTGGATGGCTCGGATGCCCCGGAGGCGAGGAAGCGGGTGGAGCGCAGCAAGCTCGATGCGCTGCTGGGGCTTGCCGAGACCGCCTCCTGCCGGCGGCAGGTGTTGCTGAAGTATTTCGAGGAAGACCTGCCGCAGCCGTGCGGCAATTGCGATACCTGCCTCGAACCGCCGCGCACCTTCGACGGCACCGAGGCGGCGCAGAAGCTGCTCTCCTGCGTCTACCGCACCGGGGAGCGGTTCGGCGCCGGCCATGTCATCGACGTGCTGCGCGGCGAGGCCAACGACAAGGTGACCAAGTTCGGCCACGACAAGCTCTCCACCTTCGGCATCGGCGGCAATTTCTCGCGCGATGAATGGCGGGCCGTGGTCCGCCAGCTGGTGGCCATGGGCTATCTCTGGGTGGACGTGGAGGGCCACGGCAGCCTCGGCCTCACCGAGAAATGCCGGCCTGTGCTGCGCGGCGAGGAGCGGGTGGAACTGAAGGCCGAGGCGCGCCCCCGCGCCGCCCGCGTCACCGGCGGCGGGCGCGGCCCCTCCGCCACTCTGGCTGATCCGGCGGACGAGGCGCTGTTCCAGAAATTGAAGAAACTCAGGCTGGAGCTGGCGCGGGCGCAGGGCGTGCCGCCCTACGTCATCTTCCACGACACCACCTTGATGGCCATCGCCGAGCTGAAGCCCACCTCCATGAAGGCTCTGGGCATGATCTCCGGCATCGGCGAGGCCAAGCTGATGCGCTACGGCCAGCAATTCCTGGCGGTGATCGCCGAGGGGTGAGGCCAAGATCTCCCTTCCCTCCAAGATCTCCCCTCTCCCCTTGCGGGAGAGGGGTTGGGGGTGAGGGAGGTGGTCGGTTCAGGGAAGTGTTGGGACAAAGGGCGCCATACCCCTCACCCCAGCCCTCTCCCGCAAGTGGAGAGGGGGCAAGTCAGACGTCGCCCTAACGCAGGCTGGCGCCTCACGCCGCCTTCAGCGCAACCCCCAGCCGGCCTGCGAGGTCCTGCACGAACTGGTAGGCGGTGCGGCCGGAGCGGGCGCCGCGGGTGGTGGCCCATTCGAGCGCCTTCGGCCGCCACTCCTCCTCCGTCGCCGGAATGCCGTGGTGCTCCACATAGGCGGCGACCATGGCGAGGTATTCGTCCTGGCTGCACTTGTGGAAGCCGAGCCACAGGCCGAAGCGGTCAGAGAGAGAGACCTTCTCCTCCACGGCCTCGCCGGGATTAATGGCGGTTGAGCGCTCATTGTCCATCATGTCGCGCGGCAGCAGGTGGCGACGGTTGGACGTGGCGTAGAAGATCACATTGTCCGGCCGCCCCTCGATGCCGCCTTCCAGCACCGCCTTCAGCGACTTGTAGGAGGTGTCGTCGGAATCGAACGAGAGGTCGTCGCAGAAGACGATGAAGCGGTGATGGGAGCCGCGTACCAGCCCCATGAGCGCCGGCAGTGTCTCGATGTCCTCGCGGTGAATCTCCACCAGCTTCAGGCGCGCGCCATCATCGGCCAGAGACCGGTTGATGGCGGCGTGGGAGGCCTTCACCAGCGAGCTTTTCCCCATGCCCCGCGCGCCCCAGAGCAGCGCATTGTTGGCCGGCAGGCCATGGGCGAAGCGCTCGGTGTTCTCCACGAGCTGGTCGCGCACCCGGTCGATGCCCTGCAAAAGGTCCATTTCCACCCGGTTCACCCGCGGCACCGGCTCGAAGCGGATGGGGTCGGTGTGCCAGACGAAGGCGTCGGCCGCCTCGAAATCCGGTGTGGGCACCGCAGGCGGGGCCAGGCGCTCCAGCGCCCCGGCGATGCGGGTGAGCAGGTCGAGGGTTGCGCTCGAAAGATCCGGCTGTGTCATTATCATCCTCCCGCGCGGGGATTAGGACGCGGCTGGCCCGGCGGCAAGGCGGCCCGGCGCGCGTGTGGCGCAAAAGCCATGCGGCGCGCGCATGATGGGGACGACGCCGCAGTGCAACAATTCCGCCTTAACTTCTCCCCATCCATCCTCGACCAAGCAAGCCGAGAGGAACGGTAGCCGCGTGCGCGGTCCCCGTTCCGGTGCCCCACCCTCTGCCCCGGGAGGTCGAGACCCATGGCGATCCGCCGCCCCCTCACGCGCGCCGCGCTTCTGCCGGCGCTGCTTTCTCCGCTCTTCGCCGCCGCGCCGGCGCTTGCCGACGGGACGGAGGCGAAGACGGCCCTGAAGGCCGACGGCTCGACCTCGCTCACCTATTCGACGCCCGTGCAGGACTATGGCGCGGTGGTCGGCCTCGACCTCTCCGCCACGGGATCGAGCGTGGCGCCCACCGTCGGCCAGAGCGCGGACGGCCTCGGCGGCACCGCCTATGCGAAGGTCACCGTCTCCCGGCTGCCGGACTGGATGGTGTGGGAGAAGGGCACGTTGAACGTCTCCGTCGATCCCAACGATGCGGCGAGCAAGCTCGCCACCACCTTCGAGCGCACCATTCCCCTGACCAGCGGTCTCGCGGCGACGCTGGCGGATACCTATCAGGTGAAGGCCGGGTCGCAGGCGTGGGAGACGGACAAGTCGCTCAGCCTCAAGCTGACGGACATGGGCACCACCTTCGCCGTCTCGACCAAGGCGACGAGCAATTCGTCCCAGCTTCTGCCCACCGTGAGCGCCCAGCAGCAGCTCGCGCCGGACCTCACGGTGACCACCTCCGTGGCCGATACCGGCTCGACGCTGAACAAGAGCATCACCGCCGGCTTCACCCACCGCTGGTGAGGCGCCGCCTCAGCCTTTTATGATGGCGATGAGGAAGCGCGCGCCGATCAGCAGCAGGAACAGGCCGAAGCCGATCTCCAGATGGCGGCGGCTCAGCCGGTGCGCGAGCCGCGCCCCATAGGGCGCCACCAGCGTCGCCACCGGGGCGATGCACAGGAAGCCGATCACCGACACATAGCCGATGGACAGGGGCGGCAGCTCGGAGAGGTGCGGCCAGCCGGCGATGGCATAGCCGATCACTCCCGGTATGGGGATGATGACGCCGATGCCGGCCGAGGTCGCAACGGCGGCGTGGATCGGCACGCCGTAGAGCAGCAGGATGTTGGTGGAGATGCCCCCACCCGAGATGCCCACCAGCGACGACGCGAGGCCGATAAAGAAGCCGTAGAAGCGCATCACCGCGGAAGAGGGCAGGTGGTCGGAGATACGGATGTCGTTGCGGCCGATGAGGCTCTTCAGCCCCAGCAGCGACACCACCGCCACGAAAACCGCCTGTAGCACCCAACCCGCCGCCACCGCCGCAATGGCGCTGCCCGCTATGATGCCGATGATGGCCGGGATGCGCCATTTCGCCAGCACGCCGGGCAGCGATGCGCCCTTGGCGATGTGGGTGCGGTGGGAGGCCATGGCGGTGGGGATGATGATGGCGAGGGAGGTGCCGACGCACAATTGCATCCGCACGCTGTCGTCCACCCCGAGGAAGCCGAAGACCTCGTACAGCACCGGCACGATGACGCCGCCGCCGCCAATGCCGAAGAGACCGGCGAGCAGGCCCGTGAGCAGGCCACCGGCCAGCATGGCGGCGACGAGCAGGACGAGCTCCTGCACGGGAACGTTGGAAAACATGAGCGGAACCGAAGGCTTGCGGGCGGATAGGCGACGAGGAGTGGCCCGGAATTCGGCATATGTCCACTGTGCCGGCCGCATGACGCCGGCGAGAGCTGCGCTATTCACGCAACTCCGCAGGAATTGCCGCCTCGTCAGGCCGCCTGCAGGTCGCGGCGGCGCACCTCGTCCACCGCACTGCGCAGCACCTCGAGCCCGGCACCGGGGATGATGGCCTCGGTGGAGAGGCGGCGGCGGAAGATGCGCGCGCCCTTCTTGCCGCCGAACAGGCCCAGCATGTGGCGGGTGATGTCGGACAGCCGGCCGCCGGCTTCGAGGTGGCGGGCGATATAGGGCTCGAACGCCTCGATGGCCGCGAACGTATCCTCGTGCGGGGCCGGGACGCCGTGGAGGGTGAGGTCCACATCCGCCAGCAGTTCCGGCGTGTGATAGGCGGCGCGGCCGAACATGATGCCGTCGAGCCCCTCCGCCTCGGCGAGCCCCTGCGCGAGGCTTTCGAGACCGCCGTTGAGGGACACCGGAACGTGTGGCAGGCGGGCCTTGAGGCGTCGCACGCGGTCATAGTCGAGGGGCGGGATGTCCCGGTTCTCGCGCGGGGAAAGGCCGTTCAGCCACGCCTTGCGGGCATGGACGATGAGCCCGTCGCAACCGGCCGCCAGCACGGCGTCGGCCAGGGTGTCGAGGGCTTCCTCGGGGTCCTGGTCGTCCACGCCGATGCGGCATTTCACGGTGACGGGGAGGGATACGGCGCCCTTCATGGCGGCGACGCACTCGGCCACCACCTGCGGCTCGCGCATGAGACACGCGCCGAAATTACCGCCCTGAACCCGGTCGGAGGGGCAGCCCACGTTGAGGTTGATCTCGTCATAGCCGAAATCGGCGCAGATACGCGCCGCCTGGGCCAAAAGCGCCGGATCACTGCCGCCGAGTTGCACGGCCACCGGATGCTCGACCTCCGAAAACCCGAGCAGCCGGGCCCGGTCGCCATGGATCACGGCAGGCGCCGTCACCATCTCCGTATAGAGCAGCGCATGGCGCGAGAAGGTGCGATGGAAGGCCCGGCAATGCCGGTCCGTCCAGTCCATCATGGGCGCCACGGACAGTACAATGTTCTGATTTTTAAGCATTATTCGGTAGTTGGATAACATTTCGCCGTACCGTGTGCACGTGGTGCGCACACGGATTGGCCTCCTTCACTAAACTAAAATCCGGCTTCTGGAGAGCCCGGAACCGTCGGAAGGGGCAGAACGTGAACGCAGACGTTCCTGCGCCGCATCGATCGCCAGGGAGCCGTGGCTCGGATTGCGTCCGAGGCGGTCAGGCAGCATGTCTCGGCGACGGCCCACCCTCGATGGCCTGCCGCTTGCGGAATTGGTCAACTGCGCCAGCGCAGCGGGCGGCGCTGCGCTCTACCAAGAACCTTTAGAAGCAAGCGCCAGTCTCGGTGTCAGCGACCCCATCCGCATCCGGAGCGGCAGGAGGGTGGATGGAGAAGCACGGCACCCACCCCTCGGGGATTGGAACATTGGCGGCGTGGGTGCGCTGGTGTGCCAGAAGCCTCGGCAGAACGTGCGTGTGCGGGCCGTCGGGGCTCCGGCCGTCGGGCGGCGGGATGGGCGAGAAAACTTCAATGCGCGCGAGCGCTGAGATGAACACGCGGTGCGGCCCGTGCGCGACCAAGGCGGGCATAAGGCCGGGAACCTCGAAAACCGGACGGCCCTCCCCAGCGCGCAGGATCGCCAGGAGGTCCGGAGCACCGGTCCGTATGCACGCCTCGACGGACCCAAGTCCAATGCCGAGGTCGAACAGAACGGCATCGCGATCCTCTTCCCGAAGGGCATCGGCATCGGTCCCCACCTCAGTGAGGACGCCGCGGCCAGCGCGGCCGGCCAAGGTGGTGGGCAGGCACACGGCGCGAGCCGGAATCCGGCGCTCAACATGGCGCGAAGGCATGCGATAGTCGACGAGGACGGCTTGCGGATGGTCGTGAAAGCGCAGCCCGCCGCGGGTCGTCAGTAACGAAAGGCTATCGGGCCCCTCCCACACCTCCGCCGCCTCGGCGGGGTCTCGCATGAATTCCGCGATGGCCCCGAAAATGCCGAGGCTGAAGCCGCAATAAGGGTCCCGGATATGTGCTGCGGTCGCGTCGAAGACGTTATCGCTCATGCTGGCTGGCCTCCTGCCTGCTGTTTTCGCGCCTGGGTCGGGACCATGGCAGGACGACACTCTCGCCCGCATGTTCGAACCGCAGGCCATCGACCGACAACGCCTCTGCGATCCGTTCTTCGTCCAGCACCGGCCTTGGGACACCTTCGGCGATAAGGCCCCATCCTTCATCAAGGCGACCCGATCACAGAAGCGGGCGGAGGCCGGAAGGTCGTGAATCATGGCGATCACCGCAGCGTCGCGCCGGAGCAGAATGCGGCGTTCGGGAATCAACGTAGGGTGCCCCCGCCGAGGTGAGCGGCCGGCCGATCTTCTCCAGACGCACCGACACCGGAAAGGCTCAGCCGGGCGGTGGCGAGACGCGCCGCGGCCTCGGTGAGCGCGGGACCGGCACACGTCCAAAGCCGGGGCGGCAGTGCGACGGACCGTCCGGCGGTTGCAAATGCGGCCAATACCGGGTGGCGCAGGAGCCCATCGGCGAGTGAGGGAGGCGCGTCCTTCTCCGCATTGATGATGAGGAGGTCGGGGTTCGCGCGCACGATCTCCTCAAGTGTCAGTTGTCCCTTCCTGTCGGTGGACAGGCGGGCGGCAAGGTTCGATAGACCGGCCTTCTGCATCACCTCGTCAGAGATCGAGCCCCGGCCGACCGTGAAGCCATTGGGCCGCAGGACCACCGCTGTGGGGTGGTTCTCTGCGACGGCCGGCAGCCGGGCGAACCCGACCTCCATCTCCCGCACCGTCTGCTCGCCCCGCTCCGGCACGCCAAGCCGCGCGGCCACCATACGGATCTGGGCATACGCCTCACCCAGAGTTCGGGGAATATCCAGTTCCAGCACCTCGAAGCCAAGTCGGCGCAGCATGGCCGTGGTGGTGCGCGTGGTATAGGCCCCGACAATGACCAGATCCGGCTTCAGGGGGACGATCTCCTCGGCCAAACCCCGGTTCATCGGCACGGTGCGGGCAAGGTCCGCGACGTTAGAGGCGCGGGGGTCGCGGGCGAGAAACGTGACGGATGCGACCTGTCCCGGATCGGCAAGGCGCAACACCAGTTCATCCGCGCACAGGTTGAGCGAGACGACGCGAAGCAGGGCGGCTGTGCGCCCAGCTTCGGCAAACGCCCCCTGCGTCAGCAGAAGGTGCCACACGGCGACGAGCACGCTCGCAAGGCGCCTTGCAGCTTCCCTCACCATGTGAGCTTCACACCGCCATAGGCACCGAAGCCGGGAGCAAGGAAGCCGTTGGGATTTTCGTAGGTCTGGTCGAACAGGTTGTCGATGCGCCCAAAAAGCGTGGCGTTGGTATTCAACTTATAGTTGGCGGCAACGTTGACCACCGTATAGCCGGGCTGGTCAATGTAGTTCGAGGTGAGACGCACGATGTCCCACCAGGAGGACGCGTAGACGAGGCTCGCCTTGAGGTCGAGTTCGTCGGTCGGCCGCCAGCCGAGAGCCAGGCTCACCTTGTTGTTGGGCCGCCGCAGGGGATTGCAGGACGTCGCGTCGATGGGCGCACAGGCGGCGCCGAACGGCAGGCCAGGGGGCACATATCCGACCACGTCGGTGTAGGTATAGTCCACGCGCGCATCAATGCGGTCGGTGACCTTGACGGCGATGAACGCCTCAACACCCTGCGACACGGCATTTGAAATGTTGATGTTCTGATACGTCACCGGATCGTAGCTGATGAGGTTTGTGATGTTGTTGTGGAAGTAGGTCACGCCGAACAGCACCCGGTCCCCGAATGCTTTCTGCTCAAAGCCTGCGTCCCATCCGGTGCTTTCTTCCGGCAGCAGATTCAGGTTGCCGTAATAGGGCGCATAGAGCTGGTAGAGGGTTGGCGCCTTGAAGCCCGTGCCGTAGCTCGCTTTCAGCTTGGTGCCGGTCTCGTCGAACAGAAGAGCAGGGGCGAGACGGAAGGTGGTGTGGTCGCCGAAGCTGTCGTCGCTGTCGTAGCGCACGTTGGCGGCAAAGAAGAGTCGGTTCCAGAGATTGCCCTGATACTCCGCATAAACGCCCGTGTCGCCTGTCGCGGCGTCGATGGATGTGTAGGCGGTGGCGGAGGTCATGCTCTCGTTGCGCCGCTCAGCACCCACCAGCAGGTTCTGGCCCGGCGCGAAGGCGTAGTTGGAGCGCAGGTAATAGATCTGCCGGTCGCCGTCATAGGTGCCGTTCACTGACGTGTTCGGCCCGACGGTAGGATTGGACGTTGAAAGCTCGCTCACACCGAAGGTGGTTATGAGGCGATCATCGAAAGCCTTCCACACCCCTTCGCCCTTGGTGAAGAACATGCTGGCATAGGACGTGGAACGCTGCGCGGCCGGCACGCCGGAATAGGTGGGCGGGGGATAGGTGTCCGGCGTGAAAGCGAGGCTCGAGTCGATGTAGCGCGCAACAAAATTGACCGCGAAATTGTCCGCCGCCTGCCAGTCGAGACGCGTCGAATACGTCCAGTTGTCGTAAGCGTTGGGATTGAGCGGCCAGAAGGGGGGCGCGATGTTCTGGGGCGTCACCGGAATGTCGGTGGACGAGAAGTGGGTGACGTTGAACGAATACGATAGTTTTTCCGTCGAACCGGACAGGCCTGCATACTGGTTGAAGGTGCCGAGCGCTCCGCCTTCCACATAGGCCGTGACCTTGGGCGGGCCTTCGCCTTTCTTTGTGGTGACCGCAATGACGCCGCCGATTGCGTCCGAGCCATAAAGGCCCGACTGCGGGCCGCGCAGCACCTCCACCCGCTCGAGATCGGAGGCCATGAGCTGTCCGAAGTCGAAGGCGCCGTTGGGCGTGGAGGGATTACCGGCGTCAATGCCGTCAATCAACACCTTCACATGATTGGAATTTGTGCCCCGGATGAAAACCGAGGTCTGCCCTCCGGGGCCGCCCGTCTGCACCACGTTGAGGCCGGGCAGGGACTGCAGCACGTCCGGGAGTGTGCGCTGCTGGGCCCGGGCGATGTCGTCGGCGGTGACGATGCTGACCGAACTCGCCACCTCGGTCTCGGGCGTGGGAATGCCGGTGGCGCTGACAACGAGGGTGGGCAGGTCACCGGCATTTTGGTCGTCCGCCGTCTGGGCAAAGGCACACGGAGCGAATGCGACGGAAAGGAAGGCAACGAGGGCCGTGGCCCGACCGGGGCGGCGGGGGAGGGACAGCAGAACGGACGACATGAAGACACTCGGCGGCGCGGGTGGTCCGTCACCGCGAACGAGGTCGCCCGGCCGAGAAAGGCTGGAAAACCGCCACCAGGACACCCCGCCCAATGAGCTCGCGTGTGACCACGATCGACGGCAGGTCTCCTGGCTCACGGGTCACCGCCCGTCTGCCGCCTTCCCAGATCTCGCGACCCAGTGGCTGATGGCAGAGGACTCGCCGCTTACAGTTGCGGGGGCAGCCACGGCATTTTCGGACTCACCGAATCACCGTGTTCCCTTTTGATCCCTTTCGGGAACCGTCACTTTAACGATACGGATAGATTTTGCGGTGCGTCAATGGCTCGCCACGATAAAGACAGAAAGTGCCCGAGCTGCTGCGAAAATGCCACAATGTGGCATCTTCTGCATCGCGGCTCCCGGGCGCTCTGAATCCTGACCCGTTGACGTCACTCTGCCGCGAGCGTCGGAACCACGGTTGCAACGATCGACGCATCAAGGGCCTCGAAGGTCTTAAGGCCGATGAGATCGTAGAGCTCGGCCCGCGTCTGCATTTCGCCGACCATTGCCTGCGTGGAGCCATCGCGCGCGAGTGTCGCGTAGAGCATTTCCTGTGCCTTGTTGGCCACCCGCAGCGATGACACGGGCCAGATCACCAGGCGATAGCCCATGGCT